>NZ_AUBE01000014.1 GCF_000429085.1 Streptomyces flavidovirens DSM 40150 | reverse complement strand
CTCGCCCGCACCGCCTCCGCGGCCTGCCGGTCAGTGAGGCCCTCCACGAACTGCAGCACCAGCACCATCACCAGACGACCCGGAGACCAGGCAGGCTTCCCTCGTGCCGGGAACAGGTCCGCGAACTGTCCGTCGATGAACAGCGGACCCAACTCGTCCCGGATCCGGATCGCTAGGCTCCCCTTCGGGAACGCCGCCCGCGCCACCCGCACCGTCTCCCGCGGAACCTCTCCCGGTCCCTTCGGCTGCATAGACAACGACACCCACCCCATACGACAACGTCGGCCTTCAAGACCACAACCAGGTCTCGAAGGCCGACGTCACGTCACAGCGAGGGCTGAATTAACCAACAGCGTCCGCACCGGCTCCCGCCCCCTTTTCCGCTTCCCCGGCTCAGTGACATGGGCGGAGAAGACGCCCGGTCCCCGTACCGGTCGCGATTTCCGCCGGGCCGTCGCAGGATCGAGGGAACCGACGGGACCGGCAAGGGGTGTCAGTGGCCAGGAAGAAGCCGGGGCAGGAGCCCGCGAAGAAGCCCGCGAAGGTGCGGGGGCGGCACGCGGGCCCGCTGAGTGAGCTGCTGCGCGTCCCCGAGGGCGAACGGGTCAGCCTGTCCTCGTACGACGCCGGTGGCACTCCGGGGTTCCCCGCCGGCCGGCCGCCGCTGAAGGTGGCCGGCCTGGCGGCGACCGCCCTGATGGGGGAACGTCTCGCCGGTCTCCAGGAGCGCCTGTACGCGGCGAGCACCGCGGGCGACCGGCGACGCCTGCTGCTCGTACTCCAGGGCATGGACACCAGCGGCAAGGGCGGCACCGTCAAGCACGTCATCGGCATCTTCAATCCGTCCGGCTGCCGGATCAAGGCCTTCAAGGCGCCGACGGCCGAGGAACGGAACCACCCCTTCCTGTGGCGGATCATGAAGGCGCTGCCGCATCCGGGCGAGATCGGCATCTTCGACCGTTCGCAGTACGAGGACGTGCTGATCGCCCGGGTGCGCGAGCTGGTGCCGCGCGAGGAGATCGGCCGCCGCTACGGCCAGATCAACCGCTTCGAGAAGTCTCTCGCCGATGACGGCGTCACGGTCGTCAAGGTCTTCCTGCACATCAGCTACGAGGAGCAGCGCCGCCGTCTGCTCAAACGCCTCGACAACCCCGACAAGCACTGGAAGTTCAGCCCGGTCGACATCGACGAGCGCGCGCTGTGGCCCGCCTACCAGGAGGCGTACGAGCTGGCGCTGGAGCGCTGCTCGACCAAGGCCGCCCCGTGGTTCGTTGTCCCGGCCGACCGGAAGTGGTACCGCGACTGGGCCGTCAGCAAACTGCTGCTCGAACACCTGGAAGCGCTGGATCCGCGGTACCCGAGGGCGGACTTCGACGTGGCGGAGTGCCGCGAACGGCTATTGTCCCGATAATCGGATAGTTTCCGTGTGTGATCATTCCCGTACGACGACGAAGACTGGTGACGGCAGCGGTGCTGTGCGCCGCCCTCACGGGGTGCGCAGGCGGACCCAACGGGTCCGCCTCCTTCCCGGCCGCGGCGACCCCGGCCGCCTCTGCCTCCGGCCGCCCCGCACCCGCCCCGTCACCGGAGCGGGCCGCGCCACCGACCCTCGCGGCGGGCCCCGGCGGTCTCACCCCCGTCTTCGAACGCGCCCGCGACACCCGTACCAAAACCGTCGCGCTGACCTTCGACGCCGACATGACCGCGGACCAGGGCCCACGGGCCGCGCGCGGCGAACACTTCGACAACCCCGCCCTGATCGCGTCCCTGCGCAGGCTGAAGGTCCCGGCGACGGTCTTCATGACGGGCCGCTGGGCCGAGGAGTACCCGGACCAGGCCAGGTCCATCGGGCGGGACCCGCTCTTCGAGATCGCCAACCACTCGTACAGCCACCACGCCTTCAAGTCCCCCTGCTACGGCCTGCCGACGGTCGAGGGGCAGCAGATGCGCACCGACGTGGAGCGCGCCTTCGCCGCGTTCCGCAAGGCCGGCGCGCGGAACATCGTCCCGTACTTCCGTTTCCCCGGCGGCTGTTACGACGACGAGGCCCTGCGCGCACTGGCCCCGGCGAAGGTGACGGCGGTCCAGTGGGACGTGGTGAGCGGCGACGCCTTCGCGCGCGACGGGGACGCGGTGGCCGAGCAGGTCCTGGCCGGGGTGCGGCCGGGCTCGCTGGTGGTCATGCACTGCACGCGCAGCGCGGCGCCGGTGACCGAGCAGGCGATCCTGCGGATCGTGCCGGAGCTGCGCGAGCGCGGCTACCGCTTCGTGAAGGTCTCGGATCTCATGAAGTCGTCATGAGCCCACGTGAGCCTCGTACAGCGTCTCCATCCCGTCCTCCTCGTCCCACAGTTCGCCGGTCTCCGTGAAGCCGAAGCCGGCGATGGTGGCCAGGGACGCCACGTTGTCGGGGCGGATCGACGCCCGCACCGTGGTCACACCCGGCTCGGCGGCGGCCCGGCGCAGCAGCTCGGCGAGGGTGGCCCTGGCGTATCCCCGGCGGCGAAAGGCGGGGTCGACGGCGTAACCGACCTCGACCATGCCCCGGTCGTCGGGCGGACCGTGGAATCCGCCGTGCCCGACGACCTCGCCGCCCGGCCCGCACACCGCGAGCCGGCCACACCAGTGCGCCCGCGCGGGGTCGTCGGCCATCTGCCCGAGGCGGTAGCGCCACAGCCACAGCGCACTGTCGGTCAGGAAGAACTCGGTCAGGGCGACCCCGGCCTCGGCGCCGGCCGCGGCCAGGTCACCGTCGAGCAGGGCGGTCATGACCGCCCCGTCCAGCTCCACGAAACTGATCTGTCGCTGCTGCTCGTCTCGATCTGTCACCGTGCGGATGATCCCGGCCGCCCGGCCGCCCGTCCACCGGATTTCACCCCGAGCAGGCCATGCGCTGCGCCTCCTGCCACTCGCAGACGGGGCAGTACACGACACCCCTGACCGACTCCGGGTACTCGGTCGGCTTCCGGCACAGCACGCACTCGGCGTACGGCGGGCTCTTCTCGTCCATGCGTACGAGCCTACTCAGGCCCACCGGGGCCCGAGCAGGCGCCGCTTCGGGCAAGGTCAGCTGCTCGCCGCCTTCTCGGGCTTGAGCTCGCTCGGCCGGACGATGACGAAGCCGTCGCCCTGGAGCATGAGCTGGACCGCCTCGCCCGAGCCGCCGCGGATCATGGAGCCGACCGACTGCGAGCGGTGCAGCGAGGTGTTGAGCTGGGCGCTCCACCCCACCACCGCGTCGGTGTCGACGTACACCGGCTGCTGCTGGGTCACGGGGATCACGATCGGGCTGCCCTCACAGATGACGGCGAGCTTGCCGTATCCGGTGAAGAGGCTGTTGAAGAGGCCGCCGCCGGTCATGCCGGCGCCCTTCACCGTCTTGATCTCGTACGAGAGGGTCGCGTCGAAGCACAGCACGTTACGGCCGTTGACGGTGAGCGCGTCGCCCTGCTCGAGGTCGACGATGAAGCAGTTCTGCGCCTCGTGCGCGAACCACGCCTCGCCCTGGCCGCGCACAGCCATCAGTGCCAGGCCCTCGCCGGTGACGGCGCGCTTGAGCATGCCGCCGATGCCCTGGCCCTTGCGCTCGAACTGCAGGTTGCCGCGGAAGGCGATCATCGAGCCCTGCCGCGCGTGCATCTCGCCATTGACGGCGTACTTCACCGACTTGGCGTTCTGGAGGGTCATTCCGGGAACAGGGGCCTGCTGCGCCATGTTCTCTGAGGCAAAAAGATCGCTCTTCATGCGGATCATCCTGGCCCGGAGCCATCCGTTCCGCCAAGCTACCTGAGGAGGAGATGCCCCGGACCCGGCTGGCAGACTTGGCCGGGTGAGCGACAACGGCATCCCCGAGACCCCCGACAGTCCCTTCCGGCACGAGCAGACGGCGCGCGACGAGGCCCCGCAGTTCGTGCTGCCGCTGGTCGTGCACATCGAGAAGGACGCTCCGCCGGCCCGTACGGACGCCCTGGAGACGGCGGCCCGCGCGGTCCTGGTGATGCTGTCCGACGAGCGGTCGCTGGGCGAGGGCGAGTGGGCCGGGGCGATGCGGCTCTGGCAGGACGCCCGGATCCGCAAGGTGGTGCGGCGGGCACGCGGCGGCGAGTGGCGGAAGGCCTCGGCGCTCCCCGGCATCACCGTCACGGGACAGGCGGCGGAGGTGCGGGTCTTCCCGCCCGTACCGCTGGACGGCTGGCCCAAGGAGCTGGCGAAGCTCCAGGTCTCGGGCACGGAGCTGGACGATCCGCGGCCGCCGGGCCCGGCCGCCGCCGAGGACCCGGTGCTGTGGATGAACCCGGACCTCGCCATGTCGGCGGGCAAGGCGATGGCGCAGGCCGGTCACGGCGCCCAACTGGCCTGGTGGGAGCTGTCGGAGGTGGAACGGAAGGCCTGGCAGACCGCCGGCTTCCCGCTTGCGGTACGCACGGCGGAGGCCGGGCGGTGGCGGGAGCTCACCGCGAGCGGGCTGCCGACAGTGCACGACGCGGGGTTCACGGAGATCGCCCCCGGAGCAACTGTTGTAGCCGAAGGGATTGACCGTGTCAGGTCTGTGCTGCGCCCACCACGTGCCAGCGGCCACTGAAGCCCCGTCTTCACAGGGCCGGGCAGCACCGTGTCGAGGACGACGCCTACTTCCCGATCACCTCGCCTGCGTGCTTGGGGCTGATTAGGTCGAGGGGGATTCGAGTACAGGTGCGCAGTACCTTTCGCAGGAGTTCGCCGAACTCGGCGGGGTGTGTGGTCAGGCCGGTGTGTCCGCCGGGGAAGTGCACGAGTTCCGTGCCGAGACGTTCGGCCAGGAGCGCGGCCGGACGGTAGGGCAACTCGCCGCGTGAGTCGTGGCCGCAGGCGAGCACGAGCCGGTCCGACAGCGCCTCCAGCCGGTGGATGTCCGGGGTGTAGGACATGAAGCGGGGCACGATGCGCCCGACGAAGTACGGCAGGTTGGCCATCGTCCGCCCGGCTCGCGCCGCTGCTTGCGGCGGAAGCTTGAGCTCGGCCTTCGGTTCGGTGGTGTCGCCGTCCTTCTTCAGACCGGCAGCGAACACGGACATCGCCGGCATGAGCCCGCGGGCGTGGAACGTCTCCTGCACGCGCGCGATGAGCGCGCGATGTTCGGAGGCGTCCGGCAAGACCTCAACTATCGGCGGCTCGTGCGCCACGACGCGCTCTACGCGTTCAGGATGGGCGGTGAGCAGGTGTACGGCGGCGATCGCGCCCGAGCTGGCGCCGAACACCCGGGCGGGCTCGCCGGGCGACAGCACTTCCAGCATCCGGAACGCGTCATCGGCGTGTTCGGCCACGCACTGCTCGGCTTCGGGATCGTCCAGCGGGCTACGGGACATGCCGCGCGGGTCGTAGGTCGCGACGGTGTGTTCAGCGGCCAGGTCGTCGGCGATGCCGTCGAAAGAGGCCGCGTCGCCCGCCCCTCCGGGGATCAGCAGCAGGAGCGGGCCCTGGCCGCGTACTTCGTAGTGCAGGGTCGCGCCGGGCACGCGCAGGCTGCCGATGGTCGGGTCAGTCATCAGGAGTCTCCCTCTTGCAACGGGGGCCAGTTCTCCAGGAGGGCGTGGAGAGCGTCGAGGGCACGGACCCAGGAGTGCTGCGGCGAACGCTCGTGCGCGAACCCGCCCGCGGCCTCCAAGGCGACGAACCCGTGGAACGTGCTGCGCAGCAACCGGACCGCGTCGGTCAGATCGGGCTCGGCCAGTCCGTAGCCGCGCAACATGCCGTAGGTCAGCTCGACCGCACGCCGTGGTCCGGGCGCTTGTGCTGCCAGTTCAGGGTCGATCTGGAGGGGAGTCTGCGTCGCCATGTACCGGCCCGGATGCTGGTGGGCGTACTCCCGCCAGGCGTTCGCAAACGCCACCAGCGCGTCCTTGCCCGACCGTCCGGCGGTGGCCTCCGCGATACGGATGGTCTTCTCGTCCGCCGCGAGAAGCGCGATCCGCCCGCGCAGGTCCTCCAGGCTGCGGACGTGCGTGTACAGGCTCGCGTCCTTCACGCCAAGCCTGCGCGCCACCTGCGACATGGTCACCCGGTCGAGCCCGACCTCGTCCGCCAACGCGGCGCCCGCGATCGTCACCCGCTCCACTGTCAGCCCAGCCCGCGCCATGCACCCTCCTCGTTCCTAGGACCCCTAGCTTATACCTAGAGCCTCTAGGATGCGAGCCAGGTTTCAGGCCGACCACGCCGACCGGCCCGAGAGCAGGGAGCGGGCGGCTTCCCGGGTGGCGCCCATGTCGAAGCGCTCGGTGCGCCAGGTGGCCGAGCGCAGGCTGCCCCGGTTCCGATAGGAGCGCACGATCCGCACATGGTCGTGGCGCGCCACGAAGCCCTGCAGATCCCGTTCCGCACGCCATACGGATATCGAACCCGAGCGCGGACGGAGCAGATCAGGATCCATCCACAGCCAGAGGCCGACCGCGCCTTCGACGTCCTGCCAGACCCGCCTCAGGGCAACCCCGGCGACGGTGACGCCGGCGGCGGTCCACGGCCGGTGCGGGGTGAATTCGGTGACGCTGACGACGGCTGCGCCGTCCGCACAGCCGCCGGGCGCGAAGTCCCCTGCCGGTCCCGGCTTCCATGGCGTGAACCAGATGGTGGCCGACATGGCGTTCTCCTCTTGAGAGCGGGGACGGCAAGAAGCGTAAAAGCACGGTCGTTCGTGCTAACTTATCACGCCTCTGATGCCGACCGAGGAGTACTGGGCATGGTCCCCACCGAGGCACTTGCCAGCACCGCGCTCAACCTCGCCTCCCGAGTCTCGGGAGGGCTCGCGGGCGCGGGCGCCTACACCCTGTTCCACATGCCGCTCGCCCGGAGCAGGATGCGGGGCACGGAACGGGAGCTGTTCGACAGGGCGGACATCAAGCGGCTGGAGGTCAACGGCAAGTCCGCGGTGACCTACCGATGGGGCAACGGCGAAAGGCCCGTACTCCTGGTGCACGGCTGGCAGTCGCGCGGCTCGCGTTTCGCCCACTTCATTCCGGGACTCCTCGACCGGGACTACAGCGTCATCACCTTCGACGCGCCCGGCCACGGCGACTCCACCGGCCGCAGCACGACGATTCTCGACTACCGCGACATCCTCACCGAACTCCACGATCAGTACGGCGAGTTCGAGGCCGTGGTTGCGCACTCGCTCGGCGCCCTCGGTTCGTTCTTCGCACTGCAGCACGGAGTGAAGGCGAAGAGGATCACCACCATCAGCGGAGTCTGCGACTTCGACTATCTGGTCGAGGAGTTCTGCTCCGCCCTCAAACTGCGCCACCGGCTGAAGGCCCAGCTGCACGACCGCATCAGCAAGAACCTCTTCCCCGGCATGCCGGCCGACCGGACGCCCTTCTCCGTGGTGAACACGGTTACGGACATAGAGTCTCCGCTCCTGGTCGTCCACGACGAGGGCGACACCAGAATCGGCGTGGAGCAGGGGCGCAGGCTCGCCGGTGCGTTCGGCGGTCAGGCACGCCTGATCACCACAAGCGACCTTGGACACCGCCGGATCCTGGGTGATCCCGAAGTCGTACGTGCCGTCCTGGACTTCATTGAGCACGGGCCGGGCCGCCGGCCCGGTGAGGCGGGCACCGAGTCGGTCGTGGCCCAGTGAGGCCCCACGGCCGCCGAGGTCCTGGGACGTGCGGTACCCGGCCCGCCTCTCATACACTGACCGCACGGTCGTCTACTTACTCAGTACACTGGACATTCAGCGGCACCATGAGGGTCTGGCCCAGGAGATAGGCAGGGCATGGCAGCGACACACATCGACGGGCGGATCGCGCGGGGGAACCAGACGCGTCAGCTGGTCCTCAAGCGCGCCGTGGAGATCGCCTCCGTCGAGGGCCTGGAGGGCCTCTCGCTGGGACGGCTCGCGACCGAGCTGAAGCTCAGCAAGAGCGGCGTATTCGCCCTGTTCGGCTCCAAGGAGGACCTGCAGCTCGCTGCGGTCCGGGCGGCCATCAAGGTCTACCTGGAGCACGTCGTCCAGCCGGCCCGCGACCTGCCGCCGGGGCTCGACCGTCTGTGGCGGGTGTGCACCGGCTGGCTCGACTACTCCCGGCAGCGGGTCTTCCCGGGCGGCTGCTTCTTCTACTCGGCCTCGGCCGAGTACGACGCCCGCGAGGGCAAGGTCCACGACACGCTCGCCGCGGCCCGCACCAACTGGTTCACCTTCCTCGAACAGACCGTGCGCGAAGCGCAGCAGGCGGGCGAGGCCGAGGAGGGCACCGACGTGCCCCAGCTCGTGTTCGAGCTCGCCGCGCTCATGGAGATGGCCAACGCCGAATCCGTCCTGCACAACGAGTTCACCTGCTACGACAAGGCGGCCAAGGCCATCCTGAATCGCCTGCGCGGCGTGGCCACCGACACGTCGCTGCTCCCCGACTCTCTCTGACACAGCGGCAGTTGAGCGGGGGCGAGGGCCCACGGAGAGGCCCTCGCCCGCCGCGACCGCGGCAGTCTCATGCCCCGATGGCGTGCACTCCTCCGTCGACGTGCACGATCTCACCCGTCGTCCGGGGGAACCAGTCCGAGAGCAGTGCGACGACCGCACGGGCCGCCGGCTCCGGGTCGGACAGATCCCAGCCGATGGGGGCGCGCGTGCTCCACACTTCCCGGAATGTCTCGAACCCCGGTATGGACTTGGCCGCCATCGTCTTGATCGGTCCGGCCGCGACCAGGTTGCAGCGGATACCGCGCGGCCCGAGATCCCGCGCCACATAGCGCGAGGTGGATTCGAGTGCCGCCTTGGCCACTCCCATCCAGTCGTACGCGGGCCAGGCCGTCTGTGCGTCGAAGTCCAGGCCCACAATCGCCCCGCCCCGCTCCTCCATGAGGGGCAGACAGGCCACGGCCAGGGATTTCAGCGAGTACGCGGACACCTCGACGGCGGTCGCGACCGAATCCCAGCCGGTGTTGAGAAAGTTGCCCCCGAGTGCGTCCTGCGGCGCGAAGGCAATGGAGTGCACTACGCCGTCGAGGCGGGCGTCCGGGCCGATGCTCGCCCTGATCCGTTCCGCGAGACTCTCCAGGTGCCCCTTGTCCTGGACATCGAGTTCGATCAGCGGCGCCGGCCGGGGCAGCCGCTTGGCGATTCGTTCAACCAGGCTGAGCCGGCCGTACCCGGTGAGTACCACCTCGGCGCCCTGCTCCTGTGCGAGCCGGGCGGCATGGAAGGCGATCGAGGACTCCATCAGGACCCCGGTCACCAGGACGCGCTTGCCCGCGAGTATTCCGCTCATCCCGCTGCCACCTCGGCCTTCCGCTCGGACTCCACCGCACCGGATGTAATGAACTCCCCTATTTCCGCGACAACTTGGGGGGCACCGAGGATGCGCCGGTGCCCAAATCTGCGGGTGGTGACCAGCCGGGCACGGTCACCGAAGGCCTCGGCGATGCGCTTGCCCTGACCGGCGTCGACCATGCCGTCGTCCTCGTCATGGATGACAAGAAGCGGAATCTGCACGCTCGCGGACTCATGGAAGACCGAGAAACGGGTCCACATGTCCGCCTCTCCCCCGTACACATCTTGTTCGATACGTCGGCGAAGCTCCTCCTTGAGGTGCGGCTCGAGGCCCATCCCGGCACTGAACGAGTCGACCAGATACGCGAAGTCGGGGACCGAGCTGATCGCCACGATCCGACCGGCGCGCACCCCCTGCCGCAGGGAGAAAAAGGTCGCGGTGACACCGAACGAGTGCGCCACGACGGCCTCGAACTTCCCGTACGTACGGTGGAGTTCGGTGATGATGTGGCAGAACTCCAGCAGGGTGGTGGAGTCGCCGGTGGCCTCGCCGTGGCCTGGCGCGTCGAAGGCCACTGGGCTGCACCCCAGCTGGAGCAGTCGGGCGATGGCCTTCGCGTAGCGCGATGCGCGTGACTCCCAGCCATGGACGAGGAGCACCGGACGCTCACCGCTGCCCCAGCGATAGGCGACCGCCACCTTGCCGTTGACGGTCAGCTCGCTCGTCTGCGCACTTTCGACGACTGCCCGCTCGTCGGGCCTGACCCTGCTGCGGCCCTGCGGCCGCCGGAAGAGGTCGAACACCTCCTCGCCCTTGTCGCTCAGGGCCGTACCGACGGCTGCCGTAGCGGGATCCATTCCACGCCCTCCAGATCGATCAGAATGGCGAGATGTTAGCACGATCGTTCGCTCATATTTCGGCGGTCGCGACTTGCGAACAGAAACATGAACGTACGGTCGTGCTAATGTCTGCTCAGTCAACTCCCCCCTTGGAGGCCGGTATGACGCTCCCGCACTCCCCTTCCCGCACGGGCGAAGCGGTCGACACAGGCCCGGGTCCGGGCCCGAACCAGTGGATCAAAGACCACTTGGACGGCCTGATCGATGCTCACTTCCTGACGGACTGCCCTACGTCCGGCACCTCCCCCACATCCGAGCTCGACAAGGGGCTGCCGTCATGACCGGCGCGAACACCACGGAACGCATCGGTATCGCCGTCGCCTCGGGAATGCTCAAAGGGGTGTACGGCCACGGAGTGCTGTCCGCCTTCGAGGAGCGCGGGCTGCGCGCGCAGGTGTACGGCACCGCCTCGTCCTCCGGCCTGTCCGGCGGACTGGCCGCCATAGGCCGGGCGCGGCGCACCGGCGCCGAGTACTGGCTGGGCGCCGCCGGTGCCGCCGCGGAAAAGGGCATGAGCAGTGTCGTACTCGACAGCATCAGGGAATACGGCCCCGCACTGCGCGAGGGACTCTTCCACCCCGAGGCCCCGGAGTTCCTCCTTGCCACCAGCAAGGTCACCAATCCGGCCGCCGCGGAAGCCACCCAGGGGCCGCAGGCCAAGGCGCTCGGCAAGCAGCTCCTGCGCAACGTCTTCACCGGGGATCGGAGTTGGGTCGAGGAGAACCTGTCCACCGTCGTGTTCTCCTCCCGCGCCGCGGCCGGGGGCGAGGAACCCCGGTTGACGCCGGACAACTACGACGCGGTCTCCTACGCCTCGACGCGCATGCTGCATGCCTGGGCCGTGCCTGCTGAGGTCGACGGGCAGGCCTACGTCGACGCCTCGTACACCTGCTCCTGTCCGGCGCGGGAGGTCGCGGCCAAGGGCGTGACCGTGCTGATCGCGATCGGCTGCGACCCCTTCCCCCTCTTCCGTGACCTCTACGCGTCCGAGGAGATCGTCGACGGCTCCGTCCTGGGCGGGGCGCGGGTGCTGGTGATCAAGCCGGACGAGGACCTCAAGCTGCTGGGCGTCGACTATGCCGCGGCGACGCCGGAGGGCCTGGTCAAGGCCTACGAACGCGGTCTCGACGCCGGACACCGCTTCGTTGACCAGCATGCCGAGCTGCTCGGTTCGGACATCGCCCGGCAACCCGGCGTACCGGGTGACAGAGGGAAGGACATGACGTGACACACGTCGTCACCGAGCAGTGCGTCCACTGCAAGTTCGCGGAATGCATCACCTACTGCCCGGTCGCCTGCTTCCGTGAGGCCGGGACGTTCCTGGTCATCGATCCCGAGGAGTGCATCGACTGCGGGAACTGCGTGGAGGCGTGCCCCGCCGACGCGATCTACCCGGAGGACGAGCTGCCACCCGAGCTCGCGCCGGCCCTGGCGTGGAATGCCCGGCTCTCGGCCGAACTGCCCTTGGCCACTACGCGCGTTGTGCCGCTGCCGGATGGCGACGAGTGGCTGGGGAAGCCCGGCAAGTGGAACTCCCTGCCGGCGGAACAGGCTCCCGGTGTCCCCTGTCAGTGACCACGGTTTCGCAGCGCTGCTGCACGAACGGGCGCTCCACCGGCCCGATGTCGTGGCCTACCGCTTTGTCGGTGACGACGAGTCGGCCGAGGAGATCACCTACGCCGAGCTCGACAAGCGGGCCCGGACCGTCGCGGCAAGCATTCTGGCGACCACCCGGGGGCGGCCTGACCCGGCGCTGCTGCTCTTCGCACCGGGCCTCGACTACCTCGCGGGCCTGTTCGGCTGCTTCTACGCGGGCGTGCCGGCGGTGCCCGCCTTCCCGCCGGACCCAACCCGGTTGGCGCGCACGCTGCCGCGGCTTGCCGCGATCATCCAGGACGCCGGTTCCGACGTCGTACTGACCACCTCGGACATCGCACCGCTGATGGCGGACTGGCTCGCGACGGCGATCGACGGCCGCGCCCCTCGCCTGATCACCACCGACACGCCGGCCGGGACCGACGGCGACCTCAGCGCCGAAGGGCCGGTTCCGGTGAGCCGTCCGGTCCGGCTCGCGCTGCTGCAGTACACCTCGGGTTCGACGGCACTCCCGCGTGGCGTCATGCTCAGCCATGCCCAGTTGCTGAGCAACTGCCATGAGATCGCCCGCGGGTTCGGGATCCATCCGGGCAGCTCGGGCGGCCTGTGGCTGCCGCCGTATCACGACATGGGACTGATCGGCGGCATCCTCACCCCGCTGTCCGCCGGCATACCGGTGACGCTCATGTCGCCGGTGACGTTTCTGCGCCGCCCACTGGCCTGGCTGCGCATGCTCTCCCGGTACGGCGCGACGATCACCGGCGCCCCGAACTTCGCGTACGACCTCTGTGTGCGCCGGGCAACGGACGCCGATGTGGCAGCCCTCGATCTGTCCGGCGTCGAGCTCACCTTCACCGGCGCCGAGCCGGTGCGCGCCGAGACGATGGCGCGGTTCGCCGAGCGTTTCGGGCCGAGCGGCTTCCGGGACAAGTCCTTCTACCCGTGCTACGGCCTCGCCGAGGCGACCCTGTTCGTGACCGGCGGCAAGCCGCTGGACGGCTGGCGCTCGGTGGAGGTCTCCCGCGAGGCGCTGGAGTCGCGCGGTACGGCCTCGCCGGCCGGACCGGCACAGAGCTCGCGGTCGCTGGTGAGCTGCGGCCGCCCCGGCCCCGGCACCCGCGTGCTGATCGCCGACCCGGCCACTCGTGAGCCACTGGTGGACGGCGCGGTCGGCGAGATCTGGATCGACTCGCCCGGTGTCGCCGACGGTTACTGGCAGCGCCCGCAGGAGAGCGCCGAGACGTTCGGCGCGATGACGGTGGCCGACGACGGCCCGTATCTGCGTACCGGTGACCTCGGGTTCGTCCAGGACGGCGAGCTCTTCGTGGCGGGACGCCTGAAGGACCTCGTCGTCATCAACGGTCGCAACCTCGATCCGGTCGACATCGAGCGCGTCTGCGAGGCCTCGGTCCCCGGGATCCGCCGCAACTGCGGAGCCGCGTTCGCGGTGGAAGACGCAGCGGGAGACACCGAGCGTCTGGTGGTGGTCTACGAGGCCGACGCCGGCGACGAGGGGCACTACCGGGCGACTGTCGACGGCATCCGGCGGACCGTCTCGCGGGAGTTGAGCGTTCCGCCGCACGCGGTTGTCCTGATAGCGCCGCAGAGCATCCCCAAGACCTCCAGCGGAAAGGTGCAGCGCTGGCTGGCCCGCCGGAACTATCTGGCCGGCGCACTTCAGGAGCTCGCCCGCTGGCAGGCACCCGCCCGGCGCACGCGGGCGCCGGACCCCGGCGCCGGGCGACAGGACCACATCGACGAAGGGGCCGGACGATGATCGTCAAGGTCAGGGGCGTCCTGCTCCGCTTCACGGACTACGAGAACGAGATCGAGGTCGGCGGAAACACGGTGCGGGCCGGTCTGGCCGCTCTGACCGAGCGCTACCCCAACCTGGGCAAGGTACTGCTCGACCGCACGGGAGAAGTGCGCCCGACGCATCTGATCGCCCTCAACGGCGAGCGGCTCACCAGGAGTGAGCTGGATCGCGAGGCCACCGACGACGACCGGGTGGACATCGTCACCGCGGTCTCCGGAGGCTAGGCCGCGATGCCGCGCAGCTCCACCTACGAGGCCGTACTCGACGCAAGCCTGTTCACCCCGGCGCAACTGCAGCCCACCGCGGTCGGACGGCTCGCGTTCCAGGCCGGCACCCGCTGGATGCGCGACCATGTGTGCAGCCACCGCACCCTCGTGCACGAGCACCGCGTGGGATTCGTGCTGTGGTCATGGCAGTTGGAGTACGTACACCCGCTGCGGTTCCCCGACGCCGACGACGCGGTGGTCGAGGTGACCGCGCGCATCCGCGGCCCGCGTGCTTCGCAGCTCGAAGTGGAGATGACACTCGAAGGCCCGGCCGGTGTCGCGGTGCGCACACGGGCCGCGTCGGTGCCACTGCGGCTCAGCGGCGACGAGGCGCTCTCCGGCGTGCCCCGGCCACTGCCCGATGCGCTCGTCGCCGCCTTCCACGACGACGAGATCGAGCGCACCGCGCACCGGTCGCAGGTGCGCGCACTGCGCGCCGGGTTCGAGCGTGACGGTGAGCAACTGGCCGCTGCCGTGTCGGAGTTCCGTGTGCATCGTCACCACTGCGAAGTGGCCGACCAGTGGTACTGGGCCGAGACCCTCGGCTTCGCCGCCGGAGCGCGCGAGGAACTCGTGCTGAAGTACGGCAAGGCGGTCCCCGGGCTGCGCCGCGCGCAGGCCGAGCCGATCCGCCGGGTCGATGTGACCTGGCTGCGGGCCGGCCAGCTGTGGGATCTGCTGCAGGTCCGCACCACCGCCCATCGGCTCGGCGAAGGACTCGCGTTCGTACATGAGCTGGGGCTTGCCGACGACGAGGACGGCGGACCGTACGCCGTCGTGGTGGAGCGCATATGACCTTCCCTGACAACCTGACGACGGCCGGACCCGGCGGCCCGCTGCCCACGTTCGACAGCGCGGCGCGGATCGAGCAAGCGCTCGGCTGCCCCTTCGACCCGAGCAGCGGAATGTCGCTGGCCGGCGGCGTACGCGCCGACGAGCTCGAGGCGGAACCCACCGCGGCCTACGACGCTGCCTGGGCGGCCGGCCTGCACGAGCACCTGGTCCCCGCGTCCGAAGGCGGCCGGCTCGCCTCGTTCGAGTCACTGATGGCCGTGGTGCGCGCCACCTCGCGCCGCGATCTGGCGGTCTCCGTCGGCCTGGGGTCGACACTCCTTGCCGCGACACCGGTGTGGATCTGGGGCGACGACGCACAGCGGCCCAGGGTCGCCGAGCTCGTGCTCGGCCGCGCCCGGGGCACAGCGGGCATCAGCGAAGAGGCGGCGGGCAGCGACCTGCTCGCCACCGGCACCCGCGCCGTCCCGGTTCCGGGCGGATATGTGCTCGACGGAGAGAAATGGCTCGTCGGCAACGGCCGGCGCTCCTCGTTCGCCACCGTCCTTGCCGCATCAAAGCCGTCGTACGGACTGTTCCTGCTCGACTTCGACGCCCTCGGCGGCAGCGCGGTGAAGCGGCTCCAGAAGGTACGCACCCACGGTCTGCGCGGCCATGATCTGAGCGGCTTCACCCTCAGTGGCTGCCGGGTCGGCGCCGATGCCGTGCTGGGCCGGCCGGGCCGGGGCATTGAGATGGTCTCCGGAATGCTGCAGTTCACCAGGACCCTGGTCGGTGCGAGCAGCCTCGGCGCGGCCGACACGGCACTGCGGATCGCACTGCGCCATGCCCGTGGGCGGATGCTCTACGGCCGGCCGGCGCTCGCCATGGCCCCGGTACGTTCCCTGCTCGCCCGTGGCTTCGCCGATCTGCTGGTCGCGGAGTGCACCGAGCTGGCCGCCGCGCGCGGCCTCGATGTGGCCCGGCAGCGGATGGCACTGTGGTCCGCGGTGGCCAAGTACGTGGTGCCGGGGCTGTGCGTGGACGCCGTGACCGCCTGCGGGGAGGTACTGAGCGCACGCGCCCACCTGCGCGAGGGTGTTGCGGGCGGCGCCTTCCAGAAGCTGCTGCGCGATGTGGCGATCACCCCGGTGTTCGAGGGCACCGAGCTGGTGCAGCTCGACACTGTCCGGGCCCAGTTGGCAGGCGCCGCACGACGCCGCAGGGCGCCGGCCGAGCTGCCGCTCCCGCTGCTCTTCGGGTTCGGCGAGGCGGTGGGGTCCCCCGCGCCGCGGGAGCTGCGCCCGTCGATCACCTTCGGCGGCGCCGACGAAGTGGTCGACCTCCTCGACGACGCGGTCGAGGCGCTGGCCGACGACGGCGAACTCGCTGCCCTGGCCCGCAGACTCCTCGCGGTCCGTGACGAGACGCGGCAGGCATTCGCCGCGCTCGGCACGCGGCGAACGACCGAGGCCTACGAGGCAGCCCGCCGGCACTGTCTGGTGCACGCGGCGGCCTGCTGTCTGCACACCTGGCTCCAACGCCGTGAGGCGCTCGGCGGCCTGGCCATCGAGCGGGCCTGGCTCTCGCTCGCACTGCGCCGCGTCGTGACGCGCCTCGGCCTGCCGGCCGGGCCCGACCTGGCGGCCGAGGAGCTGCTGGTACGCCGGCTCGAAGAGCTCGACGACGACGACCGGGCGTTCTCCCTCGTGCCGCTGCGGCTCGCACCGCAACACCGTGACCCCTCACCCAAGCGAAGCTAGGAGTACGCCATCACCACCGCACGCGTCGACCATCCGGACGCCGCCGCCGAGCCGCTCGGCGCCTGGCTGTCCTCGCTGATCGCAGAACTCCTCGGTCTCGACGAGCAGTTCCCGGCCGAGCAGCCGCTCGGCGAGATCGGCATCGACTCCCTCACCGCGGCCCAGCTCTCCGTGCAGGTCGAGGAGCACACCGGCGCCTATGTGCCGCTGGAGCGTTTCCTCGGCGACGAGACCCTGGACGACCTCGTCCAGGCGATGGAGAGCGCCCCGGCCACGACGGCCGGCGGTGCGGTGACCGGGACGTCCGCGTGACGGCCCGCGCCCGTGCCGCCGATGTCATGAACCGGGGAGGCGGCGGCCACCGCGGGGCACACCCCGGCGGGGAACACCAGACCCTCGACGCTGAGGTGGAGCAGGTCCGGCGCGAGGCCCGGCGCAGGTTCGCCGGCTTCGTTCTGGGCGTCACCAACCCGGGCTCGCACTTTCGCAACCGTCAACGGCGGCCGCTCGACAAGCGCGTGTTCGAGCAGGCGGGCGACCTCGGCCTGATGCGGTTCTCACTGCCGGTCGAGGCCGGGGGCGACGGGCGGGACAAGCTCGCCTGGGGTGTGGTGGTCGAGGAGATCGCCCGGCTCTCGCGCGATCCCGGTTTCGCCGTGCTGCTCGACATCACCGTCGAAATCACCGAGCTGATCCTGTCCAGCGGCACACCGGAACTGATCGAGCGCTACGTTCCGGACCTCCTGGCCGGCCGGCGCTTCGGCGTGCAGGGCGCCTACGAGAACCGGGACCCGTACGACTACACGTCCACGGCGCGCCTCGAAGGTGACACATGGGTGCTCAACGGAGCCAAGCGCTTCCTCGCCGGGGCCGCGTTCGCCGACCTCTTCATCCTCTTCCTGCGCGACGAGGCATCCAACGACATGCTCGCCTTCGTGGTCGAGAAGGATGATCCGGGTGTCACACCGGTTCCCATGGACACCATGGGCCTGCACACGATGGGCCTGGGCCAGGTGCTCCTGCACGACGTACGGCTGCCGCAGTGGCGGCTCGTGTGGCGCGCCGACGCGCTCAGCGAACTCAATACGTATGCGCGTATCCGCCGGACGATGAGTGCGTGCGGGGTGCTCGGCGCCCTGGAAGCGGTGGTCGAGAACTGTGTGGAGTCGCTGGCCGCACGCAGGCGCGGCGGGCGCCCGGTCCTCGACTACACCAATGTGGAGCGCTCGGTCGGTGAGATGCGCCTGCTGCTACAGAGCGCCCGGGCGAGCGTCTACCGGGCGCTCGACGGCACCCGCTCGACGGACCGCGACCCGTACTTCGACGAGTTCGCCACCGTCGCCAAGCACCAGACCGCCGAAAGTGCGTTGCGTGTAGGTCAGTTGGTGATGGGGCTGCAGGGCGGCGAGGCGTACATGGCCACCTTTCCCTGGGAACGCTTCATGCGCGACATTCTGGGCCTGATCTCCGGGCAGGGCTCCCAGGAGACGCTCCTCATCCAGCTTGGCCAGCGCTCGATCGTCGGCCTGGAGGGCAAACGGGTGCGCGAGGACGCCGCCGAGCGCGCCGTCGCCAAACGGGCTGATTCCTGGTGGGCGCTGCACGCCGCGGCCGCATATGACGGTGCCGGCGAGTTCGCGGGCCCGGTGCGCGAGGTGTTGTCGGCGGCCGGGCTCGAATCCGTCGGTCCGGGACCCCGCGCAGAGCTGGCCGCGCTGCTCGGGCGCGCCCACACCCTGTGGGGAGCAATCCTTTCCGGGGAGGCACCCGACGCCCTGCCGCAGGGACCAACGGGGCTTTTCGACGGGCGGCTCGCGGAACTGGCCGCGGAAGCGTGGGCGCTGCCGGCCTGCGCCGTCGCACGGCAGACCGGGCTGCTCGGCCGGCTGCTGCAGCCGTGCACGGCGAAGGAGGCGGCCGGCGATCTGCCCGTGGGCCTTGCCGAAGGCCTGCTGGAGGTTCTGGTGGACGCCGCGCTGGTACGGCGGGATGGCGAGGGTCGCTATACGGTCGACGAGGGCCTGGAGCGCGTACTGATCGGTGGCCCGCGTGCCTCCGCGTTCGCCGCGCGGCTGCGGCAGGCGGTGACCGGGGGTGCCCGACTGCGGACCGGGGCGGCGGTCGTGGGGCGGGAGCTGCTGCCCGGATGCGGCGGCGAGGCACCAGTGCTTGCGGATGCGCTGGTCAACTCCCTGCTGGGGCGGCTGGAAGGGCTGCCCGGAATGCTGGACCTGCCCGGTGCGAGGGTGGGCTGCGCGGCCGGTGACGGGGGCCGGTCCGCCGTCGAGTTGGCGCGTCATGTCCCCTGTGTACCGGTGCTCGCGCTGGAACCGGAGCAGTTGCCCGTGCCCACGGTCGACGGGCAGGTGCGGATACGGATCGGCGACTTGGCCGGCTTCGAGGCGGACGACCGGCTCGCTCTCGCCTGGCTGCCCGTCGGCGGGCTGCCGGGTGATGACCTGCGCCGGGCCATCGCCGCCGGCGCAGCCGCGCTGATGCCCGGTGGCTGGATGGTCCTGCCGTGCCCGCTCGCTCCGAAACGCCTCCTCGGGGTCGTGGTGGCGCGCCTCGGCCTGGCCGTCGCGGGTGGGACGGCGCCCGCGGACGGCGAGGTCGAGGACCTGCTCCGGGCGGCGGGCCTGGGCCACGTACGGACGGCGTGGGAAGACCCGGCCCTCGGCCTCCGGCTGATGGCGGCACGACGTCCGTAACCCCCACCGCTGCGTCGGCGCGGTGGGGTGGGGTGGGCCGGAGTCGGTCGTCACAGGATGGCCGAGTCAGCCGGAGGTGTGCGCGGTCCGGTGCTCCACCACGGCGCGCCCTCTGGCGATCGTCGTGCCGACGCCGTCTGTCGCTGTCAGCAGGAGACCGCCCTGCTCCGGGGCATCGGACGGCAGTGGCCGGTCCGAGAGCGCGACCATCGCGCCGCCGGGCGGGACGATCAAGGGCTTGGCGAAGCGCAACTGGATCTCCTTCACCCGCTCCTCGCCGGCAAGGCCCGCGAGGTGATGACCTGCCAGGGCGAAGGTGAGCATGCCGTGCGCGATGGTGTCGGGGAACCCTGCTGCCCGTGCGGCGCGTTCCGAGAGGTGAATGGGATTGTGGTCTCCGGACAGCGTCGCGTACTGCTGCACGAGCGCGCGCGTCACGGTGAACGACGATGTCCGGACGGACTCCTGGCCGGGTCGGCTCCCGGTGGGCGCGGGCGGTTTCACCGCGTTGGCCGGTGCGGCTGCCGGCGGGGTGTGCACGATCAGCGAGGTGGATTCGGCCACTGGGGCCCCGACGGTATCCGTAAACCGTACGAGAACCTCCCGCACGGTGCCCGCACCGAGCGGCCGCACCGACAGCACGGAAGCGTCAGAGGCAAGTTCTTCCCCTGCGCGTACAGGCCGGTGGACACAGAGCTTCTGGGCTCCGTGAATCGGCACCATGCCGTCGCCGGGGCCTGTACGGCCCAGCAGGTCGGCGCTCGCCCGCAAAGCTGCGGCCGCCAGCAGGCCGAGCGGCGCCAAGCGGTTCGGGACAATGTCCGCCACCCCGGACCGTTCGCCGTCGTGGCGGGTGCCGTCGGCCATGCCCAGCATGGCGCGGAACGCCTCGACATCGATTGCGAGCCCGGCCTTGGGCTGCTTCATCGCGATTCTCCTTGTACGGCAGCCGCCCGCTTGGCGCGTGCCGCGCGGATGCCTTCGCGCCGGTCCGTGAAGGATGTCGCCTGGGTGTCCAACTTGGCGGTGAAGGCGGCGAGTTCCTCCCGTGCCGCCTCGCCGGCCGGGCCGAATCCGCCCCGTTCGAACACGCGCAGCTTGCGCAGGATCGGCATCACCACGCTGTCGTGGTGCAGCCGCAGGTCGTAGATGCCTGCGATGGCGATCTCCGCGGACTTGCGCCCGAAGTCCTTGATCGTCGAGCCCGGCATCTCGAACCCGGTCACGACGTCGCGTACGGCCGCCATGGTGGTGTCGGGTGCCAGGTCGAACGCGGCCTCGACCAGGTTCCGGTAGAAGACCATGTGCAGGTTCTCGTCCGCCGCGATCCGCGCGAGCAGTGTGTCGCAGACCGGATCGGTGCTCGCATGGCCGGTGTTGCGGTGCGAGATCCGGGTGGCGAGCTCCTGGAAGGAGGCGTACGCGATCGCGTGCAGGGCACTGAAGTCGTCGGGGCGTTCGTATCCCGTCGACATGTGTGTCATGCGGGCCCGCTCCAGGGCCCTGGGGTCGACGGCTCGGGTGACCAGAAGGTAGTCGCGCAGGGCGATGCCGTGCCTGGCCTCTTCGGCGGTCCAGCGGTTGACCCAGTTGCCCCAGGCGCCGTCCTTGCCGAACTCGGCCACCGCGAAGTGGTAACCGGGCAGGTTGTCCTCCGTCAGGAGGTTGACCACGAGGGAGGTTCGGGCCACCTCGGGGAGCTTGGCCTCGCCCTGCGTCCATGCCTCACCGCCGAGCGGGCCCTCGAAGTCCCGGCCTTCGCCCCAGGGGATGTACTCGTGGGGGAACCACTCCTTGGCGACTTCGAGGTGGCGGTTGAGATTGATCTCCACCACCGGCTGGAGCTCGGCCAGCAGGGAGTACTCCGCGCGTGCTGCGGAACGGTCGGAACGGTCGATGGGTGGCATTGCACTCTCTGTTTCGCTGCGTCGGGGAAGGTAGGGGGTGGACAAGGGCAGACGATGGGTCCGCTACGAGGCCTGCCGGGGCCGTGACCGGATCACCGGCGCGACCAGCGCAGCCGCCGCGGACCCGATGGCACACGCCAGGAACACCTGCAGGTACCCCTGGTCATCGAGGAGGTCGTGGCGTTCGAGGATGGCCGCGAGGGCGGCGATGCCGAGAGCACCACCGATTTGGCGCGTCGTCATGAGAAGGCCGGTACCGGAGGCGAAGCGCCGCGGTGCGAGCGAGGCGGTGGCCGCGTTGGAGATCGCGGTCAGTGCCGCGCCGATACCGAGGCCGGCCACGACGCCGATGGGCAGCCAGACCGCCGCGTACTCGCGCTCGGTACCGAGGAGCAGATACATCGCGGCGCAGGAGGCGCCGAAGAGCGTGGAGCCTACGGCAACCGCGGCCCACTGGGCACGAGGGCCGACCCGGCGCCCCACCACCATGGCACCCACCGCGGCGCTGAAGGCTCCGGGCGTGACCGCCAGGCCCGCCTTCAACTCCGAGTAGCCCCATACCGCGTTGAGGAAGAGCAGGGAGCCGAGCAGGTAGGAGTACATGGCCGCACCGAAGAGCAGCGAGGAGACGTTGGTGGCGGCGAAGGTGCGGCTGCGCCACAGGTCCCACTCGATGGCGGGCGCGGAGTGCCGCCGGGAGAGCAGCAGCGCGGCCACGACGAGTACGGCGCCGCCGATGAGCAGGGCGAGGACCCGCCTGCTGTCCCAGCCCCATTCCGTCCCCTGGGTCACACCGAAGACGACACCGCCGATGCCCAGCGCAAGGGCCAGGGTGCCCACCGGGTCGGGAAGCCGGCGCCCGCTCGGCCCGTCACCCGAGAGCCGGGCCGCGATCACCACGATGAGGAGGCCGATCGGCAGATTGATCAGGAAGACGCTGCGCCAGCCCCACACATCCACCAGCAGACCGCCGAGACTCGGCCCGACTGCCGCGGCCATGCTCCCGACCGCTCCCCAGACGCCGACGGCGACCTGACGACGGGCCTCAGGCGTGTGCTGGAGCACCAGGCCGAGCGCCGAGGGGATCATCCCCGCCGCCGCCGCTCCTTGCAGCGCACGGGCGCCGACGAGCATCGGCACACCCACCGCGAGCCCGCTCAGCACGGAGGCGAGGGTGAACAGGACCGTGGACCAGAGGAAGAGCTTCTTGCGCCCGATGACATCGGCGACCCGGCCCGCGACGGCGAGCAGCGCGGCGAACACGGCCGTGTACGACGTGACGACCCAGGTCAGCTGGGACAGCGAGGCGTCGGGGAAGTCGACGCGCAGGTCAGCGAAGGCGATGTTCACGACCGTGGTGTCGAGCACCGCGAGGAAGGTCGCTCCGGACGCGACCAACAGCGCAAGCTTCGCGGCGGCCGATGCCTCCGGTGGTGAGCCCTGCCGCGTCGGTTCTCCGGGCGGCGCCGCGACGTCGGCCTGGCTCGCTCCGGGTGACTGCGGTGAAGCCGTGGTCATGCGTGGTCCCTTCGTCATCGGATCCACGTCGTGGGACCCGAAGATAAACTAAACGATCGTTCGTTCATTTAGAAGGCGCGATGAAGTCCACCGCCGAATCGATGACCGCCGCTTCGCCGAGCACCTTGCGGTGCCCGAGCCCCGCTGTGACGACCAGCTCCGCCCGGTCGCCGTACGCCGCCTTCAGCGCGTACGCCTGCTCGACCGGCACCATGTCGTCGTCCTTGTCGTGGATGATCCGCATCGGCACGTCGATCCCGGTGGGCCCGCGGGTGGCGTCGAAGAGCTCCCATGGGTGGGAGACCTCCGCGAACAACTGGTGCTCGATCCGGTCGCGCAGGTCCCGCCGCAAGCCGGGCCGGAGCCGCAGAATCCGTACGAACTCGTCCGGGAGGTGGTCGAAATCCTTCACCGCCGCGACCGTGACCAGGCGTCCCGCCTTGATTCCGCCGCGCAGCGCGAGGAGCGCACTGGTGGCGCCGAGCGAGTGGGCGATCATCGAGTGGAACGCGCCGTACCTGTCCTGGAGTTGGCGGATGATCTCGCGGTATTCGAGGATCGTCGTACTGCGGCCCGCCGAGCCCCCATGCCCCGGAGCGTCGAAGGAGACCGGGGTCAGCCCCAGCGTTTGCAGGCGCGGCACGAAGGCGGCGTACCGCGAGGCCCTTGACTGCCAGCCGTGCAGCATCAGGACGGGACGCTCGCCGGTGCCCCAGCGGTAGACCCGCACCCGCTTGCCGTTGACGGTCAGCTCCTCGGTGACGGCCCGCTCGTGGACGGCCCGCTCACGGGGCAGGACCTTGCCACGCCGGAGCGGATGACAGAACAGAACGAAGGCGGCTCTGCCCGCGAGGCCGGGTGCCGGTCTTGACAGCGCGTTCAGAACGGCACCCGCCAGCGGCGCTCCGCGGCTCATGCGCCGGCCTCACGGCGCCGGCCCGCGTACCGCCGCAGCGCCTGCTCCGTCAGCTCCCCGGCGGCACCCGTGTACCCGGCGGGGTCGAGCAGCCGCTGAAGATCCTGCGCATCGAACCGGTCGGTGATCGCGTCGTCCCGTGAAAGGATCTCCGCGAGGGACAGGCCCGAGGCGGCCGCCACGAGCGATGCCCGGCTCATGACGGCCTTCGCGGCGGCCTTGCCGAGCGCGGGCGCCAGCACGGCCGCCAGCCGCTCCGAGACGATCAGGCCACCGGTCAGGTCCAGATTCGCCCGCATGCGCTCCGGCGACACCTCCAGACCGGCGACCAGCTCGCGTGCGGTGTGCGCAGCCCCTCCGGCCAGTCGCAGACACTCGCGCAGCGGCTGCCATTCGGCGTGCCAAGCGCCGGCCGAACGCTCGTCCTCGGACAGCATCGTGTGCGTCAGCACGCCCGCGTACGCGGGAACTTGCAAGGCCGCCGAACGGATCAGCGTGGCCAGAGCGGGGTTCCGCTTCTGCGGCATCGCCGAGGAGACACCACGGCCCGCCGCGGCCGGCTCCGCCACCTCGGACGTCTCGGTCCGCGCCAGCGACTGCACATCCACAGCGATCTTCCCCAGCACACCGGTCGCCAGGGCGAGTTCAGCGGCCAGTGCGGCAATGGGAGCACGATGACTGTGCCAGGGCAGCACAGGTGCACACAGACCCGCCTCCGCAGCGAACCGCGCGGTCAGCCGCGCCGCATAGCCCTCGGCCACGGTCTCCTGCCGCGCGCCGCGGTGCAGCCTTTCGTACTCGACGTAACCGGCCAGCGTACCGGCCGCGCCGCCCAGTTGGACGACCAGCCGTTCGGCCCGCAGCTCGCGCAGCCGGTCAGCGGCGTCGCACACCGCCGCCAGCCAGCCGGCCGCCTTGAGACCGAACGTCGTGGGCACCGCGTGCAGTGCCAGCGTGCGCCCGGCCATGAGCGTCCGCGTGTGCTCGCCGGCCAGCGCACGCAGGGACTCGGCGATCCCCTCCAGATCCGCCACCAGGATGTCCAGGGTCCGGCCGGCCACGAGCATCAGCGCGGTGTCGAAGATGTCCTGGCTGGTCGAGCCGCGATGCACGTAGTCGGCGGCGTACGGGGCCTTGTCAGCCACCAGAGCGGTGAACGCCTGGACCAGGGCCACCACCGGATTGGCCGCTCCCCGGCTGAGCACGGCGAGCTCGCGCAGATCCAGCAAGTCGGCGCGGGCCAGCGCGGTGATCGCCTCGGCGGCCTCGGCCGGTACGTTGCCGAGACTCGCCTGGGCGCGTACCAGCGCGGCTTCCGCGTCGAGCAGCGCCTGCAGCCAGGCGCCGTCGGACGTGGCGGCCTCCGCGGGAGTTCCGGCTCGCACCGGGCTGAGCAGTCCGGCGTCGATGGCATCCGGCAGGAGTGAGGGGGGCACATTGGCGCTCACCTGGTCAGCTCTCCGATCATTTCGCTGTCCGGGCGAAAACCCTGGACAAGGCCGAGTACGGCGTGCGCGATGGCGTCGGAGTCCTGCAGCGTCACAGAGTTCACTCCGGGGCGTATGCCTGCTGCCGTCGCCCAGTGCACGGATTCGGTGGGGACGCCGAAGGCGAAGCGTCGCGGGTGCGGACGGCCGTCGGCGTCGATCAGGTGGAACGGCGCATCGGTGACGGCGAGTCCGCCCGTCTCGTACACCGAACCGTCGGGATCCGTGATCTCGTACGTCCGGCACTGCCCGGTGTCGAGGAGCTGGAGCAGCAGCGGGTCGGCGGTCACCCGCAGATCGATCTCCGGCAGGCGTGCCTCGATCAGCGTGGTGGCCTGGGTCAGCGAGCCCGGAACCGAGGCGGACTCCATCGTGAACGCGCGGGCTTCCTGGTCCGTGCCGGACCGGACATCGGGCCCGAGCACCCGCAGCACGCCGGCTTCGATCAGGGCGATCGCCTCCTCGATCCGCCGGGCGGGCGGGCCGATGGAGAGGAACGCGTTGAGCGGTGTGTACCAGCCGTCCAGGTGCTGCCGGTGCGAACTCCCCGTGAGACCCCCGTGATCGACGACCAGCCGGAGCTCGTTGCGCAGATCACGCAGCACATCGAGGGCCGCCTTGAGCGGCCCCTCCACGTTGCCGTCGCGCGCCGCCCGCAGATCCTCGCGCAGGTGGCCGAGCAACCAGTCCTGAAAGTCCTGCGGCGAGGAGAAGTCCCGGTCCGCGTGCGGGCGGGCGATACGGTCCCAGTCCCAGTGGTCCCGTGGGGCGATGCCGAACTCCGTGAGGACGTCCTGCTCCTGGCCGCTGCCGGGCTTGGCAGCGAGGTAGCGGACCCGCAGCCGCTCCGCGTCGCCGGCCCGGCCCTCGGCGGTGAGCAGCGCGGTGTAGTAGACGGTCTCGACCTCTTTGGAAACCAGCGGCCACAGCGTGGCGTGGAAGTCGATCCCGTCGTGCCGCCGGGACTGCTCCCGCAGTTCCCGGATCACCTCGGCGGTCAGCACGGCCGGCGCATGGCGGCCGTGGGCACCCTTCTGGTTCTCACCCCGTGAGTGGAAAGGGAGCCCCCTGCGGGAGCCCGCGACGAGGCGGGGCTCGCGGCCCGACGGCAGATAGACGAGCCGGCCCGAACGCCGGGCGAAGCGACCGCCACGGCCGAGCGTCAGCAGCGCCATGTAGTCGAAGAAGTTCAGGCCGAGCCCGAGCAGCGCGACGGTCTCACCCGGCCGCACCGGCGACAGGTCCACGTCCGCGGGGTTGGCGGGCATCACATAGCCGATGCCGTTGAGGCGGGCGAAGCCGCCGAGTTCGTCCTGGCGGCGGGAGCGGCGTACGGGCAGATGCCCCTGTGCCAGGACGACCGCGTGGAGGCCGCCGATGAGCGTGCCGTTGTCCAGGAGCACACTCTGCGTGCCGCACGGCTCCGCACCGCGGCCCGGTTCGTCCTGGAGCGCCACCGCGCGGGCGCGGTGCACGACGGTGGTCAGCCGGGTCGGTGCCGTCCTCGTGACCCGCTGGAAGACCCACTCCAGATAGTGACCGTAGAAGGCGCGGGACGGATAGGAGTCGGGGCCGAGCGCACGCGCCTCGGCCAGGACCTGCTCGTCGTACTGCCGGTCGTCCATGGGGCCGGTGAGGGTGAGGAAGCGCGCCCATTCGTACAGGCTCGGCCCCGGAGCGAGCACCCCTTCGACCTCGACGCTTTCGTCGGTGAACATCGTGACCTGGGACGCCACCGTGTTCATCAGCAGGTGTTCGGACTGGTCGGTACGCCACACCTGCCCGGCCCCGGGCGGATACGGGTCGACCACATGCACAGTGATCGGCACGTTCTGCGGCGCCGGCCCGGCGTTCGCACACAGCCGTTCAAGGACCGAGAGCCCTCGGGGCCCGGCACCGATGAGGCAGACGTCGAGCCCTCGGCTGGTCATAGTCAGTCTCTCCACTGCATCGCAAGTCGTTGTAGGCCCACCCCGCTTGACTGCGGGTGGCCGAACCTCAATTGCCGGCGGACACACCGCTCAGCCGCAGCCCGCCCGGGATCCGGCCCCGTCCCTGCACACCGCGGACCAAGGCCGTGGTGAGGTGCGCCCTGCCGGCGCGGTGCCGCTCCGGTGCGCCCGTGCCCAGGTCGCGCAGGGCGTCCACGACCACGCGCAGATCCAGGGCGAACTCCGTGAGCACATCGGCGACGGCCGTCGCGTTGGAGCCGAGGATGTCGGTCCACAGCTCGGCATCCCCCGCCGCGATCCGTGTCGCGTCGCGCAAACCCTGCCCGGCGAGCTCGAGTTGGGAGTCGTCGCCGTGCAGCAGACGGGCGGCCAGCAGGCTCGCCACCAGGTGCGGGGTGTGCGAGATGAGGGCCACCGCCCGATCGTGCTGGTCATGTCTCATCACGACCGGGCGGGCACCGCAGAGTTCGGCGAGTTCCGTCACCCGGTCGACGGTCTGCCGGCGGGCGCCCGCAGTCGGCGTGAGCACCCAGGGCCTGTCCTGGAAGAGGTCACCCTGTGCCGCGAGCGGGCCCGCCTGCTCCCGCCCCGCCATGGGGTGCCCGCCCACATAGCGGCTCAGGTCACAGCCCAGCGCGGCCGCCTCCTCCTGCGGCCGGGCCTTGACGCTTGCCACATCGGTGAAGTCGTGTGCCAGGTCACGTAGCTGGTGCTCGCGCAGGGCTGACGCCACGTGCTGCGGGGGTACCGCGAGGATCGCCAGGTCCACCGGCGCACGCGGGACGGCCACCACGCCGGCACCGAGGTCGGCCGCGGTGTGGGCCGCCTCCGGGTCCTGGTCGAGGAGATAGGTGGCCACGCCCCGGCCCCGCAGGGCCAGGGCGATCGAAGTACCGATCAGGCCGGTTCCGACCACTGCGGCACTGCGCATCAGCGGCTGCTCCACAGCACCGGCAGGTACTCGGGGTCGCTGTAGTCCGGCGTGCCCCCGGCGGTCCTGCGCACCAGCACATCGTGGTTGTACGTGACCGGAGTGCCGTCCGAACGGCGGAAGTCGCGGTACCGGTTGTCGCCGTCCTGCAGGTGGAAGGAGATGGCGCGGCGCGGACGGTCGCTGACGTTCGCCCCGCTGCCGTGGTAGGTCCGGCAGTGGTGGAAGTTGACGTGGCCCTTCGGGATGTGCACGGGGATCTTGCGCACCTCGACACCGTTGTAGCGCGCGTTCTCCTCCAGCATGGTGTCGAGTTCATTGCGGTCCCGCTCAGCGAAGTGCAGCGAGGTCGCGTCGTTGTCCGCGGTCTCCTTCCAGCGGTGGCTGCCGTCCACCATCGTGATCGTGCCCATCTCCTCACCGCAGTCGTGGAAGGGGATGAACGCGGTCAGCATCCGCTCGGAGGTGGACGTGGACCAGTAGTGGCGGTCGAAGTGCCAGGGCACGATGTTCGACTGCTCCTCCGCGACCGGGGGCTTGAGGATCAGAGTGGACTGGAACACCCTGATCTCCTCGGCCTCGGCGAGCCGCGCGGCCACGGCGCCGAGCAGCGGCTTGCGCAGGATGCGGCCGATCGTGTCGTCCTCGTAGTGGATGTAGTCGTTGTGCCGCTGCACATCGCCGTGCTCCGGCTCCCAGTACGCGAGCTTGGGCGGGCGCACCGGCAGCGTGCGGTCACGGTGGCCGGCGTAAAAGCGTTCGCTGGCCGACTCGAGGAGGTCCACCTCCTCATCGGTGAAGAGCTTCTTCGAGAGGTACCAGCCGTGCTCGGCGTAGAAGGTGACGTCTTCGTCGGAGGGGAGCAACTCCCGCTCCTCCTCGGTCAGGGTGAACGGGGTGGCGTCCTGAACAGTCACGGTCTTCCTTCGGTGCGAGGGATGCGAATCGTGTGGGAGTGGTGGTGGCGGCGCGGCACGCGGCAGACCACGCCCGGTGTGGCCCCGGGCACACGGCCGGGCGCGCCGGCAGCGGTCAGGCAGTCGCCTTCTCGCGGGCCACCGCCTCGTAGAGGGCCTTGATGTTGCCGCTGCCGAAGGTTCGGGCGCCGTGGCGGTCGATGACCTCCCAGAAGAAGGTCTTCCGGACGTGCGGGGACTGCGTGAAGATCTGGAAGACCTGGCCCCAGTGGTCCTGGTCGACCAGGACATTCGTGCGTCTCAGGTCCTCGATCTTCAGGTCCGGGCGGCCGAGGCGCTCCTCCAGCTCGTCGTAGTAGGCGTCGGGCGTCTCCAGGAACTTCACACCGCGGGCCTCGAGCGCCGGCACGGCGGCGACGATGTCGTCGGCGAGCAGGGCCAGGTGCTGTACGCCGGCGCCGTTGTGGCGTGCCAGGAAGCCGTCGATCTGGCCGGGCTCCCGGTCGGTCACCGGCTCGATGAGGGTGAAGGTGACCTTCCCCGAGGGGCTCTGCACCACCTTGGAGTCCATGGCCTGCTCACCGACCTCGATGAACTCCTCGAAGATCTGGCTGAAGCCGAAGACCTTCTCGTAGAAGGCGACGGTGGGTTGCAACTGGCCCGCGGGCAGGCATATCGCCGCGTGGTCCACCGTGCTCAGCAGGTGTTCGCCCTCGTCGGGGTCCTCGGCGAAGATGTCCATCACGCCGGGCAGGAACTCGGCCCGGTCTCCGGTGCGCTGCACGAACCGGTGGGCGACGTCGCCGAAGCCGAGCACGGAGGCGGTGACCACCTCGGTGCTGTCCTTGGCGTGCGTCCGCGGCTCCTCGACCGCGGTGGCGCCGCGCTCGACGGCGAGGGCGAACGCCTTCGCAGCGTCGGTGACTTCGAAGGCGATGTTGGCCACGCCGTCACCGTGCTGGGCCACGTACGCGGCCGCGGGGTGCTCGGGGGTCAGCGCGGACGTGAGCACGATGTCGATGCCGCCCTGGCGCAGCAGCAGCGAGCGCCGGTCGGCCCGGCCCGTCTCGGGGCCCGCCTGGCCGCACACGCGGAATCCGAACGCGGTGCACAGGAAGAACGCCGACTGCTGGGCGTCACCGACGTAGAACTCGATGTGGTCTACAGCTCCGATGTTCACGATTCCCTTTCTTCTAACGCTTCTTGCGGCTGCTGGCCGTGGAGAGCAGCAGGCTGACGTTGTGGCCGCCGAAGGCGAACGAGTTGGAGATCGCGGCCTCGACCCGCTGCGCTCTGGCCTCGCCCCGCACGTGGTCCAGTTCGCAGTCCGGATCCACCTCGTCGAGGTTGTGGGTCGGCGGCAGTACGCCGCGGGAGATCGCCAGGGCGCTGATGGCCGCCTCCACCGCGCCGGATCCGCCCAGGAGGTGGCCGGTCATCGACTTGGTGCTGCTGATGGCGGGCGCGTGATCCCCGAACACGGCCCGGACGGCCTTCGTCTCGGCGACGTCGCCGAGCTTCGTCGCCGTGCCGTGCGCGTTGATGTAGCCGACGTCCTGGGGCGAGAGGCCGGACTTCGCGAGCGCCCCGCGCATGCTGTGTGCGGCTCCGTCGCCGTCGGGGCGCGGCGCCGTGGGCCGGTAGGCGTCCGTTGTGGCACCCCAGCCGAGGAGATCGGCGTAGCCCGCGGCGCCTCGCGCGTCGGCGTGGCCCACGCGTTCGACGACGAGCACGCCCGCGCCCTCGGCGAGGACGAAGCCGTTGCGGCGGCGGTCGAAGGGCCGGCTGGCCGCCTCGGGGTCGTCCCCCCAGCCGTGGGCCAGGGCTCTGGCGTGCGCGAACGCGAGGGCGGACGTCGGGTTGAGCGGGGCCTCGGCACCGCCGCAGACCACCACGTCGGCCTCGCCGTACCGGATCAGCCGGGCGGCCTCCGCCACGGCGTGGGCGCCGGCGGCGCACGCGGTGGCGATCGCCGAACTCCAGCCGCGTATGCCGTGCTTGATGGCGATACGGGCGGCTGCCATGTTCGGCAGCATGCCGGGCAGCAGGTAGGGGCTGACCGCGGTGGGGCCGCGCTGCGCCCTGGCCAGCGCCTGCTCCTCGTACGTCGACAGTCCGCCGGCGCCGCTGGAGACGATCACCGCGACCCGGTGCGGGTCGACGTCGCGGCCGACGACGAGGCCGGCGTCGGCCAGCGCGTCGTCCGCCGCGGCCAGGGCCATCAGGGCGTAACGGTCGACCAGCCGGCCCTCGCTCGGCGGCAGCACCTCGCGGGCCTCGATGTCCGGCGCGATGCCGGCGACGTCCACGCTGCCGTCGAGGGGATGGCCCGTGGGCGGCCTGCGCAGCCCCGACTTGCCGTGGCACAGCGCGTCGAAGGTCTCCGCGGCGCCGCGGCCGAGCGGGGTGAACGTGCCGAGGCCGGTGATGACGGCGCCCGCGTCCGTACTGCGGTGCGTCATGCCGCCACCTGCCCCGAGGCCGGTGCCACACCGAGCAGGTCGCCGTCGAGGAAGCGCTGGCGCAGCAGGATCTTGCGGACCTTGCCGGTCGCCCCGAGCGGGATGCGGTCCGGGCTCACGACCACCACGCGGTCGACGGTGGCGGCCACGTGGGGTTCGAGGGCGGCGAGCACCTCGGCGGTGCGGTCGGCGTCCTGGTCCGCCTTCGGGTCGAGGAACAGCAGGACGGAGGTGACGACCTTCTCGTCCGTCCGCACGGCGACGACGGTGCACTCCAGGACGTCGGCGCAGTTCGCGAGTACCTGCTCCTCGCACAGCATGGTGTAGAGCTTCTTGCCCTCGCCGAGATCCACGGCGTCCACCGCGCGGTCGACGTGGTAGTAGTAGCCGGCCTCGTCGCGGAAGACCAGGTCGCCGGTGAGGAAGTAGCCGTCCCTGCGCGTGCGGTAGGTGGTGACGGAGTCGTTCCAGTAACCGAGCGAGAGTGTGGGCGCTTTGATGGCGAGCTGCCCCACCTGTCCCGTGCCGAGCTTCTCGCCCTCGTCGTCGACGACGACCACGTCCGAGAAGGCGTGCGGCTTGCCGATGCACCGGCCGTAGCGGGTGGTTTCGGGCGTGTGGGTGATGAAGAACTGGGAGTGCCCCATCTCCGAGGAGCCGAGGCCGTCGACGAAGAACGAGCCCGGCTTGCGGACCCGGCCCTGGGAGCTGACGGACTCCCGCATGCCGACGGCGATGAGCTTGCGGATGTGGGCCTCGTGCGCGCAGTCGCCGGTGTTCCACCAGGTGCGTACGGAGCCCAGGTCACGGGTCGAGAGGTCCTCGCCCGCCAGTTCCGACCAGGTGGTGGCGAAGCCGAGGACGCTGTGCGGCTGCCAGGACTCGATCGCGTCGAGGACGGGCCCGCCCGACTGCTGGGAGAGCACGGCGAGTTGGGTGCGGCTGGTCAGGGCCAGGTTGACGGCGATGACGGTGGCCGCGTGCGCCGAGGGCAGCGCCCCCAGCATCCGGTCGACGCCCTGGCCCTTGGGCAGCGAAAGCCGGTGACGGATGGCCGCGAAGAGGCTGTGGTGCGAGTGGATCACGGCCTTGGGCAGGCCGGTGGTTCCGGAGGAGTGGGTGATGACCGCGGGCTCGTTGCCGTGGTGGCGGTAGGGCTTGGGGGCCGACGCGGGGTCGCCCCTGCCGAGGTCGGCCGGGTCCGCCAGGAGCGGTGTCTCGATCTCCAGGCCCGCGAGGGCGTCCCAGTGCGCGGCGTCGGCGATGACGCCGACGGCGCGCAGCCGCTTGATGTACTCGCCGGCCTGCTCGGCCGGGACCCGGCCGTTGACCAGGGCGGGGATCGCGCCGATGCGTACCAGGGCGAGGTAGCTGAGCACCTGGTCGGCGCCGGCCGTCACGAAGACGGCGACCGGGTCCCTGGGCCGTACGCCGAGGGAGTGCAGTGCGGCCGCCCTGGCCGCGACCCGCTTCCCCAGTTCGGCGAGCGACAGGGCCTGCCAGGCGGGGTGCCCGTCGACTTCGGTGTCGAAGGTGAGGGTCGGCGCGTCGAGGCCGGTGCCCCGCGCGAGGAGCGTGGTCAGCACGTTGCCGACGCCAAGACCTTGGTCGGTGGCGAGTTCTGCGCGCTCGTTCTTCGGATTCATGCCCCGTTGTCTCCACTCTCTGGATCGGACTCTTCGCGCACGGACGCTGCGGATACGAGGTGTGCGCGCTCGGCTCGCCCCGCCTCACCGGCCGCCGGCCGCTCCCTCCCGCCCGCTGCCGTGGGCGCGGGGGCGGGGAGGGTTCGCCCGGCGTACCAGGACGGTTCCTGGACTCACCCGGCCGTCGCGGCGGCGGACGCGCGCTCGACGATCTCCTTGACGAGACCCGAGACGCTCAGCAGCGCGACGGTCTCCATCTCGTCCTCCTCGAACTTCACGCCGTACGTGTCCTCGACCTGGATGGCTATCTCGGCGACGGAGAGGGACTCGAGGTCCAGTCCGGCCGGGCCCAGCGGGGTCTCGCCCGTTACGTCGGAAACGTCGTAGTTCATGTTCTGAAGAGCCTCGATGATGAACTTCTCAACCTCAGCGGACATTTGATTGACTCCCTCTTCATGGACAGGCATCCGGGATGGTCCCCGGACACGGTGACGGTGCTGTGGTGCACCACGGACGGCGACGAGCGGCGCAAGGCGCATACCTTGGTGGTGCGGGCCGCGGCCGGGCTGCTCGATGTCGCGCCGTCCGAGATCTGGTTGGAGCACGAGGCCGGAGGCCGTCCGGTGCTCGGCGGTGCCGGCAAGTCACTGCACGTCAGCGTGACTCACGCGCGCGGGGCTCTGGCCGTCGCCCTGACCGGCCTGGCCCCCGTGGGTGTGGATGTGGAAGTGGTACGGCGGCTGCGCGCCGCGGCGATGGCCCGGGCCTGGCTGGACCCCGCCGAGGCGGCGTGGGTCACGGGACTGCCCGAGGAGGATCAGTCAGTGGCGTTCCTGTGGCTGTGGACTCAGAAGGAGTCGGTCGGCAAGGCGCTCGGCCAGGGGCTCCGGCAGGGCGGCATGAGCCGCCAGGTGCCGCTGCCCCGGCGGTGGCCGCCCGGCGAGGACGCGCCTGTGGTGGCGCGGCGCCTGCCCGGCGCACCGGACGTGGTGTCCGCGGCTGTCATGGTGGACGGCGGACGGCGTGTCATCGGTCTTGCGCTGCACGAGGGCACTGTGGGTGCCTCGCGCGCCGACGACCTCCGGCTCGATGTCCGCCGGGTGTCCGCCGCCGCGTTCGGCTGAGCCGGTCAGACACCGGCGGCCGACCGCGCCGCGGCGCGGAGGACGTCGGCGTTGCGGACGGGCTTGCCGGTCGCGGTGCGGGGGAGTTCGGACAGTACGTGCAGGGTGCGGGGGCGCTTGTAGGGGGCGAGGCGGGCGGCGAGGCAGTCCGCGAGGCCGTCGAACACGGCCCGCTCCTCGACCATCACGAAGGCTTCGATGCCGGTGCCGTGGACGACCACGGCTTCGGTGATGCCCGGCAACGCGGTGATGGACGCCTCGACTTCCGAGAGGTCCACCTTGAGTCCGCCGATGGACACCTGCGAGTCGAGCCGGCCGAGCACGGTCAGCAGACCCGTGGCGTCGTCGAAGCTGCCCGCGTCCTTGGTGCGCAGCCAGCCGTCCACGTAGCGGGAGGGGTCGGTCTGTCCGACGTACGGTGACGCCGGCAGGCCGAGCAGGATCTGGCCGTCCTCCACCCGCACCCGCATGCCTGGCGCGGGGGTCAGGCCGGGGTGGGTGGAGCCGGTGAGGTCGGCGGCGATGACACCGGCTTCGGTCATGCCGTACATGACGCCGAGCTCGGCGCGGTAGCCGTTGGTGAACCGCTCCCTGACGTCCTCCCTGACGAGTTCGCCGCCGGTGATCATGCGGCGAAGCTGGGGCAGTCGGGGCGGTGTCTGGGCGGCGGCGAGGACCGCTGCCTGGGACGGCACGCCCAGGATGGTGGTCGGTTCGTCGCCTGCCGCGACGGCCTTGAGGATGCCGTCGACACTCTGGCGCGCGGGCAGGACCACCTGCGTGCCACTGGCGAGGCCGTACAGCAGTCCGCCGACCAGGCCGAGCACATGGACGATGGAGGCCAGGACCACGGTGCGTTCGCCCCGGTGGGGGAATCCGTCGAGTCGTCCGTACCGGTCGATCTCCGCGAGGAGGCTGCCGGCGGTGCGGCCGATCACCTTGGAGGGGCCGGTCGAACCGGAGCTGAGCTGGAGCAGGACGTGCGGCGATTCGGCCTGGCGGCCGCCGCGCAGGGGGGTGATCCGGGTGCTGACGTCGAAGAAGCCGCGGAGCGTTCCGCTCACTTCGGCCACCGGCTCGACGACCAGTTGCGGCGCCAGCCGCGCGATGGCCTTGCCCACCTCGTGCGTCGTCAACCGGTAGTCGAGAAGGGCCACTTGGGCTCCCGTACGCCATCCGGCGAGCATCGCGACGATACAGCCGAGAGAGGGCGGCAGCCGCAACGCGACCACTCCTCCCGCGGCCAGCCCGGCCGCCTCGAAGCAGGCTTGTTCGGCCGCGACGAGCCGGCGGAGTTCCGCCCGGCTCACTGCTTCGCCCAGGTGCAGGGCGACCTGCCTCCCCTCACCCTGGAGCAATATGTCATCGACCCAGGCGCCCTCGGTGCACCTTTTCGGCGCCGTTTCCCCCATTAGAATCCCCACCCGTCTGAAACATCCCCTCGGCGTCAGCCGTATTCCCCCGGCGACAGATCCATCGTTACTTACTACCACTGAGTAATCAAGGGAAGATTTCTGTTAAATTACTACTTGCAAGTAGGCCGGTCGATCCGGCCCACATTTCCGTTTTTTGGCATGCCGAAGGCCCCACCCACCCGACGAATCCGATGAATGAGAATTAGCCGATTCGTTGAAACGTCCAGTTCAATAATGAACAATTGCCGAATTCCCGAAGTCCCGCACGTGAGCGGCACCCATGAGCGCCATCACCTCTTCGAACTCATCCAGCAGCACCTGGAGGACGGACGAGACGCCGGCACTTCCGGAATGGGCCAGTCCCCATAGGGCCGGGCGGCCGATGAATACCGCATCGGCCCCCAGGCACAGCGCCTTCGCGATATCCGCGCCATGCCGAATGGACCCGTCAAGGATCAGACGGCATCGTCCGTCCACGGCCTCGGCGATCTCGGGAAGAGCATCGACGGCCGGGATCGCGAAATCGAGCTGACGACCTCCGTGATTCGAGACGACAAGCCCGTCGACGCCGTATTTCACGGCGAGCTCGGCGTCCTCGCGTGCGAGCACGCCCTTCAATACGAGCGGCAGAGAAGTGCGCTCCCGTAGCCACGCGAGATCCTCCCAGGTAATGGAAGGGTCGAACTGTTCCTTCGAATGCCGCGCGATGGCGGACTCGCCCGCCGTGCCGCCATGGGATGTGGACATGACGGACGGGTCCATATTCGCCGCGCGGATCCCCGCGGGCACCGCGAACCCATTGCGGGCGTCCCGTGGACGGTGCGCCACCCTCGGTGCGTCGACGGTCAGCACCAGCGCCTCGTAGCCGGCGTCCTCCGCCCGCCGGACCAGGTCGACGAGCGACTCCCGCCTCCTGAGCCAGTAGAGCTGCAGCCACAGGGGCCCGGTCGCCGCCGCCGCGATGTCCTCCAGCGTGCGGCTCGCGAACATGCTGACCGTAAGCAGCGCACCCGCCGCGCCGGCCGCACGCGCGGTGGCCACCTCGCCCTCGGGATGCGCCAGTTGGTGGTACGCCATGGGGGCGATGCCCAGCGGGGCGGCCAGTCGCGAACCCAGCAGGGACACGCTCGGGTCGCACGCGGAGACATCGACGAGGCAACGCGGGCGCAGGCGGAGCCGGTCGAGCGCGGCACGTCCCGCCGAGAGCATCGACTCGGTGCCGCTGCCCCCTTCGAGGAAGTCCCACACAGGCCCGTCCAGGCGCTCCTTTGCCGCGGCCCGGTACTCGTACAGCGTCAGCGCTGCCACTCTTCGTCCCCCCGTACTCACGTGACCCGTGCACCAAACTAAACGCACGGCCGTACAGTAACTGTACTCTTGCACACTGTCCGCACGGTCGTCCACTTAGTAGGGTGAGGAGTCCGACCGCTGGGACACCGACCTTCCCGCACAGGGAGATTGAGGAGGTGGTGCGTGACCACGACCCGCACCGATGGGCGGATCGCGCGCGGAAACCAGACCCGCCAGTTGATTCTGCGGCGCGCCGTTGAGATCGCATCGGTGGAAGGCCTCGAAGGGCTGTCGCTGGGCCGTCTGGCAGGTGAACTCAAGCTCAGCAAGAGCGGAGTGTTCGCCCTGTTCGGCTCGAAGGAGGAGCTACAGCTCGCGACCGTACGCACCGCCATCAAGATCTACATCGAGTACGTGGTGCAGCCGAACCGCGAACTGCCGCCAGGGATACACCAGTTGTGGAGCATTTGCACGAGCTGGCTCACCTACTCCCAGCAACGCGTCTTCCCCGGCGGCTGCTTCTTCTACTCGGTCTCGGCCGAGTACGACGCACGCGAGGGCAAGGTGCACGACACGGTCGCCGGTGCCCACGGCAGTTGGTTCACCTACCTTGAGCAGGCGATCGAGGACGCGAGGAAAGCGGGCGAGGTCCGTGACGACACCGACATCCCCCAACTCGCCTTCGAACTGGTCGCCTTGCTGGAGATGGCCAACGCCGAATCCGTACTGCACGACAACTTCACCTCTTACTCCAGGGCAGCCGAGGGCATCTTGAACCGCCTCCGCGGCGTCTCGACAAAGCCGTCGCTCCTGCCCGACACACCTTGACACCGCCCGCGGTCCACCGGACCGCGGCCCTGGTCCGGAGGCACCATGGCATTCGATCCACAACTCCAGGCGCTGTACGACCAGCGCTCGGCGCAGGGCGTCCGGCCCTTGTACACCATGTCCCTGGAAGAGGCGCGGGCAGCCGATCTCGCCGCCGTCCAGGCCGACTCGGGGACTCCCGAACCCGTGGAGCAGGTGATCGACGAGTCGATACCCGGCCCCGCAGGACCCCTCCCCGTCCGCGTCTACCGGCCCGCCGGCGAGGGCCCGCTGCCCGTACTCGTCTACTTCTTCGGCGGCGGCTGGACGCTGGGCTCCATCGCCACCAGTGACGCGATCTGCCGGAGCCTGGCCAATGCCGCCGTGTGCCTCACCGTCGCCGTGGGCTACCGCCTCGCGCCCGAGCACAAGTTCCCCGCCGCGCCGCGGGACTGCCTCGCGGGCGTGCGGTGGGCCGTCGAGAACGCCGGGCGGTTCGGCGGCGACGGCACGCGCGTGGCCGTCGGCGGGGACAGCGCGGGGGGCAACCTCGCCGCGGTGGTGACCCTCATGGCGCGTGACGCGGCAGGCCCGGACATCCTGGCCCAACTGCTCGTCTACCCCAACACGGACTACCTGGCGGACACGCCGTCGCGTCGCGAGAACACCGATCCGCTGCTCTTCAACGACAAGTCCGTGCAGTGGTACTGGGACAACTACCTGGCCACGCCCGCGGACGGCACCAACCCCCTCGTCTCCCCGCTGCGGGCAGCCGATCACTCCCGGCTGCCGCAGGCGCTGGTGATCACCGCCGAGTACGACCCGCTCCGCGACGAGGGCGAGCAGTACGCCGAGCGCCTGCGGGAGAGCGGCGTACCCGTTGAGGCCACCCGTTATCCGGGCGTGGCGCACGGCTTCTTCGCCATGGCGGGGACCCTCGACGCCGGCCGCCGCGCCATCGAGCAGGCCGCCGCATACCTGCGAACCGCCTTCGCCGGCGCCACGACGAGAGGCTGATCCCATGGCAGACACCACAGCGCCCGGAGCGCCCGCCGGGGCCCTCGACCTGGGCGAGCTGCACGCCTCGCTGACGGATCCGGTGCTCGACGCGATGAACTTCCTCAACGAAGTCGTCGCACGCTTCCCCGAGGCCATCTCCTTCGCGCCCGGCAGGCCCTCCGAGGGCACCTTCGAGCCGGAGGACATCGCACGCCATCTCCGGTCCTACGCGGACCACTTGGAGCGGGAGCTCGGCTGGTCGCGCGACCAGGTGCGGACCCTGCTCTTCCAGTACGGGCGCACCAACGGCGTCATCCACGACCTCATCGCCCGCACCCTGGCCAACGACGAGGGCATCTCCGTGAGCCCGGAGTCGGTGGTCGTGACGACCGGCTGCCAGGAAGCGATGCTGCTCACCCTGCGCGCCCTCTTCGCGCGCCCCGAGGACACGCTGCTGGTCAGTTCACCGTGTTACGTCGGGGTCACCGGGGCGGCACGGCTGCTCGACATCGCGGTGCGCCCCGTCGGGGAGGGCGCCGATGGTCCGGACCCGGAGGCGGTCCTGGCCGCCGTACGGGAGACCAGGGCGGCGGGGCGGCGGCCGCGCGCCCTGTATGTGGTGCCGGACTTCGCCAACCCGTCCGGCGCGAGCATGACCGTCGCCGCCCGCGAACGGCTCCTGGAGATCGCCGTACAGGAGGACCTGCTGATCCTGGAGGATGATCCGTACGGGTTCTTCGTCCGGGTCGGGTCCGCCAGGCCCACGCTCAAGGCCCTGGACCGCGAACGCCGCGTCCTGCACCTGGGGTCGTTCGCCAAGACCGCACTGCCCGGCGCGCGCGTCGGCTATGTGGTGGCCGATCAGGAGGTCGTGGGCCCCGCCGGCGAGCGGACCCTGCTCGCCGACCAGCTATCCAAGATCAAGAGCATGACGACGGTCAACACCTCCGCCATCAGCCAGGCCGTCATCGGAGGACTCCTCATCGAGTCCGGCTGCCGGCTCCGCGAGGCCAACGCCGACGCCATCGACTTCTACCGCACCAACCTCAACACCCTCCTCGCGGAGCTGGAGCGGCACTTCCCCGCCGGACGCCGCCAGGAGCTGGGGGTCGACTGGAACCAGCCGGACGGCGGTTTCTTCCTCGTCGTCCGCGTACCGTTCGTGGCCGACACCAAGGCCCTCGAACACTCGGCACGCGCCTTCGGCGTGCTCTGGACGCCGATGAGCGACTTCTACCTCGACGGCGGCGGAGACCACCAACTCCGGCTGTCCTGCAGCGCCCTGCCCCCGGAGCGGATCGCCGAAGGCGTGGGCAGGCTGGCCGCCTTCATCACCGAGCGGGCGGCGGAGGCCCTCGCGTAACGACCCGGGTGCGCGCGGAGCGGGAGCACGAGGCCGTGGGGCCCGGCCGGTCAGGACCGGGCCCCACGGCTTTTTCTTACCGGCTAACTAACTAAACGTACGGTCGTGCTATTGTTTTACTGTCCACTCGCCGAAAGGATCCGCATGGATATCCGGAAGTTAGACCGGACGGCAGTGCTGGAGACCGTACGCCTACTGGAACAGGCGACAGCCGACACCTGGGAGGCCCCCACTCCGTGCGCGGACTGGAACCTCCGTGAGCTGGTGGCCCACATGACGGGCCAGCACCACGGCTTCGCGGCCGCCGCGGCCGGGGGCGGCTCCGACCTCTGTGCGTGGCAGCCCGCCGAACTCGGTGACGACCCGGTGAAGACCTATCGCGCCGCCGCCGAGGCGGTCCTCGACGCCTTCGCCCGACCGGGCACCCTCACCCGCGAGTTCAGCCTCCCGGAGATCAGTACGACGACCACCTTCCCCGCCTCGGTCGCGATCGGGTTCCACTTCCTGGACTACGTCGTGCACGGCTGGGATGTGGCCCGGACCCTCGGCCTGAACCCGGAGCCGGACGACGACATCGCCGAGGCCGCCCTGGTCTTCGCCCTGCGTGTGCCCGACGACGACCGCAGGCTCGGCCCCGCCGCACTGTTCGCACCTGCCCTGGCCCCGGTCCGTGGAGCGCCCACGCTCGACCTCGTCCTGGCGGCGCTCGGGCGCACGCCCGGCTGGACGCCTCCGGCCGCCCCCGCGACATCACCGCAGCACTGACCCACAGGGAGACATCCATGCTCACCGAACTCAGGACCAACATCGCGCGCCGGCTCGGCCTGCCGCAGGAAGAGGTGTTCGACGGGCGGCCGCTCTCCGCCGTCCTGGTCGCCTCGCCGCACGCGATCAACTCCATCGACCTGCTTGACGCGTTCGCGGGCGGCCTCGCCGACGTCGGTGTCGACGACGACGTGGAACTGCCGACGATGACCCTCGACCACACCGCCGAGGACGTCGTCACGGCGCTGGGCAAGCAGCTCGCCACCACCTCCTCCTGAACGGAAGGGCGTCCCGACCCATGTTGATCATGACCGACATCGTCAAGGAGCTCCGCGCGGGGGCCACCATCAGCGATGTGCTGCGCGTCCAGCAGAGCTACCACGAGCAGCGCCGCTGGGGCACGGACAACCTCTTCGACGGCCGCCGGCTGTCCCGTCCGGCCCCCGGCGACAAGGCCGCGCTGTGGCACGCCTCCCGCGCCGAGCTGACCACCCAGCCCGCCGGTATCCGGCTCGCCGTGGACGGCGTCAAGCTGGCCGGCGAAATACGCGAGTCGAACCCGCTCGGGGCCGACGTCCTGCACATCGCCGCGGCCTGGTCGGCGCGCTACTGGCTGGAGGAGGAGGCGCACCACGAGGTCGCCTTCGGCCGGCTCATGGAGATGGCGGGCATCGACCCGATCGACGAGGGCGAGGTGATCGAGCACCGGGGCCCTTTCCCCACCGACAACTACGCGCGGGTCTGCATTCTCCAGGCGTGTGTCGAGATCGAGGCGTGTGTGTCGTACGGCTGGCAGTCCCGCACCACCAAGGACGGCCTGGTGCGTGACGTCTTCCACACGGTCATGAAGGACGAGGTGCAGCACCGGCAGTACTTCGCCTCCTTCGCCAAGGCGCTCGTGGAGTCCGGGGTCTACCCCATCAAGGACGTCCTGTCGATGGCGTACACCTGGGTCCGTCCCGACGGCGGCGAGACGTTCGGCTCGGCCCGTGACGCCCAGACCGAGCGCGAGGGCTTCGTGAACTGGTGGGAGCGGACCCGCACCGCCGAGGAGGAGTTCGGCCTCGGCGACGAGGCGCTGCACGAGGGTTCGGTGCACGCGAAGAAGCTGACCAGCGTGTTCGCCCTGGTCCGCGAGGTGACCGGAATCCACACCCAGTCGTATGAGGATCTCAAGCGTGCCTACTTCGCCAGCCTGCGGACGAACGATGTCGACCGGATTCGATCTGCAGTCCGTAACGGAGCTGCGCGCGAAGCCGCACTTGCTCGATAGCGGCGTCCTGTTCACCGACGGCGAGCGCGCGCACTGCCACTCCCGCCCTGACCCGTACACCTCCTTGGCCGGGCTGTTCTCGGCCAAGGAGGCCTTCGTCAAGGCGCTCAGCTCCCTGGGCGGCGCACCGGCCCACACCTTTCCCGAGGTGGAGGTGGTACACGGCCCTGCGGGGCAGCCCCGGATACAACTGCACGGGCAGATCGCCCAGTGGCACCGGCAGCAACGCCTCGCCATGGAAGTGTCGATCAGCCACACCGGTGATCTGGCCGGTGCGGTGGTCGTACTCCTGGCCGAGCCGGCGAGAAGCGGAGGGCCGGCCTCATGAACACCGTCACACCACAGGAATTCGAGCACACCTGTGAAGTCGCCCTGCGCCCCAACGACTTCGACTGGGCCGGACATCTGAACAACAGTGTGCATGTCCAGCTTCTCGAGTCGGGCCGCTGGCAGTGGGGGCTCGCCCTGGGAGTCGACCTGCGGGACAGCTCTCTGGTGGCCGTGGTCCTGCAGCTCCAGCTCGATTACCTGAAGGCGGTCGACTGGGACCCGGTGGGCCGTCTCTTCGTCCGTACGTCGCTGGCAGGGCAGTCCACGTACAGCTTCACTCTCACCCAGGACATCGAGCGGAGCGACGGCACCGTTGTCGCCCGGGGCCGGGTCCGGCTGGGGCTCGTCGACCGTGACACCAAACAGATTCACCGGGCCGACCTGCGGTCCCTGTTGAACGTTCCGGGAAGGGCGGCATGACCGCGAGCACGCTGCAGGAGGCCATCGCCGGACAGGCCTGCCGGCACGACGCCACCGTCACCTTCGGTACCTCCGCCAAGCGGGAGTGCCTGACGTACCCGGTGTTCGCCGAGCAGATCGCGGCGGCAGCCGGTGGCTTCGCGCAGCAAGGGGTACGCCCGAAAGACCGGGTGATGCTCCGCATCAGCAGCTCCCGTGAGGGTGTGCTTGCCTTCCTGGGCCTGATGCATCTGGGCGCGATCCCCGTCTCCGTAAAGCCGCGCGTTCCAGGGGCGATCACCGGGCAGTACTTCTCGATGGTGATGCGGCAGCAGCGCGTGCGCCATGCTTTCCGCATCACCGGACACGGCCTGAACGAGCTCCAGTTGGTGCTCCGTCCGCAGGCCACGCCCGAGCCCGCCCCGGCTGACCGTGACGACCTCGCGTTCATCCAGTACACGAGCGGCTCCACCGGAATGCCGCGTCCCATACCGCTCAGCCACCGTGCCGTGCTCGGCAATATCGAGGCCATCCGAACCGTCGCAGGCATGAAGCCGGGCCACGCCGGGCTGATCGCCCTGCCGCTCCATCACGACATGGGCCTCATCGGGGTACTGACCTCCCTGGTCCAGGGAATCGACCTGGTGGTCGAGGACCCGGGCACCTTCCTGCGCAGGCCCATGGCGGCACTGCGGCTGGTGCGGGACGCGGAGGGTGTGCACAGCGCCTTCCCCGACTTCATGCTCCGTTATCTCTCAGCCCGGATCGGGGAGGCAGCGGAGGGACAGGAAGCACCCGATCGGCAGCTTTTCAGCGCCTGGCGCACCGTGTTCTGCGGGGCTGAACCCATCCGCCCGCAGTCGGTGCGCACCTTCCTCGACGCCGCCGGGCCCCTGGGATTCGACTCGACGGCACTGGTGTTCTGCTACGGACTCGCCGAGGCGGCGCTGATGGCCACCTCGCACCGCTATGTGGACGCGGGCGCCAGCTTCCGAGCGGACGGGCCCACCACAGCCGCGTGTCTCGGCAGCACCATGCCCGGCCTCGACCTGCGCATCGTGGACGAGTCGGGACTCGACTGCGCGGAGGCGGAGGTCGGCTCGGTACAGCTGCGCGGAGCCACGCTGTTCGACGGCTACGACGGGGGCACCGACCATCGCACCACCTGGTTCGACACGGGCGACCTGGGGTGTCTGCGGTCGGGCCGGTTGTATCTGAGCGGCCGCAGAGGCGACCGTATCTCTGTCAACGGCGTGAATGTCTTCGCCACGGACATCGAGCAGGTGGCCGCAACGGTTCCCGGTGTCGCCGAGTGCGTGGTCCTGCCGTCCGGCGAGTCATTCGCCGTCGTCGTCGTGCCGGAGCGGGCCCGGCACATCGACACCGCCCAGGTCGCCACCCGTGTGGCTGCCGACTTCGGTATGGCTCCGGAGCGCGTGATCGAGGTGACCCACAGCGCCGTCACCCGGACGGCGAGCGGAAAGCCCGCCCGTACCCATATGGCCGCGGAACTCGAACAGGGAACTCTGCGATGACCCCCGTCAGTGCCTGCAAGCACATGGGCCGGTACGCGGGCCGCGCTTGCGCCGTAGAGAGGGCACGCCGTTGCGCATAGCGTTGAACCAGATGCTGTCCGACTCCGATCCCCGGCGGAATCTCGAGATCATCGAGGCCGGTATCGCCGAGGCGGCCGGGCACCAGGCAGACCTCGTGGTGTTTCCGGAGGCGGCCATGGCCCGCTTCGGGACCCCGCTCGCCGCTGTGGCCGAGCCGCTGAAGGGGCCGTGGGCAGAGGCCGTACGCGCCATGTCGGCCAGAGCCGGTCTCACCGTCGTCGTGGGCATGTTCACTCCGGGCGACGGCGGCCGGGTCAGAAACACCCTGCTGATCACAGGGCCGGGTGTCGACACCCACTACGACAAGATCCACCTCTTCGATGCGCTCGGCTACACCGAGTCGGAGACGGTGGCGCCCGGCCGACAGCCTGTGACCTTCCAGTTGAACGGCCTGACCTTCGGCGTCGCCACCTGCTACGACGTCCGCTTCCCCAGCCTCTTCCACGAGCTGGCCGCGCGGGGTGCGCAGGCCATCCTGCTGCCCGCTTCCTGGGCCGACGGCCCGGGGAAGGCGGACCAGTGGGACGTTCTGGTCCGCGCCCGCGCACTGGACAGTGGTGCCTGGGTCCTCGCTTGCGATCAGGCCTCACCGCGGTCCATTGGCCGGGACCCTGGCACCGAACCCCTGGGGATCGGGCGCAGCATGGCCGTTTCGCCATCCGGGGAAGTGCGGCACCAGCTCGACGCTGCTCCTGGCCTGCTCATCGTCGACCTGCACACCACCGAGCTGTCCGCGTCACCGCGCTGCGTCGCCGGGCGGCGCGGGGCCTGAACCGGATTTTCGCCGCGCGGCGTTGAACGCGTCGGCTGCGTCACACGTACCTACGAATACTTGCAAGTAGGTTGTCCGGCCGCTCGGCAGGCGGTTGGTTCGACGGTGTAACGCATCGGCTCGGGAGACACTTTGTTGCGACGCATCAACGGAACAGCACTCATCATCGCGGCACTTGTCGCCACCATCGGCGCACTCGCCTTCCCGGTGTGGTCCTACGCGGACCGCTCGGGCACCGGCCAGGCCAACCTCAACGCCTCCACGGTCGCCACCCAGTGGGGCCCGCTGTCCGCCACCGACCGGGACTTCCTGGTGAAGGTGCGGCTGGCGGGCCTGTGGGAGCTGCCGGCCGGACAGCAGGCGATCGAGCGCGCCCCGAGTGAGGCGATCAAGGAGGCCGGTGACCACCTGGTCGTCGGTCACGCGGACCTCGACAAGCGGGCCCGTTCGGTGGCCGCGCAGCTCAACGTTCCGCTGCCGAACCAGCCCAACGAGCAGCAGCAGGGGTGGCTCAGGGAGCTGTCGGCGGCGAGCGGTCCGGAGTACGAGCGCAAGTTCGCCAACCTCCTGCGCAACGCGCACGGCAAGGTCTTCTCCCTCGTGGCCCAGGTGCGGCACACCACGCGCAACGCGCTGATACGGCAGTTGGCGACCGACGCGAACCAGACCGTCCTCGACCACATCACCATGCTGGAGGCCACCGGTCTGGTCGACTTCGACGCCCTGGCGAACGAGGCCGCGGGCAACACCACGGCGAGCCCGACCGGGCCCCCGCCGCCCGACGGCTCGGTGACGGTCCCGTCGCCGCCGGCCGCCGTACCGACCGGTGACCAGACCTTCACCTCCCGGCCGTCCGCGCAGCCGGAGGGCGAGATCGGCAGCCCGGCGGTCAACACGAACCGCCCCGAGCCTTCCCCCTAACCTCAAATCAACCTCTGAACGTCCCCTCCTCTGGATTCGGCGCGGCGCGCCGGGGCCATTACCCCTGCACGAAGCAGAGGAGGGGGACACATGGAACGTCTTGGACGTCTCGGTACGGGTATCGGCTGGCGCCCGGAGATCGCCGACGCGGTGGAGGGGCTGCCCGGCATCGACTGGGTCGAGGCGGTGGCGGAGAACCTCTGCCCCGGCCACCTTCCCGACTCCATCCTCCGGTTGCGCGCCCGCGGTACGAAGGTGATCCCGCACGGCGTCTCGCTGGGCCTGGGCGGCGCGGACCGCCCGGACGCGGCCCGGCTGGCGGACCTGGCGGCGACGGCCGAGGCGCTGGGCGCCCCTCTCGTCACGGAGCACATCGCGTTCGTACGGGCGGGAGGCCCCCTCACGGCAAGCCCGCTTCTGGAGGCCGGGCACCTGCTGCCGGTGCCGCGCACCCGGGACGCGCTCGACGTGCTGTGCGAGAACGTGCGCATCGCGCAGGACTCGCTGCCGGTGCCGCTGGCGCTGGAGAACATCGCGGCGCTGATCAACTGGCCGGACGAGGACATGACGGAGGGTCAGTTCCTGGCGGAGCTGGTGTCACGGACCGGCGTCCGCCTCCTGATCGACGTGGCCAACCTCCACACCAACCACGTGAACCGCGGCGAGGATCCTTCGGCGGCGCTCGACGAGCTCCCGGTGGAGGCGATCGCGTACGTCCACGTGGCGGGCGGCATCGAAAAGGACGGCGTCTGGCACGACACGCACGCCCACCCCGTGTCCCGGCCGGTCCTCGACATCCTGACGGACCTGCGCTCCCGCACGGACCCGCCGGGCGTCCTCCTGGAGCGCGACGACAACTTCCCGCCCACGGAGGACCTGGCCAGGGAACTGACCAGAATCCGCACAGCCCTGACGCCCCCGGCACAGCGCGCCGAGCGGCCGCAGGCCACGCCCCCCGCAGCTCCCGAGCGCGGCGAAGACCCCGTCGTCGGGGTGCCGGCGGGTGCTCGGCGGGGTGACGACGCCCGTATCCGGGTCGCGCTCGCGCAGGCCGCGCTTCTCTCCGCCCTCGTCGCCGGAACCCCCGTCCCCGCCGGCTTCGACTCCGCGCGCCTGCGCGTCCAAAGCCGTGCGCTCGCCGGGAAGCGGGCCGACGTCGTGGCCAAGGTCGCCCCGGAGCTCCCGCAGCTCCTGGGGGCCGCCGCCTACCGCGACGCGTTCCTGGCGTACGCCAAGTCCCGGCCCATGTCGGCCGGTTACCGGCGTGACGCACTTGACTTCGCCGAGCACCTGCTGGCCACCGGCCGGCCGGGGGACGAGGCCGCCCGCAGGCAACTGACCGTCTGGTGGCAGGACCGCGCGGGCCCGCGCCCTCCCCGCCGTACGACCCGATTCGTCCGTGCGGCGCGTGCCGCACTCGTCAGGAAGTGACGCGCCGATGACCACGACCGTCCTCGCCCTGCTCATCGCACTCGCCATCGTGGCGGTCTCGATCATCCTGTTCCGGGGCACCTCCGCCCTCCGCCGCGGCCCGGCCGGCACCGGGCCCGTCCCCCTCCACGACCTCATGGAGGTCGCGTTCCTGAACGGCGGCCCCTCCAGGGTCGTGGACACCGCACTCGCCACGATGCACTCCGACGGCCGCCTCGCGATCGGCGGCCCCGGCATCGTCTCGGCACGGAGCACCGTCGCCCACGGCCCGGTGGAGCGGAGCGTGTACGCCGAACTCGCCGCCGCACCCAACGGCGCGCTGCACAACCTGCGGTACGCCGTCATGCGCGGCGAGGCGGTGCAGGAGATCGGCGACAGCCTCGCGTTCCGCGGCCTGATGGTGCCGCCGCAGGCCGGCCGCAAGTGGCGCACCGGCAGTATCGTCCTGCTGATCACCTGCATACTCGGTCTGCCCGCGTGCATCGTGACTGCGATCGCGGTGAGCGTCGCGGGGCATTCCGCCGTCCCGTTCATCACCCTGGTGCTGCCCGCGCTGGTCTGGGGAATCGTGTGCGGCGCCGTCAACGCGGGCAGGGCGGCCGCCCGTGTCACCCCGGCGGGCCGCGCGGCGGCCGCCGCGTACGCCGCCTCGCACGCGGACCGGACCGCCTCCGGCCACCTCGTCGCGGTGCGCGGCCTGCGGGCGCTGCCCGACCGCGCCCTGTGGGAGCAGTTGCACACGGCGGCGCGGCTGACACCGGGCGGCTCCCGCACCACGTCCCGCACCACGTCCCGTACGCCGTCGACGGACAGCGGCACCAGCACCACTTACGCGGCCGCCGCCATGGTGTGGTGCGCGGGCTCCGCCTCCGGCGCTTCGAGCTGCGGCAGCAGCTCGGGGGATTCGGGCTCCCGATCGGGCGGTTCCGGCTGCTCAAGCAGCTCCGGCGGGTCGAGCTGCGGCAGCGGCAGCGGATCCAGTTGCGGTTCGAGCTCCGGTTCGAGTTGCAGCTCGGGCTCAAGCTGCGGCAGCAGCTCCTGACGGGTGGCGGAGCGACCCGCCGATCACTTCCGCGAGGTCGCGGCGGACCATTCGGTCATGAAGCCACGACGCCACGAAGCCACGACGGAATGGTCCACATCGTGAGCCGGCCATGGCTTTCCGGTGGGCTTGTCGCGTAGAACTCCGCCATGTTCTGGGTTCTTTTCCTCATCGTGGCCTGTGTCGCGGCCGCGGTCTCCTGCGCCCGGCTCTGCCTCGCCGCTTCCGTCGCCGCCGGCCACCCGGAACGGCCCGTGGACGCCGCACGGCCCGCGCCCGCGCCCCAGGATTACGAACTGAGCCTCTACGAGACGGCGTTCCTCGCCGGCGGCCCGGTGAGAGTCGCGGACCTGGCCCTCGTGTCGATGCACCGCCGCCGCCGGCTGCTGCTCGCGCACACCGGCTGGGCGACCGTCGTCGTCGACCCACGGGGCGAGGACGATGTGGAGCGCTCGGTGCTGGGCGCAATCGGCCCGGCCGGCCAGTCCCCGGTAGCGGCGATACGTACCGCCACGACCACCGCCGACGCCGTACGGGCCGTGGCCGACCGCCTGGTCTCCGCGGGCCTCGCCGTCCCCGACGCCGTACGCGCCCCCCTCACCTCCGCCGTACGGTCCGTGCGGGCCGCGACCCTGCTCGTCCTGGCCCTGGCCGCCGCGTCCCTGCTGCTGCCGGGCCAGGAGCAGGCCGCGGGCCGGGGCCTGGTCGCCGCCTGGTTCGCGCTCCCGCTCGGCCTCAGCCTGGGCTGCCTCGCCATCGCCCGGTTCGAGATCCATACGTACACCGGCTGGGCCTCCCCCGCCGGCCGGCGGGTGCTCGACGCGCTCGCGCCCGGCCACCGCACCGGGGAGCGCGCGTTCCTGACCGCCGTCGCCCGTCTCGGCGTACGCGCTGTCGACGATCCGCACCTGCGTGCCGCCCTCGCGGCTCGTCGGGGTCATTGACCCCGACACCGCCCACCGGTGCTTTACTTCGCCAACTCCCCCGCCAAGTATCCCTTTTGTCCTGCACCGCACGCGAAGGGAACGCGATGAGAGCACTGGCCATGTACGGGACCCTGGCGTCCGTCGGCTCCCTGGTCCTGACCGCCCTCGTCGCCGCCCCCGCCGGCAGCGCCGAGTCCGCCGCCTCCCCCGAGGCCCGCGGCACCGCGCTCGCCGCCCACCGCGCGGCCGCCGCCGGCATCGCCTTCGGCGCCTGCCCCGCGTCCGAGGGCCTGCCCAAACACGTCAGGTGCGGCACGGTCAAGGTCCCCCTCGACTACGCCGACCCCGGTGGCCGCCAGATCTCACTGACCGTCAGCCGCGCCCGCGCGACCGGGAAGCCCGCCGCACGCCAGGGCGCGCTCGTCTACAACCCCGGCGGCCCCGGCGCGTCCAGCATGTTCTTCCCGATGGCGGGCGTCCTGCCCGAGTGGAAGCGGATCGGCGCGGCGTACGACCTCGTCGGCTACGCACCGCGTGGCGTCGGCCGCTCGGCCCCGCTGTCCTGCCAGAAGCCGTCGGAACTCGTCCAGGCGCCCAGCCATGCCCCGGCGCACCCTTCCTCCGCGTACAAGGAGGAGCGGAAAGCCCGCGCCAAGGCGTACGCCGACGGCTGTGCCCGCACGGCGGGCAGCGCGCTGCGCCACTACACGTCGCTCAACAACGCCCGCGACCTGGACGTGCTGCGGGCGGCGCTCGGCGAGAGGAAGCTGACCTTCATGGGCGCGTCGTACGGCACCTACTTCGGCGCGCTGTACGCGACGCTCTTCCCCTCCCACGTACGCCGCATGGTCTTCGACTCGGCGGTCAACCCCGCCCCCGGACAGATCTGGTACCGCAACAACCTCGACCAGTCGCTCGCCTTCGAGGGGCGCTGGAAGGACTTCCGCACCTGGGTCGCCAAGCACGACAGGACGTACCACCTGGGCGCCACGCCCGAAGCGGTCCTCGCCAGCTACGAGAAGGTGCGCGCGGGGCTCTCCCGCAAGCCGGCGGGCGGCAGGGTGGGCACCGCCCAGCTCCAGTCGGCGCTGCTCAGCGCCGGTTACTACGACGACTACTGGGCGATGCGCGCCACGGCCCTGTCGGAGTACCTGAAGGGCAACCCGAAGCCGCTGATCGAGCAGGCGTCACCGAGGCCCGAGTCTGCGAAGGACGACGAGAACAGCAAGGCCGTCTACACCGCCGTCGAGTGCAATGACGCGCCCTGGCCGACCGAGTGGTGGGTGTGGGACCGCGACAACAGCCTGCTCGCGGAGCGCGCGCCCTTCGAGACGTGGGCGAACGCGTGGATGAACCTGCCGTGCGCGTACTGGAGCGCTCCGCGCCAGGAGCCCCTGGACGTCGGTACGCGGCCGGGTGAGCTGCCCCCGACGCTGATCCTGGCCGCCGAGCGGGACGCGGCGACGCCGTATCCGGGCGCGCTGGAACTTCAGCGGCGGCTGGCGGGCTCCGCGCTGGTCACGGAGCGGGACGCGGGGACGCACGGTATCGGCGGCGGCGCGAACAAGTGCGTCAACGGTCACCTGGAGACGTATCTCCTGACCGGTCGGACGCCGGTGCGGCGCGCGCAATGCGCGCCGCACCGGGAGCCGAACCCGGTGTCGCTGGACAAGCGGGCAGTGGCGAAGAAGCCTGCGCCCACCGTCTGATCTTCCGGGTCGGGGGTGGCGGGCCGCCGCTCAGGCGAGCCCGGCCACCAGGTCTGCGACCGACTTGCGCCGACCAGTGCCGCATCTCCCGGAGGACACCCCCCGGACCCCCGGCCGAAGGGCGTCACGCGAGCCCGGCGACCAGATCCGCGACCGACTTACGCCGACCAGTGTAGAAAGGCACCTCTTCGCGCACGTGCATGCGGGCCTCGGAGGCGCGCAGGTGGCGCATCAGGTCGACGATGCGGTAGAGCTCGTCGGCCTCGAACGCCAGCAGCCACTCGTAGTCGCCGAGCGAGAACGAGGCGACCGTGTTGGCGCGCACGTCCGGGAAGCCGCGCGCCATCTTGCCGTGGTCGGCGAGCATGCGGCGACGGTCCTCGTCGGGCAGCAGGTACCAGTCGTACGAGCGCACGAAGGGGTAGACCGAGACGTAGTTGCGCGGCATCTCGTCGGCCAGGAAGGCCGGGATGTGCGACTTGTTGAACTCGGCGGGGCGGTGCAGCGCCATGTTCGACCAGACCGGCTCCAGCGCGCGGCCCAGCCGGGTGCGGCGGAAGAGGTTGTACGCCTCCTGGAGCTGGTCGGCGGTCTCCGCGTGCCACCAGATCATGACGTCCGCGTCGGCGCGCAGCCCCGACACGTCGTACGTACCGCGCACGGTGACGTCCTTGGCGGCGAGCTGGTCGAACAGCTCCTGCACCTCGTCCGCGTACCCGGCCCGGTCCTCGGGGAGGACGTCGCGCAGCTTGAAGACGGACCACAGGGTGTAGCGGATGACGTCGTTGAGGTCCTTGGCCTTCTTGCCGGCGTTCGGGCCTCGGGGGGATGTCACAGTCTCCGGAGCATCAGTCATGTCCCTATTCTCCCGCGCCCTGATCCGTGCCCCGCGCCGGGTCCGGGGTGAGCATGATCTCGTCGGCGGCGCGCCACCCGCTCGCGACGCACGCGGGGATGCCCACGCCGTCGTACGCCGCCCCGCAGACCCGCAGTCCGGGCAGCTTCGCGACTTCGCCACGCACCCGCGCGACCCGGTCGGGGTGCCCGACGGGGTACTGCGGCAGGCCGCCGATCCAGCGGGTGACCTCGGTGGCGACGGGCCGGGCGGCGAGCCCGGTGGCCGCCCCCAGGTCGCGCAGTGAGACCTCCACCAGCTCCTCGTCCTCGCGGTGCAGGTGGTCCTCCTCGCCGTAGCGCCCGATGGAGGTGCGCAGGACGAACAGGTCGGGCGCGGCGGCGTCCACCCACCCCCACTTGCGGGTCGAGAACGTCGACGCCTTGATGGTGCGCCCGTCCACGGGCGGCACGAGGAATCCGGAGCCCTCCGGCAGCGACGACTGCACGTCCCGGCGCCGGAAGGCCATGGTGACCAGGGCCATCGACGCGTACTCGACGGTGGCCAGTTCGGCGGCCGCGGCCGGTGACTCGGCGGCGAGCAGCGCGGAGGCGGCCCAGGCGGGGGCCGCGAGGACGACGGAGCCGGCCGTGATCACCCGCTCGTCGGTACGCACCTGCCAGCCGTCGGCGCCGCGCGTCAGCCCGAGCACGGGGGTCCGCAGCAGAACCTCGCCGCCCTTGGCCCGTACCGCGTCCGCGACGGCGTCGGGCAGGGTGCCCACGCCCCCCTCGATACCCATGAAGACGGGGCCGGTCCGCTGGTTCGCGGCGGCCCTGCGCTGGATCTCCCGTACGCCGTCGAGGAGCGAGTCGTACGTCCGCGCCGTCTCGAAGAGCTGCGGTACGGCGGCGCGCATCGAGGTGCGGTACACATCACCGGCGTACACGCCGCCCAGCAGCGGTTCGACCAGCCGGTCGACGACCTCACGGCCGAGGCGGGCCGCGACGTACTCGCCGAGCGCGATGTCGTCGCCGACCTCGGTACGTGCCAGCTCGTGGTCGCGCCGCATCCGCGCGAGGCCGTCGGCGGAGAGGACTCCGCCGAGCACCGACGGGTCGCCGGGCACGCCCATGACGTGCCCCTTCGGCATGGGGGTGAGCACGCCCCGGTTCCACAGCGACGCCGTGGCGGTGGCGGGCGGCTGGAGCCGGTCCCCGAGCCCCACCTCGCGCGCGAGGGCGACCGCCTCGGGCCGCCGGGCGAGCATCGACTCGGCACCCAGGTCGACGGGCACGCCCGCGATCTCGCCCGCCAGGAGCTTGCCACCGAGCCGGTCCGTCGCCTCCAGCAGGGTCACGCGCGCGCCGGCGCCGGCCAGCCGGTGGGCGGCGGCGAGCCCGGAGATGCCACCGCCGATGACGACGACATGGCCCGTACGAGATTCCACGTTCATGGGGTCCACTCTCTCAAACCCGGAACGAGTCCTGACCGTGACCGCTTCGGGACCGGAAACCGGCAACCCCCTCCGCCGCCCCGTACGTCGAACCCGCAACACCACAACGACGTTCGGGGGGAACCGACATGCGTGCAGCACGTACGTCCGGGCACCGGTCACTCAAGGTCCTGGCGGCCGCTCTGCTCACCGCTTCGCTCGCGGTCGGCGGATGCGGCGCGAGCGACAACGGCGCCGCCAGGGACAGCGCCCGGGGCGCGGCGGCCGACAGCAAGGGCGGAGGGCAGGGTGAGCGGGCGGCCGGCAGCGGCGCCGACACCGATGCGGCGGCCGGGACCGGGGCGGGGGCACAGAAACCCGCCGATCAGTCCGGGGCGAGGAAGCCACCGCTCGCCAGGGCCCACGTCATCCGTACCGCGACCCTCTCCGTCGAGGTCGAGAGCGCCACCAAGGCGCTGGCCACGGCCCGTACGGCGGCGGAGATCGCCGGGGGCGTCGTCGGCAACGAGACCACCGAGCGGATCGACGACAGCCACGTCTACTCGCGCATCGTGCTGCGCGTCCCGCAGGAGGAGTACGACGCCGTACTGAAGGAGCTCGCCGGCACCGGCAAGCTCCTCAGCCGCAAGGCCGACGCCAAGGACGTCACCGGCCAGGTGGTGGACGTGGACAGCCGCGTCAAGTCGCAGCGGACGAGCGTCGCGCGGGTGCGGGACATGATGGACCGGGCGACCGATCTCAGCGATGTGGTCATGCTGGAGGGCGAGCTGAGCACCCGTCAGACCGAGCTGGAGGCGCTGCTCGCGCAGCAGGCGTCGCTGAAGGACCGTACGACCATGGCGACCATCACCGTCGAACTCTCCGAGCCCGAAGCGAAGGAGACCGCGCGGGAGGACGACGACCCCGGTTTCCTGGACGCGCTCGGTGGCGGCTGGGACGCGTTCACCGCGACCCTGAAGTGGGTCGCGATGGGGCTCGGCGCGGTGGCGCCGTTCGCGGCGGCGCTCGCGCTGTTGTACGCCCTGTGGCGACTGCTGCGGGGCCGCCTGCCGCAGCGGGGGGGCACCGGTGCTCGCGCCCGCCGGGGAGCCGCAGGAGAGGCCGCGGCCGCAGGAGTAACCCTTAGCGTGTCCTGACGGCAGTATCCACTGACGAGGGGACGGACACGCATGGCAGCGGCGGAGCGACTGGTGGTCATCGGCGGCGATGCGGCGGGCATGTCCGCCGCATCGCAGGCCCGCAGGCTCAAGGGCCCGGACGAGCTGGAGATCGTGGCCTTCGAGCGCGGCCACTTCTCGTCGTACTCGGCCTGCGGGATCCCGTACTGGGTCGGTGGAGCCGTCCCGGACCGGGACGACCTCATCGCCCGTACACCCGAGGAGCACCGCGCGCGCGACATCGACCTGCGGATCCGCACCGAGGTCACCGGCATCGACGTGGCGGGCGGCCGGGTCCGTTCACGTGACCTCGAATCGGGCGCCGAGTCGTGGACCGGCTTCGACAAGCTGGTGGTGGCGACCGGCGCCCGGCCGGTACGCCCGCCCCTGCCGGGCATCGACGCGCCGGGCGTGCACGGCGTGCAGACCCTCGACGACGGCCAGGCGCTGATCGGCACGCTGGAGCGGACGAAGGGGCGGCGCGCGGTTGTCGTCGGGGCGGGGTACATCGGCGTGGAGATGGCGGAGGCGCTGGTCGGGCGCGGGTACGAGGTGACCGTCCTGAACCGGGGCGAGCAGCCGATGGCCACCCTCGACCCGGACATGGGCCGCCTCGTCCACGAGGCGATGAACGGCATGGGCATCACGACCGTCTCGGGCGCCGAGGTGACCAAGGTCCTCACCGGCGACGACGGCCGCGTCAGGGCGGTCGCCACGGACGGGGAGACCTACCCGGCGGACGTCGTGGTCCTGGGCATCGGCGTGGAACCGCAGACCACTCTGGCGCGGGACGCGGGCCTGCCGGTCGGCTCGTACGGCGGGCTGGTCACCGACCTCTCCATGCGCGTCGTGGGCCACGACAACATCTGGGCGGGCGGCGACTGCGTGGAGGTGCTCGACCTCGTCTCGGGCCGCCGGCGCCACATCGCGCTCGGCACGCACGCCAACAAGCACGGTCAGGTGATCGGGTCGAACGTGGGCGGCGGCTACGCGACGTTCCCCGGTGTCGTCGGTACGGCGGTCAGCAAGGTGTGCGATCTGGAGATCGCGCGGACCGGGCTGCGTGAGAAGGACGCACGGGCGGAGGGCCTGCAGTTCGTGACGGCGACGATCGAGTCCACGAGCCGTGCGGGGTACTACCCCGGCGCGTCGCCGATGACGGTGAAGATGACGGCGGAGCGGCGTACGGGGCGGCTGCTCGGCGTCCAGATCGTGGGCCGGGAGGGGGCGGGCAAGCGAGTGGACATCGCGGCGGTGGCTCTCCACGCCCGCATGACGGTGGAGCAGATGACGGCCCTGGATCTGGGCTACGCCCCGCCGTTCTCCCCCGTGTGGGATCCGGTGCTGATCGCGGCGCGCAAGGCGGTGGCGGCGGTGCGGGAGGCGGGCGCGTAGGGCCCGATGCCCTGCGGGGCTTTCCCGGCCGAAGACCGCCCGCCGGGGCTGGGGGTCCCCGCAGGGGCTGATGGTCCCCGCCGGGCTGGGGTCCCCGCCGGGCTGGGGTCGCCGCCAGGGCTGGGGTCCCCGCCCAGGCTCGAGGTTGCCCGCCAGGCTTGGGGTTGCCCGACAGGGCTGGATCGCCGCCCAGGCTCGAGGTTGTCCGACGGGCTGGGATCGCCGCCCAGGCTCGAGGTTGTCCGCCAGGGCTGGGGGTTCCCCGCCAGGCTTGGGGTTGCCCGCCAGGGCTGGAGGTTCCCCGCCAGGCTCGGGGTTGCCCGCCAGGGCTGGAGGTTCCCCGCCAGGCTTGGAGTTGCCCGCCAGGGCTGGGATCGCCGCCCAGGCTCGGGGTTGCCCGACAGGGCTGGGGGTTCCCGCCAGGGCTGGCGTCGCCGCCCAGGCTCGAGACCGCCCGCCAGGCTCGGGGTTCCCCGCCAGGCTTGGAGTTGCCCGCCGGGGCTCGGGCCGGCCCGCAGGGCCGCGGGCTCGCTGAGCGCGGCTCGTTGAGCCGCGCTCAGCGCGATCCAGCCCGCCCGGCGTTTGAGGGCGTCCAGGGGTCCGGGGGCTTGCCCCCGGTTCGGGAAGGGGCGGGTAGGGGAAAGCCCGCCGCAGGCGTCAGCCCTGGCGCGCCGCCGTGCGCGTGTGGACGTACTCCGTGAGTCGGGTCAGGGCGTCGGGGTCGGTCGTCGGCAGGACACCGTGGCCCAGGTTGAAAATGTGGCCTTCGAGGCCCGCCGCCGCGGCCAGCACCTCGTCGGTCTTCGCCATGACCGCGTCCGGCGTCGAGAAGAGGACGGCCGGGTCCAGGTTGCCCTGGAGCGCCTTGCCGGGGCCGACGCGCCGCGCCGCCTCGTCCATCGGGACGCGCCAGTCGACGCCAACGACATCCGCACCGGCCTCGCCCATCAGGCCCAGCAGCTCGCCCGTGCCCACCCCGAAGTGGATGCGCGGTACGCCGTACGACGCCACCGCGTCGAAGACCTTCGCGGAAGCGGGCATCACCGAGCGCGTGTAGTCGGCGGGGGCGATCGCGCCGACCCAGGAGTCGAAGAGCTGCACCGCGGACGCGCCGGCCTCGATCTGCACCTTCAGGAAGGCGCCGGTGATCTCCGCGAGCCGGTCGAGGAGATCGGCCCACAGCTGCGGGTCGCCGTACATCAGCGCCTTGGTGTGCTCGTGGTTGCGCGAAGGGCCGCCCTCGACGAGGTAACTCGCGAGAGTGAAAGGCGCGCCCGCGAATCCGATGAGCGGAGTGGACCCGAGCTCGCGCGTGAGCATGCCGATCGCCTCGGTGACGTACGCGACGTCGTCCGGGGTGAGGTCGCGCAGGCGGGCCAGGTCGGCGCGCGTACGGATCGGCTCGGCGATGACTGGGCCGACTCCCGGCTTGATGTCGAGGTCGATACCGATCGCCTTCAGCGGCACCACGATGTCGCTGAAGAAAATGGCCGCGTCGACGCCGTGACGGCGTACCGGCTGCAGCGTGATCTCGGTGACCAGCTCCGGCCGCATGCACGACTCCAGCATCGGGATGCCCTCGCGCACCTTCAGGTACTCCGGCAGCGAGCGCCCCGCCTGCCGCATGAACCAGACCGGCGTGTGCGGCACCGGCTCGCGCCTGCACGCCTTGAGGAAGGCCGAGTCGTACGTCTGGCTCTGCGGGCTGCCCACGGGGCGGCGGTCATTGGCACTCACGCCCAAATCTTCGCACGCGGGCCGAAGCGGTTGTCGCGGGGCGGGTGTCCTTCCCTGCGCGAGGCTCGCGTTCCGCCTACTCTTCCCCGCATGGCTCCGGCTCAGGGACGACTTTCGGATGAGGATGAGGCTGACGGCAGGGGCGGCGCGGGGGGCGACTCCGCCCCGCCCGCGTTCCGTCAGGCGGTCGAGGCCCTGCGCTCGGCGCGCCTGCGTCCCGAGGTGGAGGTGGACCCCACCCGCGCCCCCCAGCGACTCGCGCCGTACGCGTACGCGCTGGAGGCGGCTGTCGTGCACGGCGACGAGGACCTGGCGGACGGCCGGCTGGTGCTGCTGCACGACCCGGCGGGGCACGACGCCTGGCACGGAACGTTCCGGCTGGTGACGCTCGTACGGGCGGAACTGGAGCCGGAGATGGCGGCCGATCCGCTGCTTCCCGAGGTGAGCTGGTCCTGGCTGACGGGCGCGCTGGAGGCACGCGGTCTGTCGTACGCGGAGGCGAGCGGCACCGTGACGCGGGCCGGCTCGTACTACTTCGGCGGCCTGGCCGAGCGCAGGCCCGCCACGCAGATCGAGATCAGGGCGTCGTGGACGCCCCGCGAGGGGCGCGTCGGGGTGCCGGACACGGCGGCGCATCTGGCGGCCTGGTGCGATCTGTTGGCGCAGATCGCCGGGCTGCCTCCGGTGACCGGCCACGGGCCGGGTCCGGTGGACGCCGGTGTGGTGTCGCTGCCGCAGCGGCGGGGCCCGCAGGCGCCTTAGCAGGAGACGTGGGGGCGCACGGACGGGGGCGCGCCCCCTTTCGTGTGTCCTGGCCGCCAATTCTTCACATGATCGATCACTCGTCCGAATTGCCCGAATTGTTACTCACCAAATCGTGATCTTTCCCTAAAGGCGAGCGCCCCTGCTGCCGAAGAGGTTGATGACCCTTCAGCACGGTTCCCCCCGGCTTCACCCCCAGCCGGCGAGTTCCGCCACTCCCCCAGGAGGCCTGGTGTCCGTTCTCCTCGAGCAGCCCGCAAGCCTGGTCGCCTACCGCCCTAACAAGCCGACGGCCATGGTCGTCGTGGCCGACCCACGCGTCCGCTCCACCGTCACCCGCCATCTGTGGGCCCTTGGAGTACGTGACGTCATCGAGGCGTCGTCCATCGCGGAGGCACGCCCCCGCGTCGGCAGCCCGCGCGACATCTGCGTTGCCGACGTCCACCTGCCCGACGGTTCCGGGCTGACCCTGCTGTCCGAAACCCGCGCCGCGGGCTGGCCCAACGGGCTCGCCCTCTCCGCCGCCGACGACATCGGCGCCGTACGCAACGCCCTCGCGGGCGGCGTCAAGGGCTACGTCGTCACCGGTACGCGCAACAACATCGGGCACCCCACCCGCCCCGGCGCCGCCCCCATCGGCGCCGCGGCCGCACGAATGCACCGCCGCCCCCCGGGTGCCCCGAGCCACCCGGGCGGCTACCGAGAGCTCTCCGGCCGGGAGGTCGAGGTGCTCAGGCTGGTCGCGGAAGGCCAGTCGAACAAGGCGATCGGCGTCTCGATGGGGCTGTCCGCCCTGACGGTCAAGAGCCACCTCGCCCGCATCGCACGCAAGCTCGGCACGGGCGACCGTGCCGGAATGGTCGCGGTGGCCCTGCGAACCGGAATCATTCACTGACCGGTTCTTCCCCTCATGCGCCCGTCGGCGGAACGTTCCGCCGGCGGGCGCACTCCATTGCGGCGCCCGGAAAGGCCACATTCGGGAGACATCGGACCGCGACTGGTTTTCGCAGGTCACCCGCAGTTCCGAGCACGAGTGCAGGTCAGGCGTTCGCTCGTACAGATACCCTTTACACGTGACCGACGCCCAAGAGACCGCAGCAGAGCCAGACCTGCGAAACCCCGGGGGCGCCCCCCCGGTCGACGTCGAGACGGCGCCGATCCCCTTGTTGGAGCCTCGCGACGGCATTCCGCCGGTGGTTGCCTCGCAAGAGGCCCTCGATGAAGTCATCGCGGCTTTCGCCCGTGGCACCGGACCCGTAGCCGTCGACGCCGAGCGCGCGTCCGGCTACCGGTACGGGCAGCGCGCCTACCTCGTGCAGCTGCGCCGTGAGGGCGCGGGCAGTGCGCTGATCGATCCGGTCGGCTGCCCCGACCTCTCCGGCCTGGGCGAAGCCCTCGCCGGCAGCGAGTGGATCCTGCACGCCGCCACGCAGGACCTTCCGTGCCTGCGCGAAATAGGCATGACGCCGACGCGGCTCTTCGACACCGAGCTGGCGGGCCGGCTCGCGGGTTTCCCGCGCGTCGGCCTGGGCGCGATGGTCGAGTCCGTCCTCGGGTACGCCCTGGAGAAGGGCCACTCCGCGGTCGACTGGTCCACCCGCCCGCTGCCCGAGCCCTGGCTGCGTTACGCCGCGCTCGACGTGGAGCTGCTCGTCGATCTGCGGGACGCGCTGGAGAAGGAGCTCGACCGGCAGGGGAAGCTGGAGTGGGCGCGTCAGGAGTTCGACGCCATCGCGTCGGCCCCGCCCGCGCCGCCCCGCAAGGACCCGTGGCGCCGTACGTCGGGGATGCACAAGGTGCGCCGCCGCCGTCAGATGGCGATCGTTCGGGAGCTGTGGAACGCGCGGGACCGGATCGCCCAGCGGCGTGACGTGTCGCCCGGCAAGGTGCTGAGCGACACCGCGATCGTCGAGGCGGCGCTGGCCGTGCCGGCGAACGTACAGGCGCTGTCCGTGCTGCCCGGGTTCGGCCACCGCATGGGGCGCCGGCAGCTGGAGCAGTGGCAAGGGATCGTGGACCGCGCCAAGGCGCTGCCGGACTCGGAGCTTCCGCAGCCGGGTGCGGCAGTCACCGGCCCGCCCCCGCCGCGTTCCTGGGCGGACAAGGACCCGGCCGCGGCGGCCCGTCTGTCGGCCGCGCGGGCCGCTGTGTCCGCGCTCGCGGAGGAGCTGAACATGCCCCAGGAGAACCTGATCACCCCGGACACGGTGCGGCGGGTCTGCTGGGAGCCGCCGAAGGACGCGACGGCGGACGCGGTGGCGGCCTCCCTGGAGTCCTACGGCGCACGCCAGTGGCAGGTGGAGCTGGTGTCGCCGCTGCTGACCAAGGCGCTGGCCGTGACGGCCGCGACCTGAGCGTCCCCGAATCCGAGCCCCCGGCCGTGCTCGGCCGGGGGTTTCGTCGTGTGACGTTCGCCGCTCCGGCCGTGGGGGCTGGGCAGCTTGGTTACCCGCAAGTAGCATGGCGGTACGCAGCACCCCATGCGGCGTGCTGCAGTGCAGCAGTGCCACCCCGCACCCTGGAGGAGAGCCAATCGTGCCTCGTACCGTCAGGGATGTCGTCTTCGTCGACGGCGTCCGCACCCCGTTCGGCAAGGCGGGCCCGAAGGGCATCTACCACGAGACCCGCGCCGACGATCTCGTCGTGAAGGCCATCCGGGAGCTGCTGCGCCGCAACCCCGGCCTCGACCCCGCGAAGATCGACGAGGTCGCCATCGCCGCGACCACGCAGATCGGTGACCAGGGCCTGACCCTCGGCCGTACCGCCGGCATCCTCGCCGGGCTGCCGCAGTCCGTTCCGGGCTACTCCATCGACCGCATGTGCGCCGGCGCGCTGACCGCCGTCACCGCGACCGCCGGTTCGATCGCCTTCGGCGCGTACGACGCCGTCATCGCCGGTGGTGTCGAGCACATGGGCCGCCACCCCATGGGCGAGGGCGTCGACCCCAACCCGCGCTTCGTGTCGGAGAAGCTCGTCGACGAGTCCGCCCTGTTCATGGGCATGACCGCCGAGAACCTGCACGACCGCTACCCGAGCATCACCAAGCAGCGTGCCGACGAGTACGCCGTGCGCTCGCAGGAGAAGGCCGCCAAGGCGTACGCCGACGGCAAGATCCAGCAGGACCTGGTGCCGGTCTCGGTGCGCCGCACCGACCCCGCGGTCGGCGAGACCGGCTGGGGTCTGGTCACCGCCGACGAGCCGATGCGTCCGGGCACCACCCTGGAGTCGCTGGCGAACCTGAAGACGCCGTTCCGCGTCCACGGCAACGTCACCGCCGGTAACGCGGCCGGTCTCAACGACGGCGCCACCGCCTCGATCATCGCCTCCGAGGACTTCGCCCGCGAGAACGACCTCCCGGTGAAGATGCGCCTCGTCTCGTACGCCTTCGCCGGCGTGGAGCCCGAGGTCATGGGCTACGGCCCGATCCCGGCGACCGAGAAGGCCCTCGCGAAGGCCGGTCTGTCGATCGAGGACATCAACCTCTTCGAGATCAACGAGGCGTTCGCCGTTCAGGTCCTGGCGTTCCTGGAGCACTACGGCATCGCCGACGACGACGCCCGCGTCAACCAGTACGGCGGCGCGATCGCCTACGGTCACCCGCTGGCCTCCTCCGGTGTGCGTCTGATGACGCAGCTCGCCCGCCAGTTCGAGGAGCAGCCGGAGGTCCGTTACGGCCTCACCACGATGTGCGTCGGCTTCGGCATGGGCGCCACCGTGATCTGGGAGAACCCGAACCACAAGGACGCCGGAGGCAGCAAGTGAGCACGACCGTTGAGCTTTTGAAGGGTGCGGCCGAGCTGTTCCCGGACGAGGTCGTCACCAGCGCCCACGTACGGCACTTCGAACTGCCCGGCGGCGCCGGCCTGTTCGCGCTGATCACGCTGGACAACGGCTTCGACCACACGAAGCCGACCACCTTCGGACCGCAGTCCCTGGCGAACCTGAACACCGCCATCGACCAGGTCGAGAAGGAGGCCGCCGAGGGCTCCATCGTCGGCGTCGGTGTCACCGGCAAGCCGTTCATCTTCGCGGTCGGCGCCGACCTCAAGGGCGTCGAGCTGCTGAAGCGGCACGAGGACGCGCTGGCGATCGGCAAGGGCGGGCACGACGTCTTCCGCCGGCTGTCGGCTCTGGCCGTCCCCACCTTCGCGTACTACAACGGCGCGGCGATGGGCGGTGGCGTCGAGGTCGGCCTGCACTGCACCTACCGCACGGTCTCGGCCGCGCTGCCCGCCTTCTCGCTGCCCGAGGTCTTCCTCGGCCTCGTTCCGGGCTGGGGCGGCTGCGCGCTGCTGCCGAACCTGATCGGCGCCGACCGAGCGGTTTCGGTCATTATTGAGAACTCGCTTAACCAGAACAAGCAGCTCAAGGGCAAGCAGGTCTACGACCTCGGGATCGCCGACGCGATCTTCGAGGGCGCGGACTTCCTGGAGCAGTCGCTGATCTGGACCGCTTCCGTGCTGCGCGGCGAGCTTCAGGTCGTACGGCCGGAGATCGACCGCGGCGAGGCCTGGGATCAGGCCGTCGCGCGCGGCAAGGCGATCGCGGACTCCAAGGTGCACGGCGCGGCCCCCGCGGCGTACCGCGCGCTGGAGATCATCGCGGCGGCGAAGGACGGCGACCTGAGCGCCGGCTTCGACGCCGAAGACACCGCCCTCGCGGACCTGATCATGGGCGGCGAGCTGCGCAGCGGCATCTACGCCTTCAACCTGGTCCAGAAGCGCGCCAAGCGCCCGGCCGGTGCGCCGGACAAGTCGCTGGCGCGTCCGGTGACCAAGGTGGGCGTCGTCGGCGCGGGCCTGATGGCCTCGCAGCTCGCGCTGCTGTTCCTGCGCCGCCTGGAGGTGCCGGTCGTACTGACGGACATCGACCAGGAGCGCGTCGACAAGGGTGTGGGCTACGTCCACGCCGAGATCGACAAGCTGCTCGGCAAGGGCCGCATCAACCAGGACAAGGCCAACCGTCTCAAGGGCCTGGTCTCCGGTGTGCTGGACAAGGCCGAGGGTTTCTCCGACGCCGACTTCATCATCGAGGCCGTCTTCGAGGAGATGGGTGTCAAGCAGCAGGTGTTCGCGGAGGTCGAGGCGGTCGCCCCGGCGCACGCGATCCTCGCCACCAACACCTCCTCGCTTTCGGTGAGCGAGATGGCGTCGAAGCTCAAGCACCCCGAGCGGGTCGTCGGCTTCCACTTCTTCAATCCGGTCGCGATTCTCCCGCTCCTGGAGATCGTGCGCGGCGAGCAGACCGACGACGCCTCGCTGGCCACCGCCTTCGGCGTCGCCCGCAAGCTCAAGAAGACCGCTGTGCTCTGCAAGGACGCCCCGGCGTTCGTGGTGAACCGCATCCTCACCCGCTTCATGGGCGAGATCCAGAACACCATCGACGAGGGCACCCCGGTCGAGGTCGCCGAGAAGGCCGTCGAGCCCCTCGGTCTGCCCATGTCCCCGCTGGTGCTCCTTGAGCTGGTCGGCCCGGCCATCGGTCTGCACGTCTCGGAGACCCTGAACCGCGCCTTCCCGGAGCGCTTCACGGTGTCGCCGAACCTGGCGGCGGTGGTCAAGGCGGGCAAGCGCGGCTTCTACGTGTACGACTCGGGCAAGCCCGAGCTGGACCCGGAGGTCGCGGCTCTCCTCAAGCAGGGCGACACCGTCCTGACCGAGGAGCAGGTCCGCACCCGCGTCATGGAGGCCGTGACGCAGGAGATCGGGCTCATGCTGGAGGAGGGTGTCGTCGCCGAGGCGCAGGACATCGACCTCTGCCTGATCACCGGCGCCGGCTGGCCCTTCCACCTGGGCGGCATCACGCCGTACCTGGACCGCGAGGGCTACTCGGAGCGTGTGAACGGCAAGAAGTTCCTGCCGCAGGGCGTGGCGAGCGTCCCCGCGTAATCCCTGCTGTACGCGACTGAGCCCGGTACACCGATCGGTGTGCCGGGCTCAGTCCGTCGGGGCGCGGGCGGGTCAGACACGGGTCCAGGCCGCCAGGGCGAGGCCCGTCTCCTCCGGCTTCTGCCGGGCCACGTGCAGCGCGCCGTCCCGGCCGATCACCGCGAGGACCACGCGGCCCGTCGCGTCGACCGCGAGCGCCGGTGCGCCCACGCATTCCTCGCCCGTGGCGGTCCACCACACGCCGTCGCCCTCGGCCTGCGTCACACAGGCCGCCAGCACGGGCCGGCCGTCGAGGCCGCGGTGGGCGAGGACCGTACAGTCGTGGCCGCCTATGCCGGCGCGCAGGGCGGCGACAGGGCTGTGTGCGGGCGTGCCGGAGAGGGCGACGGTTTCCCCGCCGGGGCGGTGGGCGGTGATGCCCTTGGAGTCGCTGTCGTTCCAGTAGTACGTGACGCGGTCGTCGGCGGTCTCCAGGCCGGTGACCGTGCGGACCGCCGGGGTGTACGGAATGTCCTCGGCCTGCGTCAGCTCGCCGCCGGGCTTCTCCTGCGTCCAGCGCAGGGTTTTGCCCTCCGCCGGGACCAGGAGCTCCACCGTGCCGCAGGACATGGCCACCGCCGCCGGACCGTCGTGGGCCTTGCTGCCCTTCAGGTCCTTCCAGCCCTCCCACTTGCCGTTCGCGGCCTGGCGGCGCATCTGGATGCCGCGCCCCGCGTTGCGCACGAAGACGTGCACCGCGCCCGCCGTGTTCACGGTGGCGGCCGGGATACCGACTCTGAGGCCGCGCTCGGCCTCCTTGTAGGGGTTGCCGAGGGAGTGCCAGGCGGTCAGCGGGCGGCCGGTCTGGTACTGGATGGCGTGCACGAGGTCCACGGCGTCGCCCTTGTGGCGCCGGCCGATGAAGTGCACGTAACCGTCGGGTCCCTGGGCGAGGGTGAGGTGTTCGATGCCGGGGGCCGGGAAGAACAGCGGGCCCGTCCAGTCCGGGCCGCCCGGAGTGGTCTCCGTCCAGCGCAGCAGTCCGCCCTCGGTGGGGGCGTAGGCGGTGAGCCGGTGGTCCTTGCCGCGCAGAAGCCAGTGGCTGGTCGCGGGGCCGGTCGCGGGCGGTGGGCCCGAGGGGGACGGGGAAATTCGCTCGGTCTTACGCGCGCTCCGCGGCCTCATGGCGTCAGGCCAACCTTCTGTACATCGGCTTTTCGGATCTCCGGAATATCGAACAAGCATAGCGTTTTGCCTGGTCGCGCCTGCTTCACGCGCCCCGCTCGTGCTATGAGGATGGTATGAGAACTCTGGTCGTTGTGGACGCTGCCAATGTCGTCGGATCCGTGCCCGACGGCTGGTGGCGCGACCGTCACGGAGCCGCCGAGCGCCTGCGCGACCGCCTCCAGGTCTACGCCGAGGAGGGCCTTCCCGGCCTCCCCGGCCACCCCGGTCCCCTCACGGTCGTCCTCGTCGTCGAGGGCGCCGCCCGTGGCGTCGTCTCCGTGCCCGGCGTACGGGTCGAGTCCGCGCCCGGCAGCGGCGACGACCGTATCGTCGAGGTGGTCGCGGAGGAAACCGGCAGGGGCGCGGCCGTGCTCGTCGTCACCGCCGACCGGGAGCTCAGGCGGCGCGTGGAGACGTACGGCGCCCAGTGCGCGGGGCCGCGTACCGTCCGGCCTCAGCGCGGTGACGCGGACGACGCCGGGGTGGAACGTACGTAGAGCACCGCCCCGTCGACCGTCGTCAGCTCCTCGTACCCGCCCGCCAGCAGTCTTCGCAGCGTCGGCACGCGCTGCGGCGCGAAGGGTTTCCCGCGTGAGTCGTCGACGATCAGGGCAGGGGGGCGCGCCGCCATTTCGGTGCGGAAGACGGGCCAGGCGCCCGCCATCGCGTACTTCTCACCGACCTGCGGGCCGTTGCGGCCGCCGCTGTAGTTGGTGAGCAGGCCCGCTGTGAGGTAGCGGCTGGCGGGGGCCCGGTCGGCGAGCCAGTACGCCTCGGGGTGTATCCCCCAGACGAGAACCCGGTCCCGGGGCTCCGTCCGTACCTTCACCGCCTTCGCGACCTTCTGTACGTGCGCGAGCTCGGGCCGGGGCGCCAGCAGGCCCCAGGCCAGGAACACCGCGCACGTGCACGCCGAGATGAGGATTGCCCTGGTCGCCCGCCGGGCCGGGAGGACCTGGAGCGCCGCCGTGGCCAGCAGGGCGATCGGCGGCATGAGCTGGAGGTAGTAGTGGCCGAAGAAGTGGAATCCGAGGATCACCGCGCCGGCCGCGGTGAGGAACCACAGCCACAGGTCGGCCGCTCCGGTTCTGGCGACCCGCAGGACGCGCAGGACGGGCGGGATGAGTCCGGCGCAGGCGAAGGCCAGGATCAGGGTGTTCGCCAGTCCCCGGAAGAGGACGTGGAGTTCGGAGCCGGTGAAGGTGGCGTACGCCCCCGAACCGGTGACCGTCCAGAACAGGAAGCGGTGGGGTCCGGTGAGCAGCGCGGCGTACAGCACCGGCAGGCAGAAGCCGAAGGCCGTACGGAAGAGCGCGCTTCGGGCCGGTGCGTTCTGCCACAGCAGCCACAGGACCGGGGCTAGGACCGCGCCGCCCGTCTGCTTCGTCAGGAACGCCGCCGCGACCGCCACGCCCGCGCCGCACCACCGGCCGCGGTCGGCGCACCAGACGGCCGCCACGGTGAACGGCAGTATGAAGACCTCGAACGTCGCCGCCTGCGCGTCCTCCGGGTTGAGTCCGATGGAGATGAGCAGGTAGAGGGCGCCCGCCGTGCGGCCGGCGGCGTCGCCCCAGCGGCGGCGGGCAACCGAGGCGAGCAGCGCGGCGGTGAGTAGCTGGGCGGCGACCGCGCAGAGCTGGAGGGGCAGCAGCGATTCGTCACCGAAGACGGCGAAGGCCGTCTCGTAGAGCCACGGCAGCAGGGGCGGTTTGCGGTCCACGACCGTGTCGTAGAGCACTCCCCCGTCGGCCAGCATCCTTGCCTGTACGGCGAGATAGCCCTCGTCCGGGTTCCACAGGGGGCGCCGGAGGGACGGGAGCCGGGTGAGGAGCGCCAGCAGCGCGAGGGCGGGCAGCAGGGTCCGCCAGTAGGGCGGCGCGGCAGTCCGGGCGCCGGCGGCCGGCCTCGGGCATGGCAGGACCGGCGGGGACGCGGAAGGTGACGGGATCGGCGGCCGCGTGAGCATGCGCGCCAAGCTATCCGGCTCCGCGGTCCGCGCCGAAACGGGACAAACGGAGCCGGGGCTGTGCCGGGGAAACCGTGCCGGCCGGAAGTGGCCGGATTTCACTCAGTACTTGGCGTCGTCGCCCACGCGGCCAAGGCGGCTGTGGCTTCGGCTGTACGCGAAGTACAGCACGTAGCCCATCGCCATCCAGATGCCGAACCGCAGCCAGGTCTCGGCGGGCAGATTGAGCATCAGCCAGAACGAGGCGGCCACCGAGAGGATCGGGACCAGCGGCACCAGCGGAGTGCGGAAGGCGCGGTGCAGGTCGGGCCGGGTCCGGCGCAGGACGATCACGCCGAGGGCGACGACGACGAACGCGAAGAGGGTGCCGATGTTCACCAGCGTCGCGAGCTCTTCGAGGCTGGTGAAACCGGCGATGACCGCGATGAGCACGCCGAGCAGGATGGTCGGGCGGTACGGCGTGCGGAACTTCGGGTGCGTGACGGAGAAGAACCGGGGGAGCAGCCCGTCGCGGCTCATCGCGAAGAACACGCGGGTCTGCCCGAGCAGCAGGATCATGCACACGGTGGTGAGACCGACCGCGGCACCGAAGCTGATGGTGCCGGCGTAGAAGGGATGCCCGGTGGCCTTGAAGGCGTCGGCGAGCGGGGCGCTGACCGAGAGCTGGCTGTAGTGCTGCATGCCGGTGACCACGAGCGACACGGCGACGTACAGCACGGTGCAGATGAGCAGCGAGCCGAGGATGCCGCGCGGCATGTCCCGCTGCGGGACCCTGGTCTCCTCGGCGGCGGTGGCCACGACGTCGAATCCGATGAAGGCGAAGAAGACGACGGAGGCGGCGGTGAAGATGCCCATGATGCCGAAGTTGGTGGGCTCGTAACCGAACAGCAGCTGGACCAGGGGCGCGTCCCAGCCCGATCCGGCGGGCTGCTTCACGGAGTCGGGGATGAAGGGCGAGTAGTTGTCGGCCTTGATGAAGAAGGAACCCGCGATGATCACGATGAGGACCACGGTCACCTTGATGGCGACCACGACGGCGGTGACGCGCGCGGACAGCTTCACGCCGACCACCAGGATGGCGGTGAGCAGCAGCACCAGGAGGAACGCCAGCAGGTCGAAGCCGAATCCTTCGGCCGCTTCGGGTCCGGAGAGCGCTTCGGGCATGTCCCAGCCGACGTTGCTCATCAGCGAGCGGACATAGCCGGACCAGCCGACCGCCACCACCGCCGTGCCCAGCGCGAATTCGAGGACCAGGTCCCAGCCGATGGTCCAGGCGACCAGCTCGCCGAGCGAGGCGTACGAGAAGGTGTACGCCGAACCGGCCACCGGGACGGTGGAGGCGAACTCGGCGTAACAGAGCGCGGCGAGGGCGCAGACCACACCGGCGGCGATGAAGGCGAAGGCCGTCGCGGGGCCCGCCGTCTCCTTGGCCACCTTGCCGGTGAGGACGAAGATGCCGGTACCGATGATGACACCGACTCCGAAGACCGTCAGGTCGAGCGCGGAGAGGGATTTCTTGAGCTCGTGCTCCGGTTCCTCCGTGTCGCGGATCGACTGTTCGACCGTCTTGGTCCGGAACATGCCCTCTTTGGCCGGTCCTGGATCGTGCTGCGTACTCACCGGCGTACCTCCGACTGTCGGCTGTCGCCCAACCTTGAAGTGAGCGAGTTTCAGTCATGATCGTGAGTGAACCGGTCAGTCCCCACGAGGACCGCCGCCCGGTTTCACCCGATGGGAGGCACGGACCGGTATGCGTACTGGCCCTGCGAGTTGACCCTTTTGGCGGATCGAAACGAAAAACGGCCCGCCGGGAGCGTGAGCTCCTGTTGGGCCGTTCCTCGTAGGTGGCGGGACGTCAGTCGCGCGCGGCCTCGGCCGGCTCGTCCTCCAGCCGCCCGTCCAGCTTGGCGACCAGACCCGTCACCTGGCGGGCGATGTCCGGCGCCGTAAGCCCGATCTCGGCCATGACCTCCTTGCGGGAGGCGTGGTCGAGGAAGCGCGGCGGGATGCCGAAGTCGCGCAGCGGTACGTCGACACCCGCGTCCCGCAGCGCCTGGGCGACGGCGGAGCCGACGCCGCCGGCGCGGCTGTTGTCCTCGACGGTGACGACGACGCGGTGCTGCTCGGCGAGCGGCGGGAGCGCCTCGTCGACCGGCTTGACCCAGCGCGGGTCGACGACGGTCGTGGTGATGCCCTGCTTGTCGAGGAGATCGGCGATCTCCAGGCACATCGGCGCGAGCGCGCCGACGGAGACGAGCAGGACATCGGCGGTGCCGTCGTCCGGCTTGCGCAGGACGTCCATGCCGCCGACCTTGCCCACGGCCTTGACCGCCGGGCCGACCGCGCCCTTGGAGAAGCGGACGACGGTGGGCGCGTCGTCGACCTGGACGGCCTCGCGAAGCTGGGCGCGGACCTGGTCGGCGTCGCGCGGGGCGGCGATGCGAAGGGTCGGGACGCACTGGAGGATCGACATGTCCCACATGCCGTTGTGCGAGGCGCCGTCGGTGCCGGTGACGCCCGCCCGGTCCAGGACGAAGGTGACGCCGCACTTGTGCAGGGCGACGTCCATCAGGACCTGGTCGAAGGCCCGGTTGAGGAAGGTGGCGTACACGGCGAACACGGGGTGCAGGCCGCCGGTGGCCAGGCCCGCCGCGGAGACCGCGCCGTGCTGCTCGGCGATCCCGACGTCGTACACGCGGTCGGGGAAGGCCTTCGCGAACCGGTCGAGGCCGACGGGCTGGAGCATCGCGGCGGTGATCGCGACGATGTCCTCGCGCTCCTTGCCGAGCTTGACCATCTCCTCACCGAACACCGAGGTCCAGTCGACGCCCGAGGAGGCGATCGGCAGGCCGGTGTCGGGGTGGATCTTGCCGACGGCGTGGAAGCGGTCCGCCTCGTCCGCGAGGGCCGGCTGGTAGCCGCGGCCCTTCTCGGTGAGGCAGTGGACGATGACGGGGCCGCCGAAGCGCTTGGCGCGCTGGAGCGCGGACTCCAGGGCCTCGATGTCGTGGCCGTCGATCGGGCCGACGTACTTCAGGCCGAGGTCCTCGAACATGCCCTGCGGGGCGATGAAGTCCTTGAGGCCCTTCTTCGCGCCGTGGAGCGTTCCGTAGAGCGGCTTGCCGACGACGGGGGTGCGCTCCAGGAGGTCCTTGCCGCGGGCGAGGAAACGCTCGTAACCGTCGGTGGTGCGCAGGGTGGCGAGGTGGTTCGCGAGGCCGCCGATGGTCGGGGCGTACGAACGCTCGTTGTCGTTGACGACGATGACGAGCGGGCGGTCCTTGGCGACGGCGATGTTGTTCAGCGCCTCCCAGGCCATGCCGCCGGTGAGGGCTCCGTCACCGATGACGGCGACGACGTGGTGGTCCTCCTTCTTGAGGACCTCGTTGGCCTTGGCGAGGCCGTCGGCCCAGCCGAGGACGGTCGAGGCGTGCGAGTTCTCGATGACGTCGTGCTCGGACTCGGCGCGCGACGGGTAGCCGGACAGGCCGCCCTTCATCTTCAGCTTCGTGAAGTCCTGGCGGCCGGTGAGCAGCTTGTGGACGTAACTCTGGTGCCCGGTGTCGAAGAGGATCTTGTCCTTCGGCGACTCGAAGACACGGTGCAGAGCGATCGTCAGTTCGACCACACCGAGGTTGGGGCCCAGGTGTCCGCCGGTCTTGGAGACCTCGTCCACGAGAAATGTCCGGATCTCGGCGGCCAGCCGGTCCAGCTGCTCCGGGGTGAGCCGGTCCAGATCGCGCGGTCCCGTAATGCGGGTCAGCAGCGCCACCCGTGCCTCCTTGCAGTTGAACTGTCTGCTTGCCGGTCTGTCGAGTCTAATGTTCCGCCACCGGCGTTGGTCATCGGGCGGTGCGTTCTGCGTCACGCGTCGGCTACGGCCGGGCGTACGCACGGCCGTGCCCGGCACCGGGATCCGGTGCCGGGCACGCCGGGGCCGCGCGGTCAGGCGCGGCCGGCGGTCTTCTGCGTCTTCCGGGTGACGGAGTCGATCACGACGGTCGCCAGGAGGACACCACCGGTGATCATGTACTGGATCGGGGTGGCGATGCCTTCGAGTGCCAGGCCGTACTGGATCGAGGTGATGACCATCACGCCGAGCAGCGCGTTCCAGGTGCGGCCCCGGCCGCCGAAGAGGCTGGTGCCGCCGATGACGGCCGCTGCGATGACGTTCATCAGCAGGTCACCGGCGCCGGCGCTCTGGTTGGCGGCGGCGATCTTGGAGGCCCAGAACAGGCCGCCGACGGCCGCGAACGTACCGGCGATGGCGAAGACCGAGATCCGCACCGCCGTGACGTTGATACCGGCACGACGGGACGCCTCGACGCTGCCGCCGAGCGCGAAGATCTTGCGGCCGTACGCGGTCCGGCGCAGGACGAAGTCGGACGCGACCAGGACCACCAGGAAGAGCAGCACCGCGAGCGGCAGGCCCTTGTACTGGTTGAACGTGGCGGCGGCGGCGAACGCGATCACGGCGAGCAGCCCCGTACGCAGGGCGATCTCGCTGAGCGGCCGGGACGGGACGCCCGCTGCCTCGCGGCGGCGGCTGTCGGTGAAGGAGGAGAGGAAGAAGGCGACGACGGCGACGAGGGCGAGGCCGTAGGCGGCGGCGACGTCCGAGAAGTAGTACGTCGTGAGCTGGCCGACCAGGCCGTCGGAGTCCAGGTTGATCGTGCCGTTGCTGCCGAGGAGCTGGAGCATGAAGCCCTGCCAGAACAGCAGGCCGGACAGGGTGACGGCGAAGGCGGGGGCGCCGATCCGGGCGAAGAAGAAGCCGTGGATGGCGCCGATGAGGGCGCCGCCGGTGATCGCGGCGACGATCGCGAGCCATTCGTTGATGCCGTTGGTGACGCTGAGTACGGCGACGATGGCGCCCGAGACGCCGCTGACCGAGCCGACGGAGAGGTCGATCTCGCCGAGCAGCAGCACGAAGATGATGCCGACGGCCATCATGCCGGTGGCGACCATGGAGACGGCGATGTTGCTGAGGTTGCCGGCCGACAGGAAGTTCTCGTTCAGGCCCTGGAAGATCACGCAGATGACGAGCAGGCCGATAACGACCGGGATGGAGCCGAGGTCACCGGCGCGCATCTTGCGCTTGAACTCGCCGAGGTAGCCGGCGAAGCCCTGCTCGCGGACGAGCAGGCGCGGGTCGACGGCGGTGACGGCGGCGGGGGCGGGAGCCGGCGCGTCCACGGGTGCCGTGTCGGCGGGGGCCGTGTCCGAAGGGGCCGTGTCGGCGGGTGCGGCGGGCGTCTTGCCGACGGCCGGGGAGGTCTTGTCGGTACTCACTTCTGGGCCTCCACGTTGCGCGCCGCACGGCGGGTCACGGCGTTGTCCGTGGCACCGGTGATGGCGGAAATGATTTCTTCCTGCGAGGTGGACTTGACGTCGAAGACGCCGTTGTTACGGCCCAGCCTGAGGACCGCCACCTTGTCCGCGACAGCCTTGACGTCCGCCATGTTGTGGCTGATGAGGATGACCGCGTGGCCGCGGTCACGCAGCCGCTCGACGAGGTCGAGCACCTGTGCGGTCTGCTCGACACCGAGGGCCGCGGTCGGCTCGTCGAGGATCACGAGCTTGGGCTCGCCGAGCATCGACCGGGCGATGGCCACGGTCTGGCGCTGACCGCCGGAGAGCGAGGCGATCGGGATGCGCACGCTCGGGATGCGGATGGACAGCGTGGTGAGGAGCTCGCGGGCGCGGCGCTCCATCTCGACCTCGTCGAGGATGCCGCGCTTGCGGATCTCCCGGCCGAGGTAGAGGTTGCCGACGACGTCGATGTTGTCGCACAGCGCGAGGTCCTGGTAGACGGTCGCGATGCCGAGGTTTTGGGCGTCGTGGGGCTTGTTGATCTGTACGGCGCTGCCTTCCCACTCGATGACACCGTCATCGATGGGGTGCACGCCGGCGATCGTCTTGACCAGCGTGGACTTTCCGGCGCCGTTGTCGCCCACCAGGGCGACCACTTCACCGGCGTGGACCTCAAGCTCTACGTCGGTGAGCGCCTGGACGGCACCGAACCGCTTTGAGACCCCTCGCAACGCCAGCACGGGCGTAGCGGACACGTGAACCATCTCCTTCGCCGCCTGACCGGCGGGGATGCCGCGCCGGGGGAAGGCGGCGCGGAGGTCGAGCAAGAAAGTGGGGGGTGCGGGGGTGTTCTGTCCGGTGCCCGGCCCGAGTAGCTGCGGGGCTGTGGAGGGCGGGGCACCGGACAGGCTTCTGCCGCGGGCAAGTCCCTTGCGGAGCAGGGGACTTCGGGGACCTACTTCAGCCCGAGCTTGTCGCAGGCGGCCTTGTACTTGGGGGTGCAGATCTCGGCGACCGTGTAGACGCCGTCCTTGAGGACGGTGTCCTTGATGTTGTCCTTGGTCAGCGAGACGACCGGCACCAGCACGGTCGGGATGCCCTTCGTGGTGGGGCTGTCCACGGTGTCCTTGGCGATGGAGTCGAGCTTCTCGCCCTTGGCGAGCGCGACGGCCATCTCGGCGGCGGCAGCGGCCTCGGGGGCGTACGGCTTGTAGACGCTCATGAACTGCTCACCGGCGACGATGCGCTGCACACCGGCGAGTTCGGCGTCCTGGCCGGTGACCGGCGGGAGCTTGGAGAGGCCGGCGCCCTTGAGGGCGGTGATGATGCCGCCCGCCATGCCGTCGTTGGCGGAGTAGACGCCGTCGATCTTGTCCTTGCCGAGTGCGGAGAGCGCGCCTTCCATGTTCTGGTTGGCGTTCTCCGGCTTCCACTCCTTGGTGTCGTACGACTTGCCGATCTTGACCTTGCCCTTGAGCTCGGCCAGCGCGCCCTTCTTGAAGAGCGCGGCGTTCGGGTCGGTGATGGCGCCGTTCATCATGACGATCTGGCCGCCGTCGGCCTTGTCGCCCAGCGCCTCAAGCAGGGCCTTGCCCTGGACGTGGCCGACCTCTTCGTTGTCGAAGGAGGTGTACGCGTCGATCGGGCCCTCGGCGAGGCGGTCGAAGGCGACGACCGGGATGCCCTGGTCCTTGGCCTTCTTCACGCCGCCCGCGATCGCCTTGGAGTCCACCGCGTCCACGATGAGCGCGTCGACCTTGTTGGTGATCATCGTGTCGATCTGCTGCGTCTGGACGGTGGCGTCCTGCTTGGCGTTGGCGTAGACGACCTCGCCCTTGCCGCCGGTCAGCTCGCTGATCTTCTTCTCGATCAGCGGCTTGTCGAACTTCTCGTAACGAGCGGTCTGATTCTCCGGAAGCAGCAGGCCTATCTTGAGGGCGTCGGTCTTCTTGCCCTCCGACTCCTTCGCCTTGTCTCCGGACTCCTTGGCGCTGCCACAGGCGGCGAGGGATACGGCCATTGCGGTGGCGGCCACGGCCACGGCGGCACGACGCATACGCGTGTTCACTTCAGAAACCTCCCTGACGAGGCCGCGTCGTTGCGGCCGAGGTGGCTGGAAGTCAACTCCGCCCCGATGGCAGCGTCAAGGAGTAAATCCTTAACGAGATGACAACGGTGCCATTCGTTATCTAAGTGAAGGCAGGCGTGTTCGCGGGCAGGGCACTGTCGAGAAGGGTCGAATCGCCCATTTCGTTGAGTACGAGGGCCAGCGCGCCCAGGACTTCGGACCGCCCGCCGAGCGCGCCGGGCAGTACCGAGAGCTGCCTGGCCGCACTCGGGATCGCGTACCGCGAGACGGAGTCCCGGATGGGCCCCAGGACCAGTTCACCGGCCTCCGCCAGATCGCCGCCCAGCACCACCCGGCTGGGGTTGAGGAGGTTGCAGAGGTTGGCCACGCCGCTGCCGATGTGACGGCCCACGTCGGCGATCACCCGGCGGCAGCCCGGATCGCCCTCGCGGGCCAGCTGCACCACGCGCTCCATGGTCAGATCGGCGCCGTGGCTGGACTGGAGCAGCGGCAGGACGTACCGGGCGGCCGTGAAGGTCTCCAGGCAGCCGCGGTTGCCGCAGCGGCACACCGGGCCCGACTCGTCGAGCGTGATGTGCCCGATCTCGCCGGCCGTGCCGCCCGGTCCCCGGTAGATCTGGCCGCTGATCACCAGACCGGCGCCGACACCGCTCGCGACCTTGATGTACGCCAGGTCCTTGACCCCGCGCCCGCTGCCCCACACCAGCTCGCCGAGCGCGCCCAGGTTGGCGTCGTTGTCGACGTACACGGGCACGCCGAGGCGCCCGGCCAGTTCCTCGCTGGGATTGATGCCCTTCCACCCCGGCAGGATCGAGGTCGAGCCGAGCGTTCCGGACTCGACATCGATCGGTCCGGGTACGCCCAGGCCGACGCCGATCACCTTGTCCTGGCCGATGCCGCTCGCCGCGATCAGCCGCTTGACCAGCTGTTCCGCCCGGTCGAAGCCCTCGGCGGCGGAGCCGTCGACGTCCAGCGGCTCGGACTCTTCGGCGAGCACCTGGTGGGCGAGGTTGCCGACGGCGACGCGCAGGTGCGTATGGCCGAAGTCGACGCCGATGACGATGCCGGCGTCGCCGCTGAGCGCGACGCTGCGCGCCCGGCGGCCGCCCGCGGAGGTCGGGGTGACCTCGACGGTCCCGCCGTCCTTCAGCTCGCGCACGATATTGGAGACCGTGGCTGCCGAGAGCCCTGTGGCCCTGGCGATCTCTGCCTGGGTGAGCGAGCCCGCCATGCGTACGGCCCGTACGACCCGCTCAAGATTGGCCCGGTGCAGGGATGTCTGCGACCCCGGAGTCTCCATTGACTCTCCTCTTTCTCCAACATGTGAACTCTAAGATGAGCCTTTCGGGTTGCCCCCCGTCAAGACCTTGAGCCTGGCGGTGGAACGTCACAGCACGCCGAACCGCCCGCCGGCATGGACGCCGGCGGGCGGTTCGTACGGTCGCGGGGCGGGGCCCGCGGCGCTGCTTCGCTACTTCACGGCCCCCGCGGTCAGGCCCTGGACGACCTGGCGCTGGAAGATGATGTACGCCGCGAGAACGGGCAGCATCGCCATCACCAGGCCGGCGAAGAGTCCCGACCAGTCGCCCTTGTAGCCCTGGCTGGTCGCGAGCTCGACCAGGCCCTGCGAGAGCACCCGGTTGTCCGGGTTGTTGTTGAGCACCGTCGGCAGCATGTACTGGTTCCACTGCCCGAGGAAGTTGAAGATGCCCACGCTGATGAGGCCGGGCTTCGCCATCGGCAGCATCACCTGGAAGAAGGTCCTGGTGTGCGAGGCGCCGTCGATCATCGCCGCTTCCGCCACCGAGCTCGGCAGCGTACGGAAGAAGGAGGTGAGGAAGAAGACGGTGAACGGCAGCGAGTAGGCGATGTACGTCAGGATCAGGCCGGGGAGCGTCTCCAGCATGCCGATGTTCTTCAGTACGTAGAACAGCGGGACCAGCGCCAGCATGATCGGGAAGCTCATTCCTCCGACGAAGAGGAAGTAGATGAAGCGGTTGCCGGGGAAGTCGAAGCGCGCGAGGACGTACGCCGCCATGGAGCCCAGCAGGAGTGTGCCGATGAGCGAGCCGCCCACCACGATGATGGTGTTGAAGAAGTAGTCGCTCATGTGGGCTTCGGACCAGGCCCGCGACCAGTTCTCGAAATGCAGCCGGTCCGGCAGCGAGAACGGCGACTCGAAGATCGACGCGTCGTCCTTGAACGACGTCATGACCGCCCACAGCAGCGGCATGACGACCATGAAGGCCCAGAGGATCAGGATGCCGTGCGAGAAGACGTTGAGCGTGCTGCCGCTCACGTCCCTCTTCGGCTTCGCCGGAGCCGGGCCGGAGACCTTCGGGGCGGGCGGGCGGTCTTCGGTGATGCCTGCGGGCGGGGTGTCAGTGGTCTTCATCAGAACTCCAGCCGCTCACGCCGGCCCACCCGCATCACGAGGGCCGCGAGGGCCAGGGTGATGACGAGCAGGGCCACGCCGATCGTTGTCGCATAGCCTGCCTGGCCGTCCCGGAACGCCGTCTGGTAGACGTACAGCACCAGGACGGTCGTCGAGTAGTCGGGGCCGCCGGGGCCCACGGTCATGATCTGGACGACCGCGAAGGACTCCGCGCCCAGCGCGAGGATTCCCATGTAGACCCACCCCGACTGCACGGTGTCCCAGAGCAGCGGGATGGTGATCCTGAAGAACGTGGTGAACCGGCTCGCGCCGTCAAGCAGGGCGGCTTCGTAGAAGTCCCTGGGGATGGACGCCATGCCCGCCGAGAAGAGCACCACGAAGAAGCCGACGGTGCTCCAGACCAGCACCGCCATGACCGCCCACAGGGCGACATCCGGGTCGCCCAGCCACTGCGGCTGGACGCTGCCGAGGCCGACGGCCCTCAGCAGTCCGTTGATCGCGCCCTCGTTCGGGTTGTACGCGAAGGTGAAGAGCACCGCGACGATGGCGATCGAAAGCACCTGCGGGAAGAAGTACGCGATCTTGTAGAAGCCCGAGCCCCGCACTCCCGCGATCGCCGCGCCCTTCCGGCGCCGTCCGCCGACGTTGAGCATGAAGGCGAAGAAGAGCGCGAGGCCGAGCGTCACCAGCGGCAGCAACAGCGCGAACAACAGGCTGTGCCACAGCGAATCCCAGAAGATCTGGTCTTCCAGCATCCGGCTGTAGTTGGCGAAGCCGACCATCTTGAAGTCCGGGCTCAGGCCGGTCCAGTCCGTGAACGAGTAGTAGATGGACTGGATGAACGGCCAGATGACGAAGATTGCGTACAACGCCAACGGGGCCGCCAAAAACCCCACGATGAACCGGTACTTGCCGTGTTGCATGGTTACCGACCCCGATCTTCCGGCGTGTGCCGCCGCTGGTTCCGTGATCTCCCGGAGGTCCGCTCCCGGACCTCCGGGTCGGCTCACTGGTGCTTGTAGTGCTTGATGGACTGGTCCTTGGCCGCCGCGTCGGCGAAGCCCTGGATCTTTTTGATGGTCTCCGCCGGGGTCGCTCGGCCGGCCATCATCTCGCCCAGACCGGCGACACCGATCTGCTCCTTCTGGAGCTTTACGTACCAGTCCTGCATGCGCGGGTTCACCACGTTGTCGCCGGCCTTCTCCAGGGCGGCGGTGGCGGATTTCAGACCCGGAGTCAGTTCGATGCCGTCGGTGCCGCCATTGAGGGCGGTCAGGGACTTCACGCTCTGGGTGAAGTTCTTCGACGACGCCTCGCTGAGCATGATGCGCAACTGCTCCATGCCGCCGTCGGGGTTCTTCGCCGACTTCGGGACGATGAACGGCTCACCACCGGACGCCCAGATCGTGCCGAAGGGCATCTTGTCCGAGCTGTCGAGGCTGGACGGCGCGCTCACGGCGAGCTTGAAGTCGGCCGGCATCGTCTTGGACGCCTCGTTCTCCACCCACGAACCGTTCGGGATGAACAGCGCCTTGCCCTGGGTCCAGGCGGTCTGCGACTGGATGTGGTCGATGCTCGGGGTGCCCTTGAGGATGTAGCCCTTCTTGTAGAGCTCGTAGTACGCCTCGAACGCGGCCTTCACAGCCGGGTCCGACCAGGCGTTCGGCTCCAGGTTGTCGATCTTGTCGAGAACCTCGCGGCCGCCGATCTTGGCGATGAACGGGTAGAGCGAGAACGGCAGGTAGTACGGGTGCTTGCCCGCGTACGTCCAGCCCGCGATGCCCTTCTTCTTCGCCTTGGCGCAGAGGGCGAGCATGTCGTCCCAGTTCTCCGGGTACGTCGCGTCGAGCTTCTCCAGCGCGGTCTCGGAATACCAGACGCCGTAGACCGTGTACGCGTAGTACATGATCCAGACGGGGTCGCCGTCGAACTGGCCCATCTCGACGATGCCGGGCCGCAGCGTGTCGCGGACCTTCTTGCCCGGGTCGTCGATGGACGCCGCGTCCAGCAGCGGGGTGAGGTCGGTGAGCTGCTTCTTGCCGACCAGGACGCCCATGTCCATCTGCTCGGCGCCCGAGTTGTCGATGAGGTCCGGGGGCGTTCCGCCGTTGAACCTCGGCTGGAGCTGCGACCTGATCTTCTGCGTCGAAGAGAACTTGATCTCCGCCTTGGGATACGTCTTCTGGTAGACGGCCTTGGCGTCCTCCGCGTACTTCGTGCCGAACCCGCCGTCGAAAATCACAATTTCGAGGGGCGCGCTCTCGTTGACACCCAGCGGGTTCTTCTCGGTCTTCTTGCCCTTTTCGACCTTCTCGTCGCCACCGCTGTCACCGCTCGCGCAGGCCGACAGGAAGCTCATCGTCGGAACAGTGATCAGACCGAGTGCGGCCGACCGCTTGATCAGATCGCGACGGCCAAGGCCCTCATTGTTGTGGGCGGAGGTGGATCCCATGCTCAAGTCCTCGCCTTCTCCAGGACTCAGGCGGTGTACCGGTCGCCCGCACTTATCTCGCCTAGGCGAAGGGCCCCGCCACCGCAGTCAAATGACGCTGGGTCGTGCTGAGTTGGGCAGATGGTACGGACAAACAGTGCTGGCAACCGCCGCAGCGGCCTCCCCGCACCGATCCCCGTCCCCCTGGTCCGCGGCCACGGAGCGGCGTTGCAGACGCCGACAGGTATAGTCCACTTACGGTCAACTGAGCAAGATCGAAAGCGAGTTTCGGCAGCAAGCTTTCCCGAGTTGAGACCTCGCGGATATCTGGAACGCGCACGTAATCGCTCGCGCGGCTCCGCGTACACGGCGCGCCCCCCACGCCTCCCCTGGCGCATGCAACACCCTTGACACCATCGGCGACTTGGCTCCCTACTGGATCCCGTTGCACTGCTCATGACAACGTTGTCCAAGGGGAGGAAACGCCCGGCATGCAGTACAGATCTCGGTACGGACAAGGCCACAGTGCGGCCGCCGTCGCGGCGACCGCCCTCCTGCTCGTCGTCACAGCCCCTTCGGCGGCCACCGCCCAGCCCCAGCGCCCGGCGCCGCCGGAGCAGACCGCCACCTCGTCCTTCAGCTCCTCGTTCGAGGCGGACGAACCCCAGCCGGACTGGCGCAATACGGTGGAAGTCGCACCCGGCGGCGAGAAGCGCACCTCGGGGGTCGACGGCGGATACAGCTCCGGAATTCCGGGCAATGTGACCGACCGGGTCGTCGAGCTGCGCGCCAGCGGCGAGAACACCGGCGGCGGCGAGGTGAAGGAGAACCTCGTCGATGTCCAGCCGGCCACCAAGTGGCTCGCCTTCGAGCCGTCGGGCTGGATCGAGTTCGATCTGGACGAACCGGCCAAGGTGGTGACGTACGCCCTCACTTCGGCCAACGACCACGCGGAGCGCGACCCGAAGGACTGGACGCTCAAGGGTTCCGCCGACGGCAAGGAGTGGAAGGTCCTCGACTCCCGCGAGGGGCAGACCTTCGCGAAGCGGTTCGAGACGAAGAGCTACGGCTTCGAGAACTCAGTGGCGTACGCGCATTACCGGCTCGACATCACCCGTAACAACGGCGCGTCGGGCATCACCCAGCTGGCGGACGTTCAGTTCTCGAACGGTGACACCTCCACGCCCGCCCCGGACGACATGCGCAGCCAGGTCGACCGTGGCCCCTCCGGCTCCCCCACCGCCAAGGCGGGCGCGGGCTTCACGGGAAAGCGTGCGCTGCGGTACGCCGGCACGCACAAGCCCGAGGGCCGGGCGTACTCGTACAACAAGGTCTTCGACGTCGACACCCGCGTCACGCGGGACACCGAGCTGTCGTACCGGGTCTTCCCGTCCCTCCCCGAGACCGACCTCAACTACCCCGCCACGAACGTGTCGGTCGACCTGGCCTTCACTGACGGCACCTATCTGAGTGATCTGCGCGCCCTCGACCAGCACGGCGCGGTCCTGTCCCCGCAGGGCCAGGGCGCGTCCAAGACGCTGTACGTCAACCAGTGGAACCACAAGGCGTCGCGGATCGGCGCCGTAGCGGCCGGCAAGACCGTCGACCGGGTCCTGGTGGCGTACGACTCCCCCAAGGGTCCGGCGAAGTTCAGCGGCTGGGTCGATGACATCACCATCTCCCCCAAGGCCCCAGAGAAGCGCCTGGCGCACCTCTCCGACTACGTCTCGACCACCCGCGGCACGCACTCCAGCGGCGCCTTCTCGCGCGGCAACAACATCCCCGCCACCGCCGTCCCGCACGGTTTCAACTTCTGGACGCCGGTGACCAACGCGGCCTCCACCAGTTGGCTGTACGACTACGCCCGCGGCAACAACAGCGACAACCTCCCCACCATCCAGGCGTTCAGCGCGAGCCACGAGCCGAGCCCGTGGATGGGTGACCGGCAGACGTTCCAGCTGATGCCGTCCGCGGTGGCGGGCACCCCGGACGCCGCCCGCAAGGCGCGCGCCCTGCCCTTCCGCCACGAGAAGGAGACGGCAAAGGCGCACGAGTACGGGGTCACTTTCGAGAACGGTGTGAAGGCCGAGATGACCCCGACCGATCACGCGGCGATGATGCGGTTCACCTATCCCGGTGACGACGCGAGCGTCATCTTCGACAACGTGTCGAACGACGGCGGCCTCACCCTCGACCCCGCCACCCGCTCCTTCACCGGCTTCTCGGACGTCAAGAGCGGCCTGTCCACCGGCGCCACCAGGCTCTTCGTGTACGGCGTCTTCGACGCGCCCGTCACCGGGAGCGGCAAGCTCAGCGGCGGTGGAGGCGATGACGTCACCGGCTACCTACGCTTCAAACCGGGCGCCGACGGCCGGGTGACCCTGCGGCTGGCGACTTCACTCATCAGTGTGGACCAGGCGAAGAAGAACCTCGCCGACGAGATCCCGGCAGGCACGTCCTTCGAGCGCGTCAAGGACCGCGCGCAGGACGCCTGGGACGACCTCCTCGGCCGCGTCGAGGTCGAGGGCGCGAGCCGCGACCAGTTGACGACCCTCTACTCCAGCCTCTACCGGCTGTACCTGTATCCGAACTCCGGTTTCGAGAACACGGGCACCAAGGCCCGCCCCCGGCAGCAGTACGCGAGCCCCTTCTCGAAGCAGCCGGGCCCCGACACCCCGACCCACACCGGCGCGAAGATCGTCGACGGCGAGGTGTACGTCAACAACGGTTTCTGGGACACCTACCGGACGACCTGGCCGGCGTACTCCTTCCTCACTCCCAAGAAGGCGGGCAAGCTCGTCGACGGCTTCGTCCAGCAGTACAAGGACGGCGGCTGGATTTCCCGCTGGTCGTCGCCGGGTTACGCCGACCTGATGACCGGGACCTCGTCCGACGTGGCGTTCGCCGACGCGTACGTCAAGGGCGTCGGCTTCGACGCCGAGGCGGCGTACGAGGCGGCGCTCAAAAATGCCACCGTCGTGCCGCCCTTCTCCGGCGTGGGCCGCAAGGGCATGAAGACGTCCCCCTTCCTCGGGTACGCCTCCACCGAGACCCACGAGGGCCTCTCCTGGTCCCTGGAGGGCTACCTCAACGACTACGGCCTCGCGAAGATGGGCGAGGCGCTCCACAAGAAGATGAAAAAGGCGCGCTACAAGGAGGAGTCGGCGTACTTCCTCAACCGCGCCCGCAACTACGTCAAGCTCTTCGACGACAAGGCCGGCTTCTTCCAGGGCCGCGACCTCAAGGGCGACTGGCGGGTCCCGTCCGACCGGTACGACCCCCGCATCTGGGGTTACGACTACACCGAGACCAACGGCTGGGGCTACGCCTTCACCGCGCCCCAGGACTCCCGCGGCCTCGCCAACCTCTACGGCGGCCGCTCCGGCCTCGGCGACAAGCTCGACCGCTACTTCTCCACCCCGGAGACGGCGGCCCCCGAGTTCGCCGGTTCGTACGGCGGCGTCATCCACGAGATGACGGAGGCGCGCGACGTACGGATGGGCATGTACGGCCACAGCAACCAGGTGGCCCACCACGCGACGTATATGTACAACGCGGCGGGCAAGCCCTGGAAGACCCAGGAGAAGGTCCGCGAGGTCCTCTCCCGTCTCTACACCGGCAGCGAGATCGGCCAGGGCTACCACGGCGACGAGGACAACGGCGAGCAGTCCGCCTGGTACCTCTTCTCCTCGCTCGGCTTCTACCCGCTGGTCATGGGCAGCGGCGAGTACGCGATCGGCTCGCCCCTCTTCACGAAGACCACCGTCCACCTGGAGAACAGCCGCGACCTGGTGGTCAAGGCCCCGAAGAACAGCGCGAAGAACGTCTACGTCCAGGGCCTGAAGGTCAACGGCAAGCCCTGGAAGTCGACGGCGCTGCCGCACGACCTGCTGGCACGGGGCGGCACTCTGGAGTTCGACATGGGTCCGAAGCCCTCCTCATGGGGTACGGGCGAGAAGGCCGCCCCGGTCTCCCTCACGAAGGACGACAAGGTGCCCGCGCCGCAGGCGGACGCGATCAGCGCCACCGGGCCGCTCTTCGACAACTCCTCGGACACGAACGGGCAGTTCGAGAGCGTCGACCTGCCGGTGAAGCCGGACACCCGCGCCTTCCAGTACACCCTCACCTCCTCGGACCGCGCCAAGGCCCCTCGGAGCTGGGTGCTCCAGGGCTCGCGGGACGGTGAGAAGTGGAGGGACCTCGACAGGCGTACGGGAGAGTCCTTCGCCTGGGACCGCCAGACCCGCGTCTTCACCGTCGCCCGCCCACACAGGTACGCGAAGTACCGGCTGGTACCGGACGGACCGGCGACCCTCGCCGAGGTGGAGCTCCTGGGGTGACTCAGGTGCAGGGGGGACCGGCCGCACGGGAGTCGCAGAAGGGCCGCACCCCGTCGCTGGGATGCGGCCCTTCTGCGTCATGCGGTGGCGACTAGCTGCGGATCAGGGACCGCAGCACGTACTGGAGGATGCCGCCGTTGCGGTAGTAGTCCGCCTCGCCCGGCGTGTCGATGCGCAGCTTCGCGTCGAACTCGACCGTCTCGCCGGCGGGGCTGACAGCCTTGACCTTCAGGGTGTTCGGGATGCCGCCGTCGTTGAGACCGGTGACGCCGGTGATCTCGAAAGTCTCCTCGCCGGTCAGACCCAGCGAGTCCGCCGAGGCGCCCTCGGGGTACTGGAGCGGGAGGACGCCCATGCCGATCAGGTTCGAGCGGTGGATGCGCTCGTACGACTCGGCGATGACAGCCTTGACGCCGAGCAGCGCCGTGCCCTTGGCCGCCCAGTCGCGGGACGAGCCCGAGCCGTACTCCTTGCCCGCCAGGATGACCAGCGGGGTGCCGGCGGCCTGGTAGTTCTGCGAGGCGTCGTAGATGTACGACACCGGCGCGTCGGGCTGGGTGAAGTCGCGGGTGAAGCCGCCTTCGGTGCCCGGCGCGATCTGGTTGCGCAGGCGGATGTTGGCGAACGTACCGCGGATCATGACCTCGTGGTTGCCACGGCGCGAGCCGTAGGAGTTGAAGTCACGACGCTCGACGCCGTGCTCCGTGAGGTACTTGCCGGCCGGGGTGTCGGCCTTGATCGCACCGGCCGGGGAGATGTGGTCGGTGGTGACCGAGTCACCCAGCTTGGCCAGGACACGCGCGCCGGTGATGTCCTCGACCGGGGTCGTCTCCATCGTCATGCCCTCGAAGTACGGGGGCTTCCTGACGTACGTCGACTCGTTGTCCCACTCGAAGGTGTTGCCGGTCGGGATCGGCAGCGCCTGCCACTGCGCGTCACCCGCGAAGACGTCGGCGTAGGACTTGTTGAACATGTCCTCGCCGATGGAGTTCGCGACGACGTCGTTGACCTCGGCCTCGGTGGGCCAGATGTCCGCGAGGTAGACCGGGTTGCCCTCGGTGTCGGTGCCGAGCGCGTCCTTGGTGATGTCCACCTTCATGGAGCCCGCGATGGCGTACGCGACGACCAGCGGCGGGGAGGCCAGGTAGTTCATCTTGACGTCGGGGTTGATGCGGCCCTCGAAGTTACGGTTGCCCGAGAGGACGGACGTAACAGCCAGGTCGTTGTCGTTGACGGCCTTGGAGACCTCCTCGGGCAGCGGGCCCGAGTTGCCGATGCAGGTGGTGCAGCCGTAGCCGACGAGGTTGAAGCCGACCTTGTCGAGGTAGGGGGTGAGCCCCGCCTTGTCGAAGTAGTCGGTGACGACCTTGGAGCCGGGGGCGAGGGTGGTCTTGACCCACGGCTTGCGGGTCAGGCCCTTCTCGACCGCCTTCTTGGCCACGAGCGCGGCGGCGACCATGACGTACGGGTTCGAGGTGTTGGTGCAGGAGGTGATCGCGGCGACGGTCACGGCGCCGTGGTCGAGCTCGTACGTCGAACCGTCGGGGGCGGTGACGGTGACCGGGTTGGACGGGACGGCGTCGCCCGTGGCGTCGTCGTGCTGCGGAGCGCCGGCGCCGTTGTCGTCGTGACCGTACGCCGGGGCGTCGCTGGCCGGGAACGACTCGGAGCTCGCCTCGTCGACCGGGGACGCGACACCGTGCGGCTTCTCCTGCTGCGGCACGCCCGGCTTGCGGTCGTCGCCGCCGGTGACGCCCGCCTCGACGTAGTTGAGTACGTCGCGCTTGAACTGCTCCGCGGCGTTGGCGAGGACGATACGGTCCTGCGGACGCTTCGGGCCGGCGATCGAGGGGACGACCGTCGACAGGTCGAGCTCAAGCTTCTCGGAGAAGTCGGGCTCGGCGGCCGGGTCGAGCCACAGGCCCTGCTCCTTGGCGTACGCCTCGACGAGCGCGACCTGCTGCTCGTCGCGGCCGGTCAGGCGCAGGTACTTCAGGGTCTCGCCGTCGATCGGGAAGATCGCGGCGGTGGAGCCGAACTCCGGCGACATGTTGCCGATGGTGGCGCGGTTGGCGAGGCTCGTCGCCGCCACACCCTCACCGTAGAACTCGACGAACTTGCCGACGACGCCGTGCTTGCGGAGCATCTCGGTGATGGTCAGCACCAGGTCGGTGGCGGTGGTGCCGGCCGGCAGCTCGCCGGTCAGCTTGAAGCCGACGACGCGCGGGATGAGCATGGAGACCGGCTGGCCGAGCATCGCGGCCTCGGCCTCGATGCCGCCGACGCCCCAGCCGAGCACACCGAGGCCGTTGACCATGGTGGTGTGCGAGTCGGTGCCGACGAGGGTGTCGGGGTAGGCCTGGCCGTTACGGACCATGACGGTGCGGGCCAGGTGCTCGATGTTGACCTGGTGGACGATGCCGGTGCCCGGGGGGACGACCTTGAACTCGTCGAAGGCGGTCTGGCCCCAGCGCAGGAACTGGTAGCGCTCCTTGTTGCGGCCGTACTCCAGCTCGACGTTCTGCTGGAAGGCGCCGGCCGTACCGAACTTGTCGGCGATGACGGAGTGGTCGATGACCAGCTCGGCCGGGGCCAGCGGGTTGATCTTCGCCGGGTCGCCGCCGAGCTCCTTGACGGCCTCACGCATGGTGGCGAGGTCCACGACACAGGGCACGCCGGTGAAGTCCTGCATGATCACGCGGGCGGGGGTGAACTGGATCTCCTGGCTGGGCTGGGCCTGCGAGTCCCAGCCGCCGATCGCCCGGATGTGGTCGGCGGTGATGTTCGCGCCGTCCTCGGTGCGGAGCAGGTTCTCCAGCAGCACCTTCAGGCTGTAAGGGAGGCGCGCGGAGCCCTCGACCTTGTCCAGCTTGAAGATCTCGTACGACTCGTCGCCCACGCGCAGCGTGCTGCGGGCGTCGAAGCTGTTCGCCGACACGACAGTCTCCTTCTTCAATGTGCGCGTTTCTACCGCATCCTGCCGCCACGACCCCCTGGCCATCCGCTAAGGTAAGACTTAGTTAGGTCACCCTTACCGGTCGGCGGCTGCGGTACGCCTTGGGCAGATATCTCGATGTCGAGATAACTCTAGTACATGCCCGCGATTCGGTCATGCCCGGACCGCCTGTCCTTTGCCAGCCGGTCCGCACCGCGCGGCGCTCAACAGGCGTTACGACTGGTTCGAGAGGACTGGACGCCCGGGTTACGTGTTCTGGTGGGTCACCGACGGCTTCTGGTGGGTCACCGACGGCGTCTGGTGGGTCACCGACGGCGTGCACCCTTTGGGGAATTCCTGGCTGCCGAGTACCCGCAGCAGGTCCAGCCGCTCGCGGGTCTCGGCGTCCGCCGGGGTGAGCACCAGCAGTTGCTGCCCCTGGTCGGGAGTGACCAGGGTTTCGCAGTCCATCAGCAGGCGACCCACCCTCGGGTGCAGGAAGGTCTTGCGGTCGGCGCGCCGGACCGCCACCTTGCTCGGCCCAGAGCCGGCGGAAGTCGGCGCTCGCGGCCTGCAACCGGTCGACGAGTCCGGCGACCGTGGGGTCGCCGGACCGGCGGCCGACGACCGCGCGCAGGTCGGCCACGAGCCGGCGCGCGTGGTACTCCTGCTCCTCGGGCGGGCAGACGGCGCGGGCAAGGGGCTCGGTGAACCAGCGGTGTACGACGTAGCGCCGGTCGCCGGAAAAGCCGGTGTGGTCGCCCGTCAGCAGGACGGATGCCCGGTTCTGGGCGAGGATCTCGCCCAGATCGGACAGCACCAGGGCCGGGGTGTCGCCGAGCAGGCCGAGCATGCGGATCAGGCCGGCGCGGGCCAGGCGGGTCACCCCACCCGCGGGCGGGGGCCGGTGGCCGGCCAGGTGGAACAGGTGGTCGCGCTCGTCGTCGGACAGGCGCAAAGCCCGGGCCAGCACACCGAGCAGCTGGGTCGAGGGCTGACTGCTGCGACCCTGCTCAAGGCGTACGACGTAATCCACCGACATGCCGGCGAGCATGGCCACCTCTTCCCGGCGCAGGCCGGTGATGCGGCGCGGGGGCCGTCGGCGATGCCGACCTCGGCCGGGCGGATCGCCTCGCGACGGCGGCGCAGGAAGTCGGCGAGCTGATCACGTTCCATGGCCCCATGGTTCCTTGCGAGGGCGAGCCGAGCCAGGGAGCGGCGCTCCCATGATGAACGCTCCGCTCCCGTACGTCGCGGCGCAGGCCCAGGGTGGGTGCTGAACCGACGACGAAGGAGAACACGATGCAGACACGAACCCTGGGCAGCACCGGTCCGGCCGTTTCCGCGCTGGGCCTGGGTGCGATGGGCATGTCGGGCGCCTACGGCGCGGCCGACCGCGAGGAGAGTACCGCCACCGTGCACGCCGCGCTGGAGGCCGGCGTCACGCTGATAGACACTGCCGACTTCTACGCCATGGGCCACAACGAGTTGCTGCTCGCCGAGGCGCTGCGCGGCCGGGATCGGGACAGCTACCGGCTGAGCGTCAAGTTCGGCATGCTGCGGGGGCCGGGGCCCGAGTTCGGCGGGCATGACAGCCGTCCCGAGGCGGTGAAGAACTTCCTGGCCTACTCGCTGACCCGACTGGGCACCGACCACATCGACATCTACCGTCCCGCCCGGCTGGACCCGGCGGTACCGATCGAGGAGACGGTGGGCGCGGTCAAGGAGATGATCGACGCCGGGTACGTGCGGCACCTCGGCCTCTCCGAGGTCGATGCGGCGACGATCCGCCGGGCGCACTCCGTGCACCCGGTCGCCGACCTGCAGATCGAGTACTCGCTCCTGCGCGCGGTGGAGGCCGAGATCCTGACCGCGTACGGCGTCCTCAGCCGCGGCCTCATCTCCGGGCACTGGTCCGCCGACCACACCGCCGGCCCCGGCGACTCCCGCGCCTTCAGCCCTCGGTTCTCGAGCGGCAACGTGGAACACAACCTCGCCCTCGTGGAGGCGCTGCACCGGGTCGCCGAGGCGAAGGGATGCACCGTCGCCCAGCTGGCCGTCGCCTGGGTGGCCGCACAGGGCAAGGACATCGTGCCGCTGGTCGGCGCCCGCACCCGCGAGCGGCTGGCCGAGGCGCTGCCCGCGATGGAGCTGAACCTCACCGAGGACGACCTCGCCGAGATCGAGAAGGCGGTGCCTCCGGGCGCGGCGCGCGGCGACCGATACCCGTCCGCGTTCATGTCCAGCCTCGGCGTAGGGAACTGAGTCCGGCTCTCCGGAGGTTGTCACCGTGCTGTCGATGGCTGGCCGGTCGTCGTCGTATGAGTCTTCCGTGTCAAAGGACAGCCACTGACCGCTGACCTGTCGCAGCGAAGGTTCGGTGGCAACCGAAGCGCTCATACACGCCTGCCTCCAGGGGCTGCTGCCTCTTTCAGCCGTGCTCGGGCTCTACGGGGAGCCACAGTTCGGCGTCGGCCTCGGTCTTCTCCGGCGACAGGCGGGTGCGCAGGATCTCAGGGCCCGTGCGGGTGCGGTACGGGTTCGACGGGAACCACTCGGTGAACACGTCCCGCCACAGCTCCTGGATGGCCTGCGGCGCCGGCCCGGAGGTGGTGAAGACCGCCCAGGTGCCGGCCGGGACAGCCAACGTGGTCGTGCCCTCAGGAGCGGCCACGGAGGTGATCACGCCGTGGTGGTAGTCGAGTTCGGTGCCCTCGGCGCGGCTGGGGTCCAGGTCGTCGCAGACCGCGACGATGCCGTGCGGCTCCTGGTCCGACAGTCCCTCCAGGCGCTCCAGGGTCTGCGGGTCGAGCCTGCGGACAAAGTCCGTGATCGCCTGGTTTGGCCCCGCGTGCACCAGCGGTACCCGGGTCTTGAGCCCGACGACGGTGAAGTCCGGCTTGTCCACCACGCGGTATCGCATGCTGCTGCTCCCTTCGATGGTGAGGCGGAAGGCCATCCGGGACTGGGAGTTGAGTGCGGCGCCGGTACGCCGGGCCTCGCCCGGTCCGATGCCGTGCATGGCGCGGAACGCCCGCGCGAACGCCTCGCCGGAGCTGTAGCCATAGCGCACCGCGATGTCCAGCAGCGTCTCACGCCCCGCGAGTACTTCGGCGCCCGCGAGGGTGAGCCGACGGCGCCGGATGTACTCCGACAGCGGTATGCCAGCGAGCGCGGAGAACATCCGACGCAGGTGGTACTGCGAGGTGGCCGCGATGCGTGCCAGCTCCTCCACCTCGACGGCCTGGTCAAGATGGCACTCGATGTGCTCCATGGCCTGGTTCAGCCGCTCCAGCATGCCCGGTCTCCTTCCTCTTCCCTCACGGCCACTTTGCCAGCGATGACCGTGAGGCACGTTTACGCTGCGCTGCGGTCGGTGCCGTCCCCGTCCGGACCGGGGGTGTCCTGTCCCAGGCCCCGACGGATCGCGATCTCCACGGGTGAGTACGCGCCGTCGGCCCGTTCCAGTTCGTACGCCGCGGCCGGCATCAGCGGTGGCTGCGCCATGAAGCGCGGCCGCACCCCATGGTGCGGTTGCGCCGCGTGCACCAGGAACGGATGGCACAGGAAGACGTCGCCCGGGGACCCGGTGGCGAGGGCGAGTGGCCGGTGGTCAGACGCCGCCACCAGATCGGGCGCAAGGGCCAGCCCGCTCGCCCCATCCTCCCCGTACTTCTCCAGCACCTTAGGCACGTCGAGGTGTGAACCGACCCGGATCCGGGTCGGGGCGTCCTCCTCACCGACCTCGCTGAACAGGAACAGCATCAGCAGCGCCCGGCCCCGGGAGCGCAGATTGGTGAAGTACCAGCTCTCGCCCTCCGGCAGATAGCTCCCCTCGATGTGCCAGCCCGCGTCGTCCGGCTCCTCCTCGTGCGGGAAGCGCAGCGGGAACGTGCCCAGCGAGTAGCGCGGCTCCCAGCGTCCCGCGCCGACGAGCAGGTCGTACGCGCGCTGCAGGGACGGGGAGTTGGGTGCGGCGGCGAACGGCCCCTGCGCCATACCGGCCACCCAGTGCACGGGCTGCGTCCACGTCGCTGGATCGTCCGGGTCGCAGCCCGTCTCTCGCCACAGCAGCCGCGCGCAGTCCGCGGCCACGCCCGGTGCGACGGCGCCCTCCAACTTCACGAAGCCGTCGCGGAGGAAGCGGGATACCAAGGCCGTGTCGTCCATGCCCCCATCGTGTGGCGACACCGGTCCCGATCACCCGACATTCTGCGCACCGCCTTTGTCGGGTATTCACCGAGCCCCTTCGAGAGCGTTGCGGCGGAAGTGCTGGCGCTGGGCCTGTCCGGCGAATCTTGCCGGACAGGCTCGCCCCTGGTCCCGAGGAGGGCTCAGCGCTTGAGCATGAAGGTGAAGTCGCCGGAGAGCTTGCCGCTCAGCCGGGCTGCCGAAACGAGTTTCCCCTCCGTAACCAGCCTCTCGACCTCGGCCCGCGAAAGACCGCAACCTTCAGCGATCAGTCGCACCGGCCGGACAGGGATCCGCGCCGCAAAGCGGACCGAGACGTCGATCACCTCGCGGATCAGTTCGCGGTCCAGGTGATCCGTTCCGCCGATGTCGAGGCGCCAGGCGTTGTCCCAGTCGAGGGCGATGCGATTGCGGCGCCGCACGGCCGGATCCTGGAGCAGTTCAGCTGTCAGGCCAGGGTCGTTGTCATGCAGCCGGTCCAGCAGCTCAGGTCGTACGGAACGCACATTCATCCGCTCCAGGACCGTGAGCTTTGTGGTTTCCCCGCAAGCGGTACAGAGCGCGAGGAGCCAGGCGTCGATGAGCTTGTGGTTTGCGTTGACGCGGAATTTACCGCTTGCCCGGAAGTGCCCGGACGCGCACGCGTGGCAACGGCGGAGAACGAGCGGCAGGCAGGTGGGCACGACCACCCAGTTTTTGAGCACAGAAGTACACCGGTTTCAGTGAGAAGTCCGCAGCAAAAAGGAGCGCGGCGCACATGCGCGACGCGCGACGATTCAGCGCTCGGGAGGTCTCACAGGGTGTACAACGGCATGTCCTTGACTGGACGACTTGGTTCGGCAGCACGGTAGTTGCGCACAGCGGCGCTGTTCCACTGGTTTTCGAGCACCTCACCGCCAGGTTCTGTCCGGCGGTGTCATGAACGAAGCCAGAGCCAGATCGCGGGCTCAGTCGATGACCGCGGTGGCTTCGATCTCAACCAGATGGTCGGGTACGGCCAGTGCCGCGACGCCGAGCAGCGTGCCCGGCGGTACCGGCGTGATCCCCAGCTTCGCGGCCGCCCGAGTGACTCCCTCCAGGAACAGGGGCATCTTGTCGAAGGTCCAGTCGACGACGTACACGGTCAGCTTCGCCACGTCGTCGAAGGAACCACCGACCTCGGCCAGGGCGGTGCCGATGTTGAGGTAGCACTGCTCGACCTGAGCGGCGAGGTCACCTTCGCCGACCGTGACGCCGTCGGCATCCCAGGCGACCTGCCCGGCGATGAAGATTAGCTTCGACCCGGTCGCGACCGACACCTGCCGGTACGCGTCGATTTCCGGCAATCCGCTGGGGTTTACCAGGGTGATAGCCATGCTGCTTGCCCCCTCGTCGTGCGAGCCCGTGGGCTCGCTGCCACCGAACCAAGACGCTCTTGGTTTCTTGTGGTTACTCAGGAACCGTAGGAGAGTGGCCGCTGACATGGAAGAACGCACTTTTCGGTGACTGGGGAACCTTACGGTGACCAAGCAGTTCACCAGCTCTCCCCGGACCGGCGGAGAAGAACACGCGCTTCCCACCCGCTTCCCAGCCGCTCCCCAAACCGCCTGCCACCACCGCAACTTCCACCACACCCGCCCCCCGGAATGCAACATCTCATATCTGAGATAACCTGCCGCTATGGCAGACGACTACCTCGTACGCATCGGCAAGCTCATCCGTGACGCCCGTCAGCACCGGGGCTGGACGCAGACACAGCTCGCCGAAGCGCTGGGCACCAGCCAGAGTGCCGTAAACCGCATCGAGCGCGGGAACCAGAACATCAGCCTTGAGATGATCGCGCGCATCGGCGAGGCGCTCGACAGTGAAATCGTCTCGCTGGGGTACGCGGGACCAATGCATCTACGTGTCGTCGGTGGGCGGCGCCTTTCCGGCTCGATCGACGTGAAGACGAGCAAGAACGCCTGCGTGGCGCTGCTTTGCGCCTCACTGCTCAACAAGGGCCGCACCATGCTCAGGCGCGTCGCCCGCATCGAGGAGGTCTACCGCCTGCTGGAGGTGCTCAACTCGATCGGCGTACGCACCCGTTGGGTCAACGACGGGAAGGACCTGGAGATCGTCCCGCCCGCACAGCTCGACATGGATTCGATGGACGCGGAGGCGGCGCGCCGGACGCGGAGCATCATCATGTTCCTCGGCCCGCTGCTGCACCGCATGGACCACTTCAAACTCCCGTACGCGGGCGGCTGTGACCTCGGTACGCGCACCATCGAGCCGCACATGATCGCGCTGCGTCGCTTCGGTCTGGACATCACCGCGACCGAGGGCATCTACCACGCGGTGGTGGAGCCTTCGGCTGGGCCCGGCCGCCCGATCGTGCTGACCGAACGCGGCGACACGGTGACCGAGAACGCGCTGCTCGCGGCGGCCCGCCACGACGGCGTGAGCGTGATCCGTAACGCCTCGTCCAACTACATGGTCCAGGACCTGTGCTTCTTCCTGGAGGCGCTGGGCGTACGGGTCGACGGTGTCGGCACGACCACGCTGACCGTGCACGGCGTACCGAACATCGACGTGGACGTCGACTACTCGCCGTCCGAGGACCCGGTCGAGGCGATGAGCCTGCTCGCGGCCGCCGTCGTGACCGGTTCCGAACTGACGATCCGCCGGGTCCCGATCGAGTTCCTGGAGATCGAGCTCGCGGTGCTGGAGGAGATGGGTCTCGACCACGACCGCACCGGCGAGTACGAGGCGGACAACGGGCGTACCCGGCTGGTGGACCTGACCGTACGGCCCTCCAAGCTGGAGGCGCCGATCGACAAGATCCACCCGATGCCCTTCCCCGGCCTGAACATCGACAACGTGCCGTTCTTCGCGGCTATCGCGGCGGTGGCCCAGGGCCAGACCCTGATCCACGACTGGGTGTACGACAACCGCGCGATCTACCTGACGGACCTCAACCGGCTCGGCGGCCGCCTCCAGCTCCTGGACCCGCACCGCGTCCTGGTGGAGGGACCGACCCGGTGGCGCGCCGCCGAGATGATGTGCCCGCCGGCGCTGCGGCCGGCCGTGGTCGTCCTGCTGGCGATGATGGCGGCCGAAGGCACGTCCGTACTCCGCAACGTCTACGTCATCAACCGGGGTTACGAGGACCTGGCGGAGCGCCTCAACTCGGTGGGCGCCCAGATCGAGATCTTCCGCGACATCTGATCGGCGAATGCCGCCGCACCCTGCCTGGCCAGCGGCTTCGCGCCCGGCTCGGGCTCCTGCACCGGATCGTGTGGGGGCTCGGGCTCTGGGTCCGGAGCCGGGGGGATTCTACGATTGAAGCAAAGACGGCTTGCTGGTTCGTGGACCGGTCGTTCGGACCGGTTGGGCGGAATTCTGCGGATCCGGGCCGCCCTCGTTCGCTCGCGAGGAGCAGACCGCGCCGCAGGGTAGTGGAGGCGTGCGGTGAAGGAGACGTTCACTCTGGGGCGGATCGCAGGGGTACGGGTCGCGGTCAACTGGAGCATCATCGTTGTCTTCCTGCTCGTGGCCGTCACTCTGGCCCAGGGGCGGCTTCGCCTCACGTATCCGGGTTATCCGGCGGTGGCCTACTGGAGCCTGGGGCTGGCAACCGCTGTCGTCTTCGTGGCGTCCGTGCTCGCCCACGAAGTGGCCCACGCGGTCGTGGCGCGGCGCCATGGCATCGAGGTCGAGGACATGACCTTGTGGATGCTCGGTGGTGTCGCGCGGCTCAAGAGCGAAGCACCCACGCCCGGAGTGGAGGTACGGATCGCCGGCGTGGGCCCGCTGACCAGTGCCCTGCTCGGCATCCTTTTCGCCTTCCTGGCGGCTGTACTGGGGATGCTGGGGGTGCCCGGGCTCATGGTGGAGGCCGTCGCCTGGCTGGCCGGCATCAACATCACGCTGGCTCTGTTCAACAGCATCCCCGCCGCGCCCCTCGACGGAGGCAGGTTGCTGCGCGCCTACCTCTGGAAGCGCACCGGAGACCCGATGCGGGCCGCTGTGGTCGCCGCGGCCGCGGGGCGGGGGCTGGGCTGGCTACTGGTGATCTACGGCTTCGTCTCGATGCTGGCCACCGGCAACCTGTCGGAGCTGTGGATGGCACTCCTCGGTGGCTTCATGATCGCCGCAGCCACGGTGGAGGGCCAGCAGGCGCAACTGCGCAGCACACTCGCGGGAGTGTCGGTGCGCCACATCATGACGCCGGACCCGGTGACCGTACCCGCCGAGATGTCCATCGAGCAGTTTCTCGCGGCAGCCCCGTACGGGCACCACCGCCATACGGCGTTCCCCGTGGTCACGACCGACGGGACACTTGTGGGGCTGGTGACAGCGGCGAGAATCGACCGGACGCCGCGGCAAGAACGGAACGCCACCACGCTGGGTGATGTCATGTGTCCCGTTGGTGAGGTCGCGACCGCGTCTCCCGATGAGCCTGTCAGCGACCTGGTGCCACGCCTTGAGTCGTCCGGGGAACGCCGTGTGCTCGTCCTGGACCCGGACCGCCGAGCGCTCGTCGGCATCGTCTCCGACTCCAACATCAACCGAGCCCTCACGTGGCTCGCCGCCACACGCACGCCACGGTGACGTGACCGACCTCGCTGGGAATTGCCTCGCCCCGTAGCAAGTGGAGGTGTCGGATGATCTCTGTAGCGTCTGCGCTTGCCTCGGCGGCACACCGTGCATTCGGCGCTGCCTGGACTGCCGGGCAGGCGGAAGGAGCGGAGCTTCCCGCTGGGCTTCCCACGTCGTTCGTCGAAGCCCGCGCCGCGGACCTCGCACCCGTGACGGTGGCCTACGAGCGGCAGGGGTACGGCGAGCGCCTCCTGCCGCCCAGGCAGGCGGCGCGTGCCGAGGCCATGATTCCTGGCGCGAGGCTCGTGGCCATGCCCGGCTGTGGCCACGTACCCATGGCGGAAGCGCCCGAGCTGGTCGCTCGCGTCCTGCGGGACGCGACCCGTACCGAGAACCGCTCGCAACCGGTCCGGAGCACGGCAGGGGCCGAACTCACCGCCCGGGCGTGGCCGGCGGCTTCGGGGCATCCCGCATAACAACGCGAGATCCGCAATGCGCACGACACCGCCCCGGGAGGAGCTGTGGAGTGGTTCACGGAAGGCGACTACTGGCTGGGCAGGCTGGTGTTCCAGCGAGGACTGGCCCTGCTGTATCTGGTCGCCTTCTTGAGTACGGTCAATCAGTTCCGGGGGCTCATCGGTGAGCGCGGGCTGCTCCCGGTGCCGCGCTTCGTGGCGTCCGTACCCTTCCGGCAGTCCCCCAGCATCTTCCACCTCCATTACTCCGACCGCTTCTTCGCGAGCGTGGCATGGACGGGTGTGGCGCTCTCCGCCGCCATCGCGGCGGGAGCGGCGGACAGCGTGCCGCTGTGGGCGTCGATGCTCATGTGGGCGGTCCTCTGGGTGCTGTATCTGTCGATCGTCAACGTCGGGCAGACCTGGTATGCGTACATGTGGGAGTCGCTGCTGCTGGAAGCCGGCTTCCTGGCGATCTTCCTCGGCAACGACGACACGGCGCCGCCGGTCCTGGTGCTGTTCCTGCTGCGCTGGCTGCTGTTCCGCCTGGAGTTCGGCGCCGGGCTGATCAAACTGCGCGGTGACCCCTGCTGGCGCGACCTGACCTGCCTGTACTACCACCATGAGACACAGCCGATGCCGGGCCCGCTGAGCTGGTTCTTCCACCACCTGCCCAAACCGCTGCACCGGGTGGAGACCGCCGCCAACCACGTGGCGCAGCTCGGCGCCCCTGTGCTGCTGTTCGCCCCGCAGCCGGTCGCGAGCGTGGCCGCGGGATTCATCGTCGTCACGCAGCTCTGGCTCGTGGCATCGGGCAACTTCACGTGGCTCAACTGGCTGGTCATCCTGCTCGCGGTGACGGCGATCGACGGGGCCTGGGCCGCCGAGGTGCTCCCGCTGCCCGAGCCGCCGGCGTTCGCTGCCACACCGGGCTGGTACGAAGTCGTGGTGCTCGCCGTCACGGTGCTGGTGGCCGTTCTCAGTTACTGGCCGGTGCGCAACATGCTCTCCCGGCACCAGCTAATGAACTTCTCGTTCAACTCCCTGCACGTGGTCAACACGTACGGAGCCTTCGGCAGCATCGACCGGATCCGCCACGAGGTGGTCGTCGAAGGCACCGACGAACCGGAAATCACCGACGGGACGGAATGGAAGGAGTACCGGTTCAGAGGTAAGCCGGGCGATGTGCGCCGCCTGCCGCCGCAGGTTGCTCCGTACCACCTGCGACTCGACTGGCAAATGTGGTTCGCCGCGATCTCGCCCGTCTACGCGATGCCTTGGTTCGGAGCCTTCCTGGTCAAGCTGCTCGACAACGACCCGGTCGTGCTCAAGCTGCTGCGCGGCAACCCGTTCCCCACTTCCCCGCCCACTTCCCCGCCCACATTCCTGCGCGCCCGGCTCTACCGCTACCGCTTCACCGACCGCCACGGGCTGCGGCGTACCGGCGCCTGGTGGGAGCGCACGCTCGCGGCGGAGTACGTCCCGCCGGTCATGAAGGCGCCCTGACGCCCTGACGGTCTGCTTGGCCGTCCACATGCGAGGAGATGCGGGCCCTCGGGTTCATTCAGCCCAGGCGGTCGCGCGGAATGAAGGGTTGCAGCTTGCGCATGGCTTCCTCGGGGTGGGGGTCGGAGACGGCCAGCCTGCGGAAGGGCGCCCAGCGGCGCAGCTCAACACACAGCACCGGCCCGTCCGCCCGGATCGACACGAAATCGTTCCCGTCCTGAAGGTGCCGGACACCCACGCATCGCCGCGCCGGAATCCAGGCGCCCTTGCCTGCCACACCGCGTAGCGCCCTCCACCAGTCGGGCTCAATGTGCACCTCGCGCAGCGCGGAGACCGGGACCCGCACCTCACGGCGGCGCGCGGCCAGTTGCTCCCACCAAGGCAGGCGGATGAGGATATTGCTGTCATCCAGCACGATCCGTGCCATGGCGTCTCCTTCGACCACATTCACGGCCGGGCCGGCGGCTTGCGTTCAGCCTGGATCGAAGTCGCTCCGACGCCCTGGGATGCGCGTGGTGCAGGCCGTGCGGACGTCAGGCCGCAGGGCCCGCGGCTGCCTCGGCTGCCTCGTGCATGCGGCCGTGAGAGCGGTCTAGTCGCTCAGGTCGGGCTTCCCGAACAGGACGGCGTACCCGGAGGGAAGCTGGCTGATGATCTGGTTCAGCTCGCCGGGCGAAACGGCCTCGGCGAGTGTGCTCAGCACGGCACTGGCGTCCCACTGCGCGGTGCGCGGACGGGCCCCGGTCCGCTCCGCCACCCGTCGGCAGAACTCCTCGACGCCGTAGGACTTGACTCGCTGGTCCCCGTTGGCCTGAAGCGCCGCCTTGAGCGGTGCGGGCAGCTGGGCCGCCAGATCCTTAACTTCGCCGGGCGTGATGCGATGGGCCAGAACATCCAGTACCGCCTTCGTGACCTGCGCTGCCTCCTCCTGATTGGCGTACTCTCCGCGCTCACGGACGCGAGCCAGGAATTCGTCGTGCCTCATTGATCTCTCCCTCGAGCCGTAGGGGCCGGCCGTGGCGAGCGGCGACCTTTTCACGTGGGTGCTCGCGTGAGCACCGGATGGGTGAGGCCACTGGGCGGCGGCGGGGCTTCAGCAGGCGATGTGCTGAGGGCCACGGTCAGGAGGAGTCCCACAACGGCAAGGATGATCACAGCCAGTACGGTCCGCTTCCGCCAGTTCCGCCGCGACCGCTCACTTGGACGCCCCTCGGGGAACTGCTCGTTGAGGTCGCTCATGCGGGCAGCCAGCTCAGGGTCGTCACTGGTGAGCCGACGCTCTATCTGCGCGAACACGCGCTCTTCCGACTCGTGTCCCATGGCAGCCACCCGCTTCATGGAGAATGCTCACGCGCTGGAAAAGCCGTTTCCCTACATCCCTACACGTAGACATTCTCCCCTAATGGCTTCCCTTCGTCCTCTGGCCGCTCATCCTTTCCGCCCCCGTTTGCCCCGTTCAGAGGGGTACTCGATGCTGGGACGTGTGGGGCGGACAGGAGAGGAGTACGGCCGTGGTGCTGGCGGAGGACACCCCCGGCGGGCCGTGCTGGCTGAGCCTGACGGCACGCGATCTGAAGACCGCCGAGCGCTTCTACGGCACCGTGATGGGGTGGACGTTTCGCCCGGGGGGTCTCGGGCGGGCGTTTTCCGTGGCCGAGGTGGATGGCGTCGCCGTGGCCGGCATCGGAGCGATGGCCGGGGAGCTTGGCCTGCCTGTGGCGTGGACGGTGTATTTCTCGGTCGCCGATGCCGATGTGGCTGTCGCCCGCGTCCGGGAGCGCGGGGGCACGGTCGGGGTCGGACCGGTCGCCTTCCCGCCGCGCGGACGGGCTGCTCTGGTCGCGGACCTGGAAGGTGCCTCCTTCGGTGTCTGGCAAGGCGAGGTCCTTTCCGGGTGGCGTGTCGGCGAGGGCATGGCTCCGGCGTGGGTGGAGCTGCACACGAGGAACGCGTTCGACGCGGCTTTGTTCTACGGGGAGGTCCTGGACTGGGTGAACGCGGGCGCCGGGGACCGTGAGGTCTGGTACGAGGACGATCAGGTCGTCCTGCGGCAGGGCGGGCAGCCTGTGGCCCGGCTGAACAGCGGACCGGTCGAGGCAGCGGCGAGAAGGCCGCAGCTGAGGCCGCGGTGGCTGGTCCACTTCAAGGTTCCCGACCTGGAAGCAGCGAAGGCCGCGGCCCTTGAGCACGGCGCGAGCATCGCGCCGGGAGCCGAATGGGGCGGCCACCGGCGGCAGATCACCCTGTGCGATCCCGAGGGAGGTCTGTTCACCCTCGATCAGGCGCCTGACGGTGCCTGATGAACTGGTCCCTCGCCTCGCCTCACCTCGCCTCACTGCATCCGCATCCGCATCCGCGCCCACTGAGAGGAGCAGGGCAATGGAGGATGTCGCACTTGAGGACCCGCGCGTACTCGCACTCGCGAAAGCCCACCAAGAGGTCATCCATGAGTCCGTGTGGCACCGGGGCACCGCACCGCCCTGGGAGGGTCTCACCGAGGCCGCGAAGATGGCGGCCCTGATCGAGGCCCGCGACTGGCTGCGAGCTGCGGGCAGGATCGGGTTCCTCGCTCATGACCCACCTGTAGGCGGCGGAGCCGGTTGACGCTGACACCCGTGTGGCTGCTCACCGCCTGTGCGGTCGAACGGCCCACCGTAGGGTCGGCAAGGTCGGCAGCAGTACGTGCGCAACGGATCACTTAGCGCGGCGGAAGAGGTGTCATGGCCGAGAAGAAGATCATTGCGGTGTTCGGTGCGACCGGATCGCAGGGCGGCGCACTGGTGCGGGCAGTTCTGTCCGAGCGGGACGGTGATTTCGCCGTACGAGCCCTGACCCGTAACCCCGCTTCGGACGCGGCCAGGGAACTGGAGCGGCTCGGGGCGGAGGTGGTGCGGGCCGACCTCGACGACGAGTCGAGCCTGGGGCCGGCGCTGGAGGGTGCGTACGGCGCCTTCGTGGTGACGAACTTCTGGGAGCACCTGTCCGGAGAAAGGGAGAAGGCTCAGGCGGCCGCGGCGGCCCGCGCTGCCGGGCATGTCGGAGTGCAGCACGCGATCTGGTCCAGCCTGGACGACACTCGCGAATGCATCCCGCTGAGCGACGACCGTATGCCCACGCTCCAGGGGACCTACAAAGTCCCGCACTTCGACGCAAAGGCTGAGGCGGACAGCTACTTCAGCGATGCGGGCGTACCCACCACCATTTTGAAGACCACGTTCTACTGGGAGAACCTTCTCACCACGTTCGCCCCGCAGCGTGGCGAGGACGGTGTCCTCCAACTGTCCCTGCCGATGGGGGACCGCAGGCTGGCCGGTATTGCCGTGGACGACATCGGCAAGATCGCGCTGGCCGTCCTCAAGCACGGCGGCGACATGGTCAGTGCCACTGTCAGCATCGCCGGCGAGCACCTGCCCATCGCCCACATGGCCGAGATCCTCACGGAGGCCGTCGGCGAACCGGTGGCGTACCGCCCGCTGACTCCGGACGCCTTCCGCGCACTCGGATTCCCCGGCGCCGACGAATCAGGCAACATGTTCCAGTTCTACGCCGACTGCGAGAGCCGCATCACAGCGGCCAGGGATCTGGCGGCCCTGCGCGCCCTCAATCCCGAACTGCAGGACTTCGCCACCTGGGTTGCCGGGCACCGGGAGGAGCTCAGGGCCGCCTGGAAGTGACGTTGCCGGACAGGTGTACGGGTTCCACGGCTCAGTGGCCCGGAATGCCTCCGCCCTGGAGACGTTCGAGGTCGGACGGGCGTACCTGGATGGCGAGGAGGGCGATCACCGCCGCGATCACCGTGAAGACGGCCGCCACGATGAACGCGGCCGAGATTCCGGAGGTGAGTACCTCGTCGCCCCAGGGCGGCGGGAGTTGGCCGCTCCGTTCGAAGACCAGCCGTTCCGCCGGGGTGGCCCGCGCCATGAAGCCCGGAATCTGATCCTCGGCCTCGTGGCGGCTGGCCGTACCGAAGACGGTGACCAGGATGGAGAGCCCGAGCGAACCGCCCACCTGCTGCGTGGCGTTGAGCAGCCCCGACGCGGCGCCGGTCTCGTGCGTGGCGACCCCGGAGACCGCCATCAGCGTAAGCGAGACGAACTGCATGCCCATGCCGAGGCTGAAGACCAGCATCGGTCCCAGAATGCTGCCCAGGTACGTCGAGTGGACGTCGGTCAGGGTCAGCCAGGACAGGCCCACCGCGGCGAGGAGCGCGCCGGTCACGATGAAGGGCTTCGGGCCGTATCTGGGCAGCAACTGGGAGGCTATGCCCGCGCCCACCGCGATGACCGCGCTGACCGGCAGGAAGGCGAGACCCGCTTGGAGCGGACTGAAGTCCAGCACGTTCTGCACGAAGAGGGTGAGGAAGAAGAACATGCCGAAGATCGCGGCGGCCAGGCTCAGCATGACGCCGTACGTGCCCGCGCGGTTGCGGTCCGCGAACATGTGCAGCGGGGTGATCGGCTGCTTCGAGCGCCGCTCGGTGAGGATGAAGGCGGCGAGGAGCAGCACCGCGGCGCCGAACGACGCGAGGGTGAGCGCGTCGCTCCAGCCTTCCTGTGCGGCGCGGATGAAGCCGTAGACCAGAGCCACCATGCCGAGGGTCGAGGTCAGCGCACCGGTCAGGTCGAAGTGGCCGGGATGGCGCTCGGACTCCTTGATGTAGCGGGGTGTGGCGAGGACGATCAGCAGTCCGATCGGCACGTTCACGTAGAAGACCCAGCGCCAGTCGAGCCATTCGACGAGCATGCCGCCCGCCAGCAGGCCGATCGCGCCGCCGCCCGCGGAGACCGCGGCGAAGACGCCGAAGGCCCGGTTGCGGGCCGGGCCTTCGGTGAAGGTGGTGGTGATCAGGGCGAGGGCGGTCGGTGAGGCTATGGCACCGCCGACGCCCTGGAGGGCGCGTGCCGCGAGGAGCTGGCCGGAGTTCTGGGCCAGACCGCCGAGCAGCGAGGCCAGGACGAAGAGCAGTACGCCGAAGACGAAGACCCGGCGGCGGCCGAGGATGTCGCCGAAGCGGCCGCCGAGGAGCAGCAGGCCGCCGAAGGTGAGTGTGTAGGCGTTGACGACCCAGGAGAGGCCGGTGGTGGAGAAGTCCAGCGAACTCTGGATCTGGGGGAGAGCGATGTTCACGATGGTGATGTCGAGGACCACCATCAGCTGGCACGAGGCGATGACGAAAAGCGCCATGCCGTTGCCGCCGCGCTTGTCCCCGGCGGTGGCTCGCGCATTGGAACTCGGTTGCGAAGTCGTCATGGCGCACCGCGCCCCCGCAAGACGGTCTCGTGGACGGTATCGCCCACTAGACGACCGTAAAACGGGGGTACGCCCCCCACCAGTCGATCAAGACCTGACCGCGTCCCCCACAGTCCCCGCTGGCATCGCAGTACGCCCTCGCGCTGTGCGCCGAGGCGTTCGATGGCCCGCTGCGAGCGCTCGTGGCACCCCGCCGTGCCCGGCGGAGGGAAGGATTCAGCGTCGTTCCGGCGATAAAGTCCCGCAGGATCGCGCACAGCGCCTGCGGCTGGTCCTCGGCGATCAGCGTGCAACTGTCCTCGACTGCCGGGCGGCCAGTGACAAGGTGAGCCCGCCGAAGCGTCTGTACGGGAGAACGACAGAGCGGTTCACGGCAGCGGGACGGAAGGACACGGAGTGCGGAGATCCGAGCAACGACTGGAGGAGTTCCAGGAGTTCGCCAGCACATGCGGCACGCGCCTCTTCCGGACGGCACTGCTGCTGACCGGCGGCGACTGGCACCAGGCCGAGGATCTGGTGCAGACGGCGCTCGGCAAGGCCTTCGCCTCGTGGAGCCGGGTACGGCGCGCCGACAACCGGGACGCGTACGTCCGTACGGTCCTGATACGCACCCACCTCTCCCAGCAGCGCCTGCGCCGCAGCGGCGAGCGCCCGGTCGCGACCGTGCCGGACCCCGCGGTGCCCGGCGCAGGGTACGGCGAGGGCGACCCGGCGTTGCGTGTCGCGCTGCTCGCGGCCCTGGCGCGGCTGCCGGTCAAGGACCGGGCCGTGCTCGTACTGCGCTACTGGGAGGACCGCAGCGTCGAACAGACCGCGGCGGAACTCGGGCTGCGGGCGGGGACGGTACGCAACCGCAGCATGAGCGCGCTCGGCAAACTCCGTGAGCTGCTCGGCAGCGAGCGCGAATCGCTCATCACCATCTGACGAGGGGCGGACGGAACATGAAGCTGGACGAGCTGAACGGGCTTGACGGATTTGGCGAGCGGGATCTCAGCCGGGCCATGGAGAACGCCGTCGCAGGGGTACGGTCTCCGGGGCCCGCGCTGGTCGAAGGGGCCACGCGGTACGGCCGCAAAGTGCGCAGGCGCCGCCGGATCGCCGCCGGCCTCGGGGTGTGCGCGGTCACGGGGGTGATGGCGGGGATGTCGCTGTTCGGCGCGTACCTGCCGTCGTACACGGGGAGCGTCGAGCAGGCGCTGCCGGCCGCGCCGGGCGGTGGCACGGCCAAGGTGGTGATCCCCGACTTCTCCCGGCAGCCGATGTCCCCGTCCCCGCCGGCCGGCAAGGAACGGCTCACGGGCCGGGCCACCGTACAGACGCTGAAGGAGCTGCTGCCCGGCGAGCCGGGCACCTCGGGATACATGGGGCAGGGCACGCCACCGGAGGCGTACGAGACGTTCGGGCGGCTCTCGGTGGACGGTCCCCTGGCCGGGTCGGAGGTGCAGGTCAATGTGCAGCCGGGGTTCGGGCGGGACATGAGCGCTCAGAAGGGCGAGAAGCTGGCGGACTTCTACTCCTGCGAGCACCGCGAGCCGGACGGGAGCATGGCCTCCTGCGGGACGGTCAACCTGGCTGACGGGTCGGTGCTGATGGTGTACGAGGACCGCTCCGGGCTCCTGGTCAGGCGGCACGCGGATCTGCTGCGGCCGGACGGGACGAGGATCGTGGCGGGAACGGCGAACGGAAAGGACGTCGCGGACGGTCCCGTCCTCGGCCTCGAACCTCCGCTGACGCTGGGCGAGTTGCGGACGATCGTGACCAGTCCGCGCTGGAGCGTCTTTGTGGACCCGGCGGTGAACGAGAGGGCGAAGGAGCTGAAGCCGTACGACGACCGGTCGTAGCCGGGGGGCGTGCACCGGGTCAACACGGCGGGGCGGCACGCCGGGGCAGTGCGCGGGGGCGGCACGCCGGGGCAGCACGCCGGGTCAACACGGCGGAGCGGCACGTCGGCGCAGCACCGGAGCAGCCGGTCGGAGCGGCACGCCGATGCAGCCCGCCCGAGCAAGGCGAATCAGGGCAGCACGGCCACGCCGTCCAGCTCGACCATGGCCTGTTCGTCCCAGAGGCGGACCGCGCCGATCACCGCCATGGCGGGGTAGTCGCGGCCCGCCAGCCGGCTCCAGATGCGGCCGAGTTCGGGGGCGTGGGCGCGGTACTCGGCGACATCGGTGGCGTAGACGGTGACGCGGGCCAGGTCGGCGGGGGCGCCCCCGGCGGCGTGAAGCGCCGTGAGGAGGTTGCTGAGCGCCTTCTCGAACTGGGCGGGGAGCGTGTCGCCGACGACCTTGCCGTCCGTGTCGAGCGCGGTCTGCCCCGCAAGGAAGACCAGTTGGGACCCGGTGGCGGTGACGGCGTGCGAGAAGCCGCTGGGCGGGGAGAGCTCGGCCGGGTTGACGCGGTGCAGATGGTGCGGTCGGTGCGTGCTCATCGGTACAGCTCCTTCGCGATGATCGTGCGCTGGACCTCGGTGGCGCCTTCGTAGATACGGGGCGCCCGCACCTCACGGTAGAGGTGTTCGAGCAGGTGGCCGCGCTGGAGGGCGCGGGCGCCGTGCAGCTGGACCGCGGCGTCGACGACGTACTGGGCGGTCTCGGTGGCGAAGAGTTTGGCCATCGCCGCGCGGCGCGGGACACCGGGTGCTCCGGCGTCGTAGGCGCAGGCGGCGGCGTACACGAGCAGGCGCGCGGCCTCCGTGCGGGTCGCCATCTCGGCGACCTGGTGGGCCACCGACTGGAGGTCCTTGAGCAGCCCGCCGAAGGCGGTGCGGTTCGCGGTGTGGTCGAGGGCCGCGTCGAGGGCGGCCTGCGCCATGCCGACGGCGAAGGCGCCGACGCTGGGGCGGAAAAGGTTGAGGGTGTCCATCGCGATGCGGAAGCCGCGGTCCACCTCGCCGATCACATCGGCGCGGGTGACGGGTACGCCGTCGAAGGCCAGCGCGCCGATGGGGTGCGGCGAGAGCATGTCGAGCGGTGTGCCGGTCAGGCCGGGGCGGCCTGCGGGGACCAGGAACGCGGTGACGCCGCGGGCCCCGGCGCCCTCGGTGGTCAGGGCGAACACGGTGTAGAAGTCGGCTTCCGGCGCGTTGGAGATCCACAGCTTCTCACCGGACAGGCGCCATCCGTCCCCCTCCGGTACGGTCTTGAGCGACAGCGCCGCGGCGTCCGATCCCGCGCCCGGCTCACTGAGCGCGAAGGCGGCGATCGCACGCCCCGCAGTCACCTCGGGCAGCCACCGCGCCCGCTGTTCGGCGGTGCCCGCCCTGGCGACGGGACTGGCTCCGAGCCCTTGCAGGGCGAGGGCGGTCTCGGCCTCGGTGCAGGCACGGGCGAGCGATTCACGCATCAGGCACAGGTCCATGGCCCCCGAGTCGAAGAGACGGGCAGTCAGCCCGTGTTCGCCGAGGGCGGCGACCAACGGGCGGTTCACCCTGCCCCGTTCCCCCTTGTCGGCGAGAGGGCGCAAATGGGTCGCAGCCAGGGTGCGCAGTCGCTCGCACCACGCCTGCTGTCGAGGGTCCAGCGCGAATCCCGTCATGTCCTCGCACCCCGCTCTTATCGCGAACCGTTGACTGTCGTCACCCAAACGATACGCTCAACAGGCGACAAGGGGGCGATCCCGTCATGGAGCTGAAGACCTCAGCGCACATCGATACCTTTCCCCGCGACCAGCTTCCGCCCGCTCATCAGTGGCCGCAGCTGCTCTTGGACCGTCCGGAGCTGCGCTATCCCGACCGGCTCAACTGCGGGGCGGAGCTCTTGGACCGTACGGTCGAACGCTTCGGCCCCGGCCGGCCCGTCTTCCGTACCGCTGCCGGTGCGGTCTGGACGTACGGCGAACTGCTCGGCCGCGCCGACCGCATCGCGCACGTCCTCACCTCCGACCTGGGTGTCGTGCCCGGCAACCGCGTCCTGCTGCGCGGGCCCACCACACCGTGGCTGGCGGCCTGCTGGCTCGCGGTGATGAAGGCGGGCGCGGTGGCGGTGACGGTGCTGGCGCAGCAGCGGGCGTCCGAGCTGGCGACCATGTGCGAGATCGCGCGGGTCCGCCACGCCCTGTGCGACGTACGGGCCGTCGACGACCTCGTGAAGGCGGAGGTGCCGGGGCTGCGCATCACGGCGTACGGCGGCGACGGACCCGACGACCTGCTGCGGGCGGCGGCCGGCAAGCCGTCGCGGTACGCCGCCGTGGAGACGTCCGCCGACGATGTCGCGCTGATCGCCTTCACCTCGGGGACGACGGGGCGCCCCAAGGGCTGCATGCACTTCCACCGGGACGTGCTGGCCATAGCCGACACCTTCTCGCGCCATGTGCTCAAACCGGAGCCCGGCGACGTCTTCGCGGGCAGTCCACCGCTGGGTTTCACCTTCGGGCTGGGCGGTCTGGTGATCTTCCCGATGCGGGCGGGCGCGTCGGCGCTGCTGCTCGAACAGGCCGGCCCCAAGCAGTTGCTGCCCGCCCTGGCCCGGCACCGGGTGTCGGTGCTCTTCACCGCGCCGACGGCGTACCGCGCGATGCTGGACGACCTGGGCGGGTACGACCTGAGCGCCCTGCGCCGCTGCGTCTCGGCGGGTGAGAATCTGCCCGCCGCGACCTGGCATGCCTGGTACGAGCGCACCGGGTTACGCCTCATCAACGGCATCGGCGCGACCGAGCTGCTGCACATCTTCATCTCGGCGGCGGACGAGGCGATCAGGCCGGGGACCACGGGCGTGCCGGTGCCGGGCTGGGAGGCTCGGGTGGTCGACGCGTCGGGCCGGCCGGTGCCCGACGGCGAGCCCGGGCTGCTGGCGGTGCGCGGTCCGGTGGGCTGCCGCTACCTCGCGGACGACCGCCAGAGGCAGTACGCGCGCGGCGGCTGGAACCTCACCGGCGACACGTACGTGCGCGATCCGGACGGGTACTTCCGCTATGTCGCCCGCGCCGACGACATGATCATCTCGGCGGGGTACAACATCGCGGGCCCCGAGGTCGAGGAGGCGCTGCTGCGCCATCCGGACGTGGTGGAGGCGGCGGTCGTGGGCCGGGCCGACGAACTGCGTGGCCAGGTCGTCGTGGCGTACGCCGTGCTGCGCGACGGGGTGGCGCGCGGCGAGGCGACCACCGCCCTGCTGCGCGACTTCGTCAGGGCCGAGCTGGCACCGTACAAGTGCCCGCGCGACATCGTCTTCCTCGACGCCCTCCCCCGCACGCCGACCGGCAAGCTCCAGCGCTTCCGGCTGCGGGCGGCCGCGGAGTGACAGCCGTAGAGTGATCAGGTGGCCGAGCAGCACACCCCCCGTTCCCTGATCGTCTCCCTCTACGGCGCGTACGGACGCACTCCCGGCGGAGGCGGGGAGCCCATGCCGGTGGCCGAGCTCATCCGGCTGCTGGCCGCCGTCGGGGTCGACGCGCCGTCGGTGCGCTCGTCGGTGTCCCGGCTCAAACGCCGCGGCCTGCTCGTCGCCGCCCGTACACCGGAGGGCGCCGCCGGGTACGCGCTGTCCGACGACGCCCAGCAGCTTCTCAACGACGGCGACCGCCGCATCTACGAGCACCCCGCGCCGCGGCTTTCCGAAGGCTGGGTGCTGGCGGTCTTCTCGGTCCCCGAGTCGGAGCGCGCCAAGCGGCACGTACTGCGCTCCCGCCTCGCCCGCCTCGGCTTCGGGTCGGCCGCGCCGGGCGTGTGGATCGCGCCCGCGCGGCTGTACGAGGAGACCCGCCACACGATGGAGCGCCTCCAGCTCTCCCCGTACGTCGATCTCTTCCGCGGGGAGCACCTCGGCTTCGCGGCGACGCAGGAGGCGGTGGCGCGCTGGTGGGACCTGACGGCGATCGCCAAGCAGCACGAGCAGTTCCTCGACCTGCACGAGCCGGTGCTGCGCGGGTGGGTGGCGCGGGAGAAGGCGGCGGGTCCCGGCGGCCCACCGCCGCCGGACCCGGAGCAGGCCTACCGGGACTACCTGCTGGCGCTCGACTCCTGGCGCCGCCTGCCGTACGCCGATCCCGGCCTGCCCGCCGAACTGCTGCCGGCGGACTGGCCGGGCGCGCGCTCGGCGGCGGTGTTCGCCGGCCTGCACGAGCGGCTGCGGGACGCGGGGGCGGAGTTCGTACACCGCGGGGACGACCCGAAAACCGCGTGACGGAGCCGGGGGCCGCCGGGCAGCATGTGACATGACCTGGACCTTCACCGAAGACCTGGACGAGTACCTGGCCGTCGCGGGCGCCGCCGTCGCCGCGCGGCCCGTGGAGAACACGCTGCTGCTGACCGTCGCCGAAACCCTGCGGCGGCGTGGTGACGACGCGTACGGCGAAGGCACCCCCCGGTACGGATGGTGGCGCGGCGCGGACGGCCGCGTGGACGGCGCGCTGCTGTGGACACCGCCGCACGCGGTGCTGGTCGGGACCGTGCCCGCGGAGGCGGTGGCGCCGCTGGCGCAGGCGTGCACGGAGCTGGGCGGCCCGGCGGTCAGCGCGGAGCGGGAGACGGCACGGGCGCTGGCGTCGCGGTGGCGGCGGGCGGGCGCGGAGGTCACCACCGTGCTGGAGCAGCGCCTGTACCGGCTCGGGGAGCTGACCCCGCCGGACCCCGCACCGCCGGGGCGCGCGCGGGTGGCGGCCGCGGCCGACCGGGAGCTGCTGGTCGAGTGGGTGGAGGCCTTCCGCCGGGAAGCCGGTCACCCCGGCCCCGGCGCCGGACGTGCGGTGGACGACCGTCTCACGTACGGCGACCTGTCCCTGTGGGAGGACGACGGCGTCCCGGTGGCGATGGCGGGCGTCTCGCGGCCTGCCGCGGGGACGGTGCGGGTGGCGCCGGTCTACACGCCGCCGCGATGGCGGAGGCGCGGGTACGCGGCGGCGGTCACGGCGGCGGTGAGCGCGGATGCGCGGGGTGCGGGGGCGGGTGAGGTGCTGCTCTTCACGGACCTCGCGAACCCCACGAGCAACGGGGTGTACCAGCGCATCGGCTACCGCCCGGTGGCGGACCGGGTGGAGATCGCGCCGGCGGGGTAGCGCGGTGACGGCGCGCCATGCGTCTCGCTGCGGCGGGTCGCCGCTGTGCGGCGAATCCGGGCCGTCCGGCGCTCCCTGCGCGCCACCCGCCCGCCGTCCTCACCCCAAACTCAGCCTCGGCTTCGGCGCGTCCGTCCGCCCCGTCGGCGGCGTACGGCTGCCCGCGCGGTACGGGAGGGGCCAGGGCGCGCCGGGGCCCGAGTAGCCCTGCTCGGCCGCCGCGTGCAGCGTCCAGTGCGGGTCGTACAGGTGCGGCCGGGCGAGCGCGCACAGGTCCGCACGCCCCGCCAGCAGCAGCGAGTTCACGTCGTCCCAGGACGAAATCGCGCCGACGGCTATCACCGGCACCCCCAGCGCGTTGCGGATGCGGTCGGCGTACGGCGTCTGGTACGAACGCCCGTACTCCGGCGCCTCGTCCGGCACGACCTGCCCGGTCGACACGTCGATCGCGTCGGCCCCGCGCGCGGCGAACGCGCGCGCGATCTCGACCGCGTCCTCGGCCGTCGTACCGCCCTGCGCCCAGTCCGTGGCGGAGATCCGGACGGTCATCGGTCTGTCGCCGGGCCAGACGTCGCGTACCGCGTCGAAGACCTCCAGCGGGAACCGCAGCCGCCCGGCGAGGGAACCGCCGTACGCGTCCGTTCGTTGGTTGGTGAGAGGGGAGAGGAAACCGGAGAGCAAGTAGCCGTGGGCGCAGTGCAGTTCGAGGAGGTCGAAGCCGCAGTCGGCCGCGCGCCTCGCCGCCGAGACGAACTGTTCGCGGATACGGGCGAGTCCGTCCACGTCGAGCTCGCGCGGGATCTGGTTGACGCCCGGCCGGTACGGCAGCGGAGACGCGGCCGCGACGGGCCAGTTGCCGTCGTCCAGCGGCTGGTCGATGCCGTCCCACATCAGCCGCGTCGAGCCCTTGCGCCCCGAGTGGCCGAGCTGCACGCCGACGGCCGTTCCGGGTGACTGGCGGTGCACGAAGTCAGTGACCCGGCGCCAGGCGGCGGCCTGTTCGGCGGTGTACAGGCCCGCGCAGCCGGGGGTGATGCGGCCCTCCGGGCTGACGCACACCATCTCGGTCATGACCAGCCCCGCTCCCCCGAGGGCGCGCGCGCCCAGGTGGACGAGGTGGAAGTCGCCGGGTACGCCGTCGACCGCCGAGTACATGTCCATGGGTGAGACAACGACCCGGTTGCGCAGGGTCAGACCGCGCAGCCGGAAGGGGGTGAACATCGGGGGCGTACCGGGCGGGCAGCCGAAGTCCTCCTCGACGGCGCCGGTGAAAGCGGGGTCGCGCAGTCGCAGGTTGTCGTGGGTGACGCGTCGGCTCCGGGTGAGCAGGTTGAAGGCGAACTGCCGTGGCGGCTGGTCGAGATACGTGGCGAGTTCCTCGAACCAGCGCAGGCTGGCGGCGGCCGCGCGCTGCGTGGACGCGACGACGGGGCGGCGCTCACTCTCGTACGCGGCGAGGGCGGCCGGCAGGCCGGGCTGCTCCTCGATGCACGCGGCCAGCGCCAGGGCGTCCTCGACGGCGAGCTTGGTTCCCGAGCCGATGGAGAAGTGGGCGGTGTGGGCGGCGTCGCCGAGCAGGACCGTGTTGCCGTAACTCCAGCGGTCGTTGACGACGGTACGGAACGCGATCCAGGACGAGGGGGGCCTGGGGGGCATTCCCCCAGAAGACACAGCGCTCCCAGCGCTCCCAGCGCTCCCGCGCAGGGCCCGCCCGCCCAGCGCGTCGGCGAAGATCCTGGCGCAGCGCTCGGTCGATTCGGCCTCGTCGCAGCGGTCGAGACCGGCGGCCCGCCAGACCTCCTCGCGCATCTCGACGATGACGGTCGACGCGTCCTTTGCGTAGGGGTAGCCGTGCAGTTGCATGACGCCGTGTTCGGTCTCCGCGATCTCGAACCGGAAGGCGTCGAAGGCGAAGTCGGCGGCGAGCCAGATGTAGCGGCAGCGGTGGGTGGTGACGCGGGGGCGGAAGACATCGGCGTACGCCGCGCGGGTGAGGCTGTGCACGCCGTCGGCGGCGATGACGAGGTCGTACGCCGCGGAGAGTTCGGCGGCGGGCGGCGCCTCCTCGCGGACGCGCAGGCCGACGCCGAGCGAGCGGCAGCGCTCGTGCAGGATCTCCAGGAGCCGGCGGCGGCCGAGGGCGGCGAAACCGTGGCCGCCGGAGGTCAGGGTCAGGCCGCGATGGACGATGTCGATGTCGTCCCACCGCACGAACTCCTCCTGGAGCGCGCGGTAGACGACGGGGTCGGCATGCTCGATCCCGCCGAGGGTCTCGTCGGAGAGGACGACCCCGAAGCCGAAGGTGTCGTCGGGGGCGCCCCGCTCCCAGACGGTTATCTCGCGTGCGGGATCGAGCCGTTTGAGAAGGGCAGCGGCGTAGAGCCCACCGGGCCCACCACCGACAACGGCGACCCGCAACGGCGGGGACGCTTGCTGCGCCTGGCGAAGCTCCGGGGCCGCCGAGGCCTCCGGGGCCGCCGGAACCTCTGGGGCCTCACTGGCCTCACTGGCCTCACGGACCTCGCCGACGTCACCGGCCTCGCGGACCTCGCCGACCTCACGGACCTCGCCCCGTCCGGTGTCCTGATCGGGGCCGGGTTCGGGGTCCTGTTCGTGCGTGCGCGGCATCGCTAACGCCCCCGCCACTTCGGGACGCGCTTCTCGGTGAACGCCGCGTGAAATTCCGCGTAGTCGTCGCCGTTCATCAGTAGCGCCTGCGTGGCGGCGTCCAGTTCGACGGCCGCGGCGAGCGGCATGTCGAGCTCGGCGGTGAGCAGCGCTTTCGTCTGGGCGTACGCCAGGGCCGGGCCGTCGGCCAGGCGGCGGGCCAGCTCGGCGGCGCGAACGTCGGCCAGCCCCTCGTCCGTCATCTCGCTGATCAGGCCGATCCGCTCCGCCTCGGAAGCCCGTACCGGCTCGCCGAGCATCAGCAGCCTCGTCGCGTGCCCGAGCCCGACGACGCGCGGCAGCAGATACGCCGCGCCCATGTCGCCGCCCGACAGGCCGACCTTGGTGAAGAGGAAGGCGAAGCGGGCGGAGGGGTCGGCGATCCGGAAGTCGGCGGCGAGGGCCAGCACGGCGCCCGCGCCCGCGGCCACCCCGTGCACGGCGGCGATCACGGGGAAGGGGCATTCGCGCAGCGCCCGTACGACCTGCCCGGTCATCCGGTTGAAGTCGAGGAGCTGGGCGGTGTCCATGGCGAGTGTGGCGCCGATGATGTCGTCGACGTCGCCGCCCGAGCAGAACCCGCGGCCCTCACCGCCGAGGACCAGGGCGCGCACGGTGCGCTCGCGGGCCAGCTCGGCGAGCAGGTCGCGCAGATCGGCGTACGCGCCGAAGGTGAGGGCGTTGAGTTTCTCCGGCCGGGCGAGAGTGACGGTGGCGACGCCGTCCTCGATGGTCAGCCGCAGGTGGTGCCACTGCTGCGTGCGCGGTGCGGAGCTGGGAAAGGGGCTCATGGGGGGCGGGGCCTCCTTCAGCCGTGCGGCAGGTGCCTGCCACTCGAAGGTATCACCCCTATGTGACTGTCGTCATGAGGACGCGATACCGCGTCCAGGGCTCGCATTACGCCGCAGGATGCGGTGTCCCCCGCTCGTGGCGCGTCACCTTTGCCGCACACCATCGCGGGCAGCGCCATGACGAGCCACGAGGCATCCGGCGACCGCGTCCCGGCTACGCGGCGCCGTCGCCTCCCGCCATGGTGGCGACCAGCACCGCCTTGATCGTGTGCATGCGGTTCTCGGCCTCGTCGAAGACGACCGAGTGCGCCGATTCGAAGACCTCGTCGGTGACTTCCAGTTCCGTGAGGCCGTACCGCTCGTGGATCTCGCGGCCGACCTTGGTGCCGAGGTCGTGGAAGGCCGGCAGGCAGTGCAGGAACTTCACGTCCGCGTTCCCGGTGGCGCGCAGTACGTCCATGGTCACGGCGTACGGAGCGAGGGCCTCGATGCGCTCGGCCCAGACCTCCTTGGGCTCCCCCATGGACACCCACACGTCGGTGGCGACGAAGTCGGCGCCCAGGACGCCTTCGGCGACGTCCTCGGTGAGAGTGACGCGCGCACCGCTCAGTTCGGCGGCCTTGCGGGCCTGCGCGACGATCTCCTCGGCCGGCCAGTACGCCTTCGGCGCGACGATGCGCACGTCCATGCCGAGCAGGGCGCCGGTGACCAGGTAGGAGTTGCCCATGTTGAAGCGGGCGTCACCCAGATAGGCGAATGCCATCCGCTCCAGGGGCTTGGCGCAGTGCTCGGTCATGGTGAGTACGTCGGCGAGCATCTGGGTGGGGTGCCAGTCGTCGGTGAGCCCGTTGAAGACCGGGACACCGGCGTACGCGGCCAGCTCCTCGACGGCGGCCTGACTGTCCCCGCGGTACTCGATCCCGTCGAACATCCGGCCCAGCACCCGCGCCGTGTCCTTCACCGACTCCTTGTGCCCCATCTGCGAGCCGGAGGGGTCGAGGTACGTCGTCGACGCACCCTGATCGGCGGCGGCGACCTCGAACGAGCAGCGCGTGCGGGTGGAGGTCTTCTCGAAGATCAGCGCGATGTTCTTGCCGCGCAACCGCGGCACCTCGGTGCCGGCCTTCTTGGCGGCCTTGAGCTCGGCGGCGAGGTCGATCAGGCCGCGGAACTCCTCGGCGGTGAAGTCCAGCTCCTTGAGGAGGTGGCGGCCTGCGAGGTCTGTCGCCATGGTGGCTGCTCCTGGGTCGGTCGCTTGTGTGCGCGTATGCGGGGCGAGTGGTGGAAGTATATGCGAATGAACGCATCACTATACAGCGTCGCGTTCGACCGGGCAGCTCATGCACCGGGGGCCACCCCGTCCCCTGCCCAGTTCACTGCCCTTGATCTCGATGACCTCGATGCCCTCCTTGCGCAGGTGGGTGTTGGTGGTGACGTTGCGCTCGTAGGCGACGACGACGCCGGGCTCGACCGCCAGCACATTGCAGCCGTCGTCCCACTGCTCGCGCTGCGCCGCGTGCACGTCCTGGACGGCAGTCAGCACCCGGATGCCGTCGAGGCCCAGCGCTGCCGCTATGGCCCGGTGCATGTGCTCCGGAGGGTGGTCGGTGACCTTCAACTCGCGCTCACCGACGCCCGGTTCGATGGTGTACGAGCGGAGCATGCCGAGCCCGGCGTACTGCGTGAACGTCTCGCCGTCGACCATGGTCATCACGGTGTCGAGGTGCATGAACGCCCGGTGCTTGGGCATGTCGAGTGCCACGATGGTGGTGGCCGAGCCCGCCTCGAAGAGCCCGCGGGCGAGCATCTCCACGGCCTGCGGGGTGGTGCGCTCGCTCATCCCGATCAGGACGGCGCCATTCCCGATGACCAGGACATCGCCGCCCTCGATGGTGGAGGGGTAGTCGTGCTGGCCCTCCGACCAGTGGTGGAAGGCACCCGCCTGCGGGCTCTTGAAGAGCGGATGGTGCTTGTAGATCGCCTCGAAGTGAATGGTCTCGCGCTGCCGGGCCGGCCAGCGCATCGCGTTGATGGACACACCGTCGTAGATCCAGGCCGAGGTGTCCCGCGTGAAGAGATGGTTCGGCAGCGGCTCGATCAAGAAGTCGTCCAGGTCCATGACGTGGAAGCGGACGGACGTCGGCTCGGAGTGGCACTCCAGGAACTCGCGCTTCGTCATGCCCCCGACCAGCGCCTCGACCAGATCCGCCACGGGCAGCTCGTCGAAGGCCTCACGCAGGTGATCGGTGGCGAGCGGCCCGTACTCCTTCTCGTTGAAGACCCGGTCCAGCACGAGGTTCCTGGCCGTCGTGATCTCCAGCGACTCGCGCAGCAGATCACCGAAGAGGTGCACCTCGACGCCCCGGTCGCGCAGGACGTCGGCGAATCCGTCGTGCTCCTGGCGCGCGCGGCGCACCCACAGCACGTCGTCGAAGAGCAGCGCGTCCTTGTTGCCGGGAGTGAGGCGCTTCAGCTCCAGATCCGGTCGGTGGAGTATGACGCGGCGCAGCCGCCCGGTCTCGGAATCGACATGGAATCCCATGGCTCCATCCTGGCCGAGCGCGGCCGCACACGCGTCGGTATGGCGCTCCCCGGTACGAAGCGATCACTTTTCGCACCGGGGGCCGCATACGCCGACGGGATCACAGCCGGGGGTCGACCGGCTCCGACTCCAGTGCCAGCACCGCGAAGACGGCCTCGTGGATCCGCCACAGCGGCTCCCCCTCGGCCAGCCGGTCCAGCGCCTCAAGACCCAGCGCGTACTCGCGCAGGGCGAGCGAGCGCTTGTGGCCCAGGAATCGGTTCCGCAGCTTTTCGAGCTGCTCGGGGCGCGTGTACTCGGGACCGTAGATGATCCGCAGGTACTCACGGCCGCGCACCTTGATGCCCGGCTGCACGAGCCGGTTCTTCCCGTCCCGTGCGAGCGCCTCGACCGGCTTGACGACCATGCCCTCGCCGCCCCTGCTGGTCATCTCCAGCCACCAGTCGATGCCCGACTGGACGGAAGCCGGGTCGCCGGTGTCGACGATCAGCCTGCGGGTGGTCTGGAGAAGCGCGGTCGGGTCGTGCTCGACCAGCCGGTCCAGCCAGGCCAGCTGTTCGTCGTGCGGTACGCCCGCGAGCGAACGCCCCTGGACGGCGAGCAACTGGAACGGTGCCAGCCGCACCCCCTCCAGCCCCTGGGTCGGCCAGCAGTAGCGCCGGTAGGCGTCGGTGAACGCCTCGGCGTCGGCGGCCCGTTCGCGCTGCGTCGCCAGCAGCCCGTTCACGTCGACACCGCGCGCTGCCGCCCCTTCGAGCGCCGCCAGGGCGCCGGGGAACACCGAGCGCGCTGCGGCGCCCACGGCGGCGTACTGATGACGCAGCAGGCCCGACGCCTTGAGCGACCAGGGCATCAGCTCCGCGTCGAGAAGCAGCCAGTCCGTCTGGAGCTCGTCCCAGAGGCCGGCCTCCGTGACGGCGGTGCGCAGCCGGCCGATGATCAGCTCGGTGATGCTCTCTTCGTCGAAGAAGGGGCGGCCGGTGCGGGTGTGGATGACGCCGGTGGGACCGTCCACGCCGAACCGCTCACGCGCCACGTCCGCGTCCCGGCAGACCAGCGCCACCGCCCGCGAGCCCATGTGCTTCTCCTCGCACACGACTCTCCCCACACCGTCGGCCTTGTACGTCGCGAAGGCCTCGGCGGGGTGCTCCAGGTAGCCGTCGACGTGCGACGTACCGGTCGGGGACATCGTCGGCGGCAGGTAGGCGAGCAGACGCGGGTCCACGGCGAAGCGGCTCATCACTTCGAGCGCCGCCGCCGCGTTCTCCTCGCGTACGGCGACCCGGCCCATGTGCCGCGTCTCGACGACGCGGCGACCGTGCACGTCGGCGAGGTCCAGCGGACGGCCGTCGTGTCCGCCGGGCGCCTCAGTGGTGAGCGGCTTCACCGGCTCGTACCAGACCTTCTCGGCCGGTACGTCGACGAGCTCACGCTCCGGCCAGCGCAGCGCCGTCATCCTGCCGCCGAAGACCGCGCCGGTGTCGAGGCAGATGGTGTTGTTGATCCAGGAGGTGTTGGGCACGGGTGTGTGGCCGTAGACGACGGCGGCGCGGCCGCGGTAGTCCTCGGCCCACGGGTAGCGCACGGGCAGGCCGAACTCGTCGGTCTCGCCGGTGGTCTCGCCGTACAGCGCGTGCGAGCGGACCCGGCCCGAGGTGCGGCCGTGATACTTCTCGGGCAGACCCGCGTGGCACACGACGAGGTTGCCGCCGTCGAGGACGTAGTGGCTGACGAGGCCGTCGATGAACTCCCGCACCTGCTCCTTGAAGGTGTCGTCCTCCTTCTCCAACTGCTCGATCGTCTCGGCGAGTCCGTGCGTGTGCTGGACGTTCCTGCCCTTGAGGTAACGGCCGAGCTTGTTCTCGTGGTTCCCGGGCACGCACAGCGCGTCGCCGGAGGCGACCATGCCCATCACCCGGCGCAGTACGCCGGGGCTGTCCGGGCCGCGGTCGACGAGGTCGCCGACGAAGACGGCCGTACGCCCCTCGGGGTGCGAACCGTCGACGTAACCCAGCTTGCCGAGCAGGGTCTCCAGCTCGGAACGGCAGCCGTGGATGTCACCGATGATGTCGAAGGGGCCGGTGAGGTGGGTGAGGTCGTTGTAGCGGCGTTCCAGCACCACTTCGGCGGCGTCGACCTCCTCGACGCTGCGCAGGATGTGCACCTTGCGGAAGCCCTCGCGCTCCAGGCTCCGCAGTGAACGGCGCAGCTCGCGCCGGTGCCGCTGGATGACGTGGCGCGGCATCCCGGCCCGGTCGGGGCGTACGGCGTTGCACTCCGCGCACACCTCTTCCGGCAGGTCGAGCACGATGGCGATCGGCAGTACGTCGTACTTCCTGGCCAGCTGGACGAGCTGCTTCCTGCTCTCCGGCTGCACATTGGTCGCGTCGACGACGGTGAGCCGCCCTGCCTCGAGCCGCTTGCCCGCGATGTAGTGCAGGACGTCGAAGGCGTCGCGGCTCGCGCTCTGGTCGTTCTCGTCGTCGGCGACGAGGCCTCGGCAGAAGTCGGAGGAGATGACCTCGGTGGGCCTGAAGTGCCGGCGGGCGAAAGTGGACTTGCCGGAACCGGTGGCACCGACCAGGACCACGAGGGACAGGTCGGTGACGGGAAGCGTGCGGGTGGTGGTGCTCATGCGGCTTTCGCCTCCTTCTTGTCCTGCCCGGCGTGCCCGGCCTGCTTGTCCTGCTTGCCCTGCTTGTCCTGGGCGATCATGGTGAACACAGCCATCTGGGTGGGCGGGCCCACTTCGGGGTCCTCGGGGCCGACGGCCACGAACTCGACGCCGTAACCGTGCCGTTCGGCCACCTGTTCCGCCCAGCCGTGGAACTCCTCGCGCGTCCACTCGAAGCGGTGGTCACCGTGCCGCACATGCCCTGCGGGCAGGGTCTCCCAGCGCACGTTGTATTCGACGTTCGGCGTCGTCACGAGGACGGTCCGCGGGCGCGCCGACCCGAACACGGCGTACTCCAGGGCCGGGAGCCTCGGCAGGTCGAGGTGCTCGATGACCTCGCTGAGCACGGCGGCGTCGTACCCCGTGAGCCGTTTGTCCGTGTACGTGAGCGAGCCCTGCATCAGCTTCACGCGTTCGGCCTGCCGCTCGCCCATCCGGTCGAGCTTGAGCCGCCGCGAGGCGATGGTGAGCGCGCGCATGGACACGTCCACACCCACGATCTCGGTGAACTTCACGTCCTTGAGCAGCGCCTGCACCAACTGGCCCTGCCCGCAGCCCAGGTCGAGCACCCGGCTCGCCCCGGCTGCGCCGAGCGCCCGGAGGATCGCGTCCCGGCGCTGCGCGGCGAGCGGCAGGGGCCGCTCGTCGGTGTCCGTCGTCTCGTCGACGGCGTTGTCGATCTCCTCGACCTCCAGGTCGTCGGCCTCGGCCAGACGTACCAGTTCGAGGCGCTCCATGGCCTGCCGGGTGAGGCTCCAGCGGCGCGACAGGTAGCGGCTGGTGATCAGCTTCTGCTCGGGGTGCTCGGCCAGCCAGCCCTCGCCGGCCCGCAGCAGCTTGTCCACCTCGTCGGGCGCGACCCAGTAGTGCTTCGCGTCGTCCAGGACCGGCAGCAGGACGTAGAGCTGGCGCAGGGCGTCGGAGAGCCGCAGCTCGCCCTCCAGCACGAGTTGTACGTACCGCGAGTCGCCCCACTCCGGGAACTGCTCGTCCAGCGGCACCGGTTCGGCCCGCACCGTCGTCCAGCCCAGCGGCGCGAACAGCTTCGTCACCAGCTCGGCGCCGCCGCGGGCGGGCAGCGCGGGCACCTCGATACGCAGCGGCAGGGGCGCCGCGGCGCGCTCGGGGCGCGCGTTGCACACGCCCTGCAGGGCACTCTTGAACACCGCGCTCAGGGCGACGGCCAGCAGCGACGACGCGGCGTACGGCCGGTCGTTGACGTACTGCGCGAGCGCGGAATCGGGCGAGCCGCCGCGCCCCTTGCCTTTGCCGCGCCGCACGAGCGCCACCGGATCCACCTCCAGCAGGAGCGCGGCGGTGCACCGCTCGACGGACGCCTCGGGGTAGAGGACGTGCGCCGTGCCGTGGGAAGTGGAGAACGTCTGCGCCTTGTCGGGGTGCTTGTGCAGCAGAAAGCCGAGGTCGGTCGCGGGACGCTCCTGATTGCCGGTAGTACTGATCGTCAGGAACACACGTCCGAGTATCGTCGGCCCGGCCCGTCGCGGACCAGGGGTTTAAGCAACCGGTCCGGCCAGCCGGGCCAGCTCGGCGATCTCGCCGGGCCCGACCCGGCAGCAGCCACCCACCAGCCGGGCCCCCGACGCCCGCCACTCGCGCACCCGCTCCGGGTCGTACGTCCCTCCGCCGCTCCACCGCCTCGCCTCCGCGTCCCACCGCTCACCGCTGTTCGGATAGACGACGACCGGTTTCCCGGACACCGAGGCGGCGAGCTCCACCGCCGCGTCCGCGTCGCGCGGCTCGCAGCAGTTGACGCCCACGGCGATCACCTGGTCGTTGCCCGCGGCGAGAGCGAAGGCCGCCTCCAGCGGCTGGCCGGCCCGGGTCCGTCCGCCCGCGATGCTGTACGAGAGCCAGACCGGCATCCCGGTGCCCTCGACGGCCCGCAGCAGCGCCTCGGCCTCGTCGGTGTCGGGCACCGTCTCCAGCGCCAGCACATCGGGCGCGGCGGCGACGAGCGCTTCGACGCGCGGCCGGTGGAAGTGCTCCAGCTCCCGCACCGAGAGCCCGTACCTCCCCCGGTACTCGCTGCCGTCGGCGAGCATCGCCCCGTACGGCCCGACCGAGGCCGCCACCCAGACCTCCCGGTCCACGGACTCCCCCGCCGCGCGCGCCAGTCCGACGCTGCGTCCCAGCAGCTCCGCGGCCTTGCCGGGGCCCAGACCCCGCCGCGCGAAGCCTTCGAACGTCGCCTGGTAGCTGGCGGTGATCAACACCTGTGCGCCCGCCCGCACATACGCCGCGTGCGCCGCCGCGATCTGCTGCGGACCGTCGGCCAGCAGGCGCGCCGACCAGAGCGCGTCGGGCAGGTCACAGCCCTGCGCCTCCAGCTGATTGGACAGACCGCCGTCAAGGACGACGGGCCCCGGAGCGTCGGCCCCGAGTGCGGTGGCAAGCGGGCGGGCGGGTTTCACGGCGAACCTCCTTCACTCACGTCAGCACTTCTCAGGTCAGCTGGGACTGGACCTGCGAGGAGATCAGCTCCAGGTGTTCGAGATCGTCCAGGTCCAGCATCTGGAGATAGATCCGCGAGGCACCGATCGCGGCGTACTGGCCGATCTTGTCGACCACCTCGGCGGGCGAGCCCGCCAGCCCGTTCGCCTTGAGCTCCTCCACGTCCCGCCCGATGGCCGCCGCCCGGCGGGCCACCTCCGCGTCGTCCTTCCCGACGCACGCCACCAGAGCGTTGGAGTACACCAGGTCGTCCGCCTTGCGGCCCACCTTCTCCGCCGCCGCCCTGACCCGCCCGAACTGCCGCTCGCTGTCCTCCAGCGAGGCGAACGGGATGTTGAACTCGTCGGCGTACTGCGCGGCCAGCCGGGGCGTACGGACCGCGCCGTGCCCGCCGACCAGCACCGGCACCTTGGCCTGCGCGGGCTTGGGCAGCGCGGGTGAGTCCGTCAGCTGGTAGTACGTCCCGTCGTAGCTGAACGTCCTGCCGGTCTCCGTCGCCCACAGCCCGGTGACGATGGCCAGCTGCTCCTCGAGCCGGCCGAACCTCTCCTTAGGGAAGGGGATCCCGTACGCCCGGTGCTCCTCCTCGAACCAGCCCGCCCCCAGGCCCAGTTCGACCCGCCCACCCGACATCTGGTCGACCTGCGCGACCTGAATGGCCAGCACGCCCGGCAGCCGGAAGGTGCCCGCGGTCATCAGCGTGCCGAGCCGGATCCGCTTGGTCTCGCGGGCGAGCCCGGCCAGCGTGATCCAGGCGTCGGTCGGTCCGGGAAGGCCGTCACCCGAACCCATGCGCAGATAGTGGTCCGAGCGGTAGAAGGCATCGAAGCCGAGGTCCTCGGTGGCCTTGGCTACGGTGAGCAGGGTGTCGTAGCTCGCCCCTTGCTGGGGCTCGGTGAAGATTCGAAGATCCATACCTCCATCCTGCACCGCCGGAGTGCCCTCAACCCCACCTCGCACATCCGGCCCACGCCGACGGTCCGCCCCCGCAGAGGGACCCGCCGGCCGCCACGGGCGACGGCGCCGCAGGCACCAGCGGCTGATGGCCTCATGACGGCTCCGCCGCCGAGTCGCGAGCGGCGCTGCGCTGCCTGTCCTGCTCCCGCACCGTGAGCCGGCGTAATATCCCGCGCACCCGGTCGCTCGACTCGTCGGCGGCGTCTATGCCCTCGATGCACTGCCAGTAGAGGGCCTCCTCGTCGGTGGCGCACGCGACCCCGACGAGCGCGATTCCCACCTCTCCGAGAAGCGCGCCCAGCCCGGTCAACGCCGCCCGCGCGTCCGCCACCTGGGAGAGCTGCGCCGCTCGCGGCCGGGCGTCCGGAGGCGGCCCGCCCACGTCGTCCGCCCCGCCCGCCCACAGCGCCGGGATGTCGAGCACTCCGCAGCCCCGCCCGCCCGTCTCGCTCAGCCCGCGCGCCTCACCTCTCAGCTCCGCCGGACCGGTCAGCACCAAGTGCCCGCCGATCGCCTGGGTCAGGGCCTGTGCCTGCCAGGCCTCCGCCAGAATGTCCCGTGCCGCTCGGCTCCGCGCGAGTGCGTGCCGGCTCTGCCCGATAAGCCTCACCGCGTCCATGCGCCGCCCCCCGTCCTCACGATGGCCCGCTTCTTTCGCGCACCGTTCACCCGTCCACTACCCAGAGTGAGGGCATGGGGCCCGGAAAGCCAGGGCTATGGCGAAATCTGTGGACAGAAAAGCGGTTTCAGATAAATTCGTCACTCCGGAGAGTGACGATCCTTGTTTTTCGGCACCGGGAAACGCAGCTCGTTCCGGTCGATCTTGGCGGCCAGCGCCGCCAGCACATCGATCCCGAGCACCTCACTGAACTGCAGCAAGTACGCGAGGACATCAGCGACCTCGTCCGTCACCCGGTGCGCGGTGTTCGGATCCTCCATCACCCGTGCCGATTCCTCGGGCGTCAGCCACTGGAAGATCTCCACCAGCTCGGACGCCTCCACGCTCAGCGCCACCGCCAGGTTCTTCGGCGTGTGGTACGGCTCCCACCCCCGCGCCGCCGCGAATTCGGCCAGCCGACGCTGAAGTCCCGCTACATCCAGTTCAGTCACGGGCCCAGGTCTACCACCGCCACCCCGTCCACCCCACGGGCGTACGAAGCGGAGGTGTCCGTGACCGTTCCGACCAGGCTGATGTGCCGCTCGGCGCAGACCGAGGCGGCCAGCGCCAGGAGCTCCCGCGTCTGGCGCCCGTCCATGGACCGGTCCAAGCCGTCCGCGAGAACCGTCAGCGCCTGCATCGCGGCAGGCACCTCGGCAACCGGGTCCATGGCCAGCACCCCCGGCCCGGTCAGCAGCACCAGCGCAAGGGCCAGATACCTCAGCTCACCGTCCCCGAGCCGCCCGAGCGGCGTGGCCGACGGGCCGCCCCGGCCCACCACCGCCCGTACTCTCCCGTCCGCGAGCTCCTCAGCGGTCAGCGCCTCCACCGGGCCGGCGCACCCCGCCCGCACCATCGCCGCCAGCCGCGCGTGACGCTTCGCGCACTGATGCTGCGTACGCCACAGCACCCCCGCCAGGTTGTCGCAGCCGCGCCGCAGCCGGGCGTCGCCCAGCGCCACCGGCTCCCGCATGCGCGCAGGCAGCGGATCGCACGCGAACACCGAACGCAGCGCGACCACCACCTGTTCCGCGGCCGCCAGTACCCGCAGCTGCCCCGCCGTCTTGCCCGCCACGCGCAGCGGCAGCAGCGCCGTACCCAGCAGGTCGTCGGGCAGCGGCGCCCGCGTCACCGGAGCGGTGCCCGCCGTGTACCAGGCCGCCTGGACCGTGCTGCGCCCCGGATCACGCAGCGCCGTGGTCAGCAGCGTCTGCCCGTCGCAGGTCAGCCGCTCGCCGACGATGCGCAGTTCGGGTTCCGCCTGTACGGCGAGATCGAGGCGCACGGGCCCGGCGGGCCCTTCGACGGTGCAGCCGATCCTGAAGCCCCGCCGGCCCTCGGCGTCCGGCCCAGCCCGCTCCGGCACGCATCCGACGGGGTCCCGGAACACCGCACCCAGTTCGGCGCCACCGGCCAGGCGGGACAGCGCGTCGTACACCTCCAGGACGCTCGTCTTGCCGCTGCCGCTGGGGCCCGCGAACAGCGTCACCGGACCGAGCGGGACGACCGCGCCGCGGTGCGATCTGAAGGCCGAGATCCTCAGCTCGGTGACCGTGGGGACGCCACGGTCACCGGCGGGAGGTCCGGGGCTCGTCCCCGGAGTAAGCACAGTCATGCCCGGACGGTATGTGGCACTTCCGCTGACAAACCGTTACACCGGAGGAACCTTCCTACGTTTGGGGGACGACGGCGGCCGCCTCGGCTCCCTCGACCTCCATGCCGGCGGGCGACAGCAGGAAGACGTTCCGGTCGACCCGGTGCATGCCGCTGCCGAGACCGAAGACGACACCGCTGCTGAAGTCGAGGATGCGTTTGGCCACATCGGCGTCCGCCGCCGTCAGGTCCAGGAGCACCGGTACGTGCGCGATCAGGTACTCCGCGACCTCACGCGCGTCGGAGAAGACCTGCACGCGCAGCACGATCATCCGCCGCTGCTCGGCGGCCGCCTCTTCCTGGGGCATGGTGCGGTGATCGACTCTGGAGGGCCACTCGTTCCTGCTGCGCAGTGGCACCACTTGAGCGAGCCCGGCCCACTGTTCGTCGGTGACGTCGTACCTGCTCACCGGACCACCCCGCTCACGTGCTGTGTCTGCATCCGGCCATCTTCCCGCGCCTCACCCGTTCGGCCCAACAGCGACACGGACCGGATGGTCCGCGAAATGTCCGGTCACGGTCCTGGGGGGCGGCGTCCGCGCACATCAGGCGGAAATCGTACACGCAAAGCAGCAGGTCAAAGCCCTGTCCGGGGACGGCCGACGTCGGCCGCTTCGACAACCGCCCCAATGCTTGGTGGCCGCGTCAGGCGGCGCGGCGGCGGCGGTGGACGCGGGCTTCCCACGGCCGCAGGGTGGGCGAGGCCGCGAGAGGGGCTGTGTCCGGGACATTGGTGATGAGCGTCTCGGTGTTCGCCCAGCCCTCGGGCAGGGTGACAGTACGGTCGTCGCCGCTGAAGTTGGCCAGGACGAGCAGGTCGGTGCCGCGGGCCCGGTCGTGTCGGGTGAAGGCATAGACCTGCTCGTCCTCGGGGTACAGCATCCGGAAGTCGCCGTCGGTGAGGGCGGGTTCGGTGTGCCGCAGGGCGATCAGGCGCCGGTAGTAGTGGAAGACGGAGTCCGGGTCGGCGAGCTGGGCCTTGGCGTTGACCGTGGTGTGGTCGGGGTTCACTGCGATCCACGGTGTGCCCGCGGTGAACCCGGCGTGCTCGGTGGCGTCCCACTGCATGGGGGTGCGGGCGTTGTCGCGGCCGCGGTGGCGCAGGCCGGCCAGGACCTGCTCCTCGTCGGCGCCCATGGCGATCCGGTCGCGGTAGTGGTTCAGCGATTCGATGTCGCGGAAGTCGTCGATGGTGGTGAACGCGGTGTTGGCCATGGCCAGTTCTTCGCCCTGGTAGATGTACGGGGTACCCCGGTGCAGGTGCAGCACGGTGGCCAGGAGCTTGGCGGAACGGTTGCGGTAGGCGGGGCTGTCGTCGCCGAAGCGGGACACCACGCGCGGCTGGTCGTGGTTGTTCCAGTACAGGCTGTTCCAGCCGGTCTGCGCCAGGCCCGTCTGCCAGCGGCCGAGGCTCGCCTTGAGGTCGGTGAGCCTCAGCGGGCGTACGTCGAACTTGCCGCCGGGGCCCTGGTCGAGACCGACGTGTTCGAACTGGAAGACCATGTCGAGTTCGCGGCGCTGTGGGTCGGTGAACAGCTTGGCCTCTTCGATGGTCACGCCGGGCATCTCGCCGACGGTCAGCAGCCGGCGGGGATGACCGGCGAAGACCTCGCGGTGCATCTCGGCCAGGTACTCGTGAACGCGCGGGCCGCAGATGTAGTACGGGCTGCCGTCTCCGTACCGGGACCCTTCGGCCATGTGTCCGTCCGGCAGGGCCGGGTCCTTGGAGATGAGGTTGATGACATCCATGCGGAAGCCGTCGACACCACGCTCCAGCCACCAGCGCATCATCGTGTGGACGGCCTGCCGGACCTCCGGGTTCTCCCAGTTGAGGTCGGGCTGCTTGCGGGAAAACAGGTGCAGGTAGTACTCGCCGCTTGCCTCGTCGTACGTCCAGCTCGGTCCGGAGAAGAAGGACTGCCAGTTGTTGGGCTCGGCGCCGGGAGTGCCGGGCTCCATGCCCGGGCGGGCCGGACGCCAGATGTACCAGTCCCTCTTGGGCCCGCCCGGTCCTGCGTCGCGTGAGCCGGTGAACCAGGGGTGTTCGTCGGAGGTGTGGTTGACCACGAGGTCCATGACGAGCTTCATGCCGCGCTCGTGGACGGCGGCGAGCAGCCGGTCGAAGTCGTCCAGGGAGCCGAAGAGCGGGTCGATGTCCTGGTAGTCGCTGATGTCGTAGCCGTTGTCGTCGTGGGGGGAGGGACAGACGGGCGAGAGCCACAGCACGTCGACGCCGAGCCGGGCAAGGTAGTCGAGGCGCTGGATGATGCCTCGCAGATCCCCGATGCCGTCCGCGTTGGAGTCGGCGAAGCTGCGCGGGTAGATCTGGTAGACGACCGCATCGCTCCACCAGGAGCCGGCAGGGCTGAAATCGTTCAAGGGCACGTCAGAGCTCATCATGATGGTGGGATCGTGCCGAGTTCCGCCCCCTCCTTCAAGGGCGCCGCCCATCGCCGTATCAGCCCGCGCGGAGACCGTACCCGTGCCGCTCCGCGCGGCCGGACTCGAGCTGTCCGGCCCAGCGGGAAAGGGCCCTCAGCCCCGCGGCGGCCTGAGCGCACAGGAAGACACACCACCAAGAGGGGCGGCTGAAGCTCAGTCGAGCTTCAGTCGCCCCCATGCCTTCTGCAAGCCCCGGTCAGGTCAGGTCACGAGGTCACGATGCGAATTTCCTCAGGTCCGCGGCAAGTGAGGCGATGGCCGCGGGATTGCGCGGGCTTTCCACCAGCTCCGCGTAGTCGAGGACGACGATCCGGTCGTTCTTGACGGCCGAGACGCCGGCGAGCGGCGGATAGGACTTCAGGAACTTCCGCTTCTGCTCCGCGGTGGTGTCACCGTAATCGTTGATCACGATCACCTCGGGGTCACGTTCGACCACGGTCTCCCAGCCGACCGTCGCCCAGCTGTCCTTGAGGTCCTTCATGACGTGGTCGCCGCCCGCCCTGGTGATGATGTCGTGCGGCCCGGCGTACAGCCCCGAGGTCAGCGGCTTGTCCTGCCCGTCGTCATAGAGGAAGACGCGCGGGCGGTCGGCGCCCTTCAGGGCCTTCGCCTGTGCTGCGGCCACCTGCTTCTCGAAGTCCGCGACGAGGGCCTGCGCACGGTCCTCGACGTCGAAGATCTTTCCCAGGTTCCGCAGATCGGCGTACAGCGCTTCGAGGGGCGGCATCACCCCGCGTGCCTTTCCCTGCCCGTTGCGGCACGATTCGCTCAGCAGGTACGAGTCGATGCCCACCTTCTCCAGCTCGGTGGGGCTGAAGCCCTCCCCCTCGTTGAAGCCGTAGTTCCAGCCCGCGAACACGAGATCGGCGCGGGCGTCGAGGACCAGCTCCTTGTTGATCGTCTTCTTCGAGAGCCACTTCGTCTTCTGGTAAGCGTCCTTCCAGGGAACGGAGGTGAGGTCGCCCCTGTCGTCGGGCATCACATAGCCCGCCATGTGCTCTTCGAGCCCGAGCGCGAACATGATCTCGGTGATGCCGACGTCATTGGTGACCACGCGCCGCGGCGCCTTGTCGTAACTCTTCTTCTGGCCGCAGTTCTCGACGGTCACCGGATAATGGCCGCCGCGTGCCTTGGCATCACCACCCTCCGCGTCCCGAGAGGTGACCTCCGCGCCACAACCGGTGAGTACCAGGGCGGCGGCGAGTGCGAGAGCGGCGGGGCGTACGAGGTTCGGCATGATGGCGATGACTCCTCAGGAAGCGGGACGAGTGGGCGGGAGACGGTCGAAGAGCAGCTGTACGGCGCCGGACTCCGGATGCGGCACACGGTGCGCCCGTACGCCGAAAACCTCGGCCAGCAACTCGGGTGTGAGCACGTCGTGCGGCGCGCCGGAGGCGACGATTTGGCCGCTGTCGATGACGTAGAGCAGGTCGCAGTGGAGCGCGGCGAGGTTGAGGTCGTGCAGCGCGGTGAGCACCGTCAGCCCACTCCCGCGCACCAGAGCCAGCACTTCCAACTGCTGTGCGATGTCGAGGTGGTTGGTGGGCTCGTCGAGCACGAGTACGCGCGGCTGCTGTGCGAGCGCGCGGGCGATCAGGACCCGCTGCTTCTCGCCGCCGGAGAGGGTGAGGAAGCCGCGGTCGGCGAGGTGGTCGGCGCCGACCCGCACCAGCGCGGCCTCGCACGCCTCGTGGTCTTCGTTGGTGGTCCGGGCCACCGACCGCTGATGCGGCAGCCGCCCCATCGCCACGACCTCGGCCACCGTGAAGCCGAACTCGGTGACCGCTTCCTGGGGCAGGGCGGCCAGCCGGCGGGCGCCTTCGCGCGCGCTCAGGGAGTGCAGGTCCTCACCGCCGAGCCTGACCGTACCCGCCGTGGGGCGCAGGGCTCGGTAGACGCAGCGCAACAGGGTGGACTTGCCGCTGCCGTTGGGCCCGACGAGCCCGACGACCTGCCCGCCGTCCGCGCGCAGCGTGGCCTCACGCACCAGCCGCGCGCCGGCGACCTCGACCGTCAGCGCATCGATGTCGATCCGCATCACGCGCCTCCGAAGGTGTAGGAGCGGCGGCGCATCAGCAGGACGAAGCACGGCACGCCGATGACGGCCGTCAGCACGCCCACCGGCAGTTCGACGGGCGCGAGCACCACGCGCGACAGGATGTCGACCCAGATCAGCAGGACGGCGCCCGCGAGTGGCGCGACGGCCAGCAGCCGGCGGTGGTCCGCGCCGACCAGCATCCGTGCGGCGTGCGGAACCATCAGGCCGACGAAACCGATCGCACCGCTCACCGCGACCACGGCCCCCGTGACGGCGGCACAGACGAGGAACAGCTCCTTGCGCAGCCTCCCCGCGTCCACCCCCAGGGCGGCCGCGGTCTCGTCACCCATCGCCAGGGCGTTCAGGCGACGCGCTGACACCGTGAGGTGGGCGAGGCCGATGAGCACGGCTCCCGCGGCGATCGGCACGGAGGCCCAACTGGCTCCGCCGAGGCTGCCGAGCAGCCACATCATCGCGGAGCGGGCCGCCTCGCCGCGTTCGGCCGCGAACACCATGAACGTGGTGACGGCCGAGAAGCCGTAGTACATCGCGGTACCCGTCAGGACGAGCCGCAGCGGGGTCAGACCATCAGCGGTGCGGGCGATCGCGTACACCAGCGTCATCGCGAGAAGCGCGGAGAGGAAGGCCGCCGTGGACAGCGCCCACAGACCGAGAACGCCGAAGGCCCCGAACAGGAGCACGGCATTGGCACCGACGGCCGCGCCCGACGAAATGCCCAGGACGAACGGGTCGGCGAGGGCGTTGCGCACCATGGCCTGCACGGCGACACCGATGGCCGACAGGCCGGCTCCGACGACCGCGGCCAGCACGGCTCGTGGAAAGCGCAGTTCCCACACGATGGTGTACGCCGAAACTTCTCCGGGGGATATGGATCCGCCGGTCAGCCCGGCCCACAGGAAACGCAGCACCTCGCCCCAGGACAGCCCCGACGCCCCGATGCCGGCCCCACAGACGATGGAGAGCACAAGCCCCGCGCACAGGCTGGCGAAGAGAAGGGGCAGTGATACGCGCTTGGGCGGCGCGGGGCCGACACCGATAGGGACCGCGACCAATGGCGCGGCAGGTTTACGTTCGAGCGGTGTGGCCACGGGCGGATCGCTTTCGCCTCGGGCCGTGCACCTACGTGACCAAAGGAGCGGCCCAGGGACGCGGGGCGCCCTGCGCAGCACCCTCTCGCAGTCCACGGCGAATTGACAGGAGCCTTCACCACCGCGGGTAATCGGGCTCACGGAGCCGCGTGTTGGGCTCCGCCTACCGTTGCGGGTCAGCGCCGGAATTCGACCGGACTTCCCCCGCGGGGCGCATGCAGCATAGCGCGTAAGACACAGCCCCCCTTCGACATCGAAGAGATGTCACCCCTGAGAGAGATCGGGAGAAACGCCAGGTCAAAGGCGTTTCACAGGTCGTACATCGGGCGGGGCCGGTTCAACGGGCGCGGCACCGGCCGAGTACTCCACAAGCCGGTGCGCCCCCCGGCTCCGTCGATCTGCCAGGCGCAATACACCCAGAGACTCGCGGATGTGACGCCGCCTGCTCTGATCCGGTTTCGCGGATTAGCGTGTGAAGCACATCAGGTATTTCGCCTGTTGAAACTGCTCCAACTTCCCTGTGAGGCGTGTCTTCATGAGCCTGTCCATCCGCAACCAGATCGCCGGAACCGTCGTCGCCATCACGCCGGGCGAGGTCATGGCGACTGTCAAGGTCCGCCTCGCCGGCGGCCAGGACGTGACCGCCGCGATCACCCTGGAGGCCGTCAAGGATCTCGGGCTCGCCGAAGGAGCCGCGGTCAAGACCCTCGTGAAGTCCACCGAGGTAGCGCTCGCCACCGGCCCCGTCGAGGGGCTGTCCATCCGCAACCAGATCCCCGGAACCGTCGCCGCCGTCGCCACCGGAGGCGCCATGGCCTCCGTCAAGGTCGCCGTCGAGGGAGGCGAGCTGACCGCCGCGATCACCAAGGACGCCGTCGCCGACCTGGACCTGGCCGCAGGCTCCTCCGTCGTCGCGCTGATCAAGTCGACCGAGATCGCTCTCGCCGCCGCCTGATCGAGGTGTGCCGTCGTACGGCATTGCGCAGGGAGCGCAGCTGCTGGGAGTGAGCTCGGAGACCGTCCGCCGGCTGGCCGATGGTGGTCGGCTGCGCGTGAGCCGTGACGGTTCAGGAAACCGGGTCATCGACGGGATCGGCCTGGCCTTCGCCAAGGAGCGAGGCGCCGGAACGTACGCGGTGCCGGAGGACGATCTGCCGGCACCCGTACGCAATTCGTTCGTGGGGATCGTGACTGCCGGTCGGGGTCACGGTGACAGCACAGGTGAAGTCGACGAACGTCCATATCGACCTGCGCTGACGATCCGGCCCTCAGCAGCAGAGCAGCGCCGCCCGCAGGTCCAGCTTGTGGTCGAGGCGGGTCAGGTCACGTCCCGTGCGCACGCCCGCCCTTCATCGTTTCCTCCATACGACCTCGCATTCGCCATGGACAGTCCTACAGAGTAGTTGCAGATGCCAGCCTCAGCGCCCTACGGTGTCGCACATGCAGTCCTACACCATCGGGCAGGCGGCCCGTCTGCTCGGCGTCAGCCCCGACACCGCGCGACGCTGGGCCGATGCCGGGCGCGTCGCGACCCACCGCGACGAGAGTGGCCGTCGCCTGATCGACGGTCGCGCCCTGGCCGCCTTCTCCGTGGAGATCGCCCAGAGCGGCACCGGCGAGGAGGACGCGTCCTACACCTCGGCGCGTAACGCCTTCCCCGGCATCGTCACCGCGATCAAGCTCGGTGACATCGCGGCTCAGGTCGAGATCCAGGCGGGCCCGCACCGGCTCGTCTCGCTCCTCACCCGTGAGGCCGTGGAAGAGCTGGGACTGGAAGTCGGCATGCAGGCCACCGCCCGCGTGAAGTCGACCAGCGTGCACATCGACCGCACCTGACCCCCTCACGCAATTCCGAGCGGCGACGCCAGCCACCGGCGCGGCCGGTCACCGGCGCGGCTCGTCACCACCCGCGACGGACGGCATGCTGCCGACCACCCCATTCCCAAGGAGTCCCAGCCCTGATGTCCGTGTCCCTCACCTTCACCAGACGCCGCGCCGCCACTGCCGTGCTGACAGCCGCTCTGCTCGTCCCCCTCGCCGCCTGCGGCAACAACGACACAAACAAGGGCACCGGCGGCGCCTCCGCCGGCTCCCCGTCCGGGTCGGCAGCTCCCAAGGCCGGCCTCACGGTCCTGGCCGCCGCGTCGCTGACCGACGTGTTCAAGACCGCCGGCGCCGCGTACGAGAAGAAGAACCCCGGCACCAAGATCACCTTCTCCTTCGCGGGATCGCAGGAGCTGATAGCTCAGGTCGCCCAGGGCTCCCCGGCCGACGCGCTGGTCACCGCCGACACCAAGAGCATGGACAAGGTGAAGGCGGACACCGGCACCCCGGTCGTCATCGCCAGGAACCGGCTCGTGATCGCCACCGGCGAGGGCAACCCGCACAAGGTCGACGAGCTGAAGGACCTCTCGGACAGCAAGCTCAAGGTCGTCCTCGCCGCCCCCGAGGTCCCGGCCGGCAAGTACAGCAAGCAGATTCTCGACGCCCAGAAGATCACGGTGAAGCCGGTCTCCCAGGAGCCGAACGTCCGCGCCGTCCTGAGCAAGGTCGAACTCGGCGAGGCCGACGCCGGACTCGTCTACGAGACCGACGCCGCGACGGCCCCGGACAAGGTCGACGCCATCGAGATCCCCGACGCCCAGAACGCGATCGCCTCGTACCCGGCCGCCACCCTCAAGGAGTCCAAGAACGCCGAGGCCGCCGCCGCGTTCGTGACCTGGCTGTCCACGCCGGAGGCCCAGAAGATCCTCCAGGACGCCGGCTTCCAGAAGCCGTAACCGGAGCAGACACCCACGAGGGGCTGTCCGTTCCGGGGGAACGGACAGCCCTTCCCCATTCCGCACGAAACCGCAGGGACCACTGATGAATCGAACCGGCAGCCGCACGCCGGGCCCCAGCGCTCCCCTCGCCTTGGCGATTCCCGCGCTGGTCGCCGTGGCCTTCCTGGTGCTGCCGCTGATCGGCGTCCTCGTGCGGACGCAGTGGGGCCAACTTGCGGACCATCTCGGCTCACCCGGTACGGTCGAGGCTCTGCGGCTCTCCCTCGTGGTGTCGTTCTGGTCGCTCGGTCTGTCCCTGGTCCTCGGCGTACCGCTGGCCTGGTTCCTCGCCCGCGTTCCCTTCCCCGGCAAGGCCGTCGTCCGTTCTCTCGTGTTGCTGCCGATGGTGCTGCCGCCCACGGTGGGCGGCGTGGCTCTGCTCCTCGCGTTCGGCCGACGCGGGCTGCTCGGCCCCTGGCTGGAGTCCACCTTCGGCATCACGCTCCCCTTCCAAACCTCCGGGGCCGTCCTCGCCGCGACCTTCGTCGCCATGCCCTTCCTCGTCATCAGCCTGGAAGGCGCGCTGGGCGGACTGCGGCCACGGTACGAGGAGACGGCGGCCTCGCTCGGTGCCTCGCCCGTACGGGTCTTCTTCACCGTCACCCTGCCGATGGTCGCGCCCGGGCTGATCGCCGGAGCCGCCCTCACCTGGGCGCGGGCGCTCGGCGAGTTCGGCGCCACCATCACCTTCGCCGGTAACCTGCCCGGCACCACCCAGACGCTGCCGCTCCAGGTGTACCTGCTGCTCCAGGACGAGCCCGAGGCGGCGACCTCCGTCTCCCTGCTGCTGCTCGTCATCGCCATGGCCGTGCTCATCGCGTTGCGCGGGCGCTGGACCGGCCCCCCGGCCAAGCGCACTCACCGGCCTCCGCCCCCGGTGGAACAGGCTCTTCCGGACGAGGCCCCCGCCCCCACCGTCGCACAGCCCCCGGTCCCTCGGGAGGAATGGTCACTGCACGCCGAGGTCACGGGCTTCACCCGGCTCACCCTGGCCGCCGAGCCCGGCACCACCATCGCCGTCGTCGGACCCAACGGCGCCGGGAAAACCACCCTCCTGCGCGCCCTCCTCGGCCTCACCCCCCGCGCCCACGCCGAACTCCGCCTCGGCGACACCGACGTCACGGCCCTTCCCCCGCACCGCCGCCACGTCGCCTGGGTCCCCCAGGACGGCGCCCTCTTCCCTCATCTGACGGCGTTGTCCAACACCGCGTACGGGCAACGCGTCCAGGGCGTCCCCCGAGGCGAGGCCCGGCGCGCCGCCCAGCAGTGGCTCGACCGGCTCGGCGTCGGGCATCTCGCCCACCGCCGCCCCGCGCAGCTCTCCGGTGGCCAGGCGCAGCGCGTCGCGCTCGCCCGCGCGCTCGCGGCGCGCCCCCGGCTCCTGGTACTCGACGAGCCGCTCGCCGCGCTCGACCAGACGACCCGCGCCCACGTACGCCACACCCTGCGCACCCACCTCGCCGGCTTCGGCGGCGTCTGCCTGATCGTCACCCACGACCCCGTCGAGGCCGTCTCCCTCGCCGACCGTGTCCTCGTCCTCGACGAGGGCCGCGCCCTCCAGGACGACACCCCGGCGGAGGTGACCCGCCACCCCCGTTCCCCCTGGGTCGCCCGCCTGCTCGGCCGCAACGCCTGGCCCGGCACGGCCACCGCCGACGGCCTCGCGCTCACTGCCGGCGGCACCCTGGTCGTCGCCGACCCGCTCCCGCCCGGTACGGAAGCGCTCGCCGTCATCGCGCCCGAAGCCGTCTCCGTCCACCGCGAGAAGCCCGGCGGCAGCCCCCGCAACGTCTGGCCCGGCACGGTACGGGAGATCACCGCGAGCGGCAGCCGACTGCGCGTGCTCATCACCTCCGACGAGGCGCCCGACCTCGTCGCCGAGATCACCCCGCAGGCGGCAGCCGAACTTGGCCTCGCCGACGGAATCCCCGTCTGGACCAGCGTCAAAGCCACCGAGACAACGGCCGTGATTCTCTGACGTGCGGTTCAAGGACGCAGCCTGGGGCGTTTGCGGGCGGTGGGCAGCGGCACGGTTTGCGCCCCGGGCACCACGGTGTTGGACACCGTGCCGATGCCTTCGACGGTGAGGGTGACGGCGTCACCGGGTTTCAGCGACGGCGGTGACTGTTCACCTCGTACGCCCCAGAGTTCGGCGAGGCAGCCGCCGTTGCCGCAGGTGCCCGAGCCCAGGACGTCGCCCGGCATGACGTACGTACCCCGCGAGGCGTACGCGACCATCTCCTCGAAGGTCCAGCTCATGTTGGACAGCAGGTCCTTGCCGACGACCTCGCCGTTGACCTCGGCGGTCAGCGCGAGGCGCAGGAAGCCGTCGGTGTCGCGGTACGGCTCCAATGCGTCGGCGGTGACGAGGTACGGGCCGAGTGTGGTCGCGGTGTCCTTGCCCTTGCAGGGGCCGAGGCCGGCCCGCATCTCGGCGGACTGGAGGTCGCGGGCCGACCAGTCGTTGAAGACCGTGTAGCCGATGATGTGGTCGCGGGCCTGCTCGGGGGTAAGATCGCGGCCCTCGCGGCCGATGACGGCGGCCACTTCGAGCTCGAAGTCGAGGACCGAGGAGCCGGGCGGCATCGGCACGTCGTCGTACGGGCCGATGACCGCGTACGGGTTGGTGAAGTAGAAGGTCGGAGCCTCGTACCACTGGTCCGGCACGCCGGCGGTGCCGTCGACGGAGCGGCGTACGCCCTCCACGTGCTCCTCGAAGGTGACGAAGTCCCGCACAGTCGGCGGCTGGAGAGGCGGCAGCAGCGTCACGTCCCTCAGATGCGGCCCCGCGGGTACGTCGAGAGTCGCGGCGCCCGCCTCATGGAGACGGCCGGTGCGCAGCAGGTCGAGGAGCGAGTCGTGGCCGGGGACGGGGTACAGGCGGCCGTCGTCCTCGACGACGCCGAGGCGCCGGCGGCCGAGATGCTCGTAGCTGGCGAAGCGCATGAGGGACTCCAGGGGTGGGGAAACCGGGGGCACGGCAGGCAGGCAGTCACGGCGTTGACATAAAAGCGCCGTGCCCCCGGCGTTCAGGGAGGGTCAGACCGGCGGGGCGACGAACACGCCGCGGTCGACGTCGTTGAAGGACTCCTTCGCCACCAGTTCGTTCATCGGGTTGGCGGTCCCCCACTGGTCGGTGACCTCGGGCTGGGAGAAGTCGTAGACGTGGGGGTGCCAGGTGTCTTCGTCGAGCTCCTCCAGTTCGGTGGTGTACTCGACGGTGTTGCCGTGCGGGTCGAGGAAGTACGTGAAGGTGTTGTCGCCCGCCATGTGGCGGCCCGGCCCCCAGATCTTGCGGAAACCCGCGCGCATCACACGGCCCGACCCGCGCATGTACTCGTCCAGGCCGCGCATCTCGAAGGAGACGTGGTGCAGGGCGGTGTGCGGGCCCTGGGCGATGGCCATGGAGTGGTGCTGGCTGCTGATCCGCATGAAGTGCATGACCTCCCCCATGTGCGGGGAGCTGAGGGTGTCGCTCAGTGCGAAGCCGAGGAACTGCTCGTACCAGGCCCTCGTCCGGTTCAGGTCCGGGGAGTTGAGCACGACGTGCGAGAGGCGGACCGGGATCGCTTCCTTCACCTCGATCCGGCGGTGCTGCCGGGCCCCGACATCGGCGGAGACCTCGATGGTGCGGCCGTCGACGTCGAAGAAGCGGAAGCCGTAGCCGCCGCCGGGGGTGTCGACTCGTCCCGGCCGGGAGATCAGCCGGACGCCGTCGGCGAGGAGCCGTTCGGCGAGGGTGTCCACGTCGGCCGGGGTGGCGGCGCCGTACGAGACGAGGTCGAGGCGCTTTTCGTCGGCCTTGCGCAGCCGGACCACGTACTGCTCGGGCGAGCCCTCGGCGGCCAGGAAGGAGATGCCGGAGTCCTCGGCGACCTTGGTCAGGCCCCAGACGCCCGCGTAGAAGTCGAGCTGCTTGTCGTAGTCGGGTACGGCGAGGTCGACGTGCCGCAGGTGGGTGAGCAGACGCATGTCAGTCCTTCCGGAGGAGGAGAGCCGCCGCGTTGGCTCCGCGTACGGCGTGGAAGTCGGCATCGGGCAGGCCGGCGGCGCGCAGGGCGGCCAGCGGGTCGTCGGTGCCCATGTCAAAGGGGTAGTCGGAGCCGAGCAGGACGCGGTCCGGTCCGGCGGCGCGGATCAACTCCCGCAGTACGTACGGGTCGTGGACCAGGGAGTCGAAGTACAGGCGCTTCAGATAACTGCTCGGCTCGTGGGCGCAGCCACGGGCGTCGGCGCGGGCCCGCCACGCGTGGTCGGAGCGGCCGATGTGGGTGGGGAGATAGCCGCCCCCGTGCGCGGCTAGCAGCTTCAGGTCCGGGTGCCGGTCCAGGACGCCCGAGAAGATCAGGTGGGAGAGCGCGACGGCGTTCTCGGTGGGCTGGCCGACGGTGTTGGACAGGTACCAGCGGTCGAGGCGCTCGTCGAGGGTGCAGCCGAAGGGGTGCAGGAAGATGACCGCTCCCGTGTCGGCGGCGCGTTCCCACAGCGGCTCGTACGCCGGATGGGACAGCTCCCGGCCCGGCGCGTGCGAGGAGATCTCGACACCCAGCAGGCCCTGCTCCAGGGCGTGGTCGAGTGCTTCGACGGCGAGTTCGGGATGCTGGAGCGGCGCCAGGCCGAGGCCGTACAGCCGGTCAGGGGCCTGGGCGCAGTGGGCGGCGGTGGCGGTGTTGGCCAACTCAGATAGCGTACGGGCGAGTTCCTCGTCGGCCCAGTAGTGGTAGTGGGACGGCGAGGGGGACACCAACTGTACGTCGACGCCCGCCGCGTCCATGGCGGTGAGTCGCTCGTCGACGTCCGTCAGCAGTGGGATGCGGTCGCGCACCATCGGGCCGTTGACGGCCAGTGCCTCGGGCCCGTTGCGGCGGGCGTCGAGGTTGCGGGCCTCGGCCAGTGCGGGGTGTCCGGCCACCGCCTCTTCCACCTGGGGAAGCAGGAGGTGGGCGTGGACGTCCACCGTGGGGGCGGTCGTCGTGAGCGCGTTCACGGGAGTTCCTTCAGGGCGTTGAGGGTGCGGCCCATCAATCCGGGTACGCCCGCGTCGCGTACGCCGTCGAGCTGCCACTGGCCGATCTGCACGGAGGCGTCGACGACCATCCGCACGCGCGGCATGCGGCGGTCGCGGTAGGCGGTCAGCAGTTCGTCGTCCCAGGCCTCGTGCGCGCTCAGCAGTTCGGCGAGAACGGACACGCCCTCCAGCGACATGGCGGCGCCTTGGGCGAGGGTGGGCGGGCAGGCATGGGCCGCGTCACCGACGAGCACCACGCGGCCGCGGTGCCAGGCGCCTTCGACCAGATGCCGGTCGAACCAGGTGTAGTTGACCTGCGCCGGGTCGGTGATGGATGCCCGGATCTCGTCCCAGAACCCGCCGTAGCCTTCGGCGGCGCGCCGCATCTCCTCGGCGTACGACGCCGGGTCGATGGATGCCCGGTCGCGGTTCGGTTCGACGAGGTAGGCGTAGACGGTGGTGTCGCTGGTGGGGCAGAACCCGGCGATGTAGGCGGGGCCGCCGTACGCGAGATGGGTGCGGGTGACGCCGGCCGGCAGGGGCGCGGGGGTGCGCCAGATCGCCATGCCGGTCGGGGCGGGCTTGTCGGTGACACCGATGAGTTCGCGCGTGCGGGAGTTCAGACCGTCGGCGGCGACCACCAGGTCGTACCGGCCGGCCGTGCCGTCCGTGAGGGAGACGTCGACACCCCTGGCGTCCTGCGTCAGCCTGTCGATGGTGCAGCCGAGCCGGACCCGGGTGCCCGATGCCCGTACGGCCTCGATGAGGATCCTCTGCAACGCGGGACGCTGCATGCCGACGGTGGACGGGAGGTCGTCGCCGCCGGTGCGCACGTCCTGCTGCGTGAAGATCTCGGTGCCGTCGGGTGCGACGATGGTGACACCGTCGCTGCTGAAGCCGTGCGCGCTCACCTGCTCCAGGACGCCGATCTCGCGCAGGACGCGCAGGGCGTTGCCCTGAAGGGTGATGCCGGAGCCGGTCGTGGCGTTCCAGTCGGCCTTGGCCTCGACGAGGTCGACGGCGATACCGGCCCTGCGGAGCAGGACGGCGAGCGCGCTGCCGGCGGTGCCTCCGCCGACTACCAGGGCGGTACGGGTGTGGGTCATGTTCGGGGTTCCTCCCGTGTGAGGGGCCGCGCGTCCCCGGGCGGCGACTGGAGGCCGGCTCGGTGCTGTCAAAGGCCAGGTGGCGGTACGGCTGTCGAGAACGCGCCGCACCTGGCCCGCTTCGGGCTACTTCACGGCGATCGGGCTGACCGGGGAGCCGACGGCTCCGGTGATGGGCAAGGGCGCGGCGGTGAGCCAGAACTCGTACACCCCGTCGTCCGCGCAGTCCCTGGCGAGGGCGTCCGGGTCCCACATCTCACCGATCAGCAGGCCCATGTTGGGGATGGCGACCTGGTGCAGCGGCTGGAAGGCGTGGTCGAACTCGTTGGGCCGGACCTCGAAGCCCCAGGTGTCGGTGGCGATCGCGGCGATTTCGGTGCGGTGCAGCCAGCCGGCCGTGGTGAAGGACAGACCGGGCGCGGGCCCGCCCGCGTAGTCGCCCCATCCCTCCCGCCGGGCACGGGCGAGCTGCCCGGTGCGTACGACGACGATGTCGCCTCGGCCGACGGTGACGCCGTGCGCCTCGGCCGTGGCGGTGAGGTGATCCTCGGTGACGGCGAAGCCGTCGGGCAGTTCACCGTCCCCGCCGATGACCCGGCCGACGTCCAGGAGTACGCCGCGCCCGGCGACGTACGGGGCCATGTGCTCGATGCCGGTGACCCGGTCGCCGTCGGAGGTGACGACTTTCTCGGCGGGGCGTCCGTTCCACGCCTTGCCGTGGTCGAAGATGTGCCCGAGCCCGTCCCACTGGGTGGAGCACTGCAACGGCATGGCGATCACGTCGTCGGCGCCGCCGATGCCGTGCGGGAAGCCCTGGTTGCCCAGGGCCGCGTCGGTGCCCGTGTCCAGCATGGTGTGGACCGGGTTGGTGCGCCTGCGCCAGCCCTTCTGCGGTCCGTTCATGTCGAAGCGCTGCGACAGCGAGAAGCTCACACCCCTGCGGACGAGCGCGGCGCCCTCGCGCCGCTTGGCGGCGTCCAGGAAGTTGAGCGTGCCGAGCACGTCGTCCGCGCCCCAACGCCCCCAGTTGGAGCACGCCTTGGCGGACTCGGCTATCGCGCCCTCTGGATCCGTACGGTCGAGGTTCATGCCTGCTCCGCGATACAGCGTGTGCGCTGCGTACCGAGTCCGGTGATCGAGCCCTCCATGACGTCACCGTCGCGCAGCAGCCGGCCCCAGTGGATGCCGTTGCCGGCCGGGCTGCCCGTCAGCACCAGGTCGCCGGGCAGGAGCCGGGCCGTCTGGGAGACGTACGAAATCAGGCGCGCGACGCCGAAGATCATGTCCTTGGTGGACTCGTCCTGCATGGTCTCGCCGTTCAGCTTCAGCGTGACCTGGAGGTCGGACGGGTCGGCGAGGGACTCGGCCGGGACCAGGTAGGGGCCGAGCGGGGTGAAGCCGGGGGCGTTCTTGCAGCGCAGCCAGTCGGTGCCGATGGCGGGCATGTCCCGGCGGAAGACGGAAGCGCGGTCGGTCAGGTCGTTGGCGATGGTGTAGCCGGCGACGTACGACAGGGCGTCCTCGACCGGCACCCGGTGGGCCGGCTTGCCGATGACCACGGCCAGCTCCAGTTCCCAGTCCGGCTTCTCGCACCAGTCGGGCAGGACCACGTCGTCGTACGGGCCGGTGATCGCGCTGGGCAGGCCGATGAACACGTACGGAAGGTCCTCCGCGGCGCGCCGGTCCATGATCTCCGCGATCTCGGCCCGTGCCTCGCCCTCCGTGCGCGGGTCGTCGGGCGAACGGTGCGCCATCTCCAGATCGATGACGTGCTGCCGGTAGTTGGCGCCGGACTGGAAGACCTGCCGCGGCTCGACCGGGGCGTGCACGTTCAGCTCGTCGAGCGGTCGCCGGTCCCCTGTCCGGGAGGCGGCGAGGTCGCGCAGGCGTGGCAGCAGGGTGTCCCAGCGCTCCAGGAGCGTCCGTACGGTCAACTCCGGGTCGTCCAGCGCCGCGCGCAGGTCGAGTACCTCACTCTCGGGTGTTACCAGGCCGGGGTAGGCGGGGGTGCCGGATCCACGGACGGAGAACGTACCGAGCGCGAAAGGCCCGGAGAAAAGTGCGGAAGATGCTGCGGGTTTCACGAAGATGTCCTCCCGAATGGCGATGGGACTAATCTGGCCCGCGCACCACGGATAAGGGAAGTCGATTCGTTGGATGCATTCCATCCACGCCGTGAATGAAGCGGCGGCGCAGCCATCGCACCTGGGGAAGCACCATGAACCTGGCCAGCCTGGACCTGAACCTCGTCACTGCTCTCAGAGCCCTCCTGGAGGAGCGCAGCGTCACGCGTGCCGGGCAGCGCGTCGGACTCAGCCAGCCCGCCATGAGCGCCGCACTGGCCCGGTTGCGCCGTCACTTCGACGACGACCTGCTCTCCCGCGTCGGCAGCCGGTACGAACTGACCGCCCTGGGGCAGGTCCTCCTCGCCCGGACGGCCACCGCCTGCGATCTGCTGGAACGCGTCTTCACCAGTCAGGCCGACTTCGATCCGGCCCATGAAACCCACACGTTCACTCTCGTCGCCTCCGACTACGCCGTGGCGGTCTTCGGCGCCGAGCTGGCCCGCACGGTCCACGCCGAGGCTCCGGGCATCCGGCTGCGCTTCCGGCAGACGCCCACGGACGTCACCGAGCACACCGGGACGCTGCTGAGCACGGCCGACGGACTGCTCATGCCGCACGGCGTCATCAGTGGCTTCCCCACGGTCGAGCTGTACCGCGACCGCTGGGTCTTCCTCGTCTCCGACGACCATCCCGACGTGGGCGAACGCCTCACACTCGACGACCTGCGCCGCCTGCCGTGGGTGACCTACCAGCGCACGTACGACGCACCCGCGGTCCGGCAGCTCGGCATGCTGGGCATCGAACCCAGGACGGAGGTCTCCGTCGACAGCTTTCAGGCGCTGCCCTGGCTCGTCGCCGGGACCCGCCGCATCGCCCTCATCCAGGAGCTCCTCGCCGACCGGCTGCGGGGAGTGGCTCCCGTACGCGTCATGGAGTGCCCTTACGAAGCGGTACCCGTCCAGGAGGCCCTGTGGTGGCATCCCGTGCACACGCACGACGCCGCCCATATCTGGCTTCGCGAGACGGCGGGGCGAGTCGCTGTCGCCGCGTCTTCGCGCCCGGTGAATCCACGGCCCGAATGACGTGCATCCGGGATATCGATGGATCAGGGGCTGGGCGGCACTGACGGCCTCGCGCATAGTCGTGACAGTTGCCGAGGCCCGCTCCTGCCGGGCCGTTTCCCCGCAGGTGCGACGAGGTCCGGGGCGTTGGGTGTCCTGGTCGCGCGTCGTGATCGCGCGTCGTGGTCGCGCGTACTGGTCGCGTGTCCTGGGTCGCGGGGAGGCCGTCTTCCCTCCTGTTGCCGCCATGTGGAGCCTCGTATGCCCGAACCGGTTTCCCCCTCCCCGCCCGCCACCCCGATCCCCGCCCCGTCCCCCGTCGTGGACGCCGGTACGCCGGGCGCCGCGGCGCCTTCCGGTGCGGCGCATCGGCTGCGCGTAACGCTGCTGATGGCCGGCAGCTGTCTGCCGATTCTGGGCGCGGTCCTCATCGCTCCGGTGCTGCCGAGGATGCAGGACCACTTCGAAGGTGTGGCCGGCGCGAAAGCGCTGGTTCCCGTCGCACTGACGATTCCGGCCCTCGCGCTCGCCCTGCTCGCCCCATTCGCCGGCGTGATCGTGGACCGGCTGGGCCGCAAACGGCTGTTGGTCGTCGCGACCGTGCTGTACGCCGTCTTCGGCACCGCCCCGCTGTGGCTCGATTCCCTCGGGCCGATCGTCGCGAGTCGGGCACTGGTCGGTGTCGTCGAGGCGGCGATCATGACCTGCTGCACCACGCTGATCGGCGACTACTACAGCGGGCGCGTGCGGGACCGCTACCTCGCTCTGCAGACGATGTGCGCCTCCGCCTCCGCGACGGCCTTCTTCGTACTCGGCGGAGTGGTGGGTTCGGCGGGCTGGCGGGCCCCGTTCTGGATCTACGCCGTCAGCCTGCTGATCGCTCCCGTCATGGCCGCCTTCCTTCCCAAGCGGCAGTCCGGCGGTGAGGCAGCTTCCGCCGGTGCGTCGGGTGCGTCGCAACGGCCGAGTCCGTTTCCGGTGCGGCGGCTGGCGGGGATCTGCGGGCTGACCGTGTTCGGCGCCATGGTCTTCTACACCGTTCCGGTCGAAATGGCGTACCTGATGGACGACTTGGGGGTGGAATCCACGGGCGCCATCGGGGCGGCCACCGCGATCGCGAGCGCCGCGACCGTGACCGGCTCCATCGCCTTCACCAAGTTCTCCGGCACGCCGGCGCGCAGGCTCCCCGCCGTATTCGCACTGTGCGCGGCCGGATTCGTCGTGATGGCCCTCGCCGGCAACCCCATTGTTCTGATCGTCGGAGCCGTCCTCAACTGCTTCGGAACGGGCGTCCTCCTGCCCTCGCTCCTCACCCTGGCCATGTCCAAGCTCGACTACGCGGACCGCGGCCGGGGCACCGGACTGTGGCTGGCCGCGTTCTTCGGCGGCGAGTTCGTGTGCCCGCTCGCACTGCTGGCCCTGGACGGCCTCGCAGGCAGCCTGGCCGCGGCCGTCGGCGTCCTCGGACTCACCTCGGCGGCGGTGGGCGGCGTACTGCTGCTCTTCCTCCGTCGCGGGGCGGCGGCCGGCGCTGCGGGGAGTGCCCCCCAGAAGTAGCCGGTCCCTCTTCATGTCATGTCCAGCGAGCAAGGAGTGTGTCCACTGTGTGTGATGTCGTCGCGCGGGTCCTCAGCCAAGGGGACTCCCTTCCCGAGCCCGGCCGCCGCACGATCCGTGCGGCGCCGTCCCGGAGCCGACGGGCACCGGACACGTCTTGTGCTCCTGGGGACGGCGGGCGGGCCGGCCTGGATCGACGGAGCGCGGTGCGGTGTCTCCAGCGCCGTGGTCCACCGGGGGCGAGTCCACCTCGTGGACCTGGGGGCGGGCGCGCAGCAGCGACTTGTCCAGAGCGGTCTCGGCGGGCGCAGCGGCCTCGGCTCCTCCCTGTCGGCTGTACGGGCCGTCTTCCTGACCCACCTGCACAGCGATCACGTCACCGACTGGCCCGCTCTCTACGCGACCGGACCGATGAACACCGTGGGGCGTACCCTGCCCGCGATCGAGGTGTTCGGGCCGGGAGACCGCGGCACCCTGCCTCGGGTCTTCCCGCCGGGCAGGCCCGCGCACCGGTGTTCAACCCGGACGACCCCACACCGGGGATCTCCGCCATGACCGGCTACCTGCGGCAGACGTTCGCGAACGATTTCAACGACCGGGCGCGGGACAGCAACTTCACCAGCCCGGACGCCCTGTTCTCCGTACACGACATCGACCTGTCCGGTACATGGACCATCGACCCGCAGGGCAAGCCGCCGAGGCTCGCCTCTCCCGTCCCGGTGTGGGAGGACGCCGACGTCCAGGTCACCGCCACGCTGGTCGACCACCACCCCACAGCACCCGCCTTCGCCTACCGGTTCGACACCCCGGACGGCTCGGTCGTGTTCTCCGGGGACACCGGGGTCAGTGACAACCTCATCGACCTGGCGCAGGACGCCGACTACCTGGTCCACGAGGTCATCGACCCCGTGTTCGTCGACCAGCTCGTCGCGACCCTGCCGGCGGAGATCGGCGATCCGCTGCGGGAACACCTGCTCGTCGTCGGCGAGGACCTGCTCCAGCTCCCCGTCGGCAGGTCCTGACCCACCCTCAGCGATGCCCAGTGGTCTGCGGGTTCCGTCGTACGCCGGCCGCGGCGAGGACCGCACCGGCCACGCACAGCACGCCGGTGACGAGGGCAGCGGTGTGTACGCCGTTGATGAACGCCTGGCCGCTGCCCTCGATCACCGCGGCCTTGAGCTGCGCGGGCATGTCACCGCTGACCGGCGCGACGCCCATCGCCACCGCGTCCTTGGCCTCGTGCAGCTGCTCGGCCATGGGCGCGGGCACTCCGGCGCCCGCCAGCTCGCCGGTCAGGGTGGAGCCGACCCGGCTGCTGATCAGGGAGACGAGTACGGACGTGCCGAGCGCCCCGCCTACCTGGAGTGCCGTGGCCTGGAGGCCGCCCGCCACGCCTGCGTCCTTGACGGGCGCGTTGCCGACGATGGCGTCGGAGGAGGCGGCCATCACCATGCCGACGCCGAGGCCGAGGGCGATGAACGGCGGCCACATCGCGGCGTACGAGGAGTGCACGCCCCAGCCGAGCATCGCGAAGGAGGCGGCGGCCTGGAGGACCATGCCGAGCGGCATGGTCAGCCGGGCGCCGACCTTCTCGGTGAGCTTGGCGCCCAGCGGCGAGGCGACGACGGAGGCGAGGCTGAGCGGCAGGGTGCGCACGCCGGCCTCGACGGGGGTGAAGCCTCGTACGTTCTGGAGGTACAGCATCACGAAGAAGATCACACCGAGGAGGACGAAGAAGTTGACCGCGGTGATGACGGTGCCGATGGTCAGCGCGGGGCTGCGGAACAGCCGCATCGGGAGGAGAGAGTGCTCGACCCGCGTCTCGTACCAGCCGAACACCAGCAGGATCACGACGCCGACGGCGAGCGCGCCCAGCGTCGAGCCGGAACTCCAGCCCCACGTCTCGCCCTTGACCACACCGAAGACCACGACGAGCAGGCCGGCCGCGAGCAGGATGACGCCGGGAACGTCGAAGCGGTGCCGGCCGGCGGTGTTCTTGCTCTGCGGCAGCACCAGCGCGCTGAAGACGAGCGCGATGACGCCGATCGGAGCGTTGATGTAGAAGACGGACTCCCAGTTGACGTGCTCGACGAGCAGCCCGCCGACGATGGGGCCGAGCGCCGTGGACACCGACGACACCATCGCCCAGATACCCACTGCCATACCGAACTTCTTCGGCGGGAACACCGCGCGAAGCAGACCGAGCGTGTTCGGCATCAGCAGCGCGCCGAACAGGCCCTGCAGAGCACGGAAGGCGATGACGCCCTCGATCGAGCCCGCGAGGCCGATGGCGACGGAGGCGGCCGTGAAGCCCACCAGACCGATCAGGTAGTACGTGCGCCTGCCGAAGCGGTCGCCCAGCTTGCCTCCAAGGATCAGCGCGGCGGCCAGGGCCAGCAGGTAGGAGTTGGTGACCCATTGCAGGTCGGCGGTGGACGCGTTCAGGTCCCGGCCGATCTCGGGATTGGCGATCGAGACGACGGAGCCGTCCAGACCGACCATGAACAGGCCGAACGCGACCGCGATGAGCGTCAGCCAGGGATTGCCTCGCCGGCCGCGCGCGGCTGCCGGTGGGGAGTGTGCGGGCAGGGGTGAGTGATCCACGACGGTGGGGGGCATGGAAGTGCCTTGCTTCCTCGGAGAACTGGGGCATGCGGCTACGGATGCGCGGACGACCGCGCGAACGCCGTCAGTCGGCGGCGGGGTGGATGTGCCGCGCCAGCCCCTGGAGGGCGCCGAGGGCGGAGCCGATGGCGTCGAGCTCCCCGTCGGTAAGGGCGTGCAGCGCCTCGACGACGTACCCGTCGATGAGGTCCCCGACCGCTGTGAGCCGGTGCCGGGCCTCGGCCGTGACGTGCAGGTGTGCCACCCGCTTGTCGGCGGGATCCGGCCGGCGTTCCAGCAGCCCCAGGCCGGCCAACTGGGTGACCAGCGCGCTCACATTGTTCGGCTTCATGAGCAGTACGTCGGCGGCCTTGCGCACGGTGATGCCGTCACGTTCCCCGACGAGCCGCAGCAGCGACAGCTGGCCTTCGGGCAGGTTGGGGTGCGGAAATTCCTGGGTGAGGCGACGGTCGAGCGCCCGGTGCAGCGCGGGCAGGACAGCCGCGAGCCCGGAGGCGATGCGACGGGTGTCCTGCTCGGACGCGCTGGAGGTGGGCATACAGGCATGCTAAGTATGCCGACATACCTATGTCAACATAGCTACTGCCGCCTTTGACCGCTTACCGCTCGGGGATGACCTCCTGCGACCCCGCCGCGGCCCGGAGCAGGGTCAGCAGATCCCGGAACCGGGCGGGCATGTCGACCTCTTCCGGGTTGAGCAGCCATTGGAGCTGGAGTCCGTCCATGGCGGCGACCACGAGCGGGGCGAGGTGCTCGGGGGACAGCCCGCCGGGGAGCCGCTCGCCGAATTCCTGGCGCAGCGACGCCGCGACTCCGTCCCGTACGTGGCCGTAGCGTTCCTGGAAGTAGGGCTTCGCCGGGTGCTTCTCCGTCACACTGTCCGCCGCGAGCACGGTGAACGCCTGCACGATGGCGGGCCGGTCCGCGTTGTATTCCACGAGGTCGGCCAGCAGGTCCAGGCGCGTCGGCGCACTGTCCCCGGTCCGCAGCACCTGCGCGACGTCCCATCGGTCGCGTAGTTCGAGCACTGCGGTCAGCAGGTCGTTCTTGGTGGGGAAGTAGTGCATCAGGCCCTGCTGGGTGAGACCGATCCGCTCGGCGATCGCGGCGATCGACGTGCCCCGGTAGCCACGTTCGGAGAAGAGCTCGAAGGCGGCCCGGAGGATCTCCTCCCGCCGGCCGTCACCACGTGCGCTCGGTCGATGTCGCCGCGCGGGTTCAGTCATCGCTCGCTCAGCCCCCTGTGTGTGTCTGCGATCGGCCAGAAGCCTAGTCGCAGGCCCGAGAGAGGTGACTGACCCCATGCTGCTCCCCAACCGCGTGCAGCAACCGCACGCTCGTACGGAAGAGATGCAGCCATGGCTGAACTGGCCGAGTTCGGCAGCCCTGGGTGAGAAGACAGCAGGAGATGACTCCGCCCCGGCACCCCGTGGGTTCGCGGTCCGCCTGACGCTGGGCGCTCTGGGCCTGCATGCTGCGGTCATGACGCCCGTCGTGGTGACCATGGCCCTGCGTATCGGCGAGGCCGACCCCGCCGACAAGGAGAAGAGCCTCGGCCTGGTGCTGGGCATCGGCGGCGACGCGTACCAGAACGGCGTGCTGCGCGGCGAATGGGGCTTCGACGAATACATCGTCTCCGACTGGACCGCCGCCCGGGACACCGCCGGCTGCGCGAACGGCGGCACCGATGTGGCCATGCCCGGCCCGAACACCGTCTACGGCGAGAAGCTGGCGGCAGCCGTACGCGAGGGCCTCGTGGCCGAGGAGACCGTGGACGCCATGGTCCGCCGCGTCCTGCTGCTCGCCGCCCGCGTCGGCATCCTCGACGGCGCGCCGCCCGCTGTGCCCGGCGACCACCTGCCGGACCGGCTCGACGGGGCCGCCGTCTCCCGTACGATCGCCCGCCACTCCTGCGTCCTGCTGCGCAACGAACCGGGCCCGGACGCACGCCGGCCCTGCCGCTGAACTCCCGCGCCCTGCGCAAGGTGGCGCTGATCGGCGCCGCCGCCGACAAGGCGCGGGTCCTCGGCGGCGGCAGCGCCACCGTCTGCCCCGAGTACGTCATCTCCCCAGTGGAGGGGCTGCGGGCGACACTGCCCGAGAACGTCGAACTCGTCCACGCACGCGGGGCCGACCCTAGCACCAAGCTGCACCCGGCCACCGGGAACTTCTCCCCGCGCGCCACCATCGTCGGGATGGACGACGAGGTGCTCGGCACGTACCCGCTCACCGAGGCGCAGGTCCAGTGGGTAGGCGAACTCCCCGACGGGGTTGCCTCGTCGAAGCTGGACCACGTCGAGTTGACCGGCGTCTACACCCCGCCAGTCACCGGTACGCACGCCTTCTCCCTCACCGGCGTCGGCGACTTCGAACTGACCGTGGGCGGTACCACCCTGTTCCGGGGCAAGAACGTGCCGCCGGTGACGATCCCTTCGTGGCCCTGAGCGGCGCCGAGGAGTTGCGCTTCGACATCGAGCTGAACGCCGGCGAACAGGTCGAGGTGCACGTACGGCACGTACCCCTCAAGATGTTCGACGGCCCCATGGTCTGGGTCCAGTTCGGCCTCGGCCACGCGGAGCCCAGCGACTCTCCCGACGCCGAGTTCGACCAGGCGGTGGCCACCGCGGCCGAAGCGGACATCGCCATCGTCGTGGTCGCCACGACCGAGGACGTGGAGAGCGAGGGCTTCGACCGCAAGACCCTCGAACTGCCGGGCCGCCAGAACGAACTCGCCGCCGTCAATCCGCACACGGTGGTCGTGGTCAACGCCGGTTCGCCGGTGGAGCTGCCGTGGGCGGAGGACGTGGCCGCCGTCCTGCTCACCTGGTTCCCCGGCCAGGAGTGCGGCGCGGCCCTGGCCGACGTACTGCTCGGCGCGCACGAGCCGGGCGGCCGGCTGCCCACGACCTGGCCGGCCCGCAAGGAGAACTCCCCCGTGCTGCGGGTCACGCCGACCGACGGCGCGCTCGCGTACGAGGAGAGCATCTTCGTCGGATACCGCGCCTGGGAGAAGACCGGCGCCGAACCCCGCTACTGGTTCGGCCACGGCCTCGGTTACACGACTTGGGAGTACCTGTCCGGCGGCTTCGTCCCGTCGGACGCTTCTTGCGTCCGGTCGCCTTGACCGCCGCCACGAGCCATCGTCCTCCCAGGCGTTCATGGTCGTGCGGTCGATGACCTCGTGCTTGGGAAACACCTCGGCGAGCTGAGGCAGCAGGGGCCCGGAGAACGACTCGGCGGCGACCGTGGTCAGGACGGCCGGCACATCAAACGCCTGAGCCGCTTTGGCGAGACCCACGGTGCTGTTGATTATCGCGGCGCGATCGCCGCTCCCTGCGCCGAAGAACATCTGCGGCTGGTGGTCCACGAAGAGCATAACCCCGTTGTCGGGCGTGAGGAGGTTTGCGCTCGGGGCGGCCTGCACCTTGGTGATGTCGAACATGAGGGGTCCTTTCGAAGCAATCGGTATCGCGTCCGCCGCGTTCGCGGCTCGGCACACCCCGAGATTACGACCGGCCCGACCGACCGACTTTTCTCCCCGCGCCCAGGAGTTGGCACGACAGCGCACTCCCCGCCCACGACCGGGACCACGGCCCGGTCCGCCGTCCCACCACGTGCGCACGCCGACCGGCCGTGCAATGACCGCCCCGGGTGGCACCAGGATCCGGGGCCATTCACGGCCAAACCACCGGCCATCCGCCTCAGTCACGTGGGGACAGGCAACTGGGTCCTACTGGGTGAGTCCAGGCGTGTGATCGCCGACTGCGGGGTAATCGTGGCGCATGGCACACCAGGGTCGTGGTTAACCAGCTCAGGCAATGCGCGGCGCCCGGGTGCCACCTGGACGTCGTTGCCTCTTGGGTCTGGTGGCCATGTCGCTCGCAGGGCGAGCTCGACGAGCCCGTCGGGGAACCCGTCCAGGGAGTCGCCTGCTGTCGGCGTCGGCGGCGTCGCCAGGGGCTACGGAAGTCCAAGCCCGAACGGACTCTCCAGCGTCACGGCCGTCCTGCCCTGCGGGGAAGCCGAAAGGGACGACCACACTTCCAGCATCCCACGGACCTGGACAGCCTGGACGGATGGCGCCGCCAGATGGTCGAGCACGGCCACGCCCTCTACGACGACACGCTCGCCCTGGCCGCGTCCGTACGGGCCCGATCGCCGGCATCGACGGCATGCACGTACACGGGCGGGACGACTTCTGCGGGCGCGGCCTCACAGCCGACATGGACGCCCTCCGGGTCATCATCGACGTCACCTGGCTCGGCACGACCGGCTACCGGAGCGGCCGACTGGCTGCGTGAACACCACCAGATCAACCTCCATCTGTCCGACCACCGCCGCGTCAGCGCCCAACTGGGCCACGCCGACGACGAACACACCGCACAGACCCATGCCTCGGCCCTACGGGACATCGCCGCGCACGCGGATGAACTGCGGCCGGCACCGACCGTGGAGATCCCGGACCCCCACCAGCTTCAGCTCGAACAAGTACTACTTCCGCGCGACGCGTTCTTCAGGACGGCCGGCTCGGCATGAGGGCGCGTTGTGCGGGAACACGTACGGCACCGAAGGATGCCTGGGAGGGACTTGTGGTGGTGTTAAGGCCGGAGCCGCGCCGTGTGAGGTCCTTGCTCGCCCGCTATGCGAGCGCACGCATCGCGCTCGCGGAGAAGGCCGAGCCGACATGGCAACGAGAGCTGGCAGACGTCACCTACACGCTGTGTGTGGTGACCGGCACCCGCTCCATCACCGATGCGATCGCGGCTGCTGACGAGATCCTGGCGACAGCCAGGCGACCCGAAGTACCCCGTCGGACATCACTCGCAGCGGACACGACCCTCGCCGCCTAAGACCGCCGTGCACCGCCCGGACGTCGGGCCGTACGACGGCGATGGAGAACCGTGGCCAAGGGCGCGAGCGCTCACCAGCACATCCACGAGTGGGCCCCGGCGCCCGAGGTTCACCGCCGCGCTTGGCCGGGACGGAAATAGGCGAGTCTCCAAGACGACCGCAGAGTCCACACTCAGCGAACTTGCCGACGGCTTGACGCCCGCGTACAAGACCTCATGCCCAGGCACCCGCAGTACACCAGGAAGGATCTCGCATGACGACCGCACGAGAGATCATGACCGAAGGCACGGAGTGCATCGGCGCGGAAGAGACCGTACTGCTCGCCGCGCAGAAGATGGCCGAGCTGGGGGTCGGCGCGTTGCCGATCTGCGGCACGGACAAGAAGCTCAAGGGCATGCTGACCGACCGCGACATCGTCGTGAAGGTGCTCGGCGTCGGCAAGAGCCCTGCCGATTGCGCAGCGGGCGAACTGGCCCAGGGCGAGGCGGTGACCATCGGCGCTGACGACGACGCCGAAGAGATTCTGCGCACCATGACCCAGCACAAGGTGCGCCGCCTGCCGGTCATCGACGGGCACGACCTCGTGGGCATGGTCGCCCAGGCCGACGTGGCCCGAGCCCTCCCTGATCCCAACGTTGGCGACCTGCTCCAGGCACTGTCCACCGACTGAACCGCAACGCAGGAGGCCCCGGCTCAAAGCCGGGGCCTCCTGGCGCCGCCCTGCGGCACGAGACCCCTCCAGCCGAGCTCGCCGGCACGAAAGCCGTCAGCGCCGCCCTCCACCTCCGCACGGAGGCCCTGCCGACCGGACAGGAGGGGGCCGGAGCCAGACACGGATCGCATTGGCCGTCGGCCATGTGCAACGCCTGAACCCCTCAACGGACTGGCCGAACGCAACGGACGACAGGTGACCTGAGACCAGCCCCAGCAACTGTTTCACCGCCCCCCACGGGCTTGTGTCGGAACAGCAACTGCCGGACCATGCACCGTCGGACGCCACTCAATGATCGCCAGCTGACGCTGCTCACCCGCTTCGGGGACAGGACGAAGCCTGTTACCTCAGACGGCCCCGAACTTGCTGTCACCACTCGCGCCCTAAAAGCGCGGGGCCTATTTGCGCCTCCCCCTCGTCGGCAGACCGCGTCCTCATCCGGGACAAAGCCGGCCCCCGCAGCGTGCTACGAAGCCCCCGCGCCCCTTACCGGCGGAAGTAGGAGCGGCGCGGCGGTGTGCTCCTGAGGGCCTACGACCTCAAGTACAGCGGGCGGGCGAAGGGGCACTTCTTCCTCGGCCTGCTCTGGGCGACCGGCGAGGGCGACACCGAGTGGAACCGGATCCACCTGGCACGCAGCCATGTGATCACCAACGTTGAGGACGTGATCGCCGCAGTCACCGCGGACCACAGCGCCTTTGAGATCTCCCAGGGAGGTCCTGCCCCCAGGTGCTCTCGCTACTCCGGCTCCTCGCCGAACAGGCCGTCGTCCGCTATGGCGAAATCGCGGTGTCCAAGAAGCGCAAGCAGCCAAGACCCTGCTCACCATCCACGGCAGAACGTACGAGATCGACTTCCGCGAGCGGCAGAAGCGGGTCCGGTACGTGCCCAAGCAGCCGGGGCGGCGTACGTACGACAGGACGAGCGCCGCCGCCGGGAAGCGGAGGAGCAGGAGCGTGCGCGTCGGGAGTGGGAGGCGGCCGTCAGCGTCGCGTCTATCAGGGCGGTGGACGCGGTGCGGGGCGAGCGCTTCGGCACGGCCTTGGAACAGTGGCGGGCCGCAGGGGAGATCAAAGTCTTCTGCGCGGCTCTGGACGAAGCCGCCGCTACGATTCGACGACGTCTTCGACGCCGAAAAACTGCGGGGGCGGTCGGCCTGGGGGAAGGTGGAGGCGGCAGGGGGCTGGCCGGCCACAACTTCCACGCGGAGCCGACGGGAGACCAGTAGCGCTCGGTCTTGCCCACTCCGCACCATGCCCGGACAATCCTGGGGACGGCCGCTTCAGCGTCCAGTCCGTCGGGGGGTGTGACGGCCCATCAGGGCGAGCGTCAAATGAGCGTCATGAGCCGGGCAGGCGCCGCTGTTGGTTGAAGTCGAGACGGTTCGCAAGGCTGGGCCGGACCAGGTGGAAGTGGCCCTCGCGGTCGGGCTCGGTGGAGACTGCCTCGCGGATGTCGGGATGCTGCGGGCCCGGTCCGGCCGTGGTTCGGGCCGGTCGCCTCAGGCCCGACGGTCTCCCGCCTCATCGACACCCCCGCCACGGCTGGCCCGAGGCTCCTTCACGCGATACGGGACGCGCGGGCCGAAGTGCGTGACCGCGTCTGGAAGCGGCCGGACGCGGCCCGGGCCGCTGGAGGTGATGGCTGCGATCGCTTCCGCCCGTATGGAGGCGATGCCATCTGTGGTGTCGTCGTCGGCTTCGAGACTCATGGGTGGTGTGGCGGTTCACCTGGATTTACAGGACGGCGCTGTCTGTGGGGCAGGGGACACTGTACGGGCGTGAATGAGTGGGCCGATGTGGACTTCGGCGTGGACCTGCTGGTTCGATGACGAGCGCGTACAGGCGGCGGTCATCCATGCGCAGGGCCAGTCCACCGCTGCCGCCGGAAGCGCCGACGGCGGCGCGGACGGTGCACTTGGATCGGCCTTGCGCTGACGGCAGTACGTGAAAGGCGGGCAGCGGGCCGACCGTCACTCGGGGAGGTGACCGGTGCGGGCGATGGTGCCGAGCCAGTGGGCGCTGGGCTTGGGGGTGCGGGCGAAGGTCTGGCGGTCGACGGCGACCAGGCCGAAGGTGGGCTTGTAGCCGGCGACCCATTCGAAGTTGTCGAGCAGCGACCAGTGGATGTACCCGCGTACGTCGATACCGTCGTCCATGGCGGCGCGCAGTCCGTGCAGGGCGGTGCGGGTGTAGTCGATGCGGCGGGTGTCGTCGGCGGTGGCGATGCCGTGCTCGGTCACCAGGATCGGTACGCCGCCGGTCGTCTGCCAGGTGTGGCGTACGGCCTGTTCCAGGGCCTGCGGGTAGTACTCCCAGTCCGTCAGGGTCTGCTCGGCGGACTCCGGGACGGGCAGGGGGCCGTCGGGGCCGATGACGGTGCGGGTGTATGCCTGTACGCCGATGAAGTCGTCGCCCTTGGCGGCTTCGAGGAAGAAGTCCTCACGCTCGTGTGACCAGGCGGCGGCCGCCTCCTCACCGCCGGGTGCCGCCTGGACGGCCTGGCTGGCGATCGTCCAGCCGGCCGCGATCCCGGACTGGCCGCGCAGGATGTCCACGGCGCGGGCGTGGGCGGCGACCAGAGCGTCGGCGGTCGGGCGGTGCGGGGCGGGCATGACGCCGGTAAACGCGGGCCGTTCGGCGGACGGCAGGTGGAGTGGGGCGGTCATGGCGGCGAGGTTGGGCTCGTTGATGGTGCAGACGTACGAGACGCCCTCGGCCAGGATGGGCAGGACGGTCTCGCAATAGCGGGCGAAGCGGTCGGCCGAGCCGGGGGCGGCCCACCCGCCGGCGGCGGTCATCCAACGCGGCACGGTGAAGTGCTGCAGGGTGACGACCGGGTTCAGATTGCGTTCGCAGCAGCCGGTGATCATGCGGCGGTAGTGGTCCAGCGCGACGCGGGAGACTTCACCGGGTTCCGGCTCGATGCGGCTCCACTCCAGGGAGAACCGGTACGTGTTCAGGCCCGAGACCGGCGGCGATGTCCAGGTCCTCCTCCCAGCGGTGCCAGCTGTCACAGGCGTCCCCGCTGGGCTCGGTGAAGAAGGTGCCGGAGCGGTGTTCCATCTCCCAGAAGTCGTTGTTGACGTTGCCACCCTCGACCTGGTGGGCAGCGGTCGCGGCGCCCCACAGGAAGCCGTTGGGGAAGGTGCTGTTCATACGAGGCTCCGAGGCTCCTTGTCGTTCACGCTGTGGAGTCGGCGGCATAGCGCAGCCCGTGGCCGAAGGGGTAGAGCGGATCGGTGCTCTCCTGCGGGACGTCCGGACGGCCGGCCGCTACCTCGGCCATGGAACGAGGGAGTTGGAACGGCAGCCTGCCCTGCGGGGCGGCACGGCCGAACAGGACGTCGAGCAGCGCCCGGTCGCCGGCGCCGTAGGCGGCGAGCAACACGGCGGCACGGTTGGCGATTTCGGGGATGACGGCGGGTCGTTCGAGGTGGATGGTGACGATGGTGGGCACCGTGTCGAGCAGGGTGAGGATCTGCTTGAGGCGTTCTCGGTCGAAGTCGAGCCGGCCGGCGTGGAAGAAGGACTCGAACAGGCCCGGGCGGGGCTCGTAGGGGGTGTTCAGGCGCAGCACCGCGAGGTCGGCCTGAGCCGGGTCGGTGACGATGTCGGTGTACTCGGCGGCCACGGCCACGTCGACGCCTTCCACGTACAGCCGAGGACGACCGGTCAGCGGCAGTACGCCGGCACGGTCTTCGAGCAGGGTCAGCGAGCGGCGCTGGGCGGCCTCGCCGGCGGTGCGGAAGTCGGCGCGGCCGACGATCTCTTCGGCGGCGTCCGGGTCGACGTAGCGGCGGTCGTCGAACAGCCCGAGGCGGAATTTCTCGGCGAGCAGGCGAGTGACGGAGGCGTCGAGGCGGGATTCCGTCAGCCGTCCGTCGCGGACCAGTTCCACGATCAGCTCGGGGCATGCCTCGCCACCGATCTGATCGGCGCCCGCGTGCAGCACCTTCAGTGCCCGCTCCTCGGGCGTGAGGTGTTCCACGCCCCAGGCGCGGGCGGCGTGCATCTCGCCCATGATCGGACCGTCGTTGAGCAATCCCCAATCGGTGCAGACGATGCCGTCGAAGCCCAGCTTCTCGCGCAACAACCCGGTGATGATCCCCTTGTTGAAGCCGAAGCCGACCTCTTCGTGCCCGGTGCCGACCGGCATGCCGTAGTACGGCATCACCTGCGTGGCCCCGGCTGCGATGGCCGCCTTGAACGGCGCCAGGTGGTAGTCGAAGAGGCCGCCTGGGTAGACCTGTTCCCTGCCGTAGGGGAAGTGCGGGTCCTCGCCGTCCTTCTGCGGGCCACCGCCGGGGAAGTGCTTGACCATCGCTGCCACGCTGTCCTGGCCGAGCTGCTCGCCCGGACCCCGCAGGCCCTCGATGTACGCGGCCGCCAGGCGCGAGGTCAGGTCGGCGTCCTCGCCGAACGTGCCCGAGATACGGGCCCAACGCGGTTCGGTGGCCAGGTCGATCTGCGGGTGCAGGGCGACCCGCAGACCGACGGCCAGGTACTCGCGGCGCACGATGTCGCCGTACTGGCGTGCCAGTGCGACGTCATCAATGGCGGCCAGGCCCAGGGTTTCGGGCCACTGGGAGAAAGGGCCGGCCATCATCGCGGTGCCCGGGTTGTCGGTGAACGCGTGGCGCGGATCGGTGGACAGCGTCACCGGGATGCCCAGCCGGGTGGCGGCGGCCTGCTCCTGAAGGCGGTTGTGGAACTCCGCCATCTCGCGTGGGGTGCCCGCGCCCAGCAGGTTGAAGTGCGACATGAGGTGGTCGGACATCATCTGCTCGGCGGTGAGGCCGACTGGTGCGGGGTTCGCTCCGATGCCTATCGCGTGGTGGAAGAGCAGCCCGGCCTTCTCTTCCAGCGTCATACGGGGCAGCAGGTCCGCCACCCGTTCTTCGACGCTGCGGCTGGGGTCCTGGTACGGGTGGGTCACTGCTGCTCCTCGGTGGTGCGGTGGGGGGCGTGGAAGGTGTGGAAGGTGTGGATGCCGGGCCCGGCCCGGGTTGGTTCGGCGCCCGGCAGGTCGACGGTGGCCTCGGTGCCCTGGGGGACGGTCACGGTGACCGTCAGCCGGCCGTCGGTCAGGCGCCACGCCACCTCGGCCCGTCCGTACGGTGTCTCGTGCGCGGCCTTGGCCCAGGTGAGGCCGCCGCCGGGGCGGGGCCGGACGAGCAGGCGGCGGTAGCCGGGGGCGGCCGGGGCGAGACCGGCGACGGTGCGGTGCAGCCAGTCGGCGATCGCGCCGAGCGCGTAGTGGTTGAAGGAGGTCATCTCTCCGGGGTTGACGGTGCCGTCGGGCAGCAGGCTGTCCCAGCGCTCCCAGATCGTGGTGGCCCCCATATCCACCTGGTAGAGCCACGACGGGCAGGAGCGCTCCAGCAGCAACCGGTACGCGGTATCGGTGTGGCCGGTGGCGGTGAGCGCGTCGCATACGAGAGGGGTGCCGAGGAAGCCGGTCCCGATCCGGTGGCCGCGCTCTGCCACCAGAGCGGCCAGCCGGTTCCCGGCCTCGGTCCGCTCGGCGTCGTCCTGGAGCAGGTCGAAGCCGAGGGCGAGGGCGTACGCGGTCTGGGTCTCTTGCGCCAGGCGGCCCTCGCCGGTGTGGAAGCGGGCTCGGAAGGCTTGCCGTACGGCATCGGAGAGTGCGTGATAGTGCTCGGCGTCGTCCTTCTTCCCCAGTACGTCGGCGGTGCGGGCCAGCAGTCGGGACGAGTGCGCGAAGTAGGCGGTCGCGACGAGTTGAGAAGAGGTCGTCGCCCCGCCGGGGTCGTCGGGGGACGCGGTGGGGTCGAGCCAGTCGCCGAACTGGAAGCCCTCGCCCCACACGTGCGTGGGCCCGGCGATCCGGTCGACGGCGTCGACCCAGGCGCGCGTGGACGGGTACTGGGTGCGCAGCACCTCGGTGTCGCCGTAGCGCTCGTGCAGGACCCACGGGACGATGACGGCGGCGTCGCACCAGCCGGCCATCGGGGGGTTGCCGGGAGGCATCGGTACGGGGATGTTCAAGGGGATGGCAGGGCTGATCACCGGTGGGATGCCGTCGGGGTCCTCGCTCTGGTCGGCGGCGAGGTCGCGCAGCCAGGAGCGCAGGAAGTCCTGGGTGTCGTAGAGGAACGTGGCGGTGGGGGCGAAGACCTGGATGTCGCCGCTCCAGCCGAGGCGTTCGTCGCGCTGGGGGCAGTCGGTGGGAACATCCAGGAAGTTGCCCCGCATCCCCCACACCACGTTCTCGTGCAGCCGGTTCAGCGACGGATCGGAGGACTCGAACCAACCGGTCCGGCGGAGGTCGCTGTGCAGGACCACAGCGGTGACGTCACCGGGGGCCAGTTCGCCGGGCCAGTTGTCGATGTCGGCGTAGCGGAAGCCGTGGAAGGTGAAGCGGGGCTCCCACTGCTCGCCGTCGGCGTCGCCGCGCACCGTGTAGCGGTCGGTGGCCATGGCGCCGCGCAGCGGACGTACGCACAACTCGCCGTCCTCCAACACCTCCGCATGCCGCAGCGTCACGGTGCGACCCGCCTCACCGCGGACGCGGATGCGCAGCCTGCCGACCAGGTTCTGGCCGAAGTCGACCAGGGCGCGCCCGCTGGGGGAGGTGGTCACGGCCACCGGGGCGAGGCGCTCGATGCGCCGTACGGGAGGGCTGTCGGCCGGGAACAGCACCGAGGTGTCGAAGTCCACCACGCGCACCGGATGCCAGTGCGTGTCGTCGAAGCCCGGTTCGCTCCAGCCGGGCAGCTCCCGGCGGGCGTCGTAGACCTCTCCCTCGTACAGGCCGGCGGCGGTGACCGGACCGGCCGCCGCGCGCCAGCCCGGACCGGTCGTGATCGTCTGGACGCTGCCGTCGACGTACTCGATGCTCAGCTCAGCGAGCAGTCCGGTATGCGGTCCGTAGATGTCGCGGTTGCCGCCGTTGAAGCCGAGCAGGCCCCGGTACCAGCCGTCAGCCAGGTGCGCGCCCCAGGCGTTGGGACCGGGGCACAGCATCCGGGTCACGTCGAAGGACTGGTAGCGGTGGCGGTGGTGGTAGCTGGTCCAGCCGGGCGCCAGGACGTGGTCCCCGACCACGGCGCCGTTGAGATACGTCTCGTACACCCCCAGGGCGGTGACCCTCAGCTCCGCCCGTCTCAACTGGCCGCTCACGGTGAACACCTCACGCAGCAGCGTGGCCGGGCGGCCCGCCGTACCCAGTGGCTCTTCCGGCCAGGCGGGGGTGATGACCTGAGCGGTCCAGGCGTGTGACATGTCAGCCTTTCTCGGTGTTGGCGGTTAGTGGTCCCTCCGGGGGGCCGTTCAGACGGCGGGGACGGCGTCGGTTTCCGCCGGGTCCCGCAGTGGCGGGATGAACAGCGATATCGCCAGGGTCAGCGCCGTGAGCAGCGCTCCGGTCCAGAAGAGCCAGGCGTAGCCGCCGTCCTGGTAGAAGGCGGTGCCGTCCACGACGGTGCTGTGGGTCGCGAGGGCGGCGAACGAGAGGGCGGTGACGATGGCGCCGAAGAAGTTGATGCCCATGTTGAGCATGCCGCTGCCCAGCCCCTGCTCGTCCTTGGACACCACGCCGACGACCAGCGCCGGAGCTCCCGCGACGACGAGGCCGGAGCCGAGGTTGGCCAGGCACGAAGTGAGGATGAGTTCGGTCTCATTGGCGTGGAAGAAGCCCACCAGGCCGTAGCCGACCGCCATCAGAGCCAGCCCCGTCCACCAGAGCAGGCGGGCGTCGATCGTGCGCAAGAGGCGGCTGGCGACGATTCCGGTACCGAACATCACCACGTGCCAGGTCACGCTGACGGCGGCGTTGTGCTGTGCGGTCCACCCGAGACCGGCGGAGACGCCTGGGATGTGCGGGTAGAGGGCGAGCAGGATCGCCATACCCGGCATGGTGTACGCGACGGCCTGAGCGAGCCCGCCGCTGAGGAGGACCAGGGCGACCGGGCGTCGGCTGAGTACCTTCAAGTCCAGGATCGGGTGGGCGCTGGAGCGCTCCACGAAGAAGAAGACGACCAGTGCGACCAGGCCAGCGGCGAGCCAGCCGAGGGTTTTGGCGTCGGCCCAGCCCCAGCTCTGTCCCTGGCCGACTGCGTAGACGACCGCGGTCAGGCCCCCGCCGAGGACCAGGCCGCCGAGCCAGTCGAAGCCGGGCCGGAAGTCGTGCCGTGGGGTCTGGGGCACCAGGAAGGCGATCAGCGCGAAGCCGGCGGCGGAGGCCGCGGCGAGGAACCACATCACGCCCTGGTAGCCCCAGCCGTCGACCAGCCAGCCGGCGAGGAACGGCGCGGCCAGGGCGACCAGTCCGACGCTGCTGCCCAGGATGGCGCTGGCCGGCTTCACCAGCCGGGCGGGGAAGATGTCCCGTACGGCCGGGAAGGACAGGGCGCCGAACGGGCCGTAACAGCCGGCGATCGCCCGCCCGGCCAGCAGAAGCCAGAAACTGCCCGCCATCGCGGCGATGACGTCTCCGACGACCCCCAGGCCGGCCATCACGAGCATGAGCCGCTTCCTGCCGTAGCGGTCACCCAGTTTCATCACGAACGGCGTCAGCAGCGTCGAGACGAGGACGACGGTCAACCCGAACCAGGCCACGTGCGTGGTGTGGAAGCTCTGCGCCACGCTGGCGGTGGCGTTGGCGCCCAGGATGCCGGCGGCGGCCAGGAGCTGGGTCGGCCAGATGAGCGCGATGAGTACGGCGACCAGTCGCGGGGTCCATCTCGCGGTGTCGTCGGACGAAGCTGTGTCGAGCGAGGGGCTGGCAGACGTCGGTGTCATGAAGCCGCTCCTTTCGCGAACAGGGAGGGTGGGGTTCGTGCGTGGAACGGCAGGCCGTCAGCAGGGCTCATATCTGGCCACAGGCGCGAAATGCTCGCTCGCTTTCGGATGATGATGAGACCAATACTTAGTGCACGCTAGGCATTGAGAGAGTGACGCACGTCACATGGCTGGAGGTGAGGCGTCCCCTGCCATGCGGCAGCGACACTCTCGTGGGAGCCGACGACGGCGATCGGTACGGTGGTACGCATGGGGACACCACGCGGGCCGCGCGGCGGCTACACAACAGGGCTGGCCAGGCGCAACCAGATCCTGGAGGCCGCGCTTCTGCGCTTCGGCCAGGACGGTTACCGCAAGACCTCACTGGCTCGCGTCGCCCGCGACGCCGACATCACCGACGCCGGGCTGCTCCACCACTTCCGCGACAAGCAGCAACTGCTACTGGCCGTGGTGCAGTACTGGCACGAGCGGCTCGACGAGCAATGGGTACGCGTGCCCGACTCCGTACGGGAGGCCTTCCGCTGCCACCTGGAAGACACCGCCGAATCGCTGAACATGCCGGGGGTCCTCGAACTCGCCGTCGTGATCGGCGCCGAGGCCACCGCACCGGACCACCCCGCGCACGACTTCTTCTCCCACTGGCAGGAAAAGGGCGTACGCGAACTCGCGGACCGCCTGCGCGCCGGCGCCGAGTCCGGTGAACTCAAAGCTGGCCTGGACCACGAGAACATCGCCCGGCAGTGCGCGGCGCTCGACGCCGGACTACGGCTCCAGTGGCTGGCCGGCGGGCGCTCATTCGACCTGATCGCCGTGATGCGCTCACACCTGGACCGCCTGATGACGACGATCTCGGCGGACGGCGAGGGGCTGTAGCGCCGCGCCGCACGTGATGTCAGGTAGCCTGACGTAAGTCGCTTTCTCGTAGGGAGCTGGGTCCTGATGGCATACGTGAAGGTGCTGCTGGCCGGGATGGTGGTCGGCGCTCTGTACGTGGCACTGCGAGTGAAAGCCCCCGCCCCCCCGCCCGTCGCGCTGTGCGGCCTGCTCGGCATGCTGCTGAGCCAGGCCGCCCTGGAGGCCCTGTGACCGCCCCACGCAAGGCCCGTGCGGCGGCATTCGCGCGGCGGGCGGGGGTCTCCCTCCTCGCCGGAACCGTGATGGGCGCGGTCTTCTGGGCCCTGGACGTCGCCGCACCCGCGCCGCCGCTGCTGAGCCTGTGCGGACTGGCGGGCATCCTCCTCGGCGAGCGGGTCGCCACGGCCCTCCGCGCGCGGTGGTCATCACGGCGCCGCCGACCCGCCGCCCCGGTGATCCCCACACCCTCCGGAGGCACCCGTCCCGAGAGCGCGCCACACGTGACTACCTGGTAGCGGGCAGCCGGTGGGTCACAGATCCAGGACGAGGCGCGGGCACGCGGCGCGCGAGACGCAGATGAACATCGTGTCGTTGCGGGCCTGCTCGACGGGGGTGAGGAGGGAGTCGCGGTGGTCCACCACCCCGTCGAGCACCGCGGTCTCGCAGGTGCCACAGGTGCCCTCCTGGCACGAGGACAGGATCTGCACGCCGGCCTCCTCGACCGTCTGGAGGACGGTCTTGTCCGGTGGGACGGTGACTGTGATGCCGCTCCGGGAGAGTTCCACCTCGAAGGAGGTCGAAGGGGCGTCGTCCTCCCGCGACTTCGGCGTGAACCGCTCGATGTGCAGCGTGCCTTCCGGCCAGGAGGCACACCGCCGTTCCACCGCGTTGAGCAGGGGCTCGGGACCGCAGCAGTAGATGAGGGTGCCGGGGGCAGGGCTGCCGAGCAGCCCCTCCAGATCGAGAAGGCCGGTCTCGTCCTGGGGGCGCAGTGCCACCCGGTGGGGGTGGTCCTTGACAAGCTGCCCGGCGAAGGCCATGGTGGCGCGGCTGCGGCCGCCGTACACCAACCGCCAGTCGGCGCCCCGCCGCTCGGCGGCGGCGATCATCGGCAGGACCGGGGTGATGCCGATGCCGCCGGCGATGAACAGGTAGCGGGGGGAGTCGACCAGTTGGAAGTGGTTGCGGGGGCCGCGCACCCGCACCGTGTCGCCCTCGGCCAGCGTGTCGTGCACGTAGCGGGAGCCGCCCCGGCTCTGCGGCTCGCGCAGCACGGCCACCTGGAGGAGGGAGGTGTCCCACGGGTCGCCGCACAGCGAGTACTGCCGTACGAGGTCCGGGCCCAGCACCAGGTCGATGTGGGCGCCCGGGCTCCACGCGGGCAGACGCTCGCCGAAGGGGTGGGCCAGGCTGAGCCGGACGACGCCCTCGGCGAGGGTCTCCTTGCACACCAGGGTCAGGTCGAGTTCGACCTCGGTGCTTTGAGGGCTTGTGATGGTCATGGTGGTTCTCTTTCGGGGCCGGGACCGGGGGGCGGCTTCAGGCGAAGGCCGCGTGCCGAGGCTGGGGGGTGGATGCGGGAGCGGACTCCGAGGCAGGGCCGGGGCGGTGGTCCTCGGGGTGGCCCAGGAGCCAGTCCCACAGCTCCACCGGGTCCTCGAACTCCCGCTGCGCACCGCAGTGGCAGACGGCCAGCAGCCGGTCGGTACCGAGCACCCAGTGGATGCGGTGGACATCCTCACCGGAGAGGGCGGGTGGGTGGAGCGGGGTCATCGGGCCACCGTCCGGGCCTGCTTCGCGGCCCCCTCCTGTGCCAGGCGGGCGAGGATGCGGCGGGCGGCGAGTCCGCCGGTGTCGATGTTGATGCTCAGCTCCTGGTAGCCGGCCGGCTCGGTGTCCAGGGACTTCTGCAGCACGTTGAGGGCAACGACGTCCTGCATGACCACCGTGTGGTTGTTGCCGCGCAGGAATTCGGTGACGTCCTGGTCGTCGAGGGCGAAGTCGCGGGCCACGGCCCAGAAGTCGTACGTCGTCTTCTCCGTCGACGGGGTGATGCCGTAGACGACTTCGACGTGGAAGGCGTGCGGGTCGCTGCCGTCCGGATTCGGGCCGGGTGCGCCGACGGGCGCGATGCGCGAGTGGAGCAGGTAGAGACAGGGCGCGTGGTACTCGATGTCCTGCCAGCGGGTGATCCGGCCCTCGATGCCCGTGGACTTCGCGTAGAACGGCGGGCATTCGGCGTCGTCCATGTGGCGGCTGACGTGGACGATGCCAGCCGTGTCGTCGACCTCAGTGGTGATGGGCGTCTCGGCCACCTCGGGAGTGCCGATGTAACCGCCGTGCAGGTATGTCTCGTGGGAGAGGTCCATGAGGTTGTCGACGAGCAGACCGTAGTCGCCGTCGATCGGCTCCATGCCCGACACGACGGTGTAGTCGGGCGAGTCCATCCACGTGGCGCGGGGCGGCAGGGTGTCCCCCGGCTCACGGTTACCGATCCAGACCCACACGAAGGAGTCCTGCTCGACGACCGGGTAGGTCTTCAGCCGTGCGGTGCGCGGGATGCGCTGCTGGCCGGGCACGGAGACGCAGCCGCCGTCGGTGCCGTAGGTGAAGCCGTGGTACCCGCACACCACCCGGTCGCCGTCCAGCCGGCTCGGCGCCTGCGACAGCGGGAAGCGCCGGTGCACACAGCGCTCCGACATCGCCACCGCACGGCCGTCCTCCGTGCGGTACAGCAGGATCGGCTCGCCCAGTACGGTGCGTCCGAGCAGCTCGCGGCCGACCTCACGGCCGTAGGCGGCGACGTACCACTGATCGCGTACGAAAGCAGTCATGATCGTTCCCTTCGGAGTGGGGCGTTCAGTGCGTGGTGCCGGCGACCGGGGCCGCGGCGGCGGGCTCCGTGCCTCCTGCCGTGGCGGGGCGCAGCAGCAGGAGGAGGGCCGCGGTGGCGATGAAGATCAGGCTGACGGCCAGGTAGAGGTTCTGCGGGCTCCAGCCGGCGTCGAGCATGCCGCCCGCGACGGTAGGGGCGAGGATCGCGCCGATGCGGCCAACCGCGAGGGCGGTGCCGAGTCCGGTGGCCCGGATCCCCGGGCCGTACGTGGCCGGGGTGAGGGCGTACAGGCCGGCCACGCAGCCGTTCGCGAACAGGCCGATCACGGCGCCGAGGGCGAAGGCCGCCCCCAGCGAGGAGGTCGAGGCGATGAAGGCCGACAGCATCACGGCCGTGGTGATCAGGTAGGCGATGAGTACGGAGCGGAGCACGAAGCGGGCGGCGAGGACCCCGAGCGCGGCCGCGCCGAAGATGCCGCCGAGGTTGAGCAGTGTCCCGCCGGTGAGGCCCTGGGTGCCGGACAGGCCGGCCTCGACCAGCAAGGTCGGCGTCCAGCTCGTCACGAAGTAGAAGCCGGCCATGACGAGGAAGAAGGCGGACCACAGCAGCAGCGTCGAGCGGCGCAGCGCGGGTGAGAGCAGCTCGCGGAATCCGGCCCCGACTCCGGACGGTCGGGCGGTGGGCTCGGGCAGGCTCTCCAGCGGCGGTTGGCCCATGCGCCGCGCCAGGGCGTTCATCCGCTCCAGAGCGCCCTTCGGCCTGCGGGAGGCCAGGAAGTCCACGGACTCGGGCAGGCAGAAGTAGGCCAACGGGACGGCGACAGCGGTGGCCAGGCCGCCGGTCAGGAAGACGGAGCGCCAGCCGAACTGCCCGATCATGCCGACCGCGAGCAGCCCGCCCACGGTGGCGCCGACCGCGTAGCCGGTGGAATTGAGGCTGACAGCGAGCCCGCGCCAGCGGCGGGAGGCGTACTCGCCGGCGATGACGTTGCTGCACGCCAGGACACCTCCGATGCCGACTCCGGTGAGCACGCGCAACGCGCCCAGCTGGACGGGCGACTGGCTGACCGAGGAGAGCAGCATCCCGACGGCGGCCACCGCCAGGCAGCCGAGGATGACCGGTCGGCGGCCGATCCGGTCGGCCCACGGGGCGACGAACATCGCGCCCAGTGCCATGCCGACGAGGCCCGCGCTGAGCAGCAGCCCGAGCTCGGAAGAACTGAGTTCCCACTCCGCCGACACGGCTTTGCCGGTGAAGGCCATGACGAGTACGTCGAAGCCGTCGAGCATGTTGAGCAGGACGCACACCGCGATCGCGCCCCATTGGAAGCGGCTCATCGGCCCCTCGTCGAGGGCGGCGCGCAGGGAGGGGCCGGTCACCGGACGGATCCGGGACGGGGGGAAGAGGGTGGCAGAACCATGGCAGCACTCCGTTGTCGACTGCGTGATGGTCGTCGACACCCTCCGCGGCGGACCGGGTCCCGGGCGTCGACCGGTGCGGACCATCGTGGGGTCGGCGCCCTCGGGTCACCAGGGGTCTTTCCGGATACCGGGAAACGTCTGCGAAATGCTGGCCGCGCTGCCGTGGGCAGACGGACATCAGGTACATCAGGACCTGGCCGCGGAGGCTTGGCTCGCGACGCGGCATGGGCGGGTGCTGAAGTTCGGGCGCAGGACGGCGCGGTTCAGACCTGCGGCGTGATCATGGCGCGGGAGATCGCCCGGGCGCTGGTACAGACGAGCCGGGCCAGCGCGTGCGCGGAGGTGCTGCCGTGGCGTACCACCAGCGAGACCGCAGCGATCACCGTACCGTCGCTGCCGTGCACCGGGGCGGCGACCGACAGGGCGTCCATCGTGACCTGACGGTCGCTCACCGCGTAGCTATGGGTCCGCGTCTCGGCGAGCATGCGCCGCAGCTCGCGCGGATCGGTGACCGTGCATGGCGTGAAGCGTTCGAGGGGACCGGCGAGCGCCTGCTCCTGTACCTCGGTAGGGGCGTGCGCGAGCAGTACCAGCCCGACGCCGGTGGCCGTGAGGGCGAAACGCCCGCCCACGCGCGTCAGCACGGGCACCGCACCGGACCCCGCGATGCGCTCGACGAAGACCACCTCTGTACCCTCGCGCACCGCGAGCTGAACGTTCTCGCGGGTGATCTGGGAGAGATCCTCCAGGAACGGCAGCGCCCGCTCGCGCAGGCCCTGTCCGCGCGGCGCGAGGGAGGCGACTTCCCACAGCCGCAGGCCGACGCGGTAGCACCCCTTGTCACCACGCTCCAGCGCTCCCCAGGCGATGAGCTCACCGAGCATCCGGTGCACGGTCGACACCGGCAGCCCGGACCGCCGGGACAGCTCGCTCAACGTCATCTCCGGGCAGTTCGCGCTGAACGCCCCGAGGATCTGGAGCGCCCGGCCCAGCACGGGCCCGGTGGCCGACTCGGAGCTGCGGCGGCGGGTCGTCGGGGCGCCTCTTTCGTCCGCCGCTGGTGAAGGCTCCTCATCGGCATGCTGCGGCTCATGTACGAGCGAGTCTTCCAAGGCGCCCTCACCGATTCCCGACTGTGCGTTCCGGTCGGCCGTCGCGCGGCCGCCCGCGGCGGCCTGACGACCCGGGGGCGACTCGTCCAACGCCGTGGCGGTCAGTGTGCAAGAAGGTCGCGGCCACGTCGAGACGTCGAAACGCCTCTGTCGCGGCCTCGCCACAGAACGCGGGCAGCGCGGAGCCCGGCCTGGAGGGTGACGGAGCGTCAAAACCAGTGGCCTTCAAACGCACCTGTCGTTCCCAGGGACGGCCCCGCCCCTCGGCATCCGCATGTCCGTACGGGGCCAAGAGTTTCGGACCAGGTGAACAGCGGATTGCGCACGACCCATTGACCATGCGCCGAGCCGCCTCTACGTTGAACCGCATTCCGGCACGATTGATTCGCATCACGGAACCTAGGGGGTTCTCGTGGCACTCGCTCCTGCTGTTTCTCCCCTCTCCCGCTTCACCCTTGACGGGCGTTCGATTGTCATCACCGGCGCCACCGGCGCCCTCGGCAGTGCGGCGGCGCGCGCCCTGAACGCCCTGGGCGCTCGACTCACCCTTGCCGGTGGCAACGCCGGCAAGCTCGACGCGCTGGCCGCGGAACTGGACGGACCCGGACCGGTCGAGACCGTCCGGCACCGGCCGGACACCCCGGACGACGCCGAGGCGATCCTCTCCGCCGCCGTGAAGACGTACGGTGACGTGCACGGTCTGCTCGTCGCCTCCGGCATGAACCACGTCGCGCCGATCACCGAGATGAAGGTCGAGGACTTCGACGCCGTGCAGTCGGCAAACGTCCGCGGCTCCTGGCTGATGTGCCAGGCCGCCGGGCGGCACATGCTCGGCCAGGGCGGCGGGGGCAGCGTCGTACTCGTGTCCTCCACCCGCGGCCGGTTGGGTCACCCCGCCGGGTACTCCGCGTACTGCCCGTCCAAGGCCGCGGTCGACCTGCTCGGCCGCAGCCTCGCCGCCGAGTGGGGCAGCGCCGGAGTCCGGGTGAACGTGCTGGCTCCCACCGTGTTCCGCTCGGAGTTGACTGCCTGGATGTACGAGGAGGACGAGAAGGCCACCGCGACCCGCGAGGCCATGCTCGCCCGCATCCCGCTTGGCCGGCTGGCCGAACCGGAGGACTTCGCCGGGGCGTTGATCTACCTGCTGAGCGACGCCTCCTCGTTCGTCACCGGCCAGGTCCTGTACCTCGACGGGGGGTACACCGCATGCTGACCGTCGCCGTCGTCGGCGCGGGTCTGATGGGCCGCGGTATAGCGGAGGTGTTCGCGGGCGCGGGTCATCCGGTACGTCTGCATGACGTCGATGCCGACGCCCTGCGCGGCGCGGTGGACAGCCTGCGGGACGTCGACGGGGCCGTCGACGGCAGCACCGACCTGGCCGAAACCGTCACGGGAGCCAGCCTCGTCGTCGAGGCCGTCGCCGAGAGCCTGGAGGCCAAACGGGATCTGTTCGCCCGCCTGGGCCGCCTGTTGCCCGACGCGCTGCTGGCCAGCAACACCTCCGTACTGCCGGTGAGCAGCATCGCCGAACGCACCACCCGCCCCGAGCGAGTGGTCGGCACCCACTGGTGGAACCCGCCCGGCCTGATCCCTGTGGTCGAGGTCGTCCGCGGGAAGCACACCAGCGAGGAGGCGATGGAGCGCACCACCGCTCTTCTGACGTCCCTCGGCAAACTGCCGGTGCGCGTCGAGCGCGACGTACCGGGATTCGTCGGAAACCGTCTCCAGCACGCCCTGTGGCGCGAGGCGATCGCGCTGGTCGCGGACGGAGTGTGCACCGCGGAGACGGTCGAGACGGTGGTACGCAACACCATCGGCCTGCGTCTGGCCGCCATGGGCCCCTTGGAGAACGCCGACTACGTCGGGCTCGACCTCACCCTGGCCATCCACGAAGCCGTCCTGCCCGACCTGAACCGCTCCCCGAGCCCCTCTCCGCTGCTGAGTGAGCTGGTGGCGGCGGGCGACCTGGGTGCGAAGAGCGGCCGCGGCTTCCTCACCTGGCCCGAGGGCAGCCGCGAACAGGCAGGCGCACGCCTGGCCCGGCACATCGCCCGGCAGCTCGCGGCGACGGCGACGGCCACGACCACGGCCACGGCCACGGCCACGGCGGACAACGACCTGCCCGCGGCGTGAATCCCCACCCCCCATCGAGATGCGGAAGCCCCATGACCGACAGCTCCCACCCGCCCAACACCACCGCCGCCGCCGGCATATCCCGCCGTACCCTGGGCGGGCTGTTCGGCGGAAGCGCACTTGCCGCCGTCACCGAACTGGCCACCCCGGCCTCCGCCTCTGCCGCATCCGGTAGCGGCAGTGCCCCGCGGACGAAACAGCCGTTCCGCGCCCGGACCAATGGTAAGAACACGCGGCGCCCCAACCTGCTGGTGATCCTCGCCGACGATCTGGGCTGGGCCGACCTGTCCTGCTACGGCGCACCGCACATCAAGACCCCGAACCTGGACCGGCTCGCCCGCCAGGGCGTGCGCTTCACCCACGGCTACTCCGCCTCCTCTTCCTGCTCCCCGACCCGGTTCGGCCTCTACACCGGGCGCTACCCGGGCCGTACCCACGGCGGGCTGGCCGAGCCGATCGCCGACCATTCCGACGGGCTGGACCCCACCCACCCCACACTGGCCTCCCTGCTGAAGGCCGCCGGCTATTCCACCGCGCTCATCGGCAAGTGGCATTGCGGCTTTCTGCCCGACTACAGCCCCACCAAGTCCGGCTGGGACGAGTTCTTCGGCAATCTGAGTGGCGGACTGGAGTACTTCTCCAAGCTCGGACCGCTGGGTGAGTACGACCTGTACGAGGGCGACGCGACCTACCAGGACCTGCGCTACTACACCACCGTCCTCACCGAGCGGGCCATGGAGTACGTAGGCCGCGGCCACGACGCACCGTGGCTGCTCAACCTCAACTTCACCACCCCGCACTGGCCGTGGCTGACCGAGGACGACGCGGAGACCGGGGCGGAGATCGCCGCCAAGATCGAGGAGGCAGGGGGCGGTGCCGAAGCGCTCCGGGCCCTGATGCACTTCGACGGCGGCTCGGTGGAGAAGTACGCCGCGATGGTGGAGAGCCTGGACAACGCCGTCGGCGAGGTGCTGGACGCGCTCCGCAGATCCGGCCAGGAGGAGGACACCCTGGTGCTGTTCGCCAGCGACAACGGCGGGGAGCGCTTCTCCTACAGCTGGCCGCTCACCGGGGGCAAGGGAGACCTGCGGGAAGGCGGCATCCGGGTCCCCACGATCCTCCGCTGGCCCGCGCGGATCGGCGCCCGCCAGGTGAGCCACGAGCCGAACCACACCATCGACTGGACCGCCACGCTCCTGGAGGTGGCCGGCGCCCGGCCGGATCGCGACTATCCGCTCGACGGTACGAGCCTGGCGGGCTACCTCCTGCGCGGCGAGAACCTGCCGGAGCGCGACCTGTTCTGGCGGGTCCGGGCCAACCGCGCGCTGCGGCGCGGCGACTGGAAGTACCACCAGGACTCCTCCGGCGCCGACCATCTGTACGACCTGGCTGAGGACGCCAGGGAGCAGGCCGATCGCGCCGGTGACAAGCCCCGGCTGCTCAAGGAGCTCAAGGCGGCCTGGGAGAAGACCGCGGCGACCCTGCTGCCCTACCCCGACTGACGTCCGGACACCGATGAAGAACGAAAGGCAGAACACCATGTCCAACACCCCCTTCACCTGGCCCCTCGGCCCCAACGAGCAGGGCTTGGAGTTCTACGACCTCTCCCACCCGTGGGGGCACGGAACGCCGTGCTGGCCCTACTTCGAGGACGTGAAGATCGAGCGCCTGCACAGCATGTCCAAGTCCCGCGTGCTCACCCAGAAGGTCACCACGGTCATGCACTCGGGCACCCACATCGACGCCCCCGGCCACGTCGTGGAGAACACCCCGCTGCTCGACGAGATACCGCTCAGCTCCTTCTTCGGCACGGGCGTCGTCGTGTCGATCCCCAAGAAGAAGTGGGAGGTCGTCACCGCCGCCGACCTGGAGGCGGCCACCCCCGAGATCCGCCCCGGTGACATCGTCATCGTCAACACCGGCTGGCACCACACCTACGGCGACAACAGCGACTACTACGCCTACTCCCCCGGCTTCTACAAGGAGGCCGGTGAATGGTTCGCCGCCAAGGGCGTCAAGGCCGTCGGAACCGACACCCAGGCGCTGGACCACCCGCTGGCCACCGCCATCGGCCCGCACGGTCCCGGCAGCCCGAACGGCCTGCTGCCGTGGGCCTGCGAGGAGTACGAGGCCGAGACCGGCCGCAAGGTCCTCGACGACTTTCCCGAGTGGGAGCCGTGCCACCGCGCCATCCTCTCCAAGGGCATCATCGGCTTCGAGAACGTCGGCGGTGACCTGGACAAGGTCACCGGCAAGCGCGTCACCTTCGCCGCGTTCCCGTGGCGCTGGACCGGAGGTGACGGATGCATCGTGCGTCTGGTCGCCATCGTCGACCCCACCGGCGCGTACCGGATCGAGAAGGGTGAGCGCGGATGAGTCCGATGCGCGTCACCCGGCTCCAGCAGGCCCCGCCGTACCAGCCGCCGTCGCACCACGGCGTCGGCGCACTGCGGCTGCAGGGCCACGAAGCCGGTCCGACCGCACGCTTCTGGACCGGACTGTCGTACTACCTGCCCGGCGGAGCGGCGGACGCGGCGCCCACGGTGGAGGAGACGGTGTACGTCGTCCTGGACGGCGAGGTTGTGGTCACCGCCGACGGCGATGCGGAAACCCTGCGGCCTTACGACTCCGTACATCTGGCCAAGGACCAGATCCGCTCGGTGGAGAACCGGTCCAGGCGACCCGCCACTCTGCTCGTCACCGTCGCCCTGCCACACGAGGAGACCTGACGTGGGCGTCGTCATCACCGTCGCGCCCACCGGACCGATCGCCACCAAGGCCGACAACCCCCACCTGCCGACCTCCCCGGAGGAGATCGCCGAAGCCGTCACCGACGCCTACCGGGCCGGCGCGTCGGTCGCCCACATCCATCTGCGCGACGAGCACCAGCGGCCGACCGCCGACCTGGACATCGCGCGCCGGACCATGGACCTGATCACGGCACGCTGCCCGATCCTGATCCAGCTCTCCACCGGAGTGGGACTCAGCGTGCCCTTCGAGGAGCGGGCGCGGCTGGTGGAGCTGCGGCCCCGCATGGCCACCCTCAATCCCTGCTCGATGAGCTTCGGCGACGGCGAGTTCCGCAATCCGCCGGACAAGGTACGCCGTCTCGCGGCCCGCATGCGCGAGCTCGGCGTCAAACCGGAGCTGGAGATCTACGACACGGGGCACCTGGACGCGTGCCTGCGGATGTGGAAGGAGGGGCTGCTCGCCGAGCCGCTGCAGTTCTCCCTCGTCCTCGGCGTCCGCGGCGGCATGGCCGCCACCGCGGACAACCTCCTCACCATGGTCCGCCGACTGCCGCCGGGCGCGATCTGGCAGGTCATCGCGATCGGACGGCACAACCTGCCGCTCACCGCCATGGGCCTGGCGCTCGGCGGCAACGCCCGCGCGGGCCTGGAGGACACCCTGCACCTGCGCAAGGACGAGCTCGCCCCCGGTAATCGGCCCCTCGTCGACCGGGCGATCGCCCTGGCCCACGACCTGGACCTGCCCCTCGCCGGGATCGAGGAGACCGCACAGCTCCTCGCCCTGCCGGACCGCAAGACCTAAGAAACCGGCCAGACCGGAGGGAAGGAGACGAACGGACGCCGTGCCACCCGGACCGCACCGTTACGGCACCCGTACGGCAGGCTGTCCGGGGGACACGACGTGAGAAGGGAACACATGCCATGACGGCGGTTGACGAGCAATCTGGAGCCAGGCCGGGGCGCGGCGGTGCGAGCGGCATCCAGGTCATCGCACGCGCGGCTGAGGTGCTGCGCCTGCTCCAGGCAGCCCCGTCCGGCCTTACCCAGGCCGAGGTGGTCGAACGGATCGGTCTCGCCAAGTCCACGGTCCACCGCATCCTCGGCGCCCTGGAGGCGGAGGGGCTGGTGACCGTGGCCGGCACCCGCGGGCGGTACCGGCTGGGCCCGGAGATCCCCCGCATGGCCGCCTCCGTGCGGTCAGCGATGATCGTCGACCTGCGCCCCTACCTGGAGGACCTGTCCCGCGAACTCAAGGAAACCATCGACCTGTCGGTCATGGAGGACCACCAGGTCGTCTTCGTCGACCAGGTCGTCGCCGACCGCCGGCTGCGCGCGGTCAGCGCGGTCGGCGCCGGTTTCCCTCTGCACTGCTGCGCCCCCGGCAAGGCACTGCTCGCCGCTCTCCCGGCGGCCGCCCTGGAGCACGCCGTACCGAACCGGCTCACCGCCGAAACCCCCCATACCCTCACCACCCGCCCGGCGTTGCACCGCGAGCTCGACGACATCCGCCGCGCCGGCGTCGCCTTCGACCGCGAGGAGCACACCCTCGGCATATCCGCGGCCGGCGTCGCCATCCGCACCGCGGCCTGGGGCACCGCGGCCATCAGTGTGCCCACCCCGACGCAACGCTTCGCGGGGCGCGAACAGGCGATCACCGACGCCCTGTTGCAGGCCAAGGAGCGCATCGAAACGGACTTCGGCGCCATGAAGCCGACACCGTGACGACGCGTCGCCAGTCTCCGGGCACGTGCTTCCCGCGTCCGCCGCCTGCACCTGCACCCGCACCTGCCCCGAGACCCAAAGGGATCGCCGTCATGAAAGCGAAACCGTCTCCAAGATGCCCTGACCCACAACACCCTACGGACGTACGCCTGTTCATCCTCATGGCCGCCCTGATCGCGATGTTCGAGGGCTACGACCTGTCCGTGTACGGAGCCACTGTGCCGGCCCTGCTGCACGAGCCCGGCTGGAACCTGTCCAAGGAGGAAGCAGGCGACATCGGATCGCTCGTCGCCGTCGGCATGCTGATCGGCGCAGGCATCGCCGGGGCCGCAGGACGGCGCCTGGGCACCCGCCGACTGCTCCTGAGTGGCCTGTCGTTCTTCTCCCTGTGCATGCTCGGCTCCGCCCTGGCCGACGGGCCCGGCGTGTTCGCCGCGTCCCGCCTCTTCGCCGGGATCGGTCTGGGCGTGGTACTGCCCACGCTCACCGCCGCCGTGGGTGACATGTCCGCACCGCACGTACGCGCCCGCAACATCGCCATCACCATGGCCGGCTCCTGCGTCGGCTCACTCGGAGCACCGCTTCTCGGCTCGTGGCTGCTGCCGGACGTCTCCTTCCGGGTGCTGTATCTCGTCGGCGCCGCCGCTTTGCTCACCGTGGTGCCGTGGGCCTTCCTCCGCCTGCCCGAGAGCCCGCTGTACCTGGTGCGCACCGGCCGGGCCGACGAAGCCGCCCGGACCGCCGCCCGATTCGGCCTGCCGGCCCCGCAACCGTCCGCCCCATCGGCACCCAAGCACCGGTTCCTGGGGCTCGGCCCGCTGCTCCACAGCCCGCTGGTCGTCACCACGCTGCTGTTCTGGCTGATGACCTTCTGCGGGCTGCTGCTGATCTTCGGCTTCAGTACGTGGCTGCCGACGCTCATGCAGACCGGCGGCTTCTCCATCGGCTCGGCCCTGACCATGACGTGCCTGTCGTGGATCGGCGCGGGCGCCGGCATGGTGCCCGGCGGGGTGCTCGCCGACCGGCTCGGCCCCAAGCGCGTGGTGACCGGCGCCTTCCTGGTCGGTGCCGCCGGTCTGCTCGTGATCAGCCGGGGCCCGGCCGGCTGGGTCCTGTACCTGTGTCTGCTCATGTGCGGCTTCGGGCTGCTGGCCTGCCAGGCGTTCGTCAACGCTTACCTGATCGGCTGCGTGCCGGCGGACCTGCGCGTCCCGGCCGTCGGGTGGTCGTTGTCCGTCGGACGGCTCGGCGCGATCGTCGGTCCCTCGCTCGGTGGGCGCATCCTCGACTCCGGGCTGGGCCTGGAATGGAACTTTTACTTCTTCGCCGCCACCGCCGCCGTCGGCGCCACGGCAGCGATCGCCGTGCCCACGGGTCCGCTCGGTCACACCGCCCCGCGCCGGACGACCACCGCCATCGGCACGGCCGACAGCGCCGCAGCCGGCTGACTTACTGGCTCCACCGCCGTCTCCACCTCCCCCTCTGGCCCCATTCCGACCGGTCTCGCCTCCGCTCGCAGCCGCACCCCTCACTCCGGAGGACCCTCGCCATGAAGAAGATCGCGATCGAAGAGCACTTCACCACCGCCGCCCTGGCCCACTACAGCCTGCCCGCCGCCGCCCTGTTCGACCCACCCCAATGGGACACCGCTCGGAGGCACTTGCTGGACTTCACCGATGTACGCCTGCCGCAGATGGACGAGCTCGGCATCGACATGGAGGTGCTGTCCCTGACCGCGCCGGGCATCCAGGCGGAGACCGACACCTCCGTGGCGGTCAGACGGGCCGCTGAGGCCAACGACTTCCTGGCCGAGATCGCCCGTAAGCACCCCACCCGCTTCTCCGGCTTCGCCGCGCTGGCCCTGCAGGACCCGGAAGGCGCCGCGGCCGAGCTGGAGCGCGCCGTCACCCAACTCGGCCTGCGGGGTGCCCTGATCAACGGCCACACGCGGGGCGAGTACCTGGACGCGGACAGATTCCGGCCGGTGTGGGAGCGTGCCGAGGCCCTCGGCGTACCGATCTACCTGCACCCGGCCAGCTCCTACGACGTCTGGCACAACCTGCGCGGCCACGAGGAACTGATCGGGCCGATGTGGAGCTGGGGCATGGAGACCGCGACCCACGCCCTGCGCATCATCTTCGGCGGCGTCTTCGACCGCTTCCCCGACGCCACCCTCATCCTCGGCCACATGGGCGAAGGACTCCCCGGCCACCTGTGGCGCCTCGACAGCCGATGGGACTTCCTCAACAAGCGCGGCATCCGCCTGGCCAGGCCACGCCCCTCGGACTACATCCGCGACAACATCATGATCACCACCAGCGGGGTCTGCGCACACGCCCCGCTACTCGGCAGCCTGCTCGCGCTCGGCGCCGACCGCATCATGTTCTCCACCGACTACCCCCTGGAAAGCAACCACGAAGCCGTCCACTTCATCGAGACCGCCCCGATCAGCGAACCCGACCGCGCCAAGATCTGCCACCTCAACGCCGAGCGCCTGCTCCGCCTCTGAAGCCTCACTCCGATCTCGGGGAGGGCGGCCGGCCCCATGGAGTTTCCAGCGTCGCCCGCAGGGCATCGACCGCCTCCTGGCCGATCCGCTCGGCGAGCTGCACTTCCAGCCGGTCAAGGATGATGCCGGCCTGACGGTGTGCGCGTTCTCCTTCACGGGTGCGGCGAATCAAACGCTGTCGGGTGGAGGCGGGGTCCGGGACTTGTTCGAGCAGCCCGGTGGCGACGAGGCCGTGCACGGCCTGGTGCGCGGTCTGCCGTGTGACGCCCATGCGCCGGGCCAGCTCGGAGACCGTGGTGCCCTGGTCGTCCAGCACGGCGAAGAGCTGGGCCTGCGTCGGGGACACCGGCGTGGCTCCGGCTGCTTCCAGGCCCGCCAGCAGTCCTTCTTCGAACCAGCGCCGAGCCTCTCCGAGCAACTGGGGAAGGTTGCGGCGGGTGGACTGCATCTGTTCCTCACATGGGTGCCGGCTCGTATCAGCGCTTGATTACCGACACTCTCTCATGTCAGGCTACCTGACATCCTCGATAAGAGTCCGATCACTGGAGAAACACATGACCATCGAGTACGCCACCCGCTACCGGCAGGCATCACGGATACCCGCGGAACCGGGCAAGCCCTACTTCATCGAGAAGGGAGAGGGAGACCGCGCCCATCTGTTCGGCGACCTGATCACCATCTACGCCGGCGGCGAGCAGACCGAGAACACCTTCAACTTCTTCACCGTCGAAGGCCCCAAGGGCGACCTCATCCCGGCCCACCTGCACACCGACACCCACGAGGTCTTCTACATCACCCAAGGCGCGGTCCGGCTGTTCGTCGAGGACACCGAGGGCAACCAGCAGGAAAAGCTGCTCACGCCCGGCGACTTCGGCTTCGTACCCAAGAACTGCCGCCACGCCTACCGCATGGAGCGCCATCACAGCCAGGTCGTCGGCGTCGCCGCCGGCCCTGGAGGCACCTTCGAGCGGTTCTTCGAGAACCTCGGCGCCCCTGCCGAGCAACTCGGCCTGCCGCACCAGCCGGTCGTCCCCGCACCCCACAAGTTCGCCACTGTCCCCGAGCAGTACGACGTACGCTTCCTGCCCGACCACCAGTGGCGGACCCGATGACGGCAACTGGTCCCTCGCTGCGGGAACTGATCGCCGCGCCCCACCCGGACCACGCTCCTCTACCGCCCGGTACACCGAGCGAGCCCGGTGTACGAGAACTGCGCGGCGTCCCCTACGCCAATGTCGAGGGCAGCCGTCCGCTGGAACTCGACCTGTGGCTGCCGGAGGCAGTCCAGGAGGAGCCTCTTCCGCTGGTGCTGTTCGTGCACGGCGGCGCCTGGCGACGCGGCCGGCGCGACGACATGGGGATGCGCACGCGCCACTGGAGTCCCAAACCCTTCGCGCGCATCGCGGCCGCCGGTATCGCGGTTGCCTGCGTCGACTACCGACTCAGCGGTGAGGCCGCCTTCCCCGCCCCGCTGGACGATCTACGCGCCGCACTGCGCTGGCTCACCCTGCGCTCCTCGGAACTCGGTATCGACACCGCGCGCACGGTGGCGTGGGGAGAGTCCGCCGGCGGACACCTCGCCTCGCTCCTCGCCCTGACCCACGCCGATCCGCCACTGGCGGGCGCCGCGATCTGGTACGCACCGAGCGACCTGATCGCCACACGAGGCTGCTTCGCCCCCGAAGACGCCGCCACCCCCGAGGCACTCATGCTCGGCGCGGCCCCGTCAGCCGCCCCGGAGCGCGCCCGCGCAGCCAGCCCTCTCGCCCACGTCCACTCCGGCGCGCCACCGTTCCTCCTCGTCCACGGCGAGGAGGACACCATGGTGCACTGCTCACACAGCCAATCCCTCGCCGCGGCACTGGACGACGCCCAGGCACCGGTCGAGCTGCGGACGGTGCCCGACGCCGACCACGGCTGGCACGGGCTTCCCGAAGCCCAGGTGGAGGAGATCTTCACCCTCACCCTGGCCTTCACCCGTCGCATCGTCTCCTAACCGGAACCTACGATCCCGGGTGCCCCGCACCCGGGCCTGCGGCTTCAGCAGATCAGTGACCGCGGCCGCCCCGGGGGGGACCCGTCCAGGACCTGGGAAAAAGAAGAACCAGCCGGTCAGACGCCCTTTGCGACCGGCTCCAGGATCGCCACGCACTCCACATGATGCGTCATCGGAAACATGTCACGTTGCGCCAACACGAGAGAACATGCAGGTCAGGACGGGTTTAGGGGGCCCGCCAGGAGGCTGCCGGACGCCCGGAGCGTCAAATGAGCGTCAGAGCCGCTGAGCGGTGAGGCCGCACGGCGGGCTGCTGGGAGGCTGTGCACCAGCTGCCACGCTCGGCGGGACACAAAGCCAGACTACGGCTCCCAAGCCTGGGCCTTCGTCTTGGCCGTCCGCTCAACCCGTCTAGCCTCTCCACAAGCCCGACAGGGCTCTGAGGGAACCGGGGATTCTGAGCCCGGGAGGGACCAACGAACTGAGCTGGGCGAAGGTACGCCGGACGGATCGACGCGTCCGAAGCATCCGACCTACGAGCCGGTCTCCCCCTCCTCGCCGAGCACCCGCACAGTCCAGTCGAAGATGTCGTTGGACAGGGCGAGCAAGGCGTCGGAGAGCTTGCCGATCTCCTCCGGCGCCATGGGCCGGGGCTTCACCTGCCAATCCTTCTGGCTGAGCATGACGAAGGGCTCGCCGTTCGCCTTGGTCAGCCACACGCCGTGATGGGATGTCGCGCTGTTCCGTCGTCATGTGCGCCAGGCTCGCACGGGGCCTTCGCCGGCCGCCTGGGTTTTCGGCACCTGGTGGCGGAACCGGCGCTGGGCGGACTCGTTGCCCTCGCGGCACCGGGCCACACTGGAGCAAGGCCCCGGATAAGCCTTGCCGCTCGAACGGCGGGACAGCCCTTAGCCGCCCCCGCCCTCTTCTTGCTCTGCGTCGTCGCTGATTCCGAACATGGGACGAAGTACGCCCCGCAGGTCGAGTTCCAGGCGCTGAGCGGGGATCGACAGAGACCGCTGCACGTTGCTGCTGACGTTGGTCGCAGTCGCTCGCCACTCCGCAGGGAAAGAGTCGGCTTCCTGACTGCTGTAAACCGTGATCGCGTCGAGGGTCACGGTCTCGTGGGGGCGTAGGTCTACCGGGGCAAAGCGGATGAGCGTGCGGCCATCCTGCTGCTCGATGTCCGGGGAATGCAGGGACGGCAGATGGTAGGCCGCGGGCTGCACCCCGAGCACCCCTTGGTGGATGCCGAGTCCGGGGATGATGCCCTCTCCGTACTTGGCCGGCTGGTGAGGCCAGCCGATCTCTTCCTCAGCGTCGGCCGTGACGTGGGCCGTGACGGTGTCGGGGAGGCTCAGCACCACCTGGACCTTGGTGAGGTTGTCTTCGCCGGGGTTGGTCAACGTGAGGGTCACTGGCGTGCCTGTGGCGCTCACCGCCTGTGCCAGAACATGCTGCATCGCGAGATCGAAGTCGCTCAGGTACTCGTCCACCTCCTGTCGGAATTCCTCCGGGGAGCGGGAGTCAGGCCACAGGACTTGCAGTGACCGGAAGGTCCTGAACGGGTCCGAAGCTGGAGCCTTCTTCTTCTCCTCTGCGGCGTCCACCTGTCGCATCATCACCTCGCCGAGGGAGTCGGTGATCGTTCGACGGACGTCCTCGGTCGGGGCCAGCAGGGCGACGGTGCCGTCGGTCATGGTGACGTCGACGTTCACGCGCTTCGTTGCTCGGCGGGCGCGCTCTGTGAGGGCGTAGATCTCCGCTGGGCGAGCAGGTTCGGTCTTGCCGGCGTACCGGTGGAAGACGGTGCCCGGGCGGTAGCTCTCATATTCCTTGTGCAGGGGGTGAATAAGGTCGCCCCACCGGGGAGGAGCGACGTCGACGAGCATGACGTGGCGCTTGCCCTCGTCGGTGTCCATGGGGACGTACGTGAACTGGTAGCGGCTGAACTCGCCCAGGTAGCGCCTCAGCCAGCCGTCGACCTTCTCAACATCATGCGTCGGAACCCCGTGGATCGCGTCTTCATCAACCCCTACCAAGAGGTAGGCGTGGCCTCCAACCCACTGCTCCGCCACATCAGGCGTCCGGTTGGCGAAGCCGAGGATCGCTTTCGAGACTGCGAAAGCTCCCGCCGCCTTCGAAACGTCGTGCTGGGACTTCCACTCCAGCCAGCGCGTCTCGTCCGCGCTGCTGGCGTTCAGGACGGCGCCTATCAGCTCTCGCTGCCGCGCCAGCCCGACTACCGGTTGGTCCGCGTTGAAGTCCAGAGTCATGGTTGTCCCTCGTGCCAGGTGAACTCCAAGCATCCGGGACCACACCGACAAGCCAGCTCGCCAGCCGGGTAGACCAGTCGCATGGATCGTCTGAAGATCGTAGAGGTCCGCTCACCCGGCGGTCTCGGGGTTTCGCCGTCCACGACCTGTCCGCTCGCACGCTGGCGGCCGCCGTCAGGTTCGGCGTGGTGACTGCACCGGGGCTCTAGCGCAGTGATAGGCAGCGTTCCGGAAACGCGTAGCCGCCCTGTTGTCGCGCCGGTATATTCGCGCGGCACAGAGAGGGTGGTTGATGAGCAAGAGGGTCGTGAAGTTGCCGGACATCCCCGGGGCCGGCGAGGAGCTTGAGGACTACATCGCCGCGTTGTTTCAAGCATCGGGCCACTTCGTGGAGAAGCAGATCGTGGAGTCCGACCCTGCGGACCTCCTCGAGCTCGACATCGTCACCACTGACTACGCAGGCGAGCAAGCCTCACGGCGGCTCATCGAGGTCAAAGGTGGCAAGGGGGGTAGATCGATCTCTTCAAAGTCGTCGGCTGGATGCAGTACCTGAAGATCCAGCACGGTGCTTTCTTCCACACCCGTTGGGACGACCGTACGACTGCTCCCACCCGGATGAGCCCGCTGGGCCTGGAGGTCGTCTGCTTCGACGACTTCCAAGCCGCTCCAGAGCACTTCTCCGAAAAGGGCTTCGGCGCCTTCATAGAGCCGCAACTCATCGGCCTCTGGCGGTTCTCGTACGGTGTCGAGCGTAGGTTCGTCAATCTCATCCATGGGCGGGCGAAGAAGGGCGAGGAGGGCGCCAAGGCGGCGAAGACCTACCATCGCCAGATCAACAACGGCACCTTCCTCTCGCGGGCTCCCGAAGAGTCTGTGGCGATGCTGTACGAGGCGTACCAGGGGCATCCTCAGCTGACTCGCGGCTACGCGCACGAACTCGATGGGGGCACGTTCGAACCGCAGTCGGCGCCCGCTGACAGCCCGAGCTACAAGGCAATGCTCAAGGGGAAGTATCCGGAACTCCAGGCATGCACCTACCTCGAGCATCGCGCCCGCCTGGCCATCCTGAAGGCCGCCGTCGACTACGCGCTCGCACACCCTGACGGCGCGTCGGAGTTCAGCATGTCGGAGGACCGAAGGGTCTTCATCTTCCAAGGGCTGACGTACCACGCCCTCCCTTCGAGCTTCCACTCGGGCATGGAGTGGCTGCGGAAGCAACCCAACTTCCGGCGCTACGCGACCTTCTGGCAGCAGTTTCTGTGGGGATGGGGAGGGTTCTACCTCGAAGACCGAGAGGAGCAGGACTTCGAGTGGATGTCGAAGTACTCCGGTATCCCGGTCGACGAGATCCCAACGGCGCTCGAAGCCTTCGACCACTTCTTCCCCATCCAGGATGGGTGGTTCATCACCGCAGGGGCGACGGACGTCCGCATGGTCAAGCTGGTGCCGTTGATCTTCCAGGGACTCGGCGCCCATCACCGCCGCGTCCAGTACGGCTTGATGGACCAGCCTGACCTCTCAGCGCTGAGCCCGAGTTCCTGGTACACCCTCAACGACCTCCACAGCCGCATCAGCTGCGCTGTCGACTTCCTGCTTCTGACTGACAAGGAGCTCAAGTAGTCGACGAGCCGAACTTGCCCCTCAGGACCACGGATGGGGCCGGCCCCGGCCGTACTGCGTCCCCCTCACGGTGACCGGGCCTGTACCGCGCGCTCCATTCCGGCGCGGGCCGGGGAAGACCCTACGGGGACTGCACCGCACAAAACGACTTCGCCCTGTCCGTGACGGACAGGGCGAAGAAACCGACAATCCCGTTGATCAGCACGTCTACCACGTGACCACGCAGAGCTCGTCAAGCCCTGAGCTCGGTGGCACGCTTCTTGTAGTAGCCACGATCGATCTTGCCATTGGCGTTGAGCTGTGGCTCCTCGACGACGACCAGACGCTTTGGACACATGTAGGCTGGTAGCACCTCCTTGAGCAGGAGGAGCGGTTCGCTTGTCGTCGGCGCCGGCGACACGAACGCGACAACCTCATTTCTCCGCTGCACAGCAACTGCGGTGGTCACACCGAGCGAAGTACGGATCATCTGCTCCACCTCGGCTGGCTCTACCCTATAGCCGCCAACCTGGAGTTGATCGTCGAGTCTGCCAATGTAGGTGAGACCATCAACGCCCGACCTGACTAGATCGCCGGTTCTATACCAGCGACCGCCCGGGGCGTCCACCTCCGTGAATGCCATCTCGTTATGGCTAGGGTCTAGGTAGCCGCTAAACATCTGCGCGCCCCGTAGCAAAAGCTCACCGGTACCGGCTGGGCGGCCAGCGGTATCGACGACAGCGACCTCAACCTCCTCGAACGAATGTCCGATGGGAACGGTGGGCCCCTCCACCGAATGGCCAGAGTGAAATGTGAACTCCGTGCAGAACATCGTCATCTCGGTTGGACCGTAATTGTTGATGACGGCAGAATTGGGTGCGGCCCGCGACCAGGTATCGGCTGCGTCAACCGTCAAGGCTTCGCCGCAGAACATGCTGATCCGCAAGCCGGGCAGACAACCAGGAACTAGCCTCCCGGCATCCGCCGCAAGGCCGATCGCCGACGGCACCGAAATCCACGTGGTGATCCCGTAGCGGGCCACGAACCTTGCAGGATCACCCATGGCGAACACAGAAGCCGGTACGATGGCGCATCCTTGCGCCCAAGCCAGAAACAACGACGCCATAGAAAGGTCGAAAGTTAGATCGCAGGTCTGAACTGACCGATCGGGGGGGGCCATTGGATAGCGAACGAGCGCGGCGTTGAGAAACGCGTCCACGTTAGCATGCGAGATCGGCACGCCCTTCGGGCTCCCCGACGAGCCGGACGTGAAGAGCACGTACGCGACTTCAGAACGCCGTCTATCGAGCTTAGCGTCGCTAGCCGGTACAGATGCGCTACGGTCCACCCATAGTACCGGAACCTGATACTCTGCGAGAATCGCAGCAACCAGATCCCGACTGACCTCCACATCCGCGATAAGCATCCCCACTCCGGTTGCGGCCATCATGCTGGCATTCCGCGCAGCGGGAAATGTCGGGCTGATTGGTACAAGCGTAGCGTCGGCATACAGCGCCGCGAGGGTGCCAATATAGGCTGTTGCGTTGCGTCCCGCGAGTACTGCGACCGCGGCTGGGCGGCTCCCGTCCTTCGAGCGCAATCGTCCAGCCCAGTGTCGCGCGAGCACGTCGACCTCTGCGAATGTCCATGAGCGATCCGGCTCCACGATAGCCGGTTCGTCCGGGTGGTCAGCCAGCGCGGCCAAAAATCGCTCCTCCAGCCGCATCAGAACGTCTTCCCGGCGAGCACGAGTTGCGCATTATTTCCGAGAATTCGATCATTATTGACCATCAGGGCAGCACCGTACGCATCGCGCAAAATCCGAGCCACGCTGTATTTGCCATTACTGCGGTAGCCGGCGATTCCACAGATCGACATGGCCGCTGCCGCAATATCCACCACCAGTGCCGATGCGGAAACCTTAAGGCTGTTGAATTCGACTACCGTCGCAAAGCGTGACAGCCCCTGAGGGAAGTCGACGAGTTCCTTAAAGCGAACGATGCTGGCGCTTACGAGTGCCCGCATCTGATGCAGCTGAGCTGTCGCCTCTGCGAGTCGTAGTGCACCCGGCGGCGTCGCCGCCGGGTTCCTTCGGGCAGACGCCTGGACAAATAGCCGTGCTCTATCGATGGCCTCCTCGGCCATACCCAGCCACGCTGCCGCCCAGAGGATGTGAGACACCGGCAGCATTGTCTGGGCGCTGATGACAGCATATGGGGTAGTCATGACGGCGTCGGTGGCGTCGCCTTCTGCTTGCAGCAAATAGCCGTGGCTGCACGTTCCGCGCAGGCCGAGCACGTCCCAGTCGACATTCTGCTCCAAGGTGACACCGTCGCGATCGCAGAGGACCAGGACTTGCTCCTGCGGAGCGCTGGCCGCGTCGCGCCGGGCGGTCACCAGAATGATGTCGGCTTGTCGACCGTACGAGATGACGGGGGCCTGCTTCAACAACCGGAAACGGGAGCCGTCGCGTTCGACGAAGCAAGAACTCGTACGAATGTCGCCCCCACTACTCGCCTCTGTAGTGGCCGATGCGACCAACAGTTCACCTGCGGCGATACGCCGCAGCGCACGTTGGGCTGCCTCGCCCTCGGAGTGTCGGACCAGCGAGACGACCTGGCTTTGGTGCATCGCAAAGATCAGGCCGGTGGATCCGCATTTCCGGGCGAGGGCGGTGGTCGTCCGCGCTAGGAAGTCGATGTCCTGGTCGCCGCCGCCGAACTCGGCTGGGATGCCAGCGGACAGTAGCCGTCCGCTTTGCAGCGCGTTCATTGCCGCAAACGGGAACTGCGCCTCACGGTCCACCTGCTCCGCGTGTGCGGCGGCGACGTCAGCGACCGCTGCAACGACCTCAGAGAGCTCACGAGCCGTAACGGAGGTCATGACGCGGTCTCCAGATCCGGACGCAAGGTTGCGAGAGCCGCGGCGATGGTAGCAAGAGTAGCGAAGGACTCAGGAGTTAGGAACCCGTCCGGAAATACCACCTCGAATTGCTGCTCTATTTGCATTGCCAGCCGGACCATACCCAATGAGTCCAATCCGAACTGCGAAAGAGGTTCGTGCTGGTCGATAACCACATCGTCGCCGATGTCCGGCAGGACCGCACGGAGGTGCCTGTCTATGGCCGATGCGGCAGATTCATTAGACAACGCCAACATTCCTTCTCTTGTAGTCGAGTAACGTCGATGCTAAGACTTCGCCGTAGGCGGCAAGTTGAACATTTTCCAGTGGCTGCTTGGGGAATTCCCCCCAGCCTTCGGTTTGCAGACCAGGGCGTTCCCGCCACACGTGCACCTGCGCTCCACTTCCGGTGTCTCAGTTCGAAAAGCAGGCGTAGCGCACTTTGGCAGACACAGCTCAGCTATTTCCGATGCCGGTCTAGTTCATCTAAGCCCTCACACCCGTTCACTCGCGAGCGAACGCCCGGCGCCCGGCATATCCAAGCACTCTGGAATGTCGACGACCATCGGCATTGTACTGTGAGCTACAGTTGAGTCATGCTTATGTGAAATATGCCCACTGACTGTCGGCTTTCGCGTAAAGAAAATGAGCATGTCGCGCGTAGCCGTCTTTTGCGGATCGAGCGGCTCCAGCGGCGAGACACTATGCTTCCGCTCATGATCGACGACCATCAATGTGTCCAAGAAATTTCGGTGTTGCGCCTCGCCACGCACAAGCTCCGGATCTGCCTCGTGCCACCTTATTGAGTTCTGTTCGCGCATATCATGGATAAAAGTCTTTGCCCCCGTAGGTGCCATATTCTGACTCCCGAGAAAGGTAGCCATTGTGTGATCGACACCGTCGCTATGAACGCCTTCCAGTGCGGGCTCGCCGACCGCTCCTGGATGGGTAATTGTCCTCAAATTGAAAAGAGTACAGATCCACCCAGGCTTGTTATAGTCCAGACCCGGACGTTCGTTAACAACCGCCCCATGCACAACGAAGACCTTAAATAGCAGAAGAGCCTTCAGGACGCTGTTATGCTGCAGGTCATTACCTATCTCGGCAAATGTTCGCTTTTTGCCCGAATCGTGCCGCACAAAGTCCTCTTCCGCGGAAAGCACGAACGGCTGGGATTCGAGGCGACGGACCTTTGAGTTGACGGTGTCGATGTGGAAGCGGCCGTTCTTCGATTCACGAAACGGCAACGTTGGATCCGGAGACAGTCGACTACTTACGGTCTTTATCGCGTCAAAGTCAGATTCGCAAGCACCGAGAATGGTTAGCGCATCCACCATATCCGCTCCGTCGACGAATACTGACCGATCTGTGCGGTATTTGTTTCGTATGTCAACCAGCAGATCCATAATCTTGCGGCCCCCGTTCTTTGCTCAATTAATTGCTTTCGATGGTGCTATCGAAAGCGTAGCCAACCGCACTTGTCATTTACTGGCTTGACGGGCGCTTGGACTCCCCGCTACTCGGCACTCAACACCGTGCAACATAAGGAACCTATGCAGGGCGGGATGCCCACGTCAAGCGTGACTTCAGGCCTGATTCATTCTCCGGGTGGCCTCAAGTCGTTGCAGGCCGCGGGGGTGTGACAGTCTGTCTGAAGGCCGCCTGGAGGCAACGAGACTCCGGTAGTCGGGGTGACCTTCCCAAGTCGCCCTGGACCACCGGAGTCTCGATGTGCCGCCAGTCTGCCACCGTCTGCCTGGTCAAGTCGCCTACCGCTGCGGAGCGGACCGCGAAGAGCATCGCCGAGCGGTTGGCTGGGTTGCCGGATCCGCGGGATCGTCGGGGACGCCGCCACTGGCCACGGTGCTGCTGACCTGCTGCTGCGCGGTGTTGACCGGGGCGCGTTCGATCCGTGCGATCGGCCAGTGGGCCCGAAACGAGTCCCAAGACGCCCTGGCCCGGCTCGGTGCCCGAGCCGAGGGGCCGTTCGGCCTCCGCCGGGCGCCGTCCACGTCCACGTCCACGTCCACGGTGCAGCGGCTGTTGTGTCGTGTGTGCCCCGGTGGTCTGGTTTACCTGCTGGGATGCGACCCGGAAGGCGCCGACCAAGTGGCGGTGGACGGCAAGGCCGCCCGCGGCTCCCGCACCGCCACCGGCCCGGCCGCCCGCCTGATCTCCGCGCTTACCACGGCTGGAGGTACGGTCAGCCAGGCGAGGGTGCCGGAGAAGACCACAGGGGTCACCGCCCTGCCCGCGCTGCTGGCCCCGTTCGACATCACCGGCGTCACCGTCACCGGTGACGCCCTGCACACCACCGCCGACCAGGCCCGCTTTCTGGTCGAGGACAAGAAGGCCCACTACGTCATGACCGTGAAGCGCAACCAGAAGACGCTGTTCGACGCGCTGAGAAGGTTGCCGTGGCAGGACGCCACCGCCGAGCACGTCTCCCGTGGCAGCGGGCACGGCCGCCGTGAGACACGCACCGTGCGGGTGTTGACCGTCACCGACCTCGGCCTCGGGTTTCCCCACCTGGTCCAAGCCGCGCGTGTCCACCGGTGGTGGCGAACAGAGGCGACGGGAAAAGTCTCCCGTGAGACCGTGTACGTGATCACCGACATGCCCTCGGGTCAGGCGTCGCCGGAGCGGCTCGGGGAACTCGTTCGCAATCACTGGGGTATTGAGAACCGTGGGCACTGTGTGAGGGATATGACGTTCGGGGGAGGATGCGTCGCGAGTGCGCAGCGGATACGGGCCGGCGAACATGGCCACCCTCCGCGATCTGGCGATCAACGTCCTCCGCGAAGCCGGCTACCGCTACATCCCCGACGGCCTCCGCGACGTCTCCTATTACCCCTTCACCCGACCCCTGGACCTACTCGACCTCAGCTGACCAGCAACAACGCACCCTACCCGGAGAATGAATCAGCCCTGGCCGCACCACAGGGATCACGATCCGTCACGACAGCCCGGACATCGCGGGTTCAACCTGGGCACCCTGCTCCGCCAGGACGGACACCGCAACATCGCAGCCGCCCTGGCCCATCACGCCCGCGACACCGGCCGCCCCATCAACCTGGTCCTGACCTCATAATCGCGACTTTTCCGGGACCCTGGTGCATTTGGGCTCGAAAAGCTTATGGTAGCCTCCGCGATTGACCAGCAGGCCGTCGAAGTACTCATATTCGGTCCGAAGCTCTGAGAGGATAGCTAGTGGCTTCAACGATTGCAGACCTTTTTACGGCCGCGGCGAGGAGGTATGCAAACCTCGACGCAATTCATATTGACGAGACTTCCGTCACGTACGCGGAACTCGACGCTCGCGTCAATGCGGTCGCCGAAGCGCTGATCGAGCGCGGCATCGAGCGCGGCGACGTGGTAGGTGTCTGCCTTAACCGCTCGGTCGAGTACGCGGCGGCGATATTGGGCATCCTTAGGGCGGGCGCCGTCTGCCTGCCGCTAAGTCCAGAGGATCCGCCAGAGCGCATCCAGGCAATCTTGCAGAACGGGGCCGCCGCAGCGCTTATCGCGCCCGATGCCGTAGCCAAGCGGCTCGCCTTCGCGCACTCGCACTTTGAGGTGCCCGATCGAGTATCAATGACTGCCCCGCAAGTTGTTACAGCTCCGGGGGACGCAGCCTTCATATTCAGCACCTCGGGCTCGACCGGCCGGCCGAAACAGGTGATTCTTTCGCACGAGACCTGCGCGGCTCAGATTCCGTGGATCCGCGATGTATTCGGCGCCGGCCCCAGCGATCGTCACCTAATGAAGATGCCGGTCAACTTCGTAGCTCTCCTGCATGGCCTACTTTGGCCGGTGCTGACCGGTGGTAGCACAGTGCTTGTTCCTCCGGGCCGGGAGACCGACCTCGGCTACCTAGCGAGATTGATCGCCCGGAAGCAGGTTACCATCACGACCTTCATACCGTCAGCTATGCGAATTTTCCTCGAGCAGCCTGAGGCCGCCAGTTGCACTGCAGTGCGCCATAATCTCTGTGGCGGCGAAGCCTTGTCGCCGGCCTTGCAGCAGCGGTTCTTCAAGATTTTCCCAGATACTGCACTACACAATGTTTTCGGGGGCAGTGAGGTGCCGCTTGTCTCGCATTGGCGTTGCGAGCCAGGCGAAGAACGTCCCGTGCCATTGGGGTACCCGGTCAAGGGCGTCGTCGACGTACGTGTGCTAAACGCTGACCACACTCCTACGCCCCCCGGCGAAATTGGCGAGTTGCACGTTAGCGGACCCGGTGTCATGCGGGGCTATCTCGACCAGCCTGAACTCAACGGTGACCGGTTTTCCGCGATGGGATTCCGTACTGGAGATCTTGTCCGTCAGAACGCAGATGGTCTCCTCACATTTGCCGGACGGGCCGATCAGCTCGCCAAGGTTCGGGGATTCCGTATTGAACTCGGCGAAGTGGAGGCCACTCTCAGTTCATACCCGGGTGTTCCCCAAGCTATTGCAATGGTCCACGAATCCGATGGTCAACACCAACTGGTTGCCTACATCGTGGGGCAGGTTGACCGCCTGAAATTGCGCGAGCACCTCGCAAGCCGGCTCCCCGAGTACATGATTCCTGCTCGGTTCATCAACCTTCCTGAAATCCCGCTGTTGGCAAACGGAAAAGTCGACCGGAAAGCGCTTCCCGAGCCGCGCAACTCGCCCGTTGAGCGGGTACGCCCGATCGTCGCACCGCGAGACGACTTGGAAGCGGCGATATGTCAGATCTGGCAGGAGGTGCTGGATATCGACGACATTAGCATCCAGGACTCCTTCACCAAGGACCTCGGTGGTGATTCGCTGCGCGCGCTCAGCATGTCGAGAAGGCTGGAAAGTCTATTGGCGACCGAGCTGCCGTTCGAGATATTTATAGGAGCGGAGACAATCGAGGAGCTCGCCTCTGCATGCCGCCCCTACTTCACTGAGCGATAATCATGGGGGGAAGTCGATCTTCAGTGGGCATATTTCTGACTCAAATCGGTTTCACGGTCGGAGAGGCGGCCCCAATCGCGTCATTGCCTGAGATCGCGCAGCCGACGGAAGTACTGGACCGGCTGACGCGAGGCGGACTGGCGAACTTTCGGCAATCCGACCTACCGGCGTGGCAACTAGCAGCAGACAGCGCGCGGCTAACGCTCGATTCGTCCGCGACCGCAGCGGTCGATCTGGTCGTCTATGCAACCGATACCTTTTGGGGCAACGACGAGCACGAACTGGACGCAGCGCGTTTTCTGCAGGCTGCTGGGCTGGAACGCACTCCGCTGATCGGTGTCGGCCTGGCCGGCTGTGCGAATTTTGCCGTTGCCATGCGCACTGCGGAGGCATGCCTCCGCGGTGGCGATGCTACGACGGCGCTGATCGCCACCACTGATGTTTGCCCACCGGGGCAACGCCTTCTTGGTGGTGGCATCGGGGTACTCAGCGATGGGTCTGCCACGTGTGTTGCAACTACCCGTCGCCCCGAGCAGGGTCTGCAGCTCCTTGGCATAACTATGGCTGTCGAGGCGGGATTGCATGCTCTGACGCTGGCTTCCGATCCGATGGCGATGGCGATGGCGACGGCCCGAGGAGTGCATCGGGCAGTCACCGCGCTCTATGAGAAAACAGGGCTCAGGCCGGAGGATTTTTCCTACCTAGTTACAAACAATTACATTGAGTCCTCACTGAAGGTTTTCGCGAACACGGCTGGGCTGTCGTTCGACCGAACTTATCGGGGCACCGTCGCCGGCTACGGCCATTGCTTCGCGGCGGACGCTCTCATTAATTTCGCCACCATGTCTTCGGAACGCATCTTGGAGCCAGGTGATCGGGTTCTTGCGATTGTGGCGGGCTACAATTCGTGGGCCTGCATGGCATTCTCAATCATCTAAGGTCTGATTCGAAAATCCACCGCCTCTTGTCCGTAGCCGCTGGTCAGGCAGCTCCTTCTGCTTGGAGGGTCACTTGGTAGCCGAGTTGGTTGAGCTGGCTCACCAGGCGTCGGGTCTGCCTGGCCCGGCCGGTGCGTTCGAGGAAGCACTGGCCGCTGTCCCTCTCTCTCTCTCTCTCTCTCCCCCCCCCCCCCCCCCCCCCCCCCCCCCCCCCCCCCCGTAGCGTGGAGCCCGTGATTGCAGGGGAAGTTGGGGTTCATGGGGTCCAAGCAACGGACGTACACGCCACGGTTTCGTGAGGGTGCTGTACGCATAGTGAGCTTCTTCGAGTTGGCCACCGTTCGGGTGATAGGCGGTGACGCGCAACGAGCGAGGCCCCCGGGCTGTTGATCGAGATGTCTGACGTCTCAATCACGTTGCTCGGGGGCCTCGTTGGTCATCCATCCTGCCGCACTCGACCTGCCGCATGCACTCGTGGAGTGGGTCACCATGCTGATCGTCACCCGTGAGGGCGACCGGCGCTGCAAGCTCCGTCCGTCCCAGCGAGCGATGGTGGCACTGGTGTACCTGCGCGAACACACCACCCTGGCGAAGATCGCTGCCGGGTTCGGGATCAGCGAGTCCGCCGCCCACGCCTACACCAGCACGGTCGTCGACCTTCTCGCCGCCCGCGCACCGGGCCTGCTGAAGACGCTGCGCGAGCGTGATCCCGACTTCGTCCTGCTCGGCGGGACGCTCGCCGAGTGCGACCGGGTCGGCGACGGCCGGGCCGACTACTCCCACAAGCACCGGCGCCATGGCGTGAACGTGCAGGTCGTCACAGATCCCGGCGGCCGGCTGCTGTGGCTCTCGCCCGCCCTGCCGGGCCGCACCCACGACCTGACCTCCGCCCGCACCCACCGGATCATCCGGATCTGTGAGCGCCAGGGCGTTCCCATCGTGGCCGATCTCGCCTACCAGGGCGCCGGTCCGTGGCTGACCACAGGCATCAAACGCAGGCCCCTGCAGGAACTCACTCCCACCGAGAAGACCCGCAACCGTGTCCTTGCCGCGGCAAGGGCACCCGTCGAACGCGGCGTCGCCCGCCTGAAGTCCTGGCGGATCTTCCGCAGATCCCGCTGCAGCCCCAACCGCATGACGTCAATCGCCAAGGCCGTCCTCACGCTGGAGTTGCAACGCTGAAGAAGCTCAGTGATCGAGACGGGCAGACCGATCCCGGAGGTCGCCGAGGAGCTCGGCGTGCACTCCGGCACGCTGCACAGCTGGGTGTCGCGGTGGCGGCGCAACGGGTCGGCGTCGTCCGACCGGCCGTCCGAGCCCGTGCCGGGCGGGCGGATGCGCGAGGCCGAGCGCGCCGAGCTGGAGCGGCTCCGGCGGGAGTTGTCGGAAAAGAACAAGCGGATACGCGAGCTGGAGATGGAGCGTGATGTCCTCAAGCGATGCATGGTCCTCTGGGTGAAGTGACCGGGACAGATCCGGCCGCCCTGGCCGTGTTCATCGGTAGCCAGAGGACCGAGCACCACATCCCGCACCGGCTGGCCTGCCAGGTCCTTGGGGTGTCGGAGTCCTGGTTCTACAAGTGGCGCGACAAGCCCACCACCGGGCGTGAGATCCGGCGCGGGCAGCTGACCGACACGATCCGGCAGATCTTCGAGGACTCCGGCACCAGACCTACGGCTCCCCGAAGGTCTGGTGCCTCCTGGTCCGCCGGGCTGGCGGGTCTCGGTGAACACTGTCGGCGTACTCCTGTGAGTGGCCCTGGCAAGATTTTCGTGAAGCCGGGGTGTGCCTCCGTGCGCCGGTGACGCTCCGTCACGGGTAGCGGGACCGTCTGTACGTGTGTGATGACCTTGCAAGGATCATGTCTCCGCACCTGGACGTGGTGCGGGTGGAGCGAGTGTGGTCGGCGGGCGGAGTGGTCCGAATCGCCGCTCGGACACGAGAGTTGAGGGTGGAGTGTCCGGACTGCGGGCACGAGTCGGCTCGGGTGCACAGTCGGTATCTCCGCACACTGTCCGACGTCGCTGCTGGTGGACGCCCGGTGCTGATCACCCTGGAGGTACGGCGCTTGTTCTGCGATGGTGTGGGCTGTGGCCGGCGCACGTTTGCCGAGCAAGTGGACGGGCTGACGGTGCGCTATCAGCGCCGTAGTCCGCTGCTGCAGCATCTGGTGGAGGTGGCCGGGGTACTGCTCGCCGGCCGTGGTGGGGCCCGGCTTCTGAACATCTTGAAGGTGCCGCTGTCGCGGACGAGTGTGCTGTTCCAGCTGATGCGCATGCGGCTGCCGTCGATCACGACACCGCGGGTGCTCGGCGTGGACGACTTCGCGCTGTACGCGGACGTCTACGGCACGCTGCTGGTGGACGCTGGCACGCGGCTGCCGATCGAGTTGTGGGCCGGGCGCGATGCCGAACAGCTGGCCGCCTGGCTTCGCGCGCACCCCGGCGTCGAGGTGGTGTGCCGGGACGGCTCGCTGGTCTACCGGCAGGGCATCACCGATGGCGCTCCGGACGCTGTGCAGGTCAGCGACCGTTTTCACCTCTGGCAGGGGCTGTCGAAACGGGTCTCTGACATTGCCGCCGCTCACCGGGGTTGCCTGCCTGAGACGGTACCCGAGCCTGAACCGGCCGCACCATCACCGGAGTTGGAACCTTTTGCGGCGGCCGACACTCCCGCGCACCGTCATGCCAGGCGTCTGTTCGAGGCGGTGCACGCCTTCTCCGGCTCCGGACGCTCGCTCAGCGCCATCGCCCGCGAGCTCGGCCTGAACCGCCGCACCGTTGCCAAGTACGCCCGCGCTGCCTCCTGGCAAGACTGTGTACGACGCATTCCGCCGCGTCGGTCCACGAGACTTGACCCGTATCTGGAGTATCTGCGTCAACGCTGGGACGAGGGTGAGCACACCGCGACGGTGCTGCACCAAGAGATCGTCGCCAAGGGCTACCTGGGCCACTACCAACGGGTCAAGATGGCCATCGCGCCGCTGCGTCGCGGTCTGCCGATCGACACTCCGCGCGAGCGGCCACCCTCACCTCGCCAGGTCGCCCGCTGGATCACCACCACACCATCCCGGCTCGGCCTGCATGCAACGGAGGGCCTCGGTCGGCTGTTCGAGCACTGCTCGGAGCTGCAGCGCACCTACGATCTGGTGCGGCAGTTCGCGGACATGCTCGCGGGCTGCGACGCATCCGGGCTGTCCGATTGGCTCGATGACCTCACGGACTCGAATCTCCCGGCCTTGGCCGGCCTGGCCAAGGCCCTCCGCGAGGACCAGGCCGCAGTCCTTCAGGGCATCACCACACCGTTCAACTCCGGTGTCAACGAAGGCCGGATCACAGACCTGAAGCTCCAGAAAAGAATCATGGCCGGGCGCGCAGGAGTTCCCCTCCTCCGCCAGCGCGTCATCCTCATGGCCCACCTCCGACGCCGCTACCCGTGACGGAGCGTCACCGGCGCACGGAGGCACACCCCCGCTTCACGAAAATCTTGCCAGGGCCACGTTCACTTGTACGCCGACAAACACCGTCGCCCGTCTGATGGCCGACCTCGGACTGGCCGGAAGGAAGGTCCGCCGCCGGTGCGGGCTGACCCGGCCCGGCAAGCGGCCGGCTGCCCCGGACTTCGTACGGCGGGACTTCACCGCGGACGCTCCGGACCAGGTGTGGTGCGGCGACATGACCGAGATCACCACCGGTGAGGGCAAGCTCTACCTGGCCACCGTCATCGACCTGTTCTCGCGCCGGCTCCTCGGCTACGCGATGGGCGCACGCCATAACGCCGAGCTGGTCGTGGCATCCTTGAACATGGCCGCGGCCACCCGCGGCGGTGACGTGAAGGGCGTGATCTTCCACAGCGACCGCGGCAGCGAGTACGGCTCCCGGCGCTTCCGGTTGGCCTGTCGACGCCTGGGCGTGACCCAGTCCACGGGCCGCGTCGGGTCGTGTTTCGACAACGCCGTCAGCGAGGCGTTCAACAGCGTGCTCAAGGTCGAGTACGTCCACCGCCACACGTTCGCCACCCGCACCGAGGCCCGGCTGAGGATCGCGACCTGGATCACCGGCTTCTACAACACCCGGCGACTACACAGCGTGTGCGGCTACCAGAGTCCGATCGACTACGAGCACGACCACCGGACCAACTCCGCCTTGGAGCTGGCCGCTTAGAAGATCTCCACAGTCCGAGGGGATTGACAGTCCGCAGACGGCGTCCGCCTGCCGAGGAAGGGGCGAAACAGGAGCACTTTCCAGTACTCCTGCTCAACCCCGGACCGAAGCCCCCATCTAACTACTGATCGTTGCCGCTCCCGTTGGCGAAGGCGACGTGAATGGAACCCCGGGGGTCGGCGTCACCCGACGAAGCCCAGCTCCCTGGCGATCAGCATGCGCTGCACTTCGCTGGTGCCCTCGCCGATCTCCAGGATCTTGGAGTCCCGCCACATCCGGGCCACCGGATACTCGTTCATGAAGCCGTAGCCGCCGTGGATCTGCGTGGCCTCGCGGGCGTTGTCGACGGCGACCGTGGAGGAGTAGAGCTTCGCGATCGCCGCTTCCTTCTTGAAGGGCTCCCCGCCGATGAGGCGCGACGCCGCGTCCCGCCAGCCGACCCGCGCCATGTGCGCCCGCATCTCCATGTCGGCGATCTTGAACTGAATCGCTTGGTTCGCCCCGATCGGCTTCCCGAAGGCGTGCCGCTCCTTGGCGTACTTCACGGACTCGTCCACGCAACCCTGCGCGAGACCCGTTGCTAGCGCGGAGATGGCGACCCGGCCCTCGTCGAGAATCCGGAGGAACTGGGCATATCCTCGACCCTCTTCACCGAGGAGGTTCGCCGCCGGGACCCGCACGTCCGAGAAGGAGAGCTCGCGCGTGTCCGAGGCGTTCCAGCCGACCTTCGAGTACGGCGCCGCGACCGTGAACCCGGGCGTCCCCGACGGCACGATGATCGAGGAGATCAGCGGACGGCCGTCCGGCTTGCGGCCGGTGACGGCGGTGACCGTGACCAGGCCCGTGATGTCCGTACCGGAGTTGGTGATGAAGCACTTGGAGCCGTTGATCACCCACTCGTCGCCGTCCCGCACCGCGGTCGTGCGGGTGCCGCCCGCGTCCGAGCCACCGTCCGGCTCGGTCAGACCGAAGGCACCGAGCAGTTCACCGGAACAGAGCCGGGGCAGCCACTCCTGCTTCTGCTCGTCCGTGCCGAAGAGGTGGATCGGCATGGCGCCCAGCGAGACACCCGCTTCCAGTGTGATCGCCACGGAGGAGTCGACCCGCGCCAGCTCTTCGAGCGCGATGCCGAGCGCGAGATAGTCACCGCCCATGCCGCCGTACTCCTCGGGGAAGGGCAGGCCGAACAGGCCCATGCGGCCCATCTCGCGGACGATCTCGTATGGGAACTCGCGGCGCTCGTAGTAGTCGCCGATCTTGGGGGCGACGACGTCGTGCGCGAACGCCTCGATCGTGCTGCGGAGTTCCTCGTGCTCGGGGGACAGATGGTGGTCCATTCTTCTCCTCATTTGCGACTTGCAAGGTTTGGTCACTACATAAGTGCTGTATGCGAGGGAGTCGGCCGGCCCGCTGCAGCAGCTCGACATCATGGGGTCTAGCTGGCTGACCAGGGTCGTGAGGAGTGGTCCCGGTCGCGCGAACACGAAGCGATCGCGGCGGACGAGAGCCGTCTTCGGCGACTGCGGGGGTTCCGGCCTGGCTGAGGGCGTTTAGCGGGATGCCCAGCGGTCTCTTTTGACCCGCCCCCGTCACGAGCGCCCGGCTGCGTCCTCGCCGGGCCCGCGGCGCGGCAGGCGTGGACGCGGGAGAGGGACGGTCGTTCCCTGTGCGTAGCGGGGGTGCCGCTGCGCCTGAAGCTCGCGGCGTCGGGTTACTTCACCGGGCCTCCCTTTATCGCGTCGGCTATCCGGTCGAGCGCCTGGAGGAGAACGGGCCGTGAGGTTGCGAAGCCCAGCCGGACGAAGTCCTTGCTGACCGGCCCGAAGTCGGCACCCTCCATGGCCGACACTCTGGCTGCCCGCGAGATGAACTCCGCGGGGCCTGCGTTGCCCTGGCCGAGCCACTCAGGCATTTCCAGCCACGACAGGTACGAAGCCTCTGGCTCGACGTAGCCGATGACGGGCAGCTCGGTGCGGGCGAAGAGGCTGACGACGTCGCGGTTTCCGGCTAGATAGTCGATCACCGAATCCAGCCACTCTGCGCCGTCGAGATACGCGGCCATCGCCGCGACAGCCCCCAGGGTGGAGGTTGAGTTCGACGTCGAGCGCAGCATCTCGGAGGCATCCCATGCTGCCACGGCGTTCCGGTGCGGCAGGATCACTTCTGCACACTTGATGCCGGAGATGTTCCATGCCTTGGACGCCGAGGTGATCGTGAAAGTGATGCTCGACGCTGATTCACCAGGCAGCGAGGCGAAGGGTAGGTGCGTGGCGGAAGGGTAGGCCAACGGGGCATGGACCTCGTCACTGATCACCATGCCGCCGTGCCTGCGCACCAGCTCCGCCAGCTGTACTAGCTCGCCCTCCTTCAGAACGGACCCTGTCGGATTGTGCGGGTTGCACAGGACGACGAGACACGGGCCCTCGGTCTTCAGATGGCCCTCTACACGCTCCAGGTCGAGTGTGAAGGCAGAGGGGTCCCGGAGCAGCTCCACGCCAATGCTCCGGCGGCCCAGGGCATCGGCGATTTTGAAGAACTTCGGATACGCCGGCGTCATGACCATTACCGGCCACTCGGGGTTGATGTACTCCGTCATGATCCGGAACAACGCGGTGACGACGTCTGGCACCAGCCGGACCATTTCGGGGTCCACCGACCACCCGTAGCGGGACTTCTGCCACTGGGCGCTCGCGACACGTGTAGCCAGTGACCGGGCCGGCGACAGATAACCGTGCACACCGGACCGCAGCGCGTCGTGGACAGCGTCGACGACGACAGGCGCGGTGCCGAAGTCCATCTCGGCGACCCCGAGGCCAATGTTCGCGGGGCCCTGTTCAGTCCACTTGAGTTCCGCAGGCTTGAACGAATCCGCGTCGAACTCGACCGGCATGAGCTCAGGCTCCCTCGGTCCGGGCACGGCCAGCGATACATGCGCTCAGCCGGCCCTTGAGGTCACGGACCTCAGCGGCGTCGCGCCCGAGGACCACGGACTCAGTGCCGCCTCCCAGGTCGGAACTGCCCGCCAGCGGCACGACGCCCGTCCGGGTGTCCGGGTCGAACGCCAGGCGCGACTCGTCGATCAGCGAAACCAGCTGTTCGAAGGGGACAGGATCCGTGCCGAGGGCCGAGGAGACCAGGCTGTGGTCGGCGTAGCCGTGGCCGAGCAGCCTGTCCCCAACCTCGTGGTAGACGAGGCTTCCGCCCCAGCGGGCGTTGATCTCGTGGAAGTAGATGTGACCGGCCACGGTGACCAGGCCGTCAATGTTGACGTGTCCCCGATAGCCGATTTGCCGGACCAGGTCGAGGAAGGTCCGGGCGTGGCCCACCACTTCGGTGTGGGCCCGGTTGCCGAGGTGCAGCTGCAGGTCGAGGCCGACCCACCGCGGGCTCTCGGACGCGGATTCGTTCGCCTCCGTGCCACTACTCTCGGGCGAGTAGCGGATCATCCCGCCGTTGAGGAACGTGACGTCCTCGTCGGATATGAAGAACTCCAGGTAGAAGCGCTTACGTGCTTCCTGGTAGCTCTCGACCACGAGCAGGGAGTTGAATTCGTCGGAGAGTTCGTCCCACAGCTCGAGGGCGAGAGCTTCGACGTCTGCGGAGCCGATGAACCGGGAGTACCGGGTTCCCGGCAGCGAGGCGCCCTGGAGGGTGGTAAGACCGACGTTGCCGTGGCCACCGCCACTGCGGTCCTGCTTCACGATCGCCATGCCGGTCTCGGCCACGTTTGCGGTGATCGCCCTGGCGAGTTCGCCGGAAGACCGGACAACGTTTCCCGGAGGAAGGGGAACGCCTGCTCCGGCAGCAAGCCTGCGGAACGTGGACTTCAGGTTGAGCATATCCACGCCGTTCTGGTCGGCGAATCCGCTCCCGGCGGCCGGTGCGAGGCCCAGAGCGTCAGCGAGTTCGGCCACGCCCTTCGTGAATACGCAGGGGAACAGCGACCACTGTGCCGGGTCTGTACCGACAAACGGGCGCAGGCGGGACACGAATGCCTCGTCGGTCAGGGCGCTGTCCGACAGCAGATGGTCCACGGGCACCACGTTGATGCGGCTCCCGTCCACCCCGGCCAGCGCACTGTAGTGCTTGACGTGTTCAGGGCCCACGGAGTCCGGAACGACCAGTACGTCGCCCTCGGACGCGTGCCACAGGAAGCGGCAGCTGGTGTCCCCTCCCGTCTTGGTTCCCACGGGAAACCCCGAAGCGGATCGAACGTTCTCGGCGTAGTCGGCGCGAAAATTGGCCAACACAATTTTAGGCATCGTCGTCCAGTCCTCTGAATCGGCTAGAGCCCGGCATCGCCGTCGACGCGGCGGAAGTCCAGGGTTGCGTGCAGCCAGGTCTCCCCGTGCGCTGTGATCGAGACACGGTTGTGGAGATGGCCGGGGCCCTCGGAGGTGAAATCGTCGAGAAACTCGACTTCACCCTCGCCGTGGCCCTCCCCCTTGAGGGCAGTGGTTCCGGTGAAGCGCAGGTGTCCGTCTTCCCAGTCGGCGCTCGGTGTGTACTCGACGAGGTGGTTTCCCCGGTCGTCGAAGTAGATGGCGACAAAACACTCCATCGGCGGGCTGTAGCCGAAGGAGTAGCGGCACTGCTGGCCCTTGGGATGCAACTCGGTCGGGCCCTGCGAGTAATCCCACTCGTACCAGGTTCCGTTGAGAATCGGCTTCAACTCACCGCGGAAGACACCTTCAACGGGGCGGTCTTCCCTGCCGCGGGGGTACACGGTCGAGACACAGTGCCAGTTGCCCAGGAAAGCCTCCAGCGGTTTCATCTCTTCACGCGGGACGAACTCGCCGCCCTGAGCGTGGCTCAGGTGGTCCGACTCCGCGCTGGTGCTAGAAGCCTGCGCACCCAGCGCCGATGCCGCGCGCGGGAGTGCGTTACCAAGGAGAGGGTCTGTCTGCATGCTACGGAGCACATCCTTTCGTGTGGGAAAGAGTGGTTCTAAGGTGTTGTCGTCACGGCGCAGATGCGGCTGCTGCCAACACGGGCCGACCGGCCCGCTGCCGCGGACATGGGCACTCGAGAGCGGTGTGCCGTGCATGTTCCGTGGAGCGTGCCGGCCGGAACCCGAAGCCCGGGCAATGAGCGCAGCACCCGGGCGTGCCCTCCGGCGGGAGGGCGGCAGCAGGACGAAAACTTGGAGAACGTCCTAATCCGTGACTACGTGTTGGCCGGCTGCGATGCTTGCTTCCCAGTTCTGCCCGTCGAACTCGACGTACTCGATCGTCTCGCCGAACCCCAGGTCCAAACGGTCGCCGACACGGTGGACAACGGCTTTTCCGCCCAGCAGACATCGGGCGTTGACACTGAAGAATCCGGTGGGGTGCGATCTCGGCCGGTAGAACGGCATAATCCCGCACACAGAGCAGAAGGTGTGGTCTGCGATGGCAACGCCGAACCGGTACTCCTTGAGGCATTGTCGGCCCTCCAGGAGCCTGAACCGCTCCTCCGGCACCATGATCTCTTCGTGGCCGGACATATAACAGATGCCACAGTTGCACTGCGTGATGGTGGTCGTGGGTGCCAGCGCCACCCGGAACCTGACTCTCGCGCAGTGGCACTGCCCATCTATCCATGTCAGCTCAGGCGTAGAGCTCTCGCCTTCCGGATCTGACATCGTCTCGCTCCAATCTGCTAAATGAATTCCCTACGTGCTTCGGCGGGCCGGCAGAAGCGCGTAGAAGGACACGGGGACACGGGGATGCGGTGGGGCGGTGGGGCGGTGGGGCGGTGACGACGGTCGCCGGATCGCCCTTGGTCTCGCGCCAACCGCCAGCAACTGTTCGGAAGAGAGGCCCTGTTGCTGCTCGTGATGATCGCGCTGTCGAACGTCGGCCGGATTGTCGAGACGCCCGTTGGGCTCCCACGGTGATCGCCTCGGCGGGCAGACGCGTCCGCCTGGAAGTAGCGATCCATGGCGGTGGCGCATGGGGGCAGGGCGTCGCAATTCTCTTCTCTGCCCCCCAAGCAGCCCAGGCCGACGACTACCCCAGGTTGTTAACCTCATCTGCCCGGTTCGCGGGCTGGTACTTCGGGATGGCGTTCAGAGCCGCTGCGAAGCCGGAGATGTCGTCCCGGCTCATAGAGGCCCGGATCCGCACCCGCAGGCCCGCGGCCCCCCTCTTCACGATGGGGAAGAAGTCCGGTTCGACGTAGTAGCCGGCTTCCGCCAACTTCCGTGAGGCATCGATGGCGTCCCGCTCGAGGCCGAGGACGATATAACGGATCGGCACTGCGTTGGCCCGTCCGTCGGATTCCACCAGTTCGTCGAAGTGACGCAGATTCTCCTGCAGCCGCTGCTGCAGGCTGACCAGTTCCACACTGCGGTGAAACCGTGCCGACTCGATAATGGCCCCGAGCCCGGCGGTGTTAATCCGCTGCGACCACATCATCGGCCCGCTGGTCCGCTGCACGGTATGGCGCACGGACTTGTCACCCCGTGGCCCGAACAGAATGGCTCCCCCCGAGGCTCCGAATCCCTTGTTCAGCGAGGTAATGATCATTGTGCGCTCGTTGATCGACCCCATCACGTCCAGGGCGTGGCCGCGCCCGTTTGCCCCCACTACCGACGTGCTGTGGGCTTCGTCGAAGTACAGGAACAATCCGTACTCCGCCTGAAGACGCATGAGTTCGCGGATGGGCGCGACGGTCCCACCGGTGCTGTAAACAGAATCACATATGTATGCAACGGCCTCATGCTCGCGGCATATCTCCTCGAGGGCTTCCATGTCGTTGTGCGGCACGGTCATAACCTGCGTCTCGTCAGCACAGGCCGCCTTCAGCGCCAGCATGCAAAAGTGCGCCCTCTTGTCGAAGACGACAACGGGAGGCTTCCCCCCTGTCAGCAGACCCGAAGCCAGAACGGGCAAGGTTGCCCAGGCCGCCGCCGCACACGAGTTGATGGTCCCGGTATCCGCATCGAACAGGTCGCTCAGCTCGGCTTCGGCCTCCTCGAGGAGCGGCATGGTCATCCTCACGCGCGACAGCGAGCTGTTGAGGACCCCGGTGCGCTGAACGGCAGCAGCGGCCGCCGCAATGATTTTGGGGTGTTCGTCAAGTCCCAGATATGAGTAGGACGACATATTGACGATACTTCTGTCGTCGGGCGTGCGCAGCAGCCCTCCGCTGCTCGGCTCCAGCACGCATCCGTGGACGCCTTCCTCCAGGGCGTAGTCCCAGTTGTGATTGCTGAGCGCCTGCATCTTCTTCACGTTTCCGTACTGGTGAAACGTCTGCATCCTGCCCCCGTGCCTTTCATTGTTAGCTGCATCGTTCGTAGTAGTGACCGCATGGTGCACCGCGCCGAGGCCTGCGGCAATGACGCCTTCAGGTCGCCGCTTCCAAGACCAAGGGCGACAAAAGCCTCAAACGCCGTTCCCGTGCGTGACGTTTGACACAAAATCAACCAAGAGCCCGACGTGCTGGCCTCCCTGTTGCGCCGTCAGCACCAGCGCTTGGCCCCGACGTGACCCGGACGCCACCTCCAACAGCAATGCGCCCGCCCACCGGTTGCAGCTAGCCTATCGGGACTCCCCTCAATAGTCCCCCTCGCGCCTGGAGGCCAAAGCCGTGGCAAAGCCGCCATTCACACATCTACACGTCCACACCCAGTACTCGATGCTGGACGGCGCCGCGCGGCTGAACGACATGTTCAAGGTCAGCAACGAGATGGGCATGACGCACATCGCGATGACCGACCACGGCAACCTCCACGGGGCGTACGACTTCTTCCACTCCGCTCAGAAGGCGGGCGTCACGCCGATCATCGGGATGGAGGCGTATGTGGCGCCGGAGTCCCGCCGCAACAAGCGGAAGATCAAGTGGGGCCAGCCGCACCAGAAGCGGGACGACGTGTCCGGTGGTGGCTCCTACACCCACCTGACCATGTGGGCGACGAACAAGACCGGTCTGCACAACCTGTTCAAGCTCTCCTCGGACGCGTACGCGGAGGGCTGGCTCACCAAGTGGCCCCGGATGGACAAGGAGGTCCTCGCCCAGTGGTCGGAGGGCATCGTGGCCTCCACCGGGTGCCCCTCCGGAGAGGTCCAGACCCGGCTGCGCCTGGGGCAGTTCGACGAGGCGCTCCAGGCAGCCGCTGACTACCAGGACATCTTCGGCAAGGACCGCTTCTTCCTGGAGCTGATGGAGCACGACCTCGACCTCGAACACCGAATCCGCGACGACCTGCTCCGGGTCGGCAAGAAACTCGGCCTCCCGCCGCTGGTGACGAACGACTCGCACTACACATACGCCCACGAGGCGACCGCCCACGACGCCCTGCTGTGCATCCAGACCGGCAAGAACCTCTCGGACCCCGACCGCTTCAGACTGGCGGGAGGGGGCTATTACCTGAAGTCGACCGACGAGATGTACGCCCTGGTCAACTCAGACGTCTGGCGTGAAGGCTGCGACAACACCCGGCTGGTGGCCGAGATGGTCGACACCACCGGCATGTTCGAGAAGCGTGACCTCATGCCGAAGTTCGACATCCCCGAGGGCTTCACCGAGGTCACCTGGTTCCAGGAGGAGGTGCGGCGCGGCATGGAGCGCCGCTACCCGGGCGGCGTCCCCGAGGACCGCCAGAAGCAGGCCGAGTACGAGATGGACACCATCATCTCGATGGGCTTCCCCGGCTACTTCCTCGTCGTCGCCGATTTCATCATGTGGGCGAAGAACCAGGGCATCGCGGTGGGGCCCGGCCGTGGTTCGGCCGCCGGTTCGATCGTCGCGTACGCCATGGGCATCACCGACCTCGACCCGATCACCCACGGCCTGATCTTCGAGCGCTTCCTCAACCCCGAGCGCATCTCCATGCCCGACGTCGACATCGACTTCGACGAGCGCAGGCGCGTCGAGGTGATCCGGTACGTGACGGAGAAGTACGGCTCCGACAAGGTCGCCATGATCGGCACCTACGGCAAGATCAAGGCGAAGAACGCCATCAAGGACTCGGCCCGCGTGCTGGGCTACCCGTACGCGATGGGCGACCGCCTCACCAAGGCCATGCCCGCCGACGTCCTCGGCAAGGGCATCGACCTCTCCGGCATCACCGACCCCAAGCACCCGCGCTACAGCGAGGCGGGCGAGATCCGGGGGATGTACGAGAACGAGCCGGACGTCAAGAAGGTCATCGACACCGCGAAGGGTGTGGAGGGCCTGGTCCGTCAGATGGGTGTGCACGCGGCCGGCGTCATCATGTCCAGCGAGCCGATCGTCGAGCACGCCCCGTTGTGGACCCGGCACACCGACGGCGTCACCATCACGCAGTGGGACTACCCGCAGTGCGAGTCGCTCGGCCTGCTCAAGATGGACTTCCTGGGCCTGCGCAACCTGACCATCATGGACGACGCCGTCAAGATGGTCCGGGCCAACAAGGGCATCGACCTGGAGATGCTCTCCCTGCCGCTGGACGACCCGAAGACCTTCGAACTGCTCTGCCGGGGCGACACGCTCGGCGTCTTCCAGTTCGACGGCGGTCCCATGCGCTCGCTGCTGCGGCAGATGCAGCCCGACAACTTCGAGGACATTTCCGCCGTCTCGGCCCTGTACCGGCCGGGCCCGATGGGCATGAACTCGCACACCAACTACGCGGAACGCAAGAACGGCCGCCAGGAGATCGCGCCGATCCACCCGGAGCTCGAAGAGCCCCTGAAGGAGACGCTCGGCCTGACCTACGGCCTCATCGTGTATCAGGAGCAGGTGCAGAAGGCCGCCCAGATCATCGCCGGGTACTCGCTCGGCGAGGCCGACATCCTGCGCCGCGTGATGGGCAAGAAGAAGCCCGAGGAACTGGCGAAGAACTTCGTCCTCTTCCAGGAGGGCGCGAAGAAGAACGGCTACAGCGACCAGGCCATCCAGGCGCTGTGGGACGTGCTGGTGCCGTTCGCCGGTTACGCGTTCAACAAGGCGCACTCCTCCGCGTACGGCCTGGTCACGTACTGGACCGCCTACCTCAAGGCGAACTACCCCGCCGAGTACATGGCGGCCCTGCTGACCTCGGTGAAGGACGACAAGGACAAGTCGGCCGTCTACCTCAACGAGTGCCGCCGCATGGGCATCAAGGTGCTCCCGCCGAACGTGAACGAGTCGGAGTCCAACTTCGCCGCCCAGGGCGACGACGTGATCCTCTTCGGCCTCACCGCCGTCCGCAACGTCGGCCAGAACGTCGTGGACTCGATCATCCGGTGCCGCAAGGCGAAGGGGAAGTACAGCTCGTTCCCCGACTTCCTCGACAAGGTCGAGGCCGTCGTCTGCAACAAGCGCACCGTGGAATCCCTCATCAAGGCCGGTGCCTTCGACGAGATGGGGCACACCCGCAAGGGCCTGGTCGCCCACCACGAGCCGATGATCGACAACGTGGTGCAGGTGAAGAGGAAGGAGGCCGAGGGGCAGTTCGACCTGTTCGGCGGCGGTGAGGAGGACAGCAGCGAGCCCGGCTTCGGTCTCGACGTGGAGTTCTCCGACATCGAGTGGGAGAAGTCGTACCTGCTCGCCCAGGAGCGCGAGATGCTCGGTCTGTACGTCTCCGACCACCCCCTCTTCGGCCTGGAGCACGTCCTGTCCGACAAGAGCGACGCCGGCATCGCCCAGCTCACCGGCGGTGAGCACGGCGACGGCGCGGTCGTCACGGTCGGCGGCATCATCTCCGGCCTCCAGCGCAAGATGACCAAACAGGGCAACGCCTGGGCCATCGCCACCGTCGAGGACCTCGCCGGCTCCATCGAGTGCATGTTCTTCCCCGCCACCTACCAGCTGGTCTCCACCCAGCTCGTCGAGGACACGGTGGTCTTCGTCAAGGGCCGGCTCGACAAGCGCGAGGACGTCCCCCGCCTCGTCGCCATGGAGCTCCAGGTCCCCGACCTGTCGAACGCAGGCATCGATGCCCCAGTGATCCTCAGCATTCTCGAGAACCGGGTGACCCCGCCTTTGGTCACCCGACTCGGGGAGATCCTCAGCCACCATCGCGGCAACAGCGAAGTACGCATCAAGGTCCAAGGCCGACAGAAGACAACGGTGCTGCGTCTCGACCGACACCGCGTCACACCGAGCCCGGCGCTTTTCGGCGACCTCAAAGCACTGCTGGGATCCTCCTGCTTGGTTTGAAACCCGGTACGCATGTCCCTGCGCGGTGTCCCGCAGAGGCGCTGTCTTCACGAACTCCTGTACGGTGGCCCGCGGATGAGGCCGCTGGCTTGGGGAGGCGCCAGTGATGGCAGCGGCCCCCTGCGGGAACGGGCTGCGGCGTCCCGTCTCGTCAGCTGCCAGGCTCCGCAATGCGCTGCTCGAGGGCTCGGCTACACGAAGGCCGTCGGCCTCGGGCACGCCTCCTTGACCTGCAACGATAGGACTTGCTGAGGGTCCTGTTGGCTGCGAGGAAAAGAGCACTTTCCAGGTGAGAGAGCCTACCGGGTCATACCCGTCTGTCCGCTTCCAGGGCGACGGCCGTCAGGTGGTCTCGCAGGCTGGCTCGGTCCTGCTGGTGGAGACGGTCCGCAAGGCCGGTCTGGACACCGCGATATCCGAGGCACTCGGGCTGTGGCGGAAGCCACGGGCCGTTCACGATCCCGGGAAGGTCCTCCTGGACGTCGCCCTGGCGGTCGCGTTGGGCGGCGACTGTCTCGCGGATGTCGGCATGCTGCGGGCCGAGCCAGCGGTGTTCGGGCCGGTCGCCTCCGACCCAACGGTCTCCCACCTGCTCGACTCCCTCGCGGCCTCCGGGAAGAAAGCCCTGCGGGCAATCCGTTCCGCGCGGGCCGAAGCACGCGAGCGCGTCTGGCGAACGGCCGGCCGGGCCGCGCCCGACACCGGCGGGATGGTGACCGTCGATCTCGACGGGGTACTGGTGATCGCGCACTCCGACAAGGAGGACGCAGCCCCGACCTAGAAGCGGACCTATGGTCACCACCCGCTCATGGGTTTCGTCGACCACGGACCGGGAGGCACCGGGGAACCCGTGGCGGCTCTGCTGAGGCCGGGGAACGCGGGCTCGAACACCGCGTCCGACCACATCATCGCCGCCCAACTGGCCCTGGCCCAGCTGCCAAAGAAGTACCGGCGTGGGCGCCGGACCCTGGCCCGCACGGACTCCGCGGGCGGCACCCACGACTTCGTCGCCTGGCTCGCCCAGCGAGGACGGTGGCTGTCCTACTCGGTCGGCATGGTGATCACCGACGTCATCCACAGCCACGTCCTGGAGGTTCCCGCGTCGGCCTGGACGCCGGCCGTTGGGGCGGACGGCGAGGTCCGTGACGGGGCCTGGGTCACCGAGCTCACCGGCGACGTCCTGGACGGCCAGCCCGAGGACGTGCGGCTGATCGTGAGGAAAGAGCGTCCGCATCCTGGGGCCCAGTTGAGGCTCACGGACGCGGACGGCATGAGGCTCACCTGCTTCGCCACCAACACGCCCGGCCGGCCGATCGCCGAGCTCGAGCTC
>NZ_AUBE01000013.1 GCF_000429085.1 Streptomyces flavidovirens DSM 40150 | reverse complement strand
ACGGGGACGGTCACGACGTTGATCTCACTGCCGTCGCGCGGGCTGATCTCGAGCACCTGAACGAATAGTCGGTCGCGCTGAAAAGCTGCGCCACTTACGTTCACCTTGAGCTGGAACTGGCCGTGTTCGCCACTTCCGCCACCGACCACGAAGTGTCCGCTCACTTCGTCATGGCCCTCCCCGATCCGATAATTTAGGGTAGCCTCGAATCCAGTTCCGATACCTGCGATCAGAATGGGATTGCCGACCAGGTCGAGTAGTCGCGGCTGGTCGATGCGATTAGTCATGGAATCTCCCAAGCACCCAGGCATGGTGACACGCTGCCAGTTTCGACTGCTCCCCTTCAGTAGTCAAGAGCCACCGTGTGGATAGCGAAGGGCGAAAGCTAGGCACTGGTGCCCGTAAAGCTGTTCATCCAGTGGGCTACGTAGTTGCACAGGCCCCTGCGTCTCTGCGGATGAATAAGCCCGCTGCCGCATGCTCGAGCTGCTGCTAAAGGGCGTCCTACGATTCTAGACGTGGTGGCTCTGTACGTGTCGAGACCTCACGTTCAACGGTCAGCCGGAAACGTGCGGGCCGTTCACCGAGCGGGCCGCCGCAGCGCGGACAGCGGTGTCGGGCACGGGTCACTCCTCGGGCTGCTCGCGGGCAGACTTGAGGATCAGGTTCCAGGTCGGGCGGGAGTAGGTCCTCTCCGTCTGCTCTGGAGCTGCGGGATCAGCTCGGCGTTCGTCGCGCCAGGGTTCGCCGCGATGGCCTGGCGTGCAAGCGCCAGCCGCTCGTCTCCTTGGTAGGGGTAGGCCAGTCCGCGGCGGCCCTTGGGGCGTCCGCCGGCGTGACCGCGGCCTTTCCGGTCCGCGAGGTACTGCCACAGCCTCCAGCGCTTCCACTTCGGGCGCCGCCGGGTCGGAAGCTCGTCCCAGTCGTCCGGTGCCGGCCACCCCTCCGGCGGGTTCTTGACGTAGTGGGAGACGGTGGTGGAGCCGGCGAACTCGGGGAACGCCTCGGCGAGGATGGCGGCGTGCGGTTCACCTCCGCTCGCGCGGAGAGCACGTCCTTGTCGGGGGTTCCCATCACGCCACCGCCGGTTCACCTCCGCTCGCGCGGAGAGCACGCCTCGGTGGTGGCGTGAAGGGTCTGGCCCTTCGGTTCACCTCCGCTCGCGCGGAGAGCACCCCGGTTCGGTGTCGAGGCGCCGTCCGATGACCGGTTCACCTCCGCTCGCGCGGAGAGCACGCCCGTAGGGCCTGTTGCGAAAGTGAGTAGTGAGATTCTCCTGGCTACGGAGCTGGGTGAGCCTTCGTTGTTGGGCGCGCTCCTGCTGCGCTGAGGATTTCGGCAGTGTCGGGGTGGGGGCCATTGTCCGCCCAGTCCAGCGGGGACCAGCCTGCGCCGTGGTTTTCGCGGAGGGTGGGATCGGCGCCATGCGCCAACAGTTCCCGGACCGTTGCGGTGTGTCCCCAGCAAGCAGCTGCGCACAGCGGTGTGCCCTCCGAGCCGGGGCCGCTGCTTTCAGTGTCAGGGGAAGCCCCGGCCTCCATGAGCAAGCGGGCCACCTCGGCCTCTCCCTGCACCGAAGCCAGGTACAGAGGAGTAGTGCCGTCAGTGTTCCTTCTCTCCGGACTTGCTCCATTGCGCAGCAGGGTCTTTGCGCTCCTGGCGTCACCTGACAGGATTGCCTCGAAAAGGCGGTGGGAGAGCTTCTTCTGCTGTCGCTTCTTCATAGCCGGTGAGGCTAGCGATCATGGGTAGGCCAGACCCACTCATATCCATTCGTTGATCATTGCGACCAGCACAGTGGCCTCGTAGCGGACGGCGAGCTTGTCGTATCGCGTGGCCACGGCCCGATGGCGCTTGAGGCGATTGATGCCGCACTCGACGGCGTGCCGCTCGCGGTAGTCGCTCTTGTCGAACTTCGGAGGCCGACCGCCCCGGGAGCCGAGCTTGCGGCGGTTGCGGATCCGGTCCGCCGGGACCGGGATGGTCGCCTTGATCCCGCGTCTGCGCAGGTAGGTCCGGTTGCGGCGGGAGTCGTACGCTTTGTCGGCCCGCACCCGGTCCGGGCGCCTGCGAGGCCGCCCAGGGCCGAGTCGGGGCACCCGGATGGCGTCCAGGACCGGCTCGAACTGCGGGGAATCGCCCCGCTGACCGGCCGTGATCACGATCGAGAGCGGCTTCTGCCCCTGCTCGACAGCGAGGTGGATCTTTGTGGTCAGCCCGCCTCGGGAGCGTCCAAGACCGTGGCCCGCCGACTCGACGGCGATGCCGCCGGGCGGCTCCTTTTACAGGTCCCCCTTTTCGCCGCCCCGGCGGCGTGCTGGTGGGCCCGGCAGACGGGGGAGTCGACGTTCACGTCCCAGGTGATCAGGCCCTTTGCGTCGGCCTCGGCCTGGAGCCGGGTGACGATCCTGGCCCAGGCCCCATCGCGCTGCCAGCGTCGGAAGAGGTCGTAGACCCGGTCCCAGGGCCCGTAGCGTTCTGGCACATCACGCCAGGGGGCACCGGTCCTGGTCCGCCACCGTATGCCGTCTATCAGCTGCCGCCGCGTCCACACCGGAGGACGGCCCGGCCTGATGCCCTGCGGCAACAACGGCTCCAGGCGGGCCCACTGGCTGTTCGTCAGATCACTACGCCCCACAAGCGCGATCATCCACGACCAAGATCCACTTTCGCAACAGGTCCTAGTCGGGTGCTCTCCGCGCGGGCGGAGGTGAACCGCACGGGATCGAACTCACCATGCTGCGGCGGGTGTGCTCTCCGCGCGGGCGGAGGTGAACCGGCACTTGTCCAGCCTGGCCAGGCACTTGAATAGCGCTCTCCGCGCGGGCGAAGGTGAACCGCCGGATGGAGCGGGACTAGGACCTGTCCCGATTCGTAATTAATCTCCTGAATATACCTTCGTGGCATGGTCAGGTCCGATAGACCGCCTTATGTGACGCGTGTGCAGCTGACCGACCCGGAGTGGGAGTGCATCGAGCCATACCTGCCGATCAGCGACTACGGCCCGTGCCCCGAGCGGCTGGGCAGCAGTTCAAGGACGTGATCTGGCGGTTCAAGACGGGCAGGCAGTAGCGGGAGATGCCTACGGAGTTCGGCGCCTGGTCGACCGTGGCGCAGCCCCGTTGGCTGGGGCTCCCCGTGAAAATCAGGGATGGGCAGCAGTCAGGGACGCATGTCCCGTTGCTGCACTTCCTTGAGAACCGCCGCCACGGTGGCGAAGTCGTTGTCCACGTGGAGCACCGTGTGACCGTGATGGACCGCTGTTGCACACACCAGGAGGTCGATGGCTCCGGCGGCACGGTGCTGCGCTCGCTGGGTGAGCTTGTACTGCGCGGTGTCGACCCAGCGCCACGCGCTCTTGGGAACCGGCGAGAGATGGCAGAGATCATCCACCTCTTCGGCCAACTCGTCCCGATGGGCCGGGCTTGTGGCCGAGTAGAGGAACTCCGCCCTCGTGGGCTCGCAGATGTTGAACACGCCGGCGGCGATGTGCCCCTCCCAGGGCCGCAACGCTCCCGGTGTACGGAAGAGATACCAGAGGGCAGACGTGTCGAGAAGGTACGTGATCACTCGAAGGCTGCCCGCCGGGCACGCTTGGCCGCCGCATGCGCCGCAGCCGCAGCCTCGAACTCGCCCCGCTCACCCCGCGCGGCCAGCTTCTCGGCAGCCTCCAGCCGCTTGACGCGCGCCACGTAGTCCCGCAGAGCCCCGTTGACCGTCTCCTTCTTCGTCGAGGTACCCATGAGCCGCATCGCCTCGGCCAGCGCCTCGTCATCGAGATCGACCTGGGTCACAGACATACCAGCCACCCCTCACCACAAGTACATGATGTACATAGCTATGATACGTCACCAACATTCGCGGCGCCAGCTCATTGCGCACGAGACAGACCAGGTGCGGAGGGGGGCGATGTTGCGCCGATGCGGTGGGGTTGGGAAGGGAGTGCGACGTCTTCCTCAACGTCCGTGGGACCGTTCCACAACGCCGCCACAGAGACGTCACCGCAAAGCCCCAGGTCAAAGCCGTGCAGGGCTCGTCTTCGATGGGCGAGGACGCTCGTTCGCCGCACCTCCGTGAGGCGGACGCCACACGCCAAACGCCCCCGAAAAACGCGTTTCCCCAGGTCAGAACGTTTCTGCCCGGGGGCGCTGGGTGGGGCGGGTGGGACTCGAACCCACGGCCGACGGATTATGAGTCCGCTGCTCTAACCGGCTGAGCTACCGCCCCTTACGGCGCGTCGCGCACATTTGTGCGCGCCGTCTGCCGCAGCATAGCCGCTCATACGATCTCCTGCCTCGGGTGGTCGGCTACGCCTGCCCATGAGGACTGCGCTGCCGCCTGCGCGGTTGCAGCAGATACGAAAAAGGACCCCTGAGGGGCCCTTCTTCTTGCCGCTCCCCCGACTGGACTCGAACCAGTAACCCTCCGGTTAACAGCCGAATGCTCTGCCAATTGAGCTACAGGGGATCGCGCTCCCCCGACTGGACTCGAACCAGTAACCTGCCGGTTAACAGCCGGCTGCTCTGCCAATTGAGCTACAGGGGATTGCTGCGTTGCACCGAACGAACCCACCGGATGGCGTCCCGAGGGGCGTGTGCTCGCTGCGACACATACATTAGCGCAAGCAGGGGGGTGCTCCGCCAATCGGTATCGCCCCCGACTGATCAAGGGTGTCCGCGGGTAGGCGGCCAGCACAGCCCCACGGTCCCGAATCTTCCCCGGCACCAGGGGACCGCCGACGCAAGAGAAGGGTGACAGCCATGCGCTACCGGCTCACATTCATCGCCGGACTGGCCCTCGGGTACGTGCTCGGGACCCGCGCCGGGCGCGAGCGTTACGAGCAGTTGAAGAAGTCCGCACGCCAGGTCGCCCAGAACCCCGCCGTGCGCAACGCCGCCGAGTCCGCCGCCCACAACGGCCGCGACTTCGCGGGCAAGGCTCTCCATACGGTCAGCGACAAGGTCGGGGACCGGATGCCCGGCTCCGTGACCGAGCGCGTGCGCTCACTGCGCGAGCGCGGCCAGAGCGGCGAGGCCGACGACTGGGGTACGACCAACACCTAGCCGGCCCCGGCCCCCGGCCCAGCCCCGTACCCGGGCGCGGCACGTCCCCGGTCCCGGATGCGGCAGAATCTGGGGCATGGGGATAGTCGCCGGCTTGGACAGTTCGTCTGGTTCTACGCGCATCGTCGTGTGCGACGCGGATACGGGTGCCGTGCTGCGGCAGGGTTATGCCCCGCACCCCGTGGAGGCGAAATCGACCGAGGCCGATCCGCAGGTGTGGCTCCTCTCCCTGGGCGAGGCCGCTGCGGGCGGGTTGCTGGAGGGCGTGCAGGCCATCGGCGTATCCGCCCAGCAGCACGGCATGATCCCGCTCGACGCCCACGGTTCGGTGGTACGTCCCGCGCTGCTCGGCAATGACAAGCGGGCCCAGGTCGCGGCCGCCGATCTCGTCGACGCGCTCGGCGGGCGTCAGGCCTGGGCCGAGGCCGTCGGGTCCGTGCCGACGGCTCCGCAGCCGGTCGCGAAGCTGCGCTGGCTGGCGCGCAACGAGCCCGAGTCCGCGCAGCGCACCGCCGCCGTGATGCAGCCGCACGACTGGCTGGTCTGGCAGCTTCTCGGGCGGCCGGCTCGGCGGACCACCGACCGGGGCGCGGCGTCCGGGACGGGTTACTGGTCGGCCGTGACCGGGTCGTACCGGCCCGATCTGGTCGAGCTGGCGCTGGGGCACCATGCCGCACTCCCCGAGGTGCTCGGCCCCTCCGAGGCCGCCGGGACCACTCCCGAGGGGCTGCTGATCTCCGCCGGGACCGGCGAGACGATGGCTGCCGCCTTCGGGCTCGGGGTGGCGGCCGGGGACGCCGTGGTCTCGCTCGGGGCCTCGGGTTCCGTGATGGCCGTGCATCACGAAGGGCTGGCCGATTCGAGCGGGCTCATCACGTCGTTCGCCGACGCCACCGGGATGCATCTGCCGGTCGTGCACACGCTCAATGCCGTACGGGCGCTGCGCGGCACGGCCGATCTGCTGGGGACCGATCTCGACGGGCTTTCGGAGCTGGCGCTCAAGTCGTCGCCGGGCTCGTACGGGCTCGTACTGCTGCCGTATCTCGAAGGTGAGCGTACGCCGCAACTTCCGCACACCGCCGGGACGCTGAGCGGGCTGCGACGCGAGTCGATGAAGCCGGAGCATCTGGCGCGGGCGGCCTTCGAGGGCATGCTGTGCTCGCTGGCCGATGCCATGGACGTACTGCGGGCGCGGGGCGTGGAGGTGCGGCGGGTGTTCCTGCTGGGGGCGGCCGCCGAGCTGCCCGCCGTGCAGGCCGCGGCTCCCGCGATCTTCGGTACGCAGGTGGTCGTGCCGCAGCCCGCCGAGTACGCGGCACTCGGCGCGGCCCGGCAGGCGGCGTGGGCGCTCGGGGTGGCGCGGGGCACGCTGGCGCCGCACTCCCCGCCGGCCTGGCAGGGCGCGGCGGCGCAGGTACTGGAGCCGGGTGACGAGCTGGCGGTGGGGCAGGCGGTCCGGCAGCAGTACGGGGCGACGCGGGATCAGATCCATCCGGGAGCGTTCGGCGCCTGAGGCAGCGCGTCGCGGGGGGTGCCGGGCGAGCTGTGTGGGGAGCTTCGGGGCTTGACCCGGTGATGGGTTAATCCCTTGGAATTACCGGGGCCGGGTGTCGGAGGATGGGGCGGACCCCGATCTTGCCGACCCCGAGAGACTCCGCGTGCTCATAAGACTCCTACGGGCCCATCTCGGCCCGTACAAGAAACCCATCGCCCTGCTGGTGCTGCTGCAACTGCTGCAGACATCCGCCACGCTCTACCTGCCCACCCTCAACGCGGACATCATTGACAACGGTGTCGTGACCGGGGACACCGGCTACATCCTGGAGTTGGGCGGCATCATGATCGCCGTCAGCGTCGTCCAGGTGGTCTGCAACATCGGTGCCGTCCACTACGGCGCGCGGACCGCATCGGCGCTGGGGAGGGATGTGCGGGCGGCCGTCTTCGCGCGCGTGCAGAGCTTTTCGGCGCGGGAAGTCGGGCAGTTCGGAGCTCCCTCGCTCATTACGCGTACGACCAACGACGTCCAGCAGGTCCAGACGCTGGTGCTGATGGCGTTCACGCTGATGGTGTCGGCGCCGATCATGTGCGTGGGCGGCATCGTCATGGCGCTCGGGCAGGACGTGCCGCTGTCGGGTGTGCTGCTGGCGGTCGTGCCGGTACTCGGGATCTCGGTGAGCCTCATCGTGCGGCGCATGCGGCCACTGTTCCGGGCGATGCAGGAGCGGCTCGACACGGTCAATCAGGTGCTGCGCGAGCAGATCACCGGCAACCGCGTGATCAGGGCATTCGTACGGGACGAGTACGAGAAGGGCCGCTTCAGGGAGGCGAACACCGCACTGACGGACGTGTCGCTGTCCTCGGGTCGGCTGATGGCGCTGATGTTCCCCATCGTGATGACGGTCGTGAACGTCTCCAGCATCGCGGTGGTCTGGTTCGGCGCGCACCGGATCGACAGCGGCGGCATGGAGATCGGTGCGCTGACGGCGTTCCTCGCGTATCTCATGCAGATCGTGATGGCTGTGATGATGGCCACCTTCATGTTCATGATGGTGCCGCGCGCCGAGGTGTGCGCCGAGCGCATCCAGGAGGTGCTGGACACCGAGTCGAGCGTCGTACCGCCGGCCAGTCCGGTACGGGAACTGCGGCGGCACGGGCAACTGGAGCTGCGCGGCGCGGAGTTCCGCTATCCGGGCGCCGAGGAGCCGGTGATCAGGGACATCGACCTGGTGGCCCGCCCCGGTGAGACGACGGCGGTCATCGGGTCGACGGGCAGCGGGAAGTCGACGCTGCTCGGGCTCGTACCGCGGCTGTTCGACGCGACGGGCGGGGAGGTGCTGGTGGACGGGGTCGACGTTCGGACCCTCGATCCGGTGCTGATGGCGAAGACCGTCTCGCTGGTGCCGCAGAAGCCTTATCTGTTCTCCGGGACGGTCGCCACGAATCTGCGGTACGGGAAGCCGGACGCCACGGACGAGGAGTTGTGGCACGCGCTGGAAGTGGCGCAGGCGCGGGAGTTCGTGGAGGGGCTGGACGACGGGCTGGACGCGCCGGTCGCGCAGGGCGGTACGAACGTCTCGGGCGGCCAGCGGCAGCGGCTCGCGATCGCGCGGACGCTGGTGCGGCGGCCGGAGATCTACCTGTTCGACGATTCGTTCTCGGCGCTCGACTACACGACCGACGCGGCGCTGCGGGCCGCACTGGCGCGGGAGACGGCGGACGCGACGGTGGTGATCGTCGCCCAGCGGGTGTCGACCATCCGCGACGCCGACCGGATCGTGGTCCTGGACGAGGGCCGGGTGGTCGGTACGGGACGCCACCACGAGCTGATGGAAAACAATGCGACGTACCGGGAGATCGTGCTCTCCCAGCTGACGGAGGCTGAGGCGGCATGAGCGGGCCCGGTGGACGCATGATGGCCGGCGGCGGCCCGGCCGAGCGGTCGATGGACTTCAAGAGCTCGGGGAAGCGGCTGCTGCGGCAGTTCGCTCCCGAGCGGGTCACGTTGTGGTGGATGCTCGCGGCGTGCGTGCTGAGCGTCGCGCTTTCGGTGATCGGGCCGAAGATCCTGGGGCGGGCGACCGACCTGGTCTTCGCGGGGGTCGTCGGCCGGCAGATGGAGGACGGCGGCAGTAGAGGACAGGTCGTCGAGGGCCTGCGGGAGAAGGGCGACGACGGGCTCGCCGACATGCTCTCCGGGGTCGGCTTCACCCCCGGTCGGGGCATCGACTTCGGGGCGGTCGGCGACGTACTGCTGATGGCGCTCGCGGTGTATGTGGGCGCGGGGCTGCTGATGCTGGTGTCGACGCGGCTGTCGATCCGGGTCATCAACCGGACCGTGTTCCGGATGCGCGCGGACGTGCAGGCGAAGCTGTCGCGGCTGCCGCTGAGGTACTTCGACCGGCAGAAGCGCGGCGAGGTGCTCAGCCGGGCGACGAACGACATCGACAACATCTCGCAGACCATGCAGCAGACGATGGGCCAGCTCATCAACTCGCTGCTGACCATCGTGGGCGTACTGGCGATGATGTTCTGGATGTCGCCGCTGCTGGCGCTGGTCGCGCTGGTGACCGTACCGCTGTCGGTGGTGGTGGCGGCGAAGGTCGGCAAGCGGTCGCAGCCGCAGTTCGTGCAGCAGTGGAAGACCACGGGCAAGCTGAACGCACACATCGAGGAGATGTACTCCGGGCACGCGCTGGTGAAGGTCTTCGGGCGGCAGGAGGAGTCGGCGGAGGCCTTCCGCGAGCAGAACGACGCGCTGTACGAGGCCGGGTTCAAGGCGCAGTTCAACAGCGGGATCATGCAGCCGCTGATGTTCTTCGTGAGCAATGTGAACTACGTGCTGGTGGCGGTGGTGGGCGGGCTGCGGGTCGCGTCCGGCTCGCTGTCGATCGGTGACGTGCAGGCGTTCATCCAGTACTCGCGGCAGTTCTCGATGCCGCTGACGCAGGTCGCCTCGATGGCGAATCTGGTGCAGTCGGGCGTCGCCTCGGCCGAGCGGATCTTCGAGCTGCTCGACGCGCAGGAGCAGGAGCCCGATGGGGTGGGCGCGGAGGGTGCCGTAAGCGGGTCGTTGGATCCGCAGGGGCGGGTCGCACTGGAGAAGGTGTCTTTCCGGTACGAGCCGGACAAGCCACTCATCGAGAACCTCTCGGTCGTGGTCGAGCCGGGGCAGACGGTCGCGATCGTCGGGCCGACGGGTGCGGGCAAGACGACGTTGGTGAACCTGCTGATGCGGTTCTACGAGGTGACGGGCGGCCGGATCACTCTGGACGGTGTCGACATCGCGAAGATGAGGCGGGAGGACCTGCGTTCGGGCATCGGGATGGTCCTTCAGGACACCTGGCTGTTCGGCGGGACGATCGCCGACAACATCGCGTACGGCGCTTCGGCGGCGCGGCACGTCACGCGTGAGGAGATCGAGGAGGCGGCGCGGGCCGCCCATGCGGACCGTTTCGTACGGACGCTGCCGGACGGGTACGACACGGTGCTCGACGACGAGGGGTCGGGGGTCAGCGCGGGCGAGAAGCAGCTGATCACGATCGCGCGGGCGTTCCTGTCGGATCCGGTGATCCTGGTGCTCGACGAGGCGACGAGCTCGGTCGACACCCGGACGGAGGTGCTGATCCAGAAGGCGATGGCGCGGCTGGCTCACGGTCGTACGAGCTTCGTGATCGCGCACCGGCTGTCCACGATCCGGGACGCGGATGTGATCTTGGTGATGGAGAATGGGTCCATTGTTGAACAGGGGACGCATGACGAGCTGTTGGCCGCGGGGGGCGCGTACGCGCGTCTGTACGCGGCGCAGTTCGCTCAGGCGGTAGCGGAAGTGGACTGACTGATCATGACAGAGAACACGGGGAACACGGGGAAGCCGGACCCGGGCGCGGGCGCGGAGACGGGCTCGGGCTCGGGCTCGGGCTCGGGCGCGGCGGACTCTAAGGGGCACGTCTCGGGCGTCGCTCTCGGGCTGTCGCTCGGGATGACGTTCGGGGTGGCTTTCGGGATGCTGCTGCTCGACAACGTCGCGACCGGGATCGCGTGCGGCATGTGCATAGGCATGGGGATCGGAGCCACGGTCGACGCGCGCAGGAAGAAGGCGAAGGACGACGCGGCCCGCCTGGCCGACTGACCGGCCGGTGTGAGCGGACGGCGCCCGGCGCCCGGCCTGGTTGGTGGCCGGGCGCCGTTGTCAGTCCAGGTAGCCGCGGAGCTGGTCGGCGAAGGCGTGGTCGCGCAGTTTGTTGAGGGTTTTCGATTCGATCTGGCGGATGCGTTCGCGGGTCACGCCGAAGAGGCGGCCTATCTCCTCCAGCGTGCGTGGCCTGCCGTCGTCCAGGCCGTACCGGAGCTGAACGACCTTGCGTTCGCGCTCGCCCAGCGTGGAGAGCACGGCCTCCAGGTGCTCGCGCAGGAGGAGGAACGCGGCCGATTCGACGGGCGACGCGGCGTCGCCGTCCTCGATGAGGTCGCCGAGCGCCACCTCGTCCTCCTCGCCCACGGGCGCGTGCAGCGACACGGGTTCCTGTGCGAGGCGCAGGACTTCGCTGACGCGCTCCGGGGTGAGTTCCAGGTGGGCGGCGACCTCCTGCGGGGTCGGTTCGTAGCCGCGCTCCTGGAGCATCCTGCGCTGGACGCGGACGACACGGTTGATCAGCTCGACGACATGGACCGGGACGCGGATGGTGCGGGCCTGGTCGGCGAGCGCGCGGGACATGGCCTGGCGGATCCACCAGGTCGCGTACGTCGAGAACTTGAAGCCGCGGGCGTAGTCGAACTTCTCGACGGCGCGGATGAGGCCGAGGTTGCCCTCCTGGACCAGGTCGAGCATGGTCAGGCCGCGGCCGACGTAACGCTTGGCGACGGACACGACGAGGCGCAGGTTCGCCTCGATCAGGCGGCGTTTGGCCATCCGGCCCATGACCACGAGTCTGTCGAGGTCGACGGCGAGCTGGGAGTCCAGGTCGGGCGTGCTGCTGAGCTTGGCCTCGGCGAAGAGGCCGGCTTCGACCCGGCGGGCCAGGTCCACTTCTTCGGCCGCGGTGAGGAGGGGGATGCGGCCGATTTCGCGCAGGTACTGCCGGAAGAGGTCGGAGGACGGGCCCGCTGTGTCGGCGCGAGGGTTGCGGCGGCGCTCGGACGCGTCCGGTGTCTCGGGGGCGTCGGGCGGGTCCTCCACGAGGACTTCGACGTCGGCCTCGGCGTCGACGAGGACCTCGACGTCGACGCCGGTTTCGGCCTCGGCGTCGACGAGGACTTCGATGCCGGGCTCGGCCTCCGCCTCGGCTTCGCCGACGACGGCGGGTTCGGCCAACGTCTGCGTCTGGGTCTGGGTCTGCACGGGGGCGACCTCCAGGGTGATCGCTGCCGGTTCGGGGGCGTGCGGCAGCGGGACGGGAGCGGCGACCGGGCCGCCGTCCGTCCCGTACACGATGAGCGGATCCGCGGGTGTGTGAGGCCCACTGGGCGTGGGCCGGCCGCGCTCCGAGGACTCAGGCACCGCCACTCAGTGTGGGGTACGACACATCGCCGCCACGAGGGGCGTGCGGTGACTTTTTGAGTCCGGTCCGTTACCGGAGGGGGGCCGCTGCGCGCAGCTTTCCGCTCCCGCCCCTTCCCGACGTTGGGGCTCCGCCCGGACCCCGCTCCTCACCCGCAGGGCGTCAGAGTGCCGCCGCGCCGTGGTTGCGCAGGGACTGGGCGTACTGCTGGAGGACCCACAGCTCGTTCTGTACGGCGGCGAGTTGCTCCGGGTCCGCGTGCGGCCCGCCGAGGCGGGCCAGGGTGCCCTGGACGTCCAGGATGCGGCGGTCGACCGCGCGCAGGCGGACCCGGATCAGCTGCTCGCCTGCGTAGATCTCGTCGACGCTCTTGCGCATGATCGGCTCGACGGCCAGCTCGGTGACCAGCGCCCGCACCGTGTCGTTGGGCGCCGCCTCGCGGACCTGCGCCAGGTAGTCGGAGGCGTTCTGCGCGCCCTGCTCCGCGCCGCCCGCCTCCTCGATGACCTGGCGTACGGCCGCGTACGGCGGGGCGGTGAACTCGTCCGCGCCGTACGCGTCGAACGCCGGGGAGACCAGCTCGGGGCGCTGGAGCGCGAGCTTGAGCAGCTCGCGTTCGGTGCGGTGCGCGGGACTGCGCAGGTTCAGCGCGGGGCCGGAGGGGTGGGAGGGGGCCGCGTCGTACGAGGGCGTCGGGCGGCGGCCCGGCGGTGCGGCGGGGCCGCGGCCGCCCCGGTCGCGCGCCCAGCGGGCGAGCTGCGCGACGCGCTTGACCACGAACTGGGTGTCGAGGATGCCGAGGATGCCCGCGAGCTGAACCGCGGACTCGTGCTGGATCGCGACGTTCTTGATGTTGGCGACGATCGGCGCGGCCTCGTCGAGCGCGGCGGCCCGCCCCGCCGGGGTTTCGAGGTTGTGCCTCGACACGACATGGCGGATCGCGAACTCGAAGAGGGGCGTACGGGTCTCGACCAGGGACACCACCGCCGCGTCACCCTTGGCGAGGCGCAGATCGCAGGGGTCCATGCCGCCCGGCGTGATCGCGATGGAGGTCTCGGCGGCGAACTTCTGGTCGTCCTCGAACGCGCGCAGTGCCGCCTTCTGCCCCGCCGCGTCGCCGTCGAAGGTGAAGACGACCTCGGCGGAGGCGTTGTCCATGAGGAGCCGGCGGAGGATCTTGATGTGGTCGCCGCCGAACGACGTGCCGCAGGTGGCGATCGCGGTGGTGACGCCGGCCAGGTGGCAGGCCATGACGTCGGTGTAGCCCTCGACGACCACCGCCCTGCTGGTCTTCGCGATCTCCTTCTTGGCCAGGTCGATGCCGTACAGGACCTGGGATTTTTTGTAGATCGCCGTTTCGGGGGTGTTCAGGTACTTCGGGCCGTTGTCGTCGTCGCGCAGCTTGCGCGCGCCGAAGCCGACGACCTCGCCCGTGATGTCGCGGATCGGCCACATCAGGCGGCCGCGGAAGCGGTCGATGGGGCCGCGGCGGCCCTCCTGGGAGAGGCCGGAGAGGGTCAGCTCCTTGTCGGAGAAGCCCTTGCCGCGCAGATAGCGGGTGAGGTGGTCCCAGCCGGCCGGGCTGTAGCCGACGCCGAAGTGCTCGGCGGCGCTCTGGTCGAAGCCGCGCTCGGCCAGGAACTTGCGGCCGATCTCCGCCTCGGCCGAGTCGAGCTGCTCGACGTAGAACTGCGCGGCGGCCTTGTGCGCCTCGACGAGGCGGACGCGCTCGCCGCGCTGGTGCGTGGGGTTGTAGCCGCCTTCTTCGTACCGCAGGGTGATGCCCGCCAGGGCGGCGAGTCGCTCGACCGTCTCGGAGAAGGAGAGATGGTCGATCTTCATCACGAAGGCGATCGTGTCGCCGCCTTCCTGGCAGCCGAAGCAGTGGAAAAGACCCTTGCTCGGGCTGACCTGGAAGGACGGGGACTTCTCGTCGTGGAAGGGGCACAGGCCCTTCAGGTTGCCGCCGCCGGCGCTGCGGAGCTGGAGGTACTCGGAAACAACGGCGTCGATCGGGACCGCGTCCCGGACCGCCTTCACGTCGTCATCGTTGATCCTGCCTGCCACGCGTGAAGTGTACGGCGGTGCTCGGACACTCCCGTCAGCCCAGCAGGGAGGTCAGCTCCACGACGGGGTTGCCGAGGGCTTCGGGGTCCACCGGGGCCCCGGAGCGGATCAGCGCCTGCACGGTTTCGGTGACGTCCCACACATTCACGTTCATGCCGGCGAGCACCCGGTTGTCCTTCAGCCAGAAGGCGATGAACTCCCGCTTCCCCGCGACGTCGCCGCGGATGACGACCTGGTCGTACGTGCCGGGAGGCGCCCAGCCGGAGTACTCCATCCCCAGGTCGTACTGGTCGGAGAAGAAGTAGGGGATCCGGTCGTACGAGACGTCCTGGCCCAGCATCGCGCGGGCGGCGGCCGGGCCGCCGTTCAGCGCGTTGGCCCAGTGCTCGACGCGCAGCCGGGTGCCGGTGAGCGGGTGCTGGGCCGCGGCGACGTCGCCGGCCGCGTAGATGTCGGGGTCGGAGGTGCGCAGCGCCGCGTCCACGGCGATGCCCCCGCCGTGCGCGCGGTCGACGAGGGTGAGACCGGCGGCCTCGGCGAGCGCGGTGCGCGGGGCGGCTCCGATCGCGGCGAGGACGTCGTGGGCGAGGTGCTCCACGCCGTCGTCGGTGCGGGCGGCGAGGACCATGCCGTCCTGGCCGGTGATCTCGGTGAGGCGGGCGCCGAAGTGGAAGCGGACGCCGTGTTCGCTGTGCAGGTCGGTGAAGAGCTGGCCCAGTTCGGGGCCGACGACCTGGTGGAGGGGGGTCGGCTCGGGTTCGACGACGGTGACCTCGGCGCCGTAACCGCGCGCGGCGGCCGCGACCTCCAGGCCGATCCAGCCGGCCCCGGCGATGACGATGTGCCCGTTGTCGCGGCCGAGGGACGCCAGTACGCCGCGCAGCCGGTCGGCGTGGGCGAGGCGGCGCAGGTGGTGGACGCCGGCGAGGCCGGTGCCGGGGATGTCGAGGCGGCGCGGTTCGGCGCCGGTGGCGAGCAGCAGCTTGTCGTAACGGACGGCGGTGCCGTCGCCGAGGCCGACGGTCCTGGTCTCGCGGTCGAGGTACACGACGGACTGGCCGAGGTGCAGCTCGATGTCGGCCTGGGCGTACCAGCCGGGTTCGTGGACGAAGACGCTGTCGCGTTCCTCCTTGCCGGCCAGGAATCCCTTCGACAGGGGCGGGCGTTCGTAGGGGTGGTCGCGCTCGTCCCCGATGAGGATCACCCGGCCGGTGAACCCCTCACTGCGAAGGGTTTCGGCGGCTTTCGCCCCCGCCAGTCCCCCACCGACGATGACGAACGTCAGATCTGCGTCGACCACTTGGTGCCTCCTCTGTGCCTGCCCACACGCTACGTCGCCGTCTTCGAGCGTCCCGCACAGAGCGTGATGGGGGAAGAGGGGGTGTGCCGTGGGCGTGTCGCACCGGTGGCCCGGAGGTGGCGGGCGGGGGTGAGGAAGAGGTGGCCGCGGCCGTCTCCCCCGTTGACAGCCCGCAGCCACCACGGGACAAGGGTCACGCCGATGTGGACGTCAGGCGGGGCTTTCGTGCACAACGCAAAGGGACCGTGCGGTTCCGGTGACTGGTGACTACGCTCGCTTCTACGTACGCACGGGAGTTGCGACAGCGGACAGGGCGCTGGGCAGGGCGCTTGGCGCGGACAGGGCGCTGGGCCAGGGTGCTTGGCGCGGACAGGGCGCAGGACACGACGCGGCGTGGGGGGCGCATGCTACGCATCCACTTCACCACCGAGGATCTGAACCGGCTGCGGGTGGCCGCGCGGCCGGACCCGCTGTGGGAAATCGTGAACAGCCTTCACCTGCTGCAGAACCGGCAGGGTGCGCTGGTCTTCGACCCGTGGCGGCGGGAGGTCCGGGCGGCGATCGCCCGCGCGGGGCTTACCCGGACGGTGGCGTCGCTGAGCCGGCTGTGCCCGTGCGCGGCGTACCTCCCCGACTTCCTGACGCCGGGCCGGGGCATCCCCGACCTGGAGACCGGCCTGGACCAGGTCCTCTCCACTCCTGCCTCCAGGATGAGGGCGGAACTCGGGCAGCTCTTCGCGGGCGGCCCTGTGCCCCCGGTCGCCCGGCGGCTGGCGGACGGAGACGTGGAGGCGCTGGAGCGGCTGGGCGACGCGCTGCGCCGTTACTACGCGGTGGCGGTGGAGCCGTACCTGGACGTGATCAGGTCGGCGGTGGACGCCGAGCGTCCGGTGCGGGCCGAGGCGGCTCTGTCGCAGGGGCCGCAGGGGCTGCTGTCCACGTATCAGGATTTCGCCTGGCGGGACGACGGGGTGCTGGAGACCGGGTACCCGGTGGACAAGGAACTGGAGCTGCGCGGGCGGTCGTTGACGATGATCCCTTCGTTCTTCTGTATCCGGCACCCCGTCGCGCTGGCCGACGAGGAGCTGCCGCCTGTGCTGGTCCACCCGGTGACGCCGGATCCCGGATGGCTGGCCCTCGCCCGTGGGCAGGAGGCGGGGAACCCGGGTGTGCGGGCGGCCGGTCTGCCGGTGGCGCAGCTCATCGGCCACACCAGGGCGGCCGTGCTGGAGGTGCTGGGGCGGCCGATGACGACGACGCAGCTCGGCGGCGTCCTGCGGCTGGCGCTGTCCACGGCGAGCCGGCACGCCACGGTGCTGCGGGAGGCGGGGCTGGTCGTCTCGGAGCGGCGCGGCAGCCGCGTCCTGCACCGGCGGACCCCGCTCGGTGACGAAATCATGAACGGTGGCCCCTTGCGGCCGTGAGCCGGGCGTGCAGGGACCGGGCGGCGGCGTCCGTGAAGCACGCGATCTGGTCGACGATCACGCGTTTGCGGGCCCTGTCGTCCGGCGCGGCGGCGAAGAGTGCGCGGAACTGGGGATCGAGGCCCTCGGGGGCGCGGGCCGTGAGCGCCTCGGCGAGCTCCGCGATGACGATGCGCTGATCCGCGCGCAGCCGCTCCTGTTCGTCGCGCTGCATGACGTACCGGTCGGCGACGGCCTTGAGGACGGCGCACTCGTGGCGGACCTCGCGCGGAACGACCAGCTCGGCGGCGTACCTCGTGAGCCTGCCCGTTCCGTACGCCTGGCGGGTCGCCCCCTCGGCGGAGAGGCAGAAGCGGCCGATGAGCTGGCTGGTCGCGTCCTTCAGCCGGGCCTGGGCGACGGCCGACCCGTCGTAGCCGTGCGGCCACCACTCCTCGTCGAGGAGGCGGTCGAGGGCCGCCGCCAGCTCGTCCGGACTGGTCGTCTCCGGTACGTATCTGCCGATCGCCACCGCGAAGATCTCCTGGCGCTCGGGCTCGGCGAACAGGCAGTTGGGGTCGAGGTGGCCGGCGTGCAGGCCGTCCTCGAAGTCGTGCACCGAGTACGCCACGTCGTCGGACCAGTCCATGACCTGGGCCTCGAAGCACTGGCGGTGGGCGGGCGCGCCCTGGCGGACCCAGTCGAAGACGGGCAGGTCGTCCTCGTACACCCCGAACTTCACCGAGCCGGGGTCGGTGGGGTGCGCGCCGCGCGGCCAGGGGTATTTCGTGGCGGCGTCGAGGGCGGCGCGGGTGAGGTTGAGGCCGACGCTGACCATCTCGCCGCTCTCCGCGGAGGGTACGAAACGCTTGGGCTCCAGGCGGGTCAGGAGGCGGAGCGACTGGGCGTTGCCCTCGAAGCCGCCGCAATCCTTGGCGAAGTCGTTGAGTGCCTGCTCGCCGTTGTGCCCGAAGGGCGGGTGGCCCATGTCGTGGGAGAGGCAGGCGGCCTCGACGAGGTCCGGGTCGCAGCCGAGGGCCGCCCCCAGCTCGCGGCCGACCTGGGCGCATTCGAGGGAGTGGGTGAGGCGGGTACGCGGGCTGGCGTCCCAGACCTGGCTGCTGGAGCCGGGCGTGACCACCTGGGTCTTGCCAGCGAGGCGGCGCAGCGAGGCGGAGTGCAGCACGCGCGCGCGGTCGCGCTGGAAGGCGGTCCTGCCGGGCCGTTTGTCGGGCTCGGTGGCCCAGCGCTCGGTGGCGGCGCCGTCGTAGAGGGCGTCGGCGGGCTGGGGAGTGCTGTGCGGGGTGCTGTGCGGGTTGTTGGTGGACTGTGCGTTCGTGGGCTGTGCGTTCGTGTGCGGGGCTTCGTGCGCTGTGCCTTCCATGCACCGACAGTAAACGCAGGCAGTGACAGCCGGGGCTCAGGCGGAGGCCAGTTGACGCCGGGGCGCCGGGGATCGGGTGGCGAGAGCCTGGTCGTAACGGAGCAGGAGGAGCCGTGCCAGGGCCGGGTGGGTGCCGAGCGGCGCGGACGCGATCCAGGGCGCGGCGGCGGCGCTCTGCGCGGCGAAGCGGCCGGGCGCGGTGAAGTACGAGGCGACGGCTGTGCGGTGGCGGCCGCGCGCGGCGAGGGCGCGCAGGGCTTCGGGGACGGTCGGGGAGGCGGCGGACGCGTAGGCGGGGACGACGGGGACTCCGCCGAGGCGTTCGCTCAGCATCGCGGCGGTGCGGCGGGTGTCGGCGGCCGACTGCGGGTCGCGGGAGCCGGCGGCGGCGAGGACGACGCCGCTGCCCCGGTCGGTGGCGTCGGAGGTGCGCCAGCCGGCCTCGGTGAGGCGGGCGTACAGCGCCTCGACCAGGAGCGGGTGCGGGCCGAGCGGGGTCGCTATGCGGATGCGCAGGTGGGGGGCGGTAGCGGCGGCCTGCGGGAGGTCCTGCTTGACGTGGTAACCACGGCTGAGCAGCAGCGGTACGAGCACGGCCGCGCCCGGACCGATGTCCGCGAGCGTGTCGGGCAGCAGCGGCTCGTTGAGTTCGATGTGCCCGAGCCGTACGTCGAGACCCGGGCGCAGCTCGCGCACGCGTTCCAGCAGCGTGGTGACGGTGCGCAGCGCCATGGGGTCGCGGCTGCCGTGGGCGACGGCGACGAGGGCGGGCGGGGACGGAGGGCGGGGCGGGTGCGTGAGCGGGTGCGGGTGGGGGTGCGGGGGCGGTGTCATCGGACGGCGGGTTCCGTTCAGGGAGACGTGCCTCAGCTGCGTGCCGAGCTGGGTGGTGATGCGGGTGAGCAGTTGCGCCGTACTGTCGAGCGGAAGTGACTCGCGGTGTGCTGCCGACTCCGTCATGAACCGATACTGCCGGGCGCAGGTTGCAGCCTCGTTGCGCGAGCGTGACGGGTGTTTTCGGTGGCCTCACCGGGCGGATGGGGCCGGTGTCAGGCGGACCTTTCCTTCCCCACCCCGCCCCTTCCCGCAACCGGGGCCGAGAGCCGGCGCGCCCGGGGAAGGGGCCTGCGCCCCCGTCGCTACACCCCGAACAGCTCCCGGCACGGCTCCAGCCCCGCTACCTCCACCGGCACCCTTCGGTGCGTCTCCCAGTCCTCGCGGGTCAGGCGCAGCCGCAGCACCGTCCTGGCTTCGCCCCGTACCGACTCCACCAGCAGGCCGTCCGGCCGGTAGCCGAGCTTCTCCGACACCCGGAGGGAAGAGGCGTTGTCTGTCATCGCGCCGGACGTGACATGGCGCGCCCCAAGGCCCTCGAAGGCCAGGTGCAGCATGGCCGCCCGCATCTCCGTACCGATGCCGCGCCCCTGGTGTGCCAGCCCCAGCCAGGAGCCGGTCTCGCCTTCCCTGGTCACCGGGAAGTCGTCAGTCATCAAGTCCTGCCGTCCGACGGTCTTCCCCTCGCACCGTACGGCGAGGCTGAGTGTCCACTTCTCCGGCCGCCACTCGGCGATGGTGCCCAGTACGTGCTGGAAGGTCGCCCGCGCCCGGTCCTGCGGCGACCCGTCGGTCCACGGCACCGAGAACGGCATGGACGCCTCGTCGTGTACGCCGTCGGCCGCGACGCGGGCCAGCTCGTCGAGCACCTCGCCGTCCGGAAGCGTCAGTTCCAGGCGCGGAGTTGTGATCCGTAGTCCGTACAGGGGCCAGAATTGTCTCGACATGGCGAAAGCATTCCAGTCGGGGGCGGGCAACAGCATGCGAATTTCCTGGGGCAGTGCATGGAGTAAAGCGCGGGGCCGGGCACAGCGGTGGGCGGGCGGTCGGCTGAAACGCCCGCGCCTCATACCCCGCACCCGCCGCGCCCAACGGCGTACCGTCCAGGCCTTCATGCTCACCACCGTGTTCGCGCTCGCGCCCGCGACCTGGCTGCACGCCGTCGCCGACAGCCGGGTCAGGACGACGGCCGACGCCCCCGCCCGCGACGTGGTCGTCGTCTTCGGGGCGGGCCTCTGGCGGGGCGGCCCGTCGCCGTACCTGGCGAACCGCCTCGACACCGCCGCCGAGCTGTACCGGGCGGGCAAGGCGAAGGTCGTGCTCGTGACCGGGGACAACAGCCGGACGGAGTACGACGAACCGGACGCCATGCGCGCCTACCTCGTCGCGCGAGGCGTGCCCGACAAGCGCATCGTCAGCGACTTCGCCGGCTTCGACACCTGGGATTCGTGCGTACGGGCCAAGAAGATCTTCGGGGTGGACCGGGCCGTGCTGGTGAGCCAGGGATTCCACATCCGCCGGGCGATCGGGCTGTGCCGGGCGGCCGGCGTCGACGCGTACGGCGTCGGTGTCGACGCCCGGCGCGACGCCACCTGGTACTACGGCGGCGTACGGGAGATCCTCGCGGCCGGCAAGGCGGCGCTCGACGCCGCGACCGAACCGGATCCGCAGTTTCTGGGGCGCCAGGAACCCGGTGTGGCTGAAGCGCTGGCCGAGGCGTCGGCCGGCGCGTCGGCGCGCTGACAGACCGACGGCCGCCGGTGTGCCGAGAAGCGCTCAGCCGGCGGTGGACGGCCGGGACGGCCGGGACGGCCGGGATCACGGTCAGGCACCTCGCCGGCAGTAGCAGCCGTCGCCACCACCATTGGCACCTCACCGCACAGAGGGAGCGACGCGGAGCCAGGCGTACCGGAGGCGTAACACCGGGCGCCCGTCGCCGTAACACCGCCGCCGCATGCTGACGGCATGCCCCGCACCTCCCCCGCCCCGTCCCCCGCACCGCCGTCGACCCCCACCCCCACCCACTGCCCGTACTGCGCGCTCCAGTGCGGCATGAACCTGCGCGCCGCCGCCCAGGTCAGCGACGTGGTGGAAGTCGTCGAGCGTACGGACTTCCCGGTGAACCGGGGCGCGCTGTGCGGCAAGGGCCGTACGGCGCCCGCTGTGCTCTCCTCCCGGGTGCGCCTGACCGAGCCACTGGTCCGCCGCCCCGCCACAGGCAGGCTCGAACCGGCCACCTGGGAGGAGGCCCTTTCAAAGATCGCGGAGGGGCTCGGTCGTACACAAGAGGCGTACGGCCGCGACGCGGTCGGGGTCTTCGGAGGCGGCGGACTCACCAACGAGAAGGCGTACGCGCTCGGCAAGTTCGCCCGCGTAGTCCTGTCCACGTCGCAGATCGACTACAACGGCCGCTTCTGCATGTCGTCCGCCGCCGCCGCCCACCAGAAGGCCTTCGGTCTTGACCGGGGCCTGCCCTTCCCGCTGGAGGACATCCCGCGCACGGGCTGCGTGATCCTCGTCGGTTCGAACCTCGCGGAGACGATGCCGCCCGCGCTGCGCTACCTCACGGAGCTGAAGGAGAACGGCGGCAAGCTCATCGTCGTCGACCCCCGCCGCACCCGCACCGCCGAACAGGCCGACCTGCATCTCGCGCCGCGCCCGGGCACCGACCTGGCGCTCGCGCTCGGACTGCTGCACATCGTCGTGGCCGAAGGCCGTACGGACGACGCCTTCATCCGTGACCGTACGACCGGCTGGGAGGAGGCACGGTCGGCCGCGATGGGGCACTGGCCCGAACTCGTCGAACGCCTCACCGGCGTCCCGCTCCCCCAGCTCCGCGACGCGGTACGGATGTTCTGCGACGCCGGGACCGGCATGGTCCTCACCGCGCGCGGCCCCGAGCAGCAGTCCAAGGGCACGGACACGGTCGGCGCCTGGATCAACCTCTGCCTCGCCACGGGCCGCGCCGGCCGTCCCCATTCCGGTTACGGCTGTCTCACCGGCCAGGGCAACGGGCAGGGCGGCCGCGAGCACGGCCAGAAGGCCGACCAGCTGCCCGGCTACCGCAAGCTCACCGACCCGGCCGCGCGCGAGCACGTCGCGGGGGTGTGGGGCGTGGACCCGGACAGCCTGCCGGGACCGGGCCGCAGTGCGTACGAACTCCTCGACGCGCTCGGCGGTGACATCAAGTCCCTCCTGCTGATGGGCTCGAACCCGGTCGTCTCGGCGCCCCGCGCCGCCCACATCGAGGAGCGCCTGCGCGCGCTGGACTTCCTGGCGGTGGCGGACGTGGTCCTCTCCGAAACGGCGGCACTGGCGGACGTAGTCCTCCCCGTAACCCAATGGGCGGAGGAGACCGGCACCACGACGAACCTGGAGGGACGGGTCCTGCTGCGGCGCAAGGCGATCGACCCGCCGCCCGGTGTACGTACGGACCTGGAGGTCATGCACGCGCTCGCGGCGCTGCTGGGCCACGAGAAGGGTTTCCCCGTCGACCCCGAGGAAGTCTTCGACGAGCTGCGCCGCGCGTCGGCGGGCGGCCCGGCGGACTACTCGGGCATCTCGTACCGCCGGATCGCCGAGGAGGACGGCGTCTTCTGGCCGTGCCCGGAGGGGGGTGCGGGTACGACACACCCCACCGAGGACCACCCCGGTACGCCCCGGCTCTTCCTCGACCGCTTCGAGACTCCCGACGGGCGCGCCCGCTTCGTCCCCGTCGTACACCGCCCGGCGGCGGAGGAACCGGACGCCGAGTACCCGCTCCTCCTCACCACCGGCCGGGTCGTCGCCCAGTACCAGTCCGGCGCCCAGACCCGCCGCGTCGACGAACTCAACGCGGCCGCGCCCGGCCCGTTCGTGGAACTGCACCCACGGCTCGCGCAGCGCCTGGACGTGTCGGAGGGCGACCGGCTGGCGGTGGTGTCGCGGCGCGGGCGGGCGGTCGCGCCGGCCAGGATCACGGACTCCATCCGCTCGGACACGGTCTTCATGCCGTTCCACTGGCCGGGCGAGGGCCGGGTCAACACCCTGACGAACCCGGCGCTGGACCCGACGTCACGTATGCCGGAGTTCAAGGTGTGCGCGGTACGGGTCGAACGCGCGCAGAACTGACCGGGGTCACGGGCCGCTGTTCTCCGGAATGGCGGTCTCCTGCTCCACCCACGCCAGATACTCCGCGCTGCCGCGCACCACGGCCGTAGCGATGATCTCGGGCGTCTCGTAATCGTGCGCGTCCTTGAGGTGCGCCTCCAGATCGGCGTACCGCACGCCCGCCGTCTTGAACACCACCTGCCACTCCTCGGCGGTCTCCGTCGCGCCCTCCCACCAGTAGACGGAGGCCACCGGCCCGATGACCTGCGCACAGGCGGCCAACCTCGCGTCGACGGCATCGCGCGCGAGCACCAGCGCCTTCTCGCGGCTGTCGGTCATGGTCAGTACGGTCAGCCATTCGGCCACGGTCACTCCCTGCTCTCCATTGCTCATCACGCCGCGAAAGCGAATTCCACCTCGGGCCGCCCCAGCTCGAACCAGAGCAGTTTCCCGCCGAGCCCGGCCCCGACGGAAAAACCACCCCAATTGTCGGCACAGAGCTGCACGAGCAGCAGCCCCCGCCCACCGGTGGAACCGTCCGGCTCCGGAACGAGCGGCAACAGCCCCGGCGGTTTGTGGAAGGGGGCGGGGATCACGGGATTGGTTGACCCGCAGCCGCCGCCCCTTGTCCATGGACCGCATGCGCAGGGAGGCGGGGCCGTCGGAGTGGCGATAGGAATTGGTGACCACCTCAGAGGTCAACAGCTCTGCGGTGTCGAGCAGTCCGCTCATGCCGTGCCCGGCGAGAACGGCCCGCAGAGTCATCCGCGCGACGCGCGCAGCCCGCGGATCGTGCGGCAGGTGAAGGGCGTACGCCCAGGGCTCGGGCGAGGATACGGTGGCCATGGAAATCCCCTATGGAAGGACGGAGTTGACCCCACTCACACGCGGCACCACGCGGTGGCAATGCCGCCCTGGTCGGGGCGGTGCGCTTCCGGGATCGCGACGCCTGACGGCGAGTGGCTTGCGTCACACCATAGAGCGCCCAATGAGATAGTTCTCATCGATTCAAAGGAATGCTTGCCAACCTGCCCCTTGTGGGTGACACGGCAGCATGCGTGCACACGAAGAGGGGAGCCTCATGACACCCAGCACCGCACCAACTCTGCGCCAGCGGCGTCTTGGTGCCGAGCTGCGCAAACTGCGCGAGCACGCCGGCCTGACCGCCACCGCGGCCGCCACTCTCCTCGGCGTCAACCAAGCGCGAATCAGCAGCATCGAAGCCGGTCGCTACGCCGTCAGCGCCGACCGGGTTCGCGCCTTCGCCAGCGCCTACTCATGCGGAGACGACCAACTCGTCGAGGCTCTCGCCGCCATGACCGGCGGCCGCAAGCGCGGCTGGTGGGACGAGTACCGGGAGTACCTTCCTGCCGTATTTGCCGACCTTGCGGAGCTGGAGTGCTACGCAACCGAGTTGAGAGTGGGGCTGGTGATCCACATTCCGGCGCTGCTCCAGACGCCGGACCACGCCCGCGCACTGTTCAACACCGTCACGCCACCCCTGCGACCGTACGAAATGGAACACCGCATCTCCCACCGCATCAAGCGCCAGGAGATCATCTATCGGGACCCTCCGGTTCCGTACACCGCGAACATCCACGAAGCCGCCCTTCGCATGGGGTTCGGCGGCCCCACAACGGCACGAGCCCAACTCAACCACCTCATCGCGATGAGCGAGCGCGACAACATCACCATCAGAGTGATCCCCTTTGGCGAAGCGACCTTCCCGGGCAACGGCCAGTCCATCGACTACGTCGCCGGCCCCGTGCCGCAGCTCGACACTGTGCAACTCGACGTACACCACGGCTGCGACTTCCTCGACGCCGAGGCCAAGCTGGTGAAGTACCGCTCAGTTCTGGACCGCATGCAGCACAGCGCTTTGAAGCCGTCTGCGTCCCGCGATTTCATCCACCGCATCGCACAGGACATTTGAGGTGGGAGCCACCATGTCGACACCGCACTGGCAGAAGTCCTCCTACAGCGGGGACAGCTCCAACTGCCTCGAAATACGCGCCGATCGGCAAGGCGTCAAGCTGCGCGAGAGCGACGACCCGGCGGTCGTCCTCACCGCCACCACGCAAAGTGTGCGCCAGCTCGTACTGGGCCTGAAGACCCACGGGTTCAGCCCCCGTTCCGCCGACGCCTGAAAGGGGCCCGGCATGCCGACCGCTAGCGTATGGCAGAAGTCCTCCTACTGCGCGGAGGGCAACGCCTGCGTCAACATCGCCTCCGCCCCCGACGGAACCGTCCTCCTGCGCGAGAGCGACAACCCGGCGGTCGTCCTCACCGCCACCACCGAAGAGCTCCGGCATCTCATACTCCGTCTGCGGCCAAACCCCTCAGAGCTGTGACGATTCGGAGACGGATCAGCTTGGAATCCGTCGCTGGCGTCAGCCGGTGTACGGGCGGAGGGACTTGGCGTCTCGTAGGGCGTGTGCCCACCAGGTGAGCTGGTTCAGCAGGGCCTTGGCGGCGGTGTTGGGGGCGGACGGGTCCTTGTGCTCACCGTCCTCGTCGAAGTGGGTCCGGGCCCCGTGGAAGCTGACGGTTTCGCGGATGGTGGTGGCGTGCATCTCGGCGAAGACCTGGCGCAGTTGCTCGACCGCGCGCAGGCCGCCCGACATGCCGCCGTAGGAGACGAAGCCGACGGGCTTGGCGTGCCATTCGCTGCCGGTCCAGTCGATGAGGTTCTTGAGGGAGGCGGGGAAGGAGTGGTTGTACTCGGGGGTGAGGACGACGAACGCGTCGGCGGCGTCGAGGCGGGGGGAGACCTGTGCCAGGACCGCTTTGACCTCGTCCGACGGGTTGAAGGAGAGGGCGGTCGGCAGGTCGATGCCGGCCAGGTCGATCACATCGATGTCGAGGTCGTCGTGCCCGGCGGTCCTGGCGAGGAACCAGTCGGTGATGACGGGGGCGAAGCGGCCCTCGCGATTGCTGGCGACGATGACGGCGACCCGCAGCGGGGCGGGGGCGTCGGAAGGGGCGTTGACCTGGGCGGATACGTGCGTCGTAATGTCCATGCGGCAAGACTGGTACCTCAACCATGGTTGAGGTCAAGCTGTACGCGCGGGGACATCTCCCGACTCGCGTGCCGCCTCTACGGTGGTCGCATGACCACACCTCCCGCATCCGCCGCTCCCCACATCGAGGTCGACGGCCGCAGGGCCACCACGGCGGACGACCTGCTCGTCCCGGCCCTGTACGGCGGTTACGCCCACTTCACCGCGATGCAGGTCAGAGACCGTGCCGTGCGCGGACTGCGCCTGCACCTGGCGCGACTCGACGCCGCCACCCGCGAGGTGTTCGGCGCCGGACTCGACGGGGAGCTGGTGCGCGAGCGGGTGCGGCACGCGCTCGACGGGGCCGGGGTGCACGACGCCGCGGTGCGCGTGTACGTGTTCTGGGCGCCCGAGGCAGAGGCGGCCACCCTCATGGTCACCGTCCGCCCGCCCGCCACCATGCCGCCGACGCCGCGGGCCCTGATGTCGGTCCCGTACGAGCGTCCCTTCCCGCACCTCAAACACCTGGGCAGCTTCGCCCAGACCCACTACGGCCGGCTCGCGCGGAACGCGGGCTTCGACGACGCGCTGCTGACCGGTCCGGGCGGGGTCGTCACGGAGGGTGCGATCACCAACATCGCCTTCTACGACGGCACTTCGGTCGTCTGGCCCGACGCGCCGTCGCTGCACGGCGTCACCATGGCCCTGCTCGAAGCCCGCCTCCCGGAGTACGGCCTGATGTCGGTGCGGGGCCCGGTGACGCTGGACGGTCTCGGCGCGTACCGGGCCGCGTTCGTCACGAACGCGCAGGGCATCGCCCCGGTGCGGCGTATCGACGACACGGAGTTCGCGGTCGACGAGGAACTGATGAAGACGGTCATGTCGGTGTACGAGGCGACGCCCTGGGACCGCGTCTGAGGCGGCCCCGGACACCCCAACCGTCACCCATTCGGTGCGCAGCGCGGGGTGGACTGTCCAGCCTGCCGCCGTCCGGGTGCTGACCTGGGTGAACGCGGCTCGGGCCCGGCGTGGCGCCTGGTGGCGGCGGGCCATCTGAGCCGGCTTCAGCAGGCGCCGGGCGCGTACGGCCACTTATCTCGGGAGGGAGTGCCGTACCGACGCTTCCGGGAGGATCACCATGCGCCCTGCTTTTCTGCTGACCGGTACCGCGCTGGCGGCCGCCGTGATCGGCCTCGGCGCAGGTCCGGCGTACGCCGAGAACGACACGCCGCAGCACACGCTGGAGGTGTATCCGGCGACCGCGGGCCCCGGCGCGGCCGTCACGGTGAACACCACCGCCTGCGGCTCCGACAGCGGTGGCACGGGCGACGCCAACTCCGTCGGGGCGGGCGACTTTCCGCTGCGGCCCGGCACCGACAAAGAGGTCGTCACCGGGCAGTTCACGCTTCCCCCGGACGCCCCGGACGGAACCCACGACATCGTTGTGACCTGCGACAACGGCGACACCGCCGAGGGAACCCTCACCGTGACCGCCGGTCCAACGTCCGAGTCGACCCATCCTGAGTCCACCCATCGCGAGACGACCCGCCACGACCCGGCCCACCACGACCCGGCCCACAAGCCCACGCACCCCACGGGCCACGTCAAGACCGGTGTCGGCGGGTCCGCGGGCTCCGACACCACCCAGATCGCGGCGGGCGTGGCCGTACTGGCCGCGACCGCCGTCGGCGGTACCTGGCTCCTGCGTCGCCGGGCGAGCGGCACACGGGAGCGCTGACGGGGGCCGGCCGCTGCCGCCCCGTACCCGTACCGCCGGAAGTTCCCGTGCCTCCGCCCTGGCCCCGAGCCGGGCGGGGGCACGCGGGGCGTACGCCCCCGGAACGGGACGGAACCGGCTGGACTGAAGGGGATCAACGATGACGGACCGGCGTACGAAGGGCGGGCTCGTCGCCATCGCCGTCTGCACCGGCCTCTGGCTGATCCAGAACGGCGCCGCGGGCCAGGACCCGCCCCGGCCGTCGTCCGCCGAGGCGTTCGCCGCCGGTTCCGAGCACGTCCCGAGGAGCACGGTGCCGCCGGTGCCACCGCTGCGGCCCTCCGAGCCCGTACGGATCCGGATACCCGCCGTACACGTGGACGCACCCGTCATGCGGCTCGGCCTCGCCCCCGACGGAAGTCTCGACGTACCGCCGGCCGGGAACCGCAACCTCGCCGGCTGGTACGAGGACGGCACCCCGCCCGGCGCCGAGGGCACGTCGGTCATCGCCGGGCATGTCGACAACGCGCGGGGCCCGGCGGTCTTCTACCACCTCGGCGCGCTGAAGAAGGGCCACACCATCGAGGTGGTGCGCAAGGACAGGCGTACCGCCGTCTTCACCCTCGATGCCGTCGAGGTGTACGACAGCGAGGACTTCCCGGAAGAGCGGGTGTACGCCGCCTCCGGGCAGGCGGAGCTGCGGGTGATCACCTGCGGCGGAACGTTCTCCGAGAGGACCGGCTACCGGGGGAACGTGGTGGCGTACGCGCACCTCACGGCGGTGCGCTGAGCGGCTGGGGCGAAGTTCGTCGCTGCCGGCGATTCCTGGTGTCCTCTCGGCGGACGACCGTCCGCTGCCCGCGTTATCGGCGCCCTGCACGTGTGCGTCTGTCGACTCCCGCATTGTCTCCATACACTGACGCGCATGGCATGCCGCATCAGTGAGCTGGTCATCGACGCCGCCGACCCCGACCGGCTCGCCGCATTCTGGAGCGAGGTCCTCGGCTACGTCGAACTCGGCCGGGAAGACGACGGAAGCATCGAGATCGGGCCGCCCGACGCCGGTTTCGGCGGCCCGCAGCCCACCCTCATCCTCAACCCCAGCAGCGCCCCGCGGACCGGGAAGCTCCGACTGCACATCGACGTCAACGCCACCGACCGCGACCAGGACGCCGAGCTGAAGCGGCTGCTCGCGCTCGGCGCCCGGCCCGCCGACGTCGGCCAGACCGGCACCGAGAACTGGCACGTCCTGGCCGACCCGGAAGGCAACGAATTCTGCCTGCTGCACACCCGGCTCCAGCCCCTCTGACCACGTGCGCACCTGCGTGCGTCTGCCTCCGCCTCCGCCTACGCCGGCCTACGTCCACTGATCGAAGGCCAGCTTCGCGACCAGCGAGAAGACGACCACCAGCAGCACCCCGCGCACGAACTCGCTGCCCTTGCTGAGCGCCATCCGCGCGCCCGCCATCGCGCCCGCCAGGTTGAAGAGCGCCATGAGGGCGGCGAGCTGCCACAGCACCGTTCCCTGGTAGGCGAACATCGCGAGCGCACCGGCATTGGTGCAGACATTGACGATCTTGGCGTTGGCGGAGGCGGTGACCAGGTCGAGGTGGAGCACGGCGGTCAGCGCCAGGACGAGGAACGTGCCGGTGCCCGGTCCGAAGAGGCCGTCGTAGAAGCCGATGCCGCCGCCGACCAGGACGATCGCGGTGACCGTACGGGCCCGGGTGACCGGCGTCTTCGTGTCGGCGGCGGCGCGGCCGAAGGAGGGCCGCAGGAGCACGAAGGCCGCGACGGCGAGCAGCACCACCATGATCACCGGACGTAGTACGTCGCTGCTGATCCCGGCGGCGAAGAACGCGCCGGTCATGGAGCCGACGAGGGCCGCGAGGCCGATCCGTACCGCCGTCCCGACCTTCACCGGCGCCTTGCGCAGGTACGTCACCGCGGCGCCCGAGGTGCCGACGATCGCCACCGCCTTGTTGGTACCGAGGATGTGCGCGGCGGGCACGTGCGGCAGGCCCAGCAGCAGCGCCGGCAGGAGCAGCAGCCCTCCACCGCCCACCACCGCGTCGATCCATCCGGCCGCGGCGGCGGCGATGCACAGGACAACGAGCGCGGTCAGCGATATGTCGGGCATGATCGCGACCCTAGGGAGGGGATGGGTGTGGCGTCCATCGATCCCTGGAGAGTTGAGCGACATCTGAGGTTCCGGCGGCCGGCACCAGACCGGCTGAAGCACCCCCGGCCGGACAGGACCCGCAGCGCGGCCCCGGCCCCGGCCCCTCACAGCGCGGTACGCGTGACGCTGAGCGCAGTGTTCCCCGCGGGAAACAGACGGGATGCGGTCGGGTAACACCGCCCCCGCACGCTGCAGTCATGAGCAAGGACATCGTGGTGATCGGCGGCGGGACGGCGGGTGCCCGGCTGGCCCGGCAACTGACCCGCCGGACCACACCGGCGGCCGCGTCGTCGGTGCGGACGACGCCGGTGGCGACGCCGGCCGTCACCGTCATAGGTGAGGAGGAGCACGCGCCGTACAACAGGGTGCTGCTTGCCGAGGTCCTCGCCGGCCGTTACGGCCCCGAGGTCATCGCGCAGCCGCAGACGCCCGTGCGGCGCGGGGTGCGGGTGGTCCGTATCGACCGTGTCGAGCGGGTGGTGCAGTGCGACGACGGAAGCGTCGTCCCGTACGGCACGCTGGTCCTCGCGACCGGCTCCAACCCGGTCCTGCCGCCGCTGCGCGGCCTCGGCGCCGACCTCCCCGACGGCGTTCACCCCTTCCGCACGCTGGACGACTGCCTGGCACTGGCAGCCGCCGTACGCGAAGGCACCCGCGCCGTCGTCATCGGCGGCGGCCTCCTCGGCGTCTCGGCGGCCCGCGCGCTCGCGGAACGCGGCGCTCAGGTCGTGCTGGCCCAGCAGGGCGAATACCTCATGCAGCGCCAGCTCGACGCGGAGGCCGGCGAGTTGCTGCGCGGTCACCTGGAGACGCTCGGTGTCGAGGTCCACACGGAGTGCCGGGTACGTGGCCTGCGCTGCGAGGCCGGGGAGGGGGCCGCCGGGACCGTGCGGGCCGTCGAGCTCGCCGACGGCTACGCTCTCGACGCGGACCTGGTCGTCCTGGCCTGCGGTGTACGCCCCCGAGTCGGCCTCGCGCAGGCGGCGGGCCTGGAGGTGCGCCACGGCATCGTCGTGGACGACGAGCTGCGCACCTCGGACCCGCACATCCGCGCCATCGGTGACTGCGCCGAGCACAACGGCCGCGTATACGGTCTGGCGGGCCCCGCCCTGGAACAGGCCGACACCCTGGCGGCACTGCTGCTCACCCCGCCGCCGGCCGCCGCACTCGCAGGCCCGCCGTCGAGTCACGCCGACGCCACCGAAGCCGAGGCCGCCGCGGCTGCGGTGTCCGCCGGGCTCGTAGCGGCGGTCACCGGTCCCGCGAGTGCTTCCCTGCCCCGCTACACCGGCACCCGCGCCCTCACCCGTCTCACCCTCAACAGCCGCGGCACCGGCGTCGGCGCCGGGCCGCTCGACCTCGCCGCCTTCGGCGAGACCAATCCGCTCCCCGGCGACGACGTCGTCCGCCTCGCCGACGCCACCCGTGGCGCGTACCGCAAGGTCGTCGTGCGCGGGGACCGGCTGATCGGCGGCATCCTGCTGGGCGATCTCGGCGCCGTCGGCGAACTTGCCCGTACCTGGGAGGGCGACGAGCCGCTCCCCTCCACCCCGTTGTTCCACCTGCTTGGAGGCGCCTGAGATGTCCACACCACCCACGATCGTGGTCGTCGGCCACGGCATGGTCGGCCAGCGCTTCCTGGAGGCTCTCGCCGAGCGGGGCGTGACCGAGAAGGCGCGTGTCGTCGTCCTGTGCGAGGAGCCCCGGCCGGCGTACGACCGCGTGCAGCTGACCTCGTACTTCTCGGGCCGCACCCCGGACGAACTCGCTCTCGGCGAGCCCGGCTTCATGGAGCGGCACGGCATCGAGCTGCACCTCGACGACCCGGCGACGGCCATCGACCGCGAGGCGCGCACGGTCACTTCGCGCGCCGGCCGGACCTTCGCGTACGACGCGCTGGTGCTCGCCACGGGTTCGTATCCCTTCGTACCACCCGTTCCCGGGAAGGACGCGGAAGGCTGCTTCGTCTACCGCACCATTGAGGACCTCCTCGCGATCGAGGCGTACGCGAAAACAGCGCGTACGGGAGCGGTCGTGGGCGGCGGACTGCTCGGTCTGGAGGCGGCGGGCGCGCTGAGCGGTCTCGGACTCGCCACGCACGTCGTGGAGTTCGCGCCCCGCCTCATGCCCGTCCAGGTCGACGAGGGCGGCGGCGCGGCTCTGCTCCGTACGATCGAGGGCATGGGGCTGACGGTCCACACGGGCGTCGGCACGCAGGCCGTCACCACGGACGACGCCGGCGCGGTCAACGGCATGTCCCTGTCGGACGGGTCGACGATCGAAACCGACCTTGTCGTGTTCTCGGCCGGCGTACGGCCGCGCGACCAGCTCGCCCGCGACTGCGGTCTGCCGGTCGGCGAGCGGGGCGGCATCGCCGTCGACGAGCAGTGCCGTACGTCCGACCCCGCCGTCTTCGCGATAGGTGAGTGCGCCCTGGCGTCGGACGGCCGGGTGTACGGGCTCGTGGCGCCCGGTTACGAGATGGCGGAGACGGCCGCCGAAGCGATCACCGGGACGCTCGCGGGAGCGTTCGCGGGAACGGCCGAAAGCGCGAACCGGGCGTTCACCGGTGCGGACATGTCCACCAAGCTGAAGCTCCTCGGTGTGGACGTGGCGTCCTTCGGTGACGCGCACGGCCACGCGGAGGGCTGCCTGGACGTCACGTACTCCGACTCCCGTTCCGGCGTCTACAAGAAGCTGGTGGTGAGCCCGGACGGCACGCTGCTCGGCGGTGTACTGGTGGGCGACGCCGACGCGTACGCGATGCTGCGACCGCTCACCGGTTCCGTACCGCCCGTCGCACCGGAACAGCTGATCGCACCGGCCGGTGGCGGCCAGGTCACCCTCGGCCCGTCCGCCCTCCCCGACGACGCGGTGGTCTGCAACTGCCACAACGTCACCAAGGGTCAGGTGACCGCCTGCTCCACGCTCCCCGAGGTGAAGAAGTGCACCAAGGCGGGGACGGGCTGCGGAAGCTGCGTGAAGCTGATCGGCCAGCTCCTTCCGCAGTCGGGCGACAAGGGCCTGTGCGGCTGCTTCCCGCACACGCGCTCCGAGCTGTACGAGATCGTCCGCACCCTGCGCATCACGTCGTACGCCGCGCTCCTCGACTCGCACGGCCGTGAGGAGGCCCGCGGCGGCGACGGCTGCGAGGTCTGCAAGCCGACGGTCGGCTCGATCCTCGCCAGCCTGAGCAGCGGCTACATCCTCGACGGTGAACAGGCCGCCCTCCAGGACACCAACGACCACTTCCTCGCCAACATGCAGCGCAACGGTTCGTACTCGATCGTGCCGCGCATACCGGGCGGCGAGGTCACCCCCGAGAAACTGATCGTCATCGGCGAGGTGGCCCGCGACTTCGGGCTCTACACGAAGATCACCGGTGGCCAGCGCATCGACCTTTTCGGCGCCCGCGTCGACCAGCTCCCGCTGATCTGGACGCGCCTGGTGGACGCCGGCTTCGAGTCGGGCCACGCCTACGGCAAGGCCCTGCGGACGGTGAAGTCCTGTGTCGGACAGACGTGGTGCCGGTACGGCGTCCAGGACAGCGTCCGGATGGCCATCGACCTGGAGCTCCGCTACCGGGGCCTGCGCGCGCCGCACAAGCTGAAGTCGGCGGTCTCGGGATGCGCGCGGGAGTGCGCCGAGGCACAGTCCAAGGACTTCGGTGTCATCGCCACGGCGAACGGCTGGAACCTCTACGTCGGCGGCAACGGCGGCGCGACCCCCCGGCACGCCGATCTCCTCGCCCAGGACCTGTCGGACGCGGAACTCGTGCGGCTCATCGACCGGTTCCTGATGTTCTACATCCGCACCGCCGACCGCCTGGAGCGCACGTCCACCTGGCTGGAGCGGCTGGAGGGCGGCCTGGACCACCTCCGCGACGTAGTCGTCCACGACTCGCTGGGCATCTGCGAGCAGCTCGAAGCCATGATGGCCACCCACGTCTCCGGCTACCGCGACGAATGGGCCGAGACCATCAACGACCCCGAGCGGCTGTCCCGGTTCGTTTCGTTCGTCAACGCTCCCGACGCGCCGGACCCGTCCGTACGGTTCGTTCCCGAGCGCGACCAGATGAAGCCGGACCTGACCGTTCTCACCCTCGAAGGGACCCGTGCCGGATGACCCTGCAACTGCGCATCGACGACTCCTGGTTCACCGCCTGCGATCTGTCCGCCCTCACACCCGGGCGCGGTGTGGCGGCCCTGCTCCCCGACGGCCGCCAGGCGGCGCTGTTCACGGACCGCGCGGGGCGCCCGTACGCCATCGACAACCGTGACCCGTTCTCCGGCGCCCAGGTGCTCTCCCGTGGTCTGACCGGAACCGCGAACGGCCGTCCCTTCGTTGCGTCGCCGCTCCTCAAGCAGCGCTTCGACCTGGAAACGGGGCACTGTCTGGACGACGAGACGGTCACGGTGCAGACGTTCGCGGTACGCGTCGGAGCTAATTGACCAATCGTTCCAGAACGGCTAGCGTTCCGGACGTGGCCCGGACCAAGGAATTCGACCCCGACGCCGCACTGCAGGCAGCTCTGGAGCTGTTCTGGCGGCGCGGTTACGAAGCGACGACCATGGCGGACCTCGTCGACCACCTCGGCATCGGGCGCGCCAGCATCTACGCCACGTTCGGCAACAAGCACGAGCTCTACCTGAAGGCGCTCGACCGGTACGCCGACACCCGCAACCCGCGCCTGCTCGGCGAGCTCTCCCAGCCGGGCCCCGCACTGCCGGCCGTGCGCGCGGTGCTGCGGCGGTTCGCCGCCGAGGCGGCCTCCGACAAGGAACGGCTGACCGGCTGCTTCGTCACCAACACGGCCGCCGAGCTGGCCCCACACGACGACTCGGCGGCCCGCCGGGTGGAGGTCAACTGGGAGCACCTGGAGACCCTGCTGCACTCCGCGCTCGTACGGGCCCAGGCGCAGGGCGAGCTGCCCGAGGACCGTGATCCGCGGGCGCTCGCCCGCATGCTGCTCGTGCTGATGCAGGGCCTGCGGGTCGTCGGCAAGGCCTCCAGCGACCCGGCCCGCGTGCGGGACGCGGCCGAACAGGCACTGACGCTTCTCGACTGACCGGCCCAACGACACCACTGACCACTTTGAAGGCGCCCTCAGGGCGTCTCTTTTACGCCCGAATAACAGAACGATCGTTCAAGTAAAGGACGAACCTCATGACTGCTCGCTTCTCCGGCAAGACCGCCCTCGTCACCGGCGCTGGCTCCGGCCTCGGTCGCGCCATCGCTCTCGCGCTCGCCGCCGAGGGCGCGAACGTCGTCGTAGCGGGACGCCGCGCCGCGCCCCTCGACGAGACGGTCGCCCTGGCAGGGCAGGCGGGCGGCACCGGCACCACGGTCGCGGTCACCGCCGACGTCAGCCGTTCCGAGGACGTGAGGGCGCTCGTTCGCGAGAGCGTCGAGCGCTTCGGCAGCCTCGACGTCGCGGTGAACAACGCCGGCGTGTTCCGGGGAGGCGGCCCCGTCGCCGAGCTGTCCGAGAGCGACTGGCGCACGCTCCTCGACATCAACGTCACGGGCGTACTGCTGTCCATGCAGGCCGAGATCGACGCGATGCGCTCCCAGGAGGACGGCGGCGTGATCGTCAACATCTCCTCCAACCTCGGCGCGCACCGGCGCATCCCCGGCGCCGCCGGCTACATCGCCTCCAAGGCCGCCGTATCCGCCCTCACCCGCGCAGCCGCCATCGACCACATCCAGGACGGCGTCCGGATCAACGCGGTCAGCCCCGGCGCCTCCGCCACCACCATGTCGCTGCGCCCCGGCGAGAGCGACGCCGAGCGAGCCGTCCGCATGAAGGACGAGTCTCCGCTCGGCCGGATATCGACGACCGGTGAGGTTGCCGCCGCCGTGCTGTATCTGGCTTCCGCCGACGCCGCGTCCGTCGTCGGAAGTGAACTGGTCATCGACGGAGGCGCCTCCGCCTGACGCGTTGTCCGGTCGTACGCTGACCCCATGACGACTGGCTGGAAAGCGAGCGACATCCCCGACCAGAGCGGTCGTACGGCCGTGGTCACCGGGGCCAACAGCGGCACCGGACTCGTCACGGCGCGCGAACTCGCCCGCCGCGGCGCGCGGGTGGTTCTCGCGTGCCGCAGCGAGCAACGCGGCAAAGAGGCCGCAGCGCGGATCACCCGCGAACTGCCCGAAGCACTGGTCGTTTTCACGCCACTCGACCTGGCCGACCTGTCCTCCATACGGGACTTCGCGAGTTCGTACGCGTACGACCGCCTCGACCTGCTCATCAACAGCGAGCGCGGGTACCGGCGCTGGATCGCCTACGGCCGGTCCAAGACCGCCCACCTGCTCTTCACCCACGAGCTGGCCGGGCGGCTCGCCACGGCAGGCTCCGACGTCATCGCGGCAGCGGCCCACCCCGGCTACGCCGGCACCAACCTCCCGACTCGTTCACGGGGCCGAAGTTCCAGGGCTGGCGGGGCGCGCCCACGAAGTCGTGGCGCGCGACGTGGACGACAAACGATGTGGCGAGCGAACGGCTGTGGGTGGCTTCGGAGCAGCTCACGGGCGTGACGTACGAGGGCCTCACCTCATGAGGCCCTCCTCGTCACTTCGCCTGCCGCTCCTCCTGCTCCTGCTGCTCCTGCCGCCCGGTGTCAGCCCTGCTGACCCTCGACGGCCGACGGGTCCATCCAGATGACCTCCCACGTGTGACCGTCGGGGTCCTGGAAGGAACGGCCGTACATGAAGCCGTGGTCCTGGGGCTCGTTCGCGGGGGAACCGCCGGACGCGAGGGCGGTGTCCGCCATCTCGTCGACCTTCTCCCGGCTCTCGGCGCTGAGGGCGAGCAGCACCTCTGTGGTCCTGCTCGTGTCGGCGATCTCCTTCTTGGTGAACTCCTTGAAGCGCGGCTCGGTGAGCAGCATGGCGAAGATGGTGTCGCTGATCACCAGACAGGCCGTCTTGTCGTCGCTGAACTGCGGGTTGAACGAGAACCCGAGCTTGCCGAAGAAGGCCTTCGTGGTGTCGAGGTCCTTGACCGGCAGGTTCACAAAGATCATCTGAGGCATGAGCTGTGTCTCTCTTCTGTCGTCTCTCGTCGTTGCCATGCGCAGGGGTAGACCCGGAGGCCACACGAAACTCATCGCTCGAACAGAAAATCGCAGAAAGTTTCCGTCTTGCGGGTGCGCCACGCCCGTCCTAGCGTCGGCGCCATGACCAGCTCCGCCGGTTCGGCCGGTTCCGCCGGCAAGAAGATCACCGAGAAGCTGTCGGCCGATGCGCTGAAGGCGTCCACCGGCCGGGACTGGGACGCCTGGTTCGCGCTCCTCGACGCGTGGGGCGCCACCGGGCGCGGCCACACGGAGATCGCCCGCCACCTCACCGAAGATCTCGCGGTGGACGGCTGGTACGCCCAGTCGATCACGGTCGGGTACGAACAGGAACGCGGCCTGCGCCAGGTCGGCCAGTCCTCGGCCGGTGACTGGCAGACGAGCGGCAGCAGAACGGTCGAAGCGCCGGTCGCGCGCTGCGAGGCCGCCTTCACCGATGAGGATGTACGCCGCCGATGGCTTCCCGGCAGCGAGTTCTCGCTGCGTACGCACCGCGCGGGCAAGACCCTGTCCGCCGACTGCGCGAGCGGCCGGCTCTCCGTCTACTTCACGCCGAAGGGCGAGTCGAAGACGCAGGTGTCACTCGTCCACACCAAGCTCGCGGACGCGGCGGAAGTGGCGGCGTACAAGGCCTTCTGGAAGGAGCGTCTGGCCGCGCTCAAGGAGCTTGTGGAGAGCTGAACGTTCCCCGGAACGCCCGCGGGCTCAGCCCCGGAGTTCCTCCGCCGCGTCCGCGACCCGCCCGATCAGGCGCAGCAGCGTCTCCTGCTCCCCCTCGTCGAGGGGGGCGAGGAACACCCGGTTCATCCGCGTCGTCCGGGTGACCAGCTTGCGGTGCACCGCCGCGCCCTCGTCCGTGAGCTTGAGTACGTTGCGCCGGCCGTCGTGCGGGTCGCGCACCCGCTCCAGCAGACCGCGCCTGCCGAGGCGCGCCACCAGGTCCGCGATGGTCGAGCGGTCGAGGTGGACATGTTCGCTCAGGGTGCGCTGGTCGATGTCCGGTTTCTCGGTCAGCGCGTTGAGGACGGCGAACTGCGGCGATGTCGTCTCCTCCGAGACCATCGTGGTCCACAGCAGGGTGTGCGCCTGTTGCAGCCGCCGGGCGAGATGCCCCGGGTGGGTGCTCAGATCGACCGCGGTCATGCGGGCCTCCTGGAATGATCGGGTCGATGCTCTGTGCACTGAGTCATTGACGCCAGCCACACTCAATGGAAGTGTACGGCCTCGACGAGATTTTAGTCAGTACACTGAGCAACTCGCGGAGTGACGATGGCCGACATACGCAGCCTGCACGACGCCGTGGCGGACCTCGTCCACGACGGGGACACCCTCGCCATGGAGGGCTTCACCCACCTGATCCCCTACGCCGCGGCGCACGAGATCATCCGCCAGGGCATCACCGACCTGACCCTCGCCAGGATGACCCCGGACGTCATCTACGACCAGCTCATCGGCACCGGTCTGGTCAAGAAGCTGATCTTCTCCTGGGGCGGCAACCCGGGCGTCGGCTCCCTCCACCGCTTCCGCGACGCCGTCGAGAACGGCTGGCCGCGCCCCCTGGAGCTCGACGAGCACAGCCACGCCGGCATGGCCAACCGTTACGTCGCGGGTGCGTCGCGCCTGCCGTTCGCCGTACTGCGCGGCTACCGCGGTTCCGACCTCGCGACCCGTACGGACACGGTCTCCTCCGTCACCTGCCCGTTCACCGGTGAGGAGCTGGCCGCCGTCGCCGCGCTCAACCCGGACGTCACCGTCATCCACGCCCAGCAGGCCGACCGGGACGGCAACGTCCAGCTGTGGGGCCTGACCGGCGTCCAGAAGGAGGCCGCGCTCGCCGCCGGCCGGGTGCTGGTGACCGTCGAGGAGGTCGTCGACGAACTGACGCCCCGGCCCGGCGGCGTGGTCCTGCCGACCTGGGTCATCGACGCGGTCGCCGTGGTGCCGGGTGGCGCGCATCCGTCGTACGCCACCGGCTACACGGTGCGCGACAACGCCTTCTACCAGGCCTGGGACCCGATCGCCCGGAACCGCGACACCTTCACCCGCTGGATCAACGAGAACGTACGCACCGAAGGGCCTGCCGTCCGATGACGACCACCGAGGACTTCACCCGCGACGAGCTGATGGAGGTGAACGCGGCCCGCGCGCTGGCCGGGGCGCGCACCTGCTTCGTCGGCATCGGCCTGCCGTCCACCGCCGCCAACCTCGCCCGCAACACCGTCAATCCTGAGCTCGTACTCATCTACGAGTCCGGCACGATCGGCTCCAAGCCGACCCGCCTCCCGCTGTCCATCGGTGACGGCGAGCTGGCCGAGACCGCCGACGCGGTGGTGCCCGTACCGGAGATGTTCAACTACTGGCTCCAGGGCGGCCGGATCGACGTCGGGTTCCTCGGCGCCGCCCAGGTCGACCGTTTCGCCAACATCAACACGACGGTCGTCGACCGGGGCCCCGACAAGCCGGAGGGCCGCCTTCCCGGCGCGGGCGGCGCACCCGAGATCGCGTCGAACTGCGGCAAGGTGCTCATGGTGCTGCGCCACTCCACCCGCAACTTCGTGCGGAAGCTGGACTTCGTCACGACGCTCGGCCACGGCTCGGGCCCCGGCGACCGCAAGGAGCTGGGCATGCCCGGCGCGGGCCCGGTCGCCGTCATCACCGACCTCGGCATCCTGCGCCCCGACCCGGCCACCGCGGAGCTGGTTCTCACCGAACTCCACCCCGGCGTCACCGTCGAGCAAGTACGGGCCGCCACCGGCTGGGAGCTGAAGAGCGCGGACACGGTCGGGGTCACCGAGCCCCCGACGCCCGCCGAACTGGCCGCGCTGCGCGCCCTGAAGTCGGCAGGAAGGGACAAGGCCTGATGACGCTCACCCAGTCCGACATCGACGGCGAACTCGCCGAGATCCGCGCCGGTTACGCGAAGGCCCGTGCGGCAGGCGCCCCGGCCGCACACCATCCGCCGCGCGACTTCCCGCCGTACCGCAGCAGCCTCCTGCGCCACCCCAAGCAGCCCCTGGTGGCCGTCGACGCGGACCCCGAGACCGTCGAGCTGTCCGGCCCCGTCTTCGGCCACACCGACGTCACCGAGCTCGACCACGACCTGACCCGGCAGCACGCGGGCGAGCCGCTCGGCGAGCGCATCACCGTCTCCGGGCGGCTGCTCGACAGCGCGGGCCGGCCGGTGCGCGGCCAGCTCGTCGAGCTGTGGCAGGCCAACGCCTCCGGCCGGTACGCCCACCAGCGCGACCAGCACCCGGCCCCCCTGGACCCCAACTTCACGGGCGTGGGGCGGGTCCTGACCGGTGACGACGGCTCGTACAGCTTCACCACCATCAAGCCGGGCGCCTACCCGTGGCGCAACCACGAGAACGCGTGGCGCCCCGCCCACATCCACTTCTCGCTCTTCGGCTCGGCTTTCACGCAGCGCCTGGTCACGCAGATGTACTTCCCCGGTGACCCGCTCTTCGCGTACGACCCGATCCTCCAGTCGGTGACGGACGACGCGGCGCGCGCCCGGCTCGTCGCCGCGTACGACCACTCCCTCTCCCGCCCCGAATGGTCGCTGGGCTACCGCTGGGACATCGTCCTGGACGGCCCGTCCGCCACCTGGATCGAGGAAGGCCGCTGATGACGTATCTGCCGCCCACCCCTTCGCACACGGTCGGCCCCTTCTACGGGTACGCCCTGCCGTTCCCGGGCGGCGGCGACATCGCCCCCGTGGAGCATCCCGGCACGGTCACGCTGCACGGGTACGTGTACGACGGCGCCGGGGAACCGGTCCCGGACGCGATCGTCGAGTTCTGGCAGGCGGGACCGGACGGTTCACTGGCGGGCGCGCCGGGGTCGATGCGCCGCGATCCCGTGACCGGCGGGTTCCTCGGCCGCGACGGCGTCCGCTTCACGGGCTTCGGCCGGGTGCCGACGGACGCGGACGGCCACTACACGGTCCGTACGCTGCCGCCGGGTGCCCCTTTGGTCCCGTACATCAGCGTGTGCGTGTTCGCGCGCGGCCTGACGCACCACCTCTTCACGCGCGCGTACCTCGCGGAGGGCCCGGACGCGCTGCTCGCCTCGCTGACTCCCGAGCGCCGCGCGACACTGATCGCCCGGCCCGAACCGAACCGCGACCGCACCCACCGCTTCGACATCCGCCTCCAGGGCGAGGAAGAGACGGTCTTCCTTGACTTCGGCTGACCACGGACTGCTCACTCCCGTACACGCCGGAACCGCGGCGGAAGCGGCGACCGGCGATGTGGCCCTCCTCCAGGCGATGCTGGACGCGGAGGCGGCCCTGACCCGGGCGCAGGGGCCCGCCTGGGCGGGCGAGGTGGTCACGGCGGCGGCGAAGGCCGACCGCTTCGACGTACGCGACCTGGCCCTGCGCGCGAGGTCCGGCGGCAACCCGGTGATCCCGCTGGTGGCCGGCCTCACGGCGGCGGTGGGCCCGGAAGCGGCGCCGTACGTGCACCGGGGAGCCACCAGCCAGGACATCGTCGACACGGCGATGATGCTGGTGGCCACCCGCACGCTCCCCCTGATCACAGCGGACCTGATCCGTACGGCGGCGGCTCTCGCCACCCTGGCGGCGGAACACCGGGGCACCCCCATGCCGGGCCGCACCCTGACCCAGCACGCGGTCCCCACGACGTTCGGCCTGAAGGCAGCGGGCTGGCGAAGCCTCGCCCTCGACGCCCACGCCCGCCTGCGGGCCCTCTCCCTGCCCGCACAGCTCGGCGGAGCGGCGGGCACGCTGGCCGCCTTCGGCCGGACGGCCCCCGATGACGCCTTCACGGTGCCGGGAGGGGACGTGCCGGGGCGCTCCCCGCAGGGCGTCGAACGCAACCACCCCGAAGCTCACGCCGTACCCGAACGTTCGGCGCCCGAGGAGACGCCACGGCGCGGCACCGACCCCGACGCCCCCGCACCCGCCAGCCCCGCCCGTATCCCCGACCCCGGTATCGCACTCCTGGAGGCCTACGCCGCCGAGCTCAACCTCGCGGCGCCCAGCCTCCCCTGGCACACCCTCCGCACCCCCACCGCCGACCTGGCCGCCGCGCTCGCCTTCACCTGCGCCGCCCTCGGCAAACTGGCAACGGACGTCCTGACGCTCTCCCGCACCGAGATCGCCGAGCTCTCCGAAGGCACCGGCGGCAGTTCCTCCGCCATGCCCCACAAGGCGAACCCCGTCCACGCCACCCTGATCACCTCCGCCGCCCACCAGGCCCCCGCCCTGGCGTCCGTACTCGTCGCCTCGCTCGCCTCCGCCGGGGACGAACGCCCCGCAGGTGCCTGGCACGCCGAATGGCAGCCCCTGCGTGAGCTGCTGCGGCTGGCCGGCGGCGCGGCGGCCCACGCGGCCGAGCTGGTCCACAGCCTCCGCGTCCACCCCGAGCGCATGCGCGAGAACCTCGGCCTCACCCGCGGTCTGATCGTCAGCGAACGCCTCGCCGCGGCCCTGTCCCCCGCCCTGGGCCGGGCTCGTGCCAAGGAACTCCTCACCGCCGCCTCCCGGCGCACCGCCACCGAAGGCATCCCCCTGGCCGAGGCACTCGCGGACGCGCTCCCCCCGGACCAGCTCGCCGAACTCACCGAACTCACCGAACTCACCGACGCCACGCGCTACACCGGTTCCGCAGCGGCTCTCGTAGACCGCGCCCTGGACCGAAAGCCGGAGTACCCCCATGCCTGACGCCGACCACCTCCCCCACCTCCCCCACCTCCGCCTCGACGGCCCCGAATCCGGCACTCCGCTGATCCTCGGCCCCTCCGTAGGCACCTCCCTCACCGTCTGGGAGCCCCAGCTCGCCGCCCTCGCCCGCGTCCACCGCGTCCTGCGCTGGGACCTTCCCGGCCACGGCGGCACCCCCGCCGCACTGATGCCGCTGGACGGCACCGCGACCGTCGCCGACCTGGCGGCGCTCGTACTGCGGGCCGCCGACGCGCAGGGCTGGGAGCGCTTCTCGTACGCCGGTATCTCGATCGGCGGCGCCGTAGGACTCCACCTGGCGACGCACTTCCCCGAACGCGTCACCGCCCTCGCCGTGATCTGCTCGTCGGCCCGCTTCGGGGACCCGGCCACCTGGCGCGAGCGCGCCGCTCTCGTACGGGCGCAGGGCACCGAGGCGATGGTGTCGAGCCGGCCGGGCACCTGGTTCGCGCCCGCGTTCGCCTCGACGCCCCTCGGCCACGCGCTCATCGAAGACCTGCGCGCCACCGACCCGGCCGGCTACGCCGCCTGCTGCGACGCCCTCGCGGCGTACGACCTGCGCGGCGCGCTCCCCTCCGTGGCCGCACCGACCCTCGTCGTCGCCGGCCGCGACGACCCGGCGACGCCGCCCGCGCACGCCCGCGAGATCGCCGACGCGATTCCGGGTTCGAGCCTGCTGGAGATCGCGGGCGCGGCGCACCTCGCGGGGGTGGAGAAGCCCGAGACGGTGACCGCCGCGCTGCTCGCCCACTTCGCCCCGCCGCCCGCCCACACCGACGCGTCCCGCCACGCGGCAGGCATGCGCGTGCGCAGGGCGGTCCTCGGCCCGGCCCACGTGGACCGCGCGATCGGCCGTACGACGCCGTTCACGGCCCGCTTCCAGGACTTCATCACGCGGTACGCCTGGGGTGAGATCTGGACCGACGAGACCCTGGACCGGCGCATCCGCAGCGCCGTCACCCTCACCGCGCTCGTCGCCCACGGCCACGAGGCGGAGCTCGCGCTGCATGTGCGGGCGGCGCTGACCAACGGCCTGAGCAGGCAGGAGATCGGCGCGGTCCTGCTCCAGACGGCGGTGTACTGCGGAGTCCCGGCGGCGAACTCGGCGTTCACCGTGGCGCAGGACGTCTTCGACGACCTGGACCGCGTCGACTATCAGGAAGACCCCGACGCCCAGCGATACGACTGATCACCTTCCGCTCACCGGTTGTTGATGCACTGTCAATTCGAGACTCTTAGGTTGCGAGGTCACAGTCCCCCACCCTGGAGTGACACATGGAACGTCGTAGCTTCCTGCGCGGCGCTGTCATCGGCACCTCCGTCACCGTCTTCGGCGGCACCCTCTGGCGCGGCGCGGCCCACGCCGGCCCCGCACAGCCCGGCGCCGGCCCCTACGGGGCCCTGCGCACCGCCGACGCCAACGGCATACGCCTGCCGTCCGGCTTCAGCAGCCGCGTCATAGCCCGCACGGGCCAGAAGGTCGGCTCCACCGCGTACACCTGGCACAAGGCGCCGGACGGCGGCGCCTGTTACGCGGACGGCACCGGCTGGATCTACGTCTCGAACTCGGAGATCAACCCCTCCGGCGGCGCGGGCGCGGTCCGCTTCTCCTCGACGGGCGCGATCACCGGCGCGTACCGCATCCTGTCCTCCACCCGCCAGAACTGCGCGGGCGGCAAGACTCCGTGGAACACCTGGCTGTCCTGTGAGGAGGTCGACCGCGGCTACGTCTACGAGACCGACCCGTGGGGCGTGAAGGCCGCCGTACGGCGCGACGCGATGGGCCGCTTCAAGCACGAGGCCGCCGCCGCGGACCCGGTGCGCAGGACGATCTACCTCACCGAGGACGTCACCGACGGCTGCTTCTACCGCTTCACGCCCACCACCTGGGGCGATCTGTCGGCGGGCAGGCTGGAGGTGCTGAAGATGGGTTCGGGTACGTCGGGACCTGTCACCTGGGCCACCGTCCCGGACCCGAGCGGTGCCTCGACCGCCACCCGCAACCAGGTCTCGGGCGCCAAGCGCTTCACGGGCGGCGAAGGCTGCTACTACGCCGACGACACGTGCTGGTTCACCACCAAGGGCGACAACCGCGTCTGGCAGTACAACGCGGCCGCGCAGACCATCGAGCTCGCCTACGACGACTCACTGGTGAGCGGCACCGCCCCGCTGACCGGCGTGGACAACGTCACGGGCACGTCGTCCGGTGACCTCTTCGTCGCCGAGGACGGCGGCAACATGGAGATCTGCGTGATCACGCCGGACGACGTGGTGGCTCCCTTCCTGCGGATCGACGGTCAGTCGGGCTCGGAGATCACCGGCCCGGCGTTCTCACCGGACGGCAGGCGCCTGTACTTCTCCAGCCAGCGCGGTACGAGCGGCAGCTCGTCCGGCGGCATCACCTACGAGGTGACGGGCCCCTTCCGGAGCTGACGGCCCGCCGCCCCCGTCTCTTCCGGCGACGGTACGAGGGCTTCCGCTGTGGCGCCGCCCCGCAGGAGGGCGGCGCCCAGTGGCGTCAGGGTGTGGAGCACCGCGTTGCCGTGCCGCAGGGTGACGACCAGGCCGGCCTCGCGCAGTACGCACGCGTGCTGGCTCGCCGACGCGAGCGACACCCCTGCCCTGCGGGCGAGTTCGCTCGTCGTACAGCCGCTGCCGATCGCCCCGAGGACCGTGGAGCGGGTCTGGCCGACCAGGCGGCCCAGGGGTGGTCCGGGGTCGTCGGCGGGGGCCGGGGCGGCGTCGGCGTGGGTCACGGGGTAGACCAGGACGGGCGGCAGTTGCGGGTCGCGGTAGACGACCGGCGTGCCGCGGCAGAAGAACGACGGCTGGAGCAGCAGGCCCCGGCCGCGCAGGTACAGATCCCGGTCGACCGGGTAGTCGGCCTCCAGGACCGGCGGGCGCCAGCGCAGCATCGGCGGGAGCGAGGCGAGGAGTTCGTCCGCGCCGCCGTCCAGCAGGGCGCGGCCCCTGGCCGCCCTGTCGGCTTCGATACGGGCCTGGATGTGCGGCCAGTACGGCTCGACGGCGGCCCGGTGGTAGCCGCGCAGGGCGCCGGTGAGGCGGGCCAGGGGCTCGCCCCGGCCGGCCAGTGGAGCGAGGCGCTGCTGCGTCGATGCCGCGTGGTTCTGCGGAGCCGTCATACGGTCCGGCCGGTGCGAGGCGACGAGCAGCGCCAGCTCGGCGCGCAGCCGCTCGGGTGCGGTCGCCCGTACCGCTTCGAGTGCCGTGTCCATGCCGCGCGTCCCCTCACGGGGTGTCAGGAAATCGGGAAAATAGCCCCTCGTCGGTATCACGGACGACAGCAGTCGTGTTTCACCATTCAACCGAGCACGGGATTCCCGGCGCCATTCTCCGAACACCTTGGCGCCGCGCCGGTCTCGCAATCTGTGAAAGCTGAGCACCGTTTCCCACAACGCGTCCGGCCGGTCGGAGAGCCGAATCCGCGACAGGTCAACACCGGAGAAATGAACACGTAGCACCGAAGCCCCATCTGTTGCATCCGCAATCGTCCCCGCAGCCGAGTATGCACGCAATCACACGCCGTCACCACGGCCTTTCAGCCACAGTTGAAACGCATCGCGCGTCCCCTGTGCCGAACGAAATGCTGTTCCACGTCGGGCACGACACCGGAGTCACCGGAAAGACGCAGCGAAGGCCGTGGGGGGCTTTGCTGGGTCTGGCGGCGGTCGGCGAAGGTAGCGGCTCAGTGTCCGTCGAGGTATCAGGATGCGGTCGTCGGGTGGGGATCCGGCGACCGCATCCTGCCGCCGCTTTCAGGGGAAAATGGCGTAATTGAACTGCTGTTGCTTTCTGTTGTTTCCTGAACTTCTCCGCGCTCCTAATCACGGCACAACGAAGCGGCGGCGCCTGCGAGAGGCGCCGCCGCTTCCTATGCGGCCGGTCTAGCGCGAGTCGCTTCCCGCGGACTGCGCCGCCGCGCGGCCCGCCTCCAGGCGCGCCACCGGGATCCGGAACGGCGAGCAGGACACGTAGTCCAGCCCCACCTCGTGGAAGAAGTGCACCGACTCCGGGTCACCGCCGTGCTCGCCGCAGACGCCGAGCTTCAGGTCGGGGCGCGTGGCGCGTCCCGCCTCGACGGCCGAGCGGACGAGCGAGCCGACGCCGTCCCGGTCGATCGTCTCGAACGGGGAGACCCCGAAGATGCCCTTCTCCAGGTACGCCGTGAAGAAGCTCGCCTCGACGTCGTCGCGGGAGAAGCCCCACACGGTCTGGGTGAGGTCGTTCGTACCGAAGGAGAAGAACTGCGCGGCCTCGGCGATCTGACCGGCGGTCAGAGCGGCACGCGGCAGCTCGATCATCGTGCCGATGGTCAGCTTCAGGTTCGTGCCGGTGGCGGCCTGGACCTCGGCGATGACCTGGTCGGCCTCCTCGCGGACGATCTCCAGCTCCTGGACGGTGCCGACGAGCGGAATCATGATCTCCGCACGCGGGTCGCCCTTGGCGTTCTTGCGGTGGGCGGCCGCCTCGGCGATGGCGCGGACCTGCATCGCGAAGAGACCCGGAATGACGAGGCCCAGACGTACACCGCGCAGACCCAGCATCGGGTTCTGCTCGTGCAGCTTGTGCACGGCCTGGAGCAGGCGCAGGTCGTTCTCGTTCGCGTCCTTGCGGGCCTCGGCGAGCGCGACGCGCACCGACAGCTCGGTGATGTCGGGGAGGAACTCGTGCAGCGGCGGGTCGAGCAGCCGCACCGTCACCGGCAGCCCGTCCATCGACTCGAAGAGCTCGATGAAGTCGGCCTTCTGGAGCGGCAGCAGCGCGCCCAGCGCCTGCTCGCGCTCGTCGTCCGTGTCGGCCAGGATCAGCCGCTCGACGAGCTCGCGGCGCTCACCCAGGAACATGTGCTCGGTGCGGCACAGGCCGATGCCCTGGGCGCCGAAGCGGCGGGCCCGCAGGGCGTCCTCGGCGTTGTCCGCGTTGGCGCGTACACGAAGACGACGTACCCGGTCGGCGTACGCCATGATCCGGTGCACGGCGGCGACCAGCTCGTCGGCGTCGTCGGCGCCGGCGTGCATGCGGCCCTCGAAGTACTCGACGACCGGGGACGGTACGACGGGCACCTCACCGAGGTACACCTTGCCGGTGGAGCCGTCGATGGAGACGACGTCACCCTCCTCGACGACGATCCCGCCGGGCGCGGTCATGCGGCGGCGCTTGGTGTCGACCTCGATCTCCTCGGCGCCGCAGACACAGGTCTTGCCCATGCCGCGCGCCACGACGGCGGCGTGCGAGGTCTTGCCGCCGCGCGAGGTCAGGATGCCCTCGGCGGCGATCATGCCGTCGAGGTCGTCCGGGTTCGTCTCACGGCGGATGAGGATGACCTTCTCGCCGGAGCGCGACCACTTGACGGCCGTGTACGAGTCGAAGACGGCCTTGCCGACCGCCGCACCTGGCGAGGCGGCGATGCCGCGGCCGAGCTTCTCGGTCTTCGCCTCCTCGTCGAAGCGCGGGAACATCAGCTGCGCGAGCTGCGCGCCGTTCACGCGCTGGAGCGCCTCGGCCTCGTCGATGAGGCCCTGGTCGACGAGCTGCGTGGCGATGCGGAAGGCGGCGCCGGCGGTGCGCTTGCCGACGCGGGTCTGGAGCATCCACAACTGGCCGCGCTCGATGGTGAACTCGATGTCGCAGAGATCCTTGTAGTGGGTCTCCAGCGTCTCCATGATCTGCATGAGCTGGTCGTACGACGCCTTGTCGATCTGCTCCAGATCGGCGAGCGGCACGGTGTTGCGGATACCGGCGACGACGTCCTCGCCCTGCGCGTTCTGCAGGTAGTCGCCGTACACGCCCTGGTGGCCGCTGGCGGGGTCGCGGGTGAAGGCGACACCGGTGCCGGAGTCGGGGCCGAGGTTGCCGAAGACCATGGAGCACACGTTGACGGCCGTGCCGAGGTCGCCGGGGATGCGCTCCTGGCGGCGGTACAGCTTGGCGCGGTCGGTGTTCCACGAGTCGAAGACCGCGTTTATGGCGAGGTCCATCTGCTCGCGCGGGTCCTGCGGGAAGTCGCGTCCGGCCTGGTCGGACACGATCTTCTTGAACTTGCGGACCAGCTTCTTGAGGTCGGCCGCCTCCAGGTCGGTGTCGACCGTGACCTTCTTGGCGTGCTTGGCCTGCTCCAGCGCCTCCTCGAAGAGTTCGCCGTCGACGCCGAGGACGGTCTTGCCGAACATCTGGATGAGACGGCGGTACGAGTCCCACGCGAAGCGCTCGTCGCCACCGGCCTGCTTGGCGAGGCCGGTGACCGACTTGTCGGAGAGCCCGATGTTCAGGACGGTGTCCATCATGCCGGGCATGGAGAACTTGGCGCCCGAGCGGACGGAGACGAGCAGCGGGTTGTCGGCCTGGCCGAGCTTCTTGCCCATCTTCTGCTCAAGGGCGTCGAGGTGCGCGCTGACCTCGGCGCGCAGCGCCTCCGGCGCCTCGCCGCTGTCGAGGTAGACCTTGCACGCCTCGGTGGTGATGGTGAAGCCCGGAGGGACGGGCAGCCCGAGGTTGGTCATCTCGGCGAGGTTGGCACCCTTGCCGCCCAGCAGGTCCTTGAGGTTCCTGTTGCCTTCGGTGAAGTCATAAACGAACTTCTGACCCTGGGGCTCGGTGGCTACCTGGGGTTCTTTGTTTTCCGACACGGGTCTCGACTCCTCGAGGACGCGGTGGCTGCCCTGACGGCCAGGAACATACCCAGATCGAAGGTGTCTGGGTACGTCCACCTGACTGTCATGCGGCCTTAACCACTCGTCCGCCAGCAGATCGAAAGTGATCAACTGCGGGGGACCGATGGGCGGTTTCGTTCAAGTGTTTAACGCATAACTACACAACGCAGCGATCTTTCGTCTAACGGCAAACGGAGAGTGACAGTTGATTTGATCGATCAAAACAAAAGGAGGTGGCACCCAGTGCCACCTTTTGAGAGGTGCAGCCCCGCCTGATGTGCTCATCTGAGCAATGACCACATCAGGCGTGGCGAGGATCACGTCACAGATGAGACCCTTCCGAGACCCGAATCTCAGCCTCCGGACGTGTCCAGCTCCGCCTCCGTACTCACGGCGGAGCAGTCATACGGGTCCTTCAACCAGCCATCCGGCAGGACAACTCGCCCATTGCCGGACGAACGACCCCGCGGCCCGTCCGCCCCCACGGGCCACTCCTGGTCCAGATTGAGCTCGCTCAAGTGAGCGTCCATTTCATCCAGAGATGAGGAGATTGCGAGCTTCTTTCGCATCTCCGAGCCGACCGAGAACCCCTTCAAGTACCAGGCGACGTGCTTACGGAAGTCAATGACCCCGCGTGCCTCGTCCCCGATCCACTCCCCGAGCAGTTCCGCGTGCCTGCGCATCACCGCGGCGACTTCGCGCAGCGTCGGTGCGGCGTACGCGTCCGTCCCCTCGAAGCCCGCCACGAGGTCACCGAACAGCCACGGCCGCCCCAGGCACCCGCGCCCCACGACCACACCGTCACAGCCGGTCTCGCGCATCATCCGCAGCGCGTCGTCGGCGGACCAGATGTCGCCGTTGCCGAGGACCGGGATCTCCGGCACGTGCTCCTTGAGGCGCGCGATGGCGTCCCAGTCGGCCGTACCGCCGTAGTGCTGCGCCGCGGTCCTCCCGTGCAGGGCGATCGCCGTGACGCCCTCCTCGACCGCTATCCGCCCGGCGTCGAGGTAGGTGAGGTGGTCGTCGTTGATGCCCTTGCGCATCTTCATCGTCACCGGCAGCTCGCCCGCGTTGGAGACGGCCTCGTTGAGGATGGCCCGCAGCAGCGGCCGCTTGTACGGAAGCGCCGAGCCGCCGCCCTTGCGCGTCACCTTCGGCACCGGGCAGCCGAAGTTCAGGTCGATGTGATCGGCCAGGTCCTCGTCCACGATCATGCGGACCGCCTTGCCGACGGTGACCGGGTCCACTCCGTACAGCTGGATGGAGCGAGGCGTCTCGGCCTCGTCGAAGTGGACCAGCTGCATGGTCTTCTCATTGCGCTCGACCAGCGCCCTCGTGGTGATCATCTCGCTCACGAACAGCCCTTTGCCGCCCGAAAACTCGCGGCACAGGGTGCGGAACGGGGCGTTGGTGATGCCGGCCATGGGCGCGAGCACCACCGGGGGCTGCACGGAGTGCGGGCCGATGGAGAGCATGGGGAGCGCGGTGGTCATGGCCCCATTGTCCCGTACGGCGAGAGTCGTTAGTAAGCCGTACTATCCGCGTATGCCCGAGCTCGGTCACCGGCGGCGGTTGCTGGTGCTGGCGATCTGCTGCATGAGCCTGCTGATCGTGAGCCTCGACAACACCGTCCTCAACGTCGCTCTCCCCTCCATGCGCGAGGAGCTCGGCGCGACGGTAGCCGGGATGCAGTGGACGATCGACGCGTACACGCTGGTCCTCGCCTCGCTGCTGATGCTCGCGGGGTCCACCGCCGACCGGATCGGGCGGCGCAGGGTCTTCAAGGCCGGGCTCGTGCTCTTCACCCTCGGCTCGCTGCTGTGCTCCCTCGCGCCGAACCTCGAATCGCTCGTCGCCTTCCGCATGGTCCAGGCCGTCGGCGGCTCGATGCTCAACCCCGTCGCGATGTCGATCATCACCAACACCTTCACCGAGCCGCGCGACCGTGCCCGCGCGATCGGGGTGTGGGGCGGTGTGGTCGGGATCTCCATGGCCGCGGGCCCCCTGATCGGCGGGCTGCTGGTGGACTCGGTGAGCTGGCGGGCGATCTTCTGGGTCAATCTGCCGGTCGGACTCGCCGCACTGCTGCTGACCATCCGGTACGTACCCGAGTCGCGCGCCCCCAAGGCGCGCCGCCCGGACCCCGTCGGCCAGCTCCTGGTCATCGCACTGCTCGGATCGCTCACGTACGCGATCATCGAGGCCCCCGTCGCGGGCTGGACGTCGGCGCCGATTCTGCTGTTCGCGGGAACGGCCGCGACGGCGCTCGTGGGCCTTGTCCTGTACGAGCGGAGGCGGACGGAGCCACTGATCGATCCCCGGTTCTTCCGCAGCGCGCCGTTCAGCGGGGCGACGGTCATCGCGGTGTGCGCGTTCGCGGCGCTCGGCGGCTTCCTCTTCGTGAACACCCTGTACCTCCAGGACGTACGCGGTTTCTCAGCCCTGCACGCCGGGCTCTACATGCTGCCCATGGCAGGGCTGACGCTGGTCTGCGCACCGCTCTCCGGTCGTCTGGTCGGCAGCCGGGGACCACGGCTCCCGCTGCTCGTGGCCGGTGTCACGATGACGGCGAGCGGGGTGCTGTTCGCGGCGTTCGAGGCGGAGACATCCACGCCCATGCTGTTCACCGGGTACGTACTGTTCGGCCTCGGCTTCGGCGTGGTGAACGCACCGATCACCAACACCGCCGTGTCCGGCATGCCGCGCGCCCAGGCGGGCGTCGCCGCCGCGATCGCCTCGACCAGCAGGCAGGTCGGCCAGACGCTGGGCGTCGCCGTCATCGGCGCGGTCCTGGCCGCCGGGGTGCACGGCCGGCCGTACGACGCCACCTTCGTCGCGGCGAGCAGGCCGGCCTGGTGGATCATCGCCGGCTGCGGACTGTGCGTACTGCTGGTGGGAGCGCTGACCAGCGGCCCCCGGGCCCAGAGGTCGGCCGCCCGGACGGCCGCCCGGCTTGAGGAGTCCGCGCCCGGCCGGGCTTCGACGGGCGCGGTGCGCTGAGGCCGGACCGCTGAGGCCGGACAAAGGCGCGGGCCCGGACCGCTGTGTGCGGTCCGGGCCCACTGCTGTACTGCCCGTACGTCAGCTCTGGGCGTCCGGGGCGTCCTGACCGCCGTCGGCGGCCGCCTCGCCGCCCTCTGCACCGGCGGCGCGCTCACGCATCTTGCGCAGCAGCTCCTCCTTGTGGTCGGACGCCAGCTTGCGGTCGGCGTTGCGCGTGGGACCGTTGTCCGCGAGTTCGGCGCGGGACATCCTCTTGCGCTGCCCGCCTACGCCGAGAAGGTTGTTGCGGCTCTTTGCCACGGGGTTCTCCCGAAGTGATGAGAAGTGATCTGCGGATTCGTCTGGTGGGGGGCGGACAGGGGATCCGCCGCGCGCTCACTCGTAGATCTGGAAGAACATGCATGCGACATTACCGGGCCGTGGGGCCGCCGGGCACCAGATTTTTTGCCGGACGGCCCGTCGGCTCAGGTCCGGGAGCCCGCCGGGTCCACCGTCGCCTGGTGAGCCTCGGCAAGATGCTCCTGGGCCTTGAGCCAGGGCAGGAACTGCACCCCCTTGCGCCAGCCGCACGTACCGCAGTGCAACGCGCGCTGTATGCCGGTCCGTTGGACCCGCACCACGTGCTCGCGGCCGTGCTGATCCCATCTGCGGACCTTGCTGCCGGTCGTCGACGGCATCACGCCTCCTTGAGGTGGTGAGTCGGGCCCCGTGTGAGTCGGGCCCAGTGTGCCCGAAGGCCCCGGCTCCGCTGGGCGGAACCGGGGCCTTCGGGACGTACGAGCAGGTCAGCAGCCGATGAGGCGGCCGCCCAGGTACGACTGGATCTGGTCCAGCGAGACGCGCTCCTGCTTCATGGTGTCGCGCTCGCGCACCGTCACCGCGTTGTCGTCGAGGGTGTCGAAGTCGACGGTCACGCAGAACGGCGTACCGATCTCGTCCTGACGGCGGTAGCGGCGGCCGATGGCGCCCGCGTCGTCGAACTCGATGTTCCAGTTCTTGCGCAGGTCGGCCGCCAGGCCCTTGGCCTTCGGCGAAAGCTGCGGGTTGCGGGACAGCGGCAGGACGGCGACCTTGACCGGCGCCAGGCGCGGGTCGAGGCGCATCACGGTGCGCTTCTCCATGACGCCCTTGGCGTTCGGCGCCTCGTCCTCGATGTACGCGTCGAGCATGAAGGCGAGCATGGCGCGGTTCACGCCGGCCGCCGGCTCGATGACGTACGGAGTCCAGCGCTCGCCGGCCTCCTGGTCGAAGAACGACAGGTCCTGGCCGGAAGCCTTGGAGTGGGCCTTGAGGTCGAAGTCGGTGCGGTTGGCCACACCCTCCAGCTCGGAGAACTCGCTGCCGCCGAAGTTGAAGCGGTACTCGATGTCGGCGGTGCGCTTCGAGTAGTGGGAGAGCTTCTCCGCGGGGTGCTCGAACCAGCGCATGTTCTCCTCACGGAGACCAAGCTCGCGGTACCAGCTCCAGCGCTGCTCCATCCAGTATTCCTGCCACTGCTCGTCCTCGCCCGGCTTGACGAAGAACTCCATCTCCATCTGCTCGAACTCGCGCGTGCGGAAGATGAAGTTGCCCGGAGTGATCTCGTTCCGGAAGGACTTGCCCATCTGCGCGATGCCGAACGGCGGCTTCTTGCGCGAAGTCTGCTGCACCTGGGCGAAGTTGGTGAAGATGCCCTGCGCGGTCTCGGGGCGCAGGAAGGCGCGCGAGCCGGTGTCCTGGGTGGGGCCGAGGTGCGTCTCCAGCATGCCGGAGAACTGCTTGGGCTCGGTGAACTGGCCCTTGGTGCCGCAGTTCGGGCAGTTGATGTCGGCAAGACCGTTCTCGGGCGCGCGGCCGTTGTGCTTGGCCTCGTACGCCTCGATCAGGTGATCCGCGCGGTGGCGCTTGTGACAGGCGGTGCACTCGGTGAGCGGGTCGGAGAACGTCGCCACGTGACCGGACGCCTCCCACACCTCGGGAGCCAGGATCACGGACGAGTCGAGACCGACCACGTCCTCGCGCGCGATGACCATGGAGCGCCACCACTGGCGCTTGATGTTCTCCTTGAGCTCGACACCCAGCGGCCCGTAGTCCCAGGCGGCCCGGGAACCGCCGTAGATCTCACTGCACGGGTAGACGAAGCCACGGCGCTTGCTCAGGCTGACGATGGTGTCGATCTTGTCGGCGGCCACGGTGCTCTCTTCATTACGACGACGACGAACGCGAATGATTCAGATTACCGGCGCTCGTAGCTCCACGTCACACCCGTCATTATTGACAATCGTTTCCAATTTTGTTGAAAATGGGTGTCATGAACGTACGACGACGCCTCATACCCACCGCCGCTGCCGCCGGAGCCGTAGCGCTCGGCCTGATGGCCGTCAGTGCCTGCTCTTCCTCCTCCGGCGCCGCCGACAAGAACGGCGAGGGCAAACTCGACGTGGTGGCGTCGTTCTACCCGATGCAGTACCTGGCCGAGGAGATAGGCGGCGAGCACGTCGCCGTATCGACCCTCACCAAGCCCGGCGTGGAGCCGCACGATCTGGAGCTCAGCCCGAAGCAGACCGCCGGGCTCGGCGAAGCGGACTTCATCCTCTACCTCAAGGGCCTCCAGCCCGCCGTCGACGAGGCGGTCGCGCAGTCCGGTGTGAAGAACACCGTCGACGCCGCCGGCCTCACCCACCTCGAAGAACACGGCACCGAGGTCGGCCACGACGAGCACGCGGGCGACAAGCACGCGGACGAGCACGCCGAAGAAGAAGGCCACGACCACGCCGAAGCCGCCGGCGACCCCCACATCTGGCTCGACCCCGTGAAGTACTCCGAGGTCGCCAAGGGCGTCGGCAAGGCCCTGGAGAAGGCCGACCCCGACAACGCCGCGGCGTACAAGAAGAACACCGACGTCCTGGCCACCAAGCTCGACGGCCTGCACACGAAGTTCGAGAAGGGTCTGAAGAACACCGACACCCGGACGTTCATCACCACCCACGCCGCCTTCGGCTACCTCGCCGAGCGCTACGACCTCAAGCAGGAGGGCATCAGCGGCCTCGACCCCGACTCCGAGCCCAGCCTCTCCCGCATGAAGGACCTCCAGAAGATCGCCAAGGACGACAAGGTCACCACGGTCTTCTTCGAGACGCTCGTCAGCGACAAGACCGCCAGGACCCTCGCGGGCGACACCGGCCTCAAGACCGATGTCCTGGACCCGCTGGAGGGAATCACGGACAAGTCGAAGGGCGATAACTACATCGAGGTCATGGAGTCCAACCTCGCCGCGCTGGAGAAGGCCCTCGGCGCCAAGTGAACCTGATCACCCCGGCACCATCGGAGGCGCGAGCCATGAAGCCAGAGCCAGAGCAGCCCGTCATATCCCTGCGCGGTGCCACGGCCACGCTCGGCTCGCGCCCCGTACTGCGCGGCATCGACCTCACCGTGCACCACGGTGAGGTCGTTTCGCTGCTCGGCGCCAACGGTTCCGGAAAGTCGACGGCCGTACGTTCCGTGATCGGCCAGGTGCCGCTCACCGGCGGCTCCGTCGACCTGTTCGGTACGCCGCTGCGCCGCTTCCGCGACTGGTCGCGCGTCGGGTACGTACCGCAGCGCACCACGGCCGCGAGCGGCGTTCCCGCGACCGTGTACGAGGTCGTCTCCTCCGGCCGCCTCTCCCGTACGAAGCTCCGCTGGCCCTCGAAGGCCGACCGCGCCGCCGTGCACCGCGCCATAGAGCTCGTCGGGCTCGCGGACCGCACCAAGGACTCCGTGAACGCCCTCTCCGGCGGCCAGCACCAGCGCGTCCTCATAGCGCGCGCGCTCGCCTCCGAGCCCGAGCTGCTGATCATGGACGAGCCGATGGCGGGTGTGGACCTGACCAGCCAGGAGATCCTCGCCTCGACGCTGCGCGAGCAGGTCGTGGCCGGTACGACCGTGCTCCTCGTACTCCACGAACTCGGCGCCCTGGAACCCCTGATCGACCGCGCGGTCGTCCTGCGCGACGGCTGCGTCACCCACGACGGGCCGCCCCCGGAGTCGCTGGGCCAGCACGCGCTGCCCGGCCACGACCACGTACACCCGCACTCGGATTCCGAGCCCGTCCGGACGGGACTGCTGACCTGATCATGGAAATCCTCGAAACAGCCTTCATGCAGCGGGCCTTGCTCGCCGCCGTCCTCGTCGGCATCACCGCCCCCGCCGTCGGCATCTACCTCGTACAGCGCCGCCAGGCCCTGATGGGCGACGGCATCGGCCATGTCGCGATGACCGGAGTCGGCCTCGGCTTCCTTCTCAGCGCCAATCCGGTGTGGATGGCCGCCCTCGTCTCGATCGTCGGCGCCGTCGCGATGGAACTGATCCGCTGGTACGGGCGCATGCGCGGCGACATGGCGCTGGCGATGCTCTTCTACGGCGGCATGGCGGGCGGCGTCATGCTGATGCACCTCTCGCCGAACGGCTCCAACTCCAACCTCACCTCGTACCTCTTCGGCTCGCTCGCGACCGTCTCGGACGAGGACGTCACCGCGATCTGCCTGCTCGCCGGCTTTGTGATGCTCGTCACCATCGGTCTGCGACGTCATCTCTTCGCGGTCAGCCAGGACGAGGAGTTCGCCCGCGTGACCGGGTTGCCGGTGCGCGCCCTGAACCTGCTGATCGCCGTCACCGCGGCCGTCACGGTCACCGTGGCGATGCGCGTCGTCGGACTGCTGCTGGTCAGCGCGCTGATGGTGGTGCCAGTGGCGGCGGCGCAGCAGATCACCCGGTCGTTCAAGGTCACGTTCACAGTGGCCGTGATCATCGGCACGGCGGTGACGCTGGCGGGCACGGTGACCTCGTACGAGTACGAAGTGCCGCCGGGCGCGACGATCGTGCTGCTGGCCATCGCTGTCTTCTTCGTACTGACCGCGCTGGCCACACCGCTCGCCAGGCGCCGGGCACGGGCGCTGAGGGACGCGGAGGCCGGGTCGGGGCCGGGATGTAGCGTGGAGGCGGGCGGACTGCCGCAGGGCACCAGCTCCGCCAACGGCGCCAAGGTCTGACCGGCACTCGGCGGCGACCTGGCAGAATGGCCCGACATACGTACGGGCGACCAGAGGAGGCACCTGTGACGACTGCGGGAACCCCATCCCCGGTGCGTGGCCGGTCCACCCGGCAGCGGGCCGCCGTCGCGGCGGCGCTCGACGAGGTGGACGAGTTCCGCAGCGCGCAGGAGCTTCACGACATGCTCAAGCACCGGGGCGACTCGGTCGGGCTGACGACGGTCTACCGCACCTTGCAGTCCCTCGCCGACGCCGGCGAGGTCGACGTACTGCGCACCAGCGAGGGCGAGGCGGTGTACCGGCGCTGCTCCAGCGGCGAGCACCACCACCACCTGGTGTGCCGGGTCTGCGGCAAGGCCGTCGAGGTCGAGGGCCCCGCGGTGGAGAAGTGGGCCGAGGCCATCGCGGCCCAGCACGGCTACGTCAACGTGGCCCACACCGTGGAGATCTTCGGCACGTGCGTGGAGTGCGCGGCAAGCGTCTGAGGCGGTACGAGAGCGGGCCCGCACCGGTTTTTGAACCGGTGCGGGCCCGCTGTCGTACGCCGGGCGATGCCGCCGGGATCGCCTGAGCGCCCCGCTACATGCTGCCCGCGGCGAGCTGCTCCTCGTTCGGGACGGCGCCGCCGAAGCGGCGGTCGCGGGAGGCGTACTCGACGCAGGCGCGCCACAGGTCGCGGCGGTCGAAGTCGGGCCACAGGACGTCCTGGAAGACCATCTCGGCGTACGCGCTCTGCCAGATCAGGTAGTTGGAGGTGCGCTGCTCGCCACTGGGGCGTACGAAGAGGTCCACATCCGGCATGTCCGGGTAGTACATGTACTTCGCGAAGGTCTTCTCGTTGACCTTCGACGGGTCGAGCTTGCCCGCCGCGACATCGCGCGCGATGGCCTGCGCCGCGTCGGCGATCTCCGCGCGCCCGCCGTAGTTGACGCAGAAGTACAGCGTCATCGCGTCGTTGTCCTTGGTCTGCTCCTGGGCGACCTGGAGCTCCTGGACAACGGACTTCCACATCTTCGGCATCCGCCCGGTCCAGCGGATACGGATGCCCAGCTCGTCCATCTCGTCGCGGCGGCGGCGGATGACGTCCCGGTTGAAGTTCATCAGGAAGCGCACCTCCTCGGGGGAGCGCTTCCAGTTCTCGGTGGAGAAGGCGTACAGGGAGAGGTTCTTGACGCCCATCTCGAGGCAGCCCTTGAGTACGTCAAGGACGACGCCCTCGCCGACCTTGTGGCCCTCGGTGCGCGGCAGCCCGCGCTCCTTCGCCCAGCGGCCGTTGCCGTCCATGACGACCGCCACATGCTCCGGGACCAGCTCGCCGGGGATCTTCGGCGGCCGCGCGCCGGACGGGTGCGGTTCCGGCGTCTTGTACTCGCGCCGGTTACGGCCCAGAATCCCGCGTCGTGCCATGAGCTTCTCTCTCCCTCAATTCACTTTTCCACATACCGCAGCGAGCGTAGTCCGCGCTCCAAGTGCCAGTGCAGATACGCCGACACCAGTCCGCTGCCCTCCCGGACGTGCCGTGGCTCGCAGCTGTCCGCCGTCTCCCAGTCCCCCGTCAGCAGCGCGCTGAGCAGTCCGACGGCCTCCGCCGAGGGTACGACGCTTCCGGGCACCCGGCAGTCGCCGCATATGACGCCGCCCGCGGCGACCGAGAAGAACCGGTTCGGCCCGTGCAGTCCGCATCTCGCGCAGTCGTTGAAGCTGGGCGCGTAGCCGTTGACGGCCAGGGAGCGCAGCAGGAAGGCGTCGAGGATGAGGTTCGGCGCGTGCTCGCCGCGGGCGAGGGTGCGCAGGCCGCCGACGAGGAGCAGGTACTGCTGTACGGCGGGCTCGCCCTCGTGGTCGGTGAACCGCTCGGCGGTCTCCAGCATCGCCGTACCGGCGGTGTAGCGGCCGTAGTCCGTGACGATTCCGCCGCCGTACGGAGCGATCGTCTCGCTCTGGGTGCACAGCGGCAGGCCGCGCCCGACGAGCTCGCTGCCGCGTGAGAAGAACTGCACGTCGACGTGCGAGAAGGGTTCCAGCCGGGCCCCGAACTTCGACTTGGTGCGCCGCACTCCGCGCGCGACGGCACGTACGCGGCCGTGACCGCGCGTGAGCAACGTGATGATGCGGTCCGCCTCACCCAGTTTCTGGGTGCGCAGCACGATGCCGTCGTCGCGGAACAGGGTCATGCGCCCATTCTCGCCCAGGCTCGGTCATCAAGGCGGCCTTTGGGTACTCATAAGAGCTGCTTATGGGGTCATAGGGAGGGGTCAAGTACCTGACCCGGCATTTCGTTGCCTAGGGTGACGCACGAGACAGTTGTCGCCACCCGAAGGGAAACCCCCCAATGCCCCGCCCCCTGAGGGTCGCGATCGTCGGCGCCGGTCCCGCCGGCATTTACGCCGCAGACGCCCTGCTGAAGTCCGACGCCGCCGCCGACCCCGGCGTGTCCATCGACCTCTTCGAGCGGATGCCGGCGCCCTTCGGGCTGATCCGTTATGGCGTCGCCCCGGACCACCCCCGGATCAAGGGCATCATCACCGCCCTGCACCAGGTCCTGGACAAGCCGCAGATCCGGCTCTTCGGCAACGTCGACTACCCGTCCGACATCGGTCTGGACGACCTGCGCGCGTTCTACGACGCGGTGATCTTCTCCACCGGCGCGAGCGCCGACCGGGCGATGGACATACCCGGCATCGAGCTCGACGGCTCCTACGGCGCCGCGGACTTCGTGTCCTGGTACGACGGCCACCCGGACGTGCCGCGCACCTGGCCGCTCGACGCGGAGAAGGTCGCCGTCCTCGGGGTCGGCAATGTCGCCCTGGACGTGGCCCGCATCCTCGCGAAGACCGCCGGCGAACTGCTGCCGACCGAGATCCCGCCGAACGTCTTCGACGGTCTCGCGGCCAACAAGGCCCGCGAGATCCACGTCTTCGGACGGCGCGGACCGGCCCAGGCGAAGTTCAGCCCGATGGAGCTGCGCGAGCTCGACCACTCCCCCACCATCGAAGTCATCGTCAACCCCGAGGACATCGATTACGACGACGGCAGCATCGCCACCCGCCGCGCCAACAAGCAGGCGGACATGGTCGCCAAGACGCTGGAGAACTGGGCGATCCGGGACATCGGCGACCGCCCCCACAAGCTCTTCCTGCACTTCTTCGAGTCGCCCACCGAGGTCGTCGGCGAGGACGGCAGGGTCGTCGGCCTGCGCACCGAGCGGACCCGGCTCGACGGTACGGGCAACGTCACCGGCACGGGCGAGACGCAGATCTGGGACGTGCAGTCCGTCTACCGGGCGGTCGGCTACCTCTCCGACGAACTCCCCAAGCTGCCCTTCGACTTCACCACCGGTACGGTCCCGCACGAGGGCGGCCGCGTCATCGAGGCGGGCGAGCACCTTCAGTCGACGTACGTCACCGGGTGGATCAAGCGCGGTCCCGTCGGCCTCATCGGCCACACCAAGGGCGACGCCAACGAGACGGTGGCGAACCTCCTGGAGGACCACCGCGCCGGCCGTCTGTCCGCTCCCGCCGCGCCCGGCGAGGACGCCGTGGTGGACTTCCTCGCGGGCAAGGACGTCCCGTACACGACCTGGGAGGGCTGGCACCGCCTCGACAGCGCGGAGCGCGCGCTGGGCGCCGCCGAGGGCCGCGAGCGCGTGAAGATCGTCGAGCGTGAGGCGATGCTGCGGGCGAGCGCGGCGCCTCAGGACTGAGCCGGGCGGACGTTCAGGACGGCGTACGGGCCGCCGCCAGCAGCCGGGCCGTGTCGTCCGGGCAGATCAGCAGCGCCCCGCCGACGATCGTCAGCACCTCGCGCTCGGCGGGGCTGTACGGGCCGTCGGCGAGGGCGATCCGGGCGCCCTGGAGCAGGATCGATTCGCGGCCGGCGGGGGCGAGGTGCGGGGCCAGCGGTTCGAGTGCCTCGTGCAGTTCGATGGCGAGCGCGGCGCCGCAGGGCTCGGGGGTCCCCTCGTACGCTCCGGGAAGGCGTCCGGTGTCGGCGGCGAGGGCGTCGATGAGGGTGGTGAGCTGGTCCTCGGTGCAGTCGTCGAACCCGGCGGCACGGACGGCCGCGACGGCGGTGACTCTGACCGTACGGGAGGACGTGCCGCCCGCGGCGAGGACGGCGAGGGCGACGGTGTGGACGGCGTCGCGCAGCATCGCGGAGAAGCGGACGGTGGTGGGGTGGTCGAGTGCCTCGGTGCCGAAGTGGGTCTGGCAGGCGGCGCATTCGATGACCGGGCCGACGTAACCGCGCGGCAGCAGCGGAATGCCGAGAACGGTGAAGCGCCTGCGGCCCGTACGGCGCCGGTAGTTGCGGTCGCCGCCGCAGTCCGGGCAGAAGAAGTCACCGTCGCCGACGGTGTTCCACGCGGTGCGAATGCCCCATACGCATTGTTTCCGCCCTCGAACCAGCAGCACGTCGCACCTCCGAAACGCTCCGGCAACTCTGCCGCGTTGCCGTGATGTTAGCCACATCCGTGATGTCCCGTCAGCACCCTGTCGGCGCGAGAGGCAGGCAGAAACGCCGGGCGTGGCCGAAAAACAGCCCGCCCGGCGTTCGGGAACCTCCCGGAACCGGAGAACCGAGTGCTAGCGCGTGGCCCTGTTCACGGCCGAAACGACTGCCTTCAGCGACGCGCGCGTGGTGTTGGCGTCGATGCCGATGCCCCACAGCACCTTGCCGTCGATGGCGCACTCGATGTACGACGCGGCCTGGGCGCTCGCGCCCTCGCTCATCGTGTGCTCCTGGTAGTCCAGCAGCCTGGCGTCCACGCCGATCGCGCCCAGCGCCTCGAAGAAGGCCGAGATCGGGCCGTTGCCGGTGCCGGTCAGCACCGTGTCGACGCCGTCCACGACCGCCTCGACGGTCAGCGTGTCCTGGCCGTCCGTGTCGGTCGTCGTCTGGCCGGAACGCAGCTGGATGCGCCCCCACGCGTTCTCGGAGTTCGGCAGGTACTCGTCCTGGAAGACCGACCAGATCGCCTTCGGCGTGACCTCGCCGCCCTCGGCGTCCGTCTTGGCCTGGATGATCCGCGAGAACTCGATCTGCATGCGGCGCGGCAGGTCCAGCTTGTGGTCGTTCTTCAGGACGTACGCGATACCGCCCTTGCCGGACTGCGAGTTGACCCGGATGACCGCCTCGTACGAACGGCCCACGTCCTTCGGGTCGATCGGCAGGTACGGCACGGCCCACTCGATGTCGTCGACCGTCTTGCCGGCGGCGGCCGCCTCGGCCTCCATCGCGTCGAAGCCCTTCTTGATGGCGTCCTGGTGGGAGCCGGAGAAGGCGGTGTAGACCAGGTCGCCCGCGTAGGGGTGGCGCGGGTGGACCTCCATCTGGTTGCAGTACTCGCTGGTGCGGCGGATGTCGTCGATCTGCGAGAAGTCGATCTGCGGGTCGACGCCCTGGGAGAACAGGTTCATGCCCAGGGTGACCAGGTCGACGTTGCCGGTGCGCTCGCCCTGCCCGAACAGGCAGCCCTCGATACGGTCGGCGCCCGCCATGATCGCCAGCTCGGCGGCGGCGACGGCGGTGCCCCGGTCGTTGTGCGGGTGCACGGACAGGCAGACGTACTCGCGCCGGGTCAGGTTCCGCGACATCCATTCGAAGCGGTCCGCGTGCGTGGACGGCGTGGAGCGCTCCACGGTGGCGGGCAGGTTGAGGATGATCTCCCGGCCCTCCTCCGGCTGCCACACGTCACACACCGCCTCGCAGACCTCCAGGGCGAAGTCCAGCTCGGTGTCGGTGAAGATCTCCGGGCTGTACTGGTACCCAAAGATCGTCTCCGGGCCCAGCAGCTTGTCGGCGTACTCCATGACCAGCCGCGTGCCGTCCACGGCGATCTGCTTGACCTGCTCCTTGGAGCCGCGGAAGACGACGCGCCGGAACGTCGGCGCGGTGGCGTTGTACAGGTGCACGGTGGCGCGCCGGGCGCCGACCAGCGACTCGACGGTCCGCTCGATCAGCTCTTCGCGCGCCTGGGTCAGGACGGAGATCGTCACGTCCTCGGGGATCGCGCCCTCTTCGATGATGGAGCGTACGAAGGCGAAGTCGGTCTCGCCGGACGACGGGAAGCCGACCTCGATCTCCTTGTAGCCCATGCGTACGAGCAGGTCGAACATCTCGCGCTTGCGGGCGGGGGACATGGGGTCGATCAGGGCCTGGTTGCCGTCGCGCAGGTCGGTGGACAGCCAGCGGGGCGCCTTGGTGATCCGGTGGTCGGGCCAGGTGCGGTCGGGGATGTCGACGGCCTCGTACTGGCCGTACTTGTGGATCGGCATCCCGGACGGCTTCTGCAGCTGCGTCGCGTTGGTGATCGGCGTGGGGCGGCCAACAGGGGCGTTCATCGCGTAGGGCTCCTCGGTGTCCTGCAAAGGGGACGGCCGACGGTGTCGCTGCAGCACCAGACTCCGCGGGGAGGGGGTCGGCCTATAACTACAGACCCTCGCCGCGGCAGCTAAGGAGGAGCAGCCCGTAACGCATGATGTGCCGCAGCCTAGCCGAGGGGAGCCGGTTTCGCCGGTCCCGTATCAGTATGCGGGACCACCCCATCAGTAACGGGCGGGTAACGGGCGAAAGTGATCCATCACTCGATTTCGTCAATCATGGTCGCAAGTAGTGACAGCGCGATGACGCAGTGCGACATTGCGGCCATGAAGGCCACCCATCCCGTGTTCTGCACCATCGTGCCGCCCCACGTCCTCGACAAGCTGGCCCAGGCCGACGACCCGGCGCTCGCGGGCCCCGCCCGCCGGACCCTCGAAGCGGATGCCGCCCAGCGCACCCACCGCCGGCTGACCACGGTCCTCGGCGCCCCGCCGGCCGCCCCGCCGGCGGACGCGGCCGGCGACAAACCGCACCGCACCCTCTACGACGCGCAGCACCGCCAGGAACTGCCGGGCGTCAAAGTGCGCGGCGAGGGCGACGAACCCGGCCAGGACGCGACCGTGAACCGGGCGTACGCGGGCCTCGGCGCGACCTTCGATCTCCTCCTCAAGGCCTTCGGGCGCAGGTCCGTCGACGGCAACGGTCTGCCGCTCGTCGCGAGCGTGCACTACGGCGAGAACTACGGGAACGCCTTCTGGGACGGCCGGCAGATGGTCTTCGGCGACGGCGACGAGATCTTCCGCGACTTCACGCTGCCGGTGGACGTCATCGCCCACGAGCTGGCCCACGGCCTGACGCAGTACACGGCGAACTTCACGTACTTCGGCCAGCCCGGCGCGCTCAACGAGTCCGTGTCCGACGTCTTCGGCTCCCTGGTCAAGCAGTACGTCAACGACCAGACCGCCGAGCAGGCCGACTGGCTGATCGGCGCGGGCCTGCTGGCCGAGCGCGTCACCGGGGTGGCCCTGCGCTCCATGAAGGCGCCCGGTACGGCGTACGACGACGACGTACTCGGCAAGGACCCGCAGCCGGCGACGATGGCCGACTACGTCCGTACCGGCAGGGACAACGGCGGTGTCCACATCAACTCCGGCATCCCCAACCGTGCCTTCTACCTGCTCGCCACCGCCCTCGGCGGCAAGGCGTGGGAAGGGGCGGGACAGATCTGGTACGACACCCTGACCGGCGGGGGTCTCCAGGTCGACGCGAGCTTCACAGACTTCGCGCGGGCCACCGTGGCGGCCGCGCACGCCCGTTTCGGTGACGGCGAGGAGCAGGAGGCTCTGCTGAAAGCGTGGTCCCAGGTCGGGGTGCCTACCGGCTGAGCCGTATCCGTACTAGAACGGGACCCATGCGAATTGGGGTAAGGCGTACGGGCGGATTCGCCGGGATCGAGCGATACGCGGAGGTGGACACCTCCGGACGGCCCGACGCGAGCGAGTGGCAGGCCCTGGCCGAGGAGGCGGTCGCCGCCGGCCGGGGCACGCCGCCGATCGGCGTGCCGGACGGCTTCAGCTACCAGATCACGGTCGACGGGAAGACCGTCTACTGCGCGGACCCACGGCTGACCGAGGCTCAGAGCAAGCTCATCTCCCAGGTCTTGACGGAAGGTGCCTGAACGCCCGGAACTGAAGGCCCGGAACCGAACGCCTGGAAAAGAAGGGGCGCGCGGGGTCCACCGGATGATGGGATGCGCGGATGACTTCCGCCACCACTGACATCCTCACCCGCCTCGAGCGCTACTACGACGCCGTACCGCGTGCCGGCGCCCGCGCCGAGGACTTCGGCCCGCTGACCCTCTTCGCGCGGACCGGCTCGGGCCACCCCTACTACGCCCGACCGACGTCGAGGTGGTCCGGCGCCCCGGCGACCGCCGCCGATGTGGAGCGGGTCAGGGCGCGGCAGCGGGAGCTGGGGGTGCCGGAGGCGTTCGAGTGGGTGCCGGAGACGACGCCGGGCCTGCGGCGGACGCTGGAGGAGACGGGGATGACGACGCGGGAGCGTCCGCTGATGCTCCTGGAGGACGACGGACTCGCCCCGCCCCCGAACTCCCTGGTACGCCTCCTCACCGCCGACGATCCGGCGCTGCCCGGCGCCCTCGCCGTCCCGTACCTCGCCTTCGCCGACCCGGGTACGGCGGTGGGCCGGGCCGGACCCACCGAACTCGCCGCCGTGATCGAGGCCCGGAAGGCCGAGGACGACGGCTCGGTGGAAAACGTCGCGGACCGGATCCGGGCCGGCCGGTCCGTCGTCGCGGCAGCCGTGGAGGACGGCGTGGTGCTCTGCGCGGGCCAGCACCTGCCGGTGGGCACGGCCACCGAGATAGTCGGCGTAGGCACCCTGCCGTCGGCCCGCCGCCGGGGCCTGGCGGTAGCGGTCACGGCGGAACTGGCCGCGGACGCACGCGCCCACGGCATCACCACGGTGTTCCTCACCGCGACGGACGACGCGGTCGCGCGCGTCTACGCCCGCGCGGGCTTCCGGCGCATCGGAACGGCCATGGAGGCGGCCACGGAATAGGACCGGCGGCGGCCATACCCCACGGCGCGTTCACCGACGACTGCCGGCGTGGGAACCGGCGGCGTCGGCCGCCGCGCTCAGGATTCGACGGGTCCGGCTCAGAAGCCGAGCTTGCGCAGCTGCTTCGGGTCGCGCTGCCAGTCCTTCGCGACCTTCACGTGCAGGTCCAGGAAGACCGGCGTGCCCAGCAGCGCCTCGATGTGCTTGCGCGACTTCGTGCCGACGTCCTTCAGGCGCTGCCCCTTGGGGCCGATGATGATGCCCTTCTGGCTGGGGCGCTCGATGTAGACGTTCGCGTGGATGTCGAGCAGCGGCTTGTCCGCCGGGCGGTCCTCGCGCGGCAGCATCTCCTCGACGACGACCGCGATGGAGTGCGGCAGCTCGTCCCGTACGCCTTCGAGCGCGGCCTCGCGGATCAGCTCCGCCACCATCACCATCTCGGGCTCGTCCGTGAGGTCACCCTCGGGGTAGAGCGGCGGGCTCTCCGGGAGCAACGGGATCAGCAGGTCCGCGAGGAGCGAGACCTGCTTGTCGCCGACGGCGGACACCGGGACGATCTCCTGCCACTCGAAGCCGAGCTCCTTGGAGAGCTGGTCGATGGCGATGAGCTGCTCGGCGAGCTGCTTGGAGTCGACGAGGTCGGTCTTGGTGACGATCGCGACCTTCGGCGTCTTCTTGATTCCCGCGAGTTCCTTGGCGATGAACTTGTCGCCGGGGCCGAGCTTCTGGTCGGCGGGCAGGCAGAAGCCGATCACGTCGACCTCGGCCCAGGTGGTGCGTACGACGTCGTTGAGACGCTCGCCCAGCAGCGTGCGCGGCTTGTGGAGGCCGGGGGTGTCCACCAGGATCAGCTGCGCGTCGGGGCGGTGCACGATGCCGCGCACGGTGTGGCGCGTGGTCTGCGGCCGGCTGGAGGTGATGGCGACCTTCTGGCCGACCAGAGCGTTCGTCAGGGTGGACTTGCCCGCGTTGGGGCGGCCGACGAAGCAGGCGAAGCCGGCCCGGTGGGGGGCCTCGGAAGACTGGGTGCGAGCGCTCATGCGTGCCATTCTCCCCGATGTACGCCGCCGGGCCGACCAGTGCCGGCCCGGACGTCACGCGGGGAGAGCGGGAGGGGCCGCGGCTGTCAGAGTCCGGCCTTGGCGCCGCACACCGGCCAGGCGCCGATGCCCTGGCCCTGGAGGACCTTGTCGGCGACCGCGGCCTGCTGCTGCGGGGTGGCCTGGTGGGCGCTGGGTGCGTACTGGGTGCCGCCGTACGCGCTCCAGGTGGACTGGGTGAACTGCAGACCGCCGGAGAAGCCGTTGCCGGTGTTCGCGTGCCAGTCGCCGCCGGACTCGCACTCCGCGACCGCGGACCAGTCGGCGGCCGGGGCGGCGGACGCGTTGCCGGTACCGGCGAGAACCAGCATGCCGGTGGCTCCCGCGGCGACGAAGGAACCGGTGACGCGGCGGCGGAGGGCGGTGCGGGTCAGGGAGGAGAACACGTGGGGTGACCTTTCTTCGGGGGCGGGAGGGCTGCCCCGGGGAGTGGGGCTCCCTGCTGGGCATGTCCTCCACCGTGGCAGCGCGGGGCGCCCGGATCCACGGTCCTTCGGGACGGTCCGGGGGCCTTCCGGCCCACCCCCTTGACGCCTTCCGCGCGGGCCGCAAGCCCCGGCCGAAGGTCCCCCGGCTGCGGCGGGGCGGCCATCCGCGCCGGGTCCACCCCACCCGCTCCGGGGGGCCACCTGACCCGCCACCCCCTTGGCGTGTCCCCCATCACACGAGACCAGCGTCACGCCGCTCCGGGCCCTGCGGCCGGGGCCGCGAGTTCTCGCCGCTGCCCGGCACCCATCCAGCCCGTCCGGCGTTTGAGGAGCGGGGTCTGGGGCGGAGCCCCGGTTCGGGAAGGGGCGGGTCGGGGAGAGTCCCGCGCAGCGGTCCACCCCGCAACGCCCGCGCTCAGCCCCCCGCCGGCACGCTCAGCCGCAGCGCACCGTCCGGCCCCGCCACCAGGACCGGCGTCGCGGGACCCCCCAGGTCGCGGACGGCCGCGCGGTCCTCGGCGGAGGCGGAATCCGCCGCCGTCACCACCGCCGCCGCCTCCAGCGACTTCGCACCGCTCGCGACCGCCATCGCCACCGCCGTGCGGAGCGCGCTCAGCTTCAGCGAGTCGAGTTCCACCGTGCCGGCGACGTACGTCCGGCCTGTCTCGTCCCGCACGGCCGCCCCCTCCGGCACCCCATTGCGCGCACGCGCACTGCGCGCCAGCGTGATGATCTTGCGGTCCTCGGGGTCGAGTTCGGTGCTCGGCGTGGTCTCAGTCATGCCCAGAGCATAGGGAGCGCACCAGGGTCAGCCCGCGACCGGGTACATCGAGCCGCGCCGCCCCTCCGGCGAGGCCAGCCACTCCAGCTTCGCCGCCGTGTCCGCTTCCGGCAGCGCCGTGTGCAGCACGATCGTCAGGTCGGGGCGGGCCGGGACCCGCAGCTGGGTCGACTCCACGACGAGCGTGCCGACGACCGGGTGCTCCATCTCCTTACGCACCTGACCGCCGGGCGCGATGTCCCGCCGCTCCCACAGTTCGGCGAACTCCGGGGAGAGTTCCGTCAGTTCGCCGACGACCGCGCGGAACCCCTCGTCGTCCGGCCGCTCGGAGCACGCGGCCCGGTACTGGGCGACGACATTCGCAGCGTTCTGCTCCCAGCTCTTCGCCCTGGAGCGGTAGATGGGGTCGGTGAAGAAGGTGATCAGACAGTTCTGGGTGATCTCGGGCCGCATGCCCAGGACCGCCCCCGCCGCGTCGTTGTAGACGACCGTGTTCCAGTACGCGTCCATGATGTGCGCGGGATACGGCATCCACGCGTCGATCAGCCGGCGCAGCCCCTCGCACATGTCGGCGTAGGGCGGATCGACCTCCGGCGCGGGCGGGTTGAGCCCGGCCAGGACGTACAGATGGCGGCGCTCCACGCTGCTCAGCCGCAGCACCCGCCCCACGGAGTCGAGCACCTGCGGCGAGACGGTGATGTCCCTGCCCTGCTCCAGCCACTGGTACCAGGAGACGCCGACGCCCGCGAGCACCGCGACCTCCTCCCGGCGCAGGCCCGGCGTACGCCGCCGAGCGCCGCCGTCCGGGAGTCCCGCCTCGGCGGGGCTGACCCGGGCGCGTCTGCTCATGAGGAACTCGCGCAGTTCGCCGAGGCGGTGCGCCTTGAGATCGACCGGTGCGGCCACACGCTCCACGTATTCCCCCTGTTCGGCTGCCTGGTGGTGGCGCCAACAGGATAAGTTCCCGCTCCCCACGGCTATTCCGGCGGCCGCAGGGTGGCGACCATGGCAATCGACACCTCCGTCCCCTCCATACCCTCCGCCCCCACCGCCGCACCGCCCGGAACGACGGCGCCCGCGAAGCTCTCCGGCCGCGCCAAGCTGATTCTCTTCGTACTGTGCGCCGCCCAGTTCATGGTGGCCCTCGACTTCTCCGTACTGAACGTGGCGCTGCCCGTCCTCGGCAGGGACCTCGGCATGAGCCAGTCCGCGCTGCAGTGGGCGGTCACCGCGTTCGCCCTGCCCTCCGGCGGATTCCTGCTGCTCTTCGGCCGGATCGCCGATCTGTTCGGCCGCAGGAAGCTGTTCCTCACCGGGCTCGCCGTCTTCGGTACGGCCTCCCTCCTCGCCACCTTCGCCTGGGACCCGGCGTCCTTCCTGGCCGGGCGCGCGCTCCAGGGGCTCGGCGCGGCCGCGATCGTGCCGACCGGCATGTCGCTGCTGACCACGACGTTCCCCGAAGGCCCGCAGCGCGACCGGGCGCTGGGCATCAGCGGCACACTGCTCTCGCTCGGCTTCACCGTGGGCATGCTCCTCGGCGGTGTCATGACCGACACCCTGGGCTGGCGCTCCACGATGGGCCTGCTGGCCGTCGCCGCGGCCATCGTGCTCGTACTGGCGCCGGGGCTGCTGTCGGAGTCCCGCCACCCCGAGCGCCCGCGCCTCGACATCCCCGGCGCGGTCACCGTCACCGGCGGTCTGCTCGCCCTGATCTACGCCCTGTCGACGGCGGCCGAGCGCGGTTTCGGCGGCGCCGACGTGCTGACCACGCTGGTCGCGGGCGTCGCCCTGCTCGCCGCCTTCGGGTACGTCGAGTCCCGTGCCGCCGCGCCGCTGGTCTCGCTGCCGATGCTGCGGCGCCGGACCGTGGCTTGGGGCAACCTCGGCGGTCTGGTGACCTTCTCGATGATGAGCACGGTCGTCTTCGTACTCACCCTCTATCTCCAGGAAGTGCTCAGGCTCTCCGCCTTGCAGACCGGTCTGGTCTTCGGCGTCCAGGGTGCGCTGTCGGCCGTCGCCGGTACGTACGCCCCGAAGCTCATCGGCCGCGTCGGCGCCCGCCGCACCCTCGTCGGCTCGCTGCTCGGCCAGGGCCTGTTCATCGCCGCCCTGCTGGGCATCGGCACCGGGTCGGGCGCTCTGCTGGCGACCGCCGCCGTCTCGCTGGCCAGCATGTGCCACCTGGGGGCGATCATCTCGTACGGACTCGTCGTGACGTCGGGTGTACCGGACGGGGAGCAGGGGCTGGCGACCGGTCTGGTCACCACGACGCAGCAGGTCGGCCTCACCGTGGGCATTCCGCTGCTCGGTGTGCTGGCGACGACGCAGGGCGCGCTCTTCGACGGCGTACGGACCGTGCTCGCCGTGGACGCGGTGCTCGTGGTGGTGGCGGCGGTCCTGGTGGGTGTGGGCCTGCGGATCCGGCGCGGCGTCTGAGCCCCGCGTCGTACGATTCCTCGGTCAGCTCCCGGACCATGCGGTCCGGGAGCTTCCCGGCGGCGGCGTCATGCCGCCTGCTTCTCCTCCGGCTCCACCAGTACCGTGACGATCTTGTTCCGGCGGCCGGCCGGGGATTCCGCGGTCAGCCGCAGCGAGCGCCCGTCGGGCAGGTCCACCGTCGCGGACGCGCCCGCGATCGGCACGCGGCCGAGCGCCTTGGCGAGCAGGCCGCCGACCGTTTCCACGTCCTCGTCGTCGAACTCGTCGAAGCCGAAGAGCTGGCCGAGGTCACCGATGTCGAGCCGGGCGGTCACGCGGTAACAGCCGTCGTCGAGCCGCTCGACGGGCGGCAGTTCACGGTCGTACTCGTCCGTGATCTCGCCGACGATCTCTTCGAGGATGTCCTCGATGGTGACGATGCCGGCGGTGCCGCCGTACTCGTCGATGACGACGGCGACGTGGTTGCGCTCCTGCTGCATCTCGCGCAGCAGGTCGCCCGCGTTCTTCGTGTCGGGTACGAAGACGGCGGGGCGCATCGCGGTGGAGACCAGGTCGGCCTCGGAGTCGCGGTTGATGTGGGTCTTCCTGACGAGGTCCTTGAGGTAGACGATGCCGACGATGTCGTCCTCGTTCTCGCCGGTCACCGGGATACGGGAGAAACCGGAGCGCAGGGCGAGCGTGAGGGCCTGGCGGATCGTCTTGAAGCGCTCGATGGAGACCAGGTCGGTCCTGGGGACCATGACTTCGCGTACGAGCGTGTCGCCCAGCTCGAAGACGGAGTGCACCATGCGGCGCTCGTCGTCCTCGATCAGGGACTCCTGCTCGGCCAGGTCGACCATGGCGCGCAGCTCGGCCTCGCTGGCGAAGGGGCCCTTGCGGAAGCCCTTGCCGGGGGTGAGCGCGTTGCCGAGGAGGATGAGCAGCTGCGGGACGGGTCCCATGACGCGGGCGAGCGGCAGCAGGACGTACGCGGACGCGGTCGCCGTGTTCAGCGGGTGCTGGCGGCCGATGGTGCGCGGCGACACGCCGACGGCGACGTACGAGACGAGGACCATCACGCCGATGGCGATGGTCAGCGCCTCCCAGGTCTCGTCGAACTCGCGCAGACAGGCGTACGTGACGAGGACGCCTGCGGCCATCTCGCAGGACACCCGTATCAGCAGGGCGACGTTCAGGTAGCGGACCGGGTCGGAGGCGACCTGGACCAGCTTGGCACTGCCGCGCCGGCCGGCCCGCAGGGACTCGGCGGCCCGGAAGCTGGAGACGCGGGCGATGCCCGCTTCCGCGCAGGCCGCCAGCCACGCGACGACGACCAGCAGGACCGCGCCCGTGATCAGTTGGGCGGTCATGAAACGGTCGGCGCGGGGGACGGACCGGTCAGGCCCTTCTCCGACCGCCAGCCGTCGACGATCGCCGCCTGGAGGCCGAACATCTCGGCCTTCTCGTCCGGCTCCTCGTGGTCGTAGCCGAGCAGGTGCAGCACGCCGTGGACGGTGAGGAGCTGAAGCTCCTCGTCCATGGAGTGCTGCGTCGGGGCTTCCTCGCCCTGCCTCTTCGCGACCTCGGGGCAGAGCACGATGTCACCGAGGAGCCCCTGCGGGGGCTCCTCGTCGTCCTTGGACGGCGGACGCAGTTCGTCCATCGGGAAGGACATGACATCGGTCGGTCCGGGGAGGTCCATCCACTGGATGTGGAGCTGCTCCATGGCGGCCGTGTCCACGACGATCACCGAGAGTTCGGAGAGCGGGTGGATCCGCATCCGGGTGAGCGCGTAACGGGCGACGTCGAGAATCGCCTGCTCGTCGACCTCGGTGCCGGATTCGTTGTTGACGTCGATCGACATGGTGCTGGATCTACCCCTGCTTCAAAGTCACAGCCCGTTTTGGCTGTCGTCGTACTTCTGGTACGCGTCGACGATACGGCCGACCAGCTTGTGCCGGACGACATCCTCCGACGTGAGGAGCGAGAAGTGCACGTCGTCGACGCCCTCCAGGATCCCCTTGACCTGGCGCAGACCGCTTTGTGTCCCGCCCGGCAGGTCGACCTGGGTGATGTCACCCGTGACGACGATCTTCGAGTCGAAGCCGAGCCTCGTCAGGAACATCTTCATCTGCTCGGCGCTGGTGTTCTGCGCCTCGTCCAGGATGATGAACGCGTCATTCAGCGTACGGCCTCGCATGTAGGCCAGCGGGGCGACCTCGATCGTGCCCGCGGCCATCAGGCGCGGGATCGAGGCGGGGTCGAGCATGTCGTGCAGGGCGTCGTAGAGCGGGCGCAGGTACGGGTCGATCTTCTCGTAGAGCGTGCCGGGCAGGAAGCCGAGCCGCTCGCCCGCCTCGACGGCGGGCCTGGTGAGGATGATCCGGGTGACCTGCTTGGACTGCAGGGCCTGGACCGCCTTGGCCATGGCGAGGTACGTCTTGCCCGTACCGGCGGGGCCGATGCCGAAGACGATGGTGTGCTTGTCGATGGCGTCGACGTACCGCTTCTGGTTGAGCGTCTTGGGGCGGATGGTGCGACCGCGGCTGGAGAGGATGTTCTGCGTGAGCACCTCGGCCGGGGTCTCGGTGACGGCTTCCGCGCCACCGCCGTTCCCGTTCGCTCTGAGCATGGCGATCGAGCGTTCCAAGGCGTCCTCCGTCATCGGCAGTCCGGTGCGGAGCACCAGCATCATCTCGGCCAGCAGGCGCTGGATCAGGGCGACCTCTGTCGGGTCGCCGACCGCGCTGACCTCATTGCCCCGGACGTGGATGTCCACGTCGGGGAAGGCGTTCTCGATCACGCGCAACAGGGAATCGCTGGATCCCAGAACCGTCACCATCGGGTGTCTGTCCGGCACGGTGAACTGGGCGCGGGCCTGCGGCTGTGTGGGTGTCTGAGTCATGGGCCGGCACTGTGGCCTGCACATACCTCCTGTTGCAGGGTTCTCGCTGCTCGACAACCTCTTGGCTCCAAGCCTACGTCGGTGCACTGACAAGGCCGAAGGCTTTTCGCGCACCGCCGCGCACTCCGTTGCCGAGCGGTTACGCCGGCCTGCGGAAGCCGATCGTCGGCACCGCCCGGCGCAGCGGCCACACGCGGGCCGCCTTCGGCAGCAGCCCGTCGAGGAAGGCGTACCGGCGCAGCGCCTGCGGGTCCTGCCCGTCGACGGCCTGCACCTGCTGCCACCAGGCCGCGATCTCCGACCAGCCGGGCGCCGAGAGAGACCCGCCGAACTCCTGCACCGACAGGGCGGCGGTCAGCCCGGCGAAGGCCAGGCGGTCCGCGAGTGGCCAGCCCGCGAGCGTACCGGTGACGAATCCGGCGACGAAGACGTCACCCGCGCCGGTGGGGTCGAGCGCCTCGACGGCGATGGCGGGGACCTCGGCGGTCTCCCCGGTGGAGCCGTCCACGGCGTACGCGCCCTCCGAGCCCAGCGTGACGACCGCGACGGGGACCTTGTCCGCCAGGGCGCGGGCGGCGGCGCGCGGGCAGTCGGTGCGGGTGTAGCGCATCGCCTCTTCGGCGTTGGGCAGGAACGCCTCGCAGTGTTCCAGGTCGGCGAGGCCCGCCAGATCCCACTGGCCGGTCTCGTCCCAGCCCACGTCGGCGAAGATCTTGGCGCCGCGGCGGGCGGCGGAGGCGATCCACTCCTCGGTCCGGCCGGGGGTGAGGGCGGCGATGGCGGCCCGCGCGCGGGGCGGGCAGTCGGGGAAGGGGCCGGGTTCGGCGGGCGGTGGGGCCTCGTGGCCGTGGGACACCATCGTCCGCTCGCCCTCGTACGCCATGGAGACGGTGACGGGCGAGTGCCAGCCGGGGACCGTGCGTGACATCTTCAGGTCGATGCCCTCGCCGTCGGCGAGCGCGTCCCAGCAGTACTCGCCGTAGTGGTCGTCACCGAAGGCGGCGGCCAGGGACGTACGCAGGCCGAGGCGGGCGAGGGCGGTGGCCATGTTGGCGACGCCGCCGGGGCTGGAACCCATGCCGCGCGCCCAGGACTCGGTGCCGCGCACCGGGGCGCTGTCGAGGCCGGTGAAGATGATGTCGAGGAAGACGGTGCCGGTGAGGAACACGTCGCAGCAGGGGCCGTCGGCGGCGCGCAGCCCGTCCAGGGGGTCGAGGTGCGTGGCCTCGTCCGGCTGACCGTTGTTGCCGATGACCGCCGGCGTGGCCGCCGACGTGGCCGCTGCGTGCTTTCTCACCGTGCTCACCCTGCGCTCCTGTGGTGTGGTGCGGATTCAGGCCAGTGTGCCCGATACGCGCCCACAGGGAAGATCCCCCGATTTGGACGAGCCCTGGATATGCGCTGGATGTCTGCTGTACGGGGCTTAACCCGCGTCGCGACAGGGTGGAACCGCTCCCGCAGGACAGGGGGGCACCACCCTAGTGCTGGAGAATTGATGAAGCGTCAGATACGTGTACGCGCCGGCATCGTCACCGCCGCCGCCGTGGCCATCGCGGGCACCGTCACCGTGGGGATCAGCACCGCCTCGCCCGAGGACCGGCCGAAGACCACCCAGACCACCAGGACCGCCAAGGTGACCCGGGCCGACGAGGCGCGGATGGAAGCGCTCTTCGATCAGTGGAACGCGGCCCTGCAGACCGGCGACCCGGAGAAAGTGGCGGCTCGGTACGCGTTCGACGCGGTGCTGCTGCCCACCGCGTCGCCCCGGATCCGTACCAATCGCGCGGAGATCGTGGACTATTTCGAGCACTTCCTGCAGAACAAGCCGGTGGGCAAGAAGGTCAAGTCGGTGATCAACGTCCTCGACCACAACTCCGCGATCGACTCCGGCCTCTACCAGTTCACGCTCACCGACCCGAAGACCGGCGAGAAGCGGGCGGTCGACGCACGTTACACGTACGAGTACGAGAAGCGCGGCGGCGCCTGGCTGATCGTCAACCACCACTCCTCGGTGCTGCCGTCCGAAGGCTGACCCGTACGCACAGCCCGCCCGCATCCCCCGGCGCGTCCCGCAGGGTCACGCTGCCGCCGTCGTCCGTCACCAGTTGCTTGACGATGGCCAGTCCCAGGCCCGAGCCCGAGCGGCCCGTCAGACCCTGACCGCGCCAGAACCGGTCGAAGGCGCGGGACTGTTCGGCGGCGGACATGCCGGGGCCCTGGTCGAGGATCTCCAGGACCACCTCGTCGCCGTGCGGATCCATCCGTACGGTGATCGTGCCGCCGTCCGGTGAGACCTCCAGGGCGTTGGAGAGCACGTTGTCCAGTACCTGGTCCAGATGACCGGGGCAGGCCAGCACCCACAGCCGGCCGCCGGCATCCCCTTCGAGCGCGATGGTGACTCCGCGCTCGTCGGCGGCCGGCCTCCACACCGCGAGCCGCTGCCCGACCAGCTCCCGCAGCGCCAGCGGCTCCGCCGGTGACACCTTGGCCTCCGCGCGGGCCAGCACCAGCAGGCCGTTGACCAGGCGGCTCATCCGGACCACCTCGGCGGTGGCCTGTTCCACGTCCTCGCGTACGAACTCGTCGTCGACACCGTCAGCGATGTTGTCCAGCGACAGCCGCAGCGCGGTGAGAGGGGTGCGAAGCTGATGCGAGGCGTCCGCCACGAAGATCCGCTGCGAGTCGATCAAGGTGTCCAGCCGCTCGGCACCCGAATTGAGGGTGCGCGCCAGTTTCTGCGTCTCCGGTGGGCCTGTGACGGGCGATCGGGCGGCCAGGTCGCCGTCGCTGAACCGGCTCGCCATGTCGTTGAGCTGGCGCAGCGGCCGGGTCAGCCTACGAGCTGCCAGGGCGCCGAGCCCGGCCGCGACCGCGAGCACACCGACGGCCAGGATCGCCCGGAAGCCCCAGATCCGCCACAGGCGGTCGGTGAGGTCGTCGGTCGCGTAACGGATCCGCACCGCGCCCACGATCGGGGCTCCGCCGCTCCGCACGTCACCGGTCGCGTCCACAGTCCTGACATCACCGGTCGCGTCCACAGTCCTGTCGACGGCCGCGTCCTGCCGCTGCGCGCGCGCCGGTACGGTGATCACCAACTGCGGGCCCCACACCAGGGTCGAGCCCCAGTCGACCGTGGTCCGGCCCTCTCGCAGCGCCCGGCTGAAGGCGGCGTTGTCCGGGTCGGCCGGCGCGGGCAGAGACGGTACGGCGCTGCCGTCGGCGGCGACCACCTCGGCGGTGCCGGGCGTCTCGTCCGCGTACGCCTGTGCCATCCGCGCCAGGGCCTGCCGCGCCGGGGCGTCGCCGTCCGCAAGCAGCAGCGCCATCGTGGTCGCCTCACGGCGTACGGCCTGCTCCGTGTCCCCGCGCAGCTGCCCGGTCAGCGTGAACGCCACCGGCACCGTGAACGCCGTCAGGGCGACCGCGACCAGCAGCACATAGCTGACGATCAACTGCCGGATCACGACGCACCCTCGACGACGAGACGGAATCCGACGCCGCGCACCGCCTCGATGGTGACCACCCCGGCGAGCTTGCGGCGCAGTGCCGCCACGTGCACGTCCAGGGTCTTCGTCGGCCCGAACCAGTTGGCGTCCCAGACCGCTTCCATGATCTGCTCACGCGACATGAGCGCGCCGGGCTCCTCGGTGAGGAAGGCCAGCAGGTCGTACTCCTTGGGCGTGAGCACCACATCGGCGCCGTCCAGCCGCACCCGTGCCGCCTTGCGGTCGACGGCGAGCCGCGCCCCGTACCGGTCGGGCCCGCTCTCGGCCTGCTGGGTCCGGGGCCGCACGCGCCGCATCACCGCCCTTATACGGGCAATGACCTCGCGTACGCCGAAGGGTTTGGAGACGTAATCGTCGGCTCCGATCTCCAGCCCCACCACGCGGTCCGTCTCGTCGCTGCGGGCGCTGATCACGATGATCGGCACCGTCCCGCGCTCCCGCAGGGCCCGGCACACATCAAGCCCGTCGGTGTCGGGCAGGCCGAGGTCCAGCAGGACCAGGTCGTACGGGGCCGTGACCGCCAGGGCCTCCTGCCCCGTGGTGACCCACTCCACCGCGAATCCGTAGCGCAGCAGACCGCGCCGCAGCGATTCGGCGACCGGTTCATCGTCTTCCACGAGTAGTAGGCGCACGAGCGCACCCTATTACTTGAATATTAACCGATCACCGATCAGTCGCATATGACGAGGAGGAGGTCCTCAGAAGACGTACGCGTCGACCTCGGCGAGATACGCCTGCCTGCGCTTCTCGTCGTGATCGAGGAAGGCCGCGAGGAAGGAGTTGCGGGCGAGCTCGCGCAGTTGCTCCTGCCCGAGCCCCAGCGCCTCGCGCACGGCGTGGAAGGTGTCGCCGACGTACCCGCCGAAATAGGCCGGGTCGTCGGAGTTCACCGTGACCAGCAGCCCGGCGTCCATCATCTCGCGCAGCGGGTGTTCCTCCAGGACGTCGATGGCCCGCAGCCGGACGTTCGACAGGGGGCACAGCGTCAGCGGCACGCGGTCCCGCACGAGCCGCTTCACGAGCTCCGGGTCCTCCATGGAGCGCAGCCCGTGGTCGACGCGCTCGACGCCGAGGATGTCGAGCGCCTCCCAGATGTACGCCGGCGGCCCCTCCTCCCCCGCGTGCGCGACCCTGCGCAGCCCCAGGGCCGCGGCCGCCTCGTACACCTCACGGAACTTCGACGGCGGGTGTCCGACCTCCGCCGAGTCCAGGCCGACGGCCGCGATCCGGTGCAGATACGGCTTGGCGGCCTCCAGCGTCTCCAGCGCGGACTCGGCGGACTGGTCGCGCAGGAAGCACATGATGAGCTGCGTGGAGATCCCGTGCCGCTCCTCGCTGCGGTCCAGGGCGCGGGCGAGGCCCTCGATGACCGTGCCGATCGCGACTCCACGCGCGGTGTGCGCCTGCGGGTCGAAGAAGATCTCGGCGTGCCGTACGCCCTGCGCGGCCGCCCGCGCCAGGTAGGCGTCGGCGAGCCGGTCGAAGTCGTCCTCGGTGCACAGGACCGCCATCAGCGCGTAGTACAGGTCGAGGAACGACTGGAGGTCGTCGAAGAGGTAGGCGCGGCGGAGCTCTTCGGTGGTGGAGTGGGGCAGGACCACGGCGTTGCGCGCGGCGAGCTCGAAGGCCAGCTCGGGTTCGAGGGTGCCTTCGATGTGGAGGTGGAGTTCGGCCTTGGGGAGCTGCATGGGGGGGTCTTCTCGTCGGGGACTTGCGGGGGGGTTCGGGGCGGCGGCGCTCAGGGTTTCAGGGGGTGGCGCTTGGGGAGAGGCACCCGCAGCAGGTCGGCGGCGACGGTCAGCTCGCCGTCGAAACCGGCGTCGCGGGCCTGGCGTTCGAAGGCCTCGGGATCGTTGTAGCGCTGCGAGAAGTGGGTGAGGACCAGGTGGCGTACGCCCGCTTCGTACGCGGCACGGGCTGCCTGACCGGCCGTCAGGTGACCGTGCTCGGCGGCCAGCAGCGCCTCCTCGTCAAGGAAGGTCGACTCGATGACGAGCATGTCGCAGCCCTCGGCGAGTGCGTACACCCCGTCGCACAGCCTGGTGTCCATGACGAAGGCGAAACGCTGCCCGCGACGTTCCTCGCTGACCTGGTCGAGCGTGACCCCGCCGAGCTGCCCGTCGCGCTGGATGCGGCCGACGTCAGGACCCTTGATCCCGTGCGCGGCGAGCAGCTCGGGCAGCATGCGGCGTCCGTCGGGCTCGGTGAGCCGGTAGCCGTACGACTCGACGGGGTGCGACAGCCTGACCGCGTCGAGGGAGTACGACGGCCCGGTGGCCAGCGGCCCGTCGGCGGCGACCGGTGCTTCGGTCAGCCGGACCGTCTCGCGGTAGGCCGTGGCGTACCGCAGCCGGTCGAAGAAGCGCTGACCGCTCGCCGGGTAGTGGGCGGTGACGGGGTGCGGGACGCGGTCGAGGTTGATGCGCTGGATCACCCCGGCGAGGCCCAGTGAGTGGTCACCGTGGAAGTGGGTGACGCAGATCCGGTTGATGTCGTGCGCGGCCACGCCGGCCCGCAGCATCTGGCGCTGGGTGCCCTCGCCGGGATCGAAGAGGATGCCCTCGCCGTCCCAGCGCAGGAGGTAGCCGTTGTGGTTGCGGTGCCGGGTGGGGACCTGGCTCGCTGTGCCGAGGACCACCAGTTCTCGTGCGGACACGGTCGCTGCCTTCTGCCTTATCCGGGGGGCCAGTTGAGGCCGCGTCCGCCGAGGACGTGGGCGTGCGCGTGGAAGACGGTCTGCCCGGCGCCCGTACCCGTGTTGAAGACGACGCGGTAGCCCGTGCCGTCGACCTTTTCGTCAGCGGCGACCCTGCCGGTCTCGGCGAGTACGTCAGCGAGGATCTGCGGCTCGGCGACGGCGAGCGCTGCGGCGTCCCGGTGGTGTGCCTTGGGGATGACCAGGACGTGCGTCGGCGCCTGGGGGTTGATGTCGCGGAACGCGACGGTCGTCTCCGTCTCACGGACGATCGTCGCCGGCACCTCCCCCGCGACGATCTTGCAGAACAGGCAGTCTGCCTGGGGTTCACCCGCCATGGTCCTGGCTCCTCAGTTCCGGCTGATCAGCTGATCAGGCCGATCAAGCTGATCAAGCTGATCAAGCTGATCAAGCTGATCAAGCTGATCAGGATGTACCGATCAAGTATGGCCGCATGCTATCCGCCTCCCGGCCCGCGCCCCTTGACCACGTACGTCTCCGGCGCCGCCCTCACTTGGAGGGCGGGCAGCTACAGCTCGGGCCGGGATCGGGGCCGGGGTCCGGCGCGGCGGTGACGGTGACGGTGGCCGTGACGGTCGCCGTCGGCCGGTAGGTGGCGGAAGGCGTGGGGTTGCCGCTGGTGGTGGCGGTGCGGGTGGGCGCGGCGTCGCAGTCGCCGAGCACGTCGGCCCGGAACACGGTCCGCTCGCCCACCCTGGCCGTCAGGTCACCGCGCACGCACCGCCCGTCGCGCTCCTCGGTCACCTTGCCGTCGATACGGATGTCCTGCCGGTCCGTTGTCTCGCCCTCGCACTCGACGGAGGCGACGTCGCGGCTCGGTGCGGGCGCCGCGGCGGGGCCGGTGCCGCCGGTGGCCTTGCCGCCCTCGCCGACCGTCGACGTACAGCTCATCCACCGCACGTCGACGCCCGCACGCTCAAGGGCGCGCGTGCCGGTCTGGTCGGTGGTCATGGCCACGGCCACCGAACTCATCCCGCCGGCCCCTGGTTCGCAGGCCGAGACGCCCACAATCGCCGTACCGGCGAGGCCGATCGCCGCCACGGTCCGCCTGAACGCAACCACCATGGGCGCAGCCTCCCACCGGAGGCGGCAGGCGGAAAAGACGAGTTGCGGTCACGCTTGCGGCGCGCACGCGGCGGGAAAGGGCGGCCCAGAAAGGTCAGCCGCCCAGCAGCAGCCACTCCTGGAGCTCCACGAGGTTGCCCTCGGGGTCCTTGAGGTGCGCTGCCCGCATCCGTTCCGTCATCAGCGCGGGCCCGTGCTCCAGCACCGCTCCCCGCCCGGTGATCTCCTCGCAGTACCGGTCGAGGTCGTCGACCCGCAGCACCACGAGCGAGCGGTGGCCGTCCGGCTCGCCGGCGAGCTCGCCGAGCACCTCCGCCATCATGGCGCGGTCCTGGAGAGCGATGCCGGCCGACCCGAGAGCCGGTGAGAACTTCTCGTACGGCCCGTTCTCGAACCCCGACTGGGGCTTCAGGCCCAGCACTTCGCCGTAGAAGCGGTAACAGGCGGGGAAGTCGGAGACGAGGAGACGAACCTGGGCGAGTTCCATCGAAATGCCCTTTCCGGGAAACAGCTCGGGGCGGGTGGGTCCGGGTCGGTCGCGTCGGGTGGGTCGGGCCGGGCAGGTCAGGACCAGCGGCCCGTACGGCCCAGCAGCAACGCCGCCGCCGCCGTCCCGGCAGTCGACGTACGCAGAACACTGCGCCCCAGCCGGTACGGTTTCGCCCCCGCCTCGCCGAAGACCGCCAGCTCCTCCGGCGACACGCCCCCCTCCGGCCCCACGACCAGCACGATCGAGCCCGTCTGCGGCAGCCCGGCGGTGGCGAGCGCCTCGCTGCCCACCGACGGGTCCTCGTGCAGTACGGCCGCGAAGTCCGCCGTGGCCAGCAGCGCACCGACCTGCTTCGTCGTCAGCGCGTCCGCGACCTCGGGGAAGCGCAGCCTGCGCGACTGCTTGCCCGCCTCGCGCGCCGTGGCCCGCCACTTGGCGAGAGACTTCGCGCCCCGGTCTCCGCGCCACTGTGTGATGCAGCGGGACGCCTGCCACGGCACGATCACGTCGACGCCGGTCTCCGTCATCGTCTCGACGGCCACCTCGCCCCGGTCGCCCTTGGGAAGCGCCTGTACGACGGTGATGCGCGGCGCCGGCTCCGGCTCCACCGTCAGATCCGTCACCTCGACGACGAGCCGGTCCTTGCCCTCGGCCGCCAGCACCACGGCCGCCGCGCCCGCGCCGCGCCCGTCCGTCAGTACGACGTGCTCCCCCGTGTGCAGCCGCCGCACCGAGACGGCGTGCCGCCCCTCGGGGCCTTCGAGTACGAACTGTCCCTTCCCCGGCACGGCGTCGACGACGAACACCGGCGCCGTCACGCGGCACCACCCGCGCCGCGCAGGGCCAGCGCCGCGAGCGCCGCGTCGGTCTCGGCCGCCAGGACCTCGACGAGCTGCCCGGCCGGCATCTCGCGCGCCATCCGGTGCCCCTGCCCGGCCCACAGCGCCATGCCCTGGGCGTCGCCCGCCTTGGCCGCGGCCTTGCGCAGGCCGGAGGTGATGTGGTGCACCTGGGGGTAGGCGGCGGGGGCGTACGGGCCGTGCTCGCGCATGAAGCGGTTGACGAGGCCGCGGGCGGGACGTCCGGAGAACGCGCGGGTGAGTTCCGTGCGTACGAACAGCGGATTGGTCATGGCCTGCTTGTGCAGGGCGTTCGCACCGGACTCGGGGCACACCAGGAACGCCGTGCCGAGCTGCGCCGCGGACGCGCCGAGCGCGAGGAGCGCGGCGATCTGCGCGCCGCGCATCACACCGCCCGCCGCGACGATCGGCAGTTGCACGGTCTCGCGCACCTGCGCGACGAGGGACAGCAGGCCGATGCCGGCGCCGTCGTTCTTGGGATCGTCACGGTGCGTTCCCTGGTGGCCGCCGGCCTCTACGCCCTGTACGCACACGACGTCGGCGCCGGTCCACTGCGCGACCTGGGCCTCTTCGGGCGTGGTGACGGTCACGACGGTGAGGGTGCCGGCCTTCGCGAACGCGTCGAGCACGGGCCGGGTGGGGCAGCCGAAGGTGAAGGAGACGACCGGGACAGGGTCGTCGATGAGGATGGCCAGCTTGGCTTCGTAGCCATCGTCGGAGCAGTTGTCGGGCTCACCGAGGGGGGTGTCGTACCAGTCCGCCTCACCGGCGAGCTGGTGACGGTAGACCTCCACGGAGGCCGGGTCGGCGTGGCTCGGCTGCGGCATGAAGAGATTGACGCCGAACGGCCGGCTCGTCAGCCCCCGCAGCTGCTTGATCTCCTCGTACATGCCGTCAGCGGTCTTGTAACCGGCGGCAAGAAACCCGAGACCACCCGCTTCGGAGACGGCAGCGACGAGCTGAGGGCTGGAGGCGCCACCCGCCATGGGGGCCTGCACGATCGGATAACGGCAAAGATCGGTCAGTGCGGAGGACATGAACGCATAGTTTCATGCCCTCCGCACTGCGCCGAATCGAGGCTTCCGCCTCCCCGCAGGCGTGCGCCTACCGCCCGTTGAAGGCGTCCTTCAGACGCGAGAACAGACCCTGCTGCCCCGGCTGGAACTGCCCCGTCGGGCGTTCCTCGCCGCGCAGCTTCGCGAGCTGGCGCAGCAGGTCCTCCTGCTGCGGGTCCATCTTCGACGGGGTCAGCACCTCGACGTGCACGATCAGGTCCCCGCGGCCGCCGCCCCGCAGGTGCGTGACACCGCGCCCGTGCAGCGGGATCGACTGCCCGGACTGCGTGCCGGGCCGTACGTCGATCTCCTCCACCCCGTCGAGCGTCTCCAGCGGACACTTCGTGCCCAGCGCAGCCGCCGTCATCGGGATGGTGACCGTGCAGTGCAGGTCGTCGCCGCGCCGCTGGAACACCGCGTGCGGCAGCTCGTGGATCTCGACGTACAGGTCACCGGCGGGGCCGCCGCCGGGACCGACCTCGCCCTCGCCCGCGAGCTGGATCCGGGTGCCGTTGTCGACACCGGCCGGGATCTTGACCGTCAGCGTCCGGCGCGAGCGCACGCGCCCGTCACCGGCGCACTCCGGGCACGGCGTCGGTACGACGGTGCCGAAGCCCTGGCACTGCGGGCACGGGCGGGAGGTCATGACCTGGCCCAGGAAGGACCGGGTGACCTGGGAGACCTCGCCACGGCCGCGGCACATGTCACAGGTCTGCGCGGAGGTGCCGGGGGCGGCGCCCTCGCCCGAACACGTCGTACACACGACGGCCGTGTCGACCTGGATGTCCTTGGTCGTGCCGAAGGCCGCCTCGTTGAGGTCGATCTCCAGCCGGATCATCGCGTCCTGGCCGCGCCGCGTGCGCGACCTCGGGCCGCGCTGCGACGCCGTACCGAAGAACGCGTCCATGATGTCCGAGAAGTTGCCGAAGCCGCCCTGGCCGAAGCCGCCGGCTCCGCCGCCCGCCTGCGAGAGGGGGTCGCCGCCGAGGTCGTAGACCTGCTTCTTCTGCGGGTCCGACAACACCTCGTACGCGGCGTTGATCTCCTTGAAGCGCTCTTGCGTCTTGGGATCGGGATTCACGTCCGGGTGGAGCTCGCGCGCCAGCCGCCGGAATGCCTTCTTGATCTCGTCCTGGGAAGCGTCGCGGCGTACGCCTAGTACGGCGTAATAGTCGGTGGCCACTTACGACTCCGCCAGGATCTGTCCGACGTAACGTGCCACTGCGCGTACCGCTCCCATCGTTCCGGGGTAGTCCATGCGGGTCGGTCCGACCACGCCGAGTTTCGCGACTGCTTCGTCGCCCGAACCGTAGCCGACTGCGACGACGGACGTAGAGCTGAGCCCTTCATGGGCGTTCTCGTGCCCGATTCGTACGGTCATGCCCGAGTCCGTTGCCTCACCGAGCAGCTTGAGGAGCACGACCTGCTCCTCCAGCGCCTCCAGCACCGGCCGGATGGTGAGGGGGAAATCATGCCCGAAGCGGGTCAGATTGGCGGTGCCGCCGATCATCAGCCGCTCCTCGGTCTCCTCGACCAGAGTCTCCAGCAGGGTGGACAGAACCGTCGAAACGGTTCCCCGGTCCTCCTTGTCGAAGGATTCGGGGAGATCCTGCACCAGTTGCGGTACGTCCGTGAAGCGGCGCCCCACGACCCGGCTGTTGAGCCGGGCACGCAGGTCCGCCAGGGACGTCTCGCCGAAGGGCGCGGGGCAGTCGACCATGCGCTGCTCGACCCGTCCGGTGTCCGTGATGAGCACGAGCATCAGCCGGGCGGGAGCCAGCGAGAGAAGTTCCACATGCCGGACCGTCGACCGGGTCAGCGAGGGGTACTGCACGACGGCGACCTGCCGGGTGAGCTGGGCGAGCAGCCGCACCGTACGGGCCACGACGTCGTCGAGGTCGACCGCCCCGTCCATGAAGTTCTGGATGGCGCGGCGCTCGGGCGACGACAGGGGCTTGACGCCCGCGAGCTTGTCGACGAACAGGCGGTAGCCCTTGTCCGTCGGGATGCGCCCGGCGCTCGTGTGGGGCTGGGCGATGAAGCCCTCGTCCTCCAGGGCGGCCATGTCGTTGCGGACGGTGGCCGGTGAGACGCCGAGCTTGTGCCGCTCGGTGAGCGCCTTGGAGCCGACAGGCTCCTCCGTGCCCACATAGTCCTGAACGATGGCGCGCAGCACCTCAAGTCTGCGTTCGCTGAGCATCGCGCACCACCTCCAGCTGGTCGGTCTTCCGGCTTCTGCCCGGCACTCGCCCTGGCACTCACCGCGGGGGAGTGCCAGCAGTCCCCGGCCCAGTGTACGGCGGGCGGGTACGCCACTAGCAAGGGCGGCCGGTCACGTTGTCGCACCAGTCGCCGCGCGACGGCCCTGTTCAGCGGGCGGGAGCGCGGCGGATGGGACTAGCGTCGCGGTATGAACGTCAGTTGGGAAGAGGCAGGCTGGGAGCGGCTCGCACCGGGGGTGGGGCGGCGTCGTATGCCGGTCTGGGACGCGACGGTGGGCCTGGTGGCGGGGGGCGACGGCAGGGCGCTGATGATCGACACGGGGGCGACGCTGCGCGAGGGAGCGGAGCTGCGGACGCAGGCGCAGCGCCTCCTCGGCCCCGGCCGGAGAGTGACGCACATCGCCCTCACCCACCCCCATTTCGATCACGTGATGGGTACGGCGGCGTTCGCGGGCACCGAGGTCTACGGGGCGGTCGGCATCGACACCGTGCTGCGGCGGGACCGCGACGCGCTGCGGGACGACGCGGTGCGGCACGGGGTGGAGCGGGGCGCGGCGGAGGAGGCGGCGGACGTGCTGGTCGCGCCGCACCACCTGGTGTGCGGCGAGTGGACGCTGGACCTGGGCGGCGGCCGCCAGGTGCTGCTCGCGAACGTCGGCCCCGGCCACAGTGGCCACGACCTGGCGGTGCTGGTGCCGGGCAGCCCCGAGGTCGTCTTCTGCGGCGACCTGGTGGAGGAGTCGGGCACCCCCCAGGCCGGCCCGGACGCCCACCCGTCCGGCTGGCCGGCGGCCCTGGACCGGCTGCTGGCGCTGGGCGGCGAGAACGCGGCGTACGTGCCGGGGCACGGGGCGGTGGTGGACGCAGCGTACGTCCGGGCGCAGCGGGACGCTCTGGCGGCGCGGTTCGACGTGTGAGAAGGCTCGCTTGAGTAGCGCCGTGCGACGGAGCGTCGTGTGACGAAGCGTCGTGTGACGAAGCGTCGTGTGACGCGGCGCACCGGACTATCGTCAGCCGAATGCGCAGCCGACAGTACGGGCCCGATCTCACCCCGCCCTGGAAGAAGACCGCCCCCGTTCCCGAAGTTCCCGCCGAGACCGATCTGGTCGTGGAGGAGGTCACCACCGGTTTCTGCGGTGCGGTGATCCGGTGCGAGAAGACGGCGCAGGGGCCGGTCGTGACCCTGGAGGACCGCTTCGGCAAGCAGCGGGTGTTCCCGATGGAGCCGCGCGGCTTCCTCCTGGAGGGCCGCGTCGTCACGCTCGTACGGCCGTCTTCCGCCCCGGCGCCGCGTCCCGCCCGTACGGCGTCGGGCTCGGTGGCCGTGCCGGGGGCGCGGGCGCGGGTCGCGCGGGCCGGGCGGATTTACGTCGAGGGGCGCCACGACGCGGAACTGGTCGAGCGGGTGTGGGGCGACGACCTCCGTATCGAGGGCGTGGTCGTCGAATACCTGGAGGGCATCGACGACCTCCCGTCGATCGTCGCGGACTTCGCCCCGGCCCCGGACGCGCGCCTGGGCGTCCTGGTCGACCACCTGGTCCCGGGCTCGAAGGAGTCCCGCATCGCCGCACAGGTCACGGACGCGAGCGTGCTGGTCGTCGGCCACCCGTACATCGACGTATGGGAAGCGGTGAAGCCGTCCGCGGTGGGTATCCGCGCCTGGCCGAGGGTGCCGCATGGCCAGGACTGGAAGACGGGCGTGTGCCGGGCGCTCGGCTGGCCGGAGAACACGGGCGCGGCGTGGCAAACGATCCTGGGATCGGTCCGCTCGTACAAGGACCTGGAGCCGGCGCTGCTGGGGCGGGTGGAGGAGCTGATCGACTTCGTTACGGCCAGCGGTGAGGCCTGACACCGGGGAAGGTGCCGAACTCGCTGGTGTCCAGTTCAAGTCCCAGCACGTCCAACGGCACCGGCTCGCCGAACTTCGTCACCTGCTGCACCTGGTAGTCGGCGCCCTCCCCCTCCCCCACAGGCCTGGTCAGCAGGACGCACTGCCCCATGATCGGGTCGACGATGAGGTAGGCGGGCACCTTGCCGGCGGCATAGATCGACCGCTTGACGTCGTAGTCGCGGGCAACACTGGTCTTGGAGACGACCTCGCAAACCATCGTGACCAACCGGCACGGCAGCAGTCGGCCCGCGTCAGGGACGGCGTCGCGCGGCAGGACCACCAGATCCGGTACCGGCTCGCTGGCCTCGCCGAGGATGTCGACGTCCTGTGTCTGGAGGCGGGACCACCGCGTGCGCGGGATCTGGTCCTGCACATCCGCAACGATCAAGTTGTGCACCAGATCAGGGCTTGCCATCATCACGATTTCCCCCCGGAGAAGCTCGGCTTTGGCGCCCTCCGGAGGCTCGAACTCCTCGAAGAACTTAGCCATCCCGTACTCGTCCACAGCGGTCATCTCCGTGGCCTCCACATCCGCCGCGTACTTTTAGCGGCAGCCTACGAACCAGGTTAGGGACCGCGTCCTCTTTCCGCTGCCATTCACCTGCCCGAGTGATCAATCCACCAGGTCCCGGACCACCGCGTCCGCCAGCAGCCGCCCCCGCAGCGTCAGAACCGCCCGCCCGGCGGCGAACGGCTCGCCCGCCAGCAGACCGTCCGCCAGCGCACGCTCCGCCGCCGCCCGGCCCGCGGGGGCCAGCAGCGACAGCGGGCAGCCGTCCGCGAGCCGCAGCTCCAGCAGGATGCGCTCCACGCGCCGGTCCTCCGCCGGGAGCACCTCGCGCCCGGCCCCGGGCGAGCGCCCGTCCCCCAGCGCCTGCGCGTACGCACCCGGATGCTTGACGTTCCACCACCGGACCCCGCCCACGTGGCTGTGGGCACCGGGACCCGCGCCCCACCAGTCCGCCCCGCGCCAGTACAGCTCGTTGTGCAGGCACCGCGCCGCGTCCGAAGTCGCCCAGTTCGACACCTCGTACCACTCGAAACCCGCCGCCGACAGCGCGGACTCCGTCATCAGGTACCGGTCGGCGTGCACGTCGTCGTCCGTCATCGGCACCTCGCCCCGCCGGATCCGCCGCGCCAGTTGCGTCCCCTCCTCCACGATCAGGGCATAGGCGCTCACGTGGTCGGGGCCGGCCCCGATCGCCGCGTCCAGCGACGCCTGCCAGTCCGCGTCGGACTCCCCCGGCGTGCCGTAGATCAAGTCGAGGTTTACGTGCTCGAAGCCCGCCGCCCGCGCCTCCGCGACGCACGCCTCCGGCCGCCCGGGCGTGTGCGTACGGTCCAGGATCTTCAGCACGTGCTGCTTCGCGCTCTGCATCCCGAACGACACCCGGTTGAATCCCCCGGCCCGCAGCTCCTCCAAATACGCCGGATTCACCGACTCCGGATTCGCCTCGGTCGTGACCTCCGCGTCGTCCGCGATCCCGAACTCGTCCCGGATCGCCCCCAGCATCCGTACGAGATCAGCCGCCGCCAGCAGCGTCGGCGTACCGCCGCCCACGAAGACCGTCCGTACCGGGCGGGGGTCGTCGCCGAGGACCTTGCGGGCCAGGCGGATCTCCTCCATGAGCGTGTCCGCGTAGTTGTCGCGCGAGGCCAGCGCACCGCCCGAGCCGCGCAGCTCGGTCGCCGTGTAGGTGTTGAAGTCGCAGTAGCCGCAGCGCGTCGCGCAGTACGGAACGTGCAGGTAGAAGCCGAGCGGCCGCTCCGCCGCGCCGGCCAGGGCATGCGCGGGCAGCGCCCCGTCGTGGGGCATGGGCTCACCGTCGGGCAGTACTGAAGGCATAGACCTATTGTCACAGCTCCGGTCGGATCGCTCAGATCGCCTGGAGGACAAGCAGCGCCAGGTCGTCGTCGGGGGGCGTCGGCGAGAAGTCGTGCACCTCGCGCATGATCCGTTCGGCGACCCCCTGCGCGCTCAGCCCCACGCACCGCCCGAGCGCCGCCGTGAGCCCGTCGGCGTCGTCGAACATGCGCCGCCCCGAGCGCCGCTCGGTCACGCCGTCCGTGACGCACAGCAGGGTGTCGCCCGCCTGGAGGACGAAGGTCTCGCTCTCGTACGTCACGTCGTCGAGGACGCCCAGCAGCATCTGGGAGCCGGCGGCCGGACGTACGCTGCCGTCGGGCCGCAGGAGGAGAGGCAGCGGATGGCCCGCGCAGGCGAGCGTGCAGCGCACCCCGCCGCCCTCCTCGGGCGGGAGCGGCACGAGTTCGCCGTACAGGAGCGAGAGGAAGCGGGGCTGCGGCGCCGCGTCCCGCAGGGCGAGCGGGCCCACCGGAGCGCCAGGCGCTCCCGAAGCCCCCGCCGACACCACCGCCATCCTGGCCGTCGCCTCCGCCGCTTCCACCGCGTCGTCGAGCAGCAGCCCGTTGAGCCGGCCCAGGACCTCGCCGACCGCCCGGCCCTCGCGCGCGAGCAGCCGCAGCCACGGCCGGACGAGACCGGTGACGACCGCCGCCTCGGGTCCGTTGCCCTGGACGTCACCGAGCGAGAAGGACCAGCTGCCGGGCGCGCCGGGGAAGACGTCGTAGAAGTCGCCGCCCGCGACGCCCTGCCCGCGCGGTTCGTACACGAGGGCCTTCGCGACGCCCGGGATCTCGGCCATCTGGCCCGGCAGCAGAGCCCGCTGGAGGACGTGGCTGATGTTTGCCTGCCGGGTGTACTGGCGGGCGGCGGCTACGGCCAGCGCGACGCGGCGTACGAAGTCCTCGACCAGGCCGGTGACTTCGTCGGGGAACCGCGTCAGCGCCGCCCGCCCCAGCATCAGCGTCCCGAGCCCGCGCCCGCCCGCGATCAGCCGGTAGGCGACCGCGGCACCGGCGGTGCGGTCGGCGCCGTCGGGGCTGCCGGTGCCGTCGGGGCCTTCGCTGCCGTCGGGGCCGGCGGCGCTATCGGTGCCGTCGGTACCTTCGGTGCGGTCAGTGCCATCAGTGACGTCAGGGCCAGCGGTGACGTGAGGGGCGTCGGTACCGTCGATGCCACCCATACCGCCCATGTCGCTGATGCCCTCGGCAGAGTCCGTACCGTCGAGGCCGTCAGCCCCCTCGGGACCCGCCACGCCCGGCCACCGCACCGGCACGGGGCCGCCGCGCGCGGACTCCGGCAGTGTGGGCGGCGGCTCCTTCTCCAGGTGCCTGCCCAGTTCCTCGACGCTGGACTCGCGCTGGTGCCAGACGCGGGCGAGGCGCGGCGCCGCACCTTCCTCCTCCAGCCACACCGCGCACCAGTCCGCCAGCCTCGGCACCAGCAACTGCGCGGCGAGCGCCGCGATCATGTCCTCGTCGAACTGGCCCGTCAGCAGGTCCGACGCCTCGGCGAGGAAGGACAGCGCGCCCCGGTTGATCCAGTCGCTGTCGTACTCGCGCGCGCTCCGCCGGGGCACGGGCGCGAGGATCTCGGCGGCGCGCAGCCCGCGCTGCAGCGCCTGCTCGGCGTCGGCGGCCGGCCCCGGGGACACGGCCGGCAGTACGCCTTCGACCGCGATCCGGGCCCAGACGGTCTTGAGGCCGGTGCGGTAGGTGACGCCCCAGCACGCGGAGAGGGCGGCGACGAGGTGCAGGCCGCGCCCGAACTCGTGGCCGCCGACCGCGGCCGATCCGCCGGGTTCGTTGCGTACGACGCGGGCGGGGTGGTGGTCGGAGACCTCGACGACGAGGGCGGCCGGGTCGTCCTCCGTGGCCTCCTCCAGGTGGCACACCAGCTCGACGTTGGTGCCCGCGTGGACGACCGCGTTGGTCACCAGTTCGTTGACCAGGATTACGGCGTCGTCCGCGACCCGGTCGGTGAAGCCGTCGGCGCCCGGCAGCCCGAGCCCGGTCCATTCGGCGAGCGCAGCCCGGACGAAGCGCCGTGCGGCGGCCGGCGCGAGAGGGTTTCCGGGCAGGCTGGTCCACGCGGCCGAGTGCGGGTCAGGCAGCACGCCCGGCAGGTGAGTTGAGCGGAAAGTAGCCTTCCGCTGCCTCGGAATGGACCCCATGGTGCGGCTCCCCGTCCGTCTCTGCTTACGCCGCCGGCGACATGGAACAGAGTGACAGACGGAGGCCGCCCATAAGCGCGGAGTCACCGAAGTGGTCGTAACGAGTCCTGGAGTGCCCGGTGGTGGCAGAGATGCCTGGAGTGCCTGAAGTGCCGTGCGGGCGGAGCCGGTTCAGGCCCCGCCCGCGAACTCGCTTCCTACGCCTCGCGTGATCCCGCGTACATCTCCTCGATGAGGTGCTTGTACTCGCGCTCGACGACGGGCCGCTTGAGCTTGAGGCTCGGCGTCAGCTCACCGTGCTCGATGTCCAGGTCGCGTGGCAGCAGCCGGAACTTCTTGATCGTCTGCCAGCGCTGCAGCCCCTCGTTGAGCCGCTTCACATAGCCCTCGATGAGTTCCTCTGTCTTCTTGGACGCGACGACCTCGGCGTACGACTTGCCCTCAAGCCCGTTGTCCTTGGCCCAGCCGAGGATCGTCGGCTCGTCGAGCGCGATCAGCGCGGTGCAGAAGTTACGGTCCGCGCCGTGCACCAGGATGTTGGAGACGAACGGGCACACGGCCTTGAACTGGCCCTCGACCTCGGCCGGTGCGATGTACTTGCCGCCCGACGTCTTGATCAGGTCCTTCTTGCGGTCCGTGATGCGCAGGTAGCCGTCCACCGACAGCTCACCGATGTCGCCGGTGTGCAACCAGCCGTCCGGCTCCAGCACTTCGGCGGTCTTCTCGGGCAGCCCGTGGTAGCCCTGCATGATGCCGGGGCCGCGCAGCAGGATCTCGCCGTCGTCCGCGATGCGCACCTCGGTGCCGGGGAGCGGCTTGCCGACCGTGCCGGTGCGGTACGCCTCGCCGGGGTTCACGAAGGAGGCGGCGCTGGACTCGGTGAGCCCGTACCCCTCCAGGATGTGGATGCCGGCGCCGGAGAAGAAGAAGCCGATGTCGGGGGCGAGCGCCGCCGAGCCGGAGACGCAGGCACGCAGCCGGCCGCCGAACGCCTCGCGGATCTTCGCGTACACGAGCTTGTCGGCGACCTTGTGCTTGGCGGTCAGCGCGAAGGGCGCGGAGGCGTTGCCGGTGCGGCGGTAGTTGTCCTGTGTGACCTTGGCGTACTCGCGGGCTACCTCGGCGGCCCACTGGAAGATCTTGTACTTCGCGCCGCCGCCGGCCCGCGCCTTGGCCGCGACGCCGTTGTAGACCTTCTCGAAGATGCGGGGCACGGCGGCCATGTAGGTCGGCTGGACCACCGGCAGGTTCTCGATGATCTTGTCGACCCGGCCGTCCACGGCGGTGACGTGCCCGGCCTCGATCTGCCCGGAGGTCAGCACCTTGCCGAAGACGTGCGCGAGCGGCAGCCAGAGGTACTGCACGTCCGTCGCGCTGATCAGACCGGTCGCCACCGTGGCCTTCGCCATGTACGACCAGCAGTCGTGCGGCAGCCGTACGCCCTTGGGGCGCCCGGTGGTGCCCGAGGTGTAAATGAGCGTCGCGAGCTGGTCGGCGGTGATGGCCTCCACCCGCTCGGTCACGGCTTGCGGGTGCTTGTCCAGGTACGCCGCGCCGCGTGCTTCGAGGTCGGCGAGCGTGAGCACCCAGCCCTCGGGGTCGTCCTCGGCCGGCTCGACACCCGTGGCGTCGATGACGACGACGTGAGCGAGGTTCGGCAGGTCGGCGCGCCGCTCGCGCGCCTTGGCGAGCTGCGACGCGTCCTCCGCGATCAGCACCCGGCTCTCGGAGTCGGCCAGGATGTACGCCGACTCCTCGGCGTTGGTCGAGGGGTAGACCGTCGTTGTGGCGGCGCCGGCGCACATCACGCCGAGGTCCGCGAGGATCCACTCGACACGCGTGTTGGACGCGAGCGCGACGCGCTCCTCCGGCTGTACACCGAGGTCGATCAGGCCGGCCGCGATGGCGTACACGCGCTGGGCCGCCTGTCCCCAGCTCAGCGACTTCCAGGCGTCGGCGCCCTGCCCGGAGGCGGCCGGTACGGGGTACCGGTAGGCCTCCGCATCGGGCGTGGCGGCCACGCGCTCAATGAAGAGTGCCGCCACCGACGGCGGCCGGTTCTCGATCAAGGTCTGTGTGTCGCTCACGACGTCCTCCGGGCCTGCGGCTGCTGCACGACTGGCTGGTATTTAACTGGCGAGTAACCTTCGAGTGGTGATCAGAGTAAAGCGCGAGGGGCCGGGGCGTAAGAGGCTGCGGCGCGCGGCTTCATAACGGAACGGAAGCGCCCTCCACCACAGTTTCCTCACATGCGAAAGCGCCCGTCCGTGAGTACGGAGGGCGCCTTCGCAAGCTTTTTCCGCGCTGCGGCGTGTCGTGGCTACTTCTTCTTGCCGCCGGAGTCGTCGCTGGACAGCACCGCGATGAAGGCCTCCTGCGGCACTTCCACGCTGCCGACCATCTTCATCCGCTTCTTGCCTTCCTTCTGCTTCTCCAGCAGCTTCCGCTTACGGGAGATGTCACCGCCGTAACACTTGGCGAGGACGTCCTTGCGGATGGCGCGGATGGTCTCGCGCGCGATGACGCGGGAGCCGATGGCCGCCTGGATCGGGATCTCGAAGGCCTGGCGCGGGATGAGCTCGCGCAGCTTGGCGACGAGCCGCACGCCGTACGCGTACGCCGCGTCCTTGTGCGTGACGGCCGAGAAGGCGTCGACCCGGTCGCCGTGGAGCAGGATGTCGACCTTGACGAGCGACGCGGACTGCTCGCCGGTGGGCTCGTAGTCGAGGGAGGCGTAACCGCGCGTCTTGGACTTCAGCTGGTCGAAGAAGTCGAAGACGATCTCCGCGAGCGGGAGGGTGTAGCGGATCTCGACGCGGTCCTCGGAGAGGTAGTCCATGCCCAGCAGCGTGCCGCGGCGGGTCTGGCAGAGCTCCATGATCGCGCCGATGAACTCGCTGGGGGCGAGGATCGTGGCCCGTACGACCGGCTCGTACACGTCCGAGATCTTGCCCTCGGGGAACTCGCTCGGGTTGGTGACCGTGTGCTCCTTGCCGTCCTCCATGACGACCCGGTAGACCACGTTGGGCGCGGTGGCGATCAGGTCGAGCCCGAACTCGCGCTCCAGGCGCTCGCGGATCACGTCGAGGTGCAGCAGGCCGAGGAAGCCGACGCGGAAGCCGAAGCCGAGCGCCGCGGAGGTCTCCGGCTCGTACACCAGGGCGGCGTCGTTGAGCTGGAGCTTGTCGAGGGCCTCGCGCAGGTCGGGGTACTCGGAGCCGTCCAGCGGATACAGACCCGAGAAGACCATCGGCTTCGGGTCCTTGTAGCCGCCCAGGGCCTCGGTGGCGCCCTTGTGCAGGGAGGTGATCGTGTCACCGACCTTGGACTGACGGACGTCCTTCACGCCCGTGATGATGTAGCCGACCTCGCCGACGCCGATGCCGTCGGACGGCGTCATCTCGGGAGAGGAGACGCCGATCTCCAGCAGCTCGTGGGTCGCGTTGGTGGACATCATCCGGATGCGCTCGCGCTTGTTGAGCCCGCCGTCGATGACACGTACATAGGTGACGACGCCGCGGTACGAGTCGTAGACCGAGTCGAAGATCATGGCGCGGGCGGGCGCGTCGGCGTCGCCGACCGGGTGCGGGATGTCGCGTACGACGCGGTCGAGGAGCGCGTCCACGCCGAGGCCGGTCTTCGCCGAGACCTTGAGTACGTCCTCGGGCTGGCAGCCGATGAGGTTGGCCAGCTCCTCGGAGAACTTCTCCGGCTGGGCGGCCGGCAGGTCGATCTTGTTCAGTACGGGAACGATCGTGAGGTTGTTCTCCATCGCCAGGTAGAGGTTGGCGAGGGTCTGCGCCTCGATGCCCTGGGCGGCGTCGACGAGGAGCACCGTGCCCTCGCACGCGGCGAGCGACCGCGACACCTCGTATGTGAAGTCCACGTGGCCAGGCGTGTCGATCATGTTCAGGATGTGGGTGTTTCCCACGTCCGGGCCCTCGTTGGGCGCCCAGGGCAGCCGTACCGCCTGGGACTTGATCGTGATACCGCGCTCGCGCTCGATGTCCATACGGTCGAGATACTGAGCACGCATCTGCCGCTGGTCGACCACACCGGTCAGCTGGAGCATCCGGTCGGCGAGCGTGGACTTGCCGTGGTCGATGTGCGCGATGATGCAGAAGTTGCGGATCAGCGCCGGGTCGGTACGGCTCGGCTCGGGCACGTTGGTAGGAGTCGCGGGCACGCAGGGTCTCGTCTCGGGGCGATGTTGGATCGATACGTAGCTTCCATGGTCCCACGGACGGCGGGCGGGCCTCGGTTTGGGCCGTGCGGCGGGCCGCTGGTACGCTGAGCAGCTGTGTCTCACAACCCTCGGAGCAGGTCTCCGGCCGGCGGGACACGAATCGAAGATCCAACGAACCTGTAGAGGCTCTTTCGTGGCGAACATCAAGTCCCAGATCAAGCGGAACAAGACGAACGAGAAGGCGCGCCTGCGCAACAAGGCCGTCAAGTCCTCGCTCAAGACGTCGATCCGCAAGGCCCGTGAGGCTGTCACCGCTGGTGACCTCGAGAAGGCCACCGTGGCCGTCCGCGAGGCTTCCCGCAAGCTCGACAAGGCAGTCTCCAAGGGAGTCATCCACAAGAACGCCGCCGCCAACAAGAAGTCGGCGCTGGCGCACAAGGTTGCCTCCCTCCAGGGCTGAGCACTCACCTGCTCACTTGATTGACCTGCTTGACCGCCGGTAGGGACTCAGCGGGCCCTCTCTTCCGCTCCTGATCCGGCACCTCCGCGCCGCACGCGGCCTGCGTTCGCCACGCGGGTGCGGCGCAGCAAAGCTTTGACAGGCTTCAGGGCTTCACGCGAAGGCCCCGGCCGCCCGTCCTCCCCAGGACGGCGGCCGGGGCCTTCGTCGTTCCTGTCACGCGCGGCTTGGGGGCTACCGGTGGCGGGCGGCGCGGGCGACGGTGACGACCGCCTTCTCCAGCGCGTACTCCGGGTCGTCGCCGCCGCCCTTGACGCCGGCGTCGGCCTCGGCGACGGCCCGCAGCGCGAGCGCCACACCGTCCGGTGTCCAGCCGCGCATCTGCTGCCGTACGCGGTCGATCTTCCACGGGGGCATGCCGAGCTCGCGGGCGAGGTCGGCGGGGCGGCCGCCGCGGGCTGAGGACAGCTTGCCGATGGCCCGGACCCCCTGGGCCAGGGCGCTGGTGATCAGGACAGGAGCGACGCCGGTCGACAGCGACCAGCGCAGGGCCTCCAGGGCCTCGGCCGCCCGGCCCTCCACGGCGCGGTCGGCGACCGTGAAGCTGGAGGCCTCGGCGCGGCCCGTGTAGTACCGCCCTACGACCGCCTCGTCGATGGTCCCCTCGACGTCGGCGACGAGCTGGGCCACGGCACTGGCCAGCTCGCGCAGGTCACTGCCGATGGAGTCGACGAGGGCCTGGCACGCCTCGGGTGTGGCGGAGCGCCCCAGCGCCCGGAATTCCGACCGTACGAACGACAGGCGCTCGGCGGGCTTGGTGGTCTTGGGACAGGCGACCTCGCGGGCCCCGGCCTTGCGCGCCGCGTCGAGCAGCCCCTTGCCCTTGGCACCACCCGCATGGAGCAGTACGAGAGTGATCTCCTCGGCCGGGGCTTCGAGGTAGGCCTTCACGTCCTTGATCGTGTCGGCGGAGAGGTCGTGCGCGCTGCGCACGACGACGACTTTGCGCTCGGCGAAGAGCGAAGGACTGGTCAGCTCGGCGAGGGTGCCGGGCTGCAACTGGTCGGGCGTGAGGTCGCGTACGTCGGTGTCGGCGTCGGCGGCGCGGGCGGCCGCCACCACCTGCTGCACGGCGCGGTCGAGCAGCAGGTCCTCCTGCCCCACGGCGAGGGTGAGGGGGGCGAGCGGATCGTCGGTCGAATTCTTCCTGGTGGCCATCGTGGTCCAGCATCCCATGAGCCACTGACAGCGCCGTCCGTGTTGGAGAATGGGCAGGTGAGCGATGTGAGACACGTACTCGTACTGCCCGACCGGGACGCCGCCGAGGAGGTGGCCGTGGAAGTCTGCGAGCGCTTCGGAGCCGTGGACGAGCCACAGCTCGTACGGGACGCGCTGTCCGGCGAGGACGACGCCGAGGACGCGCAGTGGCTGGTCGTGGTCGAGGACCCGAACCGACGGCTCGACGCCGACGCGCTGCACGCGCTGGCCGGCGAGTACGAGGGCTGGCTCGAACGGCCGTGACCACCGCGGTCCTAGGCCGGTCCTATGCCGGTCCTAGGCCCGTCCTGGGTGGGTCCTAGGCCGGTTGCCCGAGGCCCGCGGGGGTGAGCCGTCGATAGCGTGCGGACATGACGACCACGGAACCGGCGCGCACCCGTGAGCAGCGCAAGCAGGACGTACTCGACCGGCTGGCGAAGGACGACGACCTCTGGGTCGCCACGGCATCGCCCGACGGTGAGCCGTGCCTGGTCCCGCTGTCGTTCGTCTGGGACAGCGACACGCTCCTGGTGTGCACCCGGCGGACCAACCCCACGGCACGGAACCTGACGCCGGCCGGCGAGGCACGGGTCTCCCTCGGCCACACCAGGGACGTAGTGCTCATCGAGGGAGCCGCCGAGCCGGTGGAGGGCACGGAGCTGGCGACGGAGTCGGCCGACGCCTTCACGGCGAAGCTGGGCTGGGACCCGCGCGACCGGAAGCCCTGGGTGTATCTCCGCATCACCCCGCGAACCGTGAAGGCGTGGCGCGAGGAGAACGAACTGGCCGAGCGCGATCTGATGCGGGACGGCGCCTGGCTCGTCTAGGCCGGGTGTGCGCCGGGTCCAGGCCACGCCCAGTCCGTCTGCCTCATACGGCGTCCCGCCCCGCCGGCACCGCGCGCAGACCGGGTCCCGACCCCGTCACCGCGATCGCCCCGTCCGTGTCCGTGCGCAGCACCGTGGCCCCGCCCGTGCGGAGTGCGGTGAGCGTACGGGGCGAAGGGTGGCCGTACGGGTTGTCCCGGCCACAACTGACCAGGGCCAGCCGGGGGCGGGCGCGGGCGAGCAGGGCGGGGTCCTGGTAGGCCGATCCATGGTGGGCGACCTTCAGGACGTCCACGGGCGGAAGTATCGGATGGGCCCTCAGCAGCGCTTGCTGGGCGGGGGGTTCGAGGTCGCCCAGGAGCAACAGGGTCAGGGCACCGGAACGGACGAGGAGCGTGACGCTGGCGTCGTTCGGCCCTTCGGGGACCGTGGACGGTGGCGGTGGCGGTGGCGGCCACAGGGCCCGCCAGGAGAGCGGCCCGATCCGGCGGTGCTCCCCCGGTGCCGTCTCCAGTAACGGCACGCGCGCGGCAGCCGCGGTCCTGCGTACGAACACGCTCTGCTCCAGGGGCTCCTGAAGCGTCGTCGTCCGGATCTCGCCCACTGCCCGGCCACGCAGCACACCCGGCAGACCCGCCACGTGGTCGGCGTGGAAGTGGGTGAGCAGGACGAGCGGCACGCGGGTGACGCCGAGCGCGCGCAGGCAGCGGTCGACGCGCTGCGGGTCCGGCCCCGCGTCCACGACAACGGCCGTCCCCTCGCCCGCGGCGAGGACGGACGCGTCTCCCTGGCCGATGTCACACATGGCGAACTTCCAGCCCGGCGGCGGCCATCCGGTGACCATCCGGGTGAGCGGCGCCGGCCGCAGGATCGCGAGCACCAGGAGCAGCGCGCAGGCGGCGCTCAGCCACGGGTGGCGCAGCAGCGGGCGGGCGGCGCACACGGCCACCGCTGTCACGCCCGCCAGCAACAGTCCGCCACGCCACCCGCCCGGCCAGTCGATCTCCGCGCCGGGCAGCGCGGCCCCGGTGCGGGCAACGGAGGCGATCCATCCGGCCGGCCAACCCGCGCACCGGGCCAGCAGCTCGGCGACGGGCATCGCCACCGGAGCCGCGGCCAGGGCCGCGAACCCGAGCACGGTCGCGGGAGCCACCGCGAACTCGGCGAGCAGGTTGCAGGGGATCGCCACCAGGCTCACCCTGGCCGCCATCATCGCGACAACGGGCGCGCACACCGCCTGGGCGGCGGCCGCCGCGGCCAGCACCTCCGCGAGCCTCGGCGGCACACCGCGCCGCCGCAGCGCGGCGCTCCAGCGCGGCCCGATGGTGAGGAGGGCGCCGGTGGCCAGTACGGAGAGCAGGAAGCCGTAACTGCGGGCCAGCCACGGGTCGTACAGGACCAGCAGCAGGACGGCGGCGGCCAGGGCGGGAATGAGCTGCCTGCGGCGGCCCGTGCCGATGGCGAGCAGCGTGATGAGCCCGCAGGCCGCGGCCCGCAGCACACTCGGCTCCGGTCGGCACACAACGACGAAGGCGAGCGTGAGCGCACCGCCTAGCAGCGCCGTCGCCCGCAGGGAGATGCCGAGACGCGGGGCGAGCCCTCCCCGTTCCGCGCGCAGCGCCGTGCCTGGTGGCCCGATCAGCAGGATCAGGATGATGGTGAGGTTGCTCCCGGATACGGCAAGAAGGTGCGTGAGGTCGGTGGCCTCGAAGGCCTCCTGCAGTTCGGGCGGCACCCTTGAGGTGTCGCCGACGACCAGCCCCGGCAACAGTGCGCGCGCGTCCGGTGGGAGCCCGTCGGTCGCCTCGCGCAGGCCGGCCCTGAGACCACCGGCCGTGCGCTGCACGGCAGTCGGGGCGCGGACGGTTTCCGGGGGTTCACCGTCCGGCACCCGTACCACTGCGGCGACGCGTTCACCGCCACCGCCGTGCGCCGGCGGTGCGAGTCGCGCCGTGAGCCGCAGCCCGGTGGACGGCAGCAGCCGCTGCCACCGGGACACCGCCGGCCCACGGGCCGGTGCGATCACCAGGACCGGCGTACGGACGTGGGTCGACGCCCGGACGGGCCCGGTGTCGCGGGCGACCGGTGTGACGCGTGTGATGTCGGCGTTGAGCACGAGCGACCTCGGCAGCGTATGGTCACCGCGCACCGCCGACCGGGTGGCGCGGGCGTCCGAGGTGACCGTCAGCTCGGCTGTGACCTGCGCGTACTGGCGCGCCAGGCCCGGCACGGGGCCGCGGTGCAGATCGGCCGCGTGCAGCCCGGCCGAGGTGGCGCCCGCCGCCGCGCACAGCAACGCGGCGGCGACGGCCGTGGCGCTCAGTCCGCGCCGGACCCCAGGCCTCCGCCCCTCCCGCAACGCCCTGACCAGCAGCAGCCCGGCCGCCACGCCCACGCACACCACCGCGAACCCGGCCGCCCAGCGGCCCGAGGTGCCCACCGCCACCGCGGCCGCGACCCACGCCGCCAGCGCGGGCGGCACGAGGCGCAGGTCCGCGGCCCCCTCCTGCCAGGGGTCGGAGGCGCCCAGCCGATGTCCGGACGCGATGTGAACCGCCGGGCGCGTCATGGCCGTACGAGGGGCTGTAGATCCGCGAACCGGCGGTCGCCGATCCCCTTGACCTCGCGGAGTTCGTCGACCGAGCGGAACCCGCCGTGCGCGGTCCGGTAGTCGATGATGTGCTGTGCCAGTACGGGACCGACGCCGGGCAGCGTCTCCAACTGCTCGGCGGTGGCGGCGTTCAGGCCGACCGGGCCCGCGGGCCCACCGGCCGCCGCCGCGGCACCGCTGCCGCCGGCGGCAGCCGTTCCGGCGGTCCCGGATGGCGCGGGAACCCCCACGACCACCTGCTCGCCGTCCATGAGCAGGCGCGCCCGGTTGAGCCCGGCGGTGTCCGCGTCCGCCTTGACGCCACCCGCGGCCCGCAGCGCGTCGGCGACCCGCGAGCCCGCCGGCAGCCGGTGGATGCCGGGCTGGCGTACCTTGCCGCTCACGTCGACGACGATGCGCCCCTGGCCGGCGGGCTCACCGCCGACTGCCGTCGGAGGCGGCCCCGGTGACGGTTCCGGCGGCGTTTCGGTCAGCTCCTCGCCGACAACCTGCGGAGGCTGTACGGGCTGTGGCCGCCCGGCCCAGAAGTGCTGAGCGGCGAACGCGGCGGCCACGGCAAGGACCACGGCCAGCGCGGCCAGCGTCTTGGGTTCAAGCCCGCACCGCGACTGCACCCAGACCGGCAACCGCTCCCGCACGGCCGCCCGCAGCCGCCCCCAACCACCACCACGGCCCGCTACGCCGCCCTCAGCACCGTCCACTACCGGCCCCCGCACCGACACCTCCGGCCCGGCCTCCGGACCCACCACCGCTACCCAGGAGGCCCCAGCCCCCACAGCCGACGCCGCCTGCGGACGCCCTGCCCCCGCAGGAGCACCCGCCGATGCCAAAGCCGAGTCCGAGACCGAAGCCGGTGTTGGAGGCGCACCCGAGGCCACAGCCCGAGCCGGAGGCGAAGCCGAGGCCGGGAGTAAAGCGGGGGCGGGCACCGGAGGCGAAGCCGGAGCCAGCCCCGAAGGCGAAGCCGAGACCGGGGTCGGAGGCGAGCCCAGGAGCGGAGCCGGAACCGAGGCCGGGAGCGAAGCCGAGGCCGCGGCCGCAGCCCGAGCCAGAGCCGGAGGCGAAGGCGAAGCCGGAGCCGAGGCCGGGAGCGAAGCCGGGGTCGGCACCGGAGGCGAAGCCTCAGCCGAAGCGCGAGCCGAAGGCGAAGCCGAGACCGAGGCCGGGGCCGGAGGCGAGTCCGGGAACGAAGCCGGCGCCGGAGGCGAACCCGAGGCCGCAGCCAGAGCGGGAGCGGGAGGCGAAGCCGAAGCCGGAACCGATGCCGGAAGCGAAGCCGAAGCCGAGGCCGCGGCCGCAGCCCGAGCCGGAGCCGAAGCCGAGGCCGCAGCCGCAGCCCGAGCCGGAGCCGAAGCCGAGGCCGCAGCCGCAGCCCGAGCCAGAGCGGGAGGCGAAGCCGGGGCCGGGAGCGGAGCCGCAGTCGCAGGGGCGGCCGTGGTCGGCGGGATGGTGCTGCGTGGCGGGGGCTCGAAGAGTGCCTCCGCGCGGCGGCGTAAGGCCGCGGACGCGGCGGAGTCGTGAAGCGCGCGGCGCAGGCGGCGTCCCTTTCGGCCGTGCCCATGGCGGGCCCGGACATCAGCCGACCGGGCCTCGGAGGCCGGGGTACGGCCCGGTCCACTGGTCGCGGAACGTGAGAGTGAGCGTGCTTGTGGGCGTGGGCGTGAGTGTGATCGGAGAGCCATGTCACGAGACGGTAGGCACATCCGCCTGTTCCCGCTGATCACGGTCAATTCCCGTGGAAAAGCAGCCCGTTGTGGATATCTCCGTCACCACAACGAGGGCGTCCGCAGTGTCAGTGAGGCGCGACCACAACGCCCAGCAGCCCCGGCCCCGTATGCGCGCCGATCACCGCCCCCACCTCACTGACATGCAGCTCCGCCAGCCCGGTGACCCGGACGCGCAGCCGCTCCGCCAGCCGTTCGGCCCGCTCGGGAGCCGCCAGGTGGTGCACCGCGATGTCCACGGGGCGCGTGCCCGCCCGCTCGGCGACGATCTCCTCCAGCCGTGCGATCGCCTTGGAGGCAGTACGTACCTTCTCCAGCATCTCGATGCGGCCCCCGTCCAGCTCCAGCAGCGGCTTCACAGCGAGGGCGGAGCCCAGCAGCGCCTGTGCCGCACCGATGCGGCCGCCGCGGCGCAGATACTCCAGCGTGTCCACGTAGAAGTACGCCGACATGCTCGCCGCGCGCTTTTCCGCCGAGGCCACCGCCTCGTCCACCGTGCCTCCCGCCTCGACCACCTCGGCCGCCGACAGCGCGCAGAAGCCCAGCGCCATCGCGACCATTCCGGTGTCCACCACCCGCACCGGCACCGGGGCGCCCTGCGCGGCGAGCACGGCGGCGTCGTACGTGCCGGAGAACTCGGAGGACAGGTGCAGCGACACGATGCCGGTCGCGCCGGCTTCCGCCGCCGCGCGGTAGGCCGCCGCGAAGACCTCGGGACTCGGCCTCGACGTCGTCACGGACCGGCGTTTCTGCAGGGCCAGGGCCAGCGAGCGGGCGGAGATCTCGGTGCCCTCCTCGAGGGCCTGATCACCGATGACGACGGTCAGCGGCACCGCTGTGATGCCGTGCCGCTCCATCGTCTGCTGCGGCAGGTAGGCCGTTGAATCGGTGACGATCGCGACATGGCGGGACATGAGCGGGAGGTTACCCGCCGGGGGCGCCCGGCGGCAGCCCGGGCCCGCTCAAAGATCCAGCCGGCCCCCGGAACTTGTCGTGCATTGTCAGACCGTGCCCTCCGGGCGGGCCGTCTTCTGCCACGGGTACGTGGTCTGCCGGTGAGGGTCACGCGCCGTGATCGCTTCGGGACCGGCAGCCGCCCGGCGCCCCACGTCAGCCCCCTCCGCCCGGTCCGCCCGGTCCGCCCGGTCCGCCGCCGCCCCGGCCACCTTGCCGTCCGCCTCAGCGTTCCCCTTCGCGTCCGCCGCCGGCCAGGAGGCATCCGCACCCGGCCCCGTGGCCCAGTGCCGCAGCGCCCCCGACTCGACCTCGATCTGCGCGCTCAGCGACGCGAGGTCGTCGTTCGCGAACTGCTGCGCCCGGTCCCGCGCCGCCCACCGCAGCGAGTCCGCCGCATGCGTCACCCGCTCCGTACGCTCGCGCAGGTCCGGCAGCCGCTCCGCGACCCGCGCCCTGTCCGGCTCGCGCTCCAGCCGCTTCAGGTCGTCGTCCAGTTCGTGCCCGTGCGCGCTCAGCCGTTCGAACAACCCGAGCGACTCCGACAGGGAGGCGTCCTCCGCGACGCCCGCGTTCAGCGCCTCCTGGGTGGCCTTCATCGACGTACGCAGAGAGAGCCTCAGCTGGGCCAGCTCACCGGCGACGCCCACCTGCCCGAAGCTCTTCGCCCGCAGGGTGGTGTCCTCGACGGTGCGGCGCGCCTGCGTGATCTTGCGGTCCACGCCGCGCTTGGCCGCACCGACCGCCTTCACGCTCACGTACACCCCCGTCGCCACGAACGCCACGAAGAGCAGCGACGTCAGGATCAGGATCAGGGTAAGGGCCTCCATGAGCGCCTCTCCATTTGTCGGTCCACTCGGCTCGCGTGGTCTCTCCACCGTAAACGGAACGGGCAGGCGGAGGGTTCCTTCGGAACCCCCCAACCTGCCCGTAGGGGAAAGCACCTACACAACAACCACAACCACGAACTACGCCGGAACGATGTTGACCAGCTTCGGCGCCCGCACGATCACCTTGCGGATCCCCGCGCCGCCCAGCGCCGCGACCACGGCCGGGTCGGCCAGCGCCAGCTTCTCCAGCTCCTCGTCAGCGATCGACGGGGAGATCTCCAGCCGCGCCTTCACCTTGCCCTTGACCTGCACCACGCACGTCACCGTCTCGTCCACGACGTACGCCGGATCGGCGACCGGGAAGTCCTGGTACACCACGGAGTCCGTGTGCCCCAGCTTGCGCCACAGCTCCTCCGCGATGTGCGGCGCCAGCGGCGCGACCAGCAGCACCAGCCGTTCGGCGACCGACCGTGACAGCGGGCCGCCCGCCTTCGTCAGGTGGTTGTTCAGCTCGGTGACCTTGGCGATGGCGGTGTTGAAGCGCATCCCCGCCATGTCCTGCCCGACGCCGTCGATCGCCTTGTGCAGGGCACGCAGCGTGTCCTCGTCGGGCTCGGTGTCGACGACCGTGACCTCACCCGTCGTCTCGTCGACGACGTTGCGCCACAGCCGCTGCAGCAGCCGGTACTGGCCGACCACCGCGCGCGTGTCCCACGGCCGCGACACGTCCAGCGGGCCCATCGCCATCTCGTACAGCCGCAGCGTGTCCGCGCCGTACTCGGCGGAGATCTCGTCCGGAGTGACGGCGTTCTTCAGGGACTTGCCCATCTTGCCCAGGACACGGCTGACCTTCTCGCCCTGGTACCAGAACGCGCCGTCGCGCTCCTCGACCTCTGCCGCCGGCACCGGGATGCCGCGCGCGTCCCGGTAGACGAAGGCCTGGATCATGCCCTGGTTGTACAGCTTGTGGAACGGCTCGGACGACGAGACGTGCCCCAGGTCGAACAGCACCTTGGACCAGAACCGCGCGTACAGCAGGTGCAGTACGGCGTGCTCGGCGCCGCCGACGTACAGGTCGACGCCACCGTGCGGCATGCCCTCGCGCGGCCCCATCCAGTACTGCTCGATGGCGGGGTCGACCAGCTTCTGGCTGTTGTGCGGGTCCAGGTAGCGCAGCTCGTACCAGCAGGAGCCCGCCCAGTTGGGCATGGTGTTGGTCTCGCGCCGGTACTTCTTCGGGCCGTCGCCCAGGTCCAGCGTGACATTGACCCAGTCCTCGTTGCGCGACAGCGGCGTCTCGGGCCTGCTGTCGGCGTCGTCCGGGTCGAAGGTGCGCGGCGAGTAGTCATCGACCTCCGGCAGCTCCAGCGGCAGCATCGACTCGGGCAGCGGGTGGGCGACGCCGTCCTCGTCGTAGACGATCGGGAAGGGCTCGCCCCAGTAGCGCTGCCGGCTGAACAGCCAGTCGCGCAGCCGGTAGTTGACGGTGCCCTCGCCGATACCCCGCGCGGCCAGCCACTCGGTGATCTTCGCCTTGGCGTCGACGACACCCAGGCCGTCCAGCGAGATGTCGTCGCCGGTGGAGTTCACGATCTTCGCGTCGTACGAGGCGAACGCGTCGTCCCACTGCGCCGGGTCCGTGCCCCGCCCGTCCGACGGCTCGACGACGCAGCGCATCGGCAGCTCGAAGGCGCGCGCGAAGGCGAAGTCACGGGAGTCGTGCGCCGGTACGGCCATGATCGCGCCGGTGCCGTACCCCATCAGCACGTAGTCGGCGATGAAGACGGGGACCTGCTCGCCGCTGACCGGGTTGACCGCGTACGCACCGGTGAAGACACCGGTCTTGTCCTTGGCCTCGGCCTGCCGCTCCACGTCGGACTTCGAGGCAGCCTGCGCCCGGTACGCCGCGACAGCCTCGGCCGGAGTGGCGTGGCCGCCGGTCCACACGTCGTGCGTCCCCTCGGGCCAGGCGGCCGGGACGATCTTCTCGACCAGCTCGTGCTCGGGCGCCAGCACCATGTACGTGGCGCCGAACAGCGTGTCCTGACGGGTGGTGAAGACGGTGATCGCGTGGCCGTCTACGGGGAAGTCGACACGCGCGCCCTCGCTGCGGCCGATCCAGTTGCGCTGCTGCAGCTTGATGGCCTCGGGCCAGTCCACGCCGTCCAGGTCGTTCAGCAGACGGTCGGAGTAGGCGGTGATGCGCATGTTCCACTGGCGCAGCTTGGCCTTGAAGACGGGGAAGTTCCCGCGCTCGGAGCGGCCGTCGGCGGTGACCTCCTCGTTGGCCAGTACGGTGCCCAGTCCCGGCGCCCAGTTCACGGGCGCGTCGGAGGCGTACGCCAGGCGGTACTCGCTCAGGACGTCGGCGCGCTCGACGGCGCTCAGCTCACTCCAGGGGCGCGCGTCCGGCGTCGCACGCTCCCCGCTCTCGAACTGCGCCACCAGCTCGGCGATCGGCCGGGCGCGGTCCGCCTCCTTGTCGTACCAGGAGTTGAAGATCTGCAGGAAGATCCACTGGGTCCACTTGTAGTAGTCCGGGTCGATCGTCGCGATGGAGCGGCGCTTGTCGTGACCCAGGCCCAGCCGGCGCAGCTGCTGCTTCATGTTGTCCATGGCGGCCTCGGTCGACACACGGGGGTGCGTGCCGGTGGCGACCGCGTGCTGCTCGGCGGGCAGGCCGAAGGCGTCGAAGCCCAGGGTGTGCAGGACGTTGTGGCCGGTCATGCGCTGGTGGCGGGCGAAGATGTCGGTCGCGATGTAGCCCAGCGGGTGGCCGACGTGCAGTCCCGCACCGGAGGGGTACGGGAACATGTCCATGATGAACTTCTTGGGCTTGGCGGCCAGCTCCGCGTCGCCCGCCAGGTCGCCGCTGGGATTCGGCGCCTCGTACGTGCCCTCGGCGTCCCAGAAGTCCTGCCAGCGTGCCTCGATGTCAGCGGCCATCGCGGCCGTGTAGCGGTGCGGCGCTGCCACCTCGGCAGCGGAATTCGTCTCGCTCATGATCCTCAAAGCTCCATCGATCGTCTCTGCCAGCGGCTGCGACATTCAGGCTGTGACGTTCAGCGAATGAACTGTGACGTTCAGCGAATGAAAAATCCCCTCGCACAGGAGGGGACGCCGCGCCGATTCCGACCGGATCTTCCATCCGTCGGGAGTGATCAGCGCGGCTCGCTAAGCAGAAGGCGTACGGCACGCATGGCGTCAGGGTACCGCAGCGCCCGAGAGCGCCGCGTCGCGTATCCGTCCCACGGACCGGTCGCCCCTTGCCCAAGGGGTTACCCCGCGTATCGACCCTATCCGGGGCAACGACCGTACAAGTTTTCCCGCTTCCTGAACGCTAAACCTCCAAACCTCGTACTGCCTGGTATGGGGCGACTTAGCATGCGGCAACGGGACCACTTTGCCGAACCATTCGGAGTCGCCCCCATGAACCCTCATCGAAAAAATTCGACCTCCCTGGCTTTCCCCCCATTGAGCCGCCCCGCACAAGGAGGCCTGACAGCCGTCGCGTTGCTCCTCATACCGCTGTTCGCCGTCCTCGGCAGCGACAGTCTGCGCGCCGCGCTCGACTTCACCACCGGCGTCCTTTCCCTGGTCTCGCTGACCGCCGCCGTCGCCTGGGGCCTGATCGCGACGGACCGGCTGCTGCTGCGGCCGCGCCACCGTCTCATCGCGCAGGGTGTCCACCGCGCCACCGCGGTCGCCTCCCTCGGCTTCCTGCTGCTGCACGTGACGGTCAAGGTCTCCCTGGGACACGTGGCACTCCTGGGAGCCCTGGTCCCCTTCGGCCTCGGAATCAGCGGTACGTCCGGACTCATCGGGTTCGGTTCCCTCGCCGGGTTCCTCATGGTCGTCGCCGCCTCGACCGGCGCCATGCGCAGCGCGTTCGCCACGCCGGGCCGCATCGCGGGCCGCTGGCGGTCGCTGCACATGGTCGCCTACCCCGCCTGGGGGTCGGCACTGGTGCACGGCCTGTTCGCGGGCCGGCCCGCCGCGGGCTGGGTCGTCACGATGTACGTCCTGTGCCTCACGGCGGTCGTCGCGGCCCTTTCGCTGCGCCTGCTCCCTGAGCCGCTCAAGCGGACCATCGCCGACCGGGTGGTCGCCCTGGTCACGTCCGGCTCCCTGGGCCCGGCGCCCGAACCGGCGCCCCGCGACGCCACCGTCTCCCCGCTGCCGGGCGGCGGGTTCCCACCGCCGCAGGAGCCGCCACGGCCGGCCCGGCCGCAGCGGCAGCCGGAGGAGCTGTTCCGCGACGCCCCGGCGCCGCAGGCCCCGCCGCAGCGCCTCGCGGCGCCCGCCCCGCCGCTGTACGAGGCGGGCCGCTCCCCGGAAGGTCTACGCGCGGGGACAGACACCGGTATATCCGCCGCGTACCGCGCCGTATCGGCTTCGGCCGCGTCGGCCGCCTCCGCTCCCACCGAACGGATCCCCCTGGCAGAACAGATCCCCATGACGGAGGAGATCCCCGCCCAGGCGGCGCCTCAGCCGCCCCGCTGGCCCACCCCGTCACCCCCGCCCCCCGCCCAGGCCGTACGCCCGCCGTACGACCCGGACCGCGCGGCGTACGGTCCGGGAGCCGCCCCCGCACCCGACCTACCCGGATACGGCCCCGCACCCGACCTCCCCGGCTACGCCCCCGACGCCGTACCGGACGTTCCCGGCTACGCGCCCGGCCGCCCCGCGTACGCCCCGGACGCGCCCACCGGACCGCTCCCCCACCCCCACACCCTCGACGAAACCGAGCCCGCGCCGGGTCCGCTCTACCGGCCCGCCGTCGGAGAGCCCTGGCACGCACCCGCAGGAGACCGAAGTTGAACGTCCCCCTTCCCGACGTCCCCGAAGTACGCGTAGTCGGCCTTCCCCAGCTGACCACCGGCTTCGACCTGGTCGAGCGTCTCGACCTCGGCATGCACCTGAAGGTGCACGGCCCGCTGGAGCCGATGGGCGGGGAGCGCCTGGCCGAACTCGCCGACTACATCTCGCTGCGCGGCCGCGGCGGTGCCGGCTTCCCCTTCGGCAAGAAACTGCGGGCGGTCGCACAGGCCTCCATCCGGCGCGGGGTGCGGCCCGTCGTCGTCATCAACGGCAGTGAGGGCGAGCCCGCCTGCCGCAAGGACACCGTCCTGCTCAACCGCGCCCCGCACCTGGCGCTCGACGGCGCCCTGCTCGCGGCCGAGGCACTCGGCGCCCGCACCCTGATCGTCGGCGTGACCCGGAACTCGACGGAGGCGTCCATACGCGCCGCCTTCGCCGAGCGGGGCCTGTCCGACCGGCGCGGACAGCAACTGCGCGCCCGGATCGTACGTACCCCGGAACGCATGGTTTCCGGCGAAGCGTCCGCCCTGATCCGCGCCGCGAACGGCGGCCCCGCGCTCCCGCCCGGCCGCCGTGAGCGCGCCTCGGAGACAGGCGTAGGGGGCGCCCCGACGCTGCTGTCCAACACCGAGACATTCGCGCAGCTCGCCGTCGCCGCCCGCATAGGCGCCCGCCGCTACGGCCACACCGGCCTGGAGAACGAGCCGGGCACGGTCATGCTCACCATCTCCGGCGCGGTCGCGCGCCCCATGGTCGTGGAGGTGCCCACCGGAGTGCCGCTGCGTTACGTCCTCCAGATGGCCGGCGCCCCGCCGCTGCCCCAGGGCGTGCTCACGGGCGGCTATCACGGCAACTGGATCGACGCGGTCGCCGCGCACGACGCCGTGATCTCCCGCGAGTCCCTCGCCTCGTTCGGCGGGGCGCTGGGCGCGGGCGCCATCCTCCCGATCGGCCCCGAGACCTGCCCGCTGGGCGAGTCGCTGCGCGTCGCGAACTGGCTGGCCGCGGAGACGGCGGGCCAGTGCGGCCCCTGCCGGCTGGGCCTGCCCGCCGCCGCCGGCGGCCTCTCCGACGTACTCAACGGAGGAGGTCAGGCCGCCCTGGAGGCACTGCGCGAAGTGACGCAGGCCGTCAAGGGCCGGGGCGCGTGCAAGCACCCCGACGGCTCCGTGCGCTTCTTCGTCTCGACCCTCAACGCGTTCACCGACGACCTGGCGGCGCACGTCCTGGGCGGCGGCTGCGGCCGCGAGACGATGGGCGTACTGCCGCTGCCGGGCCCCGGCTACGAGGAAGAGGGCATCCCGAGCGGCGAGAAGTTCGCCGTGGACTGGACGCTGTGCAAGGGCCACGGACTGTGCGCGGACATCGTTCCCGAGCTGATCCGGCTCGGCCCCGACGGCTACCCGGCGCTCGCGGACGCGTCCGTACCGGTGCACCTGCGCGGACGCGCCCAGCGTGCCGTACGCCGCTGCCCCGCCCTGGCGCTGCGCATCGAGGAGGAGGCCCCCGAGCGCCGCCCGGCCCGGCCCGCACTGCCGCCCAGCGGCAGGAAGGCCCTCGGCAGCGGCAGAGGCTGACCCCGGAAACGAGAAGGTCCCCCGGTCAATTCGACCGGGGGACCTTCATTCTGTGGAGCTAAGGAGAATTGAACTCCTGACCTCCTGCATGCCATGCAGGCGCTCTACCAACTGAGCTATAGCCCCTTGCGTTCCGCCGTTCCCAGGGTTTCCCCCGGCGGCTCCGCCAACATTACACGGTCCCCCCGGCCCTCCACCAAATCGTTTACCCGCACACCCGTTCTGTCCCTATACGCCCGGTACTGTCAGCCCGCGTGACCGTCACCGCGCAGACCACCGCCGCCCGCCCCCCCCTCGCCCGGTGGCCGGTACTCGTCGCCGCCTCGGTCTGTCTGCTCTCCTTCGCGGCCTTCTGGGCCGCCCAGCGTGCCGCCGGCGTCTCGATGATCGACCTCATGGTCTACCGGGCCGAGGGCGAGACCGTACGAGCAGGCCAGGACCTCTACGCGATGCGTGCCACCGAGGCCAACCTGCCGACCACCTACCCCCCTTTCGCCGCCCTGCTGTTCACCCCGCTGACGCTGCTCGGCGTCCCCGAGATGCGCACCCTCGCCACTGCCGGGAACCTCCTTCTCCTCGTCGCGCTGGTCCGCCTCTCCCTGCGGCTGGTGGGCCGCGAAAGCACCACCGCCGTTCTGCTGACCGCCGCCGTCGCCGTGTGGTGCGAGCCGGTGTGGACGACGCTGCGGTACGGGCAGATCAACCTGCTGATCGCGGCGGCCGTCCTCTGGGACCTCACCCGCCGCGACGGCCACCGGTGGGCGGGCGCGGGCATCGGCCTCGCCGCCGCGGTGAAGCTCACACCCGCGCTCTTCGGCGTCTTTCTCCTGATCACGGGAGTCGTACGAGCACGGGGCGCCGTACGCCCGAGCCGCAACCCCTGGCTCCGGCAGGCCGGGAAGGCCGCCGCCGTCTTCCTCGCGGCCACCGTGACGGCCGCGGCCGTCCTGCCGTACGACTCGCACCGCTACTGGACCCGGATGGTCTTCGAGGCAGGCCGGGTGGGCCACGTCGAGGACACCGCCAACCAGTCCCTGCGCGGCGTACTGGCCCGGCTGCTGCACACCGGCGACCCGGGCCCGTGGTGGGCCGTGGCCGCCGCCCTGGCGGCCGGCACGGGCCTCGCCGTCGCGGTGGCGGCCGAACTGCGCGGCGAGCGGGCCGGGGCGGTGGTCGCGTGCGCGGTGACCGCACTGCTCGTCAGCCCGGTGTCCTGGTCGCACCACTGGGTGTGGTGCGTGCCCGTGGTGCTGTTCCTGGCCGCGCGAGTCAGCGCGGGAGGGGCACTGGCGACGGCGGCGGTGTTCTGTTCGTACGCGCTGTGGTGGGTGCCGCACGGACCGGGCCGGCTCGAACTCGCCCAGCACCCCGGCCAGATGGCACTGTCGGCGCTCTACCCGCTCACGGCTCTCGCCGCGCTGCTCACGCTGTGGCGAACGAATAGAAGCGCTTGAGCGTGCAGTGCTCGTCGAGCAGCCGGCCGTAGATCGGCTCCCCTTCGAGTTCGCGGTACGTCTCGATGGGGTCGCCTTTTATGATCAGCGCCCGGGCGCATTCCTCGCACCAGTACTGGTAGTCGGCGTTGACCGGTTCCATGTCCCTGACGATGGGCGTGCCACTGCCGCACCAGTCGCATTTCCGCCTGTGTGCGCCCATCACTCAGTTCCAGCTGTGGCGGCAGGCCGTGCACACGTACGCGATACCTCCGTTGTCGCTGCCGGGCAGACCACGGACCGCATCGAGGATGCTCGCGGGCATCGCGCTCTCCCTCCCCATCAGACCGTCGTCCCCCTCCGGCGGGTCCGATTCTGCCATGGCTCCGCAAGGGGGGTCAGTGGCGTGTGCGCAGAAGGCCGGCCGCAGTGCCGAAGATCGACGCGGGGGCCGGTGCAAGGTCGCATACCCACAGCACATTCCCGTACGCGTGCAACTGGCCCTGAACAGCGCCACGGAGGCCGCAACGGCGGCCAACTGGCCGGTGTGCAACGAGAAATCCCGGTCCCTCCTGGAGGAGGAACCGGGATCCGATTGTGGAGCTAAGGAGAATTGAACTCCTGACCTCCTGCATGCCATGCAGGCGCTCTACCAACTGAGCTATAGCCCCGCTGTTCTGTGCGCTGTGCGCTGCGAACAAGAAGAACTTTAGCCTGCGACCTGCCAGAAAGTGAAATCCGTCAGTCGTCGTCGCCGAGCACCGGTTCCGGGAGCGTCCCGGCGTTGTGCTCCAGCAGCCGCCAGCCGCGGGCGCCTTCGCCCAGCACCGACCAGCAGCAGTTGGAAAGCCCGCCGAGGCCCTCCCAGTGGTACGACTCCAGACCCAGGAGCCGGCCGATGGTGGTGCGGATGGTGCCTCCGTGGCTGACGACGACCAGCGTGCCGTTGTCGGCCAGCTTGTCGGCGTGCGCGAGCACGACAGGAGCCGCCCGGTCGGCGACCTCGGTCTCCAGCTCGCCCCCACCGCGCCGCACCGGCTCACCGCGCTTCCACGCCGCGTACTGCTCGCCGAACTGCCCGATGATCTCGTCGTGGGTCAGCCCCTGCCAGGCACCCGCGTACGTCTCGCGCAGCGCGGCGTCGTGCGTCACATCGAGGCCGGTCAGGGCAGCCAGCTCGCCGGCCGTGGCCGCCGCCCGCTTCAGGTCGGACGCGATCATCGCGTCCGGCTTCAGGGAGGCGAGCAGCCTGGCGGCCCGGCGCGCCTGGGCGACGCCGGTCTCGGTCAGCTCGATGTCGGTGCTGCCCTGGAAGCGGCGCTCCAGGTTCCAGGACGTCTGGCCGTGCCGCCACAGGACGATGCGGCGGCCCCGGCTCCTCTTGACGGTGCCGGTGCCGGTGTCGCTGCCGTTCAGCTCAGGTCTCCGTCCACTTCACCGGCCGCACGCAGCTTGGCGTGCTCCTCGGCCGCGCCCCGCGTCTTGACGGCGTCCTCGGGCAGCTTGATCTCGGGGCAGTCCTTCCACAGGCGCTCCAGCGCGTAGAAGACACGCTCCTCGCTGTGCTGGACGTGGACCACGATGTCGACGTAGTCGAGGAGCACCCAGCGGGCCTCGCGGTCGCCCTCGCGACGCACGGGCTTCACGCCGAGGTCCTTGTTCAGCCGCTCCTCGATCTCGTCGACGATCGACTTGACCTGGCGGTCGTTGGGCGCCGAGGCGACCAGGAAGGCGTCGGTGATGGACAGCACATCGCTGACGTCGTAAGCGATGATGTCGTGCGCGAGCCGGTCGGCGGCCGCCTGAGCGGCGGCGTTGATGAGCTCGATGGAACGGTCAGTGGCGGTCACTAGCAGGCTTTCGTCGGCGGTCAGAGATACCTCCAGGGTCTCACGGACCGCCGACAGCCCCGACGGGATTACCGCACGTCGAAGTCCTGGCCCAGTACGACCGTCACATCGGCGTTCGCGGCCGCCTTGCCCTTGCGGACCGCGTCCGCCGGCAGGCCCAGCGTTTTCGCGACCTCTTCGGCCGTGGCCTTCTGAGCCGCGTCGCCATAGCTGACCTGCGACGACGTAAGGACCGCGGGTGCGGCGCCGGAGTCCACGAACGTGTAGCCACCGTTGACCAGGGCGATCCTGGCGGCCTCGTTGGCGTCCGTGTTCCCGTTCGCGTTGCGGACGCCGACCCGCACGGCCGCGCCCTGCTCCGGGCTGCTCGCCGAGCCGCCGAGGATGTCCTTCACCACACTGTCGGCGGCGGAATCACTCAGCTTGCCGTCGGGCTGCACCGGCAGCAGCGCCGTCTTGTACGCGCCGCGCTTGGCGTGGCCGGCGAGCTTGGCGAGCGAGGCGCCGAGGTCCTTCTCCCGCAGCGAGGGGTCGAGGATCTGCGCCAGGGTGCGGACGGTCGTGGTCGCGGCCTGCGGGTCGTCCGAGATCTTCTTCAGTACGCCCTGCATGACCTGCCCGAACCGCTGGAGCTGCTCGTCCTCGTCCTCGCCCGGCGCCCGGTAGGTGGCGTACGCGACGGCCATCCGGCCGCTCAGCGTCTGCTGCTTGCCCTGCCTCACCACGGGCGTCGCGCCCTTCTTGGTGTCGGGTACATCGGTGTCGGTGTCGATGTCGATGTTGCCGACCAGCTCGACGAGGTTCTCCAGGTAGGGAGTGTCGAGCCGCCAGGTGCCGCCGATCTTCGTCCCGAGTACGGAACCGATCGCCTCGCGCGTGCCCGCCGAGCCGTCGTCGTCGACCGACTTGGCGAGCGTGGTCGTGGTGCCGTCGTCGTTCGCGACGGAGAGCGAGTTCGGGAGCAGAACGGTGGTGCCCTGCCGGGTGGTGGTGTTGTCCACGAGCAGCACGGTCGAGGTGGCGCCCTTGGTGGTGTGCAGGTGCACCGCGATCACGTCGCGCTTCTGCGGACCCGACGCCGTGCCCGGAGCGTCCTTCTTGCCGGAGAGGCCGGGCAACAGGCCCGCGTACCAGAGGTAGCCGACACCACCCGCGAGGACGAGGGCGACGGCGACGACCAGGGCGACGACGCGGTTGCGTCCGCGGCGCCTGGCTTCCTCGCGGCGCTCGGTGCGGCTCTCGGTGAACTTCAGCCAGTCGATGACGTCTTCGGAGTTCTCGTCCGGCTCTTCGACGAAGGAGAACTGCTCGGTCGCGTACTCGTTCTTGGGGCGGCGCTGCTCGGGCACGACAGCGGGCTCGGGGGCCGGCTCCGGCTCCGGCTCGGCGACAGGGGCGGGAGCGGCCTGCTGCTGCGGAATCCACTGCTGCTGAGCGGTGTCGACGTACCCGTACTGCTGCTGTTGCTGGTGCTGTTGCTCCTGCTGGGGCTGCTGCGCGTACGGGTCGTACGACGGCTGCTGCTGGGCGTACGGGTCGTAGCCGTACGCCTGCTGCTGCGGCGCGTCGTACTGCTGCCGGTCCTGCGGCCGGCCCTGCTGCTGCGCCTGCTGGTACACCGGCTGCCCGTACGCGTCGTAGCCGATGATCTCCGGCTGCTGGGCATACGGATCCTGCGCGTACGGGTCGTACGGGTACTGTCGGTCGTTCACCGGTGCCCTCTCCCTGCTTGTCTGTGCTCCCCGTACGGCCGGGCCGACCGCTCAGTCGCGGTACAGCGCGCGCTTGTCGATGTAGCGGACCACACCGTCCGGAACGAGATACCAGACAGGCTCACCCGCCGCGACCCTCGCCCGGCAGTCGGTCGACGAGATAGCCAGCGCCGGCACCTCGACCAGGGAGACACCGCCCTTGGGCAGCCCGTCGTCCGTGAGGTCGTGGCCGGGCCTGGTCACACCGATGAAGTGGGAGAGCGAGAACAGCTCCTCCGCGTCCCGCCAGGTGAGGATCTGGGCGAGCGCGTCGGCGCCGGTGATGAAGAAGAGGTCCGAGTCGCTGTTCAGCTCGCGCAGGTCCCGCAGCGTGTCGATGGTGTACGTCGGACCGCCGCGGTCGATGTCGATCCGGCTCACCGAGAACTGCGGGTTGGACGCCGTCGCGATGACCGTCATCAGATAGCGGTCCTCGGCCGGGGAGACATGCTTGTGGCTCTTCTGCCACGGCTGCCCGGTCGGTACGAACACCACCTCGTCGAGGTGGAACTGGGCGGCCACCTCACTGGCGGCCACCAGGTGTCCGTGATGGATCGGATCGAACGTCCCGCCCATCACGCCGAGCCGGCGCTTCCCGGTACGGCCCGGCCTTTGCTGCTCTCCCATGCGTGCAGAGCCTACTGGCCCCGTCCAGCGGCCCCGCCTCAGCGGTCGCGGTTGAAACGCGTGGTGATCCACAGCAGGATCAGGAGCGCGAGGAGCGCGCCGCCGCCGGTGAGGTACGGGTTGAGGGATTCGTGGTTCCCGCCGTGCTCGCCGCCCTCACCGGAGGCGAGGGACACAAGGGAGACAGCGGTGCTGTGGAGGCTCATCTGCGGCAGGACCTATCCGGGAGTCGGAGCGGAGACTTCGCGGACATCGTATGCGGGCGGTACGGGCACGCTCACGCCGACTCAGTCGTTCACGCAGTGTCCGGCTCCAGGAACCGGCCGAGCGCGCCGCACGCGAGCGGATTCGAGCACATACGCTGAGGCCAGTCCGGGGGACGGGAAACACTCGTAGACAGGGGGCCATCCATGACCGACGGCAAGCACGAGAACGTACCGAGCCGCAATCGCCGGCGCTTCCCGGACATCTCGTCCCGCGCGTACGAGCATCCGGCGGACCGCTCGGCCCTGGTGGCCCTGCGCAAGCTGACCGGGTTCGACACGGTGTTCAAGGCGATGAGCGGGCTGCTTCCCGAGCGCAGTCTGCGGCTGCTCTTCCTGTCCGACTCGGTGCGGGTGGGCGAGGCCCAGTTCGCCCATCTGCACGCGATGCTGCTGGACGCCTGCTACATCCTGGACCTGAAGAAGGTCCCTCCGATGTACGTGACGCAGGACCCGAAGCCCAATGCCATGTGCATCGGTCTCGACGAGCCGATCATCGTGGTCACCACGGGCCTGGTCGAGCTGCTCGACGAGGAGGAGATGCGGGCGGTCGTCGGTCACGAGGTGGGCCACGCCCTGTCCGGCCACTCCGTCTACCGCACGATCCTCCTCTTCCTCACGAACCTGGCGCTCAAGGTCGCCTGGATCCCGCTGGGCAACATCGCGATCATGGCGATCGTGACGGCGCTGCGCGAGTGGTTCCGCAAGTCGGAGCTCTCCGCCGACCGCGCCGGTCTGCTGGTCGGCCAGGACCTCCAGGCGTCGATGCGCGGCTTGATGAAGATTGCCGGTGGTAACCACCTGCACGAGATGAACGTGGACGCGTTCCTGGAGCAGGCCGAGGAGTACGAGGCGGGCGGCGACCTGCGCGACTCCGTGCTGAAGATCCTCAACGTGCTGCCGCGCTCGCACCCGTTCACCACGGTGCGGGCCGCCGAGCTGAAGAAGTGGGCGGAGAGCCGCGACTACCAGCGGATCATGGACGGCCACTACCCGAAGCGCGACGAGGACGGCGACACCTCCGTGACGGACTCCTTCCGCGAGTCCGCGTCGCACTACGCCGACACGGTACGCACGAGCAAGGACCCGCTGATGAAGCTCGTCGGCGACATCGCGGGCGGTGCGGGCGACCTGGGCGGCAAGCTGCGGGACCGGTTCACCGGCGGCGGCAGCGGCAGCACCAGCAACGGCAGCGCCGACGACACGGGCAAGAGCTAGCCGCCGCCCCTCGGGCTGGGCAGCGCGCCCGGCGCGAGCGTGCCGCACAGGGCCGCCGTGGCAGGACCCGTCGCGTACGGGTCGGTCGCGGCGGGCCCGTCGGCCTTGGCCCGCTGCCCGGCGAGCACCGGCCGCAGGTGACTCACCGCGTCGGCCGAGCAGGCCTGGGGCCCGGCCTGGACGTACGAGACGAGCAGCTCGGCCCGGTGCATCCGCAGGTCGTCGCGGTCGAAGCGGAAGTGCAGCTCTCTGCGGACCGTGAACAGCGACGCGCCGTCCGCCCGCGCGTCACCGGCAGCGGCTTCGGCGGGACGCAGCGCGTACACGAAGGTGTGGTCCGAGGTCACCGCGAGACGGCCGGACTCGGTCTCCTCGACGTGCAGGACCCCCTGCACGCGGGGCTGGGAGCCGCGCGCGAGCGTGACCTTGGCCGGGTCGAAGCGGACCAGCCAGCCCGTGGCCGCGTGCCGTCCGTCGCCGGCCGGTGCGTCGAAGCTGCGGTCGAACTGCGTCAGCTGGTCGGGGTCGAGGAGCGAGCGCACCGGGCGGGCCGTGGAGCCGTTCAGTACGCCCGGATCGAGGGACGACTCGACGAGGTAGTCCTTCGCGATGGTCAGCGCGGCCATCACCTGTCCCTCCGAGAAGTGGGCGGTGCGCCGCGCGGGCGGCAGGGTGATGCCCTCGGCGCCCGTGCGGAACTGCGCGGCCGGACTGTGCTCGAAGAGGTCGGCGGGCGCGCCGCCCGGCACCGTGCCCTCCGGAGCCAGCGGTATCACCGTGGTCCGCAGCAGCCCCGCCCGCGTGGCCGCCGGCGGCTGGTAGGGGTGGCGTACGCCCATGTAGATCGCCGTACCGAAGGCGATCGCGACCAGCAGGACGAGCACCAGCGCCTGCATCGGCCCGGCTCCCCTGCGGCGGCCGCCGCGCCCGTCACGGACCGCCCACGCGGGCCGGCTGCGCACGGCCTTCTCGTGGTCGTCCATCCGCTCCTGTGCGGAGTACTCCTGGAGGCGGGCAGCCCGCACGAACGATTCGTCGAAGACGACGGACCGGTACTCGTCGTCGCTGCCACCAGGGAGGCCCTCGGGTGCCCCCTCAGGTGGCTCTCCGTGCCCTGCCATACCTTCAGGGTAGGTCGGCGGAGGGGATCGTAAACGCCCTGGTGCGCGACAAGTTGTGACGACTTCCCCCACGGAGCGTGGCTCTGGGAGACCCGGACCCGGCGGCCCCTCAGGGCGCGGTGCGCGGAACGGCGGACGCGGCGGGCGCGGTGTACTCCGCGGAGGCGGAGGGGCCGCCCGGACCGCCCGGCCGGGAGTTGCCGCCCGGCCTGGAGTTGTCGCTCGTCGCGGGCAGCGGCACCTGGTCGTGCCGTCCCCCGGAGGCCGCCCCCCGGTAGACCGCCGTGAAGGCGAGCGCCACCATCCCGATGCCCATCAGCAGGGCCAGCAACCAGGCCACGGGCCGGTGCCAGCGCGCATGGCCCCGGTACGGGCGCAGAGCGCCGCCGTGCCGCCCGTACGGGCCCGCGCCGTCGTCGTACTCGTCGTCGCCGTCCAGCGGGCCGTACGCGCCGTCGTGGCCGGGTTCCCGGGCGCCGTACCCGTCGCCGTACCCCTCGTCGCAGAGGTCGTCGTCCGGGGAGAGCTTGCCGGCCCTCGCCCTGGTCGCCTCCGCCTCGGCCCGCGCCTGGGCGGCGGCCAACAGCCGCTCGACCGCGGTCGGTTCATGGACCTCGGCGGCCCGTACGAAGTCCTCGTCGAACACCACGGAAGCGAAGTCCTCGTCCGCGCCTCCGCGGTCGACAGGGTCCTCAGGGTCCCAGCCGTCCTGGAACGGCCTGCCCCCCACGTCGTCCGGCACTCGTTCAGCGTAGACCTGGACGGTCGTTTTGGGCAGAGAACGTGCAAACGATGCGCTCTCCGAACCCGCCGCGCCCGCTACCGGGTGTGACCGTCGCCCGTCACGATGTACTTCGTCGAGGTCAGCTCGGGCAGGCCCATCGGACCGCGCGCGTGCAGCTTCTGCGTCGAGATTCCGATCTCGGCGCCGAAACCGAACTGACCACCGTCCGTGAAGCGTGTGGACGCGTTCACCGCGACCGTCGTCGAGTCCACCAGCTGGGTGAACCGGCGGGCCGCGGCCTGCGACGTCGTGACGATCGCCTCGGTGTGCCCGGAGGTCCAGCGGCGGATGTGGGTCACGGCCCCGTCCAGCGAGTCGACGACCGCGGCGGCGATGTCGTACGACAGGTACTCGGCCTCCCAGTCGTCCTCCGTGGCCGCCACGAAGGCCGCCTTGGACCCCTCGGCGTACGGGAGCACCCGCTCGTCACCGTGGACCGTGACGCCCGCCTCGGCGAGCGCGTCCAGCGCGCGCGGCAGGAAGGCGTCCGCGATGTCCTGGTGGACGAGGAGCGTCTCGGCGGCGTTGCAGACGCTGGGCCGCTGCGCCTTGGAGTTCACGAGGATGTCGACGGCCATGTCGAGGTCGGCCTCGGCGTCGACGTAGACGTGGCAGTTGCCGGTGCCCGTCTCGATGACGGGGACGGTGGACTCCTCGACGACCGTACGGATCAGGGACGCGCCGCCGCGCGGGATCAGGACGTCGACCAGGCCGCGGGCGCGCATCAGCTCGCGCACCGAGTCGCGGGACTCCCCCGGCACGAGCTGCACGGCGTCGGCGGGCAGGTCCGCCCCGGCGATCGCGTCGCGCAGGACGCCGACGAGCGCGGTGTTGGAGGCGTACGCCGACGACGAGCCGCGCAGCAGCACCGCGTTGCCGGACTTGAGGCAGAGCGCGGCGGCGTCCACGGTCACGTTCGGCCGGGCCTCGTAGATGATGCCGACGACGCCGAGGGGCACGCGCACCTGCCGCAGGTCGATGCCGTTGGGCAGGGTGGAGCCGCGTACGACCTCGCCGACCGGGTCGGGCAGCCCCGCCACGTCCCGTACGTCGGACGCGATGGCGGCGACCCGCTCGGCGGTCAGCGTCAGCCGGTCGATGACCGTCTCGCTCGTGCCGGCGGCGCGGGCCTTGGCCACGTCCTTGGCGTTGGCCTCGACGATCTCGTCCGTACGGGCCTCCAGCGCGTCGGCGACGGCCAGCAGCGCGGCGTCCTTGACGGAGCGCGGGAGTGGCGCGATCGCGTCGGCGGCGGCGCGGGCCCGCCGGGCGGTCAGGACGACCGGGGACCCGGACGCGGTCGTGTCGGCGTCAGTCGTGTCGGCGAGAGGAGAGTGCGAGGTCATACCCGCAGGGTAATGCGCGCTCTGCGGGCGTTCACCGGTTTTCCCGCTCCGCGAGACAGCAGTCACAGCGGCCGGTACGGAGGTACGCCGCGGTCAGTACGGATGCACCCCGACCGGCGCCGCCGGCGGCGGACCGTACCCCTCGGCGACCCGCTGGTGGTAGGTGTCGCGGTCGATGACCTCCAGGCCCACGATCTCCCACGGCGGCAGCCTCGACGTCGACCGGTGCTCGCCCCACAGGCGCAGCGCGACGGCCGCGGCGTCGTGCAGGTCCCGTGCCTCTTCCCAGTACCGGATCTCCGCGTGATCGTTGGCGTATCTGCTGGTCAGCAGGAAGGGATGGTCGTGGGCGAGCTGTTCGAGGCCTCGCCTGACCTCCTGCAGCGGTACCTCGGCGCCCGAGACGCACAGGGTGATGTGCCAGAGCCTCGACACCTCCCGCGGGCAGTGCACCTCCTGGCATGGAGCCGGTTGCTGGTCCGGCTCCGGGGCGTCGCCGAAGTCCGCCCCCGCCCCGACACTGGTCAGGGCGCGTTCGGCGGTCCCTCGGGGCAGCGCCCCCGGACGCGCTCGTCTCACCGGCGGCCTCCTGTAATGCGTTGCTGTGCTGTACCCCGCGCTGCTGTGTCCCCGTAAACAAGTCCCCGCAACAAAGTTGACCAGTCCTGGGCCCGGCGCGGGGTGGTTTTCCTGAAGGTCTCTGCCGCGAGGCCGCTCTTTCAGCCGTTTCAGGGGTGGAGAACGACCAGATCGTCCCTGTGTACGACTTCTCGCTCGTACGCCGGCCCGAGCTCCTTCGCGAGGTCGCGGGTGGAGCGGCCGAGTAGCTGCGGGATCTCCTTGGCGTCGTAGTTGACGAGCCCCCGGGCGACGGCCACGCCCGACGTGTTCCGCAGCTCCACCGGATCACCCGCGCTGAACTCGCCCTCGACCCGGGCGATCCCGGCGGGCAGCAGCGACGTACGCCGCTCGACCACGGCCCGTACGGCCCCGTCGTCGAGCACGAGCGCGCCCTGCGGGGTCGAGGCGTGGGCGAGCCACAGCAGCCGGTCGGCGCTGCGGCGGCCGGTGCGGTGGAAGAGCGTGCCCGTTGCCCGGCCGGCGAGGGCGTCGGCGGCGTGGCTGGCGGAGGTGAGGACGACGGGGATGCCGGCGGCCGCTGCGATACGGGCGGCCTCGACCTTGGTCACCATGCCGCCGGTGCCGACGCCGGCCTTGCCGGCGCTGCCGATGGAGACGTGGGCGATGTCCTCGGGGCCGCGCACCTCGTCGATGAGGGAGGTGCCGGGGAGGCTGGGGTCGCCGTCGTAGAGGCCGTCCACGTCCGACAGGAGCACCAGCAGGTCGGCCCGTACGAGGTGGGCGACGAGGGCGGCGAGCCGGTCGTTGTCGCCGAAGCGGATCTCGTCCGTGGCGACGGTGTCGTTCTCGTTGACGACCGGAACCGCGCCCATGGCCAGGAGCTGGTCCAGCGTCCGGTAGGCGTTGCGGTAGTGGGCGCGACGGCTGGTGTCGTCGGTCGTCAGCAGCACCTGGCCGACGCGTACGCCGTAGCGCGCGAAGGAAGCGGTGTAGCGGGCCACGAGCAGGCCCTGGCCGACGCTGGCGGCGGCCTGCTGCCTGGCCAGGTCCTTGGGGCGGCGGGCGAGACCCAGGGGCGCCAGGCCGGCGGCGATGGCGCCGCTGGACACGAGCACGATCTCCTTCTCGCCGCCGCTGCGCGTCTTGGCCAGTACGTCGACGAGCGCGTCGACCCGGTCGGCGTCGAGCCCTCCCGACGCGGTGGTGAGTGAGGAGGAGCCGACCTTGACCACGATCCTGCGGGCCTCTGCTACGCCCTGCCTTGCCCCTGACACGTACAGTCCCCACTCTTGCTCGCCCGGTTCCCCCCCGCAATGTACGCGAGCCGCTCCGGACGCCGCCTCCGCATTTCGCCCCCTGGACGGCCGGGGCGTGCGGGCGGACACCGGCCTCTGGTTCATGTCCGTTGATTCCAGGAGGACTCGGGACACGAACCAGAGGCCGGGAGACCGTCCGTCAGGAACGGGCCATGCCGCGCGCCATCCGGCGCAGCTTGCGCACCACGCGCCGCGCGAAGGACGGCGTCGGCCTGATGGGGGCCTTGGGGGCGGTCACCCGCACCCCGCCGACCATCTCCGAGACCGTGACCGCGAACATCTCGTCGGGTACGCCGGCCTTCTTGTCCCTGAAGTGCGGGTACGCGAGGTACGGCTGAGCCGCGGGACTCTTGCGGATCACCTCGGGCACCTGCTTCGCCTGGAGGAACGTGAGGTGGTCCGCAAGGAGATCGGCCCGCCTCTCGGTGACGTAGTACATCCGCAGCCGCTCGGGCACCTTCAGCCGGCGGGCCACGCCCGGCGTCCAGTACTTCTCCATGAGCGGCCGCGCGAGGTCCAGCTTGTCCTCGCGCGTTTCGGCCTTCGCCTTCAGCCAGCGGTGGTCGAACTGCGGCAGCAGCGTGATCACGAAGGGCCGGATCATCAGCTCGTCGCGCTTCTCGCCGGGCGGGAAGAGCTCGGCGATCAGGTCCATCAGGGCCTTCGCCGAGTCGAACCGCATCGCGTAACTGCCGCTCTGCGTGATGTGCTTGCCGTCGTCGCGGCGCACGATGTAGAGGCAGACGTAGTCGGCGACGACCGAAACCCCGGCACTTCGCACATACGCCTCAAGGGTGAAGCGTGCGTCCTCACCGGTGTACAGCTGCTGATCGAAGCGCATCTTGTGCTTCTCCAGCAGCTCCCGCCGGAAGAGCTTCTCCGCGCTGAGCGTCATCTTGATGTTGGACGAGAAGACGTCCGTACGCTCCAGAGTGCGGCCGAACATCGACTTCGGCGCACCGCGTCCGATGCCCTCGATCTTGCCCAGGACGACGTCCGTGCCGTTGCGGTCGGCCATCGCGACCATGCGCTCCAGCGCCTCTTCGCCGAGGTAGTCGTCAGCGTCGAGGAAGAAGACATAACGGCCGCGGGCCATGTCGAGGCCTACGTTGCGGGGCTTGCTCGGTCCACCGGAATTCTCCTGGTGAACGACGCGCGTGGCGACCTTGCTCCTGGCCGCGAACTCGTCGAGATACTCACCGGTCCCGTCGGTCGAGCCGTCGTTGACGGCCACGATCTCTATGCGGTCGGCGCCCAGTGTCTGCGCCTCGACCGACTCCAGGCAGGGGATCAGGTACGGCATCGCTTCGTAGGCGCCAATGATCACCGTCACGTCGGGAATCCCGGTTGCTGCCATGCCCATCTCATTCTCGTTCATCGACATCCAAGACAGTCGACACATGGTGGAGGGTTGTTCACCATCGTTACTTTTCCACGTGATGCTCACCACACCGCACACGCGCGGCCCGGCAGAACGTCTCAAAAGACGCCCTACCGGGCCGATTTCGTACCTTTGCCCAAGTATCGACCGCCGTGCCGGGGTCAGCCCACCACGGTCGTGTCGGCCCCGGTGGACTCCGGCGCGGAGTCGCTCGGGTCGGCCGCGGCGAGGGCGGCCTCGACACCGGTGCGCTGAGCCACCCCCTGGTTGCGGGCCTCGGACTTGGCCGCCAGGGCCCGTACGGCGTCGTTGAACTGCACGATGGACGCGGGCTCGTCGGGACCCAGCAGGTACGCCTTCAGCTCGCGCCGCGCCTCCGCCAGCGGGTCGGCGCTCTCGCCGCCCCGGATGGCGGCGAGCAGCTCACCGAGCTGCTCCGCCCGGTTGTTGAGGATCACGGCGGCGCGTACGGCGGTGTTCTGCTGCTTGAACTCCTCGACGCCCAGCTCCGCGGAGTCGGTCACGGCGTACGGCTTGCCGCTCGCGATGAAGTCCGACACCACGCTGGAGATGTCGGAGACCATGCCGTCCGACTCGTTGAAGCAGTCGTACAGGCGCGGCTCGGCGCCGGCGATGACCCGGTGCTCCCACCACCCGAACGAGCGCCAGTACGCGTCGTTCCACTCGTCCCTGAGCTGCGCCAGCTCGGCCTCGCGCGCCGGATCGGGCAGGGCGTCACGGGACATCTCCGCCTCGTCCTTGCCGCTCTTGGGCGCGCCCTTGGCCGAGGCGCCCAGCTCGCCGAGACGCTCCTCGATGCGGGCCAGCTCGGCCTCCGCCGCGGCCTGCTCGGCCCGGAGCGCGGCGGCGTCCTTCGCCCAGCGGGGGTCGGTGGCGCGCTCGGCGGCCGCCGCCTCCACCATGGCGGTGATACGGGCGTGGACGGCCTTGGCCCTGGTGCTGCGCGTCCCGGTGAAGGGGTGCGGCTTGTAGAGCACCCGGACCGGCTCCTCGGCCTCCAGCAGGCGCCTGACGATGTTCTCGCCGGCCAGCAGGATCGAGGTGTTGCCCGGGTTGTCGTCCCAGCCCTCCCAGGTGGGGGCGTACAGGACGGTGGGAACGGGGTTCTTCGGCGTACCGCTCCAGGTCCGGATCGGGGCGAGCTGCGGGCGGCCCACTTCGACGATGTCCTCGTCGCGGACACCGACGTCGGCGAGCGCGTAACGGTCGCGGCCGGCCCGGCCCGCGCTCCACACCTCGTCGTACACCTTGCTGAACGGGTTGATGCTCGCGACCTTGTCGCTGTCGCCGTGCCCGATGAAGACGTGCTTCATGGTGGGGATGCGCAGCATGTGGATGTTCTTGCCGACGTTGGCGGCGTAGAGCGCGACGCGGACCGTGGACAGGTCCATGTTCATCAGGTGGGTGGCGCTCGGGACGCAGATCACCGGCACCGACGTCGGGCCGAGCTGCGGCACGATGTGGCGCTCGCGCAGGATGATCAGCGGCCTGCCGTCGAGCTGCTTCATCGTCTCCAGCCACATGTTGACCTGGTACGCCGACTCGCGGGAGCCGGAGAAGTACAGGACCGTGGTGGGGCGGTAGTCGCGCAGCCAGGTGTCGATGCCCTCCAGGACGGTGTCCGCCGGCGGCACGCGGCGGCCGCGGCGCGTGTACGGCAGCAGTACCGCGACGTAGGCGACGGCCAGGACCAGCGTGATCGCGAGGCCCGCGTAACCGACCGCGTGCGCTCCGCTCTGGACCGCGATCAGCACGCCTGCCACGGCGAAGACGTCGAGGTGCAGCATCTTCTCGGCGGACCGGTTCAGCAGCCGCTTGGGCGGGGCCGGCGGGATGTTCAGCATGCCGAGGTCGATGTTGCGGGTGACCACCGGCATCCTGCGGCGCAGGCGGATCAGCGTGACGAGCGCGCCGTGCGGGGCCTGGAGCGCGTAGAAGAGCAGGAGGGACGCGATCGTCACGTAGAAGATCGTCTGCTCGGCGAGCTGCATCCGGGCCAGCAGCAGGATCAGCAGCAACTGGCGCACCAGGAAGCGGATCGGAAGACCGGCCCGGACCTTGCTGAGACGGTTGATCAGGTAGCTGTTGCGCCGGTGCAGATGCCGGTCCGCGAGGTACGTCGCGGCGACAGCGGCCGCGAAGAACCAGAGGTTCGGGATCAGCGCGGCCAGCATGACGCACGGATACCCGAGGCCGATGACAGCGGCGGCGGCCAGTTCGGACCCGCTGCCCACGCGGGCCAGGCGGATGGCGGTCGAAATCACGAAGAACCTGCTCCAGAGGGGTGCCGGTTATGTACGGTGCAATGGATTGTGAAGTCGGGTTTCACGAAGTCGGGCCTCTGCAAATCGCTGTTGGCGACTACAGAGGCCCGAATCGTTAATTGTCAAGCAGTATTACACATCTTCCTGACGGTCCAGGACGGCCGCCAGCGCCTGCTCGAAGCCCGACGCCTCGGACGCGCCACGGGTCGGGTCCACCTGCCGTACGTCGATGACGTGACCGGTGAGCTCCGAGAGCAGCACGTCCAGCGACGTACGGGCCACGGCCTCGGAGGACAGCAGCGAGCCCGCCGGCTCGTCACCGAACGCCTTGGTGCGCATCGGGGTCGCCGTGCGCTCCGGATTGACGCAGTTGACGCGCACGCCGTCGGCCGCCCACTCGTCGGCGAGGGCCTGGGTGAGGTTCACCATGGCGGCCTTCGTGGAGGAGTAGAGGCTGTACTCGGCGCGGCCGCGGGTGTAACTGCTGGAGGTGTAGAGCAGCAGCTGGCCCTTGGTCTCCGCGAGGTACTTGTGCGAGGCGCGGGCGATCTGCACGGGGGCCAGGTAGTTGACGTTCAGCGCTTCCTGGATGGTCGTGTTGTCCGTCTCGGCGAGCTTGCCGATGCGGAGCACGCCCGCCGTGTTGATCACGTAGTCGACGCGGCCGGTCTCCGCGTACGCCTTCGACAGGGCCTCGTCGACGTGCTCGGGGTTCTCGACGTGCGTACCGGTGGTGGAGCGGCCGAGTGCGTACACCTTGGCGCCGTAACTCTCGGCGAGGGTCGCGATGTCCGCGCCGATGCCGTACGAACCACCGAAGACGACCAGCGTCTTGCCGGCGAGGAGCTCGCGGTACGCGGCCTCGTCGGCCTGCTGCGGGGCCGCGGTGGAGGCGAGCTGGAACAGCTTGTCGGCGATGAAGACGTCGACCGGCTGCGTCACCTTCATGTTGTACTCGTCGCCCGCGACGACGTAGATCGGCACGTCCGGCAGGTACTTCAGCACGACCGAACAGTCGTCGGTGGCCTGGAAGTTCGGGTCACTGGACGCGACCTCGTACGCCTTGCGGATCGTCGACAGCTTGAAGGCCTGCGGGGTCTGGCCGCGGCGCAGCCGGGACCGGTCCGGGACCTCGGTGATGAACTCGCCGTCGCCGCCGTGCGTACGCGTCACGATGATCGTGTCCGCGGACGGGATGGCCACGTCGACCGCCTCGTAGCGCTCCAGCGCGTCGACGCAGTCCTGGATCACACGCTGTGACAGGAGGGGGCGTACCGCGTCGTGGAAGAGGACGTTGCGGTCCTCGCCCTCGGCGAGACCCTCGCCGAGCGCCGAGATGGCGCGCTCGGTGGTCTCGTTGCGGGTCGAACCGCCCTCGATGACCTTGGTGACCTTGGTGAGGCCGGCCTTGGCGACGATCTTCTCGACGTCGGGCACGTAACCCGGCGCCATCAGAACGATGATGTCGTCGATGCCTTCAGCCTGCTCGAAGATCGACAGCGTGTGCTCGATGACCGCCTTGCCCGCGATCTTCAGCAACTGCTTGGGGATCGACAGACCCACACGCTGACCGGTACCACCGGCGAGCACGACTGCTGTGGTTCGGGGCTTGGCTATGGGCTGCACAGACACAGACGACCTACCTTGCGAGGGCTGGGAGACAGGGTGATGGTCGCACTCTCCGTGACCGTCTCGCAAGGTGGACTTCCTTCTGCCGACACCTGTACGAAACCTGCACCGCGCTCAATCGCCGTGCGGGCCCACACACTTGGGCCCGCACGGCGACCGGCGGCACGCCCCGGAGGGAGTGCGGGTTCACACGTCCGGGGTGAGCGATGCCACAGGGAGTGGTGCCACAGGGAGTGGTGCCGGCCTAGAAGGGGTGGAACTCGTCGTACTCGCGCTGCGAGTCGTCGCGCTGGGCCTCGCGGTCCTTGCGGCGGGTCGCCGCCGGACGCGGGGCGTCCAGGCGGTGGTCCTCGCCACGGCGGCCGAGCATCTCCGCGCCCGCCATCACCGTCGGCTCCCAGTCGAAGACGACCGCGTTCTCCTCGGGGCCGATCGCGACCGCGTCACCCGCACGGGCGCCGGCCTTCATCAGCTTCTCCTCGACACCGAGGCGGCTGAGACGGTCCGCGAGGTAACCCACGGCCTCGTCGTTGCTGAAGTCGGTCTGCCGCACCCAGCGCTCCGGCTTCTCGCCGCGCACGCGGTAGACGCCGTCCTCCTCGGTGATCGTGAAGCCCGCGTCGTCGACGGCCTTCGGACGGATGACGACACGGGTCGACTCCTCCTTGGGCTTCGCGGCGCGCGCCTTGGAGACGACCTCGGCCAGCGCGAACGACAGCTCCTTGAGGCCGAGATGCGCGACCGCCGACACCTCGAAGACGCGGTAGCCGCGCGCCTCCAGGTCCGGGCGGATCATGTCCGCGAGCTCCTTGCCGTCCGGAATGTCGATCTTGTTGAGGACGACGACGCGCGGCCGGTCGCCCAGACCGCCGTACTGCGCCAGCTCCTCCTCGATCACGTCGAGGTCGGTGAGCGGGTCACGGTCGGACTCCAGCGTCGCCGTGTCCAGCACGTGCACGAGCACCGAGCAGCGCTCGACGTGCCGCAGGAACTCCAGGCCCAGGCCACGGCCCTGGCTCGCGCCGGGGATCAGGCCGGGGACGTCGGCGATCGTGTAGACGGTCGAACCCGCCGTGACGACACCGAGGTTGGGGACGAGCGTGGTGAACGGGTAGTCCGCGATCTTCGGCTTGGCCGCGCTCAGCACCGAGATCAGCGAGGACTTGCCGGCGCTCGGGTAGCCGACCAGCGCCACATCGGCGACGGTCTTGAGCTCCAGGACGATGTCGCCGCCCTTGCCCGGCTCACCGAGCAGCGCGAAGCCCGGCGCCTTGCGGCGGGCCGAGGCCAGCGCCGCGTTGCCGAGGCCGCCGCGGCCGCCCTCACCGGCGACGTACGTCGTGCCGTGGCCGACCATGTCGGCCAGGACGTTGCCGTCCTTGTCCATGACGACCGTGCCGTCGGGAACGGGCAGGATCAGGTCCTGGCCGTCCTTGCCGGAGCGGTTGTCGCCCGCGCCGGGCTGGCCGTTGGTGGCCTTGCGGTGGGGGCTGTGGTGGTAGTCGAGCAGCGTGGTCACGGACTGGTCGACGACGAGGGTGACGTCGCCGCCACGCCCGCCGTTGCCGCCGTCCGGACCGCCGAGCGGCTTGAACTTCTCACGGTGTACGGAGGCGCAGCCGTGGCCTCCGTTACCCGCGGCGACATGCAGTTCGACGCGGTCCACGAAGGTGGTCATGGGTGGGTCCTCCAGTACATACGGAAATGTCTACATACGTAACACGCCAAGGGCGGCCGCGCTTCCCCGTTCCCCGGGAAAGAGCGTCCGCCCTCGGAAAGTGCTGTGTGTACCGCTCGACGAAAGCCGGAATTACTCGGCGATCGGAACGATGTTCACAACCTTGCGGCCACGGTGCGTGCCGAACTCGACCGCACCGGCGGCGAGCGCGAACAGCGTGTCGTCGCCGCCACGGCCGACGCCCGTGCCCGGGTGGAAGTGGGTGCCGCGCTGACGGACCAGGATCTCACCGGCGTTGACGGCCTGACCGCCGAAGCGCTTCACGCCGAGCCGCTGGGCATTGGAATCGCGACCGTTCCGAGTGGACGATGCGCCCTTCTTGTGTGCCATGTCTCAGTCCCTTACTTCGCAGCCGTGGGGATACCGGTGACCTTGATCGCCGTGTACTGCTGGCGGTGACCCTGGCGACGGCGGTAGCCGGTCTTGTTCTTGTACCGAAGGATGTCGATCTTGGCACCCTTGTGGTGGTCCACGACCTCGGCGGTGACCTTGATGCCGGCCAGGACCCACGGGTCGCTGGTGACGGAGTCGCCGTCGACAACGAGCAGGGTCGAGAGCTCGACCGTGTCGCCAACCTTGGCCGTGGGAATCTTGTCAACCTCAACGATGTCGTCGACAGCAACCTTGTGCTGGCGACCACCGCTGCGCACGATGGCGTACACGCTGATCTCTCTTTCGCTCGGGACGGGACCCCTGATGCCAGCCGCTCGCACGGGCCGTGAGGCCCGCGACGAATCCGAATGGACGAGCGGCCTCTAACGGCTCTCCGAAGGAGTGCCGGAAGGGAGGTGCTCAGGAGATGGCGTGCACAGAAACACGCCGACGGTCAAGAGTACGGTCCCTGACTTGAGGGGTCAAACCGGCCCCGGCGCACCCCACCCGCCCCGCGATGCCGCGAGATCGCCACGGCGCGGGGTCTGCGGCGCCGGCGAGACACGCCACCACCGAAGGCCAGTACTGTCGTTCACTTCTCGCACACGTGCAGTACCTTCACGTACAGCACGCCTCGCATCCACAGCTCCCGCAAGAGCCGACCACGGCGGCCGACGCTTCCCGCGATCGCGGCAGAGCTCACCGAGCCGCACGAAACGGGAACAACGAGTGACCACCCCAGACATATCCGTGATCATCGGTGCGTACAACGCCATGCCCTATCTGTCGCGGACCCTCGCGTCGGTCGTCGGGCAGACGATCGGACACGACCGCATGGAGATCATCACGGTCAACGACGGCTCCACCGACACCACGGGCAAGGAGCTGGAGCGGTTCGCCGCCGACTATCCGGGACTCTTCCAGGTCGTTCACCAGGAGAACTCCGGCGGCCCCTCCGCCCCGCGCAATGTGGGACTCGACCGCGCGAAGGGCCGGTACGTCTTCTTCCTCGACGCGGACGACTACCTCGGCGAAGAGACGCTGGAGCGGATGCTCGCGGCTGCCGAGACCAACCGGACAGATGTCGTGCTCGGCAAGATGGTCGGTGTCAACGGACGCGGCGCGCCCGCCTCGATGTTCGTACGCAACCAGCCGCGCACCGATGTCTTCAACTCCCGCGTGTACTGGGCGCTCAACCCGCTCAAGCTGTTCCGCCGCGACTTCGTCGAGCGTCACGGACTGCGCTTCCCCACCGGCTACAAGGTGTGCGAGGACCAGCTCTTCACCGCCCTCGCCTACCTGCGCGCCGACGGCATCTCGGTCGTCGCCGACTACGAGTGCCTCTTCATCGTCAGGCGCGACGACGGCCAGAACATCACCGTCACCACGCACGGCGCGGGCCAGCGCATCCGCGCACTGCGGATGATGATCGACTTCGTCGAGGAGAACGTCCCGCCGGGACCGGACCGCGACGTACTGATGCACCGCCACCTGACGATCGACATGTACCACGCGCTGCTGCACCTCGAGCGCGAGACCGACCGGGCGGTGCAGGAGAAGCACCTCGGCGAACTGCGCGAGATGCTGTCGGGCTCGTACCCCGACTCGCTCAGGACCCGCGTCAACGCCATCACCCGGCTGCGCTCGGAGCTGGTCCTGCGCGGCCTGCTCGACGAACTGCTCGTGCTGGAGCGCGCGGACAAGGCCCACCGGGCCGCCGGCACCTCCCCCGAGATCCTGGTGGAGGACGGCCGGGCGTACGCCCGTCTGCCGTTCTTCCGCGACCCCGAGGCCGGCATCCCCGACGACTGCTACGACATCACCCGCGAGCTACAGGCGCGGCACCGGCTCGACTCCGTGTCCCTCGAAGGCACCCGGCTGACCCTGACCGGCCACGCCTATCTGCGCCGCGTGCCGGGCCTGCGCACCGGCGCCGAGCTGGTGCTGCGCGAGCGGGACAGCAAGGCCGAGCACCGCGTACCGGCACAGCCCGTGGCGGTGGACGGGCTGGGCGCGGACGAGGACGGCGGGGCGTACTCCTACACCGGCGCGGGCTTCTGCGTGACCGCCGACCTCAGCACCGTCGCCGGTGGTGAGCGGCTGCCGCGCGGGCTGTGGGACGTCTTCGTCGCACTCGACACCGACGGCGTCACCCGCGAGATCCGGTTCGGCCACCGGCGTCTCCCCGAGGTCGACGCCAGACCGGCCACGCATGTCGTGGGCCGGGGCGACGACACCATGGCCGTCGCTCTCTACTTCACCAAGCCGTACAGCAACCTGACCGTCGACGTCGGCGAGAACAAGCACCTCGTCAGCGACAAGCTCCGCGTCGACGGTGTCGCCTGGTCGAAGACCGACGCCGCGACACTGGAGATCACCGGCTCCTGGAAGCTGGCCACGCTGCCGCTCGACGCGCTGAGCGTGCGCCTGGGCAACGAGGAGGGCGGGTTCACCGACTTCCCCGTGACCCGCCGCGGCGACAAGGGTTTCACCGCGTACGTTCCCCTCTCCGGCCTCGCGGCAGGCACCTGGACGGCGTCCCTGCGGCTGGCGGGGGCGGGCGGCGCCTCGTGGCTCGTGGCCGTACCGGCACGCCGGGGCATGGCGGCCGGCCGGTGGCGACGGTTCGGCCTGCCCTGGTACGCCGTGCCGACCGCGGGCAGTGAGCGGTTCGCCGTGCGCGTCGACCGGGTCCGGGTGGGCAAGGCCCTGGCGGGGCGTCTGAAGCGCTGACGCCGGCGCCAACGCCCGAGGGCCGCCCCCCCAATGACGGGGGGCGGCCCTCGGGCGTTGTGCGGCGCGTCCCTGAGGTCAGTCCTCGGTGGGAGCCGAGACCGCCGACTGCGGCTGCTGCTCCGCGGCCGAGGTCTTCTTCGAAGCCGACGCCTTCTTGGCCGTCGTCTTCTTCGCCGTCGTCTTCTTCGCCGTCGTCTTCTTGGCTGCCGTCTTCTTGGCCGCCGTCTTCTTCGCGGGTGCCTTCTTGGCGGCCGTCTTGCGAGCCGCCTTCTTGGCGGGAGCCGCGACCTCGGCCTCGGCCTCGGTACCGGCTTCAGCACCGGACTCGGCCCCGGCGCCCTTTTCGGTCACCGGTGCCTCGACGACCAGCACGGCCGCCTCTTCGGCGCCCTTGGGCGATCCCGCCGGTGCGGACGCCTTGCGCGTCGCACGACGGCGCGCACGCGGCGGAGCCGCCGCTGCGGGCTCCTCGGCCGGGGCCTCGGCCACCGGGGCCCCGGCCACCGGCTCAGCGGCCTTGGGCTCTGCCACCACGGGGGCCGGAGCGACGACCAGGACTTCCCCGGCCACGGGGGCCTCGGCGGTCTTCGGCGCACCGGCCGGAGCCGTCGCCTTACGCGTCGCACGGCGCCGCGTACGGGCCGGGGCAGCCTCCTGCACGACGGGCTCGGGCGCGGGCTCGACCACCGGCTCCGCCGCGGGCTCGGGCTCCGCGACGGCGGCCGGCTCCGGAACGGACACCGGCTCCGGTACGGATACCGGCTCCGCCGCCTTCGGCGCACCGGCCGGGGCCGTAGCCTTGCGCGACGCACGACGGCGCGAACGCCCACGGCCGGCAGCCGCCTCCGCCTCGGCGGCGCTGCTGTACAGCTCCTCGTCAGGCACGAACTCGGGCTCGGGAAGCGCCACCGGCGCTGCCACCTCGGCGGCGAGCTCAGCCTCGGTCTCCACCTCGGCTTCGGCCTCGATCTCGACCGGCTCCACGTGCTCGTGCTCGGCCTCGGCACCACGGCCGCGCTTCTTCGCGCGCTTGCCGCCGCCACCGCCGCCCACGGCGGTCGGCTGCTCCATGTGCACGATCACACCACGGCCGTTGCAGTGGACGCAGGTCTCGGAGAAGGACTCCAGGAGACCCTGGCCCACACGCTTCCTGGTCATCTGGACCAGGCCCAGCGACGTGACCTCGGCGACCTGGTGCTTCGTACGGTCGCGTCCCAGGCACTCCAGCAGACGCCGCAGCACCAGATCGCGGTTCGACTCCAGGACCATGTCGATGAAGTCGATGACGACGATGCCGCCCAGGTCGCGCAGCCGAAGCTGACGCACGATCTCCTCGGCCGCCTCCAGGTTGTTCCTGGTCACGGTCTCTTCGAGGTTGCCGCCCTGACCGGTGAACTTGCCGGTGTTGACGTCGACGACGATCATCGCCTCGGTCTTGTCGATGACCAGCGAACCGCCGCTCGGCAGGTAGACCTTGCGGTCCAGCGCCTTCATCAGCTGCTCGTCGATCCGGTACGTCGCGAAGACGTCGACCTCCGACGTCCAGCGCGACAGCCGGTCCGTCAGGTCCGGGGCGACGTGGTTGACGTAGCCGTGGATGGTCTGCCACGCGTCGTCACCGCTGACGATGACCTTCGAGAAGTCCTCGTTGAAGATGTCGCGCACGACGCGGACGGTCATGTCCGGCTCGCCGTAGAGCAGCGTCGGACCACTGGTCGCGCCGGTGCTCTTCGACTTCTTCTGGATGTCCTCCCACTGCTGCTGCAGACGCTCGACGTCGCGGCGCAGCTCGTCCTCGCTCGCGCCCTCGGCGGCGGTGCGCACGATGACGCCCGCGTCCTCGGGAACGATCTTCTTGAGGATCGTCTTCAGACGCGCGCGCTCGGTGTCGGGCAGCTTGCGGCTGATGCCGGTCATCGAGCCCTCGGGCACGTACACCAGGTAGCGGCCGGGCAGCGACACCTGGCTGGTGAGGCGGGCGCCCTTGTGGCCGATCGGGTCCTTCGTGACCTGCACGAGGACCGACTGGCCGGACTTGAGGGCGCTCTCGATGCGGCGGGGGCCGTGGCCCATGCCCAGCGCGTCGAAGTTCACTTCACCGGCGTACAGGACGGCGTTGCGGCCCTTGCCGATGTCGACGAAGGCGGCCTCCATCGACGGCAGTACGTTCTGGACCTTGCCCAGGTAGACGTTGCCGACGTACGAGGTCGACTGCTCCTTGTTGACGTAGTGCTCGACGAGGATGTTGTCCTCGAGCACGCCGATCTGGGTGCGGTCGCCGTTCTGGCGTACGACCATCACGCGCTCGACGGCCTCGCGGCGCGCCAGGAACTCGGCCTCGGTGATGATCGGGACGCGACGGCGGCCCTGCTCACGGCCCTCACGGCGGCGCTGCTTCTTCGCCTCCATACGGGTCGAGCCCTTGATGGACTGGACCTCGTCGAAGCCGGTGCCCGGCTCGCGCTCCGCTGCTTCCTTCCCGCGCCGTTCCCGTGGCTCGCGGACCTTGACGACCGTACGCTCCGGGTCGTCGACGCCGTTCGCCTCGGCCTCGGCGGCCGCGTCACCGCTGCGACGGCGACGACGGCGGCGGCGACGGCTGGACGCCGAACCCGCACCCGCCTGGTCGTCCTCGTCCTCCTCGGCGCGCTCTTCCTCCTCCTCTGCCCGCTCGGCGGCGGCCTCCTCGGAGGTCTCCTGCTCCTCGGCCTCCTCCGTGTCGGCGAGCTCGCCACGGCGGCGGCGACGGCCACCGCGGCGACGGCGGCGCGCCCTGCGGTCCTCGGCCTCCTCGGACTCGTCGTGCGCCTCTTCCTCGGGCTCTTCCTCAAGGGCCTCGGCCGGCTCCTCGGGCTGCGGCGCCGGCTCGACGGCGCGCTCGGGCCGCTCGGCACGCTCCGCGCGCTCGTCCTCGGCGGGCTCACCGCGGCGACGGCGACGGCGGCCGCGCGGTGCGGCCTGGGGCGCGGGAGGGGCCTCGATGGTGACGGTCTCCTCCGCCTCCTCTTCCTCTTCCACGTCCTCGATGAAGTCCGGCTCGTTCACCCGGGCGGCGGCGGCAGCGGCAGCCGTCTCGGGGGTCTGGAACATCGGCTCGGTGAAGACCGGGGCCTGGAACACGGCCACGGCGGGCCGCGTCGCACGGCGGCGCGAACGCGTCGGCTCCTCGGCGGCAGCGGCGGCGGGCTTCGGGGCAGCCACCTCAGCGGCAGCGGCCTCGTCGGCGGCCTTACGACCTGTGCGACGGCGCGGCGTACGGCCACGGGGCGCCTCTTCGGCCTGCTCGGCGACGGGCTCCACGGGGGCGGGCTCGGCGGCAGGCGCCTCCTCGGCCACGGCTTCGGCCTCGGCGGGCTTCGGCGCACCGGCGGGCGCGGTCGCCTTACGGGTCGCACGGCGACGGCCACGCCCACGCGGCGCCTCTTCGGCAGCCTCATCGGCCACCGGGGCGGCCGGGGCAGGGGCTTCGGCGGCGGGAGCCGCAGGGGCCTGTGCCTCCACGGCGGCCTCGGCCTCGGCGGGTTTCGGCGCACCGGCGGGCGCGGTCGCCTTACGGGTGGCACGGCGACGCGTACGGGCCGGCGCAGCGGCCTCCTCCGCGACCTCGGCGGCAGCCGCGGGCTCGGCGGCCGGCTCCGGCGCGGCAGCGGGCTCAACCTCGGCCGCGGCCGTCTCCTCACCCTTCGGCGCACCGGCCGGAGCCGTCGCCTTGCGTGTCGCACGGCGGCGCGTACGGGCCGGCGCAGCGGCCTCGTCCGCGGCGGGCGTCCCGGCGGGAGCCTCGGCGGCGGCGGGGGCCGCGGGCGCCTCCTCCACCTCGGCGGGCTTCGGCGCACCGGCGGGCGCGGTCGCCTTGCGGGTGGCACGGCGGCGCGTACGGGCCGGCGGAGCGGCCTCGGCGCTCTCCGCGGGCTGTGCGGACGCTGTGTTCTGTGTGGACTCTGTGCTCTGTGCGGGCTCGCTCACGGCGGCACCCTCTCCGGCCGGTATGGCCGGAGCCGCGGCCTCTACAGTCTCGGCGGTCACTACGGCCTTGGCGTCACCGGCCGGCGGACCGGCAGGGCGCGAGGCGGCGCGGCGCCGGCGGCGCGGCGGCAGCGTGTCGCTGGGCGAGTTGTTGTCGTTGTCCCCGGTGGTACGCGCGGTACCTGCCGAGGGCTCAGTGGAATCGTTCGGCTCAAGCATGCGGGCGGTTCTCCCGTCACGCTCCCGGGCGCCACACCTGATTCCGGTCCGGTCCGGTCCGCGCGATGAGCGCGGTACCGCCGTCCGGGGCGCGGGCGCCGCACGGGAGCTGTTGTCTAGCTCGCCGGTTCCGTATGCGGTATGCGTACGGCCTGGCGAAAGTCTTCTGGTCAGTGCGCGGCCCGACCCAGGTGGCTCCCGAGTACCAGGGCTGCGCTACGACGACCGCCCTACGCGGAACCTGCACCTTCCGGCGCCTTCGCGGCGGTCAGTCCGGCGGCCGTGGGTGGGGCGGCCGTGACTGCCTCGCGGTCGGGCGCGAGCGGGTCGGTCACCGTGCCGGACTCCTCGTCGAAGAGCCCCTGCGCCAGCCTGGTCACCGCTGCGGGGACCGGCGGCGCCAGGTCGGCCACAGCTCGGAGACCGGACAGGACGTCGTCGGGTCGTACGGCGGGTGTCAAATGCCGAACAACCAGCCGCAGTATCGCACAGGGCTTGTCGTCCGGCCTATCGGACGGTGGACGAACGGCCTGGAGATCCGCAACGGCGCTGCGTGCGTCGAAGGACCGCATGCCGTTCTTGGTACGGCGCTGGACCTCGACGCTCTCAGCGGCGAGGAAGGCTTCGACGGCCTTCTCCGCGTCTTCGGGAGCGACACCGTCGAGGCGCATCTCCCATACGGAAGCCTGCAGCCGGTCGGCGAGACCCGACGTACGGGCTTCGACCGCGTCCGTGATGTCGAGCCCGTCCGGGAGCGACTCGTCGAGCAGCTCGCGCAGCTCGTCGGCGTCGCGCGTGGCGGTCAGTGCGATCTCCAGGTACTCGGCCTCGCTGCCCGTACCGGTGGGTGCGGCATTGGCGTACGAGACCTTCGGGTGCGGGGTGAAGCCGGCCGAGTACGCCATGGGCACGTCGGCGCGTCGCAGCGCCCGCTCGAACGCGCGCTGGAAGTCACGGTGGCTGGTGAACCGGAGGCGGCCGCGCTTGGTGTAGCGCAGTCGGATGCGCTGCACCGCCGGTGCGGGCGGCGGGCCTTCGGGCTGTCGCTTGCCCAGTGGTTCTTCTCCTCGTGCGGGGCGGCGCGCTGTCCGCGCGTCGCCCTTCCGGCGTGGGGGTCGCCCCCTGGCGTCCCGGCGGCCGGCTCACCCCTGGCTGGCTGTGCTTCCGCCAAGCAGGGAGATCTCGGACGCGGGTGCCGCGCTGGGGGCAGTGGTCTTACTACCCAGAGTACGCGCAGGAGTCCGCACCGGTTTCACGGCCTCGGCGGGGCCCGCACCGGGGTCCGCCGCCGGCCGGGTGTCCGCGGGGCCCCCGACGAGGGCGCGCCACGCGTCGCGCCGGGCCTGGCGCACCGTTTCACGTGCGCTGCGCAGCGCCCCGCGCGCCGCCCGGCCGGCTTCGAGGCCCGCCCGCTTCACCGGCGCCCAGAGGGTGTCGCGCACCCAGTGCCCCACCGGCGTGCACACACCGAGCCACACCCAGCGCACCGGCCGGCCCACCAGATTCCACCCGAGCCACTTCAGCGCGCGCCCGACGGCCCGCGAGATGTACCCGGCGATGCGCCAGGCGTGCCCGAACGCGGCAGCGGTCTCGCGCCCGGCCGGCACCAGCACCGCGCGCCAGAGCCACGCGACGGGCCGCACCAGGACCGTCATGACGCACCAGGCCAGCCCGCGCCCGAGACCGGCGCCCAGCCAGGCGATGCCCCGGCCCAGCGGCGCGAGAACGTACCGCCACAGCGCCACCCACGGCCACACGAACACCGCCTTGCCCACCCACGCGAGCACGCGCCCGACCGGGGTGAGGACGTTCTCGTACAGCCACACCACCGGCACCACGACGAGCACCCTGACCAACCGGGCCACTGCCGTGCCCACGGCACGCGCGGCGGCCGCGAGCGCGTGCCCGACGGTGCGCCCGAGCCAGGCGATTCCGTGCCCGGCCGGGGTCAGCACCTGCCGGTACAGCCACACCGCCGGTGCCACGATGCCGTACCGGACGACGGGCACCACGACGTACTTCCACAGCAGCACCCAGGGCATGACGAGCAGGGCGTGCGCGACGTGTCCGAGCACCTTGGCGACGGGGACGACGACCTTCCGGTACCACCACACCAGCGGTGTCACGACCAGCAGTTGGAGGACCGCGCCGAGCGCGCGGCCGACCGCTTTCCCGCAGACGGCGAGCAGGTCCCACACCATCCGCACGGGAACCACCAGGACCAGCACGACGATGCGCACCGGAACCCTGATGACGGCGGTCAGACAGCCCTCGGCCTGCGGCACCTCACGCCGCGGCGCGGGCGGCTGCGGCCGCGGCGGCTGCTTTTCGAAGTCCATGCCCGGATAGACGCGTCAGCCCGCCGTCCGGATCCGGATTCGGAGCCCGATGCTGATCCGTAACACACGAAGGCCCAGCCGAGGGGCTTTCCCCGGCCGGGCCTTCGACGTGCGTCACCGCTACTTGACCACCGTCAGCGGCAGCAGCTTCTTGCCCGTCGGGCCGATCTGGATCTGCGTGTCCATCTGCGGGCAGACACCGCAGTCGAAGCACGGGGTCCAGCGGCAGTCCTCGACCTCGGTCTCGTCGAGCGAGTCCTGCCAGTCCTCCCAGAGCCAGTCCTTGTCGAGACCGGAGTCCAGGTGGTCCCAGGGCAGGACCTCCTCGTACGTACGCTCACGCGTGGTGTACCAGTCGACGTCCACACCGAAGTCCGGCAGCGTCTTCGCAGCGGCGTCCATCCAGCGGTCGTACGAGAAATACTCGCGCCAGCCGTCGAAGCGGCCGCCGCCCTCGTAGACCGCGCGGATGACGGAGCCGATGCGCCGGTCGCCGCGCGAGAGGAGTCCCTCGACGATGCCGGGCTTGCCGTCGTGGTAGCGGAAGCCGATGGAACGGCCGTACTTCTTGTCGCCGCGGATCTTGTCCCGCAGCTTCTCCAGGCGGGCGTCCGTCTCCTCGGCGGAGAGCTGCGGGGCCCACTGGAAGGGGGTGTGCGGCTTGGGTACGAAGCCGCCGATGGAGACGGTGCAGCGGATGTCGTTCTGACCGGAGACCTTGCGGCCCTCGGCGATGACCTTGACGGCCATGTCGCCGATCTGGAGCACGTCCTCGTCGGTCTCGGTGGGCAGGCCGCACATGAAGTACAGCTTCACCTGGCGCCAGCCGTTGCCGTACGCCGTCGAGACCGTCCGGATGAGGTCCTCTTCGGAGACCATCTTGTTGATGACCTTGCGGATACGCTCCGAACCGCCCTCGGGAGCGAAGGTCAGGCCGGACCTGCGGCCGTTCCTGGTCAGCTCGTTGGCGAGGTCGATGTTGAAGGCGTCCACGCGGGTCGACGGCAGCGAGAGGCCGATCTTGTCTTCCTCGTACCGGTCCGCAAGGCCCTTGGCGACGTCCGCGATCTCGGTGTGGTCGGCCGAGGACAGCGACAGCAGGCCGACCTCCTCGAAGCCGGTCGCCTTGAGGCCCTTCTCCACCATGTCGCCGATGCCGGTGATGCTTCGCTCCCGCACGGGGCGCGTGATCATGCCGGCCTGGCAGAAACGGCAGCCGCGGGTGCAGCCGCGGAAGATCTCGACGGACATCCGCTCGTGGACGGTCTCGGCGAGGGGGACGAGGGGCTGCTTGGGGTAGGGCCACTCGTCGAGGTCCATGACGGTGTGCTTGGACACGCGCCACGGCACGCCGGAGCGGTTCGGTACGACGCGGGCGATGCGGCCGTCGGGCAGGTACTCGACGTCGTAGAACCGGGGCACGTACACGCCGCCGGTCTTGCTCAGCCGGAAGAGCACCTCGTCACGCCCGCCGGGGCGGCCCTCGGCCTTCCAGGCGCGGATGATCTCGGTGATCTCCAGGACGGCCTGCTCGCCGTCACCGATCACCGCGCAGTCGATGAAGTCCGCGATCGGCTCGGGGTTGAACGCGGCGTGCCCGCCCGCGAGGACGATCGGGTCGTCGAGCGTACGGTCCTTGGACTCCAGCGGGATGCCCGCCAGGTCCAGGGCGGTGAGCATGTTGGTGTAGCCGAGCTCGGTGGAGAAGCTGAGCCCGAAGACGTCGAACGCCTTGACGGGCCGGTGCGCGTCCACCGTGAACTGCGGGACCTCGTGCTCGCGCATGAGCGCTTCGAGGTCCGGCCACACGCTGTACGTGCGCTCGGCCAGGACCCCTTCGCGCTCGTTGAGCACCTCGTAAAGGATCATGACGCCCTGGTTGGGCAGCCCGACCTCGTACGCGTCGGGGTACATGAGCGCCCACCGGACGTCCGTGGCGTCCCAGTCCTTGACGGTGGAGTTGAGTTCGCCGCCGACGTACTGGATCGGCTTCTGGACATGCGGGAGAAGCGCTTCCAGGCGTGGGAAGACCGACTCGACAGGCATCGTGTGTCTCTCATGAGCTGGCAGGGGTGACCATCAAGCGTACCCCGGCCCTCAGCCGCCCAGATCCGCCCGCGATTTCCCGGCCGTGGCCCGCTTCCACACCTGCGGCAGCTCCTTTTGCCCGGCCTCGGCGGCGGCTTCCTCCCGCCCGTACAGCAGGCCCCAGGTGAACGCCGTCTCGTCCGCCGCGTGGGCCTGGGCGCCCAGCGTCCGCAGGGTCTCCCGCGCCACCACGCTGTCCTGGTGCGCGCCCAGTACGGACTGGACGGCCTTCATCCGCTTCGAGAACCGTTTGGCGGGCTTCCCGAGGGCGGGCCGGGCGGCGTCGGCGGCGTAACGGGTGCGCTTGGCGGCCTTGCGGGCGCCGTGCAGGGCCCGGTCGCGTTCTTCCCCGTGGGGCAGGGACAGGGCCGCCTCCATGCGGCGGGCCAGCCGGCCGTAGTCCTTGCGGACCGCCTTGGGCAGGACCTTGGCGGCGGGCCTCGACGCGGCGGGGCGCAGCGGCGGATCGGCCAGCAGGGCGTGCAGCGCGGTGAGGAGGTCCAGGTACCGCCGGCTGTCCAGCGCCGCGAGGGTCTTGGTACGCGAGCTCTCCCGGCCGACCACGGACCAGATCCGCAGCCGACCTCGCACCGGGCCCATGAGGAGCGTCTGGGGCACGTCGTCGATCCGGGCGCGGAGCCGGGCGTCCAGCACCTCCTGGTCGCGGTCCACGCCCAGTTCCTGTGCCAGCCACTTGAGTTCCGCTGCGACCGGGTCGGTGACCGTCCGGTCCAGGACCTTCCGGCAGGTGCGGAAGGCGCTGCGCAGCCGGCGGGTGGCGACGCGCATCTGGTGCACGGAGTCGGGCAGGTCCCGCCGCACGGCCGGGTCGTACGCCACCAGCGATTCGTACTGCTCACGCAGGTACGCGAGGACATGATCGCCGGCGGTCGCGCCCGGCTTCTCCTTCCCCGGCCTCTTCCACGACGGCGCCGTGTCCGCGAGCGCCCTGGCCAGCTTGGATTCCGAGGTGGCAGGGCGCAGGCCGGCCTTGCGGAGTTTTTTCCCGACCGCGTCGAGGAAGGCCGGGTCGCCCTTGTCGGCGAGCTCGACCTCGATCTCGGTCCAGTGGGTGGTGGCGCCGGAGGCCGGGACGCCGAGCCGCTGGGCGGTGACGGTGTCGACGCTGACCTCGGCGAGCAGTTCGCGGCGTGCGTCCAGGAGGTGGCGTACGTCGCGCACACTGCGCAGCCGGACGACCGGAGCAACCGGCTCCGCGCGGGTCCGGGACCGGATCAGGGCGGCCAGGGCGGGTGGCAGGCCGTCCGCCAGCGGCGCCCGGATCTCGTCGCGTACGTCCGGCGAGACCGGGAGCTTGAGGTGCCAGCCGGCGTCGTCGCCGCCGGTGCGGCGGCGCAGCGTGATGGAGTCGGCGGCGAGCCGCAGGTCGTCCGTGTCGTAGTAGACGGCGTCGAGTTCCGCGACGCCCAGGTGGACGACGGACGAGACGCCGGCCACCTTGGTCAGGTCGGGCAGCCGGATCTCGCCGTGGGCTTCCGCCGAGGCTTCGTACTTCCGCTCTGTCTCGCGCTTCGTATCCGCCATGCACCGAATCTAGACGCGATCGCGGCTCCTGGGGAGGTGCACTGGCACTGGCTACGCCGACATCGGCCGCTGCACCCTGATCGACTGGAGCAGCCCGATCGCGACCCAGACCGCGAACATCGACGACCCGCCGTACGACACGAACGGCAGCGGCAGTCCCGCCACCGGCATGATGCCGAGCGTCATCCCGATGTTCTCGAACGACTGGAACGCGAACCAGGCGATGATGCCGCCGGCCACGATCGTGCCGTACAGCTCGGTCGTCTCACGGGCGATGCGGCAGGCCCGCCACAGGACCACGCCGAGCAGCAGCAGGACCAGTCCGGCGCCGAGGAAGCCGAGTTCCTCGCCCGCGACGGTGAAGACGAAGTCGGTCTGCTGCTCGGGTACGAACTGCCCGGTGGTCTGGCTGCCCTTGAAGAGGCCGGTGCCGGTGAGGCCGCCGGAGCCGATCGCGATGCGCGCCTGGTTGGTGTTGTAGCCGACGCCGGCCGGGTCGAGTTCGGGGTTGGCGAACGCGGCGAAGCGGTTGATCTGGTACTCGTCGAGCAGACCGATCTGCCAGACGACGACGGCGCCGATGGCTCCGGTGCCGATGAGGCCGAAGACCCAGCGGTTGGACGCCCCGGAGGTGAGCAGCACCCCGAGGATGATCACCGCTATGACCATGACCGAGCCGAGGTCGGGCATCAGCATGATGACGACGATCGGTACGACGGCGAGGCACAGGGCCTTGACGACGGTGGGGTGGTCGGGATGCTCCTGATCGCCCGCGTCGACGCGGGCGGCGAGCAGCATCGCCATGATCAGAATGATGGTGATCTTGGTGAACTCGGAGGGCTGGAGGGAGAACCCGCCGCCGAGCACGATCCACGCGTGCGCGCCGTTGATGGTCGCGCCGAGCGGGGTGAGCACGGCCAGGACGAGCACGACGGACAGTCCGTAGAGGACCGGGACCGCGCCGCGCAGGGTGCGGTGACCGAGCCAGATCGTGCCGATCATCAGCACGAGGCCGATACCGGTGTTCACGATGTGGCGCCAGAGGAAGTACTCCGGATCGCCCTGGTTGAGCTGGTCGCGCGTACGGGTCGCGGACCAGACCAGCAGCGCCCCGATGACCGACAGCGCGAGCGACGCCCAGAGCAGCGGCCAGTCGAGCCGGCGCAGCACCGAGTCGCGGGCGGTGAGCTTGGCGAGGGTGCCGCGCTCGGGGGCGTACCGCTGGACGGAGAAACCGTGCGGGCCGGCCATCAGTCGCCACTCCTGCCGATCGCGATCTGCTGGTCCGCAGCCGGGTCCTTGGGCTTCTCGGGTACGTACGGCCGGATCTCCGGGGCGTCGATGGAGCCGTCCGTACCGATCTTCGGAAGCTCCTTCTGCGGCTTGGGGAGCAGGGCCTTCTTCGGGTTGATGTCGCCCTCGTCGCTGACGCCGTAGAGGGCGTCGTAGATGTTGCGTACGGCGGGCCCTGAGGCACCGGAGCCCGTACCACCCTGAGAGATCGTCATGACGATCGTGTAGTCGTCGGTGTAGGTGGCGAACCACGAGGTGGTCTGCTTGCCGTAGACCTGGGCGGTGCCGGTCTTGGCGCGCATCGGGATCTTGTCCTGCGGCCAGCCGCCGAACCGCCAGGCGGCGGTGCCGCCGGGCTCGACGACGGAGCGCAGACCCTTGTCGAGGTCACTGATGGTCTGGGCGTCGACCGGCAGCTTGCCGCGGGGCTTGGGCTTGATCTCCTGGATCTTCTTGCCGTCGGGGCTGATCACGGCCTTGCCGAGGGTGGGGTTGTAGAGGGTGCCGCCGTTGCTGATGGCGGCGTAGGCGGTGGCCAGCTGGATGGGGGTGATGAGGACGTCACCCTGGCCGATGGCGAAGTTGATGCTGTCGAACGCCTTGAGCTGGTTGCCTTCGAGGCAGCTCTCGTACGCGATCTGCTCGACGTAGCTGCCGCCCTTCTTGCCCTGCTTGCACCAGACGTCCTTGTTGGCCGCCCAGAAGTCCTGCTTCCACTGGCGGTCGGGGATGCGGCCCTTGACCTCGTTCGGCAGGTCGATGCCGGTCTCGGCGCCGAACCCGAAGTCATGGGCGGTCCGGTAGAACCAGTCGTGGGCGTTCTTCTTCGGCTTTATTCCGCCGTCACGCTGCCACTCCTGGTGGCCGAGACGGTAGAAGACGGTGTTGCAGGAGAACTTGAGGGCGTCCCCGAGGGAGATGGGACCGTGCCCCTTGGACTCGAAGTTCGCGAAGCTCCGGTTGCCCATGCTGTAGGAACTGCTGCAGTTGTAGCGGCCGTCGAAGGGGTAGCCGGCCCGCACGGCGGCGCTCGCCGACACCACCTTGAAGACCGAGCCGGCGGGCGCCTGGCCCTGGATGGCCCGGTTGAGCAGCGGGTAGTTGGATTTCTTGTCGGTGAGCTTGGCGTACTCCTTGCCGGAGATGCCGCCGATCCAGGCGTTGGGGTCGTAGTCGGGCTGGGAGGCCATCGCGACGACTCGGCCGGTCTTGGACTCCATGACGACGACGGCGCCCGCGTCGGCCTCGTACGGGCGGCCGGTGATCTTGTCGGTCTCCTTCCGGACGGTTTTCATCGCCTGGTGGAGCTCATACTCGGCGACGCCCTGGACCCGGGCGTCGATGCTGGTGACGACGGAGGAGCCGGGCACCGTCGGGTCGTTCTCCGCCTCGCCCATGACACGGCCGAGGTTGTCGACCTCGTAGCGGGTGACGCCGGCCTTGCCGCGCAGTTCCTTGTCGTACGTACGCTCAAGTCCGGAGCGGCCGACCATGTCGGAGCGCAGGTACGGCGACGGGCCGTCCTTCGCCTTCTCGATCTCCTCGTCGGTGACCGGCGAGAGGTAGCCGAGAACCTGGGCGGTCCTGGCCTTGCCGGGCGCGGTGTAGCGGCGTACGGCCGTCGGTTCGGCGGTGATGCCGGGGAAGTCCTCGGCGCGCTCGCGGATCTGGAGGGCCTGCTTGGTGGTGGCCTCGTCGGTGACGGGGATCGGCTGGTAGGGCGAGCCGTTCCAGCAGGGCTGGGGGGTCTCGTTGTCGCAGAGCCTGACCTTGTCGGCGACTTCCTTGGGCTTCATGCCCAGTACGCCGGCGAGGCGGGCCAGTACGCCCTTGCCGTCGTCCTTCATCTTCATCAGCTCGGTGCGGCTGGCGGAGACGACGAGGCGGGTCTCGTTGTCGGCGAGCGGCACGCCGCGGGCGTCGAGGATCGAGCCGCGGACGGCGGGCTGGACGACTTGCTGTACGCCGTTGCCTGCGGCTTCGGCGGTGTACTCGTCGCCGTTGCGGATCTGGAGGTACCAGAGGCGGCCGCCGAGGGTGAGCAGGAGGGAGAAGACGAGGACCTGGATGATGATGAGCCGGATCTGGACCCTGGGGGTCCGCCCGGTCTCGGGAATGTTGCTCAAGCCGTCCCCTCCGCGGAGTCCCTGGTGTCCCTGATGCGATCGGTGGTCACAGTCGCTTGACCCCCTTGATGCGTCCCGCCCGCGCCGCCCGTGAGCGGGCGGCCTTGACCCTCAGGCCCGCGCGCTGGCTGCCGATGCGCAGGCCGGTGCCGGAGGCGAGCCAGCCGCTGGCCACGTCGGCCCCGTTGGTGCCGCTCTGGCTGTCGGCGAGCGGATCGTTGTCGGCGCGTCTGGCCAGCGCCATGACCACCGGCACGACGAACGGGGCGAGCAGCAGGTCGTACAGCGCGGAGGTGAGCAGCAGGTTCACGATGCCGACATGGCGGGCGGCGGTGTCGCCGACCAGGGCGCCCACTCCGGCGTACAGCAGGGTGGAGCCGATCGCGGCGACGACGACCGCGACCATCGGGGCGGTCGCGGACCTGAGCTGGCCGCTCTCCGGCTTGGCGAGTCCGGCGAGGTAGCCGATGACGCACAGGACCAGCGCGTAGCGGCCCGCCGCGTGGTCCGCGGGCGGGGCGAGGTCGGCGAGGAGGCCCGCGCCGAACCCGATGAGGGCGCCGCTGGTGTTGCCGTACACGAAGGCGAGTCCGAGGACGGTCAGGAGCATCAGGTCCGGTACGGCGCCGGGGAGTTGGAGCCTGGCGAGCACGGTGACCTGGACGACCAGGGCGACGATCACCAGGGTGGTGGAGAGCAGCATCCGGTTGAAGCGCATGGGGTTCAGCTCCTACTCGGTGCCGTCGGCGGGATCGGCGCCGTCGGCGGGAGGCCCCGAGGGCGTGACCGTGACGGTGACCGTGGGGGTGGGCCTGGGGCCCGCGGGCTTCGGCGGCAGGACCATGTCGCGCGGGTCCTTGCGCGGCGCCTGGACGACGACGCCGACGATGTCGAGCTTGGTGAAGCCGACGTACGGGCGGACGTACACGGTACGGGTGAGGTCGCCGCCGGACGGGTCGACGCGGACCACCGTGCCGACCGGGACGCCGGGCACGAACGGCTTCGCGGCGTGCGAGCCGAAGGTCACGAGCCGGTCACCCGCCTTGACCTTGGCCTTGCCGTTGAGCATCTGCACGCGCAGCGGACGGTCACCCTGGCCGGTGGCGAAGCCGAGTTCGTCGGTCTTCTCCAGGCGAGTGCCGACGGTGAAGTCCGGGTCGTTGGCGAGCAGTACGGTCGCGGTGTCCGGGCCGACGGTGGTGACGCGGCCGACGAGTCCGTCGCCGTTGAGCACGGTCATGTCGCGCTTGATGCCGTCGTTGCCGCCGGCGTCGATGGTGACGGTCCAGGAGAACCCCTGGGCCGCTCCTATCGCGATGACTTCGGCGCCCTTGATGCCGTACTGGCCGGCGCCGGCTCTCTTGAGCATCTTGTCGAGCTGGCGTACGCCGCTGCGGTTGCGGTCGTCGCTGCCGAGTTTGTGCTTGAGTGCGGCGTTCTCCCGCTCCAGGACGGCGAGGCGGTCGTGCCGCTCACCGGAGTCCCGAACAGCGCCGATGGCGTTGCCGATCGGGTCGACAGCTTGGGCGACCCCGTTCTCCACCGGTCCGAAGACGGTGGCGGCGGCCCGCCTGGCGCCGTCGACCGGCGACTCCTCGCCACCGCGGATATCCACCGTAATCAACGCGAATGCGATGGCGATCAGCAGCACCAGGAGCAGCCGGCTCTCTCGTGTGTCCCTCACGTGCGGCGGCCGTGCCTTCCTCGTCGGAATTCTTGTGTCTGTATATCAACGATCCGCCGCACGAGAAGGAAGGCCTCGTACGGCGGATTCGTCGCGGCGGCTCATCTGCGGGGCTGGGCGTCCAGTACCTGCTGGAGCGCCTCGAACTCCTCGACGCACTTGCCCGCTCCGAGCGCGACGGAGTCGAGCGGGTCCTCGGCGATGTGGATCGGCATGCCCGTCTCGCGGCGCAGGCGCTCGTCGAGACCGCGCAGCAGGGCGCCGCCGCCGGTCAGGACGATGCCGCGGTCCATGACGTCACCGGAGAGCTCGGGCGGGCACTTGTCGAGCGTCGTCTTCACGGCGTCGACGATGGCGTTGACCGGCTCCTCGATGGCCTTGCGGACCTCGGCCGCCGAGATGACGACGGTCTTGGGGAGACCGGAGACGAGGTCGCGGCCGCGGATCTCGGTGTGCTCGTCCTTCTCCAGGTCGAACGCCGAGCCGATCGTGATCTTGATCTGTTCGGCGGTGCGCTCGCCGAGCAGGAGCGAGTACTCCTTCTTGATGTGCTGGATGATCGAGCTGTCCAGCTCGTCGCCGGCCACCCGGATCGACTGTGCTGTGACGATTCCTCCAAGCGAGATGACGGCGACCTCGGTGGTGCCGCCACCGATGTCCACGACCATGTTTCCGGTGGCCTCGTGGACGGGCAGGCCCGAACCGATGGCCGCGGCCATGGGCTCTTCGATGATGTGCACCTGGCGGGCGCCGGCCTGGGTGGACGCCTCGATGACGGCGCGGCGCTCGACGCCGGTGATGCCGGAGGGCACGCAGACGACCACGCGGGGGCGGGCCAGGTAGCGGCGCTTGTGGATCTTCAGGATGAAGTAGCGGAGCATCCGCTCGGTGATCTCGAAGTCGGCGATGACGCCGTCCTTCAGCGGCCGGACGGCAACGATGTTGCCCGGCGTCCGGCCGATCATCTTCTTGGCCTCGGCACCCACGGCGAGGATGCCGCCGGTGTTGGTGTTGATGGCGACGACGGAGGGCTCGTTGAGCACGATCCCTTTGCCCCTGACGTACACCAGCGTGTTGGCGGTCCCGAGGTCGACAGCCATGTCACGGCCGATGAACGACATTGAGTTCCCCTTGTTCCCCATGAGGATGCGTCGGGCCTTCCCAAGTGGAGCGGTTGGCTTTTTTAGGACGGCGAAGTGGGTGGTGCGGCGTGGAGGTTTCCATCGTAGTGCCGCCTGCACGGATGCGGCGCGAGGGTCCTTCGCCATTGTGAGCGGAACACGTACCCGTCCCAGTAATGGTGACGTCGTGTCGGGGGGATGCGTTCCCCGCATCTTCCCGCATATGCCGGGGGGCGGCCGAATTACTTCGGTCGCCCCAGGCCATGACCCCTATTTGGCTGACGTTATGTCAGGAAATGCCGGGGAAGAAAAGCTTCAGCTCCCGCTCTGCGGACTCCTCGGAGTCCGAGGCGTGGATGAGGTTCTCCCGGACGATGGTGCCGAAGTCCCCACGGATGGAGCCGGGAGCCGCCGCGATCGGGTCAGTCGGACCCGCCAACTGGCGTACACCCTCGATGACGCGCTCGCCCTCGACCACGAGGGCCACGACCGGACCGGACGCCATGAACTCGACCAGCGGCTCGTAGAAGGGGCGGCCCTTGTGCTCGCCGTAATGCTGCTCCAGCGTCTCGTGGTCGAGCCCGCGCATCTCCAGCGCTGTGATCTTCCAGCCGGCCTTGCGCTCGATGCGGCTGATGATCTCACCCACGAGTGCGCGTCGGACCGCGTCCGGCTTGAGAAGGACGAGAGTGCGCTGAGTCATGTACGGCTCCTTGCGGGCATAGCGGATGCGATGTCCAGAGGCTACAAGGGCACGCCGGCGGGGCAGCACCCGGCACTGGCGGACAGCGGCCCCTACTGCGCCGGGGCCTGCGCCTGCGCCGCCTCCGCCTGCGCCGCCCACCGTGCCTTCGCCTCGTCGATCTTGCGGCCGTAGTGGATCGACGCCCACCACAGGCCCGCGAAGACCGCGCCGAGGAAGAACATCACCGGGACCACGAAGCCGCTCGCGATCAGGCCGATCTGGAGCGCCCAGCCGAGCTGCACCCCGCCCGGCCGGCCGAGCATCCCGCAGAGCAGCACGGACAGCAGCATCGCGACGCCGCACACCGTCCAGACCGCGGTCATCGACAGGTCGTCCGACTTCATCGCGACGAGGCCCGCGAAGGCCACCACGAAGAACTCGCTGATCAGAGTGGACGCGCAGAGCATACGCACAGGAATCAGCCCCTCCCCAGGAGCAGCCGGGCCTCGCCGACCGTGATCACGGAACCGGTTACCAGGACGCCACCGCCGGCGAACTCGCCCTCTTCCTCGGCGAGCGTGATGGCGGCCTCCAGCGCGTCGTCGAGGCGCGGCTCGACCTGCACGCGGTCGTCACCGAAGACCTCGACGGCGATCGCCGCCAGCTCGTCGACGTCCATCGCGCGGGGCGTGGAGTTACGGGTGACGACGACCTCGGCGAAGACCGGCTCGAAGGCTTCGAGGACACCCCGCACGTCCTTGTCGCCGCTCGTGCCGACGACGCCGATCAGGCGGCTGAAGCTGAACGCCTCGGTGACGGCCTCCGCCGCCGCCCGCGCGCCCGCCGGGTTGTGCGCCGCGTCCAGCACGACGGTCGGGCTGCGGCGTACGACCTCCAGCCGGCCCGGCGACGTGACCGAGGCGAAAGCCTTGCGGACCGTGTCGAGGTCGAGCGTGCGCGCGTGCTCCGCGCCGATGCCGAAGAACGCCTCGACGGCCGCCAGGGCCACCGCCGCGTTGTGCGCCTGGTGCGCGCCGTGCAGCGGCAGGAAGATCTCCTCGTACTCGCCGCCGAGTCCGCGCAGCGCGATCAACTGGCCGCCGACCGCGATCTCGCGGGAGCCGACGCCGAACTCCATGCCCTCACGGGCGACCGTGGCATCGACCTCGACGGCCTTCTTCAGCATCACCTGGGCGGCGTCGACCGGCTGCTGCGCCAGGATGACCGTGGCGCCCTGCTTGATGATCCCGGCCTTCTCGACCGCGATCTCGCCGGGCGTGGAGCCGAGCCGGTCGGTATGGTCCAGATCGATCGGCGTGACGACGGCTACGGACGCGTCGATCACGTTCGTCGCGTCCCAGCTGCCGCCCATGCCGACCTCGACGACCGCCACGTCGACGGGCGCGTCGGCGAACGCGGCGTACGCCATGCCCGTCAGCGTCTCGAAGAACGACAGGCGGTGCTCCTGCGCGGAGTCGGTCATCTCGACGTACGGCTGGATGTCCTTGTACGTCTCGATGAAGCGCTCGGGGTCGATCGGGGCGCCGTCCAGGCTGATGCGCTCGGTGATCGACTGCACGTGCGGGCTGGTGTACCGCCCGGTACGCAGCTCGAAGGCACCGAACAGCGCCTCGATCATGCGGGCCGTGCTGGTCTTGCCGTTGGTGCCGGTGATGTGGACCGAGGGGTACGCGCGCTGGGGCTCGCCCAGGACGTCCATCAGCGCCGCCATCCGGACCAGCGACGGGTCCAGCCTGGTCTCCGGCCAGCGGGCCAGGAGCTCCTGCTCGACCGCGCGCAGCGCCTTGTCCACCTCCGGGTCCTGCGGGCGCCCGGCGGCGCCGTCACCCTGCTGCGGGGCACCTTGGGTGCGCAGCGTACGGCTGCCTGCCTCGATCACCGCCAGGTCGGGGTCGCGGCCTGTCTCGGCCGAGACGATCTCTTCGAAGGCGTCGGGGGTGTCGCTGTCATCGTGCGGGGGGAGCTGGCTCACGAGACCAGTCTACGGAGCACCACCGACAGTGCCCCGCCAGGACCTGCGTGCCGCCTTCGGCCGCTCTGCGGCGGCGGATCCGGCGATGTCGTGCCAGCCTGAGGAAACCACGATCGGAGGTTTCTCCAGATGGGTGACACGGCCAAGGACATCGGTATAGACCTGGGAACGGCGAACACCATCGTCTACGCCCGGGGCAAGGGCATCGTCCTCAATGAGCCTTCCGTGGTGGCGGTGCAGGCCAGATCCGGCACCGCTCTCGCGGTCGGCCGTGAGGCCAGGGACACCATCGGCCGGACGCCGGGTTCGATCACGGCGATCCGCCCGCTCAAGGGCGGCGCGATCAGCGACTACGCGGCCGCCGAGGCGATGATCCGGCACTTCGTGCGCAAGGCCGTGCCCGGCCGCAAGGCGCGCCCCCGAATGGTCCTGTGCGTACCGAGCGGCATTACGCCGGTCGAGCAGCGCGCGATCGTCCAGGCGGCCGAACGGGTGGGTGCCCGCACGCTGCATCTCGTCGACGAGCCGATGGCGGCGGCGATGGGGGCCGGGCTGCCGGTGTCGAAGGCGCACGGTTCGATGGTGGTCGACATCGGGGGCGGCACCACCGAGGTCGCCGTGATCTCGCTGGGCGGGATCGTCGCCGCCTGGTCGCTGCGGGTGGGCGGTGACGGGCTGGACGCGGCCATCGCCGACCATGTGCGCAAGGAGCACGGGCTGCTCATAGGGGAGCGGACAGCCGAGGCAGTGAAGCTGGCGATCGGTTCGGCCTGGCCGGTGCCGGAGGACCCTGAGCTGGAGAACCGCACGTTCGACGTCGGCGGGCGGGAGAAGATACCCGGCGGGCTGCCGCACACCCTGGAGCTGTCCGCGGTCGAGGTACGGGCGGCGCTCGACGAGGCGTGCGAAGCGGTCGTCTCGGCGGTGAAGTCGACGCTGGAGGAGTGCCCGCCGGAGCTCGCGGACGATGTGATGGAACACGGCATCGTGCTGACGGGCGGCGGGGCGCTGCTGCCGGGGCTGGACCTGCGGATAGCGGCGGGGGCGGGCATCCCGGTGTTCGTGGCGGACGACCCGCTGGAATGTGTGGCGCTCGGAGCGGGCAAGTGCGTCGAGAACTTCGACGTCCTGGAGGATTTCCTGGCGGACTGATGTCCCGGCGGACCAGGTGTCGTACGCCGAGGGCCCCCGCGCGGCTCGCGCGGGGGCCCTCGGCGTACGTCGTCGTACTCGCCCTACTTCTCCGGCAGCGTGGCGAGCTGCGCGGTGATGCGCTCGATGTCCGCCTCGGCCTTCGAGAGCCGCCCGCGGATCTTGTCGACCACGTTGTCCGGGGCCTTGGCCAGGAACGCCTCGTTCCCGAGCTTGCCGAGCGCCTGGGCCTTCTCCTTCTCGGCCGCCGCGAGGTCCTTCGCGAGGCGCTTGCGCTCCGCTTCGACGTCGATCGTGCCCGACAGGTCGAGGGCGACCCGCGCGCCCGCGACCGGCAGGGAGGCGGTGGCGTGGAAGTCCTCGCCGGCCGGCGTCAGACGCAGCACCTGGCGGATGGCCGCTTCGTGCGGCGCCAGCGCCGTGCCGTCCAGGGTCAGCTCAGCGGGGACCTTCTGGCCCGACTGGAGGCCCTGGTCGGAGCGGAAGCGGCGGACCTCGGTGACGACCTGCTGGACGAACCCGATCTCCTTCTCGGCGTCGGCGTCGCGGAAGCCAGAGTCCTTGGGCCAGTCCGCGATGACGAGCGACTCCTTGCCGGTGAGCGTGGTCCACAGCGTCTCGGTGACGAAGGGGACGACCGGGTGGAGGAGGCGCAGCATGACGTCGAGGACCTCGCCCAGGACGCGCGCGGAGACCTTGGCCGGCTCGCCGCCCGCGAAGAAGGTGGTCTTGGACAGCTCGACGTACCAGTCGAAGACCTCGTCCCACGCGAAGTGGAAGAGCGAGTCCGAGAGCTTCGCGAACTGGTAGTCCTCGTAGTACGCGTCGACCTCGGCCACCGTCGCGTTCAGCCGGGACAGGATCCACCGGTCGGTCGCCGACATCTGCTCGACCGGCGGCAGTTCACCTTCGACCGTCGCGCCGTTCATCAGCGCGAAGCGGGTGGCGTTCCAGATCTTGTTGGCGAAGTTGCGGGAACCCTGGACCCAGTCCTCACCGATCGGGACGTCGACACCCGGATTGGCGCCGCGCGCGAGCGTGAAACGGACCGCGTCGGAGCCGTACTCGTCCATCCAGTCCAGCGGGTTGACCGCGTTGCCGAAGGACTTCGACATCTTCTTGCCGAACTGGTCGCGGACCATGCCGTGCAGGGCGATGGTGTGGAACGGCGGAACACCGTCCATCGCGTACAGGCCGAACATCATCATCCGGGCGACCCAGAAGAAGAGGATGTCGTAACCGGTGACGAGGACCGAGTTCGGGTAGAACTTCTCGACGCTCGGAGTCTGTTCGGGCCAGCCGAGCGTGGAGAACGGCCACAGGCCGGAGGAGAACCAGGTGTCCAGGACATCCGTGTCCTGGTGCCAGCCCTCGCCGGTCGGCGCCTCGTCGTCGGGTCCGACGCAGACGACTTCACCATTCGGCCCGTACCAGACCGGAATCCGGTGACCCCACCACAACTGACGCGAGATGCACCAGTCGTGGAGGTTGTCGACCCAGCCGAAGTAGCGGGGCTCCATCTCCTTGGGGTGGATCTTGACCCGCCCCTCGCGGACCGCGTCGCCGGCCTCCTTCGCCAGCGGGCCGACCTTGACCCACCACTGGAGGGACAGCCGCGGCTCGATGGTCGTCTTGCAGCGCGAGCAGTGCCCGACGGAGTGGACGTACGGACGCTTCTCGGCGACGATCCGGCCCTCGGCGCGCAGGGCGGCGACGATGGCGCTGCGGGCCTCAAGACGGTCGAGTCCCTGGAACGGGCCGTGCACGGTGATGACCGCGCGCTCGTCCATCACGGCCAGATTGGGCAGCCCGTGCCGCTGCCCGATCTCGAAGTCGTTCGGGTCGTGGGCGGGCGTGACCTTCACGGCGCCCGTGCCGAACTCGGGGTCGACGTGCTCGTCGGCGACGACCGGGATACGGCGGCCGGTGAGCGGCAGCTCGATCTCGGTGCCGACGAGGTGCGCGTACCGCTGGTCGTCGGGGTGGACGGCGACGGCGGTGTCACCGAGCATCGTCTCGGCGCGGGTCGTCGCGACGACGATCTCACTGTCCCCGGAGCCGTACCGGATGGAGACGAGCTCGCCGTCGTCCTCCTGGTACTCGACCTCGATGTCGGAGATGGCGGTCAGACAGCGCGGGCACCAGTTGATGATGCGCTCGGCGCGGTAGATCAGCTCGTCGTCGTACAGCTTCTTGAAGATGGTCTGGACGGCCCTGGACAGCCCCTCGTCCATGGTGAAGCGCTCACGCGACCACGCGACACCGTCACCGAGGCGCTTCATCTGCCCCGAGATCTGGCCGCCGGACTCGGCCTTCCACTGCCAGACGCGCTCGACGAACGCCTCGCGCCCCAGGTCGTGGCGGGACTTGCCCTCCTTGGCGAGCTCGCGCTCGACGACGTTCTGGGTGGCGATGCCGGCGTGGTCCATGCCGGGCTGCCACAGCGTCTCGTAGCCCTGCATGCGCTTGCGGCGGGTGAGGGCGTCGATCAGCGTGTGCTCGAAGGCGTGCCCGAGGTGGAGCGAACCCGTGACGTTCGGCGGCGGGATGACGATGGTGTACGGCTCTTTGTCGCTTTTCTCGTCCGCCTCGAAGTAACCGCGTTCCACCCAGCGCTCGTACAGCTTCCCCTCTACCTCGGCCGGCGCGTACTGGGTCGGCAGTTCGGGGGCAGGGGCTGCTGGCTGCTGCGATGAGTTCTCGGTCACGGGCTCAGTTTACGGGCGTCACAGCCCCGTACCGAAACCGGATTCTTGGTAACGGTGAGGGCCCCGCCGCCCCGGTATGCCGGTGGTTCCGTCAGGATGTTCGTAACGCATAAGTATCTGGAGGGGAACCCAGTCCATGAGCTACAACCAGCCGGGCCCGTACGGCGGGCAGCAGCCCGGTCCTTACGGCCAGCAGCCGCCGCAGGGCCAGCCGAACCCGTACGGACAGCAGCCCCCGCAGGGCCAGCCCGGCTACGGCTACCCCCAGCAGGCCCCGCCGCCCCAGGGTTACGGCTACCCCCAGCAGGGCCAGCAGCCGCCCCCGTACGGGCAGCAGCCCCCGTACGGCCAGCCCCAGCAGCCGGGCCCCTACGGCCAGCAGCCCCAGTACCCCGGCGGCATGGTCCCGCCGCCCCCGGGCGCGCCGAAGAAGAAGACGGGCCTGATCGTGGGCGTGATGGTGGTGGCGCTGGCGGTCATCGGCGGCGGGATCTACTTCGCCGCTCTTCGCGGCGGCGGCAGTGACATCGCCGACGACGGCAAGCGGTACAAGCTGGAGGCACCGGAGTCGGTCTTCGGCGGCGAGTACAAGAAGTCGGCCGCCGCGCCCGGCAGCGCCGGAGGCGGCATGACCTCCAGCGACCTCAAGAGGCTCGAGGGGCAGGGAATCAACAACCCCACGGAAGCCGGCGGCCAGTACGAGGCGGGCCAGGACATGGCCAAGAAGGCCCTGAGTTTCTCCGGTGTGTACGGCGAGATCGACGACCCCGCGAAGGTCATCGACGACATGTTCGCCGAGCTGAAGAGGAACTCCGAGCAGAGCGCGGGCAAGGGCGTTCAGCTCCTCGGCGAGGCCAAGGAGTTCACGCCCGCGGGCTTCGAGGGCGGCGTCATGAAGTGCCAGGAGGCCGAGTTCAAGCTGGGCGCGACGGTCTCGTCCGACGCGAGTTCCTCCAAGGGCTTCAAGACGCCGATGTGCGTCTGGGGTGACCACAGCACCGTCGCGTCGGTCACGTACACCGACACCGGTGCCGTCCTCGCGGGCGGCGGCATCCCGCTGGACGAGGTGGCGGACATGGCCGCCAAGCTGCGCACGGAGGTCCGCGTCGAGATCAACTGACGCGGCAGGAACGTGAAAAGAGGGACGTGAAAAGGGCGCCCGGCGGGATTCGCCGGGCGCCCTTTCGCTGCCTGTGCCGCTACGCGGACTTCTCGTGGCGGCCGTCGTTCTTGACGATGCGGGGCTCGCGCGGCACCAGGGTCGGGTTGACGTTGCTGTGGACCACGTCCGCCGTGATGACGACGCGGGCCACGTCCTTGCGGGACGGGACCTCGTACATCACCGACATCAGGACCTCCTCCATGATGGCGCGCAGACCGCGCGCGCCCGTCTGGCGGAGGATCGCCTGGTCCGCGATCGCCTCCAGCGCCTCGCGCTCGAACTCCAGCTCCACGCCGTCGAGTTCGAAGAGCCGCTCGTACTGCTTCACCAGCGCGTTGCGCGGCTCCACCAGGATCTGGAGGAGCGCCTCACGGTCCAGGTTGTGGACGGAGGTCAGGACGGGCAGGCGGCCGATGAACTCCGGGATCATCCCGAACTTCACCAGGTCCTCCGGCATGACCTCCTGGAACTGGTCGCTCGCCTCGATCTCCCGCTTCGAGCGGATCGTCGCACCGAAGCCGATGCCCTTGGCGCCCGCCCGCGACTCGATGATCTTCTCCAGGCCGGCGAACGCGCCGCCCACGATGAACAGCACGTTCGTCGTGTCGATCTGGATGAACTCCTGGTGCGGGTGCTTGCGGCCGCCCTGCGGCGGGACCGAGGCCGTCGTGCCCTCAAGGATCTTGAGGAGGGCCTGCTGGACGCCCTCACCCGATACGTCGCGCGTGATCGACGGGTTCTCGCTCTTGCGGGCGACCTTGTCGATCTCGTCGATGTAGATGATCCCGGTTTCGGCCTTCTTGACGTCGTAGTCGGCCGCCTGGATCAGCTTGAGCAGGATGTTCTCGACGTCCTCGCCGACATACCCCGCCTCCGTCAGCGCCGTCGCGTCGGCGATGGCGAACGGCACGTTCAGCATGCGCGCGAGGGTCTGGGCCAGCAGCGTCTTGCCGGAACCCGTGGGGCCCAGCAGGAGGATGTTGGACTTGGCCAGTTCGATCGCGTCGTCGCGGCCCGATCCGGCGCCCGCGTTCTCGCCGGCCTGCACCCGCTTGTAGTGGTTGTAGACCGCCACTGAGAGCGCCTTCTTCGCGGGCTCCTGGCCGACTACGTAACCCTCGAGGAACTCGTAGATCTCCCGCGGCTTGGGGAGTTCCTCCCACCGCACCTCGGAGGTCTCGGCGAGCTCCTCCTCGATGATCTCGTTGCAGAGGTCGATGCACTCGTCGCAGATGTACACACCGGGACCTGCGATGAGCTTCTTCACCTGCTTCTGGCTCTTGCCACAGAACGAGCACTTGAGCAGGTCGCCGCCATCACCGATGCGTGCCACGAGGTGCTTCCCCTTCGCCTGGGAGACGCCACGTTCAGCGTCTCCTGGTGCCTCATATCCGACGGTACCTTGCCCGGCCCCTCGTTCGGGCCCCCCTTGGCGCGGTTCACATGGACGCGCGCCGCGCCAAGGGGTGGGCTGTCACACGTCAGGCGCCCACCGGCGCGTTCTTGCGGGTGGACACGATCTGGTCGATCAGGCCGTACGCGAGGGAGTCCTCGGCGGTCAGGATCTTGTCGCGCTCGATGTCGTCGCGGATCTTCTCGATCGGCGTGGTGGAGTGCTTCGCGAGCATCTCCTCGAGCTGCGAGCGCATCCGCAGGATCTCCTGCGCCGCGATCTCCAGGTCGGAGAGCTGCTCACGGCCCGTCTGCGAGGACGGCTGGTGGATCAGCACACGCGCGTTCGGCAGTGCCATGCGCTTGCCCGGCGTACCGGCGGCGAGCAGCACGGCCGCGGCGGAGGCCGCCTGGCCCATGCAGACCGTCTGGATGTCCGGCTTCACGAACTGCATCGTGTCGTAGATGGCCGTGAGGGCCGTGAACGAGCCGCCGGGGCTGTTGATGTAGATGGAGATGTCGCGGTCCGGGTCCATCGACTCCAGGCACAGCAGCTGCGCCATGACGTCGTTGGCCGAGGCGTCGTCGATCTGCACGCCGAGGAAGATCACGCGCTCCTCGAAGAGCTTCGCGTACGGGTCGTACTCACGCACGCCCTGCGAGGTGCGCTCGACGAAGCGCGGCACGATGTAGCGATTGTCCACCTGCGGGCCCGTGTAGAGGCCGCTCGCGGAGTAGTTGTTCATGTCGGTGTTCACCATCCTGGGGCGTTCGGTGGGCTGGGGAGACGCGGTGCGGGGATCAGGCCCCGGTACCGCCGCCGCCCGGAACGCCCGAAGCAGAGCTGATGATCTCGTCGATGAGGCCGTACTCCTTGGCCTCCTCCGCGGTGTACCAGCGGTCGCGGTCACCGTCACGGATGATCGTCTCGACGGTCTGGCCGGAGTGCCGGGCGGTGATCTCCGCCATGCGCTTCTTCGTACGCAGCAACTGCTCGGCCTGGATCTTGATGTCCGAGGCGGTGCCGCCGAGGCCGGCCGAGCCCTGGTGCATCAGGATGTCGGTGTTGGGGAGCGCGAAGCGCTTGCCCGCCGCGCCGCCGGTCAGCAGGAACTGGCCCATGGAGGCCGCGAGACCCATGCCGATCGTGACGACGTCGTTCGGGATGTACTGCATGGTGTCGTAGACCGCCATGCCCGCCGTCACCGAGCCACCGGGGCTGTTGATGTAGAGGTAGATGTCCTTGTCGGGGTCGGCGGCAAGGAGGAGCAACTGCGCTGTGATCTTGTTGGCGATGTCATCGTCGACCTGCTGGCCGAGGAAGATGATCCGCTCGCCGAGCAGCCGGTTGTAGACCTGGTCGCCGAGGCCTCCACCGATGGACGGCTCACCCGCGGCGTGCGGCATCAGATTCGTCACGTTTACACCTGCTCGTCTCTGACGGCATCGGCCGTCTCAGCGTCTTCGTACCGGAGGGCGGGGACTCCCCACTCTCCTCTTCATGGACCCTAACGCGCAGGTAGGGCAACGCCATCCCGCTTCCCGAACTGTTCGCTGGGAGCGCAAGGTACGGGCCCGCTCCCCCGTACGACGACGGGCCCGGACGCGCGATGCGTCCGGGCCCGTCCCCGCGGATCAGATCGGAGCGAACGAAGCTCAGGCCTCGGTCGTCTTCTTCTCGTCGGAAGCCTCGTCCGAAGCCTCGGCGGCCTCGTCGGCCGCAGGGGCCTCGGCGGTCTCGTCTTCCTCGTCCTCGAGCTCGACGGCCTCACCGTTGGTGTCGGTGACCTTGGCGGCCTCGACGACAACGGCGAGCGCCTTGCCGCGGGCGACCTCGCCGACGAGCATCGGCACCTGGCCACCCTCGACGACGGCCTGGGCGAACTGGTCGGGGCTCATGCCGGAGGACTGCGCACGCCGCATGAGGTGCTCGGTGAGCTCCTCCTGGTTGACGTTCAGCTTCTCCTTGTTGACGAGCTCGTCGAGGACGAACTGCGTCTTGATGCCCTTGACCGCCTGCTCGCGCAGCTCGGCGTCGAACTCCTCGGCCGTCTTGCCCTGGATCTCGAGGTACTTCTCGATGTCCAGGCCCATCTGGGCGAGCTGGTGGTTCTCCAGGTTGTGCTTGCGGGTCCTGACCTCGTCCTCGAGCAGCTTCTCGGGGATCGGGACCTCGACCAGCTCCAGCAGCTTCTCCAGGACGCGCTCCTGGGCCTGCGTGGCCTGCTCGTACTGCTTCATGTTCTCGAGGCGCTTGCGGCTGTCGGCCTTGAGCTCGTCAAGAGTGTCGAACTCGCTGGCCATCTGCGCGAAGTCGTCGTCCAGCTCGGGCAGCTCGCGGGCGGCGACCTGGGTGACCTTGACGGTGACCTCGGCCTCCTTGCCCTCGGCGCTGCCGCCCTTGAGCGAGGAGGTGAAGGTGGCCTCGCCACCGGCCTCCAGGCCGGTGGCGGCCTCGTCGATGCCGTCGAGGAGCTCGCCGGAACCGATGGTGTACGAGACACCCTCGGCGACGCCGTCCTCCAGGACCTCGCCGTCGACCTTGGCCTCGAGGTCGATCGTCACGACGTCACCTTCGGCGGCGGAGCGCTCGACCGGGTTGGTGGAGGCGAAGCGCGCGCGCAGCTCCTCCACGGCCTTGTCGACGTCCTCGTCGGTGACCTCGACCGCGTCGACCTCGACCTCGATGCCGGAGTAGTCCGGGATCTCGATCGTCGGGCGGATGTCGACCTCGGCGGTGAAGGAGAGCAGTTCGCCGTCCTTCAGCTCGGTGATGTCGACCTCGGGCTGGCCGAGAACGTTCAGCTCACCCTCGTTGACAGCCTCGGTGTAGAACTTCGGAAGGGCGTCGTTGACGGCCTCCTCCAGCACAGCACCACGGCCGAACCGCTGGTCGATGACTCGGTTCGGGATCTTGCCCTTACGGAAGCCCTTCACCGTGACCTGCTGGTTGATCTTCTTGTACGCCGCGTCGAGGCTGTCCTTGAGCTCCTCGAAGGGCACCTCGATGCTGAGCCGAACCCGGGTCGGGTTCAGGGTCTCCACGGCGCTCTTCACGGTTCGGTCTCCTTGGGGGCTGACTTCTGGGGTTCTGCTGGGCCGCGCGGGAGGCGGCTTCGCCGTTCGAGCCCGGCACATCAGACACACGGGCACGAGTTTGCATAGTAACGGCAAGCAGGAAGACTCCCACAACGCGATCTTGGTCGAGATCGCGCCGGGATCATGTCTGGTGATGGTCGGGGTGGCCGGATTCGAACCGACGACCTTCCGCTCCCAAAGCGGACGCGCTACCAAGCTGCGCCACACCCCGTCGGTGCGACACGTAGGGTACATGCCCACGAGCTGTACGGCCGCCGTTTATACGTGGGGCGTATCGGGTGTGCGCCGACCGCCGGGAACCCGCTACGATGCTCTTCGTGCCGCGGTCACGTGACCTGCGGTGCTCTGTGCGGGCGTAGCTCAATGGTAGAGCCCTAGTCTTCCAAACTAGCTACGCGGGTTCGATTCCCGTCGCCCGCTCCACGGCCCCGGCCCGGCTCGGTGATACGTCACCGGCCGGGCCGGTGGCGTTTGCGGAGCCGCGCCGCCCTCCTGCCGGTGCCCCTCAGAAGCTGATCTGGTTGATGGTCTCCGCTATCGAATTCAGGAAGCGGTTGATCGACGGCGCCATGCCGGTGGACGCGAGGAAGAAGCCGAAGAGAACGGCCACCACCGCCGGTCCCGCCTTGATCGAGCCCCCGCGGATCAACACCACCAGGACGATCGCCAACAGAAGCACCACAGACAGTGAAATGGCCACAACTGATCACACCCTCGGTCGGTCCGCCTTGCCGGCCCGGGAGCGCACGGCCCAGCGCACTCCCGCAGGCACCATCGTGCCACCAACTCACCACTGGTGGTTGACGGGTGACGGAACGTTGGTGGCCGGTTCACGCCGCCGGGAGGACCGGCGTACACCCCGGGGCGCGGGCGCCGCATATGCGCGCCGCTGAATTGAACTGCCCCGCGCGGGGGTTAGTAGACGTGATCATTTCGCCATCCACACATCATGTTCGCAGGAAATTCGAATTGCCTGGACGCCCACACATCGGCGGTCGACAAACGCGCAATGAACAGGACATATCACCAGAGTCACCCGCTGGCGGTATGCACCATTTAATCGGGATGAAGTAGCCCATACGGGCGCGAAGATGTGAGCCGCGCCATAAAGTTCCATCACCATGTCGACTTCTTTGTCCACGGGGTACTCACACCCATAGAAGAGAGCCGGGACCGAGGTTTTACGGAACCATTCGGCGGCGCTAGGGTGCCTCAGATGTTTCACGCTCCGCACGGATATCAGAGGGCCCCGCTCCCCCCGGCCCGGGAGCAGGAGCCCGAAACACCCCTCCAACGGACCGCCGCGACCACCACCCTCCGGTCCGGGGCCGCCGCAGTCCCCTCGCCCGCCGCCCCCGCCCGCGCCGCCACCCCGGCCCCCGCTGCCGCTCCCGCCACCAAGCAGCGCGACGCGTTCTTCGACAACGCGAAGTACCTGGCGATCGTCTTCGTCGCGGTGGCGCACATGTGGGAACCGGTGATGGACGGCAGCCGCGCCACGCGCGCGCTGTACCTCGTCGTCTACAGCTTTCACATGCCGGCGTTCATCATCATCTCCGGTTACTTCTCGCGCGGTTTCGACCTGAGCCGCAAGAAGATCCAGCGCCTGATCACGGGCGTCGCCGTACCGTATGTGATCTTCGAGACCGCCTATACGTTCTTCAAGCGGTGGGCGGACGATCCCGACCAGTCCATCAGTCTGCTCGACCCCTGGTACCTGACCTGGTTCCTGATCGCCCTGTTCGTCTGGCGGCTGACCACCCCCGTCTGGCAGTCGCTGCGTCATCCCCTGCCGGTCGCGCTGGCCATCGCCGTGCTCGCCTCCGCGACCCCCAACATCGGTGACGACCTCAACCTCCAGCGCGTGCTGCAGTTCCTGCCGTACTTCGTGCTGGGTCTGCTGCTGAAGCCGGAGCACTTCCGGATGGTGCGGCGCCGCGAGGTCCGGTTGCTGGCCCTTCCCGTCGTGCTGTGCACGCTGGTCTTCGCGTACTGGGTCGCCCCCCGCATCGAGCTCGGGTGGTTCTACCACAGCAGCGCGGCCCAGCAGATCGGCGCTCCGTGGTGGGCCGGGGTCGTCATGACCTTCGCCCTCTTCGGCTGCTCGCTGGTCCTGACGGCCTGCTTCCTGGCCTGGGTTCCGGGCCGCACGATGTGGTTCACGGTGCTCGGCGCCGGCACGCTGGGCGGCTACCTGCTGCACGGCTTCCTGGTGAAGGGCGCGGGCTACGCGGACCTGTTCGAGACGTACCCCTGGCTCTCCACCCCGCTCGGCGAGATCTTCGTGACCGTCGTGATCGCCGTCGCGGTCACGCTGCTCTGCACCCCGTTCGTGCGGCGGATGTTCCGCTGGGCGATGGAGCCCGAGATGAACTGGGCGTTCCGCCGCGACCCGCTCGGCAACGCCGCCCGGCGGCGGGAGCGCCGCCTCGCGGGCAAGGCCTCCTAGGAGGCAGCGGTTCCGGGCCCGGGTTCCAGCCCCAGGAGACGGTGTACCTCCGCGTATTTGAGCGTGAGCCGGACCCTGGTCGCCTCGTCGAGTACGGCGAGACGGCCGGGGTCCGCGTTGTGTGCGAGGTCCGCCTCCTTGACCAGGCGCGCGCCGGGGGTCGCCAGGATGCGGCGCGTGTACGTGCGGAGGTCCTCCCCCGGCCGCTTGGTCACCGCGAGCACCATGTCCTTGGCCGACTGCGGCAGTTCGGCCGCCGCCAGCCAGTCCGCCGACAGCACGCCGTCCTCCACCGCGTCGTGCAGCCAGGCGGCGGCGATCTGCTCCTCGGAGCCACCCCGCGCGCGTACGCCCTCGGCAACGGCGGCGAGGTGCTCGGCGTACGGCCGGCCCGCCTTGTCGGTCTGCGTGGCGTGCGCGGTCCGGGCGATCGCTTCCACCTCGGCGAGAGTCAGGTTCGGCATGGTCCGACTGTACGGAGGGACGTGGGGAACGCGTACGGACACCTTCGGATGTTTGCAGCGTAAAATCTTCGGTAAACTAATTACTGACGCATCCTTGACACTCCCTTGACCAACAGGAGGACGGGCCCATCGGACACGCAGACACCCTCATAGCCATGGGCGGCGCCTTTCTCGCCGCCGCCGTGCTCGCCCGCGTGGGCGGACGCATCGGCCTTCCGACCATTCCGCTGTTCATCCTGGCCGGGATCCTCCTCGGCCCCCACACTCCCGGTTTCGTACTCGTCGAAGACCCGCACGACCTGGAGATGCTCTCCGCGCTGGGGCTCGTACTGCTGCTCTTCTACCTCGGCCTCGAATTCCACCTCGACGACCTGAAGGCGGGCGGCCGCAAGATGGCCCTCGCGGGCGCGACGTACCTCGCGCTGAACGTCGGGGCGGGGCTCGGTTTCGGGCTCGCGCTCGGCTGGGGGACGTCCGAGGCGCTCGTACTGGCCGGAGTCCTCGGCATCTCGTCGTCCGCGATCGTGACGAAGGTCCTGGTCGATCTGGGCCGTATCGGCAACGACGAAACCAAGCCGATCCTCGGCATCATCGTCGTCGAGGACATCTTCCTGGCCCTCTACCTCGCGGCTCTGCAGCCGATCCTGTCCGGCGCGGACAGCCTCGCGGCGGCGGCCGTGGACGCCGGCAAGGCGTTCGGCTTCCTGCTGTTGCTGGCGCTCGCGGCCCGGTTCGGCACGAAGGCCGTCGGCCGGCTGATCGGGACGAAGGACGACGAGCTGCTCGTCATCTCCTTCCTGGGCGCCGCCGTCTTCGTCGCCGGGGTCTCGGAGTGGTTCGGGGTCGCGGACGCGATCGGCGCGTTCATGGTCGGCCTGATGCTCGGCAGTACGGGTTCGGGCGAGCGGATCATGAAGCTCGTCCACCCGCTGCGAGACGCGTTCGGCGCGATCTTCTTCTTCGCCTTCGGTCTTTCGATCGACCCCGGCGACCTGCCTGCCGTGCTCTGGCCCGTCCTGATCGCCGTCGCGGTGGCGCTGGCGATGAACGTGGTGGCGGGGCTGGCGGCTGCCCGTATCCACGGCTTCGGGGCGGGACCCGCGGCGAACATCTCGACGACGCTGCTGGCACGCGGCGAGTTCGCGCTGATCCTCGCCACGATGGCGGCGGGCGCGGGCCTCGACGAACGGCTGTCGCCCTTCATCGCCGGGTACGTACTGCTGCTCGCGGTACTGGGGCCACTGGCGGCGGGCCGGTCGCACTGGCTGGCGAAGGCGCTGCCGGGCGGGCGGCGCGCTCCGGCCGGGGAGCGGGAGAAAGTGGCCGCGTGAACCGTGGCTCGGCGTGCTGCCCGTTCCACGCGGCAGCGGCGAGCAACCGCGCACCGCCCGGACCGGGTCCGGGACTTCGGCCCGGCTGAGCCGCGGCCTTCGCCACGCGTTACGCGTTATGCGTCGTGGCAGATCAGGAGGAGCGCACGGTCGTCGTTGACGTCCTTCGCCACCGCTTCGATCAGGTGCCACGCCGCGCCCTGGAAACCGCAGGACACGTAGCGGTCGGCCTCGCCCGTCAGGCGGTCGATGCCCTCCGCGATGTCCCGGCCCGACGCCTCCACCAGGCCGTCCGTGAACAGCATCAGTACGTCGCCGGGCCCCAGCGAGCCCTTGCACGAGTCGAACTGGGCGCCGTCGTACACGCCGAGCAGCGGGCCCTCCCCGGACTTCTCCTCCCAGCGGCCGCTCCCCGCGTGCAGTTGGAGCGCGGGGAGGTGGCCCGCCGACAGGAGTTCGTAGTCGCCGGAGTCCAGGTCCAGGACCAGGTGGATGGAGGTCGCGAAGCCCTCGTCCCAGTCCTGGCGCAGGAGGTAGCCGTTGGCGGCGGGCAGGAAGCCATGGGGCGGGAGCGAGCCCAGCAGGCCACCGAACGCCCCGGACAGGAGCAGCGCACGCGACGCCGCGTCCATGCCCTTGCCCGATACGTCGGTGAGGACGACCTCCAGGGTGCGGCCGCCGTTCGTACGGGCCGCGACCACGAAGTCGCCGGAGAACGACTGGCCGCCCGCCGGCCGCAGCGCCATCTCGCTGTGCCAGTTCTTCGGCAGGCGGGGCAGCGCGCTCTGCACCCGGATCCGTTCGCGCAGGTCGAAGAGCATCGTGCCGCCGCGGCGCCAGGGGACGCCGACCCGGGCCCGGAACTGGGCGATGATCAGGCCGAAGAAGCCGCAGGCGGCGACCGTGAGGACCGTGCCGGGCGTGACCGTCGCCGCGCCCTGCGTATAGGGGCCGAGCGCGATCGACTCGACGATCAGACCGGTGGCCGCCGCGGCGTACAGACCGAGCAGGCTGGCCGGGCGCAGCAGCAGGCCGCCGGCCACGATCGGGAGGACCAGCATGGCCGGCGCGCACCAGACCGGCGACGCGATCGTGCCGCCGACGATCGCCGGAACGGTCAGCAGGAGGCCCGCCAGGGCGATCCAGTCCGAACCGTCGCCCCGGAAGTAGTCGACGCCGGATTTGCGCAGCGCGATCCGGGCCCGGAGCACGCTCTTGCGCGTCCGTGCCGAGAACGATTCGGTTCCCACTCCACCTGCCATTGCGGTGGACCCTATCCACCCCGACCCGTGCTCCGCAGGGGGACCCCTGTGACATTGTGTTCGAAATTGGGTCGCCCACATGCCGGAGGCCTGGTAGGCATGGCATATGACCACCGAATTACGCGTGTTGCGGGCAAGTGAGTGGAACGACTGGCTCGAGGCGTTCGAACTTGCCTTCGGGGGTGTCGCCCAGAGCGCGGAGGGACGGGAGCTCGACCGCGCGGTGACCGAGCCGGCCCGGAGCCTCGGTGTCTGGGACGGGGACCAGTGCGTCGGCACGGCGAGCGCGTTCTCCTTCCGGCTGGCCGTTCCGGGCGGCGCCCTGGTGCCGGCCGCCGGCGTGAGCCTGGTGAGCGTCGCCACGACGCACCGGCGGCGCGGGGTTCTGACCGGAATGATGCGGCGCCAGCTCCACGACGTGCGGGAATGGGGCGAACCGCTCGCCCTGCTCACCGCGTCGGAGCCCGCGATCTACGGCCGCTTCGGGTACGGCGCCGCGACGCAGCAGCTGTCGGCGGAGATCGACACGGCGCGGGTACGGCTGGACGTACCGGCGGGCACGGATGACGTACGGCTCCGGTTCGCGAAGCCCGCTGATGCGCGGGACGCGTGCGAGGCGGTGTACGCGCGGAACGTGCCGGGCCGGCCCGGAATGCTCGCGCGCAGACCGCACTGGGAGCGGATGCCGCTGATCGACCCGGAGAGCGATCGCGACGGCGCGTCACCGCTGCGGTGCGTGCTGGCGGAGCGGGGCGGGCAGGACGGGGAGCCGGCTGATGTCGTCGGGTACGCCCGGTTCCGGTTCAAACCGGAGTGGAAATGGGCCGGCTCCGACGGCACGGTCGTACTGCGTGACCTTGAGGCGCTCGACCCTGCGGCGTACGCGGCCCTGTGGCGCTTCTTCTTCGACATGGACCTGACGTCGAAGATCCGGATGCGCAACCGGCCCGTGGACGACGCCTGGCAGCACCTTGTCTCCGACATCCGGCGGTGCGACGTACGGCTGCGGGATTCGCTGTACGTGCGGCTGGTGGAGGTGGGAGCGGCGCTGGAGGCGCGTGCGTATCAGGCGCCGGTGGATGTGGTCTTCGAGGTGACGGACGCGTTCTGCCCCTGGAACGAGGGGCGTTGGCGGCTGACGGGCGACGCGAAGGGGGGTGCGTCGTGCAAGCGTACGGACGAGGCGGCGGAGCTCGCCCTGTCCGTACGGGAATTGGGCGCGGCGTACCTCGGCGGCGTCAGCCTGGCCTCGCTCGCTGCGGCGGGACGCGTGCGGGAGCTGCGGCCGGGGGCGCTGGCGGAGGCGTCGGTGGCGTTCGGAGCCGGGGCCGCGCCTTGGCTTCCACACGGGTTCTGATCACCGCGGGTCTCGCTTGAACGCGGGGCGGGCGCCCGACGACACGCCCGGCGCCGGTCAGGGGCTGCGGTGCGGTGGGGCGTTGGGGCACGCCCCGGCCCCGGCTCGCAATCCACGGTGCGTGAGGATGCCTTCCGGACGCGATGGACGCCGCCCAGCGCACCGCAGCGCGGGAGGGGCGTCTGGGCATGCCCGGTCCCGGCTCGCCTGCAACGCCGCCGGGGAGGGGACGTGTCGGGGCGCTCCCCGCAGGGCGTTGAACGCAACCACCGCGAACGGAACAACGCCGTGCCCGAACGTTCGACGCCCGAGGAGACGCCCCGGCGCGGCACCGACCCCGAAGCACGGGGTCTCTCGCGACCCCGGCCTCGGCCCGGCCCCGGCTGCGTACCGGAGCCCCGCCGACGCCTCCCCTAGAAGCGACGCCGGGTCAGCTTTGGCAGGGTGGGCACCAGAAGAGGTTGCGGGCGGCGAGACCGGCGGTGCGGATCTCGCCGCCACAGATGTGGCAGGGCAGGTTCGCCCGGCGGTAGACGTAGACCTCGCCGCCGTGGTCGTCGACGCGCGGCGGGCGGCCCATCGCTTCGGGCATGTGCTCAGGGCGGACCGTATCGATGCGGTTGTTCCGTACGCCCTCGCGCATGAGCACGGCCAGGTCGGCCCAGATCGCGTCCCACTCGCCGCGGGTGAGGTCCTTGCCCGCACGGTACGGGTCGATGCCGTGCCGGAAGAGGACTTCGGCGCGGTAGACGTTGCCGACGCCCGCTACGACCTTCTGGTCCATGAGAAGCGCGGCGATGGTCGTGCGGCTGCGGGAGATCCGCTGCCAGGCCCTGTCGGGGGCGGCGTCGGGACGCAGCGGGTCCGGGCCCAGGCGGTCGTGTATCGCCTGCTTCTCGCCGTCGGTGATCAGGGCGCAGGTGGTGGGGCCGCGGAGGTCGGCGTAGTGGTCGTCGTTGACGAGGCGCAGGCGGACCGTGTCGGTGGGGGGCGGCGGGGCGGGCGTCGCGGTGCCGAAGCCGAGCTTGCCGAAGAGGCCTAGGTGGATGTGGACCCAGCCGGTGTGCTCGAAGCCGAGGAAGAGGTGCTTGCCGTGGGCGTCGGCGGTGGTGAGGGGCGTGCCGTCCAGGAGGGACGCGCTGTCCGCGAACTTGCCTTGCGGGCTGGTGACGCGCACCGGGCCGCCGACGAAGCGGGCGCGGTGGTCGTCCGCGAGGCGGTGGATGGTGTGCCCCTCGGGCATGGTTTTGCGTCTCCTGGCGGGGTGGGGGCTGCTGGGGCGTTGCGGGCCCCGGGCTTCGGGCTCGGTGCCGGGGTGTGGGGAGGCCCCGCGCTTTGGGGGCGGTGCCGCCGGGCGCGGTTGCGGGGGCGTTGGGGTCGGTGCCGCGCCGGGGCGTCTCCTCGGGCGTCGAACGTTCGGGTACTGCGTTGGTTCGTTCGCGGTGGTTGCGTTCAACGCCCTGCGGGGAGCGCCCCGACACGTCCCCTCCCCGCGGCGTTGCAGGTGAGCCGGGGTCGGTGTGGCCCGGTGTGCCCCCCGGCAGCGTGTGGCATGCGAGGGCGGGGTGGGTTTAGGCCGGTGTATCCCCTCCCGGCACCGTGGGGTGCGAGGCCGTGGTGGGTAGGGCCGGTGTCTCTCCTCCCGCACTGGGGTGTGCCAGCCGGGGTGGGGCTAGGGGTGTTGGGGGTGGTGCGGGGGGATCGGGGGGAGGGCGCCGGTCTGCTCGTACTCCGCCAGCATGTCGATCCGGCGCTGGTGGCGCTCTTCGTTGGAGTACGGGGTGGAGAGGAAGATCTCCACGAACTTCGTGGCCTCCGCCTGGGTGTGCATGCGGCCGCCGATCGAGATGACGTTGGCGTCGTTGTGCTCGCGGCCGAGCGCCGCCGTCTGCTCGCTCCAGGCCAGCGCGGCGCGTACGCCCTTGACCTTGTTCGCGGCGATCTGCTCGCCGTTGCCGGAGCCGCCGATCACGATGCCCAGGCTCTCCGGGTCCGCGGCGGTCTTCTCCGCGGCACGCAGGCAGAACGGCGGGTAGTCGTCCAGGGCGTCGTAGATGTGGGGGCCGCAGTCGACGGGCTCGTGCCCATGGGCCTTCAGCCACTCGACGAGATGGTTCTTGAGTTCGTATCCGGCATGGTCGGAACCGAGGTACACGCGCATGGGACGAGTGTGGCACGGGTGACGCCGGGCAGGCTTCGCCGGGGGTGGAGTGGGACCTTGCCTCGGATTTCGTACAACGATACGGAATCGGGTCTTCCGTCCCGCGTAACTTCCGGTTTGAATGCGGGGGCTCGTAACCCGAGTGACCCGAGAAGCTAAGGATTGTGCATGAGCGCGCAGCCGACCCTTGCGAAGGCAGGCGGAAACCCCGTAGAACCAGGGAATCCGCAGCCTTCCGACGGTCTCCAGGCCGGTCTGAAAAACCGCCATTTGTCCATGATCGCCATTGGCGGCGTCATCGGCGCCGGTCTCTTCGTGGGATCGAGCGGCGGCATCGCTGCCGCCGGCCCGGCGATTCTTCTGTCGTACACACTCGTCGGCGCCCTCGTCGTCTTCGTCATGCGGATGCTCGGTGAGATGGCCGCGGCGAACCCGACATCCGGGTCCTTCTCGGCGTACGCGGACCGCGCGCTCGGGCGCTGGGCGGGCTTCTCCATCGGGTGGCTGTACTGGTTCTTCTGGGTGGTGGTGCTGGCGGTCGAGGCGACCGCGGGCGCGAAGATCCTCGAAGGGTGGATACCGGCCGTACCGCAGTGGGGCTGGGCGCTGATCGTGATGGTCGTGCTGACCGCCACGAACTTGGTCTCGGTGTCGTCGTACGGCGAGTTTGAATTCTGGTTCGCCGGGATCAAGGTCGTCGCGATCGGCGGGTTCGTTGTCATCGGTCTGCTGGCCGTCTTCGGCGTGCTGCCGGGGTCCGACAACCCGGGGGCCGGGTTCGCGCATCTCACGGACAGTGGCGGGTTCTTCCCGAACGGGCCCGGTGCGATTCTGACCGGTGTGCTGATGGTCGTCTTCTCGTTCATGGGCAGCGAGATCGTGACCCTGGCGGCCGGCGAGTCGGCCGATCCGCAGCGGGCCGTGACGAAGGCCACGAACAGCGTGATCTGGCGTATCGGCGTCTTCTACCTCGGTTCGATCTTTGTGGTGCTGACGCTGCTGCCGTGGAACGACAAGTCGATCCTCAAGGACGGGTCGTACGTGGCTGCTCTTAATTCCATCGGGATTCCGCACGCCGGGCAGATCATGAACGTCATCGTGCTGACGGCCGTGCTGTCGTGCCTGAACTCCGGGCTGTACACGGCCTCGCGGATGGCGTTCTCGCTCGGCCAGCGCGGTGACGCGCCGAAGTCGTTCGCCCGTACGAACAAGAAGGGCGTACCGACGGCGGCGATCCTGTCGTCCGTCGCCTTTGGGTTCGTCGCCGTCTTCTTCAACTACGAGTGGCCCCACACGGTATTCGCGTTCCTGCTGAACTCCTCGGGCGCGGTGGCGCTGTTCGTGTGGCTGGTCATCTGCTTCACGCAGTTGCGGATGCGCGGCATCATCCTGCGCGAGGCGCCGGAGAAGCTGATCGTGAAGATGTGGCTCTTCCCGTATCTGACGTGGGCGACCGCGGCGATGATCACGTTCGTCATTGTCTACATGGCGTTCGACGACGCGGCGCGCGTGCAGGTGCTGCTGTCGCTGCTGGTGGCGGCCGTCGTTGTCGGTATCGCGTTCATACTCGAGAAGCTGCGGCGTGGTCGCGGTGAGGCCGAGGAGCCGGTCGGCCAGGCGTAGTACGTACGGACAGGACACGTGGAAGGGCCCGCGCCTCGGGTACGAGGTGCGGGCCCTTCCACGTGTGGGTACGGGGAATCAGCCTCGGTCGCCCATCAGCTTCCACGCGGTGGGCAGGGCGCCCATCGCCAGCGCCGCCTTCAGCGCGTCGCCGAGCAGGAACGGGACCAGGCCCGCCGCCACGGCCGCGCCCAGCGACATGCCGGTGGAGAGGGCGAGGTACGGGACACCGATCGCGTAGATCACTGCCGAGCCCAGGACCATCGTGCCCGCCATGCGCAGCACCGAGCGGTCGCCGCCCCGGCGGGCCAGCGCGCCGACCACGGTGGCGGCCAGCAGCATGCCGAGTACGTAGCCGAAGGACGCGCCGCCCGCGCCCGAGGTGCCGCCCGCGAACCACGGCACGCCGGCCATGCCGACCAGGGCGTACAGGGCGAGGGAGAGGAAGCCGCGCCGGGCACCGACGGCCGTGCCGACGAGCAGCGCGGCGAAGGTCTGGCCGGTGACGGGGACCGGGGAGCCGGGGACCGGGACGGCTATCTGGGCCGCGATACCGGTGAGCGCGGCGCCGCCGAGCACCAGGGCCGCGTCGCGGGCGAAGGCCCGGACGGCGGTGGTGGTGGACGGCAGCAGGTCGGCGAGGACCGCTCCGGAACGGGCGGGGGCGGCAGCAGTGCTCATCGGGACTCCGCGAAGGGATAAGGGGTTGGGCAGAAAAGGACATCGTGACCGTAGCCCAGGGGTTAACGAGCGATCACCATCAGCCGCTGACAAAGGGGAGGTTGGTGGCTTGGTGGACTTCGTACAAAGAGTGGGCGGTAATCACTTGATTGCGTGATGCTCGTCACTGAGGTCGGGGGACCGGGGAAGCTTTTGCGGGGAACGGGCGGGCTTGGGGAGACTGTAGGTTCTTGCTAAACGACCGTTGAATGTTTTCTAGAGCTGCGAGCAACATGCACGACGATCAGGCCGAGCCGCTGGCACATGGGCTCAAACAGCGCCACTTGACCATGCTCGGCCTCGGCGGGGTGATCGGCGCCGGGCTGTTCGTGGGTTCGGGCGCCGGGATCGCCGTCGCCGGTCCTGGAATCGTCGTTTCGTATCTGATCGCCGGGGCGCTCGCGATGCTGGTCATGCGGATGCTCGGTGAGATGTCGGCGGCGATGCCCGCTTCCGGTTCGTTCTCGGTGCACGCCGAGCGGGCGCTGGGCCGCTGGGCCGGGTTCAGCGTGGGTTGGCTGTACTGGTTCCTGCTGGTCGTGGTGCTGGCGGTGGAGGCGACGGCCGCGGCGCAGATCGCGCACGGCTGGGTGCCGGGCATCGCGCAGTGGGCGTGGGTGCTGATCTTCATGGTGGTGTTCACCTGCGCGAACCTGACGGCCGTGAAGAACTTCGGCGAGTTCGAGTTCTGGTTCGCCGGGCTCAAGGTCGCCGCGATTGTGCTCTTCCTCGGGCTGGGGCTGCTCGCCGTCTTCGGAGTGCTGCCCGAGACCGAGCCGGTCGGATTCACGAATCTGACCGGTGCGGGCGGGTTCCTGCCGAATGGGTGGGAAGGTGTTGTCGCCGGGGTGCTGACCGTTGTCTTCGCCTTCGGTGGCCTTGAGGTCGTCACGATCGCCGCCGCCGAGACCGAGGACCCGGCCCGCAATGTCGCCCGCGCTGTGCGCGCCGCCGTGTGGCGGATTCTTTTCTTCTATGTCGGGTCGATGGTCGTCATCGTGACGGTCCTGCCCTGGACCGCGCAGAAGGCCGGGCTCAGCCCGTACGTCACCGTGCTCGACGCGATCGGGGTTCCGGCCGCCGGGCAGATCATGAACATCGTGGTCTTCGTCGCTCTGCTGTCCGCGCTCAACGCCAATCTGTACGGGTCCTCGCGGATGGTGTTCTCGCTCGCGGAGCGCGGTGAGGCGCCGAAGGCGCTGCTGAAGGTTGCGGGTGGTGAAGGTGAGAGTGGTGGGGTTCCTCGGCGGGCCGTACTCGCCTCGGTCGCCTTCGGGTTCGTCTCTGTGGTGCTCAATTTGTTGTGGCCCGACACCGTCTTCCTCTACATGCTCAACGCGGTGGGCGCGGTGCTGTTGTTCGTCTGGGGGCTCATCGCCGCGTCGCAACTGCGCCTGCGCCGGCGCATCGAGCGCGAGGCGCCGGAGACGCTGACGCTGAAGATGTGGGGCTTCCCCTGGCTCACCTGGGTCACACTGGCTGGGCTCGGCGGCGTACTGCTGCTGATGCTCACCGATGACGCGGCGCGGCCGCAGTTGCTGTGGTCGGCCGCCGCGACCGGGGTGGTGCTGGTGGTGGCGATGGTGAGGGAGTTGCGCGCACGGCGTGCATAATCGTTCACAAAGTGTGAGCGTGGTGTCCGTATAGCGGTCAAGTGTTCCCTGTGGACGGTGCGCGTACTCACACTGTGGCGTCTGTTCCCCCCGGTCTCAGCTACTGAACAGGGCACACCCATGTCTCGGACTTCCGCGCCGGCGCCCGTCGAGGATGTCGGCGCTGTCGACATCGGCAACAAGGTCGACTCGCCGCTCACGCACGGACTCAAGCAACGCCATTTGTCGATGATCGCCCTCGGTGGCGTCATCGGTGCGGGACTCTTCGTCGGGTCGGGTGCGGGCATCGCCGCCGCCGGCCCTTCGATCATCGTCGCTTATGCGATATCCGGGCTGCTGGTGATGCTCGTGATGCGCATGCTCGGTGAGATGTCGGCCGCCAACCCGGCCTCCGGCTCCTTCTCCGTGCACGCCGAGCGCGCCATCGGCCCGTGGGCCGGCTTCACGGCGGGCTGGGCGTTCTGGTTCCTGCTCTGTGTCGCGGTCGGCCTTGAGGGCATCGGCGCCGCGAAGATCATGGTCGGCTGGTTCCCTGACACCCCGGAGTGGGCGTGGGTCGCCCTCTTCATGCTGGTGTTCTGCTGCACGAACCTGGCGGCCGTGAAGAACTTCGGCGAGTTCGAGTTCTGGTTCGCCGCGCTCAAGGTCGGCGCGATCGTCGTGTTTCTCGGTATCGGCGTGCTCGCGATCGTGGGCTTCCTGCCGGGCTCCGACGCGACTGCGCCGGGCTCGGGAAATCTCACGGGCATCGGCGGCTTCATGCCGAACGGGTCCGAGGGGCTGATCGTCGGCCTGCTGGCGTCGGTGTTCGCGTACGGCGGCCTGGAGACGGTCACCATCGCCGCGGCCGAGTCGGAGCGTCCCATCGAGGGCGTCGCGAAGGCCGTGCGTACGGCGATGTGGCGCATCGCGATCTTCTACATCGGCTCGATGGCGGTCATCGTCACGCTGGTGCCGTGGAACGACAAGGCTGTTGTGGAGAAGGGGCCGTACGTCGCGACCCTCGACCACCTGGGTATCCCCGCCGCCGGTCAGATCATGAACGTGGTCGTGCTGGTCGCCTTGTTGTCGGCGATGAACGCCAACATCTACGGCGCCTCGCGCATGGCGTGCTCGCTGGTTTCGCGCCGTCAGGGGCCGAAGGCGCTCGGGGCGGTCTACGGCGGTGTGCCGCGTACGGCCGTGCTGGTGTCTTCCGTGTTCGGCTTCGTGTGCGTGCTGCTCAGCTACTGGCGGCCGAACGACATCTTCCAGTGGCTGCTCAACATGATCGGCGCGCTGATCCTGGTCGTGTGGATCTTCATCGCCGTCTCGCAACTGGTGCTGCGCCGGCGGACCGAGCGCGAGGCGCCGGAGAAGCTTGTCGTGAAGATGTGGCTCTACCCGGTGCTGACCTGGGTGGCGCTCGCGGGCATGGCGGCGGTGTTCGTGCTGATGGCCCGTGAGGAGGGCACTCGGCTGCAGCTGTACTGGAGCGGTGGTCTGACGCTGTTCCTGGCTGTGGCGGGGTTTGTGCTGCAGATGGTGCGGACGCCGGTGGGTGAGTCCGGGGTGGTGGCCGCGGGTGAGGGGGCTGCGGCCGCTGTCCCGGCTGGTGTCCCGGCCGCTGTCCCGGCCGGGTCTGCTGGTGAGTCGGCTGCGGTGGTTGTCGCCGAGGCCGACGCGGTCGCCCTCGCGAAGGCCGGCGGCGAGCCCGCCGTGGAGGCCACTGGTGAGGCCGAATCGGTGGCCGTTGCCGAGGCTGCCGCGGTAGCGGTCCCGGAGGCCGGCGCCGGCGAGGCTGCCGTCGAGGCCGTTACGGAGGCTGTCACGAAGGCCGTGGCCGAAGCCGTGACGAAGACCACCGCGGCCGTCACGAAGGCCGTCTCGGAAGCTGTCTCCGAGGCCGTCGCTGAGGCTGTGGCCAAGGCCGTGGCCGATGTCGTGGCCGAGGCCGAGGCGAAGGCCGACGCGAAGGCCGAATCTGCGTCGGACGCTGCCGCGACCAAGGAAGACTGAGCGAGGCGTCGCAGTTCAAGGGACCCCCTGGCCGCTGTGGCCGGGGGGTCCCGCGCGTGCTCACGATGCGATTTCCCCTACCCGCCCCTTCCCGAAAGTCCTCAAACGCCGGACGGGCTGGGGCGGTGAGCCGGGGGCCGGTCGGCGGTTTCGTCCTCGAGCGGTGGACGGCTGGGGTGGTGGGTCAGGGGCTCGGTCGGCGGGTGCTGTGGCGCTGGTGGGTTCGTCGGGCCGTACACGATCCTGCCGCGCGTATCGGCGCCGTGTGTGAAGTTCTCACTGTGCACCGAGATTTTCCGTTGCGCGGGGGATTGACGCCCAACTACCGCTGTCCGAAGCTCTGTTAACCAATCGACTGCACGTGGTGGCGGAGGTCGGGGATGGACATGCGCGTACATGACCGGCGGCGGTTCCTCGCGCTCACGGCGGCCGCTTCCGCCACCCCCCTGCTGAGCGCCTGCGGCGCCGGCTTCGGCGGCGGCGAGAGCAAGAAGGGCGGCGGGTCGGCCGCCGACGACGTCACCGGCTCCTTCGACTGGAAGAAGGCGAAGGGGAAGACGGTCAAGGCGCTGCTCAACAAGCACCCGTACACCGATGCGCTGATCGCCGACCTCAAGTCCTTCACCGAGAAGACCGGCATCAAGGTCGAGTACGACGTCTTCCCCGAGGACAACTACTTCGACAAGCTCACCGTCGATCTGTCCAGCGGGCGCGCCTCGTACGACATCTTCATGCTCGGCGCCTACATGGTCTGGCAGTACGGGCCTCCGGGGTGGCTGGAGGATCTGGGGCCCTGGATGAGCAACTCCTCGGCGACGGGAAGTGAGTGGGACCAGGGCGACTTCTTTCCCAACCTGCTGCAGGCCGATCAGTGGTCGCTCGAAGCGGGCGCGCCGCTCGGGCAGGGCGGGCAGTACGCGCTGCCGTGGGGCTGGGAGACGAACGTCGTCGCGTACAACACCGAGGTCTTCAAGAAGCTGGGACTGAAGCCGGCCGAGACCTTCGACGAGCTGCGCGAGATCTCGGGTGTCATCAAGCGCAAGGCGCCGGGCGCCGGTTTCGACGGGATGTACGGCGTCGCGGTGCGCGGGTCGCGGAGCTGGGCGACGATCCACCCCGGCTTCATGACGATGTACTCGCGGTTCGGGCTGAAGGACTTCACGGTTGAGGGCGGGAAGGTCAAGCCCGCCATGAATACGCCCGAAGCCGTCGCCTTCACCCAGGACTGGGCCGAGATGGTGAAGAAGGGCGGGCCGCCGTCCTGGACCTCGTACACCTGGTACCAGTGCTCCAGCGACCTCGGCGCGAAGAAGGCCGGGATGCTCTTCGACGCCGATACGGCCGCGTACTTCCAGGCGGTGAAAGGCGCGTCGCCGGCCGCCGGGAAGATCGCCTTCCATCCGGGGCCGAAGGGGCCCGGCGGATCGCTCGCCACGAACATGTGGATCTGGTCGCTCGGCATGAACGCCAAGAGCAAGAACAAGCACGCGGCGTGGCTGTTCCTGCAGTGGGCCACCGGCAAGGAGCATCTGCGCAAAGCGGCGATCGAGGGCAACCACATCGACCCGGTGAGAAAGTCGATCAGCCAGGACGCGGCTTACAAGGACAAGATGAAGGGGCTGGAAGGCTTCATCGAGACCTTCGAGACGGTCGTCGACCAGACGAAAATCCAGTTCACACCGCAGGAGCAGTTCTTCGACGCGACGACGAGCTGGGCGGCCTCGCTCCAGGAAATATACGGCGGCAAGAACGCCAAGTCGGTTCTGAACGGGCTGGCGGGCGACCTGGCTTCCAAGGTCGGGTGACGGCTTTCATGTCGTCGTCCCTCAGCGAGACCGGCCACGGGGCGGCCTCACGCGAGGGAAGCGGGCCGCCGGCGCGCGTCGTACCGCGCTGGCGGCGTTCGCTGCGGCCGTATCTGCTGATCGTGCCCGCCTTGCTCCTCACCGGCGGGATTCTGTATCCCTTCGGGCTCGGGCTGTACTACACGCTCTTCGACTTCGCGGCGAGCAAGCCGCAGCCGGACATGGTCGGCCTTGAGAACTACCGGCGGATCTTCAGTGAGTCGTCGTTCTGGGACTCGGCCCGGGTGACGGTGCTGTACGCGGTGGGAGCGGCAGCCGTGGAGACGGTGCTGGGGGTGGGAGTGGCGCTGCTGCTGCATCGCTCCACGCTCGTCGGGCGCGTACTGGAGAAGATCCTCATCCTGCCGCTGATGATCGCGCCCGTGATCGCCGCGATCATGTGGAAGCTGATGCTCCAGCCGAGCGTGGGGGTCGTGAACCACCTGCTGAAACCCTTCGGGATGGGGGGTGTTCAGTGGACGGACACCCCGGCGGGCGCGCTGCTGTCGTCGATCGCGGTGGACGTGTGGGTCTACACGCCCTTCGTGGCGATCCTGGCCCTGGCGGGGCTGCGGTCGCTGCCCACGTCGCCGTTCGAAGCGGCGGCGGTGGACGGGGCCGGCTGGTGGTTCACGTTCCGGAAGCTGACGCTGCCGATGCTGTGGCCGTACGTCCTGGTCGCGGTGATCTTCCGGTTCATGGACTCGCTGAAGGTCTTCGACATCATCTACGCCCTGACGGAGGGCGGGCCCGGTGACTCGACCGTGGTGCTCCAGATCCGGGCGTACCTGGAGGCGATCCGCTTCCAGCGGTACTCGTTCGGGATCAGCTACATGATCGTGCTGTGGGCGGTGGTGTACCTGGTGACGATGGTGCTGGTGCGCTATCTCGGGAAGATCCAGAACCGGGCGGCGGAGGTGCCCAAGTGAAGCGCGGGGTGAGGGGCAAACTGATCGCTGTCGCCGCGGACGGGGCGCTGATTCTGTACTTCGTCTTCGCGCTCTTTCCGATCGCCTGGATGATCATTCTTTCGCTGAAGCCGGCGAACGAGCTGTTCAGTACGTATTTCTCGTTCACGCCCACCCTCGACTCGTACCAGACCGTGCTCGGGGCCGGGAGCGATGAGGGCGTGCCGTTCCTGCGGTTCTTCGTCAACAGCCTGGTGGTGTCGCTGGGGGCTGTGGGGCTGTCCCTGGTGATCGGGCTGCCCGCCGCGTACGCCGCCGCCCGATGGAGGTTCCGTGGCTCGGAGAACCTCATGTTCACCCTGCTGTCCTTCCGGTTCGCGCCCGAACTCACCGTGATCATCCCGCTGTTCGTGCTCTACCAGCAGCTCGGGCTCTTCGACACGTACCTCGGCATGATCTGGGTGCTCCAGCTCGTCACGCTCCCGCTGATCGTCTGGATCATGCGCTCGTACTTCTCCGACCTCTCCCCCGAGCTGGAACAGGCCGCGCTGCTCGACGGCTACACAAGGAAACAGGCCTTCTTCAAAGTCGCCCTGCCGCTGGTCAAGCCGGGCATCGCCGCGGTCTCGCTGCTCGCCTTCATCTTCGCCTGGAACAACTTCGTCTTCCCGCTCATCCTGACGTCGTCGGAAGCCCAGACGGTCACGGTCGGCGCGCTCTCGTTCCTTGGCGGCGACCGGCCCAAATACAACCTGACGGCCGCGGCGGCGCTGGTGTCGGTGATCCCGCCGCTGCTGCTGGCGCTCACCATCCAGAGGTACCTGGTGCGCGGGCTGTCTTTCGGGGCGGTGAAGTCCTGATGCGGACCGCTCCGACCGCTGCCATCTCGCTGCGCGGGATTCATAAGTCGTACGGCAAGAACATCGCGCTCGACGGACTCGATCTTGACGTCGCGGAAGGGGAGTTCTTCTGCCTGCTCGGGCCGTCCGGCGCGGGCAAGACCACGACGCTCAAGACCGTCGCGGGGCTGGAGGAGCCCCGGGCGGGGACGGTCTCGCTCGACGGCACCGACATGACGGGAGTCGAGCCGTACGACCGGGGCGTCGCGATGTGCTTCGAGTCGTACGCCCTCTACCCGCACCGCAGCGCGTACGACAATCTCGCCTCCCCCCTGCGCTCCCCCCGCTACAAGCTGCCCGCCGCCGAGGCCCGCGAGCGCGTCGGCGCCGTCGCGGACCTCCTGGGCATCGGCGCGCTCCTGGAGCGCCCCGTCGGCCGGCTGTCCAACGGGCAGCGCCAGCGCGTCGCTCTCGGCCGCGTCCTGGTGCGCCCCGCCCGCGCGTTCCTCCTCGACGAGCCGCTGTCCCACCTCGACGCGAAGCTCCGCCAGGCGATGCGCGCCGAGCTGAAGGCCATCGGCGCCGTCCGGCGCACCACGACCCTGTACGTCACGCACGACTCGGTGGAGGCGCTGGCGCTCGGCGACCGTATCGGGGTGATCAGGGAAGGCCGGATCGTCCAGACCGGCACCCGCGAGGAGATCTGGCACCAGCCGTACGACACCTTCGTCGCCCGTTCCTTCGGCAGGCCCCGCATCAACCTGCTGCCGGGGACCGTCACGGCTGACGGCGCCTTCATGTCCGCCGACCGGTTCTTCGAGATTCCGCTGACGTCGCCGGCCGCGCCGCCGGTACGGTCCGTCGCACCCGGCACAGCCGTGCAGATCGGGGTCAGGCCGCGCGATCTGTCCCTGGGTTCCCCGGCCCTCGGGCCGGGCGCCATCGAGCTGGTGGGCAGCGTCTACATCACCGAAGTCCTGGGCCGCGCCACCGAGGTCACCGTACGGCTCGGCGGACAGCACCTGTCGCTGGTCGTGCCGCGCGCGGACGCCGCCGGGCTGCGGCCCGACACGCCGGTGAGGCTGACCGTACGGCCGGAGAGCCTGCTGCTGTTCGCGGCGGACGACGCCGAGGGGCGGCCGGGGCGAAGGATCACCGAGTGAGCGGCGACCAGCGGGAGCGCGGGCCCGGGCCCCGCCAGGCGGCCATCGCGGAGCGGGTCCTCGCAGCGGGTTCGGCGACCGCCGCCGAGCTGGCGGAGCGCTTCGACGTCAGCCTGATGACCATCCACCGGGACCTCGACGAGCTCGAACGGCAGGGGCTGGTCAGGAAGTTCAGGGGCGGGGTGACGGCCCAGCCGTCCGGCGTGTTCGAGTCGAACGTCGCGTACCGGCTCAAGACGATGCGCGCGCAGAAGGCCGCCGTCGCCGAGCACGCGCTGGGGCTCATCGAGCCCGGCATGGCGGTGATGCTCGACGACTCGACGTCCACGCTGGAGATCGCGCGCCGGCTCGGCTCCGCCTCCATCACTCCGCTGACCGTGGTCACCAACTTCCTCGAAGCGCTGACGCTGCTGTCGAGCGAGCGCGGCATCCACCTGATGGCGCTCGGCGGCGACTACGATCCGCTGCACTCGTCGTTCCTGGGCGTCTCGTGCATGGAAGCCGTCCAGCTCCTCCAGGTGGACATCTGCTTCACGTCGACGTCCGCCGTCTCCGGCGGCTTCGCCTACCACCAGGAGCAGCACATCGTCTCCGTCAAGCGGGCCATGCTCGACTCCGCCGCGAAGAACGTGCTGCTGCTCGACCACTCCAAGCTCGGCCGCGTCGCCCTGCACCGGCTCGCCCCGCTCTCCCGCTTCGATCTGGTGCTGGTCGACGACGGGGCGTCGGCGGAGCTGCTGCGCGACCTCGACGACCACAAGGTTCCGTACGAGGTGTGCCCCACGGTGACGGCGACGAGGACGGGGACGGGGACTGTGGCGGCGACCGGGGTGGCCGCTGCCGTGACGGGAGGCCCGGACCGTGACTGAGCTGGCACTGTGCGCCTTGCGCAAAACCTACGCGGCGCGGGGCCGCCCCCAGGTGGAGGCCGTACGCGGCATCGACCTGGAGCTGCGCTCCGGGGAGCTGCTCGGCCTGCTCGGCCCTTCCGGCTGCGGCAAGTCCACCACGTTGCGGATGATCGCGGGCCTGGAGGAGGTGACCGGCGGGGACATCCTCGTAGGCGGCGAATCGGTGGTGAAGGTCCCCGCCCAGCAGCGCAATATCGGGGTCGCCTTCGAGAACTACGCGCTGTACCCGCCGCTCACCGTCGCCGGCAACCTCGGGTTCGGGCTCGCGGCGCGCGGCACGCCACGCGGGGAAGTGGCGTCGCGCGTACGGGACATGGCCGAGCGGATCGGTCTGACGAAGCTGCTCGACGCGAGGCCGGGCGGGCTGTCCAGCGGCCAGAAGCAGCGGGTGGCGCTGGCGCGGGCGCTGATCCGCGAGCCGGACGTACTGCTGCTCGACGAGCCGCTCTCCCACCTGGACGCGGCGCAGCGCGACACCACACGCCGCGAACTCAAGCGCATCCAGCAGGACTTGGGCCACACCACCATTCTGGTCACGCACGACCAGGAGGAGGCGCTGTCGCTCGCCGACCGCATCGCCGTCATGAAGGACGGCGTCATCCAGCAGCTCGGCACGCCGTACGAGATCTACGACAGTCCGGCGAATCTCTTCGTGGCCGACTTCGTCGGGGAGCCCGCGATCAATCTGCTGCCTGGGGTCGCCGAGGCGGGAGGGTTCGTACGGCTCTCGGACACGGTGCGGCTGGCTGTTCCGGTGCGGCTCACGGTGGGGCGGGAGGTGGTGCTGGGGATCAGGCCCGAGGATCTGCGGCTCGGCGGCGACCGGCAGGAGGATCTGCGGCTCAGCGGCGACCGGCGGGGGGATTTGCGGCTCGGCGGTGACCGGCTGTCCGGCGGTGGGGACGGTGTGGCCGCCGTACCGGCCGAGGTCAGCGCGCACGAACCGCTCCTGGAGTCGGGCATCGCCACGCTCACCCTCGCCGGAGTGGCCGAGCCCCTCGTCGTACAGACCGGTCCGGAAGTGTTCCTGGACCGGGGCGACACCGTGCGGGTGACCGCGGACCCGCGGCTCACACATGTCTTCGACGCCGAGACAGGAGAAGCCCTGCGATGAAAATCCTGGCAGCCGGTGATCACTTCGTCCTCAACGCACTCATCGGGGAGGCCCTGGAGTCGGCCGTCACCGCGTCCCCCTTCGAACTGACCGAGCTCACCCTCCCCTGGCCGCTCGAACCCTTCGGCAAGGTCGCCGAGGTCGACGAGGCCAGCGACTGCGAGGACGCGCTGATCGAGGCGCTGCGGGACGTCGAGGTGTGCGTGACCCAGATGGCGCCGTTCACGGAGCGGGTACTGGAGGCCTCCCCCGCGCTGCGGCTCGTCGTCGTCTGCCGCGGCGGCCCCGTCAACGTCAACGTGGAGGCGGCGCGGGCGCGCGGCGTGCGGGTCTGCTTCGCGCCGGGCCGCAACGCCGCAGCCACCGCCGAGTTCACGGTCGGGATGATGCTGGCCGCGATGCGACGCATCCCGCAGACCCACGACTCGCTGGCGCGGCGGGGGACGTGGGACGGCTCGTACTACACGTACGAGCGGTGCGGGCCCGAGCTGGAGGACACGCGCGTGGGCCTGATCGGTTACGGCGCGGTCGGCAGCCGGGTCGCGCGAGTGCTGTGCGCCTTCGGTGCGGAGGTGGAGGTGTACGACCCGTACCTGCGCGGAGATGTGCACGGCGTACGGGTCGCCTCGCTCGACGCGCTGCTGACCCGGTCGCGGATCGTCACCCTGCACGCCCGCCTGACCGACGAGACGCGCGGCCTGATCGGCGCCCGCGAACTGGGCCTGCTGCCGCGCTCGTCGGTGCTGGTCAATGTGGCGCGGGGTCCGCTCGTCGACACCGAGGCGCTGTGCGACGCGCTGGAGAGCGGCCAGTTGGCGGCGGCGGCCCTCGACACGTACGAGCAGGAGCCGCTGCCCGCCGACGCGCGGCTGCGGGGCGTACCCGGGGTCGTGATGACGCCGCACCTGGGCGGGGCGAGCCGGCAGGTGGCCGAGAAGGCGGCCCGGATCGCGGCGGCGGAGGTGGCGAGGTACGCGGAGGGGACACCGCTGGCGCACTGCCTGACCTGAGGAGGTCGTCGGAAACATGTACGTCGGAATCGATGTGGGCACGTCCATGGTCAAGGCGGCGGCCTTCGACGCGTCCGGGCGGGAGCTCGCGGTCGAGTCACGCCCAATCGCCCTCGACATCCGCGGCGGGTTCGTCGAGCAGGACATGGACGAGGTGTACGCGGCGGTCGTCGACGTCCTGGCGACGCTGGCGGCTCTGACGTCGGGGCCGGACGGGGCCGTTCCGGTGGAACTGGCCGGGCTCACCGGGCAGGGCGACGGGGTGTGGCTGGTCGACGCGCAGGGCCGCCCGGTGCGGTCCGCGATCTCCTGGATGGACGGCCGGGCGCACGAACTCCTCGACGCGTGGATGGCCTCGGGCGTCTTCGCTTCCGTCTTCCGGCGTACGGGCAGTGCGATGTTTCCGGGGTGTCCGGGGCCGGTACTGGGGTGGCTCGACCGGCACGAGCCGAAGGTTCTGGACGGCGCCGCGACCGCCCTGTACTGCAAGGACATGGTCTTCCAGCGCCTGACGGGGGTCCGGGCGACGGACGTCTCGGACGCGTCCATGCCGTTCCTCGACCCACGGACGCGGACGTACGACGACGAGTCGCTGGCCCTGCTGGGCCTGACCCACCGGCGTGGCCTGCTGGCCCCGGTCAGCGATCCGGTCGCGGTCGGCCGGACGCGTGGCCCCGGCCTGCCGCCCGGCACGCGGATCGCGAACGGCCCGTACGACCTGCCCGCGTGCGCGCTCGGCGCGGGGGTGACGCGGCCGGGGGACGGGCTGCTCATCATCGGCACGTGCCTGGCGTCGCTGGTCGCGACGGACACCCTCGACCTGGAGGCCGGCGAGCCGGCCGGGCTGTACATCTCGACCGACTGGCACGGGCAGTGGCTGCGCGCGATGCCGGCGATGGTGGGCACGGCGGCGCTGGACTGGGTGCTGCGGACGACGGGCGTACGGCACGCGGAGGTCGACGCGCTCCTGGACGCGACGCCGGCGGGGGCGAACGGGGTGCGGGTGCTGCCCTACTTCGCGCCGTCGGGGGAACGGGCGCCGTTCGTGGAGCCGCGGCTGCGGGCGGAGCTGACGGGGGTTTCGCTGGAGACGACGAAGGGCGACCTGGTACGGGCGACGTGCGAAGGCATCGCCTTCGCCGCCCGGCACTGCCTGGAAGCGGCGGGCCTCACGGGCGAGCTGGCGGTGTGCGGGGGCGGGACGCGTTCGCCGGCGTGGATGCGGCTGTTCGCCGACGCACTGGGGCGCCCGCTGCGCGTGGTCGAGGGGGAGGTGGGGGCGCGGGGGGCGGTGCTGGCGGCGGCGGAGCGGTACGGGGTGGAGCTGGACGCGGCGTCGTGGACGCGGCCGGCGGCGGTGGTGGAGCCGGATGCGGGGCGGGTGGAGTGGTACGGGGTGGAGTACGCGAGGCACTTGGCACGCTTGGGGGAGGCGCGGAGGCGGGCGCGGGGCCGTGCCGGGGGGTGAGCTGCGGGGGGTTGGCGGTGGCCCGGTGCGTTGGGGGCGGTGCCGCGCCGGGGCGTCTCCTCGGGCGTCGAACGTTCGGGTAGGTGTTGGTTCGTTCGCGGTGGTTGCGTTCAACGCCCTGCGGGGAGCGCCCCGACACGTCCCCTCCCCAGTGGCGTTGCAGGTGAGGCGGGGTCGGGACGGCCCGCATGCGGCGGCGGGTTTGCGGGGAGCGCCCCGGCGCGTCCCCTCCTGGCACCGAGTGAAGTGCGCGTGGCCTTCGGTCGGCCACTGCGTGAAAGGGGGGATTACGCCGCCCCGAATGGGTGCCGGGCTGCCTATCGTGCACTCGCCACCCCCCGAGACACCTTCCCAGGGAGACTTCCATGCCCGCACCGAGACGCCGTTCCGTACTCCTCGCCGCCGGGGTTGCCACCGCCGCCGTCGCCGCAACCTCTGGCGCTGCCGCCGAGCCACGGCGGCGCAAGGGGCCAGTGGTTATCGGACACCGGGGCGCGGCCGGGTGGCGGCCCGAGCACACCGTCGCCTCGTACACCCATGCCGTCCAGGCCGGCGCCGACTGGATCGAGCCCGATCTCGTACCGACCAAGGACCATGTCCTCGTCGTGCGGCACGAGAACGAGATCTCCGGGACGACGGACGTCGGGAAGCATCCGGAATTCGTGTCTCGGCGTACGACTAAGACCGTGGACGGCCGGTCCGTGAGCGGGTGGTTCACGGAGGACTTCACGCTCGCCGAGCTGAAGACGCTGCGCGCCGTCGAGCGGCTGCCGCTGGTCCGGAACAGGAACACCGTCTTCGACGGCCGTCTGGAGGTCATGACGTTCCAGGAAGTCGTGGACCTGGCACTGAAGCTGTCCAAGCGGTACGGGCGCACGATCACCGTGTTCCCGGAGACGAAGCATCCGACCTACTTCCGTTCGATCGGCCTGCCCCTCGAACCGGCGCTCGTCGAAGTCGTCCGGCGCAACCGGCTCCGGCCGGACGAGTGCGTCGTTCAGTCCTTCGAGCCGTCGAGCCTGACCGGGTTCGCGGAGGCGCGGCTGCGGCTGCCGCTGTGGCAGGCGCTGGGGACCAAGGGCGGGCCGTACGGCCACCCGGTGACGTACAAGGAGATGATGACGCCGGCCGGCCTGGCCCGGATCGCGGAGTACGCCGACTGGATCGGACCGGACAAGTCGTCGGTCGTGGCGCCCTCTTCGCTGCTCGGGGACGCGCACGCGGCGGGGCTGAAGGTCGGGGCGTACACCTTCCGCTGCGAGAACCAGTTCCTGCCCGCGCAGTTCCGGCGCGGCACCGCGCCCAACGACTTCGGTGACGCGTTCGCGGAGTACTCCCTGCACTACGGGATGGGTGTCGACGCGGTGGTGACCGACTTCCCCGATCTGGCGGTCATGGCGAGGGACGCGGCCGAGTCCTAGGACCAGCGGACGACCGAGGGCTGATCAACTCCGGACCCTCCTGCTGCTAATCTGCACTTGCATATCGGTCGCAATAAGCAGTCGGAGGGCTCGGACATGGCCATTTACACACTTCCTGAACTTCCGTACGACTACGCGGCGCTCGAGCCTGTCATCAACCCGCAGATCATCGAGCTGCACCACGACAAGCACCACGCGGCCTACGTGAAGGGCGCGAACGACACTCTTGAGCAGCTCGAAGAGGCGCGCGACAAGGAGTCGTGGGGAGCGATCAACGGGCTGGAGAAGAACCTCGCGTTCCATCTCTCCGGTCACATCCTGCACTCCATTTACTGGCACAACATGTCCGGCGACGGCGGCGGCGAGCCGCTGGCCGCGGACGGCGTCGGCGAGCTCGCGGACGCGATCGCCGAGTCCTTCGGCTCCTTCGCCAAGTTCAAGGCCCAGCTGACCAAGGCGTCCGCGACGACCCAGGGTTCGGGCTGGGGCGTTCTGGCGTACGAGCCGCTCAGCGGGCGTCTGATCGTCGAGCAGGTCTACGACCACCAGGGCAATGTCGGCCAGGGCTCGGTCCCGATCCTGGTCTTCGACGCCTGGGAGCACGCCTTCTACCTTCAGTACAAGAACCAGAAGGTGGACTTCATCGAGGCGATGTGGAAGGTCGTCAACTGGCAGGACGTGTCGAAGCGTTACGCCGCCGCGAAGGACCGTGCGAACAACCTGCTGCTGGCGCCGTAAACAGGCACTCCATGACGTCCTGCTCGTGATCGTCTTCTCAACCTTCACTTGCAGGCGGAAAAACGGCCGGCCCCCGCGAGGACGTGACTCGCGGGGGCCGGCTGCGTGCTGAATCAGTCGAAAATCGGGCCCTGTGTGCGTGTGCGCTTGATTTCGTAGAAGCCGGGGATCGACGCCACCATCAGCGTGCCGTCCCACAGGCGTGCCGCCTCTTCGCCCTTCGGGGCCGGGGTGACCACCGGGCCGAAGAAGGCGATCTCCTCGCCGTTCGCGCCGGGGACGGAGATCACCGGAGTGCCCACCTCCTGGCCGACCTTGTCGATGCCCACCTTGTGCGACGCGCGCACCTCGGCGTCGTACGTGTCCTTGTCGGCGTACTCGATCAGGTCCGCCGGAAGGCCGGCGTCCGCCAGTGCGCCCTCTATGGCCTCCAGGGTCGGGCCCTCGCCCTTGTTGTGGAAGCGCGTGCCGAGCGCCGTGTACAGCTTGCCGACCACCTCGTCGCCATGCAGCTGCTGGGCCGCCGTGACCACACGCACGGGACGCCAGCCCTTGGGGCCGAGCAGCTCGCGGTACTGCTCCGGCAGCTCGTCGAGCTTGTCCTCGTTCAGTACGGCCAGGCTCATGACGTGCCAGCGGACCTCGACATCACGGACCTTCTGCACCTCCAGCATCCAGCGGGACGTCATCCAGGCCCACGGGCACAGCGGGTCGAACCAGAAATCCGCCGTGGTCCTGCCGTTCTCGGCGTTCTCGGGCATGTCTCTCCTCACATAGCAAAATGCCAATGGCGCGCAACCTGACCGTGGCAACACCACCGGCCGCCGGAGGCATTCCCACGCTCCCCCGGTCAGCGCCGCGTGCGAGGATCGGGAGGTTGTGACGAGACACGAAGGAGTGCCCGTGCCCGGTGAGAATCTGTCCCGCGACGAGGCCCGCGAGCGGGCCGAGCTGCTGTCCGTCGAGGGGTACGAAGTGGCCCTCGACCTGCGATCAGCGGTCGGCGAGGCCGGGGACAGCAGCGGGGAGAGCTCCCCGGACAGCGGGCCGCGTACGTTCCGTTCGGTGACCACCATTCGGTTCCGGTGCGCCCGGCCCGGCGCCGGTACCTTCGCCGACCTGCTCGCGCCCTCCGTGACGACCGTCACCCTCAACGGTGAGGCGCTGGACCCCGGCGTCGTCTTCGACGGCAAGCGGGTCGCGCTGGCCGGGCTGCGCGAGGAGAACGTCCTGGTCGTGGACGCGCAGTGCGCGTACAGCCGCACCGGCGAAGGCATGCACCGCTTCGTCGATCCGGAGGACGGCGAGGTCTATCTCTACACGCAGTACGAGCCCGCCGACGCGCGCCGCGTCTTCGCCAACTTCGAGCAGCCGGATCTCAAAGCGCCCTTCCGGTTCGAGGTGATGGCTCCCGACGGGTGGACCGTGTGGAGCAACGGCGTGGGGGAGGTGACGGACGAGGGTGTGTGGCGGTTCGCGGAGACCAAGCCGATCTCGACCTACATCACCGCCTTCGTCGCCGGTCCGTATCACTACGAGAGCGATCTCTACCGGCGGACGCTCAGCGACGGTACGGAGATCGAGATCCCGCTCGGCGCCATGTGCCGCAAGGGCCTCGCCCGGCACTTCGACGCGGACGACATCTTCACCGTCACCAAGCAGGGCCTCGACTTCTTCCACGACAACTTCGACTTCCCGTACCCCTTCGGGAAGTACGACCAGGCCTTCGTGCCCGAGTACAACATCGGCGCCATGGAGAACCCCGGCTGTGTGACCTTCCGCGAGGAGTACGTCTTCCGCGGGAAGGTGACTCGGGCGTCGTACGAGCGGCGGGCGAACGTCATCCTGCACGAGATGGCGCACATGTGGTTCGGGGATCTCGTCACCATGCGGTGGTGGGACGAGCTGTGGCTCAAGGAGTCCTTCGCCGACTTCATGGGGTCGTACTCGATGGTGGAGGCCACCCGCTTCAGCAACGGCTGGATCACCTTCGCCAACAACCGGAAGTCGTGGGCGTACCGCGCCGACCAGCTTCCCTCGACGCACCCGATCACGGCCGACATCCATGACCTGGAGGACGCGAAGCTCAACTTCGACGGGATCACGTACGCCAAGGGCGCGTCCGTGCTGAAGCAGCTCGTCGCGTACGTCGGCAAGGACGCCTTCATGGAAGGCGCCCGGCGGTACTTCAAGCGCCACGCGTACGGGAACACCCGGCTGGAGGACCTGCTCGCCGTGCTGGAGGAGACCTCGGGGCGCGATCTGGCGTCCTGGACGCGGGCGTGGCTGCAGACGGCGGGGGTCAACACCCTCACGCCGCAGGTGGTTTACGACGCCGCCGGCCGGATCACCGAGCTGGCGGTGTTCCAGGAGAGCGCCGCATCGCATCCTGAGCTGCTGCGGCCGCACCGGGTGGCTGTCGGGCTGTACCGGCGCGAGGAGGCGGGCGGCTCGCTCGTGCGGTACGCGCGGGCGGAGGTGGACGTCGACGGGCCGCGTACGGTCGTGGCGGAGCTCGCGGGCAGCGAGAGGCCGGATCTGGTGCTCGTCAATGACGACGACCTGACGTACTGCAAGATCCGTTTCGACGCGGAGTCGCTGGGGACCCTGCGTGCTCACCTCGGCGATGTGAGTGACCCGCTGGCGCGGGCGCTGTGCTGGTCCGCGCTGTGGAACCTGACGCGCGACGCCCTGATGCCGGCGCGGGACTTCGTGGATCTGGTGCTGAGGTTCGCGGGGCGTGAGAGCGACATCGGCGTGCTCCAGATGCTCCACGCGTGGACGCGGTCCGCGCTCACGCACTACGCGGCTCCCGAGTGGCGCGAGGAGGGCGGGTGGGCGCTCGCGGAGGGTGCGCTGCGGGAACTGCGGATCGCGGATCCGGGCAGTGAGCACCAGCTCACGTGGGCGCGGTTCTTCGCGGCTACGGCCTGCCGGGAGGCGGACTTCCAGTTGTTGGAAGGGCTGCTGGAGGGCACCGCCAAGATCGACGGACTTGAGGTGGACCAGGAGCTGCGCTGGGCGTTCCTCGGGCCGCTCGCTTCACACGGCGTCGCGGACGAGAAGGTGATCAACGCGGAGCTGGCGCGGGACGACACGGCGTCCGGGAAGCGGCACCAGGTGCGGTGCCTCGCGTCGCGGCCTTCGGCTGCGGTCAAGGCGCAGGCGTGGGCGGCTGTCGTGGAGTCCGACTCGCTGTCGAACGCGCTCGTCGTGGCCACGATTGATGGGTTTGTGCAGCCCGGTCAGCGGGAGTTGCTCGCTCCTTACGCGGAGAAGTACTTCGCCGCGATCGAGCGGGTGTGGGCCGAGCGGTCCATCCAGATCGGGATGGACGTGGTGTCGGGGCTGTTCCCCGGCCTCCAGGACAGCCAGGGCACGCTGGACGCCACGGACGCGTGGCTGGCCGCTCACGCGGACGCGGCGCCGGCGCTGCGGCGGCTGGTGCTCGAGGCGCGGGACGACCTGGCGCGGGCGCTGCGGGGCCAGGCGTGCGACCGGGGCGCGGTGGGGTGACTGGCTGAGGGGCCGTGGCCTGGAGTGTTCGTCCGTTCGGCGGGTGGGGTTTCGGCAATCGAACGGCCGTACTTTAGTGCAGGGTTGTCCTGAATTGTCGACGGATGTGTAACAGCGGTTAGGGAGTGGGGGGTCGGCGGGAAGCTCCTGGGACATGACCCACAACACCCCGGTTTCCCCCCGCCCCCTCAGCCACCTCACCGACGCCCAGTGGCGCGTGCTGTCCGCAGCGCAGTTGCGCGAGCACGGCGTGTCCGCCGCCCGGGCCGCCGCGCAGTGCCGCCCCGGCGGGCCCTGGCAGCAGATCCTGCCCGGCGTCTACGTGCTGCACCCGGGCCCGCCCACCAGCGAGGAGCGGCTGCACGCCGCCCTGCTGTACGCGGGGCGGCCCATCGGGTCCGTCGCGAGCCCGGTGGTTCCTGCGCAGGTCAGGGCGGAGGGGCAAGCAGGCTCGTACGGTGACGTCGTGATCACCGGGCTGGCCGCGCTCGCCCTGCACCGCCTCTCCTCCGCTCCCCCGCTGATCTCCCTCGACCGGATCGATGTGCTCGTGCCGCGCACCAGACGGCTGCGGTCCACCGGGTGCGCGCGGCTGATCCGGGTGCATGCCATGCCCCAGCTCCAGGAGATCGGCGGCCTGCCCGTCGCCCCGGTCGCCCGCGCCCTCGCCGACGCCGTCGCTCACCTCAGCGACGCCGATGCCGTACGCCGGCTGCTCACCGAGGCGGTGCGCGGTTCGCACTGCGAGCCGGCCGCCGTGGTGCGTGAGTTGACGCTCGCGCGGCTGCTGTCGCGGCCGCACGTCGTCGACGCCGTCGACTCACTGCTCGCCGAGGGGCGCGCCATCGCGGAGAACCGGCTGTACGAGATGGTGCGGCAGTACGGGCTGCCCGACCCGCTCTGGAACGTCGATCTGCGGCTGCCCGGCGGGCCCCACCTCGGCGGCGTCGACGTCTACTGGCCCGAGCAGGCCGTGGCCGTGGAGCTGGACACCAGGGCGCCACGGCAGGACGAGGACGCCACGGGGTCTGCCCTGCCCGAGCGAAGCCGAGAGCTTGGGGAATGGTCGGAGTACGCCCGCAAGCGCGAACACCTGGAGCGGCTGGGGATCACCGTCGTACACATCACGCCGAAGAAGCTGCGGGAAGCGATGGAGCAGCAGGCGACCGTCGTACGGACCGCTCTGATGGCGTCCTCGGACCGGGAGCCGGCCGCCTATGTGGTGGTGCTGCCGCGTTAGGGCCGTCAGCGCTTCTTCACCAGGAGCTCCGTGTTCCGGGCGTCCGCCGGGCCCGCCAGGGTCTGCCGGGCGCCCGGCGTGTTGAGGGACAGTTCGCGGTAGAGCGCTGCCAGGCCCGTCTGGGAGAGGTCGGTGTAGTCCGTGCTGTGCGGGGCGGCGGACTCGATCAGCGTGGTGAAGAGGGAGAGCGTGCCGTCGTGGTTGTCGGTGAGCTCGATGATGCGGGCGAGCTGGGGGAACTCGACGTGCGAGGCGGTGGAGATCTCCCAGAAGGTGCCGTGCGCGAGGATTACGTTGCGGTGGCTGTGTCCGTTGATCCAGGCGATGACGTTGCGGTTGCGCTTGAGGAGTGCGACGAGCTTGTCGCCGCCGCCGTCGTCGAACGTCCAGCTGTTGTGGTGGCTGAAAACGATGACGTGGTCGTCCCGGTGGGCGAGCAGCGTGCGGGTCAGCCAGTCCAGTTGGGCCTTGTCGATCGAGCCCGCGAAGTGGCCGCCCCGGTCGGTCGTGTCGAGGCTGATGCCGAGTACGCCGTCGGAGACGCGGAAGGAGTAGTAGAGGTTCCCGGTGTCGGCGTTCTCGCGGGTGTAGCCGTGGCCCGCCGGGCCCGCGCCCGCGTACGCGGGGTCGAGGTGTGCTTCGACGTACTCGCGCGGCGTGAAGGGGGCGCGGGTGGGGTCCGGCGTGACGCGGCGCATGCGGCGGGTCTCGCGGCGCAGGAGATCGGTGAAGTAGGTGCCGCGCGGGTCGTTGCCCTTCTTGAGTACGGCTTCGAGCGCGCTTGCCTCGCTCACCGGGAGCGACATCAGTTTCCGGCCGCCGACCGCGAAGTCGGCGAGGAAACCGGACGCGTTGCCGTTGGCGAAGCAGCCGCTGGGCAGGTCGTCGTGGTTGCCGACGGTGGAGTACCAGGGGAGGCTCAGGCCCGGACTGGTCACCGGGCGCCGCGCGGCGGCGAGGTAACCCTCCAGGCGGGGGTAGCCGCGCTTCTTGTCGGCGTCGCGCAGGGCGCCGTCCGGGTGCCAGTACAGGGGCAGGCCGGAGTCCTGGACGCCTTCGTAGCGGGCGGGGTCGCCGGTGTTGGGCGTGATACGGCCGCCGCTCATGGTGCGCAGGAACCAGTCGAGTTCGGCCTTGCAGTTGTTGTCCGTGTTGTCACCGGTCGTCATCACGAAGCCGAGGTCCGCCCCGGTGACCGGCCCGGCGCGCAGCGCGTTGACGCGCTCGACGAGCGAGATCGCCCCGTGCACGGTGAGGGCCTCCTGCGGGCGCCAGGCGCCGACCGCCTGGGCGCGCAGGTATTCGGTACGGACGGGGTGCTGTACGTCGGTGAGGTGCATGTCGGTGAGCTGCACGAAGGAGGCGAGGGCGGTACGCCGCTCCTCGCGCCCGGAGCGGGCGGCGGCGAGCTGGGTGCGTACGACGCGCTTCCAGCCGGGGCCGGTGCCCAGGCGGCGGTAGCCGGAGAGGGAGCCGCGCGGGGTGGCGACCGTACGGAGCGTCGTGGCGGTCCAGGGCGCGATGCGGACCGGGGCCTTGGCGGCGGAGGGTGACGCTCCGGGGGCGGCGAGGCCGGCGGGGGCGGGCGGGACGGCGGCGGCCCGGGCGCCGTGCTGGGCCGCGTGGTCCGGGCGGAGCGCGAGCCCGACGCCGGCGGAGATGCCGACCGCTCCGGTCGCGGCGAGGAAGGAACGTCGGTCGAGGGCGGCTTCGGCTGCGGAGCGTAGGCGTGACATGGCGCGGTCTCCCCGGTGTGCGGTCGCATCTGCCGGGCAGGGGGTGGACCGCCGGCGTGACCCAGTGGAACCCCTTGCCCCACTGGATCGTTGACACCGGGAATGGCCTGCGCGTTAACGGCTCCGCAACGCGCAACGCCGATCAACGAACAGGGATCACTGCCGGGTGCGGCTGGGCGTGTGCGGGTGACGCTGTTCCGACCCCCCTCACGTTCCCGGAACCGCCACGCGCCCCGTCGCCGGCTTTGTCCGCCACAGCTCTATTCCCGTGTCCACCAGTTCGACGTGGTCGAGGCGGGGCACGTCGTCCAGGGGGTGCCAGGCCGCCAGGTCGGTGGAGCCCGTGGTCTCGTGGCGGAGTTCGCCCCCGGTGATCTCGCCCTCGTACACGAGCCGCAGGCCCTGGAAGTCGGCGAACGCGCCGAGCCGGCGCGGGTAGCGCCGGGTGATGGAGTGGACGCCGAGCAGCCGGACCGGCTCGACGGCGTAACCCGTCTCCTCCGCCACCTCGCGGATCACCGTGTCGTACGGGTCCTCGCCGTGGTCCATGCCGCCGCCCGGCAGCGTCCACCGCTTCGCGCCGCCGGGCGCCACCCAGCGGGCCAGGAGCACCCGGCCGTCCCGCACGCACACGGCGTAGGCCGCCACCCTGAGCTCTCGGTTCATTGGGCGAGGTTACGGGGCGGGGCCGACAAGGCGCCCGGTATCTGGTGATTCGGCCCCGGTGGCGCATACCGCGCGGTGGCGGATGTGTGCCATGGCCGTATTACGACAGGGGCAACTCTCCCCAAACAACCCTCACTTAGGCGAGGCTGAGCGGTCATCCGGCACCGTATTCCGGACGACCTACCGGACGACTCCTTCTTTCACATACAGGGAAGCCCATGACCCTCGAATCATCCGGCTCCATACCCGGCGCGAGACCCGCGGCCCGCATAGCGCTCGCCGCCGGTCTGGTCGCCGCGCTGTGTGCGGCGGCACCCGTCCCCGCCCTGGCGGCCGGCGCCGACGACCCCCGGTCCACGGCGCCCGCGCCCAAGTCCGCCGCCGCGAAGCTCGGTTCCGCCGATGCGGAGCTGCTCGCGGAGGCGCAGGCCGAGGGCGCGAAGAGCGTCACGCTGATGGTCGCCACCGCGCCCGGCGCCACCGAGCAGGTCGCGCAGCAGCTCGACTCCGTACAGGGCGGCGTGGTCGGCCGTACGGACGACAAGCTCGGTTACGTACGGGCCACCCTGCCCACCGGCAAGGCGGACGCGGCCATCAAGGCCGCCACGAAGCTTTCCTCCGTCCACGGCATCGACCTCAAGCAGGAGATCCTGCTGGACGACCCGACGCCGGGAGCCGACCGCGGCAAGGGTGCGGACGCCACCGCCGAGGGCACGTACTCCGGCCCCGGAAAGCGGACGCCCGCGAAGAACCCGTACAACCCGTCCTTCGAGACGGGCGCCGTGGAGTTCGTGGAGGACCACCCCAGGGCCGACGGCCGGGGGGTCACCATCGGCATCCTCGACTCGGGTGTGGACCTCGGCCACCCCGCGCTCCAGAAGACCACCACCGGCGAGCGCAAGATCGTGGACTGGGTGACGGCCACCGACCCGGTCGCGGACGGCGACGGCACCTGGCTGCGGATGAACGGCGCCGTGACCGGCCCGGTGTTCACCGCCGGCAGCCGTACGTACTCGGCGCCCGCGGGCTCGTACATGTTCCGCAACTTCGCCGAAGCCGCCACCAAGGGTGGCGACATGAACGGCGACCTCAACCGCGACGGTGACACCACCGACGTCTGGGGCGTGCTGTACGACGCCGCCTCCGGCACGATCCGCGTCGACCTCGACGACGACGCCGACTTCGGCGACGAGGAGGCGATGAAGCCGTACAAGGACAAGCACCAGATCCGGTACTTCGGCAAGGACGACCCGGCAACCGAGGTCGTCGAGCAGATCCCGTTCGTCGCCGAGGTCCGCAAGGACGTCGTCCACAACGCAGCCGGCGCGAAGTCCGACTACGTCAACATCGGCGTCATCGAGGGCTCGCACGGCACGCACGTCGCCGGCATCACCGCCGCCAACAGCCTCTTCGGCGGCCGGATGAACGGCGCCGCCCCCGGCGCCAAGCTGGTCTCCTCGCGCGCCTGCACCTGGAGCGGCGGCTGCACCAACGTCGCGCTCACGGAGGGCATGATCGACCTCGTCACCAAGCGCGGTGTCGACATCGTCAACATGTCGATCGGCGGCCTGCCCGCGCTGAACGACGGCAACAACGCGCGCGCCCAGCTCTACACGCGCCTCATCGACACGTACGGCGTCCAGCTGGTCGTCTCGGCCGGCAACAGCGGTCCGGGCACGAACACCATCGGTGACCCGGCCCTGGCCGACAAGGTCATCTCGGTCGGCGCGTCCATTTCCAAGGAGACCTGGGCCGCCAACTACGGCTCGTCCGTGAAGAAGCGGTACGCCATGTTGCCGTTCTCCTCCCGAGGCCCGCGCGAGGACGGCGGCTTCGCGCCGACCATCTCCGCGCCCGGCGCGTCCATCAACACCACCCAGACCTGGGCGCCCGGCGGCCCGGTCGCCGAGGCCGGCTACCAGCTCCCGGCCGGCTACTCGATGCTGCAGGGCACCTCGATGGCCTCACCGCAGGCGGCGGGCGCGAGCGCGCTGCTGCTCTCGGCCGCCAAGCAGAAGAAGATCGACCTGACGCCGGTCGAGCTGCGCACCGCGCTGACGAGCACCGCCAAGCGCATCAGCGGCACGCAGGCGCACGAGCAGGGCTCCGGTCTGATCGACATCGTGGAGGCCTGGGACGCGATCAGGGACGGCGCGACCGCGCACGACTACGCGGTGAAGGCCCCGGTCGACACCGCGATCGACTACGCGCTCAAGACGCCGGGCTTCGGCACGGGCCTCTACGACCGCGAAGGCGGCCTCAAGGCCGGGCAGAAGAAGACGTACGACGTGACCATCACGCGTACCAGCGGCCCGGACCGTGCGATCGAGCACGAGCTGGACTGGAAGTACAACGACGGCACGTTCCGCCTCCTCGGTGACGACGAGGTCGACCTGCCGCTGAACCAGCCGGTCACCGTCAAGGTGCAGGCCAGGCCCGGTTCCGCCGGTGTCCACAGCGCCGCCCTCGAGGTGGACGACGAGCGCACCGAGGGCGTCGACAAGCAGATCCTCGCGACCGTGGTCGTGTCCAAGGACCTGGTGAAGCCCGCGTACACGTTCTCGGACTCCGGTTCGGTGCAGCGCAACAGCACCAAGTCGTACTTCATCAACGTCCCTGAGGGCGCGAAGTCCCTGGAGGTCGCGCTCGGCGGGCTGGGCAAGGGCAGCCAGACCCGCTTCATCGGCATCCACCCGTACGGGCTCCCGGTCGACTCCACCTCGTCGATCGTCTGCTACCCGAACTACACGAACCCGGCCAACACCTGCCGCCCCGACCTGCGTTCGTACCCGAACCCGCAGGCCGGTGTCTGGGAGGTCGAGGTCGAGTCGCGCCGTACGTCGCCGCTCCTCGACAACCCGTACACGCTGGACGTCGCGGTGCTCGGCGCCACCTTCGCCCCGGCCGTGCAGACCATCCCCGAGGCCAAGGTCGGCTCTCCGGCCGCGGTGGACTGGAAGGTCACCAACGGCTTCGCCACGCTGGACGGCAAGCTGAAGGCCGGCTCGCTCGGCTCGTCGAAGGACGCCCGTCCGTCGATCAAGGACGGGGAGCAGCAGGAGTCCACGCTCACCATCGGTGAGGGCGTGGAGCGTCTCGACATCGTGATCGGCAAGGTCTCCGACACCTCCGCCGACCTGGACCTGTCGGTCTACCGGGGCAACACGCTGGTCGGCCAGGCCGCCGACGGCGACTCGGAGGAGGCCGTCAGTCTCGTCAAGCCCGCCGCCGGTACGTACAGGATCGTTGTCGACGGCTACTCGGTCCCGGCCGGGACCACGGCGTACGACTACCGCGATGTGTACTTCGCGCCGTCGCTCGGCCGGGTCACGGTCGACGAATCGCAGGTCGTGAAGCTGGCCAACGGTGCTTCGGCGCAGGTCAAGGCCGATGTGGTGGTGGCGGGCGCGGCTCCCGAGGGGCGGAAGTTCTTCGGCGAGGTGCAGCTGGTGAACGCGCGCGGTACGGTCGCGGGCTCCGGCAGCGCGCAGATCGAGAAGGTCACGCCGTAACACCGTTCGCAGGGAAGTGAGTTACGGAGGAGGGGCGGGCGCCCGCACAGGCGCCCGCCCCTTCGCGTGATGCGGCCCGCGCATCGACAACGCCGTCGGCTGGTGCCTGCGGCTGGGCCCTGCGGCTGGGCCCTGCGGCTGCTCCCCACGGCTGCTGCCGCGGACCAGGCTCCGGCGCTCGGCGGGACCGTCCGCTGCGGCGGATCTCCAGCCCCCGCGCCGCACCCGTTCCCAGGCGGCTTTCCGCAGATCAGGACGGGTGGCGAGCGGGGTCTGGAGATCCGGTGACGGCCCGGACGGCGGTGACGATGGTCACGCCGTCCAGAGACCGGACAATGGATTGGACAAGGCGGCCGGGGACAGACGCATTATGGACAGCACCAGGTCAAGCCCGCAGCAGCACGTTCGCACGCACCAAGGAGTCCTCGTGAGGGTCGGAATCGTCGGAGCCACAGGTCAGGTCGGCACAGTCATGCGCAGGATTCTGGCCGAGCGCGAGTTCCCGGCCGACGAGCTGCGCCTCTTCGCCTCCGCCCGTTCCGCGGGCTCCACGATCGAGTGGCAGGGCAAGGACATCACCGTCGAGGACGCGTCGACGGCCGACTACTCCGGCCTGGACATCGTGCTCTTCTCCGCCGGTGGCGCGACCTCCAAGGCGCTGGCCGAGAAGGTCGCCTCGCAGGGCGCCGTCGTGATCGACAACTCCTCCGCCTGGCGCCGCGACCCCGAGGTGCCGCTGGTGGTCTCCGAGGTCAACCCGCACGCGGTGGCCAACCGCCCCAAGGGCATCATCGCCAACCCGAACTGCACCACGATGGCCGCGATGCCCGTCCTCAAGCCGCTGCACGCCGAGGCCGGCCTCACCGCGATGGTCGCCACCACCTACCAGGCCGTGTCCGGCTCGGGTCTGGCCGGTGTCGCCGAGCTCGACGGCCAGGTCAAGAAGGTCGTGGACCACGCCGCCGACCTCACCCACAGCGGGGACGCCGTGGACTTCCCCGAGCCCGGCGTCTACAAGCGCCCCATCGCCTTCAACGTGCTGCCGCTGGCCGGCTCCATCGTCGACGACGGCTCCTTCGAGACCGACGAGGAGCAGAAGCTCCGCAACGAGTCCCGCAAGATCCTGGAGACCCCCGAGCTCAAGGTCTCCGGCACCTGCGTGCGCGTCCCGGTGTTCTCCGGCCACTCGCTCCAGGTCAACGTCCGTTTCGAGCGTCCGCTGAGCGTGGAGCGCGCCACCGAGCTGCTCGCCGGGGCGCCGGGCGTCGCCCTGTCCGAGATCCCGACGCCGCTCCAGGCCGCCGGCCAGGACGTGTCGTACGTCGGCCGCATCCGCCGGGACGAGACCGCCGAGAACGGCCTGTCGCTGTTCCTGTCCGGCGACAACCTCCGCAAGGGCGCGGCGCTCAACGCCGTGCAGATCGCGGAGCTGGTGGCGGCCGAGCTCAAGGCCTGACCTTTTCAGCACTTTCAGCACTTTCAGCACATTCGGTGCTTTCGGCACTTTCGGTGCTTTCGGCGGGGCGGGGCTCTTCGGAGCTCCGCCCCGCTGTCGTACGCGTACGCGTACGCCCCGTCACGACCGCCACTGTCCCCACCAGCGCCAGCGCGCCGCCGAGCCACAGCGGCCCCGGAACGCCGTAGCGGTCGGCGGCCCGGCCGCCGAGCAGCGCCCCGAGCGCGATGGCGGCGTTGAAGACCCCGGCGAAGAGCGCCGAGGCCGCCTCCTGCCGCGCCGGTGCGGCTGCCATGAGCCAGTTCTGCGCGCTGACCGACACCCCGCCGTACGCCAGGCCCCACACCACGAGCAGCGCCGCCGCGGCCACGGCCGAGGCGCCGCCCACCCCGCCCGTCAGCAGGACCGTGGCACCGAGCACCGCCGAGATCACCAGGAGTGTGCGGCGCGGATCGCGGGCGGCGGCCGCGCCGCCGAGGAAGTTCCCGGCGATGCCCGCGGTCCCGTACACCAGCAGCAGCCCGCTCACCAGGCCCGCGCCGATGTCCGGCACGCGCTCCAGGGCCGGACGTACATACGTGTACGCCGCGAAGTGCCCGGTCACCAGGGCCAGCACCACCAGCAGTCCGGCCCGCACCTGCGGCACCCGCAGCAGTCCCGCCACTTCCCGGAGCCCGACGGCGCCCCGCGCGGGCAGGGGCGGCAGCAGCACGCCGAGCAGGACCGCCACCAGCAGCGAGAAGAGGCCCATGGCGGCGAACGCCCAGCGCCACCCCGCCAGTTCGCCCATCAGCGTCCCGGCGGGTACCCCGGCCACGGACGCCACCGCGATGCCGCTGAAGATCACCGCGGTGGCCCGACCGACACCCTCCTCGCGCACCAGCCGCACGGCGAGACCCGCCGCGACGGCCCACACCCCGCCGATGCACACCCCGACCAGCGCCCGTGCGCCCAGCAGCACCCCGAAACCGGGCGCGAGCGCGGACAGCGTGTTCGCGGCGGCGAGCAGCACCATCAGCCCGCACAGCACGAGCCGCCGGTCCGCACGCCGCACGCCGACGGGCAGCAGGGGCGCGGCGAGCGCCGCGACCAGGCCGGGCAGGGTGACGGTCAGCCCGGCCGTGCCGTCGGACGTACCGAGGCCGGCGCCGAGGGAGGTGAGGAGGCCGACCGGCAGCATCTCGGTCGTGACGACGGCGAAGGTCGCGGCGGCAACGGCGAACACGGCGGGCGGCAACGCGGCCCGTTCGCGGGCCCGTTCGCGGGGCAGTTCGCGGGGCAGTTCGCGGGGCAGTTCATGGGGTAGGCCATGGGGCAGTTCACGGTTCCTGTGCATGCCGTCCAGCCTCTTGCGCGCCCCGGCCGGGAACAACGGTGGAGTTCTCATCCTTCTATGAGCCGGACTCATCGATCAGGGGGCGTGTGTGGCGGGGCTGGAGATCCGTGAACTCGAAAGCTTTCTGGCGCTCGCCGAGGAGCTGCATTTCGGCCGCGCGGGCGAGCGGCTGTACGTGTCGCAGAGCCGCGTCAGCCAGCTCCTGCGCGCCCTGGAGAGCCGCATCGGCGCCCGCCTCGTCGATCGCACGAGCCGCCGGGTGCGCCTGACCCCGGCGGGTGAACGGTTCCTGGCCGACCTGCGCCCGGCGTACGAGACCCTCCGTACGGCCGTCGAGGTCGCCCGCTCCGAGGCGCGCGGCGTCGACGGCCGTCTGCGCCTGGGCTTCCAGGGCACGGCGGACGCCCCTGTGATGGGGGCGATCACCGCCTTTCAGGACCGGCATCCCGGTTGCGTGACGGAGATCGCGGAGATCCCCCTCTCCGATCCCTTCGGGGCGGTACAGCGCGGTGAGGTGGACGCGGCGATCGTGCTGCTGCCAGTGGCGGAGCCGGATCTGACCCTGGGCCCGGTCTTCTCCAGGCAGCGGCAGACGGTCGCCTTCTCGGTACGTCACCCCTACGCCGCCAGCGCCTCCCTCACGGCCGCCGAGGTCGCCACCGTCCCGCTCATCACGGCATCACCCCCCGCCCCCGCCTACTGGCGCGAGGCGCACGCCCCTTCTTCCGCTCCCGCCCCGTCGGTCACGACGCTCCAGGAGGGCCTGACCCTGGTCGCGGCCGGGCGCGGCGCGATGCTGCTGTGCCGGCCGACGGCGGAGTATCACGGCCGCAAGGACGTCGTCTTCGTACCGGTGGACGGTCTGCCGGACTCCGTACTCGGCATGGTGTGGCACCGCGACGGCGAGACGGAGCGGGTACGGGCGTTCGCGAGAGCGGTCTCGGACGCGGACGCGGACGCCCAGTGAGGCCGGCCGTCAGAGCGCCAGGTGCCGACGCAAGGCCGCGTCGAGCTCAGCCACACGCTGAGCAGGCACCGTACCGATACGGTGCAGCACCCGTTCCACGGCGACCGCGCGGACCTGTTCGCACTGAGCCTTCGAGTCCTTTGCGAGATGGCACTCGTCGGCGGGCAGGAAAACTTGAAAGGGGAAAACGCGGGAGGTGTTCGACGTCAACGGCACGACGGTGATCACACCTCTCCCCGTGCGCTGGACGGACTGGTTGGCTGCATCGTTCGACACGATCACCGAGGGGCGAGCCTTGTTCACCTCGCTGCCGCGCACCGGCTCGTAGTCAATCAGGTAGATGTCACCTCTGCGCATCGGTCAGCCCGTCCCCGGTCGTCCGGTCCCAGAAGGCCGCGTCCTCGCTCGCGTCCCACTCTTGGAACGCAGCCCCGTAGTCCTCCTCCAGCTGGGAGGCGCGCAGCATCTCGATCGCAGCGTGTATCACCGCGGAGCGGGACTCCGCCTCCGTTTTGGCTGCGTACGCGTCAACGAAGGTCACATCCTCCTGCGGCAGACTCACACTAATCTTCATACCCGCAATGCTACCGAGGTATGACTACCCCTGCCACCCGAACCCTGTCGCGCTCGGCGCTCGGCGCTCTGCGGCGGCAGTGCCCTGATCGATTACTGCGGGCGGCCGGCACGGGTGACATGGAAGGATGACGGAAAACGACACATACCGAGGAGATGACCGGGTGCCTGGCACGAACCTGACCCGCGAAGAGGCCCAGCAGCGGGCGAGCCTGCTCACTGTTGACGCGTATGAGATCGAGCTCGACCTGAGCGGCGCGCAGGAGGGCGGCACCTACAGGTCCGTGACCACCGTGCGTTTCGAGTGCGCCGAGGCCGGGGCGCAGACGTTCATCGACCTGGTGGCGCCCGCCGTGCACCAGGTCGTACTGAACGGGAAGTCGCTCGACGTCGCAGCGGTCTTCCGCGATTCACGTATCACCCTCAAGCACCTCGAAGCCGGTCAGAACAACCTGAAGGTCGTCGCCGACTGCGCGTACACGAACACGGGTGAGGGCCTGCACCGCTTCGTCGACCCGGTCGACCAGCAGGCGTACCTCTACACCCAGTTCGAGGTGCCGGACGCGCGGCGCGTCTTCGCGTCGTTCGAGCAGCCGGACCTGAAGGCGACCTTCCAGTTCACGGTGAAGGCGCCGTCCGGCTGGACGGTGATCTCGAACTCCCCGACTCCGTCCCCGGCGCCGAAGGACGACATCTGGGTCTTCGAGCCGACGCCGCGCATCTCGACGTACATCACCGCGCTGATCGTCGGCCCGTACCACTCGGTCCACAGCTCGTACGAGAACGCGAACGGGCAGAGTGTGCCGCTCGGCATCTACTGCCGCCCGTCGCTGGCCGAGTTCCTGGACGCGGACGCGATCTTCGACGTGACGCGGCAGGGCTTCGACTGGTTCCAGGAGAAGTTCGACTACGCGTACCCCTTCGCGAAGTACGACCAGCTCTTCGTGCCGGAGTTCAACGCGGGCGCGATGGAGAACGCGGGCGCGGTCACCATCCGCGACCAGTACATCTTCCGCTCCAGGACCACGGACGCGGCGTACGAGCGGCGTGCCGAGACCATCCTGCACGAGCTGGCGCACATGTGGTTCGGCGACCTGGTCACCATGGAGTGGTGGAACGACCTGTGGCTGAACGAGTCGTTCGCGACGTACACGTCGGTCGCCTGCCAGGCGCACGCGCCGGGCTCGAAGTGGCCGCACTCGTGGACGACGTTCGCGAACTCGGAGAAGACCTGGGCGTACCGCCAGGACCAGCTCCCCTCCACGCACCCGATCATGGCGGACATCCGTGACCTGGACGACGTGCTGGTCAACTTCGACGGCATCACGTACGCCAAGGGTGCGTCGGTGCTCAAGCAGCTCGTCGCGTACGTCGGCCAGGACGAGTTCTTCCGGGGCGTGCAGGCGTACTTCAAGGCGCACGCGTTCGGGAACACGCGCCTGTCCGACCTGCTCGGCGCGCTGGAGAAGACGTCCGGCCGCGACCTGAAGACGTGGTCGAAGGCGTGGCTGGAGACGGCCGGCATCAACATCCTGCGCCCGGAGATCGAGACGGACGCGGACGGCAACGTCACGTCGTTCGCGGTGCGGCAGGAGGCCCCGGCGCTGCCGGCCGGCGCGAAGGGCACCTCCACCCTTCGTCCGCACCGGATCGCGGTCGGCTGCTACGACCTGGACGGCGCGGGCAAGCTGGTCCGTACGAACCGGATCGAGATGGACGTGGACGCGGCCGAGCTGACGGAGGTCCCCTTCCCGGCGAACACGCGCCGCCCGGCCGTGATCCTGTTGAACGACGACGACCTGTCGTACGCGAAGGTGCGCCTGGACGCGCAGTCGCTGGCGGTGGTCACCGCGCACATCGGTGACTTCACCGAGTCGCTGCCGCGCGCGCTGTGCTGGTCGGCCGCGTGGGACATGACGCGCGACGGTGAACTCGCCACCCGCGACTACCTCGCGCTGGTCCTGTCGGGCATCGCGAAGGAGTCGGACATCGGCGTCGTCCAGTCCCTCCACCGCCAGGTGAAGCTGGCCCTGGAGCTGTACGCGGCGCCGGACTGGCGCGAGACGGGCCTCGCACGGTGGACGGAGGCGACGCTGGAGCACCTGCGCGCCGCCGAGCCGGGCAGCGACCACCAGGTGGCGTGGGCGCGGGCGTTCGCGGCGACGGCCCGTACCGACGCCCAACTGGACGTGCTTCAGGGTCTGCTGGACGGCACGGAGACGGTGGAGGGGCTGGCCGTCGACACCGAGATGCGCTGGGCGTTCGTCGAGCGTCTCACGGCCACCGGGCGCGCGGACGAGAAGGTGATCGCGGCGGAGCTGGAGCGCGACAAGACGTCGGCGGGCGAGCTGCACGCGGCGTCGGCGCGGGCGGCGCGGCCGACGGCCGGGGCGAAGGCGGAGGCGTGGGCGTCGGTGATCGAGTCCGACAAGCTCCCGAACTCCACCCAGGAGGCGGTGATCAGCGGCTTCGTCCAGACCGACCCCGCTCAGCGTGAGCTGCTGGCGCCGTACACGGAGAAGTACTTCGCGGCGGTCAAGGGCGTGTGGGAGTCGCGCAGCCACGAGATGGCCCAGCAGATCGCCGTCGGCCTGTACCCGGCGGTCCAGGTCTCGCAGGCAACGCTGGACGCGACGGACGCGTGGCTGGAATCGGCGTCCCCGAACGCGGCGCTGCGCCGCCTGGTCCTGGAGTCCCGCGCGGGCATCGAGCGGGCACTGAGGGCACAGGCGGCGGATGCGGGGGCGGGGATGGCGGCGGGGCTGGCGGGGACGGCGGGCGCCTAGGCGCACCGCGGGGGGCTTGTGCCAGGGGGCCAAGTGCCAAGGCTCCCTGGCACAAGCCCCTGGCATCTTCCAGCCCCTCCGGCGTTTGAGGAGCGGGGTTTGAGGAGCGGGGTTTGGGGCAACGCCGCAGGCACCTTGTGTCGCATACGAGAGGGCGCCCCTGCGTACGCATACGCAGAGGCGCCCTGTCGCCCCCCCGGTTGAGCCCCCCGTTGAAGCCGCCCGACGGCCGGGGCGCTGTGCCGCTGCCGTCCGCCGGGCGGGGGTCTGTGGGCCGGGACCGCCGGCCAGGCCCTACGGGTGGCCGGAACTACTGACCGGCCGTGTCCTCGTAACGCCTGCGCAGTTCGGCCGCGCCCTGCTCCGTGAGCGCCCCGTGCAACCTCATCCGGGCGACGCCGCCGTCGGGGAAGGCGTCGAGGCGTACGTGGGTGGCGACAGCCTGGGCGGGGAGCTTGAAGCGGTGCAGCGTGTCGGGCTGGAGCTTGGTGCGCGGGAGGATCTCGAACCACTCGCCGGTCTCGCCGTTGCGCCCGCTCAGCGCGATCCAGCCGGCCGAGTTCCCCTTGAGGTACGCCGTGTCGATCTCGACGGCGCGGATGGCGCCCTGCGCGACGAGCCGGAAGCGCACCCAGTCGTTGGTGTCGCGGAAACGGCGGCGGCGGTTCTCCCATCCGTCGTCCATTTTGCGCGAGGTTCCCGGCAGGATGATCTGCGTCGGCGATGAGTAGAACTTGTCGGAAGCGTCTTCGTACACCCCTCCGTTGAGTACGGAGACGAGGTCGACGGTGCCAAGGAGGCCGAGCCACTCGGGGTCGGGCACGACTTCGCCGTGCACGCGGAGGCGGGCGACGCCGCCGTCGGGGTGCTGGCAGAGCCGGAGGTGGGTGAAGCGGCGCGCGCTGGTGATGTGGAACCCGTTGGCGGCGTGTCCGCGTACGGGGGTGGGCGGCACGAGTTCTTCCCACTTCACGTCGGCGTCGAGGAGTTGCTCGGCGCTCGGCGAACCCTCCACCGCGGCGGCCTGGATGCTCACACGCTGGGGGTAATTGCCGCGGAAGTGGGCGGTGTCGACGACGATGCCGCGGATGACGCCGGGGGCGCCGAGGCGGACGATGGCCCAGTCGTGGTCGTCGGGCGCCGGGAAGGGCTGCGACCCGTCGGCGCCGCGTCGGCGGCGGGTCTCCCAGCCGTCCATGATCTTGCCCTTGTGCCCGAAGTGCTCCGGGTCGAAGACCGCGCGCTCGCGGATGAGGAGATTCTCGCGCTCGGCGAAGAACTCGTCATTGGCCGCGATGACCCCGGCCCCGAGACGCCGGTCGGCCAGGTCGACGAGCTCGGTGAAGGGGAAGTCCCCACCCCGGTAATCGGCGTACGGGTCGCCTCCCCCGTAGGGGGCGGCGTCGTTGGCGTGCGGGTCTTCCGGGTGCGCTGCGGTCGTCGTCATGCACCGACTGTCACATCACGGGAATGGTCAGGTCCATCGAAAGTTTCTGGACAAGCTTTGAAGTGGATCTGAATGGTGGGAGGGGAGTGGGCGGGGGTGCGGGGTGCGGGGCTTCGACGGGCGCGGGGTGTTGGGGGCGGGGCGTTGACGACCCTGGGGCGGTGGTTGCGTCTGGGGTGGGGGCCGCCTGGAGTAAGTGTGGCGGCGGAGGCCCGGCCCTCAAGGGCGCTCCTACGTCGCGTCGCCTACGGCGATTCCGCTCCGCTCCACCCTTGACCGCCGAACCTCCGCCGCAATGCTTCTGGGGGGCG
>NZ_AUBE01000012.1 GCF_000429085.1 Streptomyces flavidovirens DSM 40150 | reverse complement strand
GTTCAGTAGGTGCTGCAGACCGGCCGGCACGTCATGGCCGACGTACTCGGCCAGCTGCCAGCCGTTCTTCCTGCCGACAGGACCGAGCAGCCCGCGCACGTAGTCCCGCATCCGCCGCCGCAGATCGACCCGACCGAACCGGTGACCGATCCGCAGCAGCACCTCCTCAAGCTCCGAAGCCCAAACATCGGGCCGCACATCATCTTGCACGATCAGCACAACAGCGATCACATGCCGCTGGTCACGAACTCCGGCAACATGGCGGACAGTCAGCTCGCTACACTCGAAAACAAGCCTTTGACCAGCGGCAATAGCAAAGTGCAACTGGAGTACTAAGGGCCTGAGGCGTGCCCCCGCAGCTCATCGGGGTGACGCCGACCCGCTGATGCCGGGCGCGCCGGGCCGCAGCGAACTGCGGCCCTCCCGCCAGGCGGCCAGTACGTGCTCCTCCCAGCGCGTCTCCAGCAGCACGCTCGCCCGGATGCCGAACGCGACGTCCCCGGCCAGCTGCGGCTCCCTGGCGAGCAGATCCCCGATGACGTCGCGGCGCATCACCTGTTCGTGCACGGCGTCCGCCTCGATGTGCTCGGTGAAGAAACGCGTGCACTCCTCGCCCGCCCCCAGCCGCTCCAGAGCCTTCGCCATCCGGCGCGCGCCGGGCGGAGAGGTGATCTCCAGCGTGGCGAAGTTCCCGACCATGGCGCCGCGCAGCGCACGGTGCAGCCCGAACAGCGACATCGCGTTGACCGGGGCGAGTGTGACGGCGGGCGCGAACTCCAGATAGCGGCCGTAGCGCGCGTCCAGTCCCGCGCCCTCCATCAGGCGGGCGAACAGTCTGGCGTGTACGTTCTCACCGCGGCCGCCGCCGAACTCGTCGAACTCGACCGCCACCAGCGACGCCTTGGCCTGCCCCTCCAGCCGTGGGATCACCCATGCCTGCGGGTCGGCCTCCTTCAGCTGGTAGAGCGAGCGGTGAGCGAGGTACTCGCGCATCCGCTCCCAGGTGCCGTCGTGCATCAGCTCGTGCGAGACACCCTGCCCGTCGGCCGGTTCGACGAGCAGCGCGTCCAGTTCGGCCGTCACGTCGTCGTCGCCGGGCGCCGCCGCGCGCAGCGCACTCAGAAACGTCTCTTCCATGGCGCCGCGCAGCCGCAGCAGGTCCAGGTCCCATTCCCGCGCATCGCACACACCCCGAAAGCCCCGGTAGTGCGGTTCGTACGCCATGTACAGGGCAAGCTGGAGATCGTCCCCGAACGGGTCCCAGGAAGCGGCCTCGCCGGGCGGCGGGCCGGGCGGGGGAGAGCCGAGAAGTATGTCCCGCACGGCGCCCGAAAGGGGCCCGCGAGCGGAGGGCAGCTCAGGGGCGGTCGTCATGCGTCGTCGTCCTCCTCGAATCCGTGAACCCGTTCGAGCGGGTGTACGGCCGGTCCCTGGAGCACCTCGCCGCCCGTCCCGAAGCGGGACCCGTGGCACGGGCACTCCCAGGTCCGTTCCGCGTCGTTGAACCGGACCAGGCACCCCATGTGCGTACACCGGGCAGACAGCGCGTGGAGCTCACCGGCTTCGTCGCGGTGGACCGCCACATGGCGGGCGCCACTGCGCAGCACCGCGCCCCCGCCGGGAGGGATCGCCGAGGCACGGCCGCCGCCCGTCACGAAGGGCAGCCGGTCGCCCACGAAATGACCGGCCGCGGCGGCCTGGAACCGCATCAGCGACGGGGCCTCCTTCAGCGGCTTCAGACGCACCGGGTCGTACAGGTCCGTCCAGGGCAGCTTCTCCCCGGTGATCCGGGCGGCGAGCAGCTTGCCCGACATCACGCCGCTGGCCATGCCCCAGCTGTTGAAGCCCGCCGCCACGAAGCTGTGACGCGCGCGCGGGTGCAGCGCGCCCACGAAGGGCACACCGTCCGTCGGCTCGTTGTCCTGGGCGGCCCAGCGATGCGTCAGCCGTACGTCGGGGAAGCGCTGCCTGGTCCACGTCTCCAGCCGCTCGTACCGCTCCCCGACCCGGCCCGCTCCCGGAGTGAACTTCTCACCCGTCACGATCAGCAGCCGCTGCCCTTCCCCGTACGGAGCGGTCCGCACCGAACGTGTCGTTCCCTCGGGCGTCAGGTACATCCCCAGCGGGTCCTGCCCGGCCGGAATCACGCCCGCCACGACCAGCTCGCGGTGCGGCTTCAGCCGCGCGAAGAGCAGCGAACGGTCGAAGACCGGGTAGTGCGTGGCGACCACGACGTCACGGGCCGAGACGGTGCGCCCGTCCTCCGTCGTCAGCCGGCACGGCTCGCCCTCGCGCAGCCCGACGATCCTGGTGCCCTCGAAGACCTGCCCGCCGCGCCGCTCCAGATCGGCGACAAGCGCGTACAGGTACTTGCGCGGGTGGAACAGGGCCTGGTCCTCCACCCGCACCGCGCCCGCCACGGGAAACGGCAGTCCCGTCTCCTTGACGTACGACGCGGGCAGCCCGGCCTCGCGGGCGGCCTCCGCCTCCGCCTCGGCCGTGTGGGCTTCCTTGGCCGTCTCGGCGTACGTGAACGCCGGGAAGCGTTCCAGGTCGCAGTCGATCCCCAGTTCCTGGCACACGGCCACCACGTGCCCGATGGCGTCCTGCTGGGAACGGGCGTACAGCGCGGCCCCCTGCGCGCCGCGGGTGCTGCGCAGCCGCTGGTAGAGGTTGCCGTGCAGGGCGGACAGCTTCGCCGTCGTGTGTCCGGTCACTCCGGAGGCGACCCGGTTCGCCTCCAGCAGCGCGACCGACCTCCCCGCACGGGCCAGCTCCCAGGCCGTACAGATCCCGGCGATGCCCGCGCCGATCACCGCCACGTCCACGTCCAGACCGTCGGGCGGCCGGGGGCGCGCCGTGTCGTCGCCGTACTCCATCCAGTACGAACCGGGGCGGACGGGGACATCCCTCATTTGCTGCTCCTTCCGGCGGGGGCCGTTATGACCAGGGCTCTTCGAGGTACCCCCGTCCCATGCGCCTACTCAGACCACCTGGTGTCTACGCTCCACTGGAAGACACCGAACTCCTCGCACGGGTGACGCGTGAGGAGCCGCGGATGCCCGGTGCCGACGTGCTCGACGTCGGCACCGGCACGGGTGCTCTCGCGCTCGTGGCCGCCGAATGCGGTGCCGCAAGTGTCACCGCGACCGACCTGTCGCGCAGAGCCGTCCTCGCGGCCCGGTTCAATGCCCGGCTGCGAGGACATCCGATCCGAGTCCACCGAGGTGACCTGCTCAGCTCGTTCGCGGGGCAGAGCTTCGATGTGATCCTTTCCAATCCACCGTACGTCGCTTCGCCCGGCGACGTACCGGCGAAGGCCGCCGACCTGGCCTGGTGGGCGGGTGCGGACGGCCGTGCGGTGCTGGACCGGCTGTGCGTGCAGGCGCCGCCCCTGCTGAGGCAGGGCGGCGTACTCCTGGTCGTGCAGTCGGCGCTGTGCGGCGTGGACGCCACCGTGGACGCCCTGACCGCGCGCGGGCTGCGGGCCGGGCCCGTGGCCCATGAGACCGTGCCGTACGGCCCGGTGATGCGGCGGCACGCCGCCTGGCTGGAAGCCCGGGGCCTGGTGGACCCGGGCGAGACGAAAGAGGAGTTGGTGGTCATCCGTGCCTGGCGCGACTGAGAGTTCCGGAACGCAGGACAGCCGCCCCGCCCGGCGGGTCGTGGTCGACCCCGAGGGCCCGGTGATCGTCGAGGGGCCGGTGGAGATCACGCTGGCGGACGGCACGACCGCCCGCTCCGACCGGTTCATGGTGGCCGTCTGCACCTGCCGGCGCAGCCGCCGCTACCCCTGGTGCGACACAAGTCATCGCCGCAGAACGGTTACCCGGCCCGCAGCGGGGTACCCGGCGGGTTCCAGCAAACGGACCGTCACATCCGAACCAGGAGGGACGATGACAACCGCACGCCAGATCATGTCCAAGGGCACGGAGTGCGTGGGCGAGCAGGAGACCCTGGCGGACGCCGCCCGGACGATGACACGGCTCGGTGTGGGCGCTCTGCCCATCTGCGGCACCGACGAGAAGCTCAAGGGCATGCTGACCGACCGCGACATCGTGGTGCGGGCACTCGGCGCAGGCAAGGACCCGAACACGACCAGGGCCGGCGAACTCGCGCAGGGCGAGGTGGTGTTCGTACAGGCCGACGACAGTGTGGAGCAGGTGCTCCGCAAGATGACGCAGCACAAGGTGCGCAGGCTGCCGGTGATCGACGACCACCGGCTCGTCGGCATGGTCGCCCAGGCCGATGTCGCCAAGGCGCTGCCCGAACCGCAGGTCGGTGAGCTCCTGGAGGCGCTGTCCACCGACTGATCACGGGCGACGGCATGGGCGACATGGGCGACATTCTGGTGGGTACCTGCTCGTGGACCGATCCCGCGCTGGTCTCCAGCGGCTGGTATCCGACGGGTGCCCGGGGAGCCGAGGGGCGGCTGCGGCACTACGCCGCCCGGTTCCCTGTCGTGGAGGCGGACAGCACGTTCTACGCGCTGCCCGCCGAGCGAGTCAGCGCCCTGTGGGCCGAGCGCACCCCCGAGGGCTTCCTCTTCGACGTGAAGGCGTTCGCCCTCCTCACCGGGCACGGCGCCCGGGTGGGTGCGCTTCCCGAACCCCTGCGGCCAACTGGCCTCGACCCGGCGGCGTGGGTACGCAAGTCGCAGCTGCCCGAGGACGCGGTGACGCAACTGTGGCAGCGGTTCACGGCCGGCGTCGCGCCCCTGCGCGACGCCGGCCGACTGGGCACCGTGCTGTTCCAGTTCTCCCCCTGGTTCCGGCCGGGGGCCCGCTCACGGGCGTACATCGAGGAGTGCAGGGAGCGGGCCGGGACGCCGATCGCCGTGGAGTTCAGACATCCGGGGTGGCTCACGCCGGACCGTATCGACGAGACGGCAGGCTTCCTGCGGGACCAGGGCATACCACTGGTGGCCGTCGACACGCTCCAGGGACTGCCCGATTCGGTGCCGCCCGTCGCGGAGGCGACAGCGCCCGGACTCTCCGTCGTACGGTTCCACGGGCGCAGCCCGCAGTGGGGCACCGGCAGCAAGGAGAACCGCTACCGGCACCACTACACGCGGGACGAACTCAGGGGCTGGCTCCCGTGCATCCGCGCGCTCGCGGAACGCTCGGACCAGGTCCATGTGCTCTTCAACAACTGCTGTGCGCAGGCGTCGGTCGAGGCGGCCACGACGATGTCCGAACTGCTGACGGATCGGCGCGATGACAGCGATCGGGTGCGGGAAGCCCTTCCAGATTCCTGAAACACGTTCTACTGTGTCGGCCGCCGTAGGAACGCGACACTCTGGAGGGGCCGTGCACCTCGAATACACGCCTGAGCAGACGCGGTTGCGCGCCGACCTGCGTGCGTACTTCGCCGAGCTGGTACCCGACAACGCCTACGCCCGGTACGCCGAACCGGCGGCCCGCAAGCGCTTCTACCGCGCCACCGTCCGCCGCCTCGGCGCGGACGGATGGCTGGGCGTCGGATGGCCCGAGGAGTACGGCGGGCGGGGGCTCTCGCCGATGGAACAGTTCATCTTCTTCGACGAGGCCGCGCAGGCCGGCGTGCCGCTGCCGCTGATGGCCCTCAACACCGTGGGTCCGACGATCATGCAGTTCGGCACGGACGAACAGAAGACGTACTTCCTCCCCAGGATCCTGTCCGGGGAGATCGACTTCGCGATCGGGTACAGCGAGCCCGACGCGGGCACCGACCTCGCCGCCCTGAAGACCCGCGCCGTACGCGAGGGCGACGAGGCCACAGGCCACTACACCGTCAACGGGCAGAAGATCTGGACCACCAACGGGGACACCGCCGACTGGGTCTGGCTCGCCGTACGCACCGACCCCGACGCACCGCCCCACAAGGGCATCACAATGCTGCTCGTGCCGACGAGCGAGCCCGGCTACTCGTGCACCCTCATCAACACCCTCGCCTCGCACGACACCACGGCCAGCTACTACGAGAACATCCGCGTCCCCGCCTCCCGCCGCGTCGGCAACGAGAACAAGGGCTGGCGCCTCATCACCAACCAGCTCAACCACGAGCGCGTCACCCTCGCCGCCCACGGCACCATGGCCATCCGCGCGCTCCACAACGTCCAGCGCTGGGCCGCCGACACCAAGCTCGCCGACGGGCGCCGCGTCATCGACCTCGGCTGGGTCCGCGGACGCCTCGCGAGGACCCATACCAGGCTCGACGCGATGAAGCTCCTCAACTGGCAGATGGTGTCCGCCCTCCAGCAGGCCACCCTCACCCCGCAGGACGCCTCCGCGGTGAAGGTCTACGGCTCGGAGGCGCGCCGCGACGCCTACGCCTGGCTGATGGAAGTCCTCGGCGCCGCAGGCCCGTTGAAAGAGGGCTCGGCAGGCGCCGTCCTGCACGGCGAACTCGAACGCGGCTACCGCAGCGCCGTCATCTTCACCTTCGGCGGCGGGAACAACGAGATCCAGCGCGAGATCATCTCCTGGATCGGCCTGGGCATGCCACGCGTACGCCGCTGACCCGGCTGTACTGGCCGACCCGTCGCCACTGGCCCTGGACCACCCGCTCTACGCCCTCTCGTGAATTTCAGAGCATGATGAGCAGACGCGTCTTCGGCTTGAGCTTTCTGTTCACCGAACGACTCTGCACGTATACCTCCAACTTGGGATTACGCCCGGCCTTCACGGAAACGGTCCCCTGGATACCCGTGCCGAACAGAAGACTGCGTGCCGCGTCGCCCGTGTATGCGCGGTCGGTGTCCTTCTCGACCACGATGACCTCCTTGTCGGGCTGAACCTGAACCCGGGCGCCCAGCTGGTAGTAACAGGACCCGCGTTCGTACGTCACGCCCGGATGCGAATCAACGAAGGGTCGGATCTCGACCTCCGTGTCGACCTTCAGGAGTCGGTACTTGTCGGCCGGGACCGGTTCGAGGTTCGCCCGCACGTCGTCGACCGATATGTCCTGGCCGACCGCGAAGAGGTTCTTCGTGCCGCGCACGCCCTGCTCGCGGCCACGGAGGAAGCTGGTGGCGGCAGCTCGCACAGTGCCGATCGCCTCCTCGACACCCTCCTGGGAATCCGCATCCCAGATGGCGATGTTTCCGGCCGGGAAGCCGTAGTTCTGGGCGGTTCGCTTCGCCAGGGAGTTCGGAACGAGGATCGCGGAAGTCCAGTGGCCCGGAAGCGCACCCATCTTCGCCGCGATCTTGTCGAGCCAGGGACCGAGGATGGCCATGTCGCCGTCGTGCCGTCTGTCGCCGCCGGAGGCGTTCTCCTCGCCGTCCGTCACCACGATCTGGAGGAAGCTGTGCTCGCCGTACGCCTCCCAGATGTGGCCCAGGTCGTCCAGGGACTTCAGCGAGGCCTCGATGAGAGCAGTAGCGCCATTGTTGACCTTGTACAGACCGCGCATGGAAGGCAGATGCTTCACGTCCATGTCCCAGACCAGGTTCTCCACCTTGTGGTCGAAGGAGTAGAGGCTGATCCGGGTCTCATGACCGAGGCTGTCCGACTCGGCCTTCAAGCCCGCCACGAACTCATCCACTACGCGGACGAGTTGACTCTGGTGCTGACGCATGGAACCCGAACAGTCCACTACCAGCGCGACATGATTCACCTTGTGCTGGATCTTGTTGGCGGACATGATTCTGCTCCTTCTCCGAGGACCCCGAGCGATGTCTCCACACTATGGGGAGGCACTGACAACAGGGCTTGACGGACAACCACCCCCTGCCCGGCGGCAGACCCTGGACGGGCGGCCGCGGTGAGAGCCAGACCCGCAGCACAGGTGTTGCCGACCGGTCCGCCCATGCCCCGGTTTTCACCGGCGGCCCGGCCTTACAGGTTCCGCAGCAGGGTTGTGACAGGGGCAGTCTGCGGCAACGCCGGTGATGGTTAGTAAGCTCGGGGCGCGGCTGTGCTTCGTGTGATTCCCCTGTCGTTGGGGGACGTTGTGCGGCGGTTGCCTGTCGGGGGTGTGGCGCGCTGTGGCGATGATGTTGCCGGATGAGCTCGAGTGGCTCCTGAAGATGCTCGGCTATAACTGGCCGACAGCCAATGAGGACCTGCTCAGGGACTCCGCCAAGCTGTGGCGCAAGTTCGGTGACGACGCGCAGAAGCTGCGCCTACGGGCCGATACCAGCGCCCGGACGGTGATCGCGCACAACGCGGGCGAGTCCATCGACAAGTTCACCACGCATTACAAGAAGTTCTCCGACGGCGCCTCGGACGGCTACCTCGCCAACGCCGCCGAAGCCGCGTACATCTTGGCGAACACCTTCGAAGCCGCCGCCTATTTGGTGACGTTCGCGAAGTACGCGGTCATCGTCCAGCTCCTCGCACTGGCCATCCAGATCGCCGCTGCCGCGGCCGCGTCCGTCGTCACCTTCGGCCTCTCCGCCGCCGCCGGGATGGCCGCCACTCAGGTCACCCGCGTCGCCGTACGACGCATCATCGACGCACTCAAAGACGCGCTGATGCAGGCGATCATCGAGGCGATGAAAGAACCGGCTGTCTCGGCGGTCCAGGCCATGGTCACCGACCTCGTCACGCAGTCCGTGAACGTCGGCTTCGGCACCCAGGAGGGCTTTGACCTCAGCAAGACTGTCGGGGCGGGGGCGAAGGGCGGCTGGGAGGCCCTCAAGCAGACCCCGCAGACGTTCGCGGAGGGACTGCGTGACGGTCTCGGCAAGAAGGCCGGCAGTAGCGTCCGCGACGGCATTGACAGCGGCTACAACAACAGCATGGACGCCTACAACAACCGCTCCAACCCCACGGCGGGCGACAACAGCGGCGACGGCGACGGCGATTCGGGGAACACCAGCTCCTCCGACGGTTCCAACTCCTCGAACTCGAACGCCTCCGGCTCGAACTCCTCCTCGTCCAACCCGTCGAACGCGTCCAATGCGTCCAATGCGTCGAACTCGTCCGACTCCTCGGGCTCGTCGACGACCTCACGTTCGAACGCCAACACGGGCAACACGAACATCGGCGGTGGCATATCCGCCGACGGCGACGGCCCCGCGCCCTTCAGCGCCCCCGACCTCGGAAGCCTTCCCAGCACCGACACAGCAGGCAGCACCCCGGACTCCGCGCCCAGCACCCCGGACGCCGGGCAGAATCCTTCCTCCACGAACTCGCCCTCCCGGCCGACACTGTCGGACTTCGACGACCCCACGCCCAGCAATACGCCACCCTCGCCCGCCCCCTCCCCGGACACCAGCAGCAACAACAGCAGCAGCACGCCCGGCACCGGTGACACCCGCGGCGGCTCCTCCTCCACCGGCGGACTCACCGCGCCCAACCCCCAGTCGGCCCCCACGCCGGCGTCCAGCAGCACACCCTCCTCCACGAGTAGCGGCGGCTCGATCAGTACGTCGATCGACAGCCTCGCCGCCAGCGTCCCGACCCAGTCCAACGCCGCCCCCACCCCCACCACGACCGACCCCTCGCCTCCGACCGGCCCCCGCCCGGACGGCAACTCCTCCATGCCGACCTCGCCCGCGCCGCCCGCCACAGCGGACGGCGCGGCAGGTGCACGTACCGGCACGAACACCACCCCAGGCGGCCCCCCGCCCGGTACGAGCCCCACCAGCCCCAACCCGACAGCCGCCCCGCCCCGGACCCCCTCCACCACCCCAGGCATCCCCAACCCCACGGGGCCGAGCCCGGTCTCCACCCCGAACCCGACACCTTCCACGCCCCCGCGCAGCACGCCGACGCCGCCGACGGACGGCCGTACTCCAGGACCACCGGACGGCCGCACACCGAACCCGGACCAGCCCACACCCGGAACTACGCCGGGTCGCACCCCCAACCCCATCACCCCAAACCCCAGCACCCCGAACCCCAGCACGCCCAACCCCAACCCCAGCCCCACCCCCTCCCCCGGCCGCACCCCAACCCCCAGCCCAGGGGCAACCACACCCAGCACCAACACACCCGGCCCGGCAGACACTCGTACGCCCAACACGAACGCGAACACGAACCCGGCCTCGACCGCGCCCGGCACGAGCCGCCCCGAATCAACCACTCCGAGCCAGGACCCGAGGCAGCCGGCCCAGCCCAGGACCACACAACCGCCCGCCGGCCCTCCAACAACGACGCCGAGCCCGAACGCGCCGGACTCCACCGCACCTGGCCGTACACCCGACAGGCCCTCAACGCCGAACGGCAGCACCCCGAGCACCCCGAGCACACCAAACCAGCCTGGAGCCACCACCCCCAGCCCCACCCCAGGGGGCAACCGGCCACAACAGCCAGGCTCGCAGCCCAACACACCTCAGAACACACAACCGAGCCTGGCCAACACGCCAAACACACCGAACACGCCGAACCAACAGCAGCAGCAACAGGTGACGGCGGTACCCATCCACACCGTGGCCCCCGCCCCCAACGCTCACACCACCCAACCCACGCCCCGAACCCCAACCACCACCCCGCCCACCCAGCAGCAAGGCCAGGACAACAACACCAAGCCCCCCACCCCCACACCAGCCTCGGCAACCCGCAACACCACACCCCCCGGCGGCGTCACCGACCCCACCCCCGCGGAACGGAACGCCCTCGACAACTCGATCCCCCGAGACGAAAACGGCGACCCCACCCGACCCCCGGACCCCGCAGACGGCCCCTGGGTCCAAAACATCAATGGCGACGGACCAAGCACCCCCGGCCGCAACAACAACTGTGTCGACGTAGCCCTCTCCACCGTCGACACCTACGCGGGCAACCCCACGGCCGCCGCCGCCCGCACCCCCGACCTCGACGCCGACGGCAACCCCTCGGACCGCGGCGAAAAGGGCGGCCGCGACCGAATAGAAAACACGCTGGGCGCCCGCTTCAGCGACATGGGCAACGGCCGCGACGCGTACAACCGCCTGGAGAACACCCTCCGCAACAGCGGCCACGGCTCCCAGGCCGTCATCATCACCCAGGACGCCAACGGCCGCGCCCACGCCTGGAACGCCGTCAACCACAACGGCAACATCACCTACATCGACGCCCAAACAGGCCGCACCAGCCCCAGCCCGCTCCACAGCGGAAACAACGGCGTCTTCGCGATTCCACTGGACTCGAACCGCCAACCGGTCACGCCCGATCAGCGCACCGACGACAGTACGCGGCCACAGCGGGAAGCCTCCACGACTCCCACGCCCGCCGAGCGCAGAGCGCCGGACCAACCCGCCGGAAGTGAACCCCCCGAGACGCAGGACTCCTGGGACGACGACGGTGACAACACCGGTGAGACGACCGGGCAGGACCCCGAGCGACTGGGCTCCGCACCGTTCGAGGAGAAGCAGAACCCGGAGCACCAGCACTACGGTGTCATCGGCGACCAGGCGCAAAGGGACTTCCGGGAGCACCGGGATCTCCGGCAGATCGACCTGGGCCCGGTCTACAACGTCCTGCGAGATTTCGCGAACAACGAGAACGCCGGGATGCGCGCTCTGCTCCAAGGGAGCAGGGACGGTACGACCTGGCGCCGCGACGACCTCGTGGATCGAATTCCCGGCTTCAAAGATTTGAGCCGAGGCCAACAGGCCGCAACGGTAGGTGTTCTGGCACGTCTGAGCAACGACTTCCACAGGAATCAGGGTGTGGGCGCCAGTCCGCACGCGCGCGAGGGTGACCACTCGGCCTACGAGTGGCGGGACGACGCCGAACGAGAGGCGCACCGCAAGCGCGACGAACTGCGGCAGACGAACTTCTCGGGCAACGACAACGAGAAGTACAACGATTCAAGAGCCGCCGTCGCGCACGCGAAGGGCAAGCCCTTCTCCGAGGTGGACGGCTCCAACAGCAACTCCGCCAGCCCGGCGCAGCGCACCCGGCACCACCTTGACGAAGCCTATGGCGAAAGCGTGGCCGACAGCATCGCAGCGGCCACCAGCGACATGAAACCGAATTTCTCTGGACGTAATTTCGCAGTCATGGAGGTATACGACCCGGAAACCAAGCAGACCCACTACGTGGCCGACAGTTCGTACAGCCACGCGGGACCCCGACCGGACCACTCCGAACCGCACTTGGGCGGCTGGATCGAGCGCCTCAACGAGGACCGCGCTGCCGAGGGGCGGGAACCGTTCGCCCCCGTGCACCTGTACACGGAGCGCGAGCCCTGTGGTCATCCTTCCGAGTCGAAGGGGCACGCGGACTGCGGAGGTTACATTCGCGCCTATCTCCCGCAAAACATGGGGGTGACCTACGCCACGGGCTACCGAAAAGGCGAACAGGTGGAACTGTTCAGCGATCCGCGCGAGGGAGTCGGCAATGCGGCTCAGGCCATGGAAGCCGATTTCCAGGATCACTTGAACAAGGTTTCCGATATTCTCAAGGCTTACGCCTCGCCGACGCCCAATCCCCCCGCGTAGGAAAGACCTGACGTATGAGTACCACCCCGAACCCGGATGAAGTCCCGGCAGAACTCGCGATGAACCGTGCGCTGCGATGGATCGACCGGCCTCGCGACGCCAGCGCCTGGCTGTGGATCGGTGGGCGGGCGGGCAGCGGCAGAACGGCGTTGTTGCGCGAGGTCGTCGCCCGCCATCCGGCCGCGGCCCACGTCGACTGCGCCGAAAGGTCCGCGGAGGAGGTGGCCCGGGGCGTGACGACGGCGCTCGGCATCGCCGCCACGGACACCTTCAAGGGCAACTTCGCCGCGGTGGCCCGCCAGATCACCGACGACCCCGTGGTCGTTCTCGCGAACACACAGAGGGCAGGCCGGTTGCGCACTTCGCGTGAACCAGAGCGTGTGCTCGGTCAGGTGGTACGAGTACTGGTCAAGAACCATCGGCGCGGGCTGCGGATGCGCTTGCTGGTCGAGGTCGACGATGCACCGGGCTGTGCCGCCGAGCTGGGCGGCCGGCATCTGACCCTGCAAGGAGGCTTCGGTGGCGTGCCCGACTTCCCGGAGCCGGAGGAGGAAGCGGTCCTGCCGTTCGCCCTCCACGCGCTGGCGTTGGCCGAACACCGCTTCGTACCCCTGCCCGTGTGGTCCCTGCTCTGTGCGGCTCTGGGCCGGAACATCCCGGAGCGCCGGCTGGAGGCGCTTCTCGGCGACTCGGCGGCCGGCGACTGGCTCCGCAGGTCGGACGACGAGGCGGGCGCTACTCTCGTGTCCTTTCGCCAGGAGGCAGTGGCCCGGCGACTGCGTACGGTTATACGTGCCGAGGAGGCCAGGTCCTGTCACGCGCGAGCACTCACCGCGCTGTCGGCCACGGACGCCTCCGAGGCGATGCGGTGGTACGCCGGTCGCGCCCTGGCCGGTCACGCGGCGGCGGCCGGCCGGTTCGCGGAATTCCTCGCAGACACCGCGGCGGTCGTCCGCGTCGGCCACGAGTCGCTTCTCGAGGCGTTCGAGGCCGCGTTCCATGGGCGGCCCATCCCCCAGGGAAGTGCCGCCGCCCACCTCCATTACCTGGCGCGCCGCGGTGTTCAGCCGTCGTCCCAGGGTGAGTGGCTGGCGCTGTTGCACCTCAGCCTGATGTACGCCGGGCCGACGGGGGAAGCTGCGGCCGGTCGGCTCCTGTCGGCGGCCGGCCCCGCGGCCCTGCCCTGGCACACGCTCTGGGCCGACGGCGTCGGTGCCGGTGCGTTCGGCACGGACACATTGGTCAGGCGTCCCGTCGTCCGGACGCTCCAGATCGTGCACACACCGGCAGGCGACCTGGTCACGGCCCGCACCCGCCACGACCACATCGGCACCTGGGACCTGGCCACGGGCGCGCCCCGGGCCGAACCTGACGAGGCCGCGAACGCGCCAGATACCACGCACGCGGATCAGGGGCCTCGGGGGTGGCGACCTGCCGGAGCCGCTGACGGCGAAGTGGATATGCCGCGCATGCCGGAATACATCCGTCGAGGCGTGCGCTCGGGCTCTCGTATCGCTCTGGCCTCCACCGACGGGGTGTGCGCCGTCGAAATCAACCAGGGTGCCGCGCAGGAAGCCACGCCCGGCCTCCTCAAGCACCTGGTGGGCACCGGCACGCGGCTTGCTCCGGCGGACCTGCCGGCCGCGGCCCTGGACCCGACGACCGATTGGCTGACGAGCGTCTGGGGACCTGCCGCGGTCAAACGGTTCCCGCAAAGCTCCCTGCCGCCCGGCATCTCCGACACCGGTACCCGCGCATTCCTTTCCGCAGTGGGCATCCCCTGCGTCACAGGCTTCCTCGAACTCGACACCACCGAGCTGGAGGGCGCAGGCCTGCGTCCCGTTGCCGGGCCCGTCGGCAAACTGGCCGGGAGGAAAGCCCCGTACTTCTCTCTCGGCCGCTGGCAGGGTGCACGACTACTCCTCGACGGCCACGACGGAAGCGTGCTGCAGGACGGTTCGTCGGGCATTGACGACTCGCTGGCCGGCAGCAGCCTCGGTCAGTTCGTCGCCATGGTCCGCCTCTACTACTGGTGGTTCGCCTCCGACTGGTCGGTCGAGGACACGGAGACGGATGTACGTCACTGGCTGAGCCAAATCGACCCGGATGCTTTCCAAACGCAGTGCTGGCAAAGGGCCTTCGAGGATTACAACTTCGATGACCGGGTCTGAGGCCGGATTCGGGAGCAGGCCGGAGTCGGGAGTAGACCCTGGACCGGTCGGCTCCGCCGGGACCGGGCCGCCATGTCCCGCCATATGGTCAACCGACGTAAGCAAGGCGTCCGTAAGGACAAGGATGGGATCGATGACCGGCTCAACCGACGGCTACGCACCGCACCCATACATAGGGGGACGCTCGGCCGTGCTGCGCACACTCGCAGCATGGCGTACGGAGTGGCCGGGGACACCGCGCGTCGTCGTACTCACCGGAAGTTCCGGCAGCGGGCGCTCACGCCTGCTTGCCGGGTTCCTCATGCTCTGCGACCCGGAGTTCCGCAAAGGGCTGCCGCTCGACGAGATGGATCCCACAACCGTGCCGCCCGACCTGCCCGCACCCGCCGTGCCCGCAGCGGCAGGCCGGACAGCAAGCCAAGTGCTGTGGTTGGTCGCCGACCACTACGAACTGACTGCGTCCAGCACCAAGGATGTGTACGGGGAGCTGGCCTCTCTCGACCGTCCAGTGACCCTCGTCGTTCCGGATCTCGACCGTGCCGGTCCCGTGCGTGCGACGGACGAGCCCGCACGAGTCGTGCGGGAGGTACTCAAGCCACTCACCGCCACCGAGACCGTCCGCCTGCTCGTGGACGTACCGCGCGAACTCGCCGCCGAGCTGGCGGAGGGGCTGCCGGACGGGGCCGCGCAGATCATCGACCTCGACGACCCGCGGTGGGCCGACCCCGAGGTTCTGGTGCTGCACGCCGAGGCGGCATTGACTCCTCAGTCCGGCGTCCCCGAGCTGCCGTTCACCGTAGATTCCGGGCCGCGTCGCCGGCTGGCCGAGGCCATCGGCCGGCAGGCCGGGACGAGCCACCTCGTCGTCCGGCTGGCCGTACGCGGCATCCTGACGGCACCCGGCGGCTTCGACCCCACCGACGACCAGTACCTGCCGGCGTCCGTCGGACAGGCCCTGGACCTGCACTCCCGCCGTCTCGGCAATGACCCGCAGACGGTGCGGCAGATGCTCGCTCCGCTGGCACTGGCCGATGGCACCGGGATCCCGGTGGAGCTGTGGAGGCGGCTCGCGGTCGCTGTCGCCGGGCCGGACTCGGTCGAGGCGATCGGCAACGGCATGGCCCTCGCGGCCCCATTCGTCGAAACTGTCGAAGGGGAGGACGGGCGTACGCGGCTCCGTCTGCTGCACCCGGCCATCGGGGACGAGATCCGCGCCGGGCTGGGCGACGTCCGCGCCGCCCAGTCCCGGATAGCCGTGGCACTGCTCGACGCCGTGCCGAATCAGGACTGGGGCCAAGCCGCCCCCTACATACGCGACCACATAGCGGGGCACACCCTCGAAGCCGGCCTCCTTCCGCAACTCCTGACCGATCCAGGGCTCTTCGTCCACGCCGACCCGGTGCGACTGCGCGCGGCCATTGAGGCAGTCCCGACGCAGGGGCTCGGGGCAGCGGCACGCAGCTATCTCCGTACCGCTCCTCTGCTGACGCGCACCGAGGCCCCGGCCCACCTGCGAGCCGCCCTGCTGGAGACCGCGTTCGTCGAGGACGGCCTGCCCGAGTACGCCGCCGCCGTCCACCGGCTCGGCATCGACCTCCCGTGGCAGACCCTCTGGAGCCTGCCGGCCCCGGGCATCCACGCGGTGACCGTCGGGAGCATCCCGGCGTCCGGCGGTGAACCGGCGGTCTCCGTCGCGGCGCTCGCTGTCCCTGAGGGCACACCTGGCGCGTACCCGATCGGTACGCGTGGCGGGTCAGCACTGCTCGTCCACAGCCTCGTCCGGGGGACGCCCCTCGTCGCCATGTCTCCCGAGCGGATACAGCGGCCCGCCGAGGAGGAGCGCGCCTCTGCTCCGCTCGCGCTCAGCGTGGGTGGGGACTACCTGCGTGTGTGGAACCGCGCCGACGAGGAGATCGTGGCCGCACTGATCTCCGACGTCCCCTTCACCGGTGCCGACCTCTCCCCGGACGGCATCCTCCTCGTCGCCACCGAGCGTGGTGCGAAGGCCCTGCGGATCCTGACGCACACCAGGCTCCAGGAGCACGGTAGGGCTCCGACGACCTCCGGTACCTGACAGGCGCTCCGTATCAGGCACCGCGAGATGCTACAAGTGCCTCTCTGGAAGCGCTGCTTGACTCGTCACGGACGCTTGAACGCTTGATTACACAGAATCACGTTGCGGTCACGTTAATCGGACACATCTTGACGCTTCCCCTACCACAGAGTTGGCTTTCGGCCACCTTGGCCGCAATTGACGCGGCCTGTCAGGGAGGTTGAATTCAATCAATGAACGCACTTCTGCGTCGTGCTGCCGTCGCCGTCGCCGCCCCCGCTATGGCCATGTCTCTCTTCGGTTGCGGGACGACCGAGGAACCGGGGGTGAGGCTGAGTGACGACATCGTTGTTGGTCTGCTGCTCCCGGAGAACGAGGCCGCTCGCTACGAGCAGTTCGACAAGCCGGTCATCGAAGAGCGCATCGCGCTGCTCACCAACAGCAAGGGCACGGTCCGCTACGCCAACGCGGACAACAACGCCGATCTGCAGACGCAACAGCTCGAATCCATGATCCAGGACCAGGTCGACGTGCTGATCGTGGACGCGGTGGACTCCAAGGCCATAGCCGGCGCGATACGGAAGGCGGACGACGCCGGCATCCCGGTCGTCGCCTTCGACCGCCTCGCCGAGGGCCCCATCGACGGATATGTCTCCTTCGACAACGAGCAGGTCGGCCACATCCAGGGCAAGTTCCTGCTGAAAGCCCTCAAGGGCCGGGCCGGCTCCGCTTCGGGGTCCGGGGTGGCGTCGGGCAAGGTCGTGATGATGCACGGCGCCCTCACCGACCCGAACGCCGCCATGTTCAAGAAGGGCGCCCACACCGAGCTCGACGGCAAGGTCGAAATCGGCCTCGAGTACGACACCAAGGACTGGAAGCCGGAGAACGCCCAGGCGAACATGGAGGCCGCGATCGCCTCCCTCGGCAAGGACGCCATCACCGGCGCCTACTCCGCCAACGACGGCATGGCGGGCGGCATCATCGCCGCGCTCAAGGCGGCCGGTGTCACCGACCTCCCGCCGGTCACCGGCCAGGACGCCGAACTGGCGGCCGTGCAGCGCATCGTTGCCGGTGATCAGTACATGACCGTCTACAAGCAGTACGCACCGGAAGCAGAGGCCGCCGCGGAGATGGCCATCCTGCTGGCCAGGAACATGTCGCTCGGCGCCGCCGCGCACACCGACATCGACACCCCGACCGAGGAGTCCGTCCCGACGGTGCGCATCCCCGTCATCGCCCTGACGAAGGACAACATCAAGGAGACCGTCGTCGCTGACGGCGTCTACACGGTGGAGCAGATCTGCGTCCCCGAGGTCAAGGCAGAGTGCGAGGAGCTCGGGCTCAAGTAGCCCCGCTGGCGCGGGTCGGTCACGGACCTCGCCTGGTGCCGACTGAGTGTCCTGGTCACGCGAACCCCCGTGCATCCGCTGCTCGTACCGGCGCGCGCACTGCCGGGGCGGCGCGTGGCCGCCCTCGCGTACGCCTCACTGCCTCCCCGCGCCACCCCCTCCCGTGTGCGGTGGCGACAGGCGCCCGGTCACATTCTGAAGGCAATGCCGCGCCGCGGCCCCGACCCGCGCCCCGCCCCGTACAAACTCCGCAGACAGGCGGCCATACTGGACGGGCCGGGGAGGGCGCAGCGGAGTGACGGGGGCGACAGTACGAGATGGCGGACACCAGGCTGATCCAAGGCCGGTACCGGCTGCTCGATCTGATCGGGCGCGGGGGCATGGGCGAGGTGTGGCGTGCCCTCGACGAGTCGCTGGAGCGCAAGGTCGCCGTCAAATGCCTCAAGCCGGTGGGGCCTCAGCACGACCCGTCCTTCACCAGAGTGCTGCGCGAACGCTTCCGCAGGGAGGCGCGCGTCGCGGCTGCTCTGCAGCACCGCGGCGTCACCGTCGTCCATGACTTCGGCGAGCACGACGGCGTTCTCTATCTCGTCATGGAACTGCTCGAAGGACGCAACCTCAGCCAGCTCCTGGAGGACAACAAGGCCCACCCGCTGGACGTCGCCGATGTCGTCGACATCGCCGAGCAGGTCGCCTGGGCCCTCGCCTACACGCACGAACAGGGCATCGTCCACCGCGACCTGAAGCCCGCCAACATCATGCGGCTGGCCGACGGCACGGTGAAGATCTGCGACTTCGGTATCGCGCGTCTGGGCCATGACATCGGCTTCACCTCCCGGCTCACCGGCACCGGGATCGCCATGGGAACCCCGCACTACATGTCGCCCGAGCAGATCAGCGGCGTCGAGGTGGACCACCGCAGCGACCTGTACTCACTGGGCTGTGTGCTGTACGAGATCGCCACCGGCGTTCCGCCGTTCGACCTCGACGACGCCTGGGCGGTCCTCGTCGGCCATCGCGACACACCGCCGGAGCCGCCGCGCACCCACCGCCCGGAACTCCCCGGGTTCTTCGACCGCATCGTCCTCGACCTGCTCGCCAAGACTCCGGGGGAACGGCCCGCCGACGCCAGGGAACTGGCGCACCGCCTGACCGCCGCACGCTCGTCGGGTCCCGTTGCCGCGCACGCACCGCGCCTGCCGGCCGGGCGCCCCGAACAACCGCCCTCCCGCGCCCCGCGCCTGCCCTCCTGGACACGTGGCATGACCACCGGCCACAAGGCGAGCGGCACGTGGGCGCTCCCGCCCACCCAGCCCGACCCTTCGGCGGGCCTGACGGGGGAGTGGACGACCGGCGTCGACCTGCGGGCCGCCGCCGTCCCACTCGCGCGCCGGCCCGAACACCCCACACCCCCGCCGGAGGTGCTGGCCGTACTCAACAGCAGGCACAACGCCGGTCTCAGCCTCGGCCGCCTCGGCCGCTGGGACGAGGCGGGCGAGGTGCACCGCGCGGTCGCCGCCGAGCGCGAACACGTCCTGGGCCCCGACCACCCCGACACGCTCGCCAGCCACTACGAGGTCGGCTTCACCCTCAGCAGGACCGGGCGCGCCGACGACGCCCTGCGCGAGTTCGGCCACGTGGCCGAGGGCCGCGAGCGCACCATGGGCCCCGACCACCCCGAGACCCTCGCCGCGCGCCAGGAGATGGCGTACGTACTGGGGCAGCTCGGCCGTCACTTCGAGGCACACCAGGTGTACGCCGCCGTCCTCGCCTCGCGGGAACGCACCATGGGCGCCGAGCACCCCGACACGCTGCGCTGCCGGCACAACCTCGCGTTCAACCTGAGCAGGCTGGGGCGCCTGGAGGACTCGTACCGCATGGCGCACGAAGTCGCCACGGCCCGGGCCAGGGTGCTCGGCGCGACGCACCCCGACACGCTCGTGACGCGGTACGAGGTCGCGTACGCGCTCGGGCAGCTCGGGCGCTGGGCCGAGGCCCTCCAGACGTACCGGGACGTCGCACAGGACCGGGCGCGGGCGCTGGGGGCCGATCATCCCGACACGCTCGCCGCCCGCTACGAGGTCGGCATCAGCCTGGGCCGGCTCGGCCGCAGCGCGGAAGCCCTGGAGCTCTACCGGGCACTGGTCGACGACCGCACCCGCGTGCACGGACCGGCCGATCCCGAAACGCTGCGCGCGCGGCACGGTCTCGGCGTCAACCTGGGCCGCCTCGCCCGCTGGGAGGAGGCCCTGGCCGAGGCCCGCGACGTGTGCGCGATCCGCGAACGCGTCCTGGGCGCCGATCACCCGGACACGCTCGTCAGCCGCCGGGAGGTCGCTGTCGGTCTCGGCTGGCTCGGCCGCTGGTCCGACGCGCTCACCGTCTACCGGCAGGTCGCCGAGGCGCGCGAGCGCGTCCTGGGCGCCGACCACCCCGACGCCCTCGCCAGCCGCAACGACGAGGCGCACTGCCTGGAGCAGCTCGGGCGCGGCGCGGAGGCGGCCGAGCTGTACCGGCGGGTGGCCGCACTGCGGCAGCAGCGCGGAGCGCGCAGCCACTGAGTTCCGGGTAGTAGAGGTGGGCAGGGAGCGGAGAGCTGAGAGAGCTGAGACAGGAGTGCGTACGCCATGCCCGTACAGGACAGCTATGACGCCGTGATCGTGGGCGGCGGCCACAACGGCCTCGTCGCCGCCGCCTACCTGGCCCGGGCCGGGCGCTCCGTGCTCGTGCTGGAACGTCTGGACCACACCGGCGGCGCGGCGGTGTCCACCCGCCCCTTCGCGGGAGTCGACGCCCGGCTCTCCCGCTACTCGTACCTGGTGTCCCTGCTGCCGCAGTCGATCGTCCGCGATCTCGGACTGGACTTCGCCGTGCGCAAGCGCACTGTCTCCTCGTACACACCGAGCGGTAGCGGCGGCCTGCTGGTCGGCGGCGGTACGGACAGGACCAGGGAATCGTTCGCCCGCCTCACGGGCGGCGACGCGGAGTTCACGTCCTGGCAGTCCTTCTACGCCGTCATGCGGCGCGTCGCCGAGCGCGTCTTCCCCACCCTCACCGAGCCGCTGCCGACGCGGGAAGCCCTGCGCGCCCGTATCGGCGACGAGGCGGCCTGGCGGATGCTGTTCGAGGAGCCGCTCGGAGTCGCGATCGAGGAGCACTTCGCCCACGATCTCGTACGGGGCGTCGTCCTCACCGACGCGCTCATCGGCACCTTCGCCGACGCCCACGACCCCACGCTGCTTCAGAACCGCTGCTTCCTGTACCACGTGATCGGCGGCGGAACGGGCGACTGGGACGTTCCCGTGGGTGGCATGGGAGCGCTCACCGACGCGCTCGCGAAGGCAGCGGGGGCGGCGGGCGCCGAGATCGTCACGGGACATGAGGCGACCCGTATCGACACCGACGGCAGTCACGCCGAGGTCAGCTTCCGGAGCGACACGGGTGAGGGCGCTGTCGGCGCCCGGCACGTTCTCGTCAACGCCTCACCGCAAGCGCTCGCGACGCTCCTGGGGGAGGCGACTTCCGCCTCCGCCTCCGCCGAGGGGGCGCAGCTCAAAGTCAACATGCTGCTGCGCAGGCTCCCGCGCCTGCGCGACCGTTCCGTGCCACCGGAAGAAGCGTTCGCGGGAACGTTCCATGTCGCGGAAGGCTACGGTCAGCTGGCGGCGGCGTACGAAGAAGCCGCGTCGGGGCGGCTGCCCGGCGCGCCGCCCTCGGAGATCTACTGCCACTCCCTGACAGACCCCTCGATCCTCGGCCCCAAGCTCGCCGCACAGGGCTACCAGACCCTGACGCTCTTCGGTCTGCACACCCCCGCACGCCTCTTCACCCACGACAACGAAGCGGCTCGCGCCGAGCTCCTGGCGGCGACTCTCGCGCAGCTCGACACCTTCCTCGAAGAGCCCCTCACCGACTGCCTGGCGCTCGACGCGAACGGCCGCCCCTGCATCGAGGCGAAGACCCCGCTCGATCTCGAAAGCGAACTGCGGCTGCCCGGCGGCAACATCTTCCACCGCCCGCTCTCGTTCCCGTACGCCGACGAGTCCGCCGGGACGGGCCGGTGGGGCGTCGAGACGGCGCACGCGAACGTCCTGCTGTGCGGGGCGGGCGCCGTCCGCGGCGGGGGAGTGAGCGGCATCCCCGGCCACAACGCGGCGATGGCGGTTCTCGGGCGCTGAGCGGGCGGCCGCCGCCGCCGGGCCGGCCGCCGCGTTCAGTCCTCGGACGCCGTCCAGCCCGTCGCCTCGACGCGGGCGGCGTCCTCGGGCCTGGCCTCGTCGAAGAGCGTGCGGTGTCCATCGTCGACCCGCAGCCCGTCGACGTACGCGCCCCGTCCGACGTACAGCGTGTCGGTCCGGTACCGCCAGCGGATCCGCACCTCCTCGCCGCCCCAGGCCGCGAGGTCCGCGCTCAGCCGGTGCCAGACGCGCCCGGACCAGCCGGTGACCGCGCCCGCCGGGTGCGACTGCGGCTCGTGCCCCTTGCGTACGGTCGTGAACGGCACCGCCTGCCAGGTGGCCCCGGCGTCCGCCGACGCCTCCAGGAAGAGGCGGTCGGAGCCCGGTTCGGTGTCCCACCACAGTGAGCAGCGCAGTCGTGGACGCCCGGAGGTGAGGGCGGGGGCGGGCAGGGTGAGGGCGGGCAGGGTGAGCGTGGCCGTGGTCGCCGACGCCATGCCGGAGAACCAGGCGGTGCGGCCGTGGGCCGGGCGTACCGCGACGGCCCGCGCCAGGTTGTTGGCAGCCGCCACGCGCGGGGCGCTGCCGGAGCGCCAACCGCGTACCGGGTGGACCGAGTTCCCCAGTACGACGAGGAAGGTGTCGGTGGACGGGTCGAGGACCAGGCTGGTGCCCGTGAATCCGGTGTGGCCCGCGGTCTTCGGAGTGGCCATGGCGCCCATGTACCAGTGCTGGTGGAGCTCGAAACCGAGGCCGTGCTCGTCGCCGGGGAAGGCGGTGTTGAAGTCGGTGAACATCAGCTCCACCGACTCGCGCTCCAGGATCCGCGCCCGCCCGTACGCGCCGCCGTTGAGGAGCGTACGGGCAAGGACCGCGAGGTCCCAGGCGGTGGAGAACACGCCGGCGTGACCCGCGACACCGCCGAAGCTGTAGGCGTTCTCGTCGTGCACCTCACCCCACACCAGGCCCCGGTCCAGACCGGACCAGGGCAGCCGGGCGTCCTCGGTGGCGGCTGTCTTCGGCTTCCAGGAGGCGGGCGGGTTGAAGCGAGTGCGGTGCATCCCGAGCGGAGCAGTGATCTCGTCGTGGAGCAGTGCGTCCAGAGTGCGACCGGTGATCTCTTCGAGCACCAACTGGAGCGAGATGAGATTCAGGTCCGAGTAGAGGTACGTGGTGCCGGGCGTACTGGCCGGTGCCTCGTTCCACAGGAGCCGCAGCTTCCCCTCCCGCGTCGGCTCCTTGTAGAGCGGAATCCAGGCACGGAACCCCGAAGTGTGCGTCAGGAGCTGGCGCACCGTCATGTCCTGCTTGCCCGCGCCCCCGAACTGCGGGAGATACGCGGCGACCTTCCCCTCCAGCTCCAGCATGCCGCGCTCGATCTGCTGCACGGCGAGCAGGGAGGTGAAGAGCTTCGAGACCGACGCCAGGTCGAAGACCGTGTCCTCGGCCATCGCGATCTGCTGGTCCGCCGGAAACTCCACCGCCGTGTCGGTCTTCTCGTCGTACGCCGAATAGCGCACCGCCGAGCCGATCGCCTGATGCAGCGCCACCGTGCGGCCCCGCCCGGCGAGCAGGACCGCGCCCGCGTACCAGGGGTGCCTGGGGGAGGGGCCGAGGTAGCGCTCCGCGTCCGTGACGAGCTGCTTCAGGGGGCCGGGCAGGAGCCCGGCGCGTTCGGGTGAACCACGGCGCAGCGTCGGGCGTCCGTGGCCGGAACCGCCCGCCGCCCCGGCCCGCCCCGCCGCGAGCGGCGCCATCACGAAGGCACCGCCCAGCGCCATGATGCCGCCGCCCAGCCTGCGCCGGCTGATTCCTCTGTCCGCTTCCGCTTCCCCTGCACGGTCGGTCACCAGCCACCCCTTGTGAAAGTAACGTCCGCCACACGTTCAACATATCCCCAGGGACCTCAAGGGACTCAAGAGAGCATAAAGAACCTGACGCTGCATCAGGAAATCTCTTCCCTCGTACGCCCCCCTGCGGCATCCTGCCGCCCATGGAGACGGAGCTGAGCAAGAAACTGGGTGTCGAGCACGCCATCTTCGGCTTCACACCCTTCCCGGCGGTGGCCGCCGCCATCACCAGGGCGGGCGGATTCGGCGTGCTCGGCGCGGTGCGCTACACCGCGCCGGACGAACTCGCGCGCGACCTCGACTGGATGGCGGAACACACCGACGGGAAGCCGTACGGCCTCGACGTCGTCATGCCCGCGAAGAAGGTCGAGGGCGTGACCGAGGCCGACGTGGAAGCGATGATCCCGGAAGGCCACCGCCGGTACGTCGAGGAGACCCTCGCCAAACACGGCGTACCCGAACTCGCCGAAGGCGAGGCATCGGGCTGGCGCATCACCGGCTGGATGGAGGAGGTCGCCCGCAACCAGCTCGACGTCGCCTTCGACTACCCCATCAAGTTGCTCGCCAACGCCCTCGGCTCCCCGCCCGCCGACGTAATCGCCCGCGCCCACGACCACGGCGTCCTGGTCGCCGCGCTCGCGGGAAGCGCCAGACACGCCAGGCGCCACGCCGAGGCGGGCATCGACATCGTCGTCGCGCAGGGCTACGAAGCGGGCGGCCATACCGGCGAGATCGCGTCCATGGTCCTCGTCCCCGAGGTGGTCGACGCGGTCCACCCCCTGCCCGTACTCGCGGCCGGAGGCATCGGCAGCGGCGCACAGATAGCCGCCGGCCTCGCCCTCGGCGCCCAGGGCGCCTGGCTCGGTTCGATCTGGCTGACCACCGAGGAAGCCGACCTCCACTCCCGCGCCCTCACCGCCAAACTCCTCGCCGCGGGCTCCGGCGACACCGTCCGCTCCCGCGCCCTGACCGGCAAGCCCGCCCGCCAGCTGCGCACCGAATGGACCGACGCCTGGGACGACCCGAGCGGACCGGGGACGCTCCCCATGCCGCTCCAGGGGCTCCTCGTGGCCGAGGCCGTCTCCCGCATCCAGAAGTACGAAATCGGGCCGCTGCTCGGCACTCCCGTCGGCCAGATCGTCGGCCGTATGACATCCGAACGCAGTGTTCAGGCCGTCTTCGACGACCTCACCCGCGGGTTCGAACGCGCCGTGGACCGACTCCACCGCATCGCAGGAAGGAGCAGCCGGTCATGACTGCCACTCAGCCGCCCAACGGCTTCTGGGCCCAGGCGAAAGCGGACCCCGGCCGTACGGTCCTCACCGCCCCCGGCGGCGAGCAGTGGACGGCGGGACGGCTGCACGCCGCCGTCAACCAGCTCGTCCACGGACTGCGCGCCGCGGGCATGCGCCAGGGCGACGCCTTCGCCGTCGTCCTCCCCAACGGCGTCGAGTTCTTCACCGCCTACCTGGCCGCCTCCCAGGCCGGCTTCTACCTGGTCCCCGTCAACCACCACCTCGTCGGCCCGGAGATCGGCTGGATCGTCGCCGACTCCGGCGCGAAGGTCGTCATCGCACACGAACGCTTCGCCGAAGCCGCCACCGCCGCGGCCGACGAAGCGAAGCTTCCCGGAAACCGCCGCTACGCCGTCGGCGACGTTCCCGGGTTCCGTCCGTACACCGATCTCCTCAGAGGGCAGCCCGAGTCCGAGCCCGCCGACCGCACCCTCGGCTGGGTCATGAACTACACCTCGGGCACCACCGGACGCCCGCGCGGCATCCGCCGCCCCCTGTCCGGCAAGCTGCCCGAGGAGTCCTACCTCGGCGGATTCCTCGCCATCTTCGGCATCCGCCCCTTCGACGACAACGTCCACCTCGTCTGCTCGCCGCTGTACCACACCGCCGTACTCCAATTCGCGGGCGCCGCTCTGCACATCGGCCATCCACTCGTCGTCATGGACAAGTGGACGCCCGAGGAGATGCTGCGCCTCATCGACCGGTACTCCTGCACGCACACCCACATGGTCCCGACCCAGTTCCACCGACTGCTCGCCCTCCCCGAGGAGATACGCGCCTCGTACGACGTGTCCTCGATGCGCCACGCCATCCACGGCGCCGCACCCTGCCCCGACCACGTCAAACGGGCGATGATCGACTGGTGGGGTCACTGTGTGGAGGAGTACTACGCGGCCAGCGAGGGCGGTGGCGCCTTCGCCACCGCGGAGGACTGGCTGAAGAAACCCGGCACCGTCGGCAAGGCCTGGCCCATCAGCGAACTTGCCGTATTCGACGACGAAGGCAGCCGGCTGCCGCCCGGCGAACTCGGCACCGTCTACATGAAGATGAGCACCGGCGGCTTCAGCTACCACAAGGACAAGGCCAAGACGCAGAAGAACCGTATCGGTGACTTCTTCACCGTCGGAGACCTCGGCGTACTCGACGAGGACGGCTACCTCTTCCTCCGCGACCGCAAGATCGACATGATCATCTCGGGCGGCGTCAACATCTATCCCGCCGAGATAGAGGCAGCCCTCCTCACCCACCCCGCCGTCGCGGACGCCGCCGCCTTCGGCATCCCGCACGCGGACTGGGGCGAGGAGGTCAAGGCCGTCGTCGAACCGGCCGACGGCCACACTCCCGACGACGCGCTGGCCGCCGCCATCCTCACGCACTGCGAGGGGCGGCTGGCCGCCTTCAAGCGGCCCAGGACCGTCGACTTCACCGATTCGATGCCCCGCGACCCGAACGGCAAGCTCTACAAGCGCCGGCTGCGCGAGCCGTACTGGAAGGGTCACGAGCGCACCGTATGACCGGCCGCCGCGAACGCCGGGCGTGCTCATGCCGACACCCCCGTTCGGTATCCAGCCGCGCCGAGGCAGCGTTCAGGCCCGTTCCGCCCCTTGACCACCGGTCGCACCGCGCCCCACGATCACGCCATGACGACAGACGTACGCAGCAGCACCGTCGACGGGATCGTGCGCCGCAGCGCGCGCCGATCCCCGGACCGCATCGCCCTGCGGTACGCGGACCGGTCCTGGACCTACGCCGCGCTGGACACCGCGGTCTCCACCGCTGCCGCCGAACTCGTCGCGCACGGCCTTGAGGACGGCGACCGGGTGGCGGCGTACGGCCACAACTCGGACGTGTACCTCATCGCCTTCCTCGCCTGCGCGCGAGCGGGACTTGTGCATGTGCCGGTCAACCAGCACCTGACCGGTGACGACCTGGCGTACATCCTCGAAGACTCGGGCAGCGCACTGGTCCTCGCCGATCCCGGCCTGGCGGACCGGCTCCCGGCAGGTGCCGCCGTACGCCCGCTGCGTGACGCCGGGGGCTCACTGCTCGACGCGCTGAGCACGCCGCGCCCGTACGACCCGGACCGCGACGCCCGTGACGTCGTGCAGTTCCTCTACACCTCCGGCACCACCGCGCTCCCCAAGGGGGCGATGATGACGCACCGCGCCCTCGTCCACGAGTACGTCAGCGCCATCGCGGCACTGGACCTCAAGGAGGGCGACCGGCCGGTCCACTCGCTGCCGCTCTACCACTCCGCGCAGATGCACGTTTTCCTGCTGCCGTATCTCGCGGTCGGTGCGGAGAACACCATCATCGACGGTCCGGACCCGGCGAAGATCTTCGACCTGGTGGAGGCGGGCCGGGCAGACAGCCTCTTCGCGCCGCCCACGGTGTGGATCGGCCTCTCCCAGCACCCCGGCTTCGCCACCCGCGACCTGAGCGGACTGCGCAAGGCGTACTACGGCGCGTCCATCATGCCCGTACCGGTCCTGGAGCGGCTGCGCGAGCGACTGCCGGATCTTGCCTTCTACAACTGCTTCGGGCAGAGCGAGATCGGCCCGCTGGCGACGGTCCTCGGGCCGGACGAGCACGACGGGCGCATGGACTCGTGCGGCAGGCCCGTGCTGTTCGTCGAGGCGAAAGTTGTCGACGAGAACGGCGCCGAGGTACCGGACGGGACGCCCGGCGAAATCGTCTACCGCTCACCGCAGTTGTGCGACGGGTACTGGCACCGGGCGGCCGAGACCAAGGAGGCGTTCCGCGACGGATGGTTCCGCTCCGGGGACCTCGCGACGCGCGACAGCGAGGGGTACTTCACGATCGTCGACCGCGTGAAGGACGTCATCAACTCCGGTGGCGTACTGGTCGACTCCCGGCAGGTCGAGGACGCGCTCTACAGCCACCCCGGCGTCGTGGAGGCGGCGGTCGTCGGCCTTCCCGACGCGCGGTGGATCGAGGCCGTCACCGCCGTCGTCGTGCCGCGCGGCGACGTGACCGAGGAGGAGCTCCTCGCGTACGCCCGCGAGAAGCTCGCCCACTTCAAGGCCCCGAAGCGGGTGCTCTTCGTGGACGAGCTGCCGCGCAACGCCAGCGGGAAGATCCTCAAACGCGAGCTGCGGGACCGCTTGGGTTCGCTCACTTCGCCCGCAGATCCTCGATCCGCCTGAGCTTTCCCACCGACCGTTCCAGCGTCTCGGGGTCGACGATCTCGACCCCGGCCGAGACGCCGACACCGTCCTTCACGGCGGCGGCGATCGACGCCGCCGCGGCCGCCCGCTGCTCCCCGGTGGCCTCCGGCCGCGCCTCCGCCCGTACGGTCAGCCGGTCCATCCGGCCCTCTCGGGTCAGCCGGAGCTGGAAGTGCGGAGCGATTCCCGGCGTACGCAGCACGATTTCCTCGATCTGGGTGGGGAAGAGGTTCACGCCGCGCACGATGACCATGTCGTCGCTGCGGCCGGTCACCTTCTCCATCCGCCGGAAGCCCGGCCGCGCCGTACCCGGAAGCAGCCGCGTCAGGTCGCGGGTGCGGTAACGGACGACCGGCATGGCCTCCTTGGTGAGTGACGTGAAAACCAGTTCGCCCTGCTCGCCGTCCGGCAGCACCTCGCCCGTGACCGGATCGACGACTTCCGGATAGAAGTGGTCCTCCCAGATGTGCAGGCCGTCCTTGGTCTCCACGCATTCCTGGGCCACGCCGGGGCCGATGACCTCCGACAGCCCGTATATGTCGACGGCGTCGATCGCGAACCGCTCCTCGATCTCGCGCCGCATCTCCTCGGTCCACGGCTCGGCGCCGAAGATGCCCACCTTGAGGGAGGTGGTACGGGGATCGACGCCCTGGCGCTCGAACTCGTCGAGCAGCGTCAGCATGTAGGAGGGCGTCACCATGATGACCTCGGGGCGGAAGTCCTGGATCAGCCGCACCTGGCGGGCGGTCATGCCGCCGGACGCGGGGATGACCGTACAGCCGAGGCGCTCGGCGCCGTAGTGCGCGCCGAGCCCGCCGGTGAACAGGCCGTATCCGTACGCCACATGCACCTTGTGGCCGGGGCGGCCGCCGGCCGCGCGGATCGAGCGGGCGACGACGTCCGCCCACATGTCCAGGTCGCGCTCGGTGTAGCCGACGACCGTCGGCCGGCCCGTCGTACCGCTGGAGGCGTGGACGCGGCGGACGGCGGACTGCGGGACGGCGAACATGCCGAAGGGGTAGTGGTCGCGCAGATCGGTCTTGACGGTGAAGGGGAAACGGGCGAGGTCGGCGAGCGAGCCGCAGTCCTCGGGGCACAGCCCCGCCTTGTCGAACGACTGCCGGTAGAAAGGGACGTTGTCGTACGCGTGGCGCAGAGTCGCCCGCAGCCGTTCGAGTTGCAGCGCCCCCAGCTCCTCGCGGCCGAGCTCCTCCGCCGCGTCCAGCAGAACCGTCATAGGTGACTCTCCGTCCCAACCGGACAACCGATCATTCGGTCGATCTTCTGGGGGCCAGTAATCCAGGAGGCCGCCCAGGCGTCAAGAGAGCCGGGCGTCAAGAGAAAAGCATTGCTTTGAAGGACCGCCAGTTGTGATGATCTTGTACATGAGGGCCATGCGGACATTCAGCGCGCACGACGGGACCACGCTCGCCTACCACCTCGTGGGCGAGGGCGAGCCCCTGATCTGCCTGCCCGGCGGCGCCATGCGAGCCTCCGCCTACCTCGGTGACCTGGGAGGACTCTCCGCGCACCGCCAGCTCGTCCTCCTCGACCTGCGCGGCACCGGCGACTCCGCGGTCCCGGCCGACCCGGCGACGTACCGCTGCGAGCGGCTCGTCGCCGACGTGGAGGCGCTGCGTGAGCGTCTGGGCCTGGAACGCATGGACGTGCTGGCGCACTCGGCGGCGGGCAGTCTCGCCATGCTGTACGCCGCCGCCCACCCCCACCGCGTCCGCCGCCTCGCGCTCGTCACGCCGACCGCGTGGGCCGCCGGGGTGGCGGTGACCGCCGGGGACCGGCGGTCGGCGGCGCGGCTGCGGAAGGACGAACCGTGGTTCGAGGAGGCGTACGCCGCCCTCGACGCGCAACTGCGCGGCGCCGACACGACCGGCTCGGCCTATCCGTTCTTCTACGGACGCTGGGACGCGGCCGCCCGGGCGCACGCCGCACAGAGCCCGCGGCAGCTGAACCGGGCGGCGGCGCAGGTGTTCGCCACGGAGAGCACCTTCGACCCGCCGGCGACGCGCGCCGCGCTGGCGGCGTTCGAGGCGCCCGTTCTCGTGCTCGCCGGGGAACGCGACGGCGTGCCCACCCCGGAGCGCGCGGCCGAGATCGCCGCGCTCTTCCCCGGCGCCGAGTCGGCCGTACAGCCCGGCGGCGGGCACTTCCCGTGGCTCGACGACCCCGGCTGGTTCGTCCGTACGGTCGGCACCTTCTTCGACGCCGGACTGCGCAGCGTACGGGCGAACGGCATCCGCATCGCGTACCGCGCCTGGGGCGACCCCGCCGCACCGCCCGTCGTACTGCTGCACGGCAGGTCCGGGAACAGCGCGCACTGGACGCCCATCGCCGAGCGGCTCGCCGCCACCCGCCGGGTGTACGCCTTGGACCTGCGCGGCCACGGGATGAGCGACTGGCCGGGCAGCTACACGTACCCGCGGATGCGTGACGACGTACGGGGATTCCTCGACGCGCTCGGCGTGGAGCGTGCGGACATCGTCGGGCACTCCATGGGCGGCATGGTCGCTCTGCTGGTCGCGCAGGCGTACCCGGAGCGGACCGGCCGCCTGGTCCTTGAGGACCCGCCCGCGCCGTTCCCCGCCGACCCGTGCCGCCCGGAGCCGTACCGTACGGGCGACGAACCCGGCTTCGACTGGGAGGTCGTGCCCGCGACGGACGCGCAGTACAACGACCCGGACCCGGCCTGGGCCACGGGGCTGACGGGCATCACCGCGCCCGTGCTCCTGCTGGCCGGCGGCCCCAAGAGCCACCTGCCGCAGGACCCCCTCGCGCGGATGGCGGAACTGATTCCCGGCTGCCGCCTGGTGACCATCGACGCGGGGCACCTGATCCATCAGGACGCGCCCGAGGAGTTCCTCGCGGAGCTGAAGGCGGCGGGCTGCTACTGACGCGATGTCAGCAATGCGGTGCTCCGGCGGTACCCCGGCGGGCGCTCACCGGCGGCGCGTGCGCGTGGTCCTGCGCCAGCCGAAGGGGCCCGGCAGGTCCATCGAGGTGGTACGGCGGCCCGTGCTGCTGGTGGTGCGCCGGGGGCCGTTGCTGCCGCCGGTCGTGAGGGACCAGGAGCGACGGTTGATGTTCAGCCGCACCCCAGGGAGGATCCGGAAGCTCTTGCGGAAGGTGATCGGCATGGTCGACGTCCTTCGGGGAGAGGGGTAATTCGCGGGAGGGGTAAGAGGCGCGCGCTGTACGGGTTACCCCTACTGCCCGGACCATGCCCCTCCGGCCGCGCCGACCGCCCGCCCCGGCACGCCGAATCCCGCTGGCGTTCAGTCCTCCACTGCCCGCACCGGCCCCGTCGCGAGGACGGTCGCGATCGTGTCCGCCTCGGCGGCCGGTTTGTCCTCCCGGTAGCGCACAACGCGCGCGAAACGCAGCGTCACACCCTCCGGATAGCGCGTGGACCGCTGGACCCCGTCGAACGCGATCTCGACGACGAGTTCCGGACGTACGGTCACCACATGGCCGTTGTCGCCGGTCGCCAGCTCTTGAAGCCGCCGCGTCTGCCAGTCCAGCATCGCGTCGGTGAGGCCCTTGAACGTCTTGCCGAGCATGGCGAACGTGCCGTCGGCCCGCCGGGCGCCGAGATGCAGATTGGAGAGTTTGCCGGTACGCCGCCCGTGGCCCCACTCGGCGGCCAGTACCACCAGGTCGAGCGTGTGTACGGGCTTCACCTTGAGCCACGACGTGCCGCGCCGCCCGGCCTGGTACGGCGCGTCCAAAGCCTTGAGCACCACCCCTTCGTGGCCGCGCCCCAGCGTCCGGGCCAGGAACTCCCCGGCCCGCGGCGCGTCGTCGGCGCCGGCCACCTCCGTCCGGCGTACGCGCATCGGCTCGGGCACCAGCCGCGCCAGCCGCTCGTACCTCTCCCGGTAGGGCAGATCCAGGAGGACCTCCCCGTCGAGCGCCAGTACGTCGAAGAAGACGGGGGACAGGGGCAGTGCTTCGCGCGCCGCCGCCACGTCGAGGCGGGAGCCGACGCGGCCCGCGATGTCCTGGAAGGGCAGCGGCCTGCCGTCCGGGCTGAAAGCGATGACCTCACCGTCGAGAATGAATCCGTCGCCGGTCAACTCGGCCGCGACGGAGGTGAGTTCCGGTACGCGGTCCGTGATGTCGTCAAGGGTGCGCGTAAAGACGCGCACCCGCTCGCCGTCGCGGTGCACCTGCACCCGGATACCGTCCAGCTTCTCCTCCACCGCGCACGGGCCGAGCTTGCCGACCGCCGCATCGACGCTCTGGCCGGGATGCGCGAGCATCGGCGGCACGGCGCGGCCCACCTGGAGGGTGAACTCCGCGAGCGCCGCCGTCCCTTCGCCCAGCAGCGCCCGGCCGACCTCGACCAGGGAACCGCCCAGCATCACCGCTCGCCGCACATCGGCGGCTGGCACCGACGCGGCCGCCGCCAGTCCCTCCGCCGCCAGCGCGTCCAGCGCGCCCTGCCGCACCTCGCCCGTGAGCAGCCCGAAGAGGAACTTCTGCTCCTCTTCGGTCGCCGCCCCCATCAGCTCCCGCACCAGCCGCGCCCGCCGCGCCTGCGCTCCGGCCCCGGCGACCTGCGCGAACGCGGTCAGCACCGCGTCCACCTCGCGCACGGTCAGCGTGGGTGAGGCGGCGGGCGTGACGGGCTCCCGCAGCAGGCTCCAGCCGATCCCGATGCGCCCCTGGGGGAGGCGGCCCGCCAGGTACGGGACCACGATCGGTACGTCGTCGGGCCCGGCGCTGCGGAAGAGCTCCGCAAGGAGCGCGGTCTTGCGCGAGCGGGCGGACGTCGAGGCGATCTCCAGCGAGACCCGGGCGAGTGTGGCCAGCAGCATGCCCCCATCCTGCAACGGTGCCGACCGCCCCGCAGTCCTTTTAAGGTCGGGCTGTGGCCCTCTTCCGTATCGAACGCCGAACACCTCTCTCCGCCGACGAGGCATGGCGGCGCCTGACCGTGTGGGAACACCACGCCGCCCAGGTCCCGCTCACCCGTATCACCGTCACCACCCCACCGCCGACGGCCACCGGGACGGTGCTCGTGGCCCGCACAGGCATCGGGCGCGTCGGCTTCGCCGATCCGATGGAGGTCGTGGCCTGGGACCCGCCGGTGGCCGGGGGAGCCGGGCACTGCCGGCTGGAGAAGCGGGGCGGGGTGGTGCTGGGATGGGCCGAGATCGGCGTACGTCCGGTTCCTGGCGGGGCCCTCGTCGTCTGGACCGAGGACCTGCGGCTGCGGGGACTTCCCCGTGCGTTCGACAAGGTGGTCGAGCGGGCGGGCCGTCTGGTGTTCGGGCGGGCGGTCACGCGTCTGCTCGGTTCCCCGCCCGGCCGGTGAACCGGCTTGCCGGACCGTCACGTGCTTCCCCGCCCCGGCAGGAGCGGCGAACGGCCGTGCGATCGGGTGACTCTTGGCGTGGGACGACATGCCGGGGCGGCCGGGAGGTTAATCGTGCGGTCATGAACCTTCAGCCCACTCATGTGTACCGCGCCGCCGTCCCGCAGGCCCGGCGCGTCCGTATCGCCGCCCTCTGCGCCGTAGCCGTCGCCGCGCTCGTCAGCGGCTGCGGGAACAGCGGTGACTCCAAGACGCCCCGCGCCGCCGCCGGGCAGCCAGAGGTGCGGCAGACCACCTCGCCGAGCCCCACGGGCTCCCCCCGGCTCACCGAGGACCAGGCCGCGCGCAAGGCCTTGGTCCCGACCGCCAAGGTCACCGCCGACAAGGCCGCCGCCACGGCCGTGGGTGAGGTGCCGGACAGTGCGCTGCTGTCGATCGAGCTGAAGCGCTCGGCCGGCGGCGCCGCCACCGCGAGCCCCGCGAGCCCCGACGGCAGCCCGAGCCCGAGCCCCAGCCCGCGTGCGGGTGGCTCGGTATGGGTGGCTGAGGTCTCCGAGAAGGACGGTACGGAGCACACCGTCCGCATCGACGCCGCGTCCGGCGACGTGATCCGGTCCCGGACGGACCCGGGTCAGGACGCCGACGACAAGCGCGAGCGGGCCGAATGGCTCACCAAGGTCAAGCAGACTCCGGAGCAGGTGGCCAAGGCCGCCACCGACCGGAAGAAGGGCACGGTCACCGCCATGGAACTGGACGACACCGACAGCGGTGACGTCATCTGGTCCGTCGACGTCGTGACCACCGACGACTGGAACAAGACCACGTTCGACATCGACGCGGCGACCGGCGACATTCTGAGCGAGGACGTCGACCGCGACTGACGCGCCGCCGCCACCGGGCGCGGTGACGCGGAGGCGGACCGGCGGCCGGCTAACGGCCGCCGGAGCCCGCCGCGACCGAACGGGCCCACCGGTAGTCCGCCTTGCCGCTCGGTGAGCGCTGTATCTCCGTGGCTATCACCAGCTGCCGGGGAATCTTGTATCCCGCGAGCCGGGACCGGCAGTGTGCCTGGATGGCGTCGAGGCCCGGCGCTTTCGCGCCCTCGCGCACCTGCACCACGGCTGCCACCCGGTTGCCCCACTTGTCGTCCGGTACCCCGACGACCAGTGCGTCGTACACATCCGGATGGGACTTGAGCGCCTGCTCGACCTCTTCCGGGTACACCTTCTCGCCGCCCGTGTTGATGCACTGCGAGCCCCGGCCGAACACGGTGACGATGCCGTTCTCGTCCACCGTCGCCATGTCTCCCAGCAGCACCCACCGTTCGCCGTCCGCCTCGAAGAAGGTCTCGGCGGTCTTCGCGGGGTCGTTGTAGTAGCCCAGTGGGACATGCCCGCGCTGCGCGATGCGGCCCACCTCGCCTGGCGCGACCGGAGCGTACGTCGCCGGATCGACCACGGCGGTACGGCAGTTGACGCGCAGCCTGAAGCCCCTGCCGGGACCCGAGTCGTCCGTCGCCGTGCCGTTGAAGCCGGACTCCGACGACCCGAAGTTGTTCAGCAGCATCGCATTGGGCACCAGCGCCTGGAACTGCTCGCGCACCGTCTCCGACATGATCGCGCCCGACGAGGAGACGCTGAACAGCGACGAGCAGTCGGTGCCCTTCATCGGCCCGCTCAGTGCGTCGATGAGCGGCCGCAGCATCGCGTCCCCGACCAGCGACACGCTGGTGACCTTCTCCTTCTCGATCGTACGGAGCACCTCGTGCGGCACGAACTTGCGGTGGACGACGACCCGCTGGCCGAAGAAGAACCCGATGAACGCGGTGAGCGTCGACGTGCCGTGCATCAGCGGGGGAGTGGGGAAGAAGGTGATCCCGTCGCCCCCTGCCGCCACCCGCTCCGTCAGCTCCTGCGGGGATTTGACCGGCTCACCGGTCGGCGCGCCGCCGCCGAGCCCGGCGAAGAACAGGTCCTCCTGCCGCCACATCACACCCTTCGGCATGCCGGTCGTACCGCCGGTGTAGATGATGAACTGGTCGTCGGCCGAGCGCGGCCCGAATCCCCGCCCGGCCGCCCCGCCCGCCTCGGCCTCCGCGAACGGTACCGGTGGGATCGCGGGCTCCGGCGCGCCGCCGGGGGGCGTACCCACCCGTACGAGATGCCGGAGCTTGTCCGTCCGGGGCAGGGCGGCCGCGACGCGCTCCGTGAACTCGGCGTCGAAGACCAGCGCCACCAGGTCGGCGTCGCGGTAGAGGTGGACCAGCTCCTCCGCCACGTAGCGGTAGTTGACATTGACGGGGACGACGCGCGCCTTGAGGCAGCCCAGCACGGTCTGGAGGTACTCGATGCCGTTGTAGAGGTGCAGCCCCAGATGCTCGCCCGGCTTCACGCCCGCGCCGACGAGGTGGTGGGCGACGCGGTTGGCCGCCGCGTCCAGCTCGGCGTATGTGAGCCTGCGCTCCGCGCCCGTACCGGGATGATCGACGTACACGAGCGCCTCACGGTCCGGGACCGCGTCGACGACCGACTCGAACAGGTCGGCAAGGTTGTACTCCACCGTTCCTCCTGACCGGGCTGCGGTGTGCTCGACGGTCATCAGAGCAAAGCCCGCCACAAGTGGGAAGAGGTCGGACCCAATAAAACTGACTAGGTGTCAGAAAACTATTGAAGTGGGCGCCGCCCTACTGCAACCTGTTCTCGTTCCTGAGACGGGAGGCAGTCAATGGGTGGTACGGAACACATCGCCGTGGAGCGCGAAGGCGCCACGCTGGTCCTCACCTTGAACAGGCCGGAGGCGAAGAACGCGCTGTCGCTGCCGATGCTGGTAGGGCTGTACGACGGCTGGCTCGCCGCCGACGCGGACGACGAGATCCGCTCCGTCGTACTGACCGGCGCGGGCGGCGACTTCTGCGCGGGCATGGACCTCAAGGCCCTCGCGGGCGACACCGGGATGGGCGGCGGCGATCAGTACCGCGACCGCATGAAAGCCGACCCCGACCTCCACTGGAAGGCGATGCTCCGCCACCACCGCCCCCGTAAACCTGTCGTGGCCGCCGTCGAGGGGTACTGCGTCGCCGGCGGTACGGAGATGCTCCAGGGCACCGACATCCGCGTCGCGGCCCGGAGCGCCACCTTCGGCCTCTTCGAGGTCAGGAGGGGCCTGTTCCCCATCGGCGGCTCGACCGTACGCCTGCCACGCCAGATCCCGCGTACGCACGCCCTGGAGATGCTGCTCACCGGCCGCCCGTACTCGGCGCCGGAAGCCGAACGCATCGGGCTCGTCGGCCACGTCGTCCCCGACGGCACCGCCCTCGACAAGGCCCTCGCCATCGCCGAGCAGATCAACGCCTGTGGCCCGCTCGCCGTCGAGGCGGTCAAGGCGTCGGTGTACGAGACGGCGGAGATGACCGAGACGGACGGCCTCGCGGCCGAACTCGTGCGCGGCTGGCCCGTCTTCGACACCGCCGACGCCAAGGAGGGCTCCCGCGCCTTCGCCGGGAAACGCCCGCCCGTCTACCGGCGGGCATGACCGTGCGGCCACCGCGCCGGCCAAGCCGCCCGACCTCCACCGGCATCCGCCGGAGACGACCCCGCGCGCCACGGAGAATGGAGCTTTGCCCATGACTGCCGCCCCCTCACCGGACGTGCTGCGTGCCCCGCTCGTTGTCGAATTCCCCTTCACCCGTTCCCTCGGCCCCGTGCAGAGCGCCTTCCTCACCGGCCTGCGCGAGCGCACTGTCCTCGGTGTGAAGACCGCCGGCGGCGGAGTGCTCGTGCCGCCCGTCGAGTACGACCCGGTCACCGCCGAAGAGATCCGCGACCTGGTCGAGGTCGCCCCGACCGGCACCGTCACCACCTGGGCCTGGAACCCGGCCCCGCGCCGCGACCAGCCGCTGCGCACGCCGTTCGCCTGGGTGCTGGTGAAGCTCGACGGCGCCGCCACCGCCCTCCTGCACGTACTGGACGCGCCGGGCCCCGACGCGGTACGCACCGGCATGCGCGTCCGTATCCGCTGGGCCGCCGAACCCACGGGCGCCATCACCGACATCGCCTGCTTCGAACCCTGCGAGCGCGAGGACAGCGGCGCGGCGGCCCCGCACGACGGCCGGTTCGCCGATCCCGTCACCGGCATCACCACCCCCGCCCGCCTCGACTACACGTACAGCCCCGGCCGCGCCCCCACCGACTACATCAACGCGCTCGCCGAGCGGCGCACCGTCGGCGAACGCTGCCCCTCCTGCCGCAAGGTGTACGTCCCGCCCCGCGGCGCCTGCCCCACCTGCGGCATCGCGACCGCCGAACGCGTCGAGGTCGGCCCCCGCGGCACCGTCACCACCTTCTGCATCGTCAACCTCAAGGCGCGCAACCTCGACATCGAAGTCCCGTACGTCTACGCGCACATCGCACTCGACGGCGCCGACCTCGCCCTGCACGGCCGGATCGGCGGCATCCCGTACGACCAGGTGCGCATGGGGCTGCGCGTCGAACCGGTGTGGACCGAGGGCGGCCGCTACCCCGACCACTACCGGCCCACCGGCGAACCGGACGCCGACTACGACGCGTACAAGGAGCTGATCTGATGCGCGAGATCGCGATCGTCGCCTTCGCGCAGACCGGTCACCGGCGGCGCACCGACGAGCTGTCCGAAGTCGAGATGCTGATGCCGGTGCTGCACGACGTCCTCGGGCAGACAGGACTGAAGACCAGCGATATCGGCTTCACCTGCTCCGGTTCGAGCGACTACCTCGCGGGCCGCGCCTTCTCCTTCACCATGGCCCTCGACGGCGTCGGCGCCTGGCCCCCGATCTCCGAGTCCCATGTGGAGATGGACGGCGCCTGGGCGCTCTACGAGGCCTGGGTCAAGCTCCTGACCGGCGAGGCGGACACCGCGCTCGTCTACGCGTACGGCAAGACCTCACCCGGCGAGATCCGCGACGTCCTCACCCGCCAGCTCGACCCGTATTACGTCGCCCCCCTCTGGCCCGACTCCGTGTCCCTGGCCGCGCTCCAGGCGCAGGCCCTGATCGACGCGGGCGACACCGACGAACCCGCCCTCGCGGCGGTCGCGGCCCGCAGCCGCACCGCCGCCGCGGCCAATCCGCACGCCCAGCTCAGCGGGCCCGTCCCGGCCGGCGACTACCTCGTACAGCCGCTGCGTACGGGCGACTGCCCGCCCGTGACGGACGGCGCGGCAGCGGTGATCCTGGCGGCCGGCGACACCGCGCGCGGGCTGTGCGCGCGCCCCGCCTGGATCCGTGGCATGGACCACCGCATCGAGGCGCACAGCCTGGGCGTACGCGATCTCACCGACTCCCCGTCGGCCCGGCAGGCCGCCGAGCGGGCCGGGGCCTTCGAAATCCCCCATGGCCTAAAGGGCATGGGAGGTGCCCCCTTCGTGGACACCGCCGAGCTGCACGCGCCCTTCACCTCGCAGGAGGTCGTCCTGCGCAAGGCGCTGCGCCTCGGTGACGACGTGAACGTCAACCCGTCCGGCGGGGCGCTCGCCGCCAACCCCGTCATGGCGGCCGGGCTCATCAGGATCGGCGAGGCGGCGGCCCGTATCCACCGCGGCGCGTCCGACCGCGCGCTCGCGCACGCCACCTCGGGGCCCTGCCTGCAGCAGAACCTCGTCGCCGTCCTGGAGGGGGAGTCATGAGCGGGACAGTCACGGGCAAGGAGCCCGTAGCGGTCGTGGGCATCGGCCAGACCAAGCACGTCGCCGCCCGCAGGGACGTCTCGATCGCCGGGCTCGTGCGCGAAGCAGCCCAGCGGGCCCTCGACGACGCCCAGCTGACCTGGGCCGGCATCGACGCCGTCGTCATCGGCAAGGCCCCCGACTTCTTCGAGGGCGTGATGATGCCGGAGCTCTACCTGGCCGACGCGCTGGGAGCCGTCGGCAAACCCATGCTCCGCGTCCACACGGCGGGCTCCGTCGGCGGATCCACCGCCCTCGTCGCCGCGAACCTGATCACCGCCCGCGTCCACGGCACGGTCCTCACCCTCGCCTTCGAAAAGCAGTCCGAGTCGAACGCGATGTGGGGCCTGTCCCTGCCCGTCCCGTTCCAGCAGCCCCTGCTCGCCGGGGCCGGCGGCTTCTTCGCCCCGCACATACGGGCGTACATGCGCCGCAGCGGCGCACCCGACACCGTGGGCTCCGTCGTCGCGTACAAGGACCGCCGCAACGCGCTCAAGAACCCGTACGCCCACCTCCACGAGCACGACATCACCCTGGAGAAGGTCCAGGCGTCGCCCATGCTCTGGGACCCGGTCCGCTACTCCGAGACCTGCCCCTCCTCCGACGGGGCCTGCGCGATGATCCTCACGGGCCGTACGGGCGCCGCCCGCGCGCCGCACCCGCCCGCCTGGGTGCACGGCGGCGCCATGCGAAGCGAACCCACCCTCTTCGCCGGCAAGGACTTCGTCTCCCCGCGGGCCGGCAGGGACTGCGCCGCCGACGTCTACCGGCAGGCGGGCATCACCGATCCGCGCCGGGAGATCGACGCCGTCGAGATGTACGTGCCGTTCTCCTGGTACGAGCCGATGTGGCTGGAGAACCTGGGATTCGCCGCCGAGGGAGAGGGCTGGAAGCTCACCGAGTCCGGCGTCACCGAGCTCGACGGCGACCTGCCCGTCAACCCGTCCGGCGGCGTCCTGTCCACCAACCCCATCGGCGCCTCCGGCATGATCCGCTTCGCCGAGGCCGCCCTGCAGGTGCGCGGCCAGGCCGGAGAACACCAGGTCGACGGCGCCCGCAGGGCCCTCGGCCACGCCTACGGCGGCGGCGCGCAGTTCTTCTCCATGTGGCTGGTCGGCACCGAACCGCCCCCCGGCTGAGAGGCCCGGCACAACGGACGGCTCGCCGCCCTCCCGTCGCGGCCTGTCCGTCACCGGAGACGATCGCTAGGCTGACCGGCGGACGACGAACCGGGAGGAGCAGGGACGTGGCCGAGAGCATCACCGCGCGGCGGGTTACGGGCTGGGACAAGCCGGAACTGGACCTGAGCAAAGCGGACTGGCAGTCGGGCAGTCAGGGGGCGGGCGACGTTCAGATCGCGTTCGTCGAGGGCTTCATCGCCATGCGCAACGCCACCGCACCCGGCAGCCCACTGATCTTCAACCCGGCCGAGTGGCGCGCCTTCGTCGTGAACGCGCGCAACGGCGCCTTCGACCTGACCTAGAGGCCGGACTGGGCTTTTCGCCCCGTCGCCCCGACCGTCGTACGGACTGGAACCGATCCGTACGGCGACCGGGGACCGGGGCCGGGAGCGGCCCCGCGCACGGGGCCGCCCCTGACGCCGGAAGGCCGTCCGGGCCACGTACCATGGCGACATGTCCTTCCTCCGCCGCCGCCCCTCCGCCACGCCCGCGGGCCCGGAATTCGATGTCCTGGCCATGGACCCGGGCGACTGGCCGGGCAACCTCGGGGCGGGCCTGCTGCCCGCGCCCGACGGCCGCTGCCAGGGTGTCTTCCTGCGCTACGACCTCTTCGGCGGCCGCGGCCCCGCGATGATCATCGGCAACCTGCCGGAGGGTTCGCCCGCCAGGGAGCTGGAGGAGGGCCAGGTGCCCTTCGAGGTGGCGCAGCTTCTCCTGGCGCTCGAGAACGACGAGCCCGTCACGGTGACCGGCAGCGAGGACATGCCGGTCATGCAGGGCGACAACCTCCTGATCGTGCGCCGGATCAAACTCTCCGAAACCCGCATCTCCTGCGTACAGTTCGACCGCAGCGACCATGTGCTCGTCACCATCGCGAGCTGGGACCGGCCGATCACCGACGACCTGTACGCGCTGCTGAAGCCCCTGCCCGCGGAGCTGTTCCAGCAGGGCTGAGCAGTCCCTGTGAGGCGAGGAGTGGTTGTGGGAGATGTGGACGTGGCGGTCGGGGAACCGGAAACGCGGTATCCGAAGGTGAGGAAGCAGCGCCCCTTCTGGCAGGAGATCCCGCTCCTCGTGGTGATCGCGCTGCTGCTGGCGCTGCTGGTGAAGACGTTCCTGCTGCAGGCGTTCTCCATCCCCTCGGACTCCATGCAGAACACCCTCCAGAAGGGCGACCGGGTCCTCGTCGACAAGCTGACCCCGTGGTTCGGCTCCGAGCCGGAGCGCGGCGAGGTCGTCGTCTTCCACGACCCGGGCGAGTGGCTGAAGAACGAGCCGGCCCCGCGGACCAACGCCGTTAAAAAAGCGCTCGGCTTCATCGGACTGATGCCGTCCGCCGAGGACAAGGACCTGATCAAGCGGGTCGTCGGAGTCGGCGGCGACACCGTGGAGTGCGGCGGCGCCGGCCCGCTCAAGGTCAACGGCAAGGCACTCGACGAGCCGTACGTCTTCCCCGGCAACACGGCATGCACCACTGACCCGGGCGGACAGTTCAAGGTCACGGTGCCCAGCGGCCACCTCTGGGTGATGGGCGATCACCGGCAGGCATCCGGCGACTCCCGCTACCACCAGCACGAGCCCGGCGCCGGCATGGTGCCCGTGGACGACGTGGTGGGGCGCGCCGTGGTGGTCGCCTGGCCGGTCGGCCGGCTCGACAACCTGCCGGTGCCCGCCACCTTCGGCCAGGCGGGCATCGACGTACGGCGCTGACGACGCCCCCCGGCCGGTGAACAGGCCGTACGCGTCGGCCCGTTCACCGGCGTCGCACAGTGCTACGCGTGCGCCGCGGCCGGCCGCCCCAGCAGGGTGACGATCCGGGCGGCCGAAGTCCCCAGCCCTGTCGGGCCGGTCAGGTGCCACGGGGCGCCGCCGGTGCCGCCCCGCAGGTCCTCGTCGTGGTAACGGACGCATTCGTGGTGCCAGTTGAGGATCCCGGCCAGCCAGTTCTGGAGCTCACGCACATAGCCGTCGAGGATCTCCCGCGCCTCGGCGTCCAGCGCGAAGTCCTCGTAGAGGACGGGCAGTTCGGCCTCGATGACATGCTGGAACTGCTCCATCCGCCCCTTCATCAGCTCGTGCACCATGTCGACGCCCGTCGGATAGTCCACCCCGAAGAAGTTCTGCACGACCAGGACGAGGTTGTGCACCTCGCCCTCGTACTCGATCTCCTTCTGGTACGAGAAGAGATCGTTGATCAGCGTGGCGTAATCGACCGCGGAGTTCTCCAGCGAGCGGATCGGCCCGCTCCGGTAGACGTCGTCGGGCACCCGGTCCCCGTGCGAGAGTCGGCACAGCCGCATCGTCATGTCCGCGCCGAAGGTGAACCGCCGCATCTCGATGTAGTCGACCGGGTCGGGAACGCGGTGCTGCGCCTGGTTCGCCAGCTCCCACTCCCAGCTCGCGATCATGTCCTCGACCGACTTGCGGAACGTACGCCGTGAAGCGTCGTCCATCGGCCCGGCCGTCCGTTCCCACAGGTCGGCGAGCCCCCGCTCCATCGCGTCGGACGGCTCCGGCGTGGGCTCACCGTCCAGCGGCATGAACAGCCGCAGCCGCTCGTTCGCCGCGTGCGCCCCGGCCAGGTCGCGGGTGCGCCCGTAGATCACGGGGTAGAGGTCGTCGCCGTACGTCCCCCAGGTCAGCCAGTTCGACGACAGGTCCAGCTCCTGCGGTGTCGCTTCCGGATGCAGGCCCGCCGAGCAGAGCGGCAGGTCGATGTTGCGCGCCCGCCGCTCGTCCCAGACGCCCGACCCCGGCCGCCCCGGCTGCGGCTCCAGCATCCCCATCCGCCGCGCCCACTCGATGTTCCGGTCCCGCGCGCCCGCCAGGTGCGGGCTGAGCGTGAGCCCGTACGGCAAGTCCAGGTCGGGCACGATGGACGGACCGACGTGCTGATACGGCACATGGCTGTGCTTGCGCAGGCGCGCCGCCTCGGCCCGCGGGGTGAGGCGAACCGTCGCCGCCGCCATCCCCCAGCCGCTCTCGGCGGGCCCGGCCGCCGCCCCGCCCCCGTTCATGTACCGGCTCGATCGCATGTGCCACTCGTGCCCGCCCGACTGCCAGTCCTGGAGACCCTTCGTGTACGCCAGTACGGCGGCGGTCTCGGCGGGGCTCAGCCCCTTCTCGGCGCACAGCGGCCCGACTTCGGTGAGCGCGGTGTGCTCGAACTGCTGGAGCCGCGACGTCAGCAGATCGTTGACGGCCTCGGCCGCCTCCTGTGTCGTACACCCCAGGAAGTGCTCCAGGACCAGTACACCGTTGCTGTTCTCCTGCTCGTCCTCGACCTCGCGCTGGTACGAGAAGAGGTCGTTGCGCAGATGCACCGCGTCCGAGAACGCGTCGCGCAGCACACCGAGCGGCCGCGAGTGGGCCACCGACGCCGGGACCTCCGCGCTCGCCGCGAACTCGACGATCCCCGCCGACCACGGCGCCCCGCCGACCTTCCGGCGCATCTCGATGTACTCGACGGGGTTGGCGATCCGCCCTTTGTCCATGTTGGAGAGTTCCCACAGGGATTCGTTGAGCAGGTTCCTGGTCGACTCGGCAAACCGCTCCCGCCACGCACCGGTCATGCTCGGCACGGTCCGCGCCCACAGGTCCGCGAGCCCCGCCTCGACCGGATTCTCCGGCTCCGGCGTACCGTCCGCCAGATCCATCGGCATGAACGCCGGCAGCCGGTCGAGGTAGCGCTTCCCGCCCTCCCGGTCCAGCGTCCGCTTGAAGGTCTCCAGGAAGTGGTCGTCGAAGAAGAAGACCCACACGTACCAGTCGGTGACCAGCGCCAGCACTTCGGCCGAGCAGTCGGGATGGGTGTACGCGCAGAGCAGTGCGTAGTCATGGGCTTCGAGGTCGCGCTCCTCCCAGATGCCGGAGCCTTCCAGCATCCGCATCCGGCGCGCCCACTCCCTCGTGTGCCGGCGCGCCTCGTCGACGTGAGGATTGAGCCGCGCCGGATACGGAACGTAGAAGTCCGGCAAGGTGAAGGGCTGCTGTGCCATGTACGTCCGGCCTTTCCATGACGTCCGCGCCCCCACCGCGGCGCGGACCGGTCAATTCCGGCCCAGCCCTACCCGTCGCCCGTACGGCCCACGCCACACGCTGATCAGTCACACAAAAGGGCGCCATCGCCGGTCGTGGCCGATGGCGCCCCGTTTTCTCCCCCGTCCTTCCTACGAGGTGAGTACGCGCACGTCAGAGGCCTTCACATAGGCCACCCGGTGCCCGAACTGGATCTCGTAGTACGCCTCCTTGCCGCGGATCACCCGGTGTCCCGCGGTTTCGAACGTCGGCGCGAAGAAGTACTCGCCCGGTGTACGGTCACCCATCACATAGCGCTGGCCCGCGAGCAGCTTGTACGGCAGCGGCGAGAGAGCCTGCACCGGTACGGACGTCCCTGCGTACGCCGCCGCCTCCGGATACGCCCGCCCGTACACCGGCACGTCGGCGGCGCCGTCCCTCGGCGTCAGCAGCAGCCCCCGCGCGTTCACCGCGGTCGGCTGCGTGCGCGGATTGTGGAACCAGGCCTTCTGCCCGAGATACCAGATCGCGGTCCACTCGCCCCTGCGCTCGGCGACGGCGTACTGCTGCCCAGTCGAGGCGCGGGCGCCGGTGTCGTTGACGCCGGTCGTCGAGTCCTCGCCGCCGGGGCGCAGCCCGATGTCCTTCACCAGCGGAGCGTCGGCGTCCGGCCCGGTGTGCAGCCGGACCGCGCCCGAGCCGTGCGGGGCGCACGGCTGACCGGCCTTCACGCAGCCCGTGTAGAGCGGCTGGTGCCTGAGGTACTCGGGCCGGATCGTCACCACACCGCTGTCCGGACCGGCCGTCGGGGTGAAAGGCCGGCCGAGCAGCCTGAAGTAGTGCGCCCAGTCCCAGTACGGGCCCGGGTCGGTGTGCATGCCGCGGATGTTCGCGGTGACCGGGCCGGGGACGTTGTCGTGGCCCAGGATGTGCTGCCGGTCGAGCGGGATGCCGTACCGCTTCGCCAGGTACTTCACCAGCCGCGCCGACGTGCGGTACATCGCCTCGGTGTACCAGGCGTCCGGCGAGGTCAGGAAACCCTCGTGCTCCAGTCCCACGGACTTGGAGTTGATGTACCAGTTGCCCGCGTGCCAGGCCACGTCCTTGAGCGGTACGTGCTGCGCGATGTGCCCGTCCGACGAACGCAGCGAGTACTGCCAGGACACGTACTGTGGATTCTGGACCAGCTTCAGCGTCGTCTCCCAGGTGGCCTCGGTGTCGTGGACGACGATGTAGTCGATCCCCTGGCTCATGGGCCGGCCGCCCTTGTCGTGGTTGCCGTAGTCGCCGTCCCCGAACTCCTCGTACGGGGCGGGAATCCACTCGCACGCCACCGTCCTCGGACACTCGGCGAGCCCGGCACCGACGGTCCGCAGACCCAGGTCCGCGACCCGCGTCCGGTCGGGCACGAGCTCCGGGGCGCCGGGCAGCGAGACCTCCTGTCCGCTGTCGGTCGTTCGCCGCTCACCCGCCCGGATCACGTCGTACACGTCATTGGCGTACGTCGTCGCGGTCGCCGTGTCGTCGGCTCCGGAGAAGAGGGCGACCGCGCCGTACCAGTCGGCCGGGTCCGTGCTCAGCGGTCGTCCGAGCTGCTTCTGCGCGGCGGCCACGAGCGCCGCCCCGCCCCGGACGTTCGCCGAAGGGCTGTGCCGCAACTGCTCGTCCGGCAGCCCGGTGAGGGCGGCGGCCCGCTCCAGGGTCTTCAGCCGGGCGGGGAGTCCGGACGCCTTCGGCAGCTCGGCCTCACCACCGGTCCGCGCGGGCCGGGAGTCGTCGCCGCGCGGGTCTTCTCCGGAGTCCGAGTGGTGCGGCGCCTCTTCGAGGGCCGTCGCGGCGTCGGTGAGGTGCATCGGGCCGTAGCCGCCGGTCACGCTCGGCGCACCGCCGTGCGCGTCCCAGCGGGACTGCAGATACGACACACCGAGCAGCACACTCGGCGGCACCCGGTACTGCGCGGCGGCCGCCGCGAAATCGCGCTGCAACCCGCCGGAACCGGGCCGCGCGGACCGCTCGGCGGTGGCGGAAGGGCCGGCCGACAGCAGCGGCAGCACCAGCGCCGCCGACGCCACGAGACCTCCCGCCCGCCATACGCGTCTGCGCGCGCCGTTCGTGGACGGTGACGTGACGGATCCTCGCACTGCGGCCTCCAGAGACGGGCGGTACGCGAGCGAGTACAGGGCTACCGGGTCCCGGACGATCCGTCAATGAGGCACGCACCGCGCGGATTCAGCACGCCGGGGCGGGTGGGGCGAGTTTCGCGGCGGGTGGGGAACGGGCCTGCGGAGCGTCAGTGGTGTGAACCAATGACCGCGCCGGGCGAACAAAATCACCGTCAGGTCACATTGCCGTCAGGTCACATCGCGGTCCGTGCGCAGCGACTTCAGGGCCAGCACCAGCACGCCGATGTCGTCGAGGTATACCGGGTCCGGCACAAGATCCGTCGGCAGCACGAGGTAGGCGACAGCGGCCCAGAAGACCCACGGGCGCCCTTCCGGCAGTCCCGCCGCTCGCAGACCCCGGCGGGCGCGCACCAGCCGTATGAGAACGAACACCGCCACGGCCAGCGTCGCCACCACCAGGACGACGGCGCCGACGAGCAGCATCCATGTTTCGGTGCTCATGAGGCCTCCTGGTGGTTCGCGTTCACGCACTCTCTCCTCGTCTGCCCCAGCACGCGCCGGTTCAGGCACCGGACGGTGACTCGCCCGTACGGGCCCACGCCAGGAGGTCGTCCATGGCCCAGGTGTTCACGACACGTTCGGGCGGCACCCCGCACTCCTCGGCCCTCGCGCACCCGTAGATCTGCCAGTCGAGCTGACCGGGCGCGTGCGCGTCGGTGTCGACCGAGAACAGCACGCCCGCGTCAACGGCCCGGCGCAGCAGCCGCCGGGGCGGATCGAGACGCTCGGGCCGGCTGTTGATCTCCACGGCGGTGCCCGAGGCCGCGCAGGCGGCGAAGACCTCGTCGGCGTCGAACTGCGACTCGGGACGCCCGCGCCCGCTGAGCAGCCGGCCCGTGCAGTGCCCGAGGATGTCCGCGTGCGGATTGCTCACGGCGGCGACCATGCGGCGGGTCATCGCGGCGGCGTCCATGCGCAGCTTGGAGTGCACGGACACCACCACGATGTCGAGCTGGTCCAGCAGCTCGGGTTCCTGATCCAGCGAACCGTCGAGGAGGATGTCGCACTCGATGCCCGTGAGAAGGCGGAACGGGGCCCAGCGCTCGTTGAGTTCCGCCACCACATCGAGCTGCTCGCGCAGCCGTTCGGGGGACAGCCCGCCGGCGACGGTCAGGTGGGGGGAGTGGTCGGTGAGAACCGCCCACTCGTGGCCCAGGGCGGCCGCCGTACGCCCCATCTCCTCGATGGGGCTTCCGCCGTCCGACCAGTCCGAGTGCAGATGGCAGTCTCCGCGCAGCAGCGCACGCAGGTGCTCACCGCCTTCGGTCCGCGGCCCTGCGCTCTCCTCCTCCAGCCGCTTCAGATAGGCGGGCATCCCGCCCGCCAGCGCCTCGCGCACCACCTGCGCGGTCTTCGGCCCGACGCCCTTGAGCGTCTCCAGCGAGCCGGCGGCCGCGCGGCTCTCCGCCTCCCCCTCGGGGAGCGCGGCGACGGCGGCGGCGGCCGTGCGGAACGCGCGTACGCGATAGGTGGGGGCCTGGGCCCGTTCCAGCAGGAACGCGATCCGTTCCAGCGCCTCGACGGGATCCATCGGCACCTCTCGTACGCACCGGGTCAGCAGGGGCGTCCAGCTTCCCCCGGAGCCACCCTGGGCGCACGTCCAAGTACGGCAAGTGCGCTCTTTCCCCACCCCGCGCCAAAGCTCCGCGGGAATCGGTTACGGCCGGCCCGCCGCCGGGACCCGCTCGGCCGCCGGCACCGGTCCCGGCGGCGTACCGTCACCGAACGGACGCCCGCCCAGTTCCTCCCGGTGATGCGGGGTCAGCCACCCGGACAGATCCGGCCCCAGCGGCACGATCCCGGTCGGGTTGATGCCGGTGTGCACCTGGTAGTAATGGCGCTTGATGTGGTCGAAGTCGACGGTGTCCCCGAAACCGGGCGTCTGGTAAAGGTCCCGCGCGTACGCCCACAGCACAGGGTCCTCGGTCAGCTTCCACTGGTTGCACTTGAAATGTCCGTGGTAGACCGCGTCGAACCGCACGAGCGTCGTGAAGAGCCGGATGTCCGCCTCCGTGATGGTGTCCCCGACGAGATAACGGCGGTCCGCGAGCCGCTGCGACAGCAGGCCGAGCCGCCGGAACACGTCCCGGCAGGCGTCCTCGTACTCACGCTGGTCCGTCGCGAAGCCCGCCCGGTACACCCCGTTGTTGATGTCGCGGTAGACGCCTTCCATGACCTCGTCGATCTCCCCGCGCAGCGGCTTCGGGTAGAGATCGGGCGCACCCGGCCGGTGCAACGCCGTCCACTCGGTGGCGAAGTCCAGCGTGATCCGCTGGTAGTCGTTGGTGACCAGTTTGCCGCTCGGTACGTCCACGAGCGCCGGGACACTCACCCCTCCGGGGTAGCCCTTCTCCCGCGCGTCGTAGGCCTCGCCGAGGTAGCGGATGCCCAGTACGGGGTCGCGGCCCCCGGCATCGAGGGTGAACCGCCAGCTCCGGTCGTCCTGGACCGGATCCGCGACGGCGAGGGAAACGGCGTCCTCCAGGCCGAGCAGCCGCCGCGAGACCACCGCCCGGCTCGCCCAGGGGCAGGCGCGGCTCACCACGAGTCGGTAGCGGCCCGCCTCGACGGGCCAGCCGTCCCTGCCGTTGGCCGTGACGCGGTCCGCGAAGTGGCTCTTCGACCGCTTGAAGGTCTTCTTCCCGTACGCGGTGTTGCCGTCCGTGCTCATCGTGCTTCCTTCCGGCCGGGTACTGCGAGCCTCCGTCGCCGGCGCCCGGTGCCGCGGCTTCGGCACGCGGGCGGGTGACACCGCCCATTGTGCCGAAGCCCACCCGCCACCGGCCTCAGGACATCACCCTCATGCGCTCCGACTTCAGCCGTACGCTCATGGCCACCGGCCACAGCGCTGGCCCATGCCACTGGCCCACCCGGTTGACGATCACCGGGTGGGCCAGTGCGTTCCCCCTCTTTTGTCCAATTCGTCAGCGGGTGCCGACAGCCGCGCGAACCGCCCGCCGGGCCATCGCGCAGTCGTCGTGCAGCCGCCGCAGCAGCAGCCGCTGCTCCTCACCGGTCGACACGCCACCCGCCGGCACCTGCCCCGTCGCCCCGCCCACGGGTGGGGCCTCGCGCATGGTGCGCTGGACAGCGGTCTCGTACGTACGGATCTCCCGCGTCAGTACGAGCATCAGGTTCACCAGGAACGCGTCCCGCGAGGCCGTGCCCGGCGCCTGCGCCAGCTGACTGATCTGCCGCCGCGCAGCCGGAGCGTCACCCAGCACCGCCCACAGTGTCGCCAGGTCGTACCCCGGCAAGTACCAGCCGGCGTGCTCCCAGTCGACCAGTACGGGACCGGCCGGCGACATGAGGATGTTGGAGAGCAGCGCGTCGCCGTGACAGAACTGGCCCATGCTCTGGCGGCCGCCGGCCGCGTGCGCGACCCCGTGGAGGAGCTTCTGCAGATCCCCCAGATCCCGGTCGGTGAGCAGGCCCAGCGCGTGGTACCGGGAGATCCGTGAGGCGTAGTCGAGCGGCGCCTCGAAGATGCCGGGCGGCGGCCGCCACGCGTTGACCCGCGTGACCGCGCCGAGCACGGCCCGCAGATCGGCGCGCGGCGGAGCCTCCGCCGGATGCCGGGTGAGAGCCGCGGCCCGGCCGGGCATCCGCTCGATGACCAGGGTGCAGTGGTCGGGGTCCGCGGCAATCAGCCGTGGCACGCGCACGGGTGGGCGGTGCCGGACGAAGGCGCGGTAGGCAGCTATTTCGTGCTGGAACCTCTCCGCCCACGCGGGCGAGTGATCCAGTAAGCACTTCGCGACCGCGGTCGCGCGGCCTGTGGTGCCGACGAGCAGTACGGAACGTCCACTGCGGCGCAGCACCTGTACCGGATTGAACTCCGGGCAGATCCGGTGCACCGAGGCAATGGCCTTCCTCAGCTGCGCGCCCTGGGGGCCGGACAAGTCGAGTCTCCCGCTGAGCGGTTGGGAACCCGGCCCTGCCGCCGCGCGCCGGGCCCGGCCCGTGCCGAGTGACGCTCCGCCGGCGTGGTTGGGGTCGAGGTACGGTCCGCTGCCCGTCGCCACTGGACGGTACGGCCGAGGCGGGGCGGACACGGAGGACGATGCTGTGTACATGGGGACAGATCCCTTCGCGCGCCGACGAGTTACGTGTCACGTGCGCCACCCGCCCCGGCAACCGGTCAACACCCTGGGGAATGCCGGCCGGTCGCCGGAACGGGGTGGCGCTTTCTTACCTGACACCCGTCTGCGGGTGGCACACCATGTGGCGGACCCTGGCGAACCCTGGCGAATATCCCCGGCGCATCTGACACGGGGCTACTGTCGAAATCAGCCGAGAACCTGGGGGCTTGAAGTGACCGGAGAACCCAACACCCGCCTGGCAGACCTTTTCGGCCTCGCCGGCTGGTCCAAGGGCGAACTCGCGAGACTGGTGAACCGGCAGGCGGCGGCCATGGGCCACCCGCAGCTGGCCACCGACACCTCGCGCGTACGACGCTGGATCGACATGGGGGAAGCCCCACGCGATCCCGTGCCCAAAGTGCTGGCAGCTCTGTTCACCGAGCGACTCGGCCGTGTCGTGACCATCGAGGACCTCGGGTTCGACCGGCACGGGCGCACGGGGAAACGGCGAGACGTCAGGAACGTGAAGAATCCCGACGGTCTTCCGTGGGCGCCCGAACGGACGGCAGCGGTCCTCACCGAATTCACGGGAATGGACCTCATGCTCAACCGCCGCGGCTTGGTGGGCGCGGGCGCCGCGCTCGCCGCAGGCTCCGCACTCAGCAGCGCCATGCACGACTGGCTGCACACCGACCCCGCTCTGACGGCCGACGCTCCACGCACCGACGATCCCCTGCACGCCGACCCCGCTGGGTACGACCGCTACGAGGCCGCCCCCATCGGGTCGCAGGAGATCGAAGAGCTCGAGCGATCCGTCGAAGTGTTCCGCGCCTGGGACGCCGCCCGTGGTGGCGGCCTCCAGCGCAAGGCCGTAGTGGGCCAGCTCAACGAGGTGGGCGGCATGCTCGCCTACCACCACCCCGACCACCTCCAGCGCCGGCTGTGGGGCGTAGCCGCCAACCTGGCGGTTCTCGCAGGCTGGATGTCGCACGACGTCGGCCTCGAACCCACCGCCCAGAAGTACTTCGTCATCGCCGCCCACGCGGCCCGCGAAGGCGGCGACCGCCCCCGCGCGGGTGAGGCCCTCTCGCGGGCGGCCCGCCAGATGGTGCACCTCGGAAAGCCCGACGACGCCCTCGACCTGATGAAGCTCGCCAAGTCCGGATCCGGCGACGAGATGCTCCCCCGCACCCGCGCCATGCTGCACACCATCGAGGCCTGGGCGCAGGCCGCCATGGGCCGCGGCCAGGCGATGCGGCGCACACTGGGGGAGGCGGAGGAACTGTTCGTATCGGACAAGGGCGATGTCCCGCCGCCGAGTTGGATGCAGATGTTCGACGAGGCGGACATGCACGGTATGCAGGCCCTCGCCTTCCGGACGCTCGCGGAGCACGACCCCTCGGCGGCGATCACCGCACAGCGGCACGCCAAGCAGGCGCTCGACCTCCGGGCGGGCGGCAGGCAGCGGTCAAAGATCTTCGACTACCTCTCGCTGGCCTCCGCGTGCTTCATCGCGGACGACCCGGAACAGGCCGACCGGTACGCACGCCTTGCACTGGTGTCGATGGGGGAGACGTCGTCGCACCGCACGTGGGACCGGCTGCGCCAGATGTACCGGCTCACCGGTGAGTACGCCGGCTACCCGAAGATCGAGGACCTGCGCGAGGAGATCAAGCGCGCGCTGCCCGTCAAGAAGACGAACAGGAGCGCCGGCATCTAGACCAGCTGCCCCACAACCACAACCACGACTACAAGACCACCACTACGGGCGCCTACCGCTTACGCGCCTGTGCGCCTACGCGGCGACCCGGGCGATCAGCACGCACGCGTCGTTCTCACGCTCCGCCTCGCCGAACTCTTCCACGGTCAGCCGCACGCACTCCTGCGCGCTGCGTGCCCCGGCGAAACGCGGCGCGAGATCCAGCAGCCTGGAAGGACCGGCACCGTCGGTGGGACTGCGGCGCGAGAGCCCGTCGGTGTGCAGGACCAGCAGGTCGCCGGGGCGCAGCCGCGCTTCGGCCTGCTCGTACGAGGCACCGGATGTCGCCCCGAGCAGTACGCCCTCGGGCGGCGTCAGCGGGCGCCCCGTCCCGTCGCGGAACAGCAGCGGGGCGGGGTGCCCCGCGTGCGCCCAGGTGAGGAGCCGGGTGGCCGGGTCGTAGCGGCAGCACATCGCGCTGCCGAGCGCCGGCTGGGTCGACGCTTCCAGGAGCTGGTTGAGATGCCCCATCAGAGCTCCGGGCGCGATGCCGGCCACGGCCATCCCGCGCAGCGCACCGAGCAGCATGGCCATCTGGGAGGTGGCGGTGACCCCGTGGCCGGTCAGGCCGCCGACGGTCAGCAGGGTCTGCCCGTCGGGCAGCTCCAGCGCGTCGTACCAGTCGCCGCCGATCATCGCGCTCGACGTGGACGGCAGATAGTGGGCGGCGAGGTCGAGTGCGGCGGGGCCGCCGTGCGGGAGCCGCAGGGAACCGCGCCAGGGCGGCAGTACGGATTCCTGCAGCTCGACCGCGATCCGGTGCTCGGTCCGCGCGATGTGCTGCTGGTGCTGGAGCGAGTCACGGGTCTCGTGCACCGCCCGCTGGCTGCGGCGCAGCTCGCTGACGTCCCGCAGCACCGCCCACATGGAGGCGGTGCAGCCGTCCGAGTCGAGTACCGGCTCGCCCATCATGTGAAGGGTCCGTACGACGCCGTCGGCGCGCACGATGCGGAACTCGCCGTCGATCGGCTTCCCGTCGACCAGGCAGTCGGTGACCATCGCGGCGAGGAAGCCCTGGTCCTCGGCGAACAGCATGGACGGCAGCTCGTCGAGGGTCAGTGGCCCGCTCTCGGGCGTACGGCCGAAGATCTCGTACAGCTCGTCGGACCAGCTCGCCTCGTCGGTCAGGAGGTTCCACTCGGCGCTGCCGACCCGGCTGAGTAACGACGTGCCCATGGCGGCCGGGGGCCGGCCGGCCGGTGCTTCCCCGGCCCGGGCGGGCAGCCCGGCCTTGAGCTGTCCCAAGTGGGCGCCCAGATCGTCGAGTTGATGAACCGCCAGGTCGCACAGTGCCCGCTGCCAGCGCCCCTGCGGGTCTTCGTCGTCCACCGCGACCGCGTCCCGGCGCACCGCGTCCACGTCGACACGCAGCCGACGGGTCTGCGAGATCAGTGCGTCGACGGAGCCCCGCTCAGGTGGCTGGGACGCCGGACGGTCCGCGAACAGATGGGACGGCATGTCGTACTCCGATACACGCGCGGCCGGGCCAGGTCTGGATGGATGGGCCAGTATGGATGGACCAGTTACGACTGTGGCACAGCGGGGAACGGCCCGTAAGGCATTTGGCAACACTCGATACGGTGGTGCTTGTGGCATATGCCATCGGCCTCGCCGGCGGACTCCCGAAACGCCTCCACGGGTGCCGGATGCACGGGATGCCGTCCGGGATGTCAGGATAGAACCATGACGATCAAGGCTTACTTCGACATCACCATCAACGACGAGCCCGCCGGGCGGATCACCTTCAACCTGTTCGACGACGTGGTCCCCCAGACGGTGGAGAACTTCCGCGCGCTGGCCACCGGCGAGAAGGGCTTCGGCTACGCCGGTTCCTCCTTCCACCGGATCATCCCCGCGTTCATGCTGCAGGGCGGCGACTTCACGCGGGGCGACGGCACCGGCGGCAAGAGCATCTACGGCGAGAAGTTCGCCGACGAGAACTTCAAGCTCACGCACAACAAGCCGGGCCTGCTGTCGATGGCCAACGCCGGCCGGAACACCAACGGCTCGCAGTTCTTCATCACCACCGTGGTCACGCCGTGGCTGGACGGCAAGCACGTCGTGTTCGGCGAGGTGGCCGACGAGGCGAGCATGGAGCTCGTGAAGAAGATCGAGAGCTACGGCACGTCCAGCGGCAAGCCGAAGGCCAAGGTCACCATCGCCGAGTCCGGCGTCGTCTGATCCTTCTCCCCCCCCCGTGAGCGCGCCGGCCGACGTCACTCGTCGGCCGGCGCACCCACATTTGCCCCTGTTCGGATGTGTTGCCTCCATTGTGCGTGGGAACGCGCAGGGCGTAGGTACGTCTCGATCAGAGAGAGCAGGGATCGGAATGCCGAATCCACAGCAGCCCGAACAGCGGCGCAGCGACAAGGGAGGCGCCACCCCGCAGGACAGCGCCGAACTCAAGGCCTCCCAGTCCGGTCAGTCCGGTACGCGCGGCAGCAAGCAGGCCCACGGGACCGACAAGGGGAACAAGGGCGGGGGAGAAGGCGGCGGGACGCCGCCCGACCAGCAGCCCGACCACCCGTGACTCGCCTTGACCCGTGACTCGCCCGGACCCGTGGCCTACCCACGGGTCCTGCTCACGCACTCGGTGACGACACCTCGCAGACCACCGCTCCGGCTCAGCAGATCACGCTGGACGCGCGCCCCGTTTCCCCCCTTGAGCAGCGCGGCGAGACCCTCCTGGGCGGGAAGCACGTCACCGCTGTCCTCCAGAGCGTCCCGGACATGATCGAACAGTGCCCGCACCACCACTTCGGCCGGCGCGGGACGCATCGTGACCGGATGGATCAGCTCCCCCTCCAGCCCTGACCGTCCGGCTCGCCAGGCGGCCAGTCGCAGCAACCCGACGCCGTGCCGTGCGGGCGGCTCCCCGGCCCGCCACTGGCGGGCCGCCGTCTCCACCAGACCCCGGACCAGCGTGGCCACGAGCACCGTGGTCGAGGGATCCAGACACACGTCGGCGACCCGTACCTCCACGGTGGGGTAGTGGTGTGACAGCCGGGCGTCGAAATAGATCATCCCCTTGTCCCGCAGCGCCCCCGTGCCCAGCATGTCGTCCACCTGCTCGTGGTAGCGGTCGGCGCTGCCGAAGATCTCCACCGGCCCGGACGACGGCCACCGGCCCCACACCCGGCTGCGATAGCTGCTGTACCGGCTGTCCTTGCCCTGCCAGAACGGGGAGTTCGCGCTCATCGCCAGCAACACGGACAGCCACGGCCGGATCCGGTCCAGGACGGCGACGCCCTCCTCGTCGGAGTCCACCGACACATGGACATGGCAGCCGCACGTGAGCTGCTCCTGTGTGGTGAGTCCGAACTGCTCCTCCAGCCACTGGTAGCGCTCGCCGCTTCCGATGGACGGGCTGACGGGGAGCGGAGACGTGGCCAGGGCGACCACCGCCGCGCCGATGTCTTCCGCATGACGCGCGGCCTCCGCCCGCCAGCGGACGATCTCCTCCGCGAGGTCGCCCATCCCGGTCTGCGGCCGGGTACCGAACTCCAGCATCTGCCGGTGCAGCTCGGCCTCGAAGACCTCCGGCTCACCGCTGCTCTCCCTGGACACGGCGGCCAGAACCGCCGTGGACAGCGCCTGCGGCTCACCGGTCCGCGCATCCACCAGGAGGAGCTCCTCCTCCACTCCGACACTACGCACGACGACTGCCTCTCCGCGGCGCGGCCGGGGCCGGACGGGCCCGGGCGCATGCTCTAGATCCTTCGTGGACCGCACCACGTCCTGCACACGGCTCACGGGAGCGGATCAGGCGGGCCGCGATGCGGTTTTCTTCCCTCTGCCCTGCGCCGCGGTCTTAATGCCCGCGATCTCACGGGCGCGCCGTGATCCACGGCCGGAAGGACCTCTAGGAGGCCTCGGCCTTGCGCCGTCCTCGCTTGCCGCTGAGCGCCTTGATGAGCTCTTCGCGCGTCATGGAGGAACGGCCGGGAATTCCGGCGTCCGTGGCGCGCTGGTAGAGCTCTGCCTTGGTCAGGGAATCGAACGACGACGCCTTGGCCCGCTTCGTCTGCTTGGGCTTTGGCTTCGTCTCCTGCTCCGGCTTCGCCGCGCGGCCGGTCCGGCGCTTGTCGGCGGCGTCCCTGATCTGCGCGACGGGGGCGTCGGCGGCGGCTGTCTTCCCCTTGCCGCGGCTCTTGGGGCTCTTGGCGCGGTCGACGCTGGCCCGCAGCGCCTCCATCAGGTCGACGACGTTCGTGGCCTCCGCCGGGGGCTCCGCCTTCTCGACCGACTCACCGGTGCGCTTGGCCTCGATGAGCTTCGTCACCTGCTCCTGGAAGGTGTCGTGGAACTCCTCGGGCTTCCACTCCATGCCGAGCGTCTCGATGAGCTGCTCGGCCATCTTCAGCTCGCGGTCGGTGACATCGGTGCTGTCGGGCAGCGTGCCGATCTCCTGGCGCGGATCGCGGATCTCGTCGGCCCAGTGCAAGGTGTGGAGCGTCAGCAGCCCGCCCTCGGCCTTCACGGCGACCAGGTACTGACGGTTGCGCATGACAAACGTGGCGATCCCCGCCTTGCCCGCTTCCGCCAGTGCCTTCTCCAGCAGCGCGTAGATCTTGGCGTACTCCTTGCCTTTGGGACCCAGGTAGTACGTCTTGTCGAAGAAGATGGGCTCGACCTGCTCATGGTCCACGAACCCGGTGATCTCCACTGCCTGGGAGCGGCCCGGAGCGATGTCCTCCAGCTCGCCGGGCTCGATGAGTACGTACTCGTCCCCCGCGTCGTAGCCCTTGACGATCTCGTCGAGCGGGACCTCTTCGCCCGTGCGCTCGTTCACCCGCTTGTTGCGGACCCGGTCCGAGGTGCCGCGCTGCAACTGGTGGAAGTGGACGGTGTGGCTGTCCGTCGCGGTGAACATCTGGACGGGCAGCGACACCAGGCCGAAGGTCAGAGCCCCACTCCACACCGGACGCGCCATGGCCACCGCCACCTCCTCGCGGTCCCAGGCTAGAGCGGCGGAACGGCCCCTGCGAGTCGGGATGCGACGGTGAGCGAACAGGGCGTCACTGGAGCGCGCGGACGGCCGCCGTGAAGACCGACGGCATCCTGGCCGCCGCCGGTACGATCAGCCGGGCCACCGCCGCGTGGCCGCTCATCCGTACGAGACCTTCCGTCAGCAGGTGGTGGCGCAGGGACAGCCGCCGCCAGCACCGCTCGTACTCCTGCGGTCGTCCGGCCTTCAGGCACCGCACGGCCGCCTCGGCCGACGCCATCGCGAGCGCCACGCCCTCGCCGGTGAGCGCGTCGGTGTAGCCTGCCGCGTCGCCCACCAGCACCACCCGGCCGACCGTACGACGGCGGGCCCGCTGGCGCAGCGGGCCCGCGCCCCGCACGGGGCCGGCGTGGGACCGCCCGTCCAGGAGCCGCAGCAGGTGCGGGAAGTGGGCCAGGTGCGCGTCGAAACCGCGCCGCCCCGTACTCAGCACGGCCACGGCGACCAGGCCGTCACCGACCGGCGTCACATACGCCTCGCCGAACACGGACCAGTGCACCTCGACGAAATCGGTCCACGGCTCCAGCCGGTAGTGCCGCCGCAGGCCGAAGCGCCGTGGCCGGCGGCTCGGCACGTCCAGGCCGAGAGCGTGGCGCAGCGGCGAGTGCAGGCCGTCCGCGGCCGCCAGCCAGCGAGCCCGCAGCCCCCCTGCCGCCACCGCGTCCGCACTCTGCCGCACCTCCCCGACTTTGCCGGTGACGACCGCGACCCCCACTTCGGCAGCCCGCCGGGCCAGCGCCGCGTGCAGTTCCGTACGCCGCACCCCGAGGCCCGGACCGTCGGCGAAGGAGGCCTGCGCGCGGTGGCGTCCGTCGACGTAACGGATACCGCGCAGTGCGCGGCCGCCGACCCGTACGCCCAGTGCTTCCAGAGCCAGCACGCCGCCGGGCATGATGCCCTCGCCGCACGCCTTGTCCACGGGTGCGGCGCGCGGTTCGATCACGACCGCTTCCATACCGGCCGACGCCGCGTGGATGGCGGTGGCAAGACCGGCCGGTCCGCCGCCCGCCACGAGCAGGTCGATCACGGTCAGGCACCCGCCCCGCTCCCGGCGGCACGCTCCGGAGCGAGCCCGAGCGCTTCGTTCTCGCAGCGGATCCGTACGGTGAGCAGCGCCGCGTTGAGGCCGGTGAAGAGCGCGGCGGTCAGCCAGGCGCCGTGCACGAGGGGCAGGGCCAGCCCTTCCACCACCACCGCCACGTAGTTGGGGTGGCTCAGCCACCGGTACGGTCCGCCCGCCACCAGGGGCAGGCCCGGCACGACCAGCACACGGGTGTTCCACCGCGGCCCCAGCGTCCGGACGCACCACCAGCGCAGAGCCTGCGCGGCCACCACGACGGCGGCCATGAACCAGCCCACCACCGGGTCGAACGGCCGCCCGCCCCACCGGACTTCGGCCAGGCAGCCGACGAGCAGCCCGGTGTGCAGGACCACCATCGCCGGGTAGTGCCGGCGTCCGGCCTCGACGGCGCCGCGCGCCAGGCTCCAGCGGGCGTTGCGGCGGGCCACGACGAGTTCGGCGACGCGTTCCAGACCGACCGCCAGGACGAGCACGGTGTACCAGAGCATGTGTTCCTCTCCCTACCAGCGAAGCAGGACGAGTTCGGAGCAGAAACCCGGCCCCATGGCGAGCATCAGCCCGGCGGTGCCGGCGGGTGGACGGCGTTCGGCCAGGGTGTCGCGCAGGACGTGGAGCACCGACGCGGAGGACAGATTGCCCACGGCCGCCAGCGACCTCCACGTGACGTCGAGTGCGTCCGCGGGCAGTTCGAGCGTTTCCTCAACCGCTTCGAGCACCTTCGGTCCGCCGGGGTGACACACCCAGGCGGTGATGTCCTGGCGGCGCAGCCCGTGGTCCGCGAGGAACGCGTCGACGTCCGCGGCGAGGTTCTTGCGTACGACGTCCGGGACACTGGCGTCGAGTACGACGCGGAATCCGGAGCCGGTGATGTCCCACCCCATCACGTGCTCGCTGTCCGGGTAGAGATGGCTGCGCGTGTCGACCACGGCCGGCCGGGCGGCGGCCGCCGGCCTGCGCGCACCGCACGCGACCACGGCCGCGGCGCCGTCCCCGAAGAGGGCGCTGGCGACGAGATTGGCCGGTGAGGCGTCGCCGCGCTGGAGGGTGAGAGAGCACAGCTCCACCGACAGGAGTACCGCCACGTCGTCGGGACGCCCCAGCAGGTAGTCGTGCAGGCGCGCGATGCCGGCCGCCCCCGCGACACAGCCGAGGCCGAAGACGGGCACGCGCTTGACGTCAGGACGCAGCCCGAGTGGCCCCACGAGACGCGCGTCGACCGAGGGCGTGGCGATGCCGGTCACCGAGGTGAACATCAGGAGGTCGACGTCGCGCGGGGAGAGGCCCGCCGCGTCGAGCGCCGCCCCGACGGCCTCCGCGCCGAGGCTCACCGCCCCCGCGATGAAAGCGTCGTTGACGGCGCCGAAGCCGTCCAGTCCCGCGTAAGCGTCGAGCGGCAGCGCCGTATGGCGGGTGTTCACCTTCGCACTGTCGTGGAGCCGGTCCAGCACCCGCCGGTCGGTCCCCTCGGTGAGACACATCCGGGCCACCATGTCCGTGATCTCTCGTTGGGTGTGCCGGTGCGGAGCGAGAGCTCCGTGGACAGCTGCGATCCGGGTCATCTGGGATCCGAGGCCGGGGACGGGGGACCTTGCAATGAGTGCCCCCCTTCACGATCGCCACACGTGGTGTCGCTCGTCCGGCGGCTGTGCGCACCTGCCCGCAAGCGGTAGTCGGTGGCGGCGGGCCGCACGCCTCCGATGGCCCGGACGCCTAGCATGGGCGCGTGGACATCGAGGTGCGGTTGGACGCGGGCGGCGAGGCCGCACGCGGGTCGCCGCCCAGCGCCCGCGTGAGGCGTCTGCTGCGGCCGGCGGGCGGGCTTCTGAGGGCGTGTCACCCCGTACCGGCCGTGGCGGTCGGCGCCCTGACGACCGCGCTGGCGGCGGCCTGCGGGCAGGACGCGGCAGGGTGCCTGCTGGTGGCGGCCGCGGTGCTGGCGGGGCAGTTGTCCGTCGGCTGGAGCAACGACGCCGTCGACGCCGCCCGCGACACCGCGGTCGGGCGGCGTACCAAACCCGTGGTCGCCGGTTCGGTCGGTGTCACCGCCGTACGCGGTGCGGCGCTCACCGCTCTCGCCCTGTGCGTACCGCTGTCCCTCGCGTACGGTCTGCTCGCGGGTACGGTCCACCTCGTCGGCGTCGCCGCGGCCTGGGCGTACAACCTCGGGCTGAAGGCGACCGTGCTTTCCTGGCTGCCGTACGCGGTGGGGTTCGCGGCGCTTCCCGCCTTCGTCTCGCTCGGTACGCAGGGGCGGCCCTGGCCCCCCTGGTGGATCGTGGTCGCCGCGGCGCTGCTCGGCATCGGCGCACACCTGGCGAACGTCCTGCCGGACATCGGCGACGATCTGGCCACCGGTGTACGCGGCTGGCCCCAGCGACTGGGACCTGCACGGGGGCGGCTCCTGCTGCCGCTCCCCCTCGTGACGGCCACCGCGCTGCTGGCGTTCGCCCGCCCCGGCCCGGCCGGCACCGCCGGGCCGGCCGCCCTGTCGGCGGCTCTCGTCGTGGCGGCCGGCGGCGCACTGCTGGGCCGGCGGCGCCCGAGGCTGCCGTTCCTCGCGGCGGTCCTCGTCGCGGCAGTGGATGCCGCGCTGCTGCTCCGCCAGGGCGCGGCTGTCACCTGACCCGGTGCCCGCGTGCGCCATCCGGGCGACGAACGGCGCCGTCAGCGCAACAAGAGGTGCTCGAAGGGCTATGGGGCGGCGATCCTGAGGCACTCCCCCCGAGGAAAGGTTCAGCGATGCTGGAGCGCAGCCGACGCAAGAAGCACACCGAGATCACCTTCGTCATCCCGGCAGGCCAGGCCTGCGGGCAGGTCAGCGTAGTCGGCGACTTCAACGACTGGCAGCCGGGAGCCCACCCCTTCACCGAACGGGAGGACGGCACCCGCTCCGTCACCGTCACCCTCCCCAAGGAACAGCGCTACGGGTTCCGCTACCTGGCGCACGGCGACTACTGGTTCAACGACGGCCACGCCGACGACCAGGACGGTCACAACAGCATCGTCCACACCTGACCCTCGCCGCTTGGGCGAGCGGGTCGCACACGGGCCTGAAATCGCCTGGTCGAGCGGGCTGCCTAACCGTAAGAGTACGGGGTACATAGTGCCTAGTACTGGGATCGATCGGGCGGCCCGACGGGCTGCCCCGGGAGAAAGAAGTGCGGTCATGAGTGCTCAGCACCGTACGGCGCCGATCGCCCGGACCCCCGTGCAACAGGCGGCGCTGCTGGTCGGCGTGGTCTTCCTGCTGGTGGGTGTCCTCGGCTTCATTCCCGGCATCACCACCGACTACGACACGATGAAGTTCGCGGAACACGACTCCGAGGCCAAACTGCTCGGCGTGTTCCAGGTGTCCGTACTGCACAACATCGTGCACCTGCTGTTCGGCATCGCCGGTGTGACCATGGCCCGCGCCGCGTCCACCGCCCGCAACTTCCTCATCGGCGGCGGTGTCATCTACCTGGCGCTGTGGCTGTACGGCCTGTTCATCGACCACGACAGCGCGGCCAACTTCGTACCCTTCAACACTGCGGACAACTGGTTGCACTTCGCTCTGGGCGTCGCCATGGTCGCCCTCGGTGTCCTGCTCACCCGCCGCCCGCGCACCCGCGCGGGCCGCTGACCGGGGGCGGCGTGATCACTGTGGGAGTCGAGGAGGAGTACCTCCTCCTCGACCCGGACACGGGCCTGCCGGTACCACTGGCCGAAGAGGTACGGGGATCGTCCGGGCTCGAGCCGTTCGTGGACCGGCGGGAGATACAGGCCGAGCTGCTGCAGGCCCAGGTGGAGGTAGCCACTCCGGTATGCACCGACCTCAAGGAGGTCGGCGGTCATCTGCTGCGCCTGCGGCACGCGCTCGGCGCGGCGGCCGAAGAGTTGGGCTGCCGGCTCGCCACCTGCGCGACAGCGCCGTTCAGAGAGGTGGCGCCGCCCCTGGTCACCCGGCAGCCGCGCTATCTCGCCATCCAGTCCCAGGCCCCGCAACTGGTCGCGGAGCAACTGGTCAACGGTATGCACGTACACGCGGCCGTGTCCGATCCGGAGATGGGCATCGCCGTCCTGAACCGGATCCGGGTGTGGCTGCCCGTGCTGGTGGCCATGTCGGCGAACTCACCGCTGTGGGACGGCCACGACACCGGGTTCTCGAGCTGGCGTACCGTGATCTACGGCCGCTGGCCGGTCAGCGGGCCCCCGCCGTATTTCGCCGACCTCGCCGACCACGAGCGGCGGGTCCGGGCACTGCTGACGGCCGGGATCATCAGTGACCCCGGTCAGCTCTACTGGCAGGCCCGGCTCTCCGACCGGTTCCCCACGGTCGAGGTGCGGTGCATGGACGTACAGCTGAGGGCCGACGACGCCGTCATGTTCGCGGGCATCGTGCGCGCCCTGGTCGCGACGGCCATCAGCGACGAAAAGGCCGGCGTGCCGCCTGCCCAGTGCACACCCGAACTGCTGCACGGCGCGAACTGGTACGCCGCGCGGGACGGCATCAGCGGTTCACTGGTCGCCCCCGACGGGAAGCTCCGCAGCGCGGGCGATGTGCTCTGTCAGCTCATGGACCACATCGCACCCGCCCTGGAGGAGTCCGGAGACACGCGGGAGGTGACCTCGCTGGTCCACCGGCTCTTGCAACAGGGCACGCCCGCCGACCTGCAGCGACGCGCGCTGGCCGAGGGGGGTATGCGGGCGCTGACCGATCTGGTCACCATGCAGGGCACCCCTCAGTAACCGGCGCGGTAGCGCGGCCGCGAAGCACCGATGCGGGCCTGCCGCACGGCCGGCGAGACGTGCACCAGGGGTTCGCGCGAGGGCGCGGGCAGGCCGACCGCCGCGGTCAGCGACTCGGCCAGGCCCTCGGCCGTACCGGTGTGGAGGTTCCACGGTTCGTGCTCGACCGGGGTGTCCCAGATCAGGCCGGCCCGGTGCGTGAAGGCGTGCCACCGGGTGGTGAGCCACACATCGCGCTCCGACGGCGCCGGGAGCGGTTCACCGCGTCGCACCGTCAGGCGGTACGAGGCTCCGCCGCCGCGGCGCATGCCGGAGTAGAAGCACCCGCCGTCGTCGCGTCGCAGAGTCAGCGCTCCCCAGTGGTACGGCAGCCCCACGGCTCGCGCGGCCAGCATGGCCGCGCAGCTCACCTCGATCGTCAGAAACCACAACGCCCGGCACCCGTCGGGACCGCGTACGTACGTCCGCAGATTCGTCTCCAGGAAACCGCGGGCCGCGGGGGCGGGGGAGGGTAGCCCCGCGGCACGTACCTCGGCCATCACGAACGGTGTGAGGGTGACCCAGGCCGTGTCGTCGTACGTGTCCACGGTCAGCCTGCCCGGAAGCAGCGCCTGGACGTCGGCAGGCCGGTACGGCCAGTGCACGAACGCCTGGTCCAGCCAGTCCGCGCGCATCACGAGCAGCCGAAGATGCCGCTGCGCTTCGCGGGAGACCACTCGCTCACCCATGCCTCCATCCTCACCCCCGACCGCGACGACGACCGCTCCACCGCGCGTTCCTGACCTGTGGCTGAGCCACCCCTGCGCCCCGCCCGCGAGCGGGGCGAAGAGGCCCCACGCCGGGGATGCGATCACCGCACTGTTGGGGTGCTATGAGGGAAGCGGGCCACAACCTGCCTGCTTCACAGGGCTTCGAGGCGTTTTCCCAGCCCTCTTCCTGGCTGACGTCGCCGGCGCCGACGGCGGCGTGCCGTCCAGGTTGCCGGTGCACTGCCGCACAGAGGAGGTGGTTGGTGATGCGAGTAGCGGTCGTCGGACAGGGGTACGTCGGACTGACGGGGGCCGTCGCGCTGGCCCTGCAGGGGCACAGCGTCACCGGCGTCGAGCAGGACCCCGGCCGGCTGCGCATATTGAACGCCGGCGAGGCGCCGGTCTTCGAACCGGGCCTGCCCCAGCAGCTGACTGCCGCGCTGGCCACCGGAAGGCTGCGATTCGCCGGCGGGCTGGCGGAGTGCCACCGGCGGGCCCCCTTCGACATCGTGCTGATCACCGTGGGAACGCCGCCCCGCCCGGACGGGGCCGCCGATCTGTCCCAGGTGACATCGGTGCTCGGACAGGCCGGGAATCTGCTTCCCGTCCCAGGGATCGTGCTCAAGTCCACCGTGCCGCCCGGCACCAGCAGCAGACTCGCCGACGCGCATCCCTGGCTGCGCGAGCGTTACGCGTACAACCCCGAGTTCCTCAACCAGGGAAGCGCCCTGGAGGACTGGGCCGCCCCCGCCCGGATCGTCGCCGGCACCTGGAGCCGTGACAGCGAACGGGCCCTGCGTGAGCTGTACGCCGGTGTGGCGAGTCCATGGGTGGCGACGACTCCCACCAGCGCCGAGATGATCAAGTACGCGAGCAACGCCTTCCTCGCCATGAAGATCAGCTTCTCGAACGAGATCGCCCGGATGTGCTGCGGGCCCGACGTCGATGTCGACCGCGTCCTGCAGGGCGTCGGCTACGACCCGCGCATCGGTCACGCCTTCCTCCAGCCCGGCCTGGGCTACGGCGACTCCTGTCTGCCGAAGGACACGGCCGCGCTGGCCCACTGGGCGGGCAGCGTCGGCATACCGGCTCCGCTGCTGCGGGCGACGATCGCCGTCAACGACGCGCAGGCCGGGCTGGCACTGCAGATACTGCGTACCGACCTCGGCGCTGCCCTGCGGGACGCCACCATCGCCGTGCTCGGCGTGCGCTACGAACCCTGGAGCGACGATCTGCGTGCCGCCCCCAGCCGTACCGTCGTGCCCGCGATTCTCCGTGAAGCGGCACGTGTACGCGTGTGGGATCCGGCCACCGACCCGGCGGCCGTCGCCGCACTCTTCCCGGCCGCGGACCCGGCCCCCGACCTGTCCGGCGCGGTCAGTGGCGCCCACGCCGTCGTCCTGCTGACCGAATGGCCGCAGGCCATCGAGGCGGACTGGCCGCTGCTGGCCTCACGGCTCGCCGAGCCGCGCCTGCTCATCGACGGCAAGAACTGCCTGCCCCCGGAACGGATGGCCGGCCTGCCCGTCCGTTACCGGAGCATCGGTACCAGGGTCCCCGTCACCGCCACGACCGCCACGGCCGAGCCCCGGCTGGAAGCGACCGACGGCGCGGGCCCCACCGCACCGGCTTGAGCGGATTCGGGCCATAACATCCCTTATCGAGCAGGGCGTGGACAGCTCCATGACTCCGACGATGAGGAGAGCGTTCAGGTGAAGCAGTCGCCTGCCCAGGACTGGGGCCCCGAGCCCTCGGCGTGGGCGCCCATGCGCCGCCCGGTGTTCCGGGCGCTGTGGATCGCCCAGTTGGCGGCCAACATGGGCACCTGGATGCAGACCGTCGGAGCCCAGTGGCTCATGGGCGACCTCGGCGGCGGCGCGTTCGAGGTCGCCCTGGTGCAGACGGCGACCACCCTGCCGGTCTTCGCGCTGGTGGTTCCCGCCGGGGCGCTGGGGGACATCCTCGACCAACGGCGGCTGCTGCTCGGCGGGCAGCTTCTGATGTTCCTCGGCGCGGCGGGGCTGGCCGGCGTCACGGCGGCCGGTGCGGCGACCCAGGGCCTGCTCCTCGGACTGACCGCGCTGATGGGGGTGGGTGAGGCGTTCTGCATCTCCTCCTTCCAGGCCATCCAGCCCGAGCTGGTCAGTCGTGAGGAGATCCCGCAGGCCGCCCTGCTCAACAGCGCGAACGGCAATGTGGCGCGGGCCGCGGGGCCCGCTCTCGGCGGCGCGATGATCGCCGCCACCGGCCCCGAGGCCACCTTCGCGCTCAACGCGCTGTCCTTCCTCGGCGTTCTGGTCGTGCTGTACGCGTGGAAACGTCCGGTGACCCACCGCCCCCTCGGCTCCGAGCACATCCGTGACGCCATCAGGGCAGGCGCCCGCTACGTCCGCAGCGCCCCCCTGTTCGGGGCGGTCATCGGCCGCTCGGGCCTCTTCATGATCTTCGCGGGAGGTCTGTGGGCGCTGCTCCCGACGGTCGCCAGGGGGCCGCTCGGTCTCTCCGCCGGCGGCTACGGTCTGCTGCTCGCCAGCGTGGGGCTCGGCGCTGTCCTGGGGGCGGTTCTGCTGCCGTCGGTCCGCCCGCACCTGAAGACGAACGTACTGGTGACGGGCGCCATGGTGGTCTATGCGGCGACGATGGCGGTGATCGGCCTGGTGCCGTCCGCGCTGGCGGTCGCCGCCGCCTTGATCGTGTCCGGTCTGGCGTGGGTGGCGGTCCTGTCCACGCTCTCCGCCTCGGCGCAGGTGCTGCTGCCCGCCTGGGCCCGGACCCGCGGGCTCGCCTACTACCAACTGGTGTTCATGGGCGGGCAGGCGCTCGGCGGGGTGGGGTGGGGCATGGCCGCCGACCGGCTGGGCGTGGGCACCGCGTTCGTGGTGTCGGGCATCGGGCTGCTGGTGACCACGGTGGTGGGCACGCGGCTGCTTCCGATGCCGTCCGGCCCGATCGACGTACGCCCGGCCCAGATCTGGGCGGACGTGCCCGATGTGGCGGTGCCGGGACGGGACGCCGGACCGGTGCTGGTCACCGTCGAGTGGCGGGTGGACCGGGGGAACGCCGAGGCCTTCATCGAGGCGATGCGGCCGGTGGGCATGTCCCGCCGGCGTACGGGTGCGTCGCTGTGGGGCCTGTTCGAGGACATGGCGGATCCGACGCTCTTCCTGGAGACGTTCACCGTGGGCTCCGAGCGGGAGCATCTGCGCCTGATCATGGAACGCGGGACCAAGGTGGACCAGGAACTGGAGGCCCGTGCCCTGGCCCTGACGCGGCCGGGCTCGAAGCCGTTCGTACGCCACATGATCTGGGCGTACGCCTCGGGCCGGGACGAGGAGCTGTCCTCGCTGCCGTGACGGACGCCGGGACAGCTCACGCCCGGCCACCCGAATATCTGTCGTGGCGACGGTAGACATCTGGGTTCTCGGTGATTAGAGTTTCTGGCGTAACCAAGGAAGTCAGCACAGCGCGGCAAAGACGACCGGCGCCGCGGTGCGACGGCACCGCATGGAGAGCAAGGACATTGGAATTGATCAGCAAGGGAGGAGCAGACGCCATCAGGAGCACTTGAGTGAGGTTCGAGTCGCTCAGGTACCGCAGACCCCGGATTGAGAGGTGGTCCCCGGTCAGGCATCCCAAGTCACCGCATCTCCGGCCTTCCCGGCGGACATGCGGAATACAAGAGTCGGCGTCAAGCGCCGACAGATGGTGTTGAACCCCTAAGGCCCCGGTGCCGGATGCACCGGGGCCCCTCCATGTGACTCCATGTGTCCCCGCCGACATCTCGGGTCAGCGTGCGACGTACACGACCCACATCTGGCCGGAAGCGAACATCATGCGCTTGCCGTCCGGGGCCGTGAACGCGGTCCGGGACTCGGCGTCGTCCCTCGACCATCGCGTGTCGTACGCCTTGCCGTCGCGCAGGACGGTCGCGGAACCGGACCCCACGGTCTCGGTGAACGGTGTCCTGTTGCCCGAGCGGTCACCGAAGTCCGACGGGCGCACGGTCACTTCCTGCATGACGACGGTGGCCGCGGCCAGCCGGTCCCCTTCGGTCGTACGGGCAGGAACCCCGTCCATCTCCACCAGCCAGCGCCTCTGGTCGGCGGACCACGTGAAGGTGAAGCTCGCCGCCGGATAGCGCACCGTCCGCTCCCCGGCGGTGGTGCCGCCGCCCGGCGCCGGGCCGAAGCGGAGCCCGATGTCCTCGGCGGCGTTCGTGCCGGTGCCGGGGTGCGGTATGTTCCCCGGCCGCAGATACAGGTTGTGCGGCGCCGGCCGCTCGCTGCCGCGGAAGTACGCGTCCGGTGCCTCCGAGGGCGACAGCGCGTTCAGCGGCGCCGCCTCGATGAGCGGCGTCAGCCTGCTCTGCGCGCCGGAGTAGGCGAGGGTGGGCCGGTCGAACTGCCGCAGCAGCTCAAGGTCCGACTCGCGGGCGCTGCGTACCGGGCCGATGACGGGCGGCACATCGGACGAGTAGACGGCGAGTATGCGGCTGAGGCCGGCTTCCACCTGCTCCAGGTAGACGATGTCCGCCTGCTCCAGGCCGGTCGGCGGACGCGCCGCCCCGACGTTGTCGATCTTCACCGCGAGGACCCGCGCACTGGACGAAACACGGTTGTCCGGCGCCGGAGTGGTTTCCTCCGCGCCGCCACTCCCGCCCCCGCCCCCGCACGCTGCCACGATCAGCAGCGCCAGCGTGGCGAGTGAGGCTGCGGCCGGTCTCTTGGCGCGGGCTGTACGCATGGCTGTCACCTTCCGGTTCGGACCGGGAGGCGCACCGCTCCTTGACCGGAGCGACGACGGCTCCCACATCAATCATCACGCTGTTCGAGGGGTTCCCGGTTGCGCTGTACGGCGGCAGGCACCACACACCGGAAGGCACTGCACAGGGGATGCGGGCGCACCCCGGGTAGAGAGACGATGGGAGCTAACGGCGGCGGGCGGAAGGAGCCCGGGATGCGCGCAACCGAACCCGTCCCTGCCCACCCCGACCAGCCGGGGGGCGCTCCGTCCGGACCGGGGGGTCTGCTGGATCTGCTGAGCGTCGCGGCCGTGGTGCTGGACGCGCGCGGGCGGATCGTGCTGTGGAGCCCGCAGGCCGAGCAGTTGTTCGGTTACTCCGCCGACGAGGCGCTCGGCCGGTTCGCGGGGCGGCTCCTGGTCCAGGAGAAGCACCTGGAGCTGGTGGACAGCCTGTTCGAGCAGGTCATGGCAGGAGGAGCGGGCTGGGCGGGCGTCTTTCCCATGCGCCACAAAGACGGCAGCACACGGCTGGTGGAATTCCGCAACATGCGGCTGGAGGACGACCGGAAAGACCTCTACGCCCTGGGCCTGGCCACCGACCAGGCCATGCTGCGAACGGTGGAGCGCGATCTCGCCCTGTCCACCCGGCTGGTCACCCAGTCACCGATCGGCCTGGCGGTCGTGGACACCAATCTGCGGTACGTCACGGTCAACCCGGCACTCGAACGCATCAACGGTCTGTCCGCCGCCGAGCATGTCGGCCGCACCATCCACGAGGCGCTGCCCTTCCTGGACACCGAGTCCATCGAAGCTGCGATGCGTGAGGTCCTGGCCACCGGTGTCCCGATCGTCGACCGGGAGTCCATCGGGCGTACCGCGGCCGACCCGGAGCACGAGAAAGCCTGGTCGGTGTCCTTCTACCGGCTGGAGGCGTCCAACGGGAAAGTGATCGGGGTGGCCACCTCGGTCGTCGACGTCACCGAGCGGCGGCGCGCCACCAGCGAGGCCGCCCAGGCGCGCCAGCGCCTCGCGCTCGTCGCCGACGCCTCCATCCGCATCGGCACCACGCTCGACCTCGACGAGACCGCCCGCGAGCTGGCCGATGTGTCGGTGCCGGAACTGGCCGACGTAGCCGCCGTGGACGTCCTCGACAGTGTCCTGAACGGCCGTTCGGCCGTGACCGCACAGACAGGGCCCGCGGTGTTCCGGGCCCTCGCCGTGGCCAGCGCGTACCCCAGCGAGGCGGTACGTGCCGCCGACCCGCCGGGCGAGGTGGCTAGGTACGAGGCCGACCGGCTGGTCACCCGGTGCGTCAACACCGGCCGCCCCGTTCGCGTGCCCCGCGTGAGCAGCGACGACCTGCGGTACATCGCCCGCAGTCCCGAGGCCGCCGGGCTCCTGGCCACCGCGCGACTGCACTCCTACCTGGCCGTGCCGCTGATTGCACGCGGCAAAGTACTCGGAGCCCTCGACCTCAAACGCACCAGCAACCCGGAACCCTTCAGCGCCGACGACGAAGTGCTCGCCGGTGAACTCGCCGCGCGGGCAGCCGTCTGCATCGACAACGCGCGCTGGTACCGCCAGGCGCGCAACACCGCACTCACCCTCCAGCGCAGCCTCCTGCCCGAGAAGCCGCCGCACCAGCCGGGCCTGGAGATCGCCAGCCGCTATCAGCCCGCGCAGGCGGCCGACGAAGTGGGCGGAGACTGGTTCGACGTCATCCCGCTGACCGGCGACAAGAGCGCTCTGGTCGTCGGTGACGTCATGGGCAGCGGCATCAGCGCCGCCGCCACAATGGGCCAACTGCGCACCGCCACCCGCACCCTGGCCGAACTCGACCTCGACCCGGCCCAGGTACTGCATCATCTCGACCGCATCACCGACCGCATGGGGCAGACCATCACGACCTGCATCTACGCCGTCTACGATCCGCATCAGGCGCAGTGCCTCATCTCCAACGCCGGCCACCTGGCGCCCGTTTTGATACGTCCCGGCCGTGCGCCCGAACTGCTCGACCTGCCCACCGGCGCCCCTCTCGGCGTCGGTCACCTCACCTTCCACACCACGACGCTGGACCTGCGCCCCGGCGACCGGCTGGTCCTCTACACCGATGGCCTGGTCGAGACGCGTGACCAGGCCATCGACGAACGACTGGGCGTTCTCCTCGCCCACCTCAGCGCCCCTGACGGCTCTCTGGAAGAGACCTGCGACCTGCTCCTGCACGCCCTGCGGCATCCGGGTGACCACGACGACGTAGCGCTGCTCATCGCGCGGGCCACCGTCATGGCCGGCTGACCCGGTCGTCGCCGGAGACGGGCATCCGTCTCCGGCGACGCTGACGGTCACTCAGGGCAGCAGCCACTTCTGGTTGGGGCCGGTGTGGCAGCTCCACAAGTGGACGCGGGTGCCGTCGTTCCAGGTGGCACCCTCGGCGTCGAGACATCCGCCCGACCGCGGGTTGCGCACGGTCCCGTCCGGCTGCGGCTGCCACTGCTGCGCGCCGGTGCCGTTGCAGGTCCACAGCTGGATCTTCGTTCCGTCGGCGGTCCCGCCGCCGCTGACGTCCAGGCACTTGCCCAGGGCGCGGAAGGTGCCGTCGCCCGGCAGAGACCATTTCTGTGCGGCCGCGCCGTTGCAGGTCCACAACTGGACCCGGGTGCCGTCGCCGGTCGCGCCGCCGGCGACATCCAGGCACTTGCTGTTGACGCCCTTGACCTCCCCCGTGCGCGGACCCGGCGGCGTACCGCCGGATGTTTTGACGCGGACGTTACGGAAAGACACCTGGTCGCCGTCGCCGTGGTTCTGGATTCCGATGTGCCCCTGGCGCAGGCTGCGGGCGGGATCGGTGTTGGTGAAGTCGTTGATCCTGCGGCCGCCCAGGAAGACCTCCAGCCGTTCGCCGGTCACGCGGATCTCGTACGTGTTCCACTCACCGGGCGGGTTGAGCGCGGCGTCGCGTGCGGCGACATCGGCGGACTTGAACCCGTACACGGATCCGGTCGTCCGGTCGGCGCTGTCCGTGGCGTCGATCTGGATCTCGTACCCGTTGCTGACCGCCGACCAGGGGTCGTCGGACGCCGGGAAGCCCACCAGGACCCCGGAGTTGTCGTCGCCGTCCATCCGCCAGTCGAGCTTGAGGGAGTAGTCGCCGGTGAACTCCCTGGCGGAGTACCACAGCATCCCGAGCCCGCCCTGAGAGGTGAGGGTGCCGTCGGCCAGCGTGAACGAGCCGGGGCCGGCCTGCTTCCAGCCGGCCGTGCCCGTACCGTCGAACAACGGCGTGTACCCGGTCTCGGGACGGCAGTCGGCCTCCGTCATACCGGCCGCCCAGCGGATGCCGCCGAGCAGGTGCCTGCGGAAGGCCGGTTCGGTGAACGACTCGTCGGTGTGACCGCCACCCGTGTAGAAGGCCCGGCCGCCCTCGTACCCCTTGCACCAGGAGATCGGGTGGTCGCCGGACATGTTGCCGCCCGAGTAGCTCGACTCGTCGAGCGAGGCCAGGACACGGGCCGTCGTACGCGGGTTGGTGCGGTAGTTGTACCACTCGTCGAAGCGCTGCCAGGTGGCGCCGAGATGGGCGGTGGCGTCGTGGGCGCGGTCCTCCACCTCGACCGTCGCCGTCTGATTGTGCGGATGGGAGTGGAACAGGGCTCCGGCGAGTCCGGCGTAGAACGGCCAGTCGTACTCGGTGTCCGCGGCCGCGTGAATCCCGGCGTAGCCGCCGCCGGCCTTGATGTACTGCTCGAACGCCGTCTGCTGCGTGCCGTTGAGCACGTCCCCGGTCGTGGAGAGGAAGACGACGGCTTTGTACTGGGCGAGGTTGGCGGTGGTGAACGCCGCGGAGTTCTCGGTGGCGTCCACGGTGAAGTTGTTCGCGCCGCCGAGCTCGCGCAGAGCGGCGAGACCGTCGTCGATGGAACCGTGGCGGAACCCCGCCGTCTTGGAGAACACGAGGATCTTGTACGCCGGATCGGCCGCGGCCGCGGCCGGGACCGCGGTGCGAGCGGGTGCGTCCGGTGTCCGGGTGCTGGTGGCCACGGCGGGCGCGGCAGCCAGGCACAGCAACGCTGCCCCGAGCAGACAGCCGGCCTTGGTGAGGGCAGTACGCATATCGGTTACGCCTCCTCTCCTGCTACGGCAGGGTCCACTTCTGGTTGGGGCCGGTGTGGCATGACCACAGGTGTGTGCGCGTGCCGTCGTTCCAGGTGCCGCCCTCGGCATCGAGACACTTCCCCGACTGCGGGTTGCGCACGGTCCCGTCGGGCTGCGGTTGCCACTGCTGTGCGCCGGTGCCGTTGCACGTCCACAGCTGGATCTTCGTACCGTCGGCGGTCCCGCCGGCGCTGATGTCCAGGCACTTGCCCATCGCCCGCAGCGTCCCGTCGCCGGGCAGTGTCCACCGCTGCGCGGCGCCGCCGTTGCAGGTCCACAGCTGGGTCTGTGTGCCGTCGGCGGACGACCCGCCCGCGACGTCCAGGCACTTGCCGTTCACACCCGTCACCTCACCCGTTGGGGTACCGGCGCCCGAGGTGGTGAACCGGAAGTCGTCGACGTCGAAGAGCGCGCCGAAGCCGCCCTTGAAGACGAGGTAGAGCGTGGTCGTACCGGCGGGCTGGTTCGTCAGCGCGGTGCTGACGTCCCGGTACGCTTCCCAGCCGCCCGTCAGGGGAACGGTCGCCGTGCCCAGCACGGTGCCGGTGGGGGAGCCCGCCCGTACCTCGATGGTGCCGCCGACTCCGCCGGACGCCACCCGTGCGGTGAACCGGGTCGCGTCGTCGAGGGCGTACGGCTTGAAGGAGATCCAGTCACCGTTGTCGATGTGGCCGACCGTCCTGCCGCCGTGGGCCGGTGTGTGGCTCACGACCTGGACGCCCGACGAGTCGCCGTAGTGCTCGCCCTGCCGCCGGCTGGGCTGGCTGATGTGCTGGGCGTGGGTGGTCAGGGCGGGCTGGCCGTTCGCACCCTTGTCGGTGTACTCCGCGTCCCAGACGCCGAAGATGTTCGCGTTCGGGTCGTGCTCGCCGTCCGCGATGGTCTGTACGGTGCCGGAGCAGCCGGTCGCGGAGGTCTGCGGGTGCCCGTGGCTGTCGTGCCCGACGATGAAGGTGATCTTCACCTTGGAGCAGTCGACGGAGGTGTCCTCGGGGTCGGTAACGGTCACCCTGTACGGCACGGCGGCGCCCGGATCGATGATCCGCCCGTCCACCGGAAGCTCCAGCTTCACGGTCGGCGCGGTGTTGCCGACGGTGATCCGCACCGACGCGGTGGCGCTCTTGCCGGTGCCGTCCCAGACGGTGAGCTCGGCGGTGTACTGGCCGTTGGCCGTGTACGTGTGGGACGGATTCGCGGCGGTCGACGTGCCTCCGTCGCCGAACTTCCACGCGTAGCCGAGCGGGTCGCCCTCCGGGTCGGCACTGCCCGCCGAGGAGAACGCCACCGTGAGTGGCGCCTTGCCGGACGTGCGGTCGGCCTTGGCCCGGGCGACGGGGGAGTGGCCGCCGGTGATGTGCTCGATGCGGTACAGCGCGGAGTTCGCGTCACCGTTGAAATAACCGGTGCCGTAGTCCAGGACGTACAGGGCTCCGTCGGGGCCGAAGGCCATGTCCATCACCTGGGTGCCGCTCCAGGGAAAGGCGTTGATGGACTGGACGGTTCCGTCGGTGCCCTGCGCTATCCGCTTGATCCACTTGCGGCCGAACTCCCCGGCGAAGAAGTTCCCGTCGTAACTCTGCGGGAACTTCACATCGGAGGTGGAGGAGGCGTCGTAACGGTAGACCGGTCCGCCCATGGGGGACTCGGAGCCGCTGCCGAACTCGGGTACCGAGCCGCCGTCGTACGGAATCCAGGCGGGCTGGGCCGGGGGCAGGTCGGTGAGGCCGGTGTTGCGGGGCGAGGTGTTCTTGGGGGCGGCGCAGTCGAACTTCGCGCCCGAGGCGCCGGTGGCGAAGTCGTAGCCGGTGTACGCGTCGTTCTTGCCGGCGCAGTACGGCCAGCCGTAGTTGCCGGCCTTGGTGACGCGGTTGAACTCGACCTGGCCGGCGGGCCCCCGGCTCGCGTTCGCCGTCCCCGCGTCGGGCCCGTAGTCGCCGAGGTAGACGGTCCCGGTGGCCTTGTCGACGCTCATCCGGAACGGGTTGCGAAAGCCCATGGCGTAGATCTCGGGGCGGGTCTTCGCCGTGCCGGGCGCGAAGAGATTGCCCGAGGGGATGGAGTACGAGCCGTCCGCGTTCACCTTGATGCGCAGCACCTTGCCGCGCAGGTCATTGGTGTTGCCCGCGGAACGCTGGGCGTCGTACGCCGGGTTGCGGGACGGGCGTTCGTCGATCGGCGTGTAACCGTCGGAGGCGAAGGGGTTCGAGTCGTCGCCGGTGGTGAGGTACAGGTTGCCCTGCGCGTCGAAGTCGATGTCACCGCCCACGTGACAGCAGATACCGCGCGAAGCCGGTACGTCGAGGATCTTCTTCTCGCTGGCGAGGTTCAGGGCCCCGTCGGCGGCGAGTGCGAAGCGGGAGAGCCGGTTCACGCCGTCGAAGGGGGCGAAGTCGGCGGCGGTGCCGTCGCCCGGCGCGTCGCCGCCGGGGGTGCTGAGCTTCGGGGCGTAGTAGAGGTAGATGAGGCGGTTGGAGGCGAAGCCGGGGTCCACACCGACGCCTTGGAGCCCTTCCTCGTCGTGGCTGTAGACGTCGAGCTTGCCCGCGACCTTTGTCGTGCCCGCCGCGTCCGTGAGCCGCAGCGTGCCGTCGCGCGAGGTGTGCAGCACCGAGCGGTCGGGGAGTACCGCCATCGTCATGGGCTCGCCGGTCTCCGCGACGCCCTTGGCGAGGGTGACCTGCTGGAACTCCTCGGCCGCGGCCGCCTTCGCTGCCGCGCGGTCCGCGTCCCGGAGTGCGGCGGAGGTGGATCCCGCGGGCGTCAGGAAACCGGCCGTGAGTAACGCGGTGAGCAGGAACGCCGGTATGAGACGGGGGCTGAACGGTTTTTCGCGCACAGAAGTCTCCCAGAGGGGGGGTGGGGGCCCGGCGGACCAGGACGTGAGTCCTGCCGGGAGGGAGCCAGGCGCGCGCCGTCGCGCCGGAAGGTCACCGGACAGGCATGCATGTCCGGTTCGTTTCAAGGAAGTTAGCGGGCCTTGTCCCCTCGCGTAACCCCTTTCGCATCCGCTTTCGCGACTTCTTCCGCGGCGAGGACAAAGGGTCGTAGGCACGCAGGACCGGAGCCGGTGTCCGGGCCGGTGACGGGCGGGTCGTACCATCCGGCCATGACGAGCATCGTGCTGACTCCGTGGTGGCGACACCGGCGACCCGCGTCTGCCCGCGCCGGCGAGGCCCCCGGATCCGCCGTCCCGACCGCGATACTCGACTGGCGCCACGAGCGCGTCCAGGAGCTGCTGGCAGATGCCCGGTCCGCCGCCGCCGGGACCGGCGAACGCCCGCTGCTGCTGGCCGCGCACCGCCTGATCAGCGACCGGGTTCGCGCGGTCTACGCTCTCGACGACGCGCAGTGCGCCTCCCGGACGCTGGCCCGGCGCCGCGGGTCGTGCAGTCAGCGCCTCGCGGTCCTGGAGGCGGTCGCCCGCGCGGCGGGAATCCCCACCCGCGTACGGGGCCTTCTGGTCGACGGGTCGTTCTGGTATCCGCGTTTTCCCCGGCTGCGCCCCCTGGTGCCCGACACCGTGGTCCTGGCATGGCCGGAGTTCCGGCTCGGACAGGAGTGGGTGGGCGTCTCCGAGCTGTACGCCCCCCTCGGCGCCCTCGGCGAGGCGAACCCGGCCGGCTTCACGAACACCGGGTCACAGACACTCTTCGAGGCTCTGGCCTCCACCGCCGTGGACTGGGACGGCTCGACCTGCGGAGCGGACGGCTGCTCGTCGTTCGACCTGTCGGCAGTGGTACGGCGCGACCTCGGACGTTTCTCCTCACGGGACGAACTCTTCGCCGCCCACGGCCAGACCTTGTGCCGGCCCGCCAGGATCGCCGCAGGCGCGTTGCTGGGCCGCCGCTCCGCGGCTTGACCGCGGCCCCTCACCGGGAGACGGCCGCCCTCCGTGTTCTTGTCTTTGCCGCCCCGGCTGGTTTCCCCCGACCAGCCGGGGCGTCTCGTCCGGGGGAGCGGACGGTCAGAAGGCGAACAGCGTGGTCTCGGCCAGGCCGCCCTCCATCAGGCACCTGTTGCCGAAGGTGGCCGACCAGGAAACCTGCTTGCCCTGCCACACGCCGTTGGCGGTGATCACGACCGGGTCCCACTCGCGCGTACAGATCCGCCGCGGCGAGGTGTCGATCAGACCCGAGAACTCGCCACCCGCGGCCCGCAGTTCACCGCAGGCGGCCGCGGGGGAAGGGTGGGTGCCTGCGGGCCTGGGCTCGCAGCTCAGCGTCACGGCGCGCTCCACGGTCATCGGACCGGCTTCCTCGCCGCTGCCCACGGTGAGTACGAGGGCGGACGGGGCGTACAGGCTGGCCGTCCCGGTCGGCTGCGCGTGCGCCGGGCTCGCGGCGGCGGTGCCGGTCAGCGCGAGGACGGTGGCCGCGCCGACGGCGCCGAGCGTGTTCCGGATGCGACGCATGAATGAATCTCCTCTGATTGCGGATGAGTTGCGGAGGTGTTGCGGTCAGGAGTGTTGCTGACGCGGACAGTGAGTGCACACTGATCAACTCATTCCGGCCGTACACGATCGGAACGGGTGACCGAATGGTCGTTCGGGCAGCTCGGAGGTGGTGTGCATGTCACCTGGGGAGGTGTCCATCATGTGGACAGGGTGGAGTGGTACAACACAAAACGACGCTCTGACCTGCTCCTTAGTCGAATTGGTTCAGGCCTCACCTAAGCCGCTTCGACCGGAAAGCATCGCTTGCGGGCCATGGTTCGCGGCAACGACAACGTGTGTGGACCACACCCGGCGCGGCCGGTGACGGTGGCGCCGCCCCGCCCTGTACGCACAAGAGCCCGCCCCATGCGAGGAAGAGGCTGCCCGCCGTCGCCGTCTGCTGGCACTGCTCGCCACGCTGCTGGCACCCACTGGGCCGCTTTCGCGCCCGCCGCGCGGGCCGCCGCGCTCACCGAGGTCACAGGATTCGGCACGAATCCGGGCAATCTGCGGATGTTCCGGTACGTTCCGGACGGCCTGCCGGCCGGTCGCCCCCTGGTGGTGGCGATGCACGGCTGCACGCAGTCCGCCGCCGCGTTCGACGCCGAGACCGGCTGGACGGCCATGGCCGACCGCTGGGGCTTCGCGCTTCTGCTGCCGCAGCAGCAGTCGGGCAACAACCCCAACGCGTGCTTCAACTGGTTCGAGCCGGCGGACATCAAGCGCGGCTCGCGGCCGCCTTCACCTGCATGAGCCCCGAAACCAACCTCTCCTCTTCTGCCTGGGGCGACAAGGTCCGCGCCGCCTATCCGGGTTACGCGGACCCTTGGCCGAGGGTCTCCGTCTGGCACGGCACGAGCGACACGACCGGCCGACACCACGGACACCGTTGCGGGCTACCCGCACGCCGTCTACCGCGACAGCGCCGGACGGCCGGTCGTGGAGACGTACTCGATCACCGGCATGGGCCACGGCCAGCCGGCCGACCCCGGTACCGGCGCGCAGCAGTGCGGCACCGCCGGCGCGTACATACTCGACGTCAATCTGTGCGCCGCGTACCGCATCGGACAGTTCTGGGGCCTCGGCGACAACGGAACACCACCCCCCGGAAGCGACCCCAAAACGGTGGTCCTGCCGAGCAGGGCAGCGGACGACGGGTACGTGAAGGCATCGGCGACCGGCGCCGGACCGGCCGTCGGAACGCTGGAGGACACGTACGGACTGGCGGTCGGCAGGGGCTCGGACGGGCAGCACAACCGCGCGCTGCTCTCCTTCGACACGTCGTCCGTCCCGGACGGGGCGACCGTGAAGCGCGCCTACGTGAGCGTGACGTACGCCGCCGGCAGCGGCGACCCCTGGGCGGCCGGAAAACGTATGGTCCTGGACGTCAGGTCGGGCTGCTTCGGCTCGGGGTGCGCCACCGGCGCCGACGACTGGAGCGCTGCCGCGTCGGCGACCGACTTGGCGGAAATCGGCCGGTTCACGTCCGGCACGCAGACAGGCAACCTCAGGTCAGCAGACGCAGGAGCTGCGCGCGGGCCTCGGCCTCGCGCGTATGACGGCTGACGGTCTCGTGGACACCCCGTTCGTACACGCCGGTCTCCCACGCCCCGCCCTCCAGCAGCCGCGGGGGCGCGGGCCACGCGTCGCCCGGCCCGCGCCGGTGCACGGCGCGGGCCGGGACACGCCGGCCGTTGGCCGGTTCTCGTCACCCCGAGGGGACTGCTTACAGCGAGTCCCGTGGCAGCGTCTCGTTCCACGTGCGGGAGAAGACCCGCCGCTCCCCTTCGTAACCGTCCAGGGTCGCGTCGACGAAGAACTCCGTTTCGCTGCACCGTAGTTCGGTACGGGTCTCCACCCGTACGTCCCAGTCGTCGCGCCGGAACCGCATGGTCCAGGCCGATTCGCCGCCGACGGAGGTGAAGTCGTCGGCGGTCGCGGTGTAGCGCTCGTACGCGCGGCAGCCGACATCGAGCCCGATGTCGTCGATGCGCACGGTGCCCCGGTCCTTCACGATCTCCAGCGCCCAGTCGTACCCGATCAGGTCGCGCTTGACCTCCCAGCGCTGTTCGGGAGCGGACAGCCGGGTGGTCGTGATCGGCGGTGCACCCTCGGGCTCGCCGAAGGGGCGCTGCGGCAGCTCGTCCGGTTCCTCCGCCGGACGCACCGGCAGCGTCAGCGTGCTGGACCGCTCGTGAACGCTCAGCAGGACGGGCCGGGGCGGCGGCCAGGCGAGGGGCCAGTACGACGTGGACAGGGAGAGCCGGATGCGGTGGCCGCGCGGGAAGACCTGGGCCACACCGTTGAGCTGGACCGTCGCGCGATAACGCCGTCCCGGCTCCAGCGGTTCGGGCTCGCCCGTACCGTCGCGGTGCGTCAGGTTGAGCACGCCGTACGTGACGCGCGTGGCACGCCCGTCGGGTGCGACGTCGGAGAGCCGGGCGGCGACGGTGGCCACCGGTTCGCTGACGGACAGGTCGAGTTCGACGGTCGGTGAACCGAGGATCTCGACCGGCTCCTCCAGCGGGCCGGTGTCGAACACCAGGGAGCCGCCGTCCTCCTCACGCTGGTCGTACGGCAGGTCCGGCGGGGCGTTGTACGAGGCCCACTTGCCCGCGAACTGACCGACGGACAGGGGCGACTGGACGGTCATCGCCTCACCGTCACTACTGCCGTCGCTGCCGTCGCTGCCGTCGCTTCCGTCCCCCTCCCCGAACGTCGCCTCTCCCGGCGTGACAATGCGGTGCCGCAGCAGCGGATGCGCGACGGGTTCGATGTGCGGCGAGGGCCAGTCGGGCTCCCCGACCCAGCGGCCCGGCCGCTCCTCGTACGACGTCGAGGGCGGCACACTGTCCTGCATCCACGTCTGGAGCATCGGGCCGTCCATCACACCGTTGTCGACACCCTTCAGCCAGTGGTCCCACCAGCGCACGACCTCCTGGAGGTAACCGATGGCGGGGCCGGGCTCACCCAGATGCGGGAACTTGTGGGACCAGGGCCCGATCAGCCCCTTGCGCGGTACGTCGAGGTTCCCCAGCAGCCGCGTCACGGCGTTGGAGTAGCCGTCGGCCCACCCGCTGGACGCGAGGACGGGGCAGCGTACGGCCGCGTAGTCCTCGCACACCGAGGCGTGCCGCCAGTAGTCGTCGCGGCGCTGGTGGCGCAGCCACTCCAGGACCCACGGGCGGGTGTGTTCCATCCGTTCGTGCCACATGTCACGCCAGCGGTCACCGACCACGGTGGGATCCGGCGGACACGTCGCATACGCGAACATCGTCCCCGCCTCCGCGAGGTTGTCCGAGAGCATCGCGCCGCCCATGTAGTGCATGTCGTCGGCGTACCGGTCGTCCGTGAAGGACGCGATGACGACGGCGCGCAGGCTCGGCGGCCGCCGGGCCGCCGTCTGGAGGGCGGCGAAGGCACCCCAGGAGATGCCCATCATGCCGGTGTTCCCGTCGCACCAGGGCTGCTCGGCCAGCCAGGCGAGGACTTCTTCGGCGTCGGCCTGCTCACGCTCCAGGTACTCGTCGGCCAGCACGCCCTCGGAGTCGCCCGTGCCGCGCAGGTCCACCCGTACGCACGCATAGCCGTGACCTGCGATGTAAGGGTGGTGGATCGAGTCGCGCACCGCGGTCAGGTCGCGCTTGCGGTACGGGATGTACTCCAGCACCGCCGGCACGGGCTCGTCGTCGGAGGAGACCGGACGCCAGATACGGGCGGACAGGCGCGTGCCGTCGGACAGGGGGACGACGACGTGTTCTTCTTCCTTCGTCGCGTGCGGCAGATTGCTCACGAAACGCATACGGCGGGGCCGCTCCTTTCCTCGGGTCCTCAGACGTTCTTCTGGTCGCGTCCGCCCGGTTCGGTCTCGTCGAAGGCGAGACCCAGGGCCGCCACACAGCGGTCGTACTTCGCCCGCAGGTCCTCTTCGCTGTTCCCGCCTGTGAAGATGTGGGCCAGTTCGTAGCTGTAGCTGTCCTGGTGCGGAGTCTCCGACAGGCGCTGCCCCTCCTCGGGCACCACGTCGACCCGTACGCCCGGTATCTCCCGCTCGATCCGCTCGATGTCCTCGGGCGTGGGCACCTGACGCGCCGCACCGTCGGCGAACCACCGGTAGTACCACTTGGCGGCCACCTCGTAGGGGCCGGCCCGGTGCGGAAGGGACGGGTCCTTGCCCAGCGCCAGGCTGAGCATGCAGTGGTGGTTCGGCACCCCGTCGACGTACTCGAACAGCTCCGCGTGCGACTGCGAGTGCCTGGGGTTGATCTCCAGGAGATTGATGGCGTCGGTGTGCGGATCGTAGAAGTACTCGATGCTGAAGGTCGCCGCGTCCATGCCGATCTGCCGCATCACCCGTTCGGAGACGTCGTGCAGCCGGCGTACCACCGGCTCGGGCAGGGCCGAGGGGTACTGGTGGCGCAGGAAGCTGGAGGAGCCGGGGTAGTTGATCGAGTCCAGGACGCCGTAGACGGTGACGTCGCCGTTGTGGACGTAACCCTCCACCGCGACCTGGATACCCGACAGGGCCTCCTCGGCGAGACAGACCTGACCTCCGACACCGGCCATCTCCTCGGGCAGGTCGAGCCGGTCGAGGATGTACTCGAACGGCCGGCCCACCCGGGCGACACCCTTGCGGATCGCCTCCACCGCCTCGCGGAACTCCTGCTGGTCCTTGACGCCGAAGGCGAGTTCCGAGGAGTACGACAGGGCGGGCTTGAGCCACATGGGAAAGCGCACGCCCTCGGGCGGCTGCGGATCATCGGCTTCCAGATCGACCCGGCCGAAACGCGGATGCTCGTCGATGACCTTCTGCTGTTCGAGCCGGCTCCAGTACTTGTGCTCGCACTTGACGACGGATTCCAGGCCCGTGCTTCGCGTGCCGTAGCGCTCGCTCAGCATCGGTACGAGCGTGCTCACGGGGAAGTCCCAGTAGCCGACGATCGCGTCGATGCTGCCCTCGAAGGAGTCGAGCACCCCCCGCGCCTTGTCGAACAGCTCGGCCACCGACACCTCGCCGTGCTGGAGCTCTTCGATCGTGAGCAGAGGGTGGTACGCGTACTCCTGTGCGTCGGGCACGGCTCGCAGAGTCGGCAGGTTGGCCTCGTCCAGGCCGAGTACGAATATGTTCTTGCGGTCGCTCACGTGCTCTCCTTGGTCGGCTCGTCCCGATCGCCTTCCTCGTCAGGCGCGTCTCACACATGGGATCGGGAAACCGGCCGCTCAGCCGCCCCTGGGTGGGCCGCCGTGACCGCCCGTGGAGCTGCCGCTACGGGCCGGTGCCCGCGCCGGGTGTGCTCATCGAACCGAGGAGTTCCTGCAACAGGTGGGAGGCAGTGATCACGCCGATCAGGTGCGTCCCCTCCCGCGTCTTCTCCGCCACCGCGACCAGCGGGCTGCGTACCCGCGCCATCAGCGCGGCCACCTCCAGCGCGGTGTCGTCGGGGGCGGCGATCGGCGGCGGGGGCGTGGTGCGGTGCAGGCAGTCGCCGACACGGCGCCCGGCCAGGCGCTCGCACAGCCGGTCGGCGTGCTGCTCGTCGATGACCGCGGCGAGCCCCGGATCATCGATCACGTAGGACGGGACCAGGGTCTTGACGAGCTGCGACGCGGGGAGGATCGCCTTCGGCTCGCCGCGTCCGTCGAGCACCAGCAACCCGGGAAGCCGGTGCTCGGCCAGCAGCCGGGCAGCGTCGGGAGCCATGGTGGCGGCGTACGGAATGTTGTCGACGATGCCGGAGAGCGCGGCGGAGGCGCCGAGCAGCAGCATGGTGCCGCCGAGTTCGTTGTCACCGATGACGGCCGCGAGGCGCTGGGAGACCTCACCGATCACACCGGTCTCGATCAGCCCGCCGATCATCACGAAAAGCCCCGCGAAGAAGGCGAGCGTGGGCCACTCGACGTCACCCAGCACGTCACCGGTCCGCCACGCTGGAGACGGCGATGAGCAGCCCGGCGCCGAGCAGGGCGACGACGCTCGGCTCGTAGTGCAGTACGGGGTGCAGTACGAACCCGGCGACGACCAGCGCGAGGACCACCAGCCCCTGGACGAGGAGGCGCCGGTCGTGGATAGCCTCGCCTTCCTCCAGCGACATCACCTCCGCCGCGCGCTCCTCGTCGTACACGAAGGACTTGCGGAACAGCCAGCGGCACAGAGCGATCAGGACCAGCATCAGCACCGCCGACAGCGGGGCGAGGTGGACCAGGAAGTCGTTGAAGGTCAGGCCGGCGCGGCTGGCGATGATGATGTTCGGCGGATCACCGACCAGAGTGGCCGCGCCGCCGATGTTCGACGCCAGAACCTCGGCGATCAGAAAGGGGGCGACCGGCAGCGCGAGCCGCTCGCAGACCAGCACCGTGACCGGGGCGATGAGCAGCACGGTGGTGACGTTGTCGAGGAGGGCGGAGGCGACGGCCGTGATGACGACGAGCATGGTCATCATCCGGAACGGTCTGGCCCGCGCCCTCTTCACGGACCAGATGGCGAGGTACTCGAACATGCCGGTCTTTTTGAGCACGCCGACGATCATCATCATGCCGAGCAGCAGGAAGATGACGTTCCAGTCCACCCCGCTGCGCTCGGAGTAGAACGCCGACGTGTCGTCCGTCGCCCCGATCGCCAGCATCAGCGCGGCGCCGCCGAGGGCGACCGCCACCCGGTGCAGTTTCTCGCTGATGATCAGGGCGTACGCGCCCACGAAGACGACGAGCGCGGCCCAGCTCTGTCAGCCGCTCACGATCCTCCGACGAGATGGGTCATCAGGCAGGCGGCCGTGATGGCGCCGAGCAGCCGCACCTCGTCGCCGTAGCGCTCGATCACGGCGACCAGGGGACTGCGCGTACGGGCCATGAGGGCCGCCACTTGCAGCAGACCGGCGTCGGGGCCGACCACCGGCGGTGCGTAGGTGCGCGGCGGCAGCCACTCGGCGACCGTCAGCCCGTTGACCTTCTCCATGACTTCAACGAGGTGCCGGTCGTCGATCACGGAGACCAGCAGCGGTTCTTCCATCAGGTAGTCGGGCACCAGCTGCTTGATGAGCTGGGAGCCCGGCACGATGGCATACGGCCGCTGATCGGAGTCGACCACGAGCAGCGCGGGCAGCTGGTGCCGGGCGAGCAGCCGGGCCGCTTCCACCGCGTCGGCGTCGACCGAGATGTAGGGGTAGGTTTCCGCGAGATCACTCGCGCGCATGGCCGTTCTCCTTGCTGTGGTGGGCCGTCCGCGGGTGAGTGGATCAGCATGCCGAGCAAGGAGCAGAGCCTTTACGGCCGGCCTCTACGGGCGGGGGAGCGGCGGTGTCACTGTGGCGAGGGACTGTGTGGCGGAGAGGGGACAGTGGCGGCGCCACCCGCACGTATCGCTGCTACCACGGCGTCGTGCAGATTCCGGCTGTCAGCCTCCGAAGAGGAGGGCACGGGGCTGCCCGACATGGTGAACCAGTCCGACGATCCGCTGTACTGCACAGCGATTCTCGCCTCACCGTCGGCCCACGTGGTGTGGACCGTGAGGTCCCCCGTCAGAACACCCACCTCTTCGGTGAGCACCCCGCCGCGGCCTGTCAGTACCCCGAGCGTCGTCCATGAAGCCCAGTCCATAGGTCCAAGTCTCGCATTTGTGGCCACATCCGCGACCGGCGTGAACAGCGCGCTCAGCCCCGGTCCCGCTCGTCGGCGTACGTCGGGTCGTCCGGTTCCCCGGACTGCTCGCCGGGCTCGGAGGAAGCCCGGTCGGCGGACTCGCGTTCCTGCTTCCGGGCCTGCCGCTTCTCTTCCTCCAGCTGCTTGCGGACCTCTTCCGGCTTGTCTCCGAGCTGGTTCATCACCGTCTCCCTCGGTCGCTGCGGCCACTCTCGCGGCCAGGGTCACACAGCCCCGCCACCACCGCACGCCGGCGCCTCCGGTGCCATCCGCCATTGGCCGGTCTTCCGCCCTCCGGGCAGCGGACAGCCGGGGTGATGGATAGCCTGATCAAGAGAACGAAGGACACCGACGGATCAAGGGTGCCGATCGTCCGGCCGGATCGAGGCCGGTGAGAAGCCGATCTCGGGGGTGCGTGTGCGCATAGCTCGCAGCAGCGACGATCCCCTCGACGCAGGCAACGCGGCCGGGCTGCTCGTGGACGCCGACGGGACGGTGCTCGGCTGCACCCCGGCGGCCGAGGCCCTCCTGAAATGGCGGGCCGACGAGCTGTACGGCCGGCGCATCCGGGACCTGCTCACCGACCCCGGCCGGTGGCCGGAGGTCATGGCGCAGCGGGACCGCCCGGTGTGGGAAGGCCGCGCCGTGGTGCGCGAGGGCGGCGGAGGGGAATCGGACCTCATCTTCCGTGTCCTCCCGCTGGACCGCGGACTGCCCGACCGGCGCGCGGCGCGTTTCTTCCTCCTGGTGGCGCCTCGGGCCCTGATGACGAGGTGGCGTCAGGATCACGCGTTCATGCAGGAGCTGTTCCTCCAGCAACGTGTCGGCTTCGCCGTGTTCGACCGAGACCTGCGACTCGTACGGACGAACACCCAGCTCCTTCCGTACACCGGCCTGCCCGCCGACCTCGGCGGCCTGCGCCTGGAGGAGTTCCTCTGGGACGAGGACGCGCGCGTGATCGACGAGCAGCTTCGAAAAGTGCTCACGACCGGGACGCCCCTGGTGGCGATGGACGCCCTCGTACGCACACGGGTCGACCCGGGGACGGGGCGGATCATGGCGCTGTCCGCGTTCCGCCTGCAGGAGGCGGACGGACGCGTCATGGGCGTCACCGCCCTCTTCACCGATGTCACTGAGCAGCGGCGGGCCCGCGAGCGCCTCGACCTGCTGCACCGCGTCACCGCCGTACTGGGCAACTCGCTGTCCGTCGCGGAGACCACGCAGGACCTGGCGAACGTACTGGTTCCCTTTCTCGCCGACCTGGCCGCCGTCGACATCGCGGAAGCCGTGTTCGCCCACGAGGAGCCCGGCCCCGGTGAGCAACGGCATCACGTACTGCGCCGGGCGGCCGTGGCGGGCCCCGCGGACGCCGGGCCGCTGCCGGTCGGTGGCTCCATGCGGGTGGACGCCGGCGACGACGCCCCGCGCGGCAGCGTATGGCCGCCACCGTCCGGGCACCGGCCGCCCGACGAGGACGTGCCCGGCCCGGCGCCCGGGTCCGGCGTCCGCTCGGGCATGAGCGCGCTGCTGCGAGCCAGGGGCAGGCTCCTGGGACGGGTCACGGTGTGGCGCACGCGCGAGCGCGCGCTCTTCGGCGCCGATGACCTGGCCCTGCTGGAGGAGATCGCCTCCCGCGCGGCCCTGGTCGTCGACAACGCACGCCGGTACGCGCGCGAACGGCACGCCTCCGTGAGCCTGCAGCGCAGCCTGCTGCCGCCGACGACGACCGAGACGGCCGCCGTGCAGAGCGCCAGCGTCTACTTCCCGGCGGACACGGCCGGCGGAGTGAGCGGGGACTGGTTCGATGTCATCCCGCTGTCCTCCGCGCGCGTCGCCCTCGTGGTCGGGGACGTGGTCGGCCACGGCCTGCAGGCCACAGCGATGATGGGCCGACTGCGCACCGCCGTGCGCACGCTGGCCGACCTCGATCTCGAACCCGACGAACTGCTCACCCACCTCGACGACCTCGTCTCGCAACTCACGGTGGAGAACAGCACCTTCGATAACGGCAACCAGAGCTCCGCACCACAGAGCGCCTACGACTCGTTCGGTGCCACATGTCTGTACGTGACGTACGACCCGGTGTCGCGGCAGTGCGCCATGGCCAGCGCCGGGCACCCCCCGCCCGCCCTGCTCGCTCCGGACGGGACCGTCCGTTACGCCGACGTCAGCCCCGGACCGCCCCTGGGCGTCGGCGGACTGCCCTTCGAGCCCGTGGAGATGGCGGTCGAACCGGGCAGCGTACTGGCGCTCTACACCGACGGCCTGGTCGAGCGGCCGCGGGCCGACCTGGACGAAGGAATGGCGGCGCTCAGAAACCGGCTGACGGCCGCCAACGCCCTCGACCGTCCGCTGCGGGACGTCGGCCGGGAGATGGTGGCGGATCTGGCCCCGAGCCCGCTGTCGGACGACGTGACGCTGCTGCTCGCCCGTACCCGTGGGATTTCCCCGGACGACAGCGTGACATGGGTCCTGGAGCCGGACCCGGCCGTGGTGGCCGACGCCCGTGCGCTGGTGGTGGGACAGCTCTCCCGCTGGGGCCTGGACGAACTTGCCTTCACCACGGAACTGGTGGCGAGCGAGCTGGTCACCAACGCCATCCGCTACGCGGGCGGCGGCCCCGTCGAGCTCAAGCTCATCCGTACGGCGACCCTCATCTGCGAGGTGTCCGATCCCAGCAGTACGCAGCCCAGGATGCGACGCGCACGCGCCACGGAGGAAGGCGGACGCGGCCTCTTCCTGATCGCGCAGCTCACCGAGCGGTGGGGCAGCCGGTACACACGCCACGGAAAGACGATCTGGACGGAACAACCGTTGCCGGGCTCGCCATGAGAAATGTGAGAAATGCCGTGAATGCGGTGTGGTGTGTGTCCGGCCGGGTACACACCTGCGCGAGCACGGAGCAGGACACACCACGCGGAAAGGAACCAGCGGATGTCTGAGGAAGCGGCACGTGGCGACGACGTCTACCAGCCCGAACACTCCGACGTACAGAACAGGCCGACCGACGACCTCGACCTGCAGAACGCGGTCGGCGAACGCGACTTGGACGAGATGCTGGACGAGGGATACTCCCCGCCCGAGCGTGCCCTGGGAGTGACGAAGTACGGCACTACGGGCGAGGAGCAGCGCGAAGGGGAGTCCCTCGATCAGCGCCTGGCCCAGGAAACGCCCGACGTACGGCCGCCGGAGGGCGACGAGGTCGGCGACCTGCCCGGGGGTGAGGGGGAACCCCTGGAGGAGCAGGCCGCCGATACCCGTGCGGGCCGCATCGCCCCGGTGCCCGAGGAGGCGCCGCGGCGCAACATCGGCGTACTGGGACGGGATGTCGGCATCGACGGCGGTGCGGCGTCGGCGGAGGAAGCCGCGATGCACGTCGAGCCGGCGGACGGGGACGAGACGCGGTAACTGCCGGGCGGCCGTGGTGAGGGGGCCGGTGATCAGGCGTGCGACCGGCTCCGGCCCCCTGTCACCAGGCGGTAGAGCACCAGCAGGATGAGCGATCCGACGATGGCGGCGATCCACGTCGACAGGTCGAAGAAGCCGTCGATGGAGTCGACGCCGAAGATCACCTTGCCGAGCCAGCCGCCCAGCAGCCCGCCGGCGACTCCGATGAGCATGGTGACGATGATGCCTCCCGGGTCCTTGCCGGGCAGCAGTGCCTTGGCGATGAGGCCGGCGAGAAGTCCGATGAGGATCCAGGCGATGATGCCCATGAGGTACCTCCAAGGTGTCGCTCGATGGTTTCCACGTAAGCACGTAGGCACGCAGCGGGTTTTCAAACATGCGAACGCACGAACGGGGTCCCTCACCCACTGACAGCGGACACCACATGGCACGAACGCTACTGCGAGTGAAATTGGGCGCCTTACTCGACAGCGAGTAGAGCGGTGCTGTCGAATCGCCACACACACGTGGTTCTGCACGTGCGAGAAATGTGAGTAACATCCGCCCCCAACAGTGGTGCGAGGAAAGAGAGCTGTCATGCCGGAAAGCAACAACCCCACGCTGCAGTCGCAATACGCCCACCAGGTCGACGCGGATCTGGAGCACAACACCAAAGAACAAGAACGCGTCAGGTCAGAGGTGGCCGCCCTGCAGGCACAGCTCGAAGCACTGGAGAAAGACCATGAGCTGCTGGTGAGCATGCGGGCGGCCCTGGGCACCACGCCCGCGAAGAAGAACCGGGCGACCAGGACGGCCAAGGCCGGCCCGGCCGCAAAAACGGTTGTTCCCAAGCCGCGCCGTGCCAAGGCGACTTCGGACCACGACAAGCCGTCCAGGAAGACCGCACAGCCGAACACCGGAGCAAAGGCGAACAAGGGCACCCCCCCTTTGCGTGAACTCGTCGTCGCCGTCCTCGCCAAGCACGACGAACCGCGGTCGGCAGCCGAAGTAACCCATGAGCTCGCCCAGGCACACCCGGAGCGCACGCTGAGCGTCACAGTGGTGCGCAATGCGCTGGAAGCCTCGGTCGCCAAGAACCAGAGCGAACGAACCAAGCAGCAGAAGTCCGTCTACTACCGGGCCGTCAAGGACGGACAGCAGGCGACGCAACAGCCGGCCGCCGCACCCAGCACGGCAGGCGTGTAACCACAACCACGACTCCGCCCAGGAGTTGGCCACACGGGGGTGAGGCCGGCTGCGGAGGATACGACGCTCCTGCCGGTGAGTTCCGTTCAGCACCGGAGGCGGTAGGCCGGGCGGGAACGCCCTTCATGGCGTTCCACGCGAGCCAGGGGGCCCGGCTCGGCCTGCCACCCGAACAACCTGTTTCCCGCCCCCGTTCGGCTCCGCCGTCGCGGACGGCCGCGCGGGCCGCGACGCGCTGGTCAGCGATCTGCCCGCCCACGCGGATGCCCGGCCGAGAGCCACCAAGGGCGCCGGCGACAGCGGCTGCTGCGGCCGCGGAGATCTCCACACTCGCTGAACACGCCGCCCACACGTTGCGTACTACCGGCTGCCTGCGCCCGAGCCAGGTGCGCCGATACGTCTCTGTGCCAACGACAGGAGCGGACATGACCGATCGCATTGATTCAGTGATGCAAGGGCTTCCGGGCGGCGGCGCCGAGCTCTCCGTGGTGCTGACCCTGCGCTGGGACGACGTGGCCGCGCTCGGCCGGGAGGCCAGCCGGCTGGCCGAGCAGCGTGGGGCGCCCGTGACTCTCGACGAGGCCGCCAGCCACCGGCTCCGTACCTGGTCCTCGGTGGCGAACGCGCCTGACGAGCGCAAGAGCGCGGCGCCCCCGCCCGGTCCGGCGACCGCCGCCATCGCCGAAACTTCCCCCGCCGACAGGGCCCGTCCGCACGTGGGGCACCTGAGCGAGACCGCTCCGGTCGCGTCCCTCTCCGCGCACTCCGCCCACCAGATGCAGGCACCCGTGGGGGCGGGCGGCAACCCGCAGAGGTGAACGCCGCGCTTTGCCGGCCCCCCCCCCCCCCCCGCGCTCAGGCCCGTACCGACCTCGGCGATGGTCTCGCCGTCGATCAGGACGTCCTGCGGCTCCCCCCCCCCCCCCCCCCCCCCCCCGGTCAAAGCCTGAGGCGCGCACGACCAGAGCCGGACACGACACGGACACGGAACGGCACGGACAAGACCGTGGCCGCCCCCGGAGGGCGGCCACCGGAAAGGAACCGAACGATCGTGATAGCCCAGCGCACCACAACTCGACTCGTCACACTTGTCGCTCTGCCCGCCGCCCTCGCTCTCGTGGCAGTCACCTCTTCCCCGGCCGCCGCCGAAGGGACCGCGTACCAGATCGACCTGGACGCGCTGAACAACTCCGGCGGAAGCGGTACGGCGATGCTCAGCCTGGACGGCACACGGCTCACCGTGAAGATCGAGTCCGAAGGACTCGTGCCCGGCCAGCCACACGCACAGCACATCCACGGTTCCACCGACGGCCACGACTTCCTCTGCCCGGACGCGAGCGCGGACCAGGACGGCGACGGGATCGTCACCACCAGCGAAGGCCTGCCCATCTACGGTGAGATCAACATCTCGCTCACCACCGAGGGCGACACCTCCGCCGCCAGCGGCCTCGCCGTCGACCGCATGCCGGTCGCGGACGCGCAGGGCAAGCTCTCCTACGAGCGTACGATCACGGTCTCCCAGGACGTGGCCGACCACATCAAGGACCTGCACGTCGTGCAGCACGGCATCGACCGGAACGGCGACAAGCAGTACGACTTCGGCGCAGGGAAGAGCGACCTGGATCCCAAGCTCCCGCAGGAAGCCACCGCCCCGGCCGTCTGCGGCCTGGTGGAAGGCGCGGCGGTCGGTTCCGTCCCCGTGGGCGGAGTCGAGACGGGCAGCGGCCCCGCACCGGGCAACGAGGTCTCCGGGGCGCTGGTCGCCGCGGGCGGTGTCGCCTTCCTGGCGGTGGCGGCCGCACTCGGCCTGGGCCGCAGGCGGCGACCGGCCACCACCACGGAGCCGGCCGACGGAAGTGGCGCATGATCAGCCACAGCGGGTACGGGACCGGCGCCGCGCCGCGTCGCGCCCGTACCGCCGTCACGTCCGCCGTGACCGCGATCGCGGCGCTCCTGCTCGTCGCCGGGTGCGCGGGGCCGGGCGAGGAGCCCCCGCCGCAGTCGGCGCCCGCGAACCGGCAACCCGTACAGGGCGACACCCGGGCGCGGGACGACCAGCCCGCCCAGGACGCGGAGAACGGCACGGGCAGCGGACCGCAGGACGCCGCGGCCCTGCCGAAGTCGCCTCCCCGGCGGATCTCCATCCCGTCCCTCGGCGTGTCATCCGCCCTGGAGGAGTTGGGGCAGCAGAAGGACGGCGCCATGGAGACGCCCGTCGATCCGGCCAAGGCGGGGTGGTACGTACCAGGTCCGCCGCCCGGAGCCCGGGGACCGGCCGTCATCGCGGGACACGTCAGCTGGAACGGCGAACCCTCGGTGTTCCACCGCCTCTCCTCGCTCAAGGCCGGTGACAGGATCGAGGTCGACCGCGCCGACGGCAAGACCGCGCAGTTCACCGTCGACCGCACCGCCCAGTACCCCAAGAACCGGTTCCCCACCGTCGAGGTCTACAAGAACATCGACCACGCGGGCCTGCGCCTGATCACCTGTGGCGGTCAGTACGACCGCTCGACGCGCTACTACTCGGACAACGTGGTGGTGTTCGCAAGCCTCACCGGCGACCGGTAGCGCCGCAGCCGTCGCGGCAGACAGCCTGTCCCGCAGGGGCCGGCGTCCATCCCGGACGCCGGCCCCTGCGCCGTACGCGGCCGGCGGCGGTCCGCCGCCGGCCGCGCAGAGCCCCCCTTACCGGGTGTCGGCGGGCCTTTCGAAGCCTCCGCCGCCCGGTCCCGGCAGGGTCGCTGTCATGTACGACGACCACACCCGCACCGGCAGGAAGTCGCCCCGCTCCTGCCCGGACCCGCCGGCGCCGCCCACCCCGGACAGCGGGAGCAGACCGCCCTTACCCGGTTTGTTCCGGAAGACGGTCACGGCGGTCGACAGCTCTTCGGTGTAGCCGACGAACCAGGCGGCCGGCACGCGGTCGCCGTCGCCGGTGCGGCCCGCGGCCACCGGCGCCACCGCACGCAGGGTGTCCGGCGCCAGGGCGTCCACAGCCACGTCCCGCATCGCGCGGGAGACCTCGCGGGCCACCTCCACGTCCAGCACCTGCCTGCCGGGCGGCGGCTCCAGCCCCTCCAGCCGGGTGCCCTGGTAGGTGACCGCGGTGACCGAGTACGGGTCCGTACGCCGGCCGTCTTCGGCGAAGGTGGCGTACGCGTCGGCCATCCGGATGGCGCTCGGGGTGGACGTGCCGACGGCGAAGCGCCGCTCCAGGGGCGCCATGCTCTGTGGCAACAGGCCCGTACCGACGGCGAGATCGCGAACCCTCGCCAGTCCGACGTCCTCACCGAGGCGGCTGTACACACTCTCGCCGCCCAGGACCAGCGCCTCGCGCAGGGTGGGAAGGCCGGTGGCGAAGGGCAGGACACCGTCCGCGAAACCGCTGGTGCCGGTACCGCCCCGCTCCGGCGGCAGCAACGGTGTACCGGCTGTCAGGACACCGCTGGCGTCATAGAAACTGTCGGACGTCACCGGCAGCCGTGGCGGGGCCGTGCCGGCCGAACGGACACCGTGCTGAAGAGCCGCCGCCAGGACGAACGGTTTGAAGGCCGAACCCACCGGCACCCCCGCCGTGTCCGCGTTGTTGGTGAAGTGCTCGGTCGCGTCAGGGCCGCCGTACAGCGCCAGCACCGCCCCGTCGCCCGGGCGGACCGACGCGGCGCCGATCTGGACGTCCCGGTCGGTGATCCGGCGTTCCGGGTCCAGGCTCTGCGCCGTGACCCTCTCCACGGTCTGCCGCAGTCGCTCCACCTTGGCCCTGTCGAAGGTGGTGCGAATCCGGTATCCGCCGCGGCCGAGTTCCCCGGCGGTCAGCCCGGTACGTTTCTCGATGTACTTGTTCGCCACATCCACCAGGTAACCGGTCTGCCCCGACAGGCTGGTGGACACGGACTGCCGGCGCGGTTCCGGGAAGACGGTGTACTTGGCCCGCTCCTGGCGCGACATGTGCCCGAGCTCCACCTGCCGGTCCAGGACATACCGCCAACGCCCCTCGGCCCTGCGGTGGTTGGCCTCGCTCAGCGAAGGATCGTACTGCTGCGCTCCCTTGAGCAGCGCGGCAAGCAGCGCGCTGCGGCCGGGATCGAGCTCCCTGGCGTCCATGCCGTAATAGGCCACCGCGGCAGCCTGCACTCCGTAGGCGTTGCGGCCGAACCAGCTGGTGTTGAGATACCCCTGGAGAATGTCCTGCTTGGACAGGGACCGGGACAGCTTGACCGCCAGGCACAGCTCACGCAGCTTGCGGTCCACGGTCTGCTCCGGCGTCAGGTACGTGTTCTTCACATACTGCTGGGTGATGGTCGACCCGCCCTGGACCTCCCCGCCGCGGGCCATGTTCACCACGGCCCGGCCCACGCCGCCGACGGAGAATCCGGGGTCACTGTAGAAGTCGGCGTTCTCCGCCGCGATCACGGCGTTCTGAAGGGACGGCGGGATGTCGGACAGCGGAATGTTCTGGCGGTTGACCGCCCCGACGCTGACCATTTGTGTGCCGTCGGCCCAGTAATAGACATTGGCTTCGGCTCGCGCGGCGGCGTTCACGTCCGCGATGTGCACGGTGGAGTACACATAGCCGACCAGGGCGGCGGCCGTACCGCAGCAGATCAGCGCGACACCCAGCAGCAGCCGCCACGACGGGACCAGCCGTAACAGTCCGCGGCGCCCCTGACGCGGGTAATCGATGCGGAACCGGCGGCTGCCGCCGGAAGCCCGGTGCGGCGGCACCCCCGGTTCGGGTCCTGTTCGACGCCTCACAGACGCTCGCCCCTTCTCTGTACGTTACGGTCGGCCTGCCGCCCCCTACTACGCGATGCGACAGCCCTCCGTTCACGCCGGCCCGCGCGGCTCCTGCGCCAGCCAGGACGCGACCGCCTCCGCGATGGGCTGGCCGGTCTCCAGCTCCACGAAGCCGAACTGGCCGCCCTGGTTGCACTCCAGGAACCACCACACGGCCTCGGCGTCCTCGGCGAAGTCGAAAGCCGCGTACGCGAGACCCGCCAGCCCCGTGTAGTCGTGAACTGCCCGCGCGATGCGGTCGGGTACGACGGCGGGCTCCCACACCTGGCCGGTGTCGCCGTAGCGCCCGTCGACCTGCCCGGACGCGGAGACCTTCCGGGCGGCGAACATCCGGCCACCGACGCACGTCAGCCTGATGTCGGCCCGTTTGGGCACGTACCGCTGAAGCAGCGTGGGGCCGCCCGCGACGCCGGCGAAGTCCGTACCCGGCTCGACGAGCGCGGTCGGCAGGGCGATCGCGGGCTCACCGCGCGGCGGCCCGGAGAGGGACTTCACCACGACCTTCCCGTACTGGCCCGCGAACTGCTCGGCCACCCGCGGGAAGGTCGTGATGACGGTGGGCGGCACGGCGAAGCCGCTGCGGTGGGCGAACCGCAACTGCCAGGGCTTGAGCCGGGCCTGGTCCGCCTGGCGGGGATGGTTCATCCAGCGCGCCGTGGTGGAGCAGAGCGCCCCGTACAGGGCCTGCCCGGTCTCGGCCGAAAGCCACCGCGACGGCTCCGGGGCGTGTGCCGCGGGCTCACCGGGCCGTCGCACCCATATGGAGCGCAGGGACTTGGAGCTGACCATGCGCCCGTCCGCCGACAGATAGCAGTGGAAGTCACCACTGACGTACTCGGCCGACAGACCGGCTTCCCCGGGCAGATCAGCCGGATCCAGGCGCACCAGTGGTACGCCCCGTTCGTGCAGCTCGGCCACCACCATGTCGGTCGTGACGTCCTGATGGCTTGTCAGGATCAGTACGGTCATCGGCGTCGCCAGGCCGGTCAGTCGTCGAAATGCGTCTGGGAGCCGGCCGTGGACGTGGTGGTGCTGAGAGCCAGCAGCAGCTCCCGGTCACTGATGGCGGGACGCCCGTCGGGCAGTAAGTTGAGCTGGGCGGCGCTGTTGTAGGCGTAGGGGACCGGGGCGTCCGGCCCTTCGTTGTGCTGGGCGTAGTTCCATATGAAAGGTCGCATGGCGCTCCTCGTTGCTGATCAGCCGGCGCTGTACGCAGGTCAGTACGCGCCGGCCGTGTGGGGAGTTCAGTCCTGTCCGCCAAGACGGTCTGCGGAGGGGGACCCGTTCCATTACGGCCGGATCTCGTGCCTGAGTCCAGACTCTTCTCCGTCGATCCCGTGGTGAGTACGCGTACTCATGCGCCCGGTGATCAGCGGCCCGCATGATGCGCGCATGCGATCAATATCCCTCCCGAAGCCTGTGCTGCTGGCCGCGCTCGGCTGCATGGTCCTCTCCGGCTGCGGCACGCAGAACGCCACCACCGACCAGACCCCCGCGGGCGCCGCCGTCTCGGCGACCACCCCGCCGGATGCTCCGCCGGGAGACAACGATCCGGAGATGCGGTTCCTCGCGCTGTTGACCCGCATCACGCACGTCTGCGCTCCGGACGCCCCCAACGGCAGCGGCACCGGTGACGCGCCCAAGCCCGAGGATCTGCCGGGCTGGGAGGGTGCGCCCACACCGGCGTACGGGCCGGGCGAGACCCCGCCGGGTGTTCCGAACGCCGAGGGAGAAATCCCGGTTCCCCTGGATGATCCCGCGGCGTCGGAGCCGGCCCCTGACTTCACCTGGCCCAGGCCGGTCAAGGAAGTGCCGTTGACCGGTATCGAGAAGTGCACCGGCGACGAGCACGCGAAGCGCGTCAGCGAGGCGTTCCAGAACACGAAGACGACCAGCTACCAGGCGGTGCAGAGCAAGCTGACCGACCTCGACTACCCCGCGTCGCGAATTCACCGCATGCCGGACCACGCGGGCGCGCCCCGCACAAGGCTCGACCTGCGCATGATGGGCAGCCACTTGGCTCTGGAGGTCACCGGCACCGGCAGCGGGGTGACCGTCGAGGCGTTCGGGTCCCCGGAGACGGAGGACGTGAAGGTGACCGAGGTGAACCGGAAGCCGAAGCTGGACGCGCCGACGTCCTGACCGGATCGCACGGGACGTACGCAAAGGGGCCTCTTCGGGCGGCACCGCGCAGCCGCCGTCCGCGTGGCCTACGAGGCCGTACGCCGTCGTGCGGCGTGCCCGGACCAGCGGAGCGCGAGAAAGCCGTCGGAGCCGGGCTCGGGCTCCACTGCCGTACCGAAGCCATGCCCCGCCCTGGTCAGGGTCTCGCACAGCCAGTCGGCGTCCGCCGCCGGCGCGCGGTGCAGCGTCATCCGCCGGGCCCGCAGGGGAGCGATCCGCAGACCGGTCAGTTCGCCCGTGCGCGCGTCGAGCGACGGGAAGTACAGCAGCCGCAGGTCGTCGCGGTACCGCTCGTACCCCCGGATGCCCTCATAGTCGTCGATCAGGTCTCCGCAGCCGTACAGCACGAGTCGGCCCCGGTAGACCTCGACCGGGCGCGGATGGTGCGAGGAGTGGCCGTGCACGACGTCCACGCCGCCGTCGACGAGCCGCCGTGCGAAGGCGGTCTGGGCCGGCGGCACCGCGTACCCCCAGTTCGACCCCCAGTGGATCGAGACGACCAGCAGATCACCGTCCCGCCGCACCGCCCGCAGCCGCCGTACGAGGGCGTCCGCGCTGCGGACTGAGAGATCGGGTACGAAGTCGACGCCCGGCCGGTCCTCCGCCGCGGCCCACCGCGACGGAATCCCGCTGGACGCCGTCCCGCACGACAGCACCACCACTCGGCCGCCGCTTCTCGTGGCGGCCGCCACCGGCCGCCGCGCCTCGGCCGCGTCCCGCCCCGCGCCGGCGGGCCGGAGTCCGGCGGCGCGCAGGACGTCCAGCGTCTCCTCCAGGCCGCGGCGCCCGAAGTCCAGTACGTGGTTGTTCGCGAGCGCGCACACATCGGGCCGCGCCGCGGTCAGACACGGCACGTTGCGCGGGTGCATCCGGTAGTTCACGGCCTTGCCGGGGGCGAAGTCGTCGCTCGTCGTGATGCTCGTTTCCAGATTGATGATCCGGGCATCGGGCGCTACGGCCTCCATCACACCCAGCGTCGCACCCCAGGGCCAGGTGTAGTCCACAGGTCCTGGAACGGGGCCGTTGGCGGCCTCCGCCAGCGAGACGTAATCGCGGGCGTCGCGGATGTACCCCTCGCGCAGCTCCGGGTCACCGGGGTGCGGCAGGATCTGGTCGACACCCCGTCCTGGCATGACGTCACCGCTCAGCGCGAGCGTCACGAGGGCCTGGCTCACGGCCCAATTCTCCCACCGGGCCCGCCCGTCCCTCTACACGCCCGCACGAGCCGTTGCCGTCAACCGCGTCCCTGGTAGGGAGGCTGCTGAGTGTACGGATTGGGGTTGTACGGGGGCTGGTTCGGCGGCGCCGGGGAGTAGGCCTGGCCCGGCGGCATCGGGTACGGCGCGGGCTGGTTCGGGTGGTTGGCGTAACCGCCGTTGACCGGCGCCGGGCCACCGCTGTTACGGCTGCGCTCGATCAGGACCGCTGCGAGGATGATGCCGAGGACCACTATGCAGGCGATGCCCGCGATGACGACCAGCATTCCCATGGGGCTCTTTCCATCCTGACGTTGCTGACGGGAGGAGGCGCCGGTAAAGCGAACGTGCCGGCCGGCGCCCCGGCTCAGCGTACGTGATCAGCACTGTCCGCCAGGTGGCCGAAGATGTCGCCAGGACGGGTGACCTCAGCGGTGGTAGAGGCCGACCAGTGTGCCGCTGGCCAGTTGCTGCTTGTCCACCGCCGCGTGCACGTCCGCGGCACTCGCGTCGTCCGCCAGATCGGCAGGTTCCGGGAGCGCGTAGATCCGGAAGAAGTACCGGTGCGCCCCGTCACCGGGAGGAGGCAGCGGCCCTCCCCAGCCCGACTCGCCGAATCCGTTCATCCGGGCCTGACCGCCCTGCGGCGTCTGCCCCGCCTCCACGCCGCTGCTCGAAGGGTCGATGCCCGTGACGAGCCAGTGCACGAAGGTGCCCGTCGGCGCGTCGGGGTCCTCACACAGCAACAGCAGCTCCGAAGTGCCCTCCGGCACCCCGGACCAGGACAGGTCGGGGGAGACGTCCTCGCCCTCCTTGGCGTAGCGGCGCGGGATGAACGCACCGTCGTTGAACGCGGAACTCCTGAGTTCGATACCAGCCATGCGCACAGTGGTACCCCGCCGTCGCACACGTCTCATGAGCCGCCCGGCAAGATGCACCGGGTGGCGCAGTCGGTCACGGTGCGACGAGCACGGCCACCCCGGTGATCCGCCCCGCCGCCAGGTCACCCAGCGCCCGGTCCGCCAGCCGCATCGGATAGCTCGTCACCCGCACCGCCGGGCGCAGCCGCGTCACTTCGGTGAGGTACGCCCGGCCGTCCTCGCGGGTGTTGGCGGTGACGCTGCGTACGGTCCGCTCCTGGAACAGGTGCCGGTCGTACACGAGCGGCGGGACGGTGCTCAGGTGAATACCGGCGATCGCGAGTGTCCCGCCCCGGTCCAGCGCCGCCAACGCCACCGGTACCAGGTCGCCGGCCGGTGCGAACAGGATCGCCGAGTCCAGCGGATCGGCCGGCGCGTCGCTTCCGGCGGACGCCGCGCCCAGTTCGAGCGCGAGGCGTTGCGCCGCCGGTGAGCGGGTGACGACGTGGACCTCGGCCCCCCGCGCGACGGCCAGTTGGGCGGTCAGGTGCGCCGAGGCGCCGAATCCGTAGATGCCGAGCCTTCCGCCGGGCGGCAGGTCCGCCCGTTGGAGCGCCCGGTAGCCGATGATCCCCGCACACAGCAGGGGCGCCGCTTCCTCATCGCTCCACCCTTCGGGCAGCCGGTAGGCGAACCGGGCGTCCACCACGACGTGGCCGGCGAATCCGCCGTCGATGTCCCAGCCGGTGTAGCGCGAGTCGTGGCACAGGTTCTCCCGTCCGGTACGGCAGAAGCGGCACTGCCCGCAGGTGCCCGCCAGCCAGGCGGCCCCCAGCCGGTCGCCCACGCGGAAGTCCTGGACGGCGGCCCCGCGAGCGACCACCTCGCCGACCACCTCATGGCCCGGCGCGCAGTGTGCCCTGCGCGGGGCCAGGTCGCCCTCCGCCAGGTGCAGGTCCGTCCGGCACACCCCGCAGGCCCGCACGCGCGCCAGCAGTTCGTACGGGCCCGGTGCGCGCACCTCGCGCTCCACCAGCCGCAACGGCGCCGACGCGATCGGGCCCGGGCGCTCGACCACCCAGGCGGACGTCACCGACGGCAGCCGGGCCATGGCTCACACCCTCACCCGTCCGTCCCTCCGGCTTCACGCAGGCCGGCCGGTGGTTCGGCGACCGCCACCTGGGCGGGCCGCAGGAGGTGGTCGCCGACCCGGTATCCGGGCCGCAGGATCTCGGTGCAGGTCGGGCGCTCGACCGCATCGGTGCAGCGGTACGAGATTGCCTCGTGCACGAACGGGTCGAAGGAGTCGCCCACTGTCCCGAACGACTCCAGACCCAGGGCCGCCAGCTCCGAACGCAGCTCCTCGGCGACGCGCTCGAAGCCGCCGGTCACCTCGCCCTGCCCGGCCGCCTCGGTGACCGCGTCGAGCACCGGCAGGAGCCTGCCGAGCACGTTGGCCACCGCGATCTCGCGGACCGCCAGCCGGTCACGGCGTACCCGCTTGCGATAGTTGTCGTACTCCGCCTTCAGCCGTTGCAGGTCGGCCGTGCGTTCCCGCAGTTCCGCGGCGGGCGACTCCTGGCGGGACGGCTGAGGCGCGTCGGCCCCGCCACGGCCGGCCGGCGCCCCGGCGGTTCGCCCGGTCCGCTCCTCCCGCCGGCCGGCACGGGCCGTAAACGTGGCCGGGGAGCCACCGCTCCGTCGCCCGTCCCGGACGATCTCCAGCGACGGCCCGCGACGGGGGCCGTCGCTGTCGGTCGGGCGGTTCATCCCGCGCCTCCCTGCTGCTTGTCGTCATCGACGATCTCCGCGTCCACGACTTCCTCTTCGCTCGCCGCGCGCGACCCGCTCTCGCCCGCGCCGCCCGTGGGCCCACCGGAACCCTGGGCCTGCGCCTGCGCATCGGCGTACATGGCCTGGCCGAGCTTCTGGGAGACGGCCGCGACCTTCTCCGTAGCCGTGCGGATCTCGGCGGTGTCCTGGCCCTTGAGCTTTTCCTTCAGCTCGCTGACGGCCGTCTCGACCTCGGTCCGCACGTCACCCGGAACCTTGTCCTCGTTGTCCTTGAGGAACTTCTCCGTCTGGTACACGAGCTGCTCGGCCTGGTTGCGCGTCTCAGCGGCCTCGCGGCGCCTGTGGTCCTCCTCCGCGTACTGCTCGGCGTCACGGACCATCCGCTCGATGTCGTCCTTCGGCAGCGCGGAACCACCGGTGACGGTCATCCGCTGCTCCTTGCCGGTGCCGAGGTCCTTGGCGGTCACATGCATGATGCCGTTGGCGTCGATGTCGAACGCGACCTCGATCTGCGGGACACCACGTGGAGCCGGCGGCAGGCCCGTCAGCTCGAACATGCCGAGCTTCTTGTTGTACGCCGCGATCTCGCGCTCGCCCTGGAAGACCTGGATCTGCACCGACGGCTGATTGTCCTCGGCCGTCGTGAAGACCTCGGAACGCTTCGTCGGGATCGTCGTGTTGCGCTCGATCAGCTTCGTCATGATGCCGCCCTTCGTCTCGATACCGAGCGACAGCGGCGTGACGTCGAGGAGCAGGACGTCCTTGACCTCACCCTTCAGGACACCGGCCTGCAGGGCGGCGCCGATGGCCACAACCTCGTCCGGGTTCACACCCTTGTGCGGGTCCTTGCCGGTGAGCTCCTTGACCAGCTCGGTCACCGCGGGCATACGGGTCGAGCCGCCAACGAGGATCACATGGTTGATGTCGGACAGCTTGATCTTCGCGTCCTTGACCGCGTTGTGGAACGGGGCCTTGCAGCGCTCCAGGAGATCGGCGGTCAGCTGCTGGAACTGCGAGCGCGTGAGCTTCTCGTCCAGGTGCAGCGGCCCCTCGGCCGACGCACTCAGGTAGGGCAGGTTGATGTTGGTCTCGGTCGCGGCCGACAGCTCGATCTTGGCCCGCTCGGCGGCCTCCCTCAGCCGCTGCGTGGCCATCTTGTCCTTGGAGAGATCGATGCCGTACGCGTTCTTGAACTGCTTGGCCAGGTGATCCACGATCCGCTGGTCCCAGTCGTCACCGCCCAGGTGCGTGTCGCCGTTGGTGGCCTTCACCTCGACCACACCCTCGCCGATCTCCAACAGCGACACGTCGAAGGTGCCACCACCGAGGTCGAACACGAGGATGGTCTGGTCGTTCTCCTTGTCCAGGCCGTAGGCGAGCGCCGCGGCCGTCGGCTCGTTGATGATCCGCAGCACCTTCAGGCCCGCGATCTCCCCGGCCTCCTTGGTCGCGGTGCGCTGGGAGTCGTTGAAGTACGCCGGAACGGTGATGACGGCGTCCGTCACGTCCTCGCCCAGGTACGCCTCCGCGTCGCGCTTGAGCTTCTGCAGTACGCGCGCGGAGATCTCCTGCGCGGTGTACCTTTTGCCGTCGATGTCCCCGCTGTCCGGGAAACGCCACTGCGCCTCGCCCATGTGGCGCTTGACCGACCGGGCGGTGCGCTCGATGTTGGTCACGGCCTGCCGTTTGGCGATCTCACCGACCAGCACATCGCCGCTCTTCGCGAAACCGACGACCGAAGGCGTGGTCCGGGCGCCCTCGGTGTTGGTGATGACCGTGGGCTCGCCACCCTCCAGCACACAGACCACGGAGTTCGTCGTACCAAGGTCAATACCTACTGCACGTGCCATTGCCTTCTCCTCACCCTGCGCTCCACTGCCACAGCAGGTACCGGTCGGCGGCCAGGTTCAGTCGCGGCGGGCGGGGCCCGTCGTACACCGGACGCACCCGGGTCGGGCCCGCCCACAGCGGCACGTCGCGACGGAACGGATCCGGGCGCGGCGTCACACGCACCGTGAGCGGGACCGTGACGCCGGCCGGGACATGGTGCCTCTCCGGCCGCCCCGGCCCGCCCAGACCCAGCCGGGAGTCGTACGCCGCACGGCGGACAGGATCGTGCAGGATGCCGTAGGCAACCACGACGTCGGCGAACCGGCTGTCCTGCGCCGGCCGGTCCGGATGGGCGTCGGGGTGCAGCGCGCGCACGAGCCTGCGGTACGCCGACGTGATCTGCCCGGCCGAAGCGGTCGGCTCCACACCGAGGACCGCGTAATGGTCGCGTCGGCCGCCGGACGACGTGGGCCCTGCCACTGCACTCACCTCCCCCGCTCTGACCTGCGGATATGGAGGAATCCTCTTCAAAAACCTGAATAAAACGCCCCGCCGCGCTTGTCAAGACATTCCATCCGCTGGACAGAATGTCCGGTCAAGGAGTTCCCTGGATGAAGCGCGTCCACCCCGTATGCCCTGCGCATCGCATCCCAAGGGGGCCGCCGTGAACGACACCCTCCAGGTCGGCGTCCACGCCACCGGGCCCGACAGCTGCCGGATCACCGTGGCGGGGGACCTCGACGTCGCGAGCGCGCCCGATCTCAGGGAAGCCGTCCAGGCAGCCGTGGCCCGTCACCGGCAGGTCCTGGTCGACTGCGGCGGCCTGACCTTCTGCGACTGCTCGGGGCTGAACGCGCTGCTGGCCGCCGCCCGCGTGGCCAAGGCCCACGGAACCGATCTGCGGCTGTGCGCCGTCCCGCGCGCGCTCGCCAGACTGCTGCGGCTGTCCCACACCCGAAGCACGTTCACGATCGAGCAGGAACAGGCCGACGCACGGTAGAGACCCGGCTAGCCCTGCGTCACCCTCGCCACGAAGGCGTCCAGATTGCCGAGCGTGCGGGCTATCCGCTCCTCCAGGCTCAGGCTCTCCTCGTAGCGGCCGCTGCGCAGCTTGGGCTGCCGCTTGCCCCGTACGTACAGGGAGCAGGCGAGGTCGGCGCAGACGTAGATGCCGACGGTGTTGCCCGCGCGGCCCCGCGCGCCCGCCAGGGGCGCCGCGAGAAGGGAGACGCCGGAAGAGGCGTGCCCGGTGAGGCAGAGCTGGCACAGGCTGGACTTCACGGCGCTGGTGCGGGCCGCGCCGGGCACCCGCAGGGTGATCCCGAGCGGCCCGTCCGGCCGCGCCAGGACGAGGTGCGCCCGCAGTGGTGCGCCCGGGTCGACCCAGCCGAGGAAGTCCAGGTCCTCCCAGGGCAGTTCGGCGAAGTCGAGGGGCAGTTTCAGGCGGGCCGCCTCGCCCTTGGTGCAGTTCACGAAGGACGAGCGGATGTGTTTCTCACTGAGGGCTTCCACAGGCGCCGACCGTACGGGTCACGCCCCGCGCCCGCATCCGATTAATCCGGCAGGACGCCCTGCTCACGGGCATCAGCACCCCTCGGGAACGGCGTCTCACGGTGGACCGGGTCGCGACGGAGGCCGGGGCGTACGCGGCCGGCCCCGCCGCGCCAGAGCCCGGACCGGCCCGAGAGCCGACGCGAACCGGCCCGCGTACGCCCGCCGACTGTGCCCGCCCCGCGTCCACACGATGACGCCCGCGGTGAGGCACGCCGCGCCGATGAGCGCGCCCAGCCAGGAATACGCGACGCCCGATCCGGGCTCCCCCCGGCGCAGCGCGGCGGCCTGCGCGGCCGGGACCGGCGCGGTCTGCGGGTCCTGGCGTACGGCGGGCGGCTTCAGCGACCCGACCGGGTGGACCCGTCCCACGGCGGCGAAACCCCAGTCGAGCAGGGAGCGGGCCTCCTCGTACACGGCGTGCCCACCGCCCCGCTGCGGGTTCATCACCGTCACCAGCAGGCGCCGGCCGTCACGCTCGGCGGCGGCGATCAGGGTGTGCCCCGCGCGGGAGGTGTAGCCGTTCTTCAGGCCGATGATGCCGGGGTACCGCCTCACCCCGTCGTTGCCGGTCAGCAGCCGGTTGGTGTTGCGGATCCGGAACGTCCACGTAGGGCTTCCATCGCGGCGCGTGGCACCGGGGAAGCGTGTATCGGCCGTCGCCGCGTACCGGGCGAACTGCGGATCCGCGAGACCGGACCGCCCGAAGACAGCCAGGTCGAACGCGGAGGAAACCTGGCCCGGAGCGTCGTAGCCGTCCGGGGAGACCACATGGGTGTCCAGTGCGCCCAGGGCACGCGCCTTGGCCTGCATCTGCGCCGCCGTGGCCTTCCAGCCCCCGTTCATCTTCGCCAGTACGTGCACGGCGTCGTTGCCGGAGCTGAGGAAAACCCCTCGCCACAGATCCGCGGTCCGGTACGTGTGTCCCGGAGACACCCCCACCACGCTGCTGCCCTCGCCCACCGCGGCGAGCTCGGTGTCGGTGACCGTATGCAGCGCCCGGCCGGAAAGGCGGGGGAGGGCGGTGAGGGCGAAGAGGGTTTTGATGGTGCTGGCCGGCGGCAGGCGCCGGTGCGCGTCGTGGGCGGCGAGCACGTCGCCCGTACCGACGTCCGCCACCAGCCACGACAGGGCGGACACCCCTCGCGGGAGGGCGGGCGCCCCGGGCTTGAGGCGCACGTGGGTGCCCGGCCGGTGCAGGAGGGCCTTGCTGACGGACGCGGGCCGCGGCGGCGGCAGCGGATCGTTGTGTACGGCGGCTGCGGCCGGTGGCTGCGGAAGGGCCAGGGTGACGAGAGTGAACACCGCACCGGAAAGAACCCCGCGAACAGTGGACCTGGTGATCATTGGACCAGCGTAAAAACGGACGGTGCCGCGCGCAGGGCCGGTGGGCCGACCGGACGCATCCGAATGGGGATCACGGGCCGCCGGTGTGACTCCTTGCCACATAGACGGTGTTGGACGAGGTTCCCCCTTGCAGGGGGTTGGGGAAATCGACGACGTGGGCTTCCGATCGCGCGAAGACTTCCGCGAGTACGGCGTTGAACTGTTCGTCCGGCGGATCGTTCGACCAGAGGGCGAAGACACCTCCGGGGTGCAGACGCCCCGCGAGCGCGCGCAGCCCGGCGGGCCGGTAGAGCGCCGCGTGGCGTGGGTGCAGGACATGGCGCGGCGAATGGTCGACGTCCAGCAGGATGGCGTGGAACCGGCGATCCGGCTGCTCGGGATCCAGGCCACGGGGATCGCCGGTCATCGCGAAGAAATCGCCGTGGATCAGACGGCAACGGGAGTCCGACGCCAGGCGGGCACCCAGCGGTACCAGTCCCCGCTCGTGCCAGTCGATGACTTCCCCGAGCGCGTCGATCACGATCAGCGAGCGCACGCGCGGGTCGTCGAGCGCCGCCCGGGCGGTGTATCCGAGACCGAGGCCGCCCACGGCGACGTCCAGTGCGGTGTCCGGCAACCCCGCCAGCCCGAGCCGGGTGAGCGCCTTCTCGCCCGCCGTGAAGAGGCTGGACATCAAGAACTCGTCACCGAGCTTCACCTCGTACACATCGGTGCCCGAAGCCGGATCGCGCCGGCGCCGCAGGCTGATCTCGCCCAGCGGTGTCGGGCGCCAGTCGAGCTCCTCGAAACGCGCACCCATCCATTCACCTTTCCGGGTCCTCGTGCCGGGCCGGGGCGCCCCGGCGTCGCCGTCCCGGCACCCGGCGCCGCCGGGCGAGGGCGCGACGCCGCCGGGGCTCCCGCGTCAGGCGTCGATGATGACCGGGATGATGAGCGGCTTGCGGCGGTGGGTCCGAAACGCCCAGGACGCCACGGCGCGGGCGATGAGCTGTTCGAGCTGGTGGGCGTCTCCGACGCCTTCCTCGGCCGCGGTGGCCAGGACCTTTTCGATCACCGGGATGACCGGCTCGAAGGTGGCGTCGTCATGGACGAAGCCGCGGGCCAGGAAGTCGGGGGTCTCGGCGAGTGCTCCCGTGTCGGCGTCGACGATCGCGACGACGGTGACGACACCTTCCTCCGCCAGGGTGAGGCGGTCCTTGAGGGACGCCTCCGTCGCGCCACCGACCGTCATGCCGTCCACGTAGACATAACCGGCCGGCACCTTGCCCGTGATGGAGGCGCGCCCCTTGACGAGGTCGACGACGACGCCGTCCTCGGCGATGACCACGCGGTCGGGGTCGACCCCGGTACTGATGGCCAGGTCACCGTTGGCCCGCAGGTGGCGCCACTCGCCATGCACGGGCATGACGTGCCGGGGCTTGACGATGTTGTAGCAGTAGACAAGTTCACCGGCGCTGGCGTGACCGGAGACGTGCACCTTGGCGTTGCCCTTGTGGACCACATGGGCACCCCACCGGGTCAGCCCGTTGATCACCCGGTAGATGGCGTTCTCATTGCCCGGAATCAGGGAGCTGGCGAGCAGTACGGTGTCGCCCTTCCCGATGCGGATCATGTGATCACGGTTGGCCATCCGCGACAGCGCGGCCATCGGCTCCCCCTGGGAACCGGTGCACACCAAGGTGATCTTGCTGTCCGGAAGCTTCTCCAGTTCCCGCAGGCTCACGATCAGTCCGGACGGGACCTTCAGGTAACCCAGCTCGCGGGCGATGCCCATGTTGCGGACCATCGACCGGCCCACGAAGGCGACCTTGCGGCCGTGCTGGTGAGCCGCGTCCAGCACCTGCTGGATGCGGTGCACGTGGCTGGCGAAGCTGGAGACGATGACCCGCCGCGGCGCGGTGCGCATGACCTGCTCGATCGCGGGGTTCAGATCGCGCTCGGAGGTGGTGAAGCCGGGGACCTCGGCGTTGGTCGAGTCGGTGAGGAACAGGTCCACACCCTCCTCACCGAGCCGGGCGAAAGCGCGCAGGTCGGTGATCCGCTCGTCCAGCGGGAACTGGTCCATCTTGAAGTCACCGGTGTGCAGCACCATGCCGGCACCCGTGCGGATCGCGATCGCGAGGCTGTCCGGGATGGAGTGGTTGACCGCCACGAACTCGCAGTCGAAGGGGCCGAGCTTGCGCCGGTCGCCCTCGCGTACCCGTACGGTGCGCGGCCTGATGCCGTGCTCCTTGAGCTTGGCTTCGAGGAAGGCCAGTGTCAGCTTCGAGCCGACGACAGGAATGTCCGACCGCTCGCGCAGCAGGTACGGAACGCCGCCGATGTGGTCTTCGTGGCCGTGGGTCAGCACGATGCCCACGACATCGTCCAGGCGGTCCCGGATCGACGTGAAGTCGGGGAGGATCACGTCCACCCCCGGCTGGGTCTCCTCGGGGAACAATACGCCGCAGTCGACGATGAGCAGTTTGCCCGCGTACTCAAAGACGGTCATGTTGCGGCCGATCTCCCCGAGGCCGCCGAGGGCGACGACCCTCAGCCCTCCGTCGGGCAGGGGAGGAGCGGCTTTCAGTTCGGGATGCGGATGGCTCATAACTTGTGACGTTACCGGAGGCTCCGCCGCAGATCCTTTACGGGTTCACCCAGCAGGTTCAGCGAGGCCCCAAACGTTCGGATATGTCGCCCATGCGGCACATGACGCGGCATACAGCCGGCGCCAGACGACCACCACAACCCTACGCATACGCATACGGGGCACCTGAGTATTCTCGCCGGACCCGGGGGAAGGAGTTGTCACACAGTGCGGTAACCGCTGCCGCTCAGGAAAGGGCCTGTCCATACCACGCGCTCGGCCCGAACCACTACATCCATGCCCCGGTCACGACAGAGGCCGGGCCCTTCTGCGATTGCGACAAGTTCCTTGCGTGCACGTTCGATGCCACCGGAGAGGTCCTCAGCGGACTCGCCCACTTCCACGGACGCCTCAGCCCCCGGAATGGCGCCCGCACCGCTGACCGCCCGCGAAATCTCGCTCGTACGCGCCGGTCTGGCGGTAGTCGAACCACACGCAGCGGACCTGACCGTCTACTTCTACACCATTCTCTTCGCCCGTTACCCGCAGGTAAGAGAACTCTTCCCGGACAACATGGACGGACAGCGCGACAGGCTGCTGCGCGGCCTCCTGCGCATCGTCGACCTGGTGGACGATCCGGAAAATCTCGTACGTTTCTGCACCCTTCTGGGCCGCGACCACCGGAAGTTCGGGGCACTCGAAGCTCATTACCCCGCCGTCGGCGAGTGCCTTCTGGCCTCCCTGGCCCGCTACGCCGGCGCCGCGTGGACCCCGGACGTCGAAGCCGCCTGGACCCGCGCCTACACCACCGCGGCGCGGGTGATGATCCTGGCGGCCGCGGACGACACCCGCCTGCGCCCCGCGACCTGGGCGGCGCAAATAGTCCGGCACCAGCACCGGGGTCACGGCATCGCCGAGATCACGGTTCAGCCGGATGTTCCCTATGCGTACGAGGCAGGCCAGTACGTGAGCATGCAGACGCCCTGGCATCGCAAGGCCTGGCGCCAGTACTCACCCGCCAACGCCCCCCGCGCGGACTCCACGCTCACCTTCCACATCCGTGCCGTGCCCGGCGGCCGGGTCAGCAACGCCCTGGTCCATCGTGCTGCCGTCGGCGACATCGTCACGCTGGGACCGCCACAGGGCGGCATGACGCTGGCCGCCGCCGGCGACCGCGACCTGGTCTGCGTCGCGGGCGGGACCGGACTCGCGCCGATCCGCGCCCTCCTGGAGGAGGCGGCCCTCAGCGACATGCGGCGTTACGTCGACCTCTTCGTGGGCGCTCGCACCGCGGAGGAGCTCTATGGGCTGGACGACATGCTGCGGATGGCCCAGCGCCACTACTGGCTCTCCGTACGAGCCGCCGTCTCGCATCAGCACATCCCCGGCCGCGAGGGCACCCTGCCGCAGGTGTTGCGCGAGTTCGGGCCTTGGGGGCAGCATGAGGCCTTCTTGTGCGGGCCGCCCGGCATGGTCACCGCGGCCGCCCGGATCCTGCGCAACGACGGGGTGCCGGCGGCCCGCATTCACCACGACCCGCTGAGCGATCCCGTCCTGACCGCACCCCTCGCACCTTCCCGACACCAGCCCGAGAGCGAATCACTGTGAACAGCCACGACGCCGCGCCCTCCCGCGGGGAGCGCATCCTGCAAGACCTTCTCGGCACCGCGGACCGCGCCGACGCCTTCTACGACCGACAGGTCCGACCGCATCTCACCGAGGCCATGCGGGAGTTCATCAGCCGTCAGTCGATGGTCTTCCTTTCCACAGCGGACGCCCGCGGACACTGCGACGCCAGCTTCCGGGCCGGCCCGCCCGGATTCGTGACGGTCCTGGACGATCGCACCCTCGCCTACCCCGAGTACCGGGGGAACGGCGTCATGGCCAGCGCCGGCAACATCACAGAGAACCCTCATGCGGGGCTGCTGTTCGTGGACTTCACCCAGCACCACATCGGACTGCACATCAACGGATCGGCCGAACTGCTGGGCGAGCGGGAACTCCGGGCAGCCCACCCCGCCATACCGGTCGACACGGCTCCGGGACGGCAGCCCGAATTCTGGGTCCACATCACCGTCGTCGAGGCCTACATCCACTGTTCCAAGCACATACCCCACCTTGAACCGGCCCGCCGCCCCCAGGGCGCCGCTCTCAAACGCCCCAAGGACGCCGACTACTTCACCGCTTCGCCGGAACACCTCACACAGTGCTCCACGAGCCGGGCCTGATTCATTGGTCTATACCTTGACTTGATCATGACATCGCGCTTGAGTGTGGCCCAAGCCCCACGCGGCCGCACCCGGAGCTCAACGGCGTCCTCCGGCAGGGCTGTTGCGCTCAAAGGAGTGATCGAGTGCTGAGAACACACCTCATGGCCCTGCTGGCGGCGTTCCTCGTCGCCACAGGTCTCATCGTGACGCTGACGCCGTCCGCGTCCGCCGCGCCCGCGGCGACCGTCTGCGACACCGCGCCGAACTGGCAGCAAGGTGCCTCCTACCGGACTGGCAACGTTGTCAGATACAACGGCGCCTATTACATAGCCGAGCACGACAATCCGGGTTACGACCCGACCGTCAGCACCTGGTACTGGGATCCGTACACCTGCGGCGGCACCCCGTCCCCGTCCCCGTCCGGCTTCGTGGTCAGCGAGTCGCAGTTCAACCAGATGTTCCCGAACAGGAACTCCTTCTACTCCTACAGCGGCCTCACTGCGGCCCTGAGCGCCTACCCGGCCTTCGCGAACACCGGCGGCGACACGGTGAAGAAGCAGGAGGCCGCGGCCTTCCTCGCGAACGTCAGCCACGAGACCGGCGGACTGGTCCACATCGTGGAGCAGAACCAGGCCAACTACCCGCACTACTGCGACTGGAGCCGGCCCTACGGCTGCCCGGCCGGTCAGGCGGCGTACTACGGGCGCGGTCCCATCCAGCTCAGCTGGAACTTCAACTACAAGGCCGCGGGCGACGCTCTCGGCATCGACCTGCTCAACAACCCGTGGCGTGTCCAGAACGAGGCCGCCGTGGCCTGGAAGACGGGCCTTTGGTACTGGAACACCCAGAACGGCCCCGGCACGATGACCGGGCACAACGCCATGGTCAACCAGGCCGGCTTCGGCCACACCATCCGCTCGATCAACGGCTCGCTGGAGTGCGACGGAAAGAACCCGGCGCAGGTCCAGAGCCGCGTCAGCACGTACCAGCAGTTCACCCAGATCCTGGGCGTCCCCACCGGTTCGAACCTCTACTGCTGAGACCGGACGGCCCCTGAACGGGCCGCGGACCGGGGAGACACCGTCCTCCGGTCCGCGGCCGCACCACGCGCGCGGCCGGCGCCCGACGCGTACGGACCTACGACGCTTCCCCCGCGGAGGCCGAAGCGGAGCTCGCGGCCTTCAGGGCGTCGTCGACACTCGAATGGATCGGCGAGGCCGCACTCATGCCCGTGATCTCCAGGAGCCGGTGGACCGTGGGGGTGGCGGCGGCGAGGTACAGATTTCCGTTGGCCTGACGCGTCTCGCGTGTTGCCTTGATGACGGTGTTGAGCCCCGACGAGTCCATGAACTCCAGGCCGGAAAGGTCGAGTACGAGGTGAAGGCGCCCGTGATGGATCTGATTGGCCAAATGCGTGTGCAGCAGCGTCGCGGTGTCGAGGTCCAGCTCGCCACCCACCGCGACGACCGCCGTGTCCGCATCGTGGATCGTGACTTCGACGTTCAGGTTTTCAGGCTCTGGGGACATGTTTCCTGCCTTGTACATGTGAAGTGACAATAAAGGGTCTGAAGTTATCTCAAGTGCACGCCGATCAGGCACGTGTCGTCATCGGTGTCCGAACGGCTGTGCGTCAGCAGCCGGTCCAGGTATTTGTCGAGTTCGGGGGCCGGCTCCTGGGCGATGGACAAAAGGTGTTCCAGTGACTGCTGCACCGAGAGGTCGCGACGCTCGATCAGCCCGTCGGTGTACATGAGCAGCCGGTCGTCGGCTTCCAGCGTGACGAGGTGTTCCTCGTACGGCGCCTCCGGCATGGCCCCGAGCAGGATGCCGCCCGGCAGCGGCAGGGCGGTGGCCTCGCCGCCGCGGACCAGAACGGGCGGCGGGTGCCCCGCGCGTGCCCAGCGCAACTGCCGCGTTTCGGGGTCGTAGACGCCGCAGATCGCCGTCGCGGTCACCTGGTCGGTCAGGTGATGCGCCACGGAGTTCAGCCAGCCGAGCAGTTGCGCCGGTCCGGCCCCGGTCGCGGCGAGGCCCCGCAGGGCGTTGCGCAGTACGACCATGCCGGTCGCCGCCTTGATGCCGTGCCCGGCGACATCGCCCACCGCCAGCATCACCTTGTTCGAGGGCAGCACGACCGCGTCGTACCAGTCGCCTCCCACCAGGTGGCCCTCCTCGGCCGGCCGGTACCGCACGGCGACGCGCAGTCCGGCCGTGTCGACCGCCGGGGGAGAGGGCGGCATGATCGCCTGCTGGAGCTGCAGGGCGAGCCGGTTGCGTTCGGCGGACTGCTGCTCGGAGTCGGCGAGCCGGTCGCGGGTGGCGGCCAGGGCGACCTCGGTCCAGTGCTGCGAGGACACGTCCTGATAGGCGCCGCGGACGGCGACCAGTTGCCCGGCGGGTCCGGTGACGGGTTCGGCGACGATACGGATGTGACGCACCACGCCGTCCGCTCGCTGCAGCCGGAACGCGGTGGAGGCGGAGTGACGGTGATGCAGCAGCGTGCGCAGGAAACGGCCGATGGCCACCGAGTCGTCCGGGTGGGCGTGCCGGTGCAGCCGTTCGAGCGGGACGGGGGAGGAGGTGGGCGGCAGCCCGAAGAGGGAGAACAGCTGGCTGTTCCATATGACCTGGCGGCTGACGACGCTCTCCTCGAAGCCGCCGATACGGCCCAGCCGCTGCGCGTGCTGGAGGAGTTCGGCCAGCCTCACCGTTTCGCTCTCGACCCGCCAGGTCAGCAGAACACTGTCGCCGAACCGGGCCATGCCCACCGAGGCGACCGTGCTGAGCGGTACGTCGTCCACCAGCGCACCGAGGGCCATCCGCTCGGAGCGGAACGGTTCTCCCGTGGCGTGGACCCGCTGGACATGTTCGTACAGGCCACCCTCGCGGGCGGTCAGCGGGTACGCCTCCAGGAGACTCATGCCGGTGACCGCGCTGCGAGGGCGGCCGGCGAGGTCGGTGAAGTAGGCGTTCGTATGGGCGATGCGGAAGTCCGACACGGCGTCGTGGGCGTCGATCAGCGGCCGCAGTACCAGCGCGGGATCGAGAAGCCCGTCGGCGAGATCGCCCAGCGCGTTCATGGCGTCGTCGGGGTGGCTGTCCGTGTTGTGTCCGCCGAGGTCCGCGCCCGGCAGGGTGTGCGCGCACAAGTCGGCCAGCGCGTCGAGCTGCCGGGTGGTGGCGGGGGTGAGCGGCGGCTGCGGATGCGGCCAGCACACTTCCAGCACGCCGAGGATGCGGCCGGCGCTCTCCGCGGGCAGCACCGCACGGGCCCCGCCGCCGCGCTGTCCGATGCCGAGCGCGCCGGCGGGCAGACTGCCGTACCACCGCGGCTTGCGCTCGGTCAGCACCCGCTGCGCGAGGGTGCCGACGCCGGGCGGGACGTACCTCCACCGTTCTGCCTCCCCGCGCGGGAACCCGGCGTGGCCCGCGAGGACCAGCGCCCCGTCCTGCCCGGCCGCCCACAGGGCCAGCGAATCGGCGCCGAGCGGGGCGAGCGCCTGGTCGAGCAGTGCCTCCGCCGCGGACTGCGCATCGCTGGACAGGGAGCCGGCTTCCGCGGCCCGCAGCCGCAGCACCGGCCCCGGAGCGCCGTGCGGGCCCCCGTTCGCCGTGGCCGGTGGAGTGATGTCGGTGACGGCGTCGCCGGACGCCGCGTTGACGACGTCGGCCGCCAGTTCCAGGAGCGGTACGCGGGCTGCCTCCGCCAGGGACTCCAGGTGCTGGGCGGCCTCCGTCGGGCCGCCGTGACCGCGCTCGACCAGGATGCCGGTGGCGATCCCGATCAGGGCGCGGGCGTCGGTGGACTCCTGCGCGACGGCGAGATCGCTGCGCAACTGCTCGACGGTGGCGGCGAGCGCGTCGAGCCGCTGGTTGCCCCCGGTCACCGATTCAGCCAGCGGATCATGCAGGCCACGAGCACGTCCGCGTCGACCGGCTTGGTGATGTAGTCGCTGGCCCCGGCGGCCAGGCTCTTCTCGCGGTCGCCCTCCATGGCCTTGGCCGTTACGGCGATGATCGGCAGATCCGCGTACTCGGGCATGGCACGGATCGCGGCTGTCGCGGCGTAACCGTCCATCTCGGGCATCATCACGTCCATGAGGACCAGCTCGATGTGATCGTGCCGGGCGAGAACTTCCAGTCCCTTCCGGCCGTTGTCGGCGTGCAGAACCTCCATGCCGTGCGTCTCCAGGATCCCGGTCAGGGCGTAGACATTGCGGGCGTCGTCGTCGACGACCAGGACCACCCGCCCCGACAGCTGGCCGCCAGGTTCCTCGTACTGCCCCGATCGGGCGGCCGCATGCGCCTCGGAATCCGCCGACCGCGCCAGCGGCAGCACGTCGGACGGCCGCTCGGCCGTCAGATGCAGCGCGATGCGCTCACGCAGCTCGTCGAGACTGGGCAGCAGTTCGAGCGGCTTCGTCCGGGCGAGTTCGTGCAGCCGGCGTTCCTGCTGCTGGTCCAGGCGGCGCGTGTGGTGGGCGAGCACCGGCACCTGGCGCAGGGCCGGGTCACCGTTCAGTGCCTCCAGCAGGTGCATGGCGGCGCCGCCGGGCATGTCCAGACCCAGCACGACACAGTGGCACGGCTCCGCGGCGAGGGCGGCGGCAGCCTCCTCCGGGCCCACGGCGGTGCGCAGCCGCACCGGTCCGCGGGCATCGCCGAGGCTGTTCTCGGCCAGTTCGGCGACGGCGCTCTCGGCGACCAGGGAGAGGAGGCCGCGCGGTCTGTCCTCTATGACGAGCAGGTGGCGCTGTGCGGGAATGAGGTGGGGCGCGGACAGCGCCGGCTGCTGCCGCGCGTCCACGTCCCCGGACGCCGGCTCGCGCTCCTCGAACCGTGCCACCGGAAGGAGAAGGGTGAACGTGCTGCCCTCGCCCAGGGTGCTGCTCGCCTGAATGGCTCCGCCGAGAAGGTGCGCGATCTCCCGGCTGATGGACAGCCCCAGACCAGTACCGCCGTACTTGCGGCTGGTGGTGCCGTCCGCCTGCTGGAAGGCCCCGAAGATCGCTTCGAGCTGCGGCTCGGCGATGCCGATGCCGGTGTCCAGGACGCGGATGGACAGCGCCGGACCGTGCTCGCGTACCCGCGCGGGCAGGTCCGACTCGGCCGCGGGAGCGATCCGCAGTTCGACGGCTCCCTCTTCGGTGAACTTGACCGCGTTGGACAGCAGATTGCGCAGGATCTGCCGCAGCCGGGAGTCGTCGGTGATCAGGTCGGTGGGGACGCCGGGAGCGACGCTGATACGGAAGTCGAGCCCCTTCTGCGCGGTCATCGGCCGGAAGGTCGCCTCCACGTAGTCCAGCAGACGGCGCAGCGGCACGCGTTCGGGACTGACGTCCATCTTCCCCGCCTCGACCTTCGACAGGTCGAGGATGTCGTTGATGAGCTGGAGAAGGTCCGAACCGGCCGAGTGGATGATGCCGGCGTACTCCACCTGCTTGGGCGTGAGGTTCCGGGTGGGATTCTGCGACAGGAGCTGGGCCAGGATCAGCAGGCTGTTGAGGGGGGTACGCAGCTCGTGGCTCATGTTGGCCAGGAACTCCGACTTGTACTTGGAGGCCAGCGACAACTGCCGGGCGCGCTCCTCCAGTTCCTGGCGTGCCTGCTCGATCTCCAGGTTCTTGGTCTCGATGTCCTTGTTCTGCGACGCGAGGAGGGCGGCCTTCTCCTCCAGCTCCGCGTTGGAGTTCTGCAACTCCTCCTGGCGCACCTGGAGTTCCCCGGACCGGGCCTGGAGCTCGGCGGCCAGGCGCTGCGACTCGCCGAGCAGCTCGTCGGTACGGGCGTTCGCCACGATGGTGTTGACGTTGACCCCGACCGTCTCCATCAACTGGTCCAGGAAGGCGCGGTGCACCTCGGTGAAAGCGGTGACCGAGGCCAGTTCGATCACGCCGAGCACCTGCTCCTCGACCACGATGGGCAGCACGATCAGACTGGAGGGGGTGGTGGACCCCAGCCCCGAGGAGATCGTGATGTAACCGGCCGGCAGCTCGTCGATCGCGATCGTACGGCGACTGCGCGCCGCCTGCCCCACCAGGGACTGGCCGAACCGGAAGCGCACCGGACGCTCAGGGTCCGAGGTGTCGTCCGGGTGACCGTACGAGCCGATGAGCTCCAGCTCACTGACTCCGCCGTGGTCCTGCGCCAGGTAGAAGCCGCCGTACTGCGCGCCGACGAGCGGGGTCAGTTCGTCCATGATGAGCTCGGCCACGACCTTGAGGTCGCGTCGGCCCTGCATCAGCCCGGACATGCGCGCCAGGTTGGTCTTGAGCCAGTCCTGTTCCTGGTTGGCGCGGGTGGTTTCGCGCAGCGACTCCACCATGGAGTTGATGTTGTCCTTGAGTTCGGAGACCTCACCGGACGCGTCCACCGTGATGGAACGGGTGAGGTCGCCCTCGGCCACGGCGCCGGTGACCTCCGCGATGGCGCGCACCTGTCTGGTGAGGTTGCCCGCCAGTTCGTTGACGTTCTCCGTCAGCCGCTTCCACGTACCGGAAACGCCTTCGACCTCGGCCTGACCGCCCAGGCGGCCCTCGCTGCCGACCTCGCGGGCCACCCTGGTGACCTCGGCGGCGAAGGAGGAGAGCTGGTCGACCATGGTGTTGATGGTCGTCTTGAGTTCGAGGATCTCCCCGCGAGCGTCCACGTCGATCTTGCGGGTGAGGTCGCCCTGGGCCACGGCGGTGGTCACCTGCGCGATGTTGCGGACCTGGTCGGTGAGGTTGTTCGCCATGGAGTTGACGTTCTCGGTCAGGTCCTTCCAGGTGCCCGCCACGTTCGGCACCTGCGCCTGGCCGCCGAGGATGCCCTCGGTACCGACCTCGCGGGCCACCCGCGTCACCTCGTCCGCGAAGGCGGAGAGCGTGGTGACCATCGTGTTGATCACCCCGGCGAGCGCGGCGACCTCGCCCTTCGCCTCGACAGTGATCTTCTGGGAGAGGTCGCCGCGGGCCACGGCCGTGGCGACCTGGGCGATGGACCGCACCTGGCTCGTGAGGTTGGACGCCATGACGTTGACGTTGTCGGTGAGGTCCTTCCAGGTGCCCGAGACGCCGCGCACGGTGGCCTGGCCGCCCAGGTTGCCTTCGGTGCCGACCTCGCGGGCCACCCGCGTCACCTCGTCGGCGAACGCGGAGAGCTGGTCGACCATCGTGTTGATGGTCTCCTTCAGCTCCAGAATCTCCCCGCGCGCGTCCACCCGGATCTTCTGGGACAGGTCACCCTGGGCGACAGCGGTCGTGACCTGGGCGATGGACCGCACCTGTGCGGTCAGGTTGTCGCCCATCACGTTCACGGACTCCGTGAGGTCCTTCCACGTGCCCGAGACGCCCTTGACGTCCGCCTGGCCACCGAGGCGTCCCTCGGTGCCGACCTCGCGGGCCACCCTGGTGACCTCGGCGGCGAAGGAGGAGAGCTGGTCGACCATGGTGTTGATGGTCGTCTTGAGTTCGAGGATCTCCCCGCGCGCGTCCACGTCGATCTTGCGGGTGAGGTCGCCCTGCGCCACCGCGGTCGCGACCTGGGCGATCGACCGGACCTGTGCGGTGAGGTTGCCGGCCATGAAGTTCACGGAATCGGTCAGATCCCGCCAGGTTCCGCCCACTCCGGGGACCTGCGCCTGGCCGCCCAGCCTGCCGTCGGTGCCGACCTCGCGGGCCACCCGCGTCACCTCGAAGGTGAACAGCGACAACTGGTCGACCATGCCGTTGAAGACCGTGGCGATCTCACCGAGGAGTCCGTCACTGTCGGCGGGCAGCCGCGTACCGAAGTCACCGTCGCGCACGGCGGTGAGCCCGGCGAGGAGCTGCCGCAGCTCCGGCTCCCCGACGGCGCCCGCCGCGGTGCCCTTGCCCTTCTCGGCGTCACGCACACGCACCGTGGCACGCTTCTCCGGCCTCTGGCCCACAGTCATCCTGATTCCCGCCCCTCGTTCTGCAAGCCCGCGCGGACCGGCCCATACTGCCACAGTTGCCTTCCGGCAAGCATTCTCGCGCGTTACCGCTCCGTAGTGGGCTTTTGTGCTCCGGCGCGATGGCCAAAACCTCGTGACGGGCGGTGCTTCTGTACGCTCGGGCAGCGCCCCACGCGCCGGGCCGTGCCAAACCGGCGTGGCGTAGGGTCACCGATGTCGTCGGACGTACGGAGGCCGACGGGAGGGGAAGAGTCAGACGATGCCAGCATCGGTACCGGCGCCTTCGCCGGGAGGGGCAGTACGCCAGGCGCTTCCACCGGGCCCGGAGCAGGAAGCGGCCCGCACGGAAGCGGCCCGCACGGAAGCGGCCCGCACGGAAGCGGCCCGCATGGAAGCGGTGCGGCGCTACGACATCCTCGACACGCCCCCCGACGGCGCGTTCGACCGGGTGGCGGCGCTGGCGGCCCGGCTCTTCGACGTCCCGGTCGCGACAGTGACGATCGTCGACAGCGACCGGATCTGGTTCAAGGCGGCCAGCGGACTGGAGGGGGTCAGCGAGATCGGCCGTGACCCGGGGCTGTGCGCCTCGGCGATCCTCGTCGACGATCCGACGGTCATCCCCGACGCACTCGCGGACCCCGTGGCGTGCTCCAACCCCCTGGTCGCCGGATCCATGGGCGTGCGTTTCTACGCCGCGGCCCCGATCACCACGCCCGACGGGCACCGGCTGGGCACCGTGAACATCCTGGACACCCGGCCCCGCGTGATCAGCGAAGCCGACATGGCGACCCTGTCCGATCTGGCCGCGATCGTCCTCGACGAGATGGAGCTCAGGCTCTCGGCGCTGCGTACGGTACGCGCGGAGCAGGAGTGGCGCAGGTCCGAACAGGCGGCCCGTGAACGGGCCGAGCGGGACAAGGCCTCCCTCGCGGCCTTCGCTTCGACCCTGCAGCGGACACTGCTGCCCCCGGCGCTGCCGACGGTCCCCGGACTCGAACTGGCCTGCCACTACCAGACGGCCTCCCCGCAGGACGTCGGCGGCGACTTCTACGACGTGTTCCCGCTCGGGGGAGGGCGATGGGCCTTCTTCCTCGGCGACGTGTGCGGCAAGGGCGCCGCCGCGGCAGCCGTCACCTCGCTGACGCGCTACACGCTGCGCGAGGCCGCCCAGCACCACGAGGAGCCCGAAGCGGTACTGGCCGCGCTGAACACGGCGCTGCTCCTGGACGCCTCGGTCGGCAGCCGTTTCTGCACCTGCCTGTTCGGGTTCCTCGAACCCGCGGCGGACGCGGGATTCAACGTCACGGTGGCGTCCGGGGGGCACCCGCCCGCCTACCGCCTCCACGCGCGGCAGGGTGGCGGAGTGCGTGTGGAGCCCGTGAACATCAAGGGCGGGATGCTGGTCGGCGCCTTCGATCGGGCGGCGTTCACCTCGCGTTCCTTCCACCTCGGGCCCGGCGAAGGACTGCTGCTGTACACCGACGGGCTCACCGAAGCGCGTCTCGCCGACGGAACGATGCTCGGCGAGAGCGGCGTGGCGGACTTTCTCTCCCGGCGCACCGGCCCGGCCGACGCGACCGCGCTGGTCGAAGACGCCGTAGCACTGATCCACGATCTCCCGCAGGACGCCGCAGACGACGTCGCCCTGCTGGCCCTGTCCGTACCCACAACCCAGATTCCGGGCAGTCCCGTTGTGAGCGCGAGCGCCCACACCGCCGGCGCGCCCGTTCCTGTCGACGCGGCCGGACCTGCCGGCCGGAAGGACTGACGTGGTGCCCCGCAGCCTCACCTTCACCGTCCAGCGGTTCGACGGTTCCGTCGCCGTGCTCACCGTCACAGGTGAAATCGACTTCGGCACCGCCCCGGACCTGCGCGACCGCGCCCTGGAACTGAGCCGGCAGGGCAACCGGCATCTGATCCTGGACCTGGCGCCGGTCGCCTTCTGCGACTCGTCGGGACTCAACGCGCTGATCGGCATTTTGCGCTGTACGCAGGAAACAGGCGGGTCTGTCGCCCTCGCCGCGGTGCCCGACCGGCTGACCCGGCTCCTGGACCTCACCGGCGTCAGCCAGCTGATGCCGGCCCACGCCGACGCCGCGGCGGCCATGAGCGCCCACACCGCGACCCATGGTCCGGGCGGGCCGGCGGACGGTCCGCCGTCCGGGCCAAACCTGCGCACCGTTCCCGGCCCCCGGGCCGTTCCGGACGTACCCGAGGCTCCCGATGTGCCGTGAGCGGGCGCCCCGCTCGCGCGACCGGCACGACTCACGGACGGCCGGCGCCGGTCCCGGCCACCAACTCTTCCCAGGGCGCGGGTCCGGTGCCGTCGGTCCAGGCGACGAGTCCTGTGTGGTCGACGCAGAGAATCCCGCACTGCTCGGCGTACTCGGCGGCGGGCTGGGTGAACTCGCCGGTGGTCACGACGGCCGCGACGTGGGCCTCGTGCACCGCGAAGCACGTCCCGCCGAACCGCTGGACGTCCTGGGACCCGACCTTGTTCGTGGGACCGTAGCGCTTGCACTGGATGACGATGCGCCGTCCATCCGCCGTAGTGGCCACGACATCGGCGCCGAGATCTCCGGCTCCGCCGACGACGCGCACCTCCCGGCAGCCGTCGCGCTCGCACAGTGCCGCTATGGCTTGCTCGAAGTCCGCCGGTTCCATGGCGGCGTAATCCGTGGACGCGAAGGTCTCGACGGGGGCGACCGCACCGGCCTCCGCCTCCGGCTGCCCGACCGCGAGGGCTGCGGGAACCCCGCGTTCCTCGCGCCGCCTGCGTACGCTCCGCACGGCCACCCCTGTGGCGAGCGCCACGGCGGCTGTCGCCACGGCGACCGCCGGGCGGTTGTCGGCCGCTCGTACGGCCAGCTTCAGAGTGAGGCCCACTCCGCACACAATGATGGCGACGAGTCCGAAGCACAGGATCGTCTGCCGGAGGCTGAAGGCCGCTTTCCGCTTCCCGCGTCCCGGCCTGCGGATGGGTTCGGTCATATGTGTCGGTCACCCCTGGATGCGGCAGCGTCAAGATCACTCATGACTGCCGTCTGCCCCGGCCTGCCTTTTTAAACAGCCGTACGATCCGAGCGGGCGCCGCGCGCAAGGGACTTGGCGAAGGACGCGGCGAGGGAGGCGGCACGGGGCGTGACGGGGAGAACCAGAGCGATATTCGGACGAGATCCGATATCCTTTGACCCAATGGTTTCGAGTTCGGCCGGGGGAGAGCGTAGACGTGATCAGTTCCAGACAGACGTGCGAGAGCGATGGCTGACGCTGTGACCGGCCGAAGCTGGCGTATCGCCAGAGGACCCGGCGCCTTCGCCCACGCCCGTGATCTCGCGCGGCAGACGCTGGAGTCGTGGAGCTGGCCGCACGACCGCATCGAGGTCGTGGTGCTCCTCGTCTCCGAACTGGTCACCAACGCTCATCGGCACGCCGGTACGGACGCGTGGCTCCATCTGAAGCCGACCGCGGACGGCGTACGCCTGACCGTCCGCGATGCCAGCCCGGAACAGCCGGCCCAGCGAACTCCCGACCTTGAGGCCGACGTCGGCGGCTTCGGCCTGCACATCCTGGACCACCTGGCCACACGGTGGGGCGTCGAAACGCACACGGACGGCAAGCACATCTGGGCCCAGGTGCCCAGCAGCACCGCTTCGCCACGCTGACGGACGCTGCTGGCCGCCGCCGGCGAGACGTCGCTCAGGCCTGTCCGGTTTCAACCGGATGGTACTTTCGTAAGGGAGGTGTTCGCTGGTGCAGGCGCACACGGAACTCGACGTGGCCGTGCTCGTCGGTCTGCAGGCGTCCGGCAAGTCCGCCTTCTACGAGCAGCACCTCTCCGGCCGTTACACGCTGGTCAGCAAGGATCTGTTTCCTCGCGCCGCCCGCAACAAACAGCAGCGGCAGATGCGCCTGGTGGAAGAGGCGCTGACCGCCGGCAGGCCGGTGGCGGTCGACAACACCAACCCGTCGCCGCAGGAGTGGCGGCCGTTGATCGCTCTGGGCCACGCGCACGGAGCGACGGCGACGGCGTACTGGTTTCCCCCGGACGTCACGGGCTCCCTGCAACGCAACGCCGCACGGCAGGGACGGGACCGCGTCCCGGACGTCGGAGTCTTCGCCACGCTCAAGCGGCTGAGCAAGCCCTCCCTCGCCGACGGGTTCGACACCGTGCTGGAGGTGCGGTTCGACGGGCACGGAGGATTCGAGGCGCGGCGGATCCTGGGCGGCCTGTGACCACCAGCGGGGACGAGCGCCCGCGACCACGGCCGACGGGTGTCACAGCTGCCTAGGGAGAGGCGGCGAGGACGGATTCGGCGACGGACGTGCGGGCGTAGAGCACTGAGCGACCGGCTCGGTGAGTGCTGACCAGGCCCGCGTCGCGCAGCGCGGTCAGGTGCTGGGACACCCCGGCCGCGGACATCCCGGTACGGTGCGCCAGCTCCGTGGTGGAGGCGGGAGATTCCAGTCCCGTCAGCAGCAGGGTCCGCGAGCGGCCGAGTACCGCGGCGATGGCGTTGGACCCGGTGATGGCGCGCGGTTCCCACAGCGAGCCGACGCCGCGCGCCGGATAGGCCAGTTGCGGCGGCTCCGGCAGCGACACGCGGGTGTGCGGGCCCGGCCCGGCGAAAGCCGAGGGAACCAGCAGCAGCCCTGTGCCCGCTGTCTCGCGGGACAGCGTCCGCTGTCGGCGTACCACGCGCAGCGCGTTGTCGCTCCAGCTCACGGACGCGTGCAGGTCGTTGAAGAGGTGGCCGACGCCATGCTCGGCGACCTGCCGGGCCCGGTAGAAGACGTCGGCATCGAGCACGGCCCGGATCCGCGCCCAGTAAGGGGCGAGCGCCAGCTCCCAGTAGGTCTCGATCTCTTCCGCGACTCTGACCAGGCGGGCCCGCGGCTCGGCGTACAGGCTCCGCAACCGGGGGCCGCGGCGCCCCTGATGGTGCTCCAGGTGGTCAAGGTCCTGGCGTACCCGGTCGGCGGGCGCCGCGAGGATCGCGGCCAGCTCGGCCGACGGCGTGGGGGCAGGACCGGTGGGCGCCGGGTTGAGGAAGTCGGGAACATAGCCCGAGGGCGGGATCAGCTCGGCCAGCCAGCCCCGGTCCAGGCCGGCTGCCTTCACCCGTGGCCGCACCTGCTCGGCCCAGCGCCGGTGCACGGGATGTACGGAGGCGGAGTTCTGCAGCCGGAAGCTGGTCACGACCTCCCACATCGGCGAGACGGCGAACCGCATCTGCGCCAGATCACTCGCCGAGAACACCAGCTCCGCCAGGACGACCACTCCGAGGATTCAGCCATGCCTTAATCAATGGCGGTCAGCCTACATTGGGGAGAACATCCCGGACATGACCTCAGAGACGATCACCGCGGCGGCATCAGGCACCTGGAAACTCGGCGACCTGGAGATCAACCGGATCGGTTTCGGCGCCATGCGCCTGACGCAGAACGGTGAGGCCTTCGCGGCCGGCGCCACTCCCAGCGATCGCGGCCGGGCGATTAGCGTGCTGCGCCGCGCCGTTGACCTCGGCGTGAACCACATCGACACCGCCTCGTTCTACTTCTCGCCGCTGCGTTCCGCCAACGAGTTGATCAACCGAGCGCTGGCCCCCTACCCGGACGATCTCGTCATCACCACCAAGGTCGGGCCCGGCCGTGCCCCGTCGGGCGAGTGGCTGCCCCACGCCACCCCGCAACAGCTGCGCGGCCAGGTCGAGGAGAACCTGCGCCAGCTCGGCCGTGACCACCTCGACGTGGTGAACCTGCGCATCGTGGGGACCGACTCGATCGCGGAGCGTTTCGGCGCACTGGCCCAACTGCGCGACGCCGGGCTCATCCGCCACCTGGGCATCTCCAACGTCCGCCCGGAACACCTGGCCGAGGCCCGGGCGATCGCACCAGTGGTATGCGTACAGAACCCGTACGGCATCGGCGCGCGGCCCGAGCAGGACGAGCTCCTGCGTATGTGCGGAGAGCAAGGTGTGGCGTTCGTGCCGTTCTACGCGGTCGCCGGTGCCGGGCGCGAGGCGGGGGCGAGTGGCGTCGAGAGCGACGAGGTGCTTGCCGTCGCGCGCGCACATGGGGCGAGCGCGGCGCAGGTCCGGCTGGCATGGACCCTGCACCGTGGGCCGCATGTGCTGGCCATCCCCGGTACCGGCAACCCGGATCACCTGGCCGCGAACGTGGCCGCCGGCGCCCTGCGCCTCTCCGAGGACGAACTGGCGCTCCTGAACTCCCTCCAGCACGGCGGAGCTTGAGCGGAAATCGACCGGCCCGCTGCCGCGTTTTCCGCAGATCAGTGGTGGATCCCCGGGTAGCCGGGTCCTAACGGCGTATTCAGATGCGGTCCGACGTGGCGATGTGAGTAGCCTCCGTGTGAGCGGGAAGGTGCGAACTACTACGAAAAGGGCAGCATGGCGGAGAGAGGCGGAGGGTGCGATGGACATCGGGCCGCTCAGCGAGTCGGGGTGGGAACGGCAAGAGCGTCCGGACGGCGGGCGTCAGCAACGACCGACAGAGGAAAGGCGACCGACATGACCAGCCCCCGGAACACTCCGCAGGAGGAAGCCCCGCTGGTCGGGGTCCGGACCTACGCCGACATCGACCGGGCGCTCAAAGACCACGCGGACCGCGGCGGGTCACCGGAGTTTTCTGCAGGGGTGGCCGCCGCCTACGAATGGGCCATGTGCCGCACCGACCGCTCACCGGTCACCGGTACGGACAACGCCCAGGACATCCCCGGGCTGTCGATGCTGACCGCGGAAGTGGACGCCGCAGTGGTCCAGCTTGAGGACCCCACCATCCAGACCGCCGCCCGAGATTACATTCGCGGAGTACACGACGTTCTGGCCTGGATCTGCGGATACAGCGACCAGCCCGCCTGACCGATCGGCCCCGAGGGCGCCAGGCCAGGTGGTGGCTCCCTTGCCGGGCTGCCGCTCCGGTCAGGCGGGATGGCCCGGTGTCAGGTCGCGGACGTCGGTGAAGGTGAGCAGCCGCGGACGGCCGGGCGTGTGCGGGGACTCGGCCACCGGCGCTAGGCGGAAACCCACGTGGTCTCCCCCTTCGAAGCGGTCCACGACCCGGCCCACGAACCAGGCACAGGCTTCGGTCAGCACCGGCGTCCCCTCGTGCTGTGGCTGCCATGCGACGCGCTCGAACTTGTCGACACCGTCACCGGTCTCACTGCCGAACAACTCCGCCAGTGCCTTGTCGTCACGGCGCAGCAGGTGCACGCCCAGATGCGACGCGTGTCGTGCCACGCGGTAGGTGTGGTTCGCCGTGGACAGCCACACCACCAACCGGGGTGGGTGAATGGAGCACTGGGAGGCGAATCCCACCAGGCACCCCGCCCGCTCGCCTGCCGCCGCGGCCGTCACGACGTACATCGGGTAGTCGAGCAGATCGGTGAATGTGTCGAGCTCCACGGGACGACCGTATCGCGCGCTGTGCCAGATCGGGGCGAAGGGTCCGCACACGGCGTTGCAGCCCGCACACGGCGTTGCAGCCCCCGGACTCCGCGACGGCTCGCGCCGCCGGACCGCCCCGATGCCGCAGTCATAGGATGTGCGAAGGGGGTGCCACGGAGAGGCGCGCGGCTATGACAACGGTGGGAAGGCACCCGGTCATGGAAGGCCGCTTCTGCCATCGCGGGGCCGAGCTGGTCTACGACGATGCCGGTGAGGGCCCTCTCGCCGTCTACGCGCACGGCGGCCTTGTCAGCCAGGCCGTCGAGGACCGCATGGGCCTGTTCGACTGGTTGCCGGTACTGGACGGGGGGCGGCGCCTGGTTCGCTATGACGCCCGGGCGCACGGCCGTTCCACCGGGGGGCCCGTGGACACCGACTACACCTATTCCTCGCTGGCGGATGATCTGCTGGGCCTGCTCGATCATCTCGGCGTTACGGAGCCTGTCGACGCCATGGGCGCATCGATGGGGTGCGGCACCGTGCTGCACGCGGCCGTACGGGCGCCCGACCGGTTCTCCCGGCTGGTCCTGCTCATCCCACCTACTGCCTGGTCGACGCGACAGGCGTATGCGCGGGCCAACCGGGCGTCCGCCGACACCATCGAACGAGAGGGAATGGACGCCTGGCTCGCCGCCACGCGGAAACAGTTGCGCCCCGCGGTCGTAGCCGACGTCCCCGCCTTCCCACCCACACCGGCCGAGCGCGTACTGCCGTCCCTCCTGCGCGGCCTGGCACTCTCCGACCTGCCACCCCCCTCCGCGATCGCCACGCTGCGCCGGCCGGCCTTGATCCTGGCCTGGGCGGACGACCCGGGCCACCCGCTGTCGACCGCGGAAGCACTGGCCCATTTCCTGCCACACGCCGATCTGTGTGTGGCCCGTACGCGCGCCGACATCCGCACATGGTGGGACCGCATCGCGGAGTACCTGGCCGGGCGCCGGCCGGGGAGTCGCCCCGGCCGGCGCCCGCACATCGCCTAATCTGCCAGAACTGACATACCGTCATGCAAGGGAGATGTCATGCCTTCTCGGCTCAACCCCTACATCAGCTTCGACGGCGACGCCCGCCAGGCCATGGAATTTTACCGGGGCGTCTTCGGCGGCACCCTGACGGTGAACACGTTCCGTGACTTCGGCGAGAAGGAAGCCGGAGACGCCGCCGACAAGATCATGCACAGCATGCTCGAGACCGACAGCGGCTTCACGCTCATGGCAGCCGACACCCCGCCGGGGGTGGAGTACAAGCCCGGTAACAACATCGCGGTGAGCGTGAGCGGGGACGACTCCGACGAACTGCGCGGCTACTGGGACAAGCTCTCCGCCGACGGCACGGTTTCGGTGCCGATCGAGAAGCAGATGTGGGGCGATGTCTTCGGCATGTGCACGGACCGCTTCGGCATCACCTGGCTGGTCAACATCAGCGAGCAGCAGGGCTGAGCAGGCACCCTCTGACCGATTTGAGCAATCGGCGGTCGCTGACCCCCCGATTCCGGCATGCTCGGGCTGTACGGGAGGGGCGGGGGTTCTGCGAGGAGGAGCAGCCGTGCGGTGGAAGACTGAGAAGTTCGCGGCATCCCATGAAGGCGTTGTGGGAGCGGTCCTTGCCGACGGAAGCGAGCCGAGGCCGGTATATCTGGACCTCGGGAGCGGCAGCCACATGCCCGAGACCAACGAATGGTGGGCCTACAACGGCACGCTGGGCAGGCCCTTGGCGACGGAAATGCGGGCATCGTGCTCGTGCGGCTGGCGGGGGAAGACCCGCTATCCGATCGACTGGTCCGCCGTGGAAACAGGCCACCTGCGGACGCCGGAGCCTGATACGTCGGGACCGCGCACCGACTGGGATCAGCACATCAGCCAGGTCGAAGCGCGAACGGTCCCCCTGCCCACGGAGCTGGAGGACCTGCTCGACCGTCTGGGCAGCCAGCTCACCGTCCTGGCCGATGAAGCACCGCTGGCCGCACTGAAGGCCGTGGGGACCCTGGAACGCATGACCAGCCGCATCGGTCGCTCGGCCGCCTGCTACGCCGAGGCCGACGAAGTGCCCTGGGAGGCGATCGGCACGGCTCTCGGGCTGACCGAGCGTGACGCCCGCTCCCGCCTGGCCCGGTACAGCCGCCCATACTGACTCGCCTGGCCGGCAGGCAGACACCCATCGTGACTGTTTCCCTTCGGTGATGCCGGGCACCCGACCGACTGAAGAAGCCGCCTCGGCCCGCAGCACACCGCGTAGCGCCCGCAGCCTCGGAGCAGGGCCCGACAGAGCCTGGCCGGGCGCGTTCGCCGGGCGCTGCGGGCAGCTTGCGGCGCGGGCGGTGCCGACCGGGAAGGACTGCTCTCCATGTGCCGATGGCTCGCCTACTCCGGAACCCCCGTCCTCCTCGGCGACATCCTGTACAAGCCCGCCCACTCCTTGATCGACCAGAGTCTCCACTCGCGGATGGGAGTCGAGACGACCAACGGCGACGGATTCGGTATCGGCTGGTACGGACCCGACGCGGATACGCCGGCTATCGTCCGGGACACCGGTCCCGCCTGGAACAACCGCAACCTGCAGGAGATCGCGGACCACGTACGCTCATCGCTGTTCTTCGCCCATGTCCGCGCCTCGACCGGCACCGCCGTGCAACAGACGAACTGCCACCCCTTTCGCCACGGCCGGTGGATGTGGATGCACAACGGGGCGATCACCGACTTCCACCGCATCCGGCGCGACCTCTGTCTGGCGGTCGACCCCGCGCTGTTCTCCTCGCTCGAGGGCTCGACGGATTCCGAGGTGATGTTCTACCTGGCGATCACCCTGGGCCTGGACCAGGACGCACCAGGTGCCGTTGCCCGGATGGCCGGGCTGATCGAGGGTCTGGGGCGTGAGCACGGGGTGGAACTTCCGCTCCAGATGACCATCGCCGTTACCGACAGTGAGCGGCTGTGGGCTTTCCGGTACTCAAGCCATGGGGCGTCACGGTCACTCTTCTACAGCAGCCGGGCGGACAGCGTGCGGGCGCTCCACCCCGACCTCGCTTTCCTGCGGGGCGTCTCCGCCGAGACGCGCCTCATCGTGTCGGAGCCGTTGGGTGACCTTCCGGGTGTCTGGAACGAGGTCCCCGAGGGGAGCTGCGCCGTCGTACAGCCAGGCGCGGACGAGCTGCTGCCCTTCGTACCAGAGCCTGTGTAACCACTTGTCGCACCCATTCCCCGGCGCCCGTCCGCCGTGTGCGGGATAAACGATTCCTCCGTTGGGAGCCGCGGCACCCCGTCGTTTCGGTGGGCCGTGAGAGGGCCTGTCCTACTGAATTTCTATTCATCCCAAAGGGTGGCTCGAATTCAGATTTTCGGCGTCGGCCCACAAGAATACGAATCTCTTTCCCTTGCCGGAGGTGCCGTTGTCCCGCTCTGCCCTGCCCCCCTCGACCATGACGACGCTCGGGTGTGCGTTGTTCGCCACGCGGTGGCTCCAAGCGCCCCTGTATTTCGGCCTGGTGGCCGCGCAGGGGGTCTACGTCTACAAGTTCTTCAACGAGTTGTGGCTTCTCATCGAGCACGTCATCAGCGGGCGGGCGGACGAGACCCACGTCATGCTCGCCGTCCTCAAGCTGGTCGATGTCGTGATGATCGCCAATCTGCTGATCATGGTGATCGTCGGGGGTTACGAGACCTTCGTCTCCCGGATCGGGCTCCAGGGGCACCGCGACCAGCCGGAGTGGCTCTCGCACGTCAACTCCAATGTGCTGAAGGTGAAGCTGGCCACCGCCATCGTCGGGATCTCTTCGGTGCACCTGCTCCAGATGTTCGTGGACGTGCACCACACACCCCGGCACGACCTGCTCTGGGGAACGGTGATCCACATGGCGTTCATCGCCTCCGCGGCGATCCTCGCGTACATGTCCGGCCCCATGGCCGCGCACGAGACCAGAGGTCACGCTGACCACGGGTCGCAGGAGCCGGTGGTTGTGCCGCGGCAGCGGGACGGCGGGGACGGGGAGCCGGGCTCCGCGGCGGAGGAGCGGATCGAGGCGGCCGGGTTCCCCGCGCGCAAGTTCCTGGAGATGTTCGACGACAGTCACCTGCGGTCGCCCGCCCCGCAGACCCTCGCCAGGCTGGGCAAGGTCGACTTCATCGGCCGCAAAGGCAATGTGGTGCTGGTCGGCCCTCCGGGCACCGGCAAGACCCACCTGGCCGTCGCGCTGGGCGTACGGGCGTGCCAGGCCGGCCACCGGGTCCTGTTCGCCACAGCGGCCGAGTGGGCCGCCCGCCTCGGCGACGCGAAGGCCGGGGGCCGGCTGGCGAAGGAGCTCGCCCGGCTGGGCGAATATCCGGTGCTGATCGTGGACGAACTCGGTTACGTACCCCTGGAGGGCGAGGCGGCCCACCTCCTCTTCCAGCTCGTCTCGCACCGTTATGAGCGGGGCTCGCTGATCGTCACCAGTGACCGGCCGGTCGGCCGCTGGGACGAGGTGTTCGGCGATGCCGGCGTCGCCTCGGCGACCGTCGACCGCCTCGTCCACCACGCGGAAGTGATCACCCTCGACGCCGACAGCTACCGCGCACGGGGTCTCCGTACGGCCGCCCTCGGAGGGCAGGGAGGGTCCGGCTTCTGACGGGCAGCGGCGTAACAGCGCGGTGTGCCGTCCTGGCCGCCCGGTTGGAGGCTCACGCCGGTGTCCGGCCTGCTTTGCTCCGGACACTCGCCTTCATCAGCAGAGTGCTGGGTCGCACGGTGGCCCGGGCAACGGGCCGGACTTCCCGGCCGGTCGACGGTTCGAGCCGCCACGACCTGGTGATCGTCGCAATCGCTGTGGTCAGTTCCGTGAGGGCGAAATGGTCGCCGATGCATTTGTGCTTCCCCGCACCGAACGGGATCCAGGCCCCCTCGGGAAGAGCCGCGACCTGCTTTTCGTCCAGCCACCGGTCGGGATGGAAACGCAAGGGATCCGGAAAGAGTGCGGGGTCGCGGTGCAATGCGTGCTGGCAGTACGCGAGTTCGGTACCGGCAGGTATGTCCCAGTCCCCGAGACGAGTTGCCGCGAGGGTGCGCCGGGTGACAAGCCATCCCGTGTGGTGCAGGCGAAGTGCCTCGGTGATGACATTGCGCAGGAAGGGAAGTCTGCTGACGTCGTCGAAGGTCAAGGGCCGCCCTTCGAGTACGTTGTCCAGCTCGCGGTGAAGGCGCTCCTCCACCTCCGGGTTCCGCGCGAGCTCGTAGAGAATCCAGCTGAGGACGGACGCCGTGGTCTCCGTACCGGCCACCGCGAGCGTCAGGATCTCCGAGCAGACCTGATGCCGCGTCATGGGGGCGCCGGTTTCCTCGTCCCGCGCCCGCAACAGCATCGAGAGCATGTCTCCCGTGTCGTGCCCCGACGCCCGCAACTCGTCCACAGCGTCACCGATGATCGCGCGGACTGCGGCCCGTGACGCGTTGAAGCGCCGGTTCGCGGGCAGCGGCAGCTTTTCCACCCAGTCGGGGAGCATGATGCGTGTCCCGACGCCGTTCATCACGATGGACAGATCGCGTCGCAGCTGATGAAAGGCCCGTTCGTCGAGGCTGGAGGAGAACACTGTCGCCACGAGCATGTCGAGCGACAACTTCACCATCACCTCGCGCACATCCACTACTTGCCCGGGTCTCCAGAACTCGACTGTCCTGGTCACCTCTTCGCGCATGAGATCGACGTACCGGGCGATCTCCGTGTGCCGGAAGGCGGGCTGCAACTGGCGCCGGGCACGGACGTGTGCGGCGCCCGCGGCGGTGACGACGCTGTCACCGCCGAGAACCTGGCCCATTTTCTCGAAGAAGCGGCCCTTGTCCAGGTTGGGGGCGAGGTCCACCAGCATCTTGCGGATGAGGTCCGGGCGGTTGACGACGATCGTCGGCTGTCCGGGCTGAAGGTAGATCTTGACCAGGGGGCCGTAGTCGCGCAGCGAGGCGATGAAGCGCAGGTTGTCGCGCATGAGCGGTATCGCGTGGCCGAGGACCGGGAGCCCGCCCGCAGCGGTGGGGATGGGCAGCGCAGTATTGATCATGGCCACATCACTGCCCGTCCGCATACGAACGCAACCGCGGCTCGGCGGACGCGGCTGTGTTGTGGCTTTTACGTGGATCCCGCCGAGCGCGGTGGGCTGGTGGTGCGGCGTGTGGCGCGGACCAGCCAGAGTGCCGACGCCAGGCACAGTGCCGAGACGACGGACAGCACGAGTGGGACGGAGCGGACGCCGGACCACTCGATGGCCTTGCCGAGAGCGGGCCCGGCGGCGACACCGCCGGCCATGGACGCGGCGATGACGATCGCCCCGGCTCTGCGCGCCTGCGGCGCCGCCTGGTTCAGCCACGGCAGCCCGGTGGGGAAGATCGGTGCGATGAACAGGCCGACGCCGGCGTACGCGTACGGGGCGAGCCCCGGAACCGAGGCGAGCAGGAGGCATACCGTCATGCCCGCGCACGAGACCGTGATGATCGTCTGCGCCCGGAACCGCAGGGCGAGGGGCGCGACCAGGAACCGGCCGGCGGTCATCATCAACCAGTAGACCGAGGTGGCGGTGGCGGCGAACCCCGCGCCGTAACCGACCGTCTCCAGGTGGGTGGGCTCCCAGCCGCCGACGCCCGCCTCGATGCCCACATGCAGGACGTAGAGCGCGACGAAGACCGCGATGAGGGTGCCCAGGCTGCGGCCCAGCACCTGCCCGCCGGCTCCGGCCTGTCCGCCGGCTCCGGCCTGCCCGGTGCCTTCGGCGGGGGCCTTCGGTGCTTGGCCGCGTACACCTCTCAGACACAGCAGCAGCGGCAGGTTGGCGACAGCGAAGGCGAGGAAGACGGCTGGGTAGTGCTCCGCACCGACCGCGCCGATCAGCACCGGGCCGAGGATGGCGCCGATGCCGAAGTGGGCGTTGAGGATGTTCAGCATCGCGGTCGAGCGGCGGCCGAAGCCGATCGCGAACAGCTGGTTGAGTCCGTAGTCGATCCCGCCGAAGCCCAGCCCGGCGACCAGCGCCATGGCGAGGCCCAGCGGCCAGTTCGGCGCCAGGGCGAAGCCCGCGGCCCCGAGCGCCATCAGCAGGTAGGAGGCGCCGAGGAGCCGCCGGTTGCCGGTCCGGCCGAAGAACCGGTCGAAGAGCAGCACACCGGCCACACCGCCGATGAAATGCGCGCTCAGTCCGAGACCGGCGGCCGAGGGGGAGAGGCCGAACTCCGCACGGAACGCCGGGATCGCGGGTCCGTACAGAGCCTGGAGTGCACCGATGAGGACAAAGCCCACGCAGGAGGCGGCCACGGCGGCCGTACTGAAGAGGGGAGCGTCACGGGAGACGCCCGGCGCCCTCGGGGGCTCCAGCCGGGTGGAATGTTCGGTCATATGGACTCCGCTGACGGCCCACGCATGCGTGGGCGAAGGACATGACGGTTCCCGCGCGCCGCGCTGATGGCGTCAGCGGTGGCTGAACCAGTTCGCCGCGGGCAGCAGCCTGTTGTCGTAGTCGAACAGCGCCTGGTTCTCCCAGCCGTTGCCGGAGGAGGGGTCGGCCGGATCCCAGCCGTTGCCGGTGACGGCGGTCCAGGTCGGGTCCCAGTAGATGACGCCCAGCCCGCGGCCGCCCGGCACGGCTTCGACGACGTTCATCACGTCGCGCAGCCAGGCCGCCTGCCCGGCGGTGCTCGCCGGGTAACCGGCGACCAGTTCACTCGTGAGGTCGATGATGTTCTCGTGACTGTCCTTGCTGTCCAGCCGGAAGGGGTACGCGGTCTCGGCGACCATGACGGACTTGCCGTAGCGGGCGGAGATGTCGTCGAGGTTGGCCTGGAGGTCGGACAGGGGCCCGTGCCAGTAGCCGTAGAAGGACAGGGCGATGACGTCGAAGTTCACGCCCCGCGCCTTCGCGTTGTCGAACCACCAGCGGTACAGGCTGTTGTCGCCGCCGTGCGCCAGATGGAGGGCGATCCGGGTCGTCGGTGAGACCGCCCTGGCCGCGTTGATCCCGGACTTGAGCAGCCCGGCGGTCTGGTCCCAGTTGTCCGTGGAGCCCTCGGGCCAGAGCAGGCCGGTGTTGATCTCGTTGCCGATCTGCACCATGTCGGCGGTGGTGCCCTGCGCTTTGAGGGCGTTCAGGACGTCGTACGTGTGGTCGTACACGTCCGTCGTCAGCCGGCTGTAGGAGTGCGAGGCCCAGGCGGCCGGCTTGGTCTGGGCGCCCGGGTCGGCCCAGATGTCGGAGTAGTGGAAGTCGACCAGCAGCTTCATTCCCTGGGCCTTGATGCGCTGGGCCATCTGCAGGACGCGGGCCTTGTCGCTGTAACCGTCGGCCGGGTCCACCCAGACCTTGAGCCGGCCGTAGTTGGCGCCGGCGGACTTCAGGACGGCGAGGCCGTCGCCGGTGGTGCCGCCGCTGGTGCGGTAGACGCCGCCGAAGTCCTCGCTCTTCTTGAGCATGGAGACATCGGCGCCCTTCACCGCGAGCCCGGTCGAGCCCGGCGTGAAGGTGAGATCGTCGACGTTCAGCCAGTTCCCGGCCCTGCCGTCGGAGTTGACGCTGACCGTGCACTGTCCGCCGGTCACCTTGACCGAGGTGACGAGGCGTATCCACTTGCCGTTGGGGGTGGGGGGCAGATCGGTGCGCTGTTCGGCGCTGCCGCAGTTGCGAAGAGCGAGGTACGCGGCATTCTGGCCGCCGCTGGACCGCACCCACGCGCTGAGCGTGTAACTGCCGTTGGCCAGCCCGGACAGGTACTGGTACGTCTCCACCTTGTAGGCGGTGGACGACCAGTGGGCCAGGCGGCTGCTGCCGCCGTGTCCGCCCGGTTCGGCGTACGAGGCGGAATCCTGACCGGTGGCGGAGTAGGTAAACCAGCTCGAAGTACCCGATTCGAAGCCGGGGTTGGTGAGCGTGGACGCGGCGTGTGCCTGCCGGCCGGGCAGGGCGGTGACCAGCAGGGCGCCGAGCACGGGCAGGGCGGCGGCTCTGAGCAGGGTGCGGAATGTGCCTCTTGGTCGTACGTACATCGTCGAGGTCCCTTCGACGGTGGCGGGCGGGCGGGGGAGACGGTGCGGTTCGTTCGGGGGCAGGTCAGGTGTGAAGCCGTACGGCCCTGACGGCGCCCGCCGGTACGGGCAGGTGGCCCGCGGTGTGTTCTCCGGTGAGCAGTTCGGTGCCGGGCGTGTCCAGCGGCACCTTGGTGTCGTGCTCCGTGTGGTTGATGGCGAAGAGGTACTCGCCGCCGTCACCGCGGCGGCGTACCACCTCGACGTCGCGGGCCAGCTCGGTGCGGGGCGCGATGCCGGCGTCCTCGCAGGCGGCGCCGAGAATCGGGTCCAGCGCGACGGCGCCGAGCCGGGAGGAGACGTACCAGGCGGTGCCCTCGCCCAGGCGGTGACGCGTGACGGCGGGGCCGCCGGCGGCCGGTCCGTCGGCGTACGTCCATACGGTCTGCGCCCCGCGCGGCACCACGAACTCGGTCCACACATCGGCCGTGAGCGATGTGTCACGGGGGCCGGCGATCCGTACCGACTCCCCCTCACCGAGCGGTGACCACTCCTCGACGGTCAGGCCGAGTACGTCGCGCAGCGCACCCGGGCAGGCGCCGGGGTGCACGGCGTCGTGCTCGTCGACGATGCCGGAGAAGTAGGAGACGACCAGGGTGCCGCCGTTCTCGACGTAGCGACGGAGGTTGTTCCCGGCGGCCTCGGTGGCGAGGTAGAGCGCCGGCACGACGACCAGCGGATAAGCCGACAGGTCGGCCTCGGGGTGGGCGAAGTCGACGGTCAGGTGACGGTCGTAGAGCGTCTCGTAGAAGCTGTCCGCGCGCTCGCGGGCGTCATGGTCCTGGCTGGGACGCCACTCCAGGCTCTGCGCCCACCAGGATGCCCAGTCCCACACCATGGCCACGTCCGGAACGGTACGGGTACCGCGGATCGCGGCCAGCGAGCCGATGTCGGCGCCCAGCCGGACCACCTCGCGCCAGATCCGCGAGTCGGTGCCGGCGTGCGGCAGCATCGACGAGTGGAACTTCTCGGCGCCTCGCCGGGACTGGCGCCACTGGAAGAACATGGCGCCCTCGGAGCCACGGGCCACGTGGGCCAGGGAGTTGCGGGCCATCTCACCGGGGCGCTTGGCGGGGTTGCGGGGCTGCCAGCTGACACCGCTGGTGGAGTGTTCGAGCAGCAGCCAGGAGGCGCCGCCAGCGACGGAGCGGGTCAGGTCGGCGGCCATGGCGAGGTTGACGTGGGTGCGCCGTCCGTCGGTGATCAGGTAGTGGTCGTTGGTGACGACGTCGACCTCGCGGCCCCAGGCCCAGTAGTCGACGGAGTCGCACTGGCTGAGGGCCGTCATGAAGTTGGTGGTGACGGGGATGCCGGGGGAAAGCCGGTGCAGGATGTCCCGCTCGGATACGAAGTTCTCCCGCATGGTGGCGTCGGCGAAGCGGCGGTAGTCGAGCTGCTGCGCCGGATTGCCGGTGGTCGGGGCGGTGCGCGGCGGGTCGATCTGGTCGTACGCGGTGTAGTGCTGGCCCCAGAAGGCGGTGCCCCAGGCCTCGTTGACCCCCTCGACGGAGCCGTAGCGGGCATCCAGCCAGCGGCGGAAGTGTGCGGCGCAGGTGTCGCAGTAGCAGGCGCTGACCGGAACGCCGTACTCGTTGTGGACGTGCCACATCGCGAGGGCGGGGTGTGCGGCGTACCGCCGGGCGAGCTCGGTGGTGATCCGTGCGGCGGCCTCGCGGTAGGCGGGGGAGCTGTGGCAGATCGCGCCGCGTGAGCCGAACGCGTACCGCACGCCCTCACGGCTGACGGGCAGGGCGTCGGGGTGGGCGCGGTAGAACCACGCGGGCGGGACCACCGTGGGCGTACCGAGGTCGACCCGGATGCCGTGCGCGTGGAGCAGATCGATGACCCGGTCGAGCCAGCCGAAGTCGTAGGTGCCGGGCTCAGGTTCGAGCAGGGCCCAGGAGAAGATGCCGACGCTCACCATCGTGACGCCGGCCTCGCCCATCAGCCGGACATCCTCCTGCCAGACGCTTTCCGGCCACTGTTCGGGGTTGTAGTCCCCGCCGAAGGCGAGCCCGTGCAGGCCATGGGGAGCAGTGTCCGGCATGAATCTCTCCTGAGACGTGGGAGTTTGAGACGTTGGATCGTGATGATCTGGGAACGTGCACACGCGTTGATCGATGCGGTAGTGCAACATAACCGCACACGAACAACCATTGACAAGTGTCTGGAACGTTTCTCTACTGTGAACGCTCACAGATGCAGGGCCGACCTCCCCGATGAACAGGGAGGTCCCTTCGGTCAGGAAGAGTTGCCCCATGTCCCACACGCTCCACCGCCGCCTCGCGGCCACCGCCACCGCTGTCGCACTCGGCGCGACCGCGCTCACCGCCTGCGGATCGTCCGGCGGTGACGATCAGGCCGATTCCGGGCCCGTCTCGCTGACGTACTGGGCCTGGGCGCCCGGCATGGACAAGGTGGCAGACCTCTGGAACAAGAAGAACCCGGACATCAAGGTCACCGTGAAGAAGCAGGCGGCCGGTGACGACCTGGTAGCCAAGATCATCACCGCGTCCAAGGCCCACCAGGCCCCCGACCTCGTCCAGGCCGAGTACCAGGCGCTGCCGACGCTCGTCAGCAACGACGCCCTCGCCGACATCTCCAGGGAAATCGGCGACACGGAGAAGGAGTTCGCGCCGGGCGTCTGGCAGCAGACCACCCTCGGTACCGACGCCGTCTACGCGGTGCCGCAGGACTCCGGGCCGATGATGTTCTACTACCGGGAAGACCTGTTCAAGCAGTACGGACTCAGCGCCCCCACCACCTGGGACGACTTCGCCAAGACCGCCCGCGCGCTGAAGAAGAAGGCCCCGGACAAGGCGCTGACCACCTTCTCCTCCAACGACTCGGGCCTGTTCGCCGGGCTCGCCCAGCAGGCCGGCGCCCAGTGGTGGACCGTCGACGGCGACAAGTGGAAGGTCGGCATCGACGACCCGGCGACCCGCAAGGTCGCCGACTTCTGGGGCGGTCTCGTCAAGGAGGGCGCCGTCGACAACCAGCCGATGTACACCCCCGCCTGGAACAAGGCCCTGAACACCGGCAAGCAGATCGCCTGGGTGAGCGCCGTCTGGGCGCCCGGCACCCTGACCACCGCCGCGCCCGAAACCAAGGGCAAGTGGGCGATGGCGCCGCTCCCGCAGTGGACCAAGGGTGACAACGCCACCGGCAGCTGGGGCGGCTCCACCACCGCGGTCACCACCGACTCCCGGCACAAGGCGGCCGCCGCGAAGTTCGCGACCTGGCTGAACACCGACCCGCAGGCGCTGGCCGCGCTGGTCAAGGAGAGCGGCATCTACCCGGCCGCCACCGCCGCCCAGACCAGCGGCGCACTGGCCGAGGCCCCCGACTTCTTCGCCAACCAGCCCGACTTCTACATGCGCGCCGCCGCCATAGCGAAGACCACCGCCCCCGCCTCCTGGGGCCCCAACGTCAACGTCGCCTACACCGCCTTCAAGGACAAGTTCGCCCACGCCGCCAAGACCAGGTCGGGCTTCGGCGCGGCCCTCACCGCCATGCGGGACGCCACCGTCGCGGACCTGAAGAAGCAGGGCTTCGAGGTCGCTCCGTGACCATGACCGCCACCCGCCGCAAGGCGCGCGGTCGCGGCAAGCCGTACGGGGCCAAGGCGGCCCCGTACGGCTTCCTCCTCCCGGCCGCCGTCCTCTTCGCGCTCTTCTTCGCCCTGCCCATCGGGTACGCGCTCTGGCTCAGCCTCCACAAGGCCGAGGTGCGGGGCCTGGGACTCGGCAAGGGCGCCCGTGCCGAGGTATGGGCGGGCCTGCAGAACTACACCGCCGCTCTCACGGACCCCGAACTCGGCCACGCCGCCCTGCGGGTGTTCGGTTACGGCGCGATCGTCGTCCCCGTCATGCTCGGCCTGGCGCTGCTGTTCGCCCTGCTCCTGGACACCGAGCGGGTCCGCGCCCGCTCCTTCTCCCGGCTCGCGATCTTCCTCCCGTACGCCATCCCCGGCGTGATCGCCGCCCTGCTCTGGGGCTTCCTCTACCTGCCGGACGTCAGCCCCTTCCACCACCTCCTCGGCAAGCTGGGGCTTCCGCAGCCGGACCTGCTCGACGGCGGACCGCTCTTCGCGTCCCTCGCCAACATCGCCGTCTGGGGCGGCACCGGCTTCAACATGATCGTGATCTACACCTCGCTGCGCTCCATTCCCGTCGAGGTCTACGAGGCGGCCAGGCTCGACGGCGCGACGCCCGTACAGATCGCCCTGCGTATCAAAATCCCCATGGTGGCGCCCTCCCTGGTGCTGACCTTCTTCTTCTCGGTGATCGCCACACTCCAGGTCTTCGGCGAGCCGACAACGCTCAGGCCGCTGACCAACAGCATCCCGACCACCTGGAGCCCGCTGATGAAGGTCTACAACGACGCCTTCCTGGGCGGAAACGTGTACGCCGCCTCGGCCACCGCAGTCGTCCTCGCCGCCGCCTCCTTCGTCCTCTCCTTCGCCCTGCTGAAGGTCTCCAACTCCCTTACGAAGCACCGAGGAAACCGATGAGCACGCTCCTCAAGGCGGCCCCGGCGCCCGGCACCACGCCCGGCACCTCCCAGGGCCCGCCGGGTCCCCGCCGGACCGCCCTCCTGCCCACGGCGGCCCTGCTGCTCGGCGCCCTCTACTGCCTGCTGCCCGTCGCCTGGGTGCTGGTGGCCTCGACCAAGTCCGGCACGGAGCTGTTCTCCACCTTCACCTTCCTGCCCGGCACCGGCTTCGCCGACAACCTCGCGGACCTGGGCGCGTACCGCGACGGCATCTACTGGCGCTGGATGGCCAACTCCGCCCTCTACGCGGGCCTCGGCGCCCTGCTGTCCACGATCGTCTCCGCCCTCTCGGGCTACGCGCTGGCCCTCTACCGCTTCCGCGGCCGGGAAGCCGTGTTCAACGTGATCCTGGCGGGCGTACTCATGCCCCCGGTCATCCTCGCCATCCCCCAGTACCTGCTGATGGCCAAGGCCGGCATGACGGACTCGTACCTGTCCGTACTGCTGCCGCTGATCCTTTCCCCGTACGGTGTCTACCTCGGCAGGATCTACGCCGGGGCCGCGATCCCCACGGAACTCGTCGAGGCGGGCCGGGTGGACGGCGCCGGCGAATGGCGGATCTTCCTGCGGATCGCCGTCCCGATGATGTCGCCCGGCCTGGTGACGATCTTCCTCTTCCAGTTCGTCGCGATCTGGAACAACTTCCTGCTGCCGTTCATCATGCTCGGCGACGACGAGAAGTTCCCCATGACGGTGGGACTGTTCACCCTGCTCTCCCAGGGCTCGAACACCCCGGCCCTCTACACGCTGGTGATCACCGGCGCCCTGCTGGCCATCGTTCCGCTCATTGCCCTGTTCCTCGTCGTCCAACGGTTCTGGAGCCTCGACCTGCTCTCCGGAGCCGTAAAGTCCTGACCGCAGGGAACGAGGGGAAAAATTCATGATCCGCGGTACAGACGGCAAGCGGCGATCGGTGACGATCCACGACGTGGCGCGTGAGGCGGGCGTCTCGCGCGGCACCGTCTCGCGCGTACTCAACGGCGGGCACTATGTCAGCCCGGCGGCGCAGGCGGCCGTCAACGCCGCCATCCGCAAGACGGGTTACGTCGTCAACCGGCACGCCCGCTCGCTGATCACCGGCAAGTCCGACTCGGTGGCGTTCCTGCTGACCGAACCACAGGAGCGCTTCTTCGAGGACCCCAACTTCAATGTGCTGCTGCGGGCCTGCACACAGGCGCTCGCCGCCCGGGACATCCCGTTGCTGCTCATGATCGCGGGAACCGAGGCCGAGCGACGGCGCAACCTGCGCTACATCGAAGGCGGGCACGTCGACGGCGTACTGCTCGTCTCCAGCCACTCCGGAGACCCGGTCGTGAGCGAACTCGACGCGGCGAGCGTCCCCGTGGTCGCCTGCGGCAAGCCGCTCGGGCAGCGTGCGCGGGTCAGTTACGTCGCGGCGGACGACCGGGACGGCGCCCGGTCGATGGTGCGCTACCTCCACGATTCGGGGCGCCGCCGCATCGCCACGGTGACCGGCCCCGCGGACACTCCCGGCGGTGTCGAGCGGCTCGCCGGCTACCGCGACGTACTGGCCGAATGCGGTCTGCCCGTCGACGAGTCGCTCATCGTGCCGGGCGACTACAGCCGGGCGAGCGGCGAGGCGGCAGCCGAACTGCTCCTCGAACGGGCGCCCGACATGGACGCGGTGTTCGTGGCATCGGACCTGATGGCCCAAGGGGTACTCGACACCCTGAGCCGGGGCGGGCGCCGGGTGCCGGAAGATGTGGCGGTGGGCGGCTTCGACGACTCGCCGGCCGCCCTGTCGACGCGGCCCGGCCTCACCACGGTCCGTCAGCCGTGGGACCGGATCAGCACCGAAATGGTACGGATGCTGCTCGCCCGGATCGCGGGGGAGGAACCTTCCGCCGTCATCCTCCCCACCGAGCTGGTACGCCGCGGATCGGCCTGACCGCGCCTCCGCGCGGGCCGGCCGGCACCCGGTCCCCCCCCGGGGCCGGGGCAGGTTCAGGGGTGGTCCCAGTACGTGGTGGCGCAGGCGTGCCAGGAGCGTCGCAGGGGGTCGCGGATCCGTCGTACGCACAGGCCGATGGGCGTGAGTACGAGGAAGTAGAGGGCGGCGAGCGCCGGCCGGCGCGCGAGGTCAGTCCATCGGGATCGCGTCACGCCAGTCGTCCTCCTTGTCCCGCCACGGCGGCTGGTCCTGCTTCTCCAGGAGGAAGTCGCCGAGTACCAGCAGGTCGATCCCGGTGCGCATGAAGCATGTGTACGCCTCCTGGGGCGTGTTGACGATGGGCTCGCCACGGACGTTGAACGAGGTGTTGACCAGCAGGGGGCAGCCGGTCAGGTCCCGGAAGGCGGTGAGGAGCCGGCGGAAGGGCGGGTTGTCGTGCGGGCCCACCGTCTGCACGCGGGAGGACCGGTCGACGTGGGTGACCGCCGGAATCGTGGACCTCCGGACCCGGAGCAGGCCGAGCCCCGTCAGGTCATCGCCCGCGCCGGCGTCAGCGCCGTCGCCGTCGCCGTCACCGTCACCGTCACGGCACTGTTCGGCCGCGACCTGAGCGGTCAGCAGCATGTACGGGCTCTCCTGGCGGAGGTCGAACCACCGCGCGGCGTCCTCGCTGAGCACCGCGGGGGCGAAGGGGCGGAAGGACTCCCGGAACTTGATCCTGAGGTTCAGCGTGGACTGCATGCCGGGATCGCGCGGGTCGGCGAGGATCGAACGGGCCCCCAGCGCCCGCGGGCCGAACTCCATGCGGCCCTGGAACCAGCCGACGATCCGCCCGGCGGCGATCTCCGCCGCCACCCGCCGGGCCAGCCGGTCCCCGGACAGGCGGGTGTACGGGACGCCGTGGCGGTCGAGGAACCCCGCGATCTCCTCGGCGGCGTAAGCGGGCCCGAGCAGCGCTCCCGACATGGCGTCGGTGCGCCGGCCGACGTGCGCGCGAGGCGCACCGCGCCGGTGGGACTCGGCCAGGGCGGCGCCCAGTGCGCCGCCCGCGTCACCGGCCGCGGGCTGGACCCACACCTCGTCGCAGAGGCCCTCCGCCACGATCCTGCCGTTGGCCACGCAGTTGAGGGCCACCCCGCCGGCCAGGCACAGGCGCCGTTCCCCGGTGCGCTCGCACACCGTCCTGGCGAGCCGCAGCATCACCTCTTCGGTGACCTGCTGGACGGAGGCCGCGAGGTCGAACTCGCGCTCGGTGAGCGGGCCCTCGGGCTCCCGGCGCGGCCCGTCGAACAGCTCCTCGAAGCCGCGTCCGGTCATGACCCGGCCGTACACATAGCTGAAGTGCCGCAGATCGAGGCGGAACGAGCCGTCCGGCTTGATGTCGATGAGCCGTTCGCGGATGAGCTGGGCGTAGCGGGGTTTCCCGTACGGCGCGAGCCCCATGAGTTTGTACTCGCCGGAGTCGACCTTGAAGCCACAGAAGTAGGTGAACGCCGAGTACAACAGGCCCAGTGAGTGCGGGAAGCGCAGCTCGCCCAGCGCGCTGAGCCGCGTTCCCCGGCCGTGCCACATGCTGGTCGTCGCCCACTCGCCGACCCCGTCGACGCACAGTACGGCCGCCGACTCGTACGGGCTGGGGTAGAACGCGGAAGCCGCGTGCGAGGCGTGGTGCCGCCCGCTCACGACGGGCGGCAGGGCGCCGCCGTCGCCCGCCCGCGCCCGCAGGTTGCGCCGTACCTCCCCGGTGGCGTTCCGCTTCCAGGCCAGCCACTGCGGGAAGGCGTCGTGGAACGCCGGAAAGCCGCGGGGCGCGGTGGCCAGCCAGGTGGCGAGGGCCCGCCGGAACTTCAGGGCGGAGTCCTCGTAGAAGGCGACGGCGGCGATGTCGCCGAGCTTCGCCCCGGCGGCCCTGAGACAGTAGTCGACGGCCCCGGCCGGGAAGCGGGGGTCGTGACGGCGGCGGCTGAAGCGTTCCTCCTGGGCCGCGGCCAGCGGGACGCCGTCCGCCACGACGGCCGCCGCGCTGTCGTGGTAGTACGCGGAGATGCCCAGGATCAGTTCCGGCATCGGTGCCCTCCCGTTCCCGTTCCTCGTACGCCTCGGTCCAGTGGCGACGGCCGCGGCCGCGGCCGCGATCAGAAGAGCGGGTAGATGGACGCGTCGTCCTCGGACTGGGGCCGCAGCCCCGACCGGCGGTCCTGGTGGTCCTGGCGAGGGGTACGGGAGCGCTCGGGCGGCCGGGCCGCGGTGGGCGGCCGGCGCCGCAGCCTGCCCAGGAGTCGCCGGATCACGGACATGGGTGGCTCCTCAGGTGAGGTCGAGATGCCCGGCGAGCAGCCGGGCGACGGTGTCGTAGCCCAGGTCGGTGCAGTGCACCCGGTCGATGAACAGCCACTCGTCGGGCGTGGTCGCCTCCGCCAGCGCGGCGTTCATGTCCAGGAAGGGCACGTCCAGCCCGGCGCACCCGGCGCCGATCACCTCGGCGTACTTCCGGCCCACCTCCATGGTGGAGATGTCGTTGTGCAGCCGGCGGAAGTTGGAGACGTCGTCCAGCTCGTCGAAGAGCAGCTTCTCCTGCGGGGTGGGTTCGTCCCGCACCCAGGGGGCGAGTGGCTGGAGCACGAACGTCAGTCGTGCGCCCATGGCAGTGGCGAGCAGTTTCCACGTACTGAGGTGCCGCACGGTGAGACCGGCGGCCCGGTCGATCCGTTCCTCGGGCGTGGGTACGGTGTCGGGGGCGGCGCCGCACTCGAAGAACGCGCCGTGACGGCCCTGCTGCTCCGTCGGCAGCCTGCTCAGCACCAGGTTGTTGACACCGGAGAACAGCACGATGTCCGCCACCTCGGGCAGGTGGTGCCGGAACAGGGTGAGGAGCATCAGCTCCTGCGCGGAGTTGTGGCTCTGACCCGAGAAGTTGAGCCAGGGGAGCCGGGGCGCGTGCCGCGTCCACAGCCGCGAGGGCACGGTGGCGGCGTCGCCGGTGGCCCCGACGCCGAACGTCGCCGAGCTGCCCGCGAGCAGCCGTACCGGGCCGGGCGGCCGTTCGCCCGAGACGGTCGCCGCCGCGTCACCCGGGCCACGGGTGACGCGGAAACCGTGCTCGTCGGTGCTGTAGACCGGCGTGTTCTCGTTGCCGTACTGGAAGAAGCCCAGGTACGGCTGGTCCTCCAGGACAAAGGTGTAGTGCTCCATCTGCGGGGCGAGTTGCGCTCGGGGTGATTGCACGGTGGCGGGTCTCCCGTCCCTGGTGCCGGTCGGTGGACGCGGGGGGCGTTACGGCGCCGGAGCGGGCGGCGGAGCGGGGAGGGAACCGGGGCGGTCCTCCCGTATGAGGTCCGCGTTGATGGCCATGGCCGCCAGACCTCCACTGGCCGCGGCCATGGCGGCCTGCTGCATGTTCTTGCCGAGGTCCCCCGCCACGTAAAGTCGGGGGAGCCGGGTGCGCCCGCGCTCGTCGGTCTGTACGGACTCCAGGTCGTCGCTCCGCAGCCAGGGGCGCAGGGGTTCCACGCGCGGCTCGGTGTCCATGTGGAGGAACAGCGCGCCGAAGGTCAGCGACCGGCCGTCCGCCAGCTCCACGGCCACTCCCTCCGGGTGCGCCGAGACCCGCGCGATCTTGTCGGTGACGGTGGGGATGCCCGCCGCCGTCAGCCGCTCCCGCTCGTCCTCGGGCAGCTCCCTGCGGTCGGACAGGTAGGTGACGGAGTCGGACCAGACGGTCAGGGTGGCCGCCAGGCACTCACCGGGGACGACACCGCCGTACACGCCGAAGGATGTGCCGCGTACTTCCCAGGCGTGGCAGTACGGACACTCGAACACCGAAGTGCCCCACAGACCGGCCAGGCCCGGAACCGGAGGCAGCTCGGAGCGCACGCCGGCCGCGTAGAGCAGGGTGCGGCTGCGGAAGGTGCCGGACTCCTTGGTGGTCGTCACCACGTGATCACCGTCGGGCTCCACCGAGACCACCTCGTCGTCCCGGAACGCCACGTCGTACGCGCCCAGTTCGGCTCGGGCCCTGGCGCGGAAGTCGGTGATGTCCACCCCGTCATTGGTGAGGACGTTGTGCATGACGCCGGCCGCCATGTTGCGCGCGTCACCGGAGTCGACGAGCAGCACGCGGCGGCATGAACGGCCCAGGTAGAGGGCGGCGTTCAGGCCGGCGGGTCCGCCTCCGACGATCACGGTGTCGTAGGGCTCTGCGGTCAAGGTTCACTCCTTCGTCGAGGGATCGGAGTTCTGCCGTGGGTGCGGCCCGGCCTGCACAGCCGGGCCGTCGTAACCGTCCGCACGCAGCGGCGCGAGCAGCAGCAGCGCACCCGCGGCCAGGACACCACCGCAGATGACGAAGACGGCCGGTACGGACAGGGCCTCGGCCAGCAGTCCGCCGAGGCTCGCACCGACGGGCATGGCGCCCCAGGCACAGAGCCGGGACACGCTCATCACGCGGCCCTGGAACTCCTCGGGCGTCAGCCGCTGCCGCAGGGACATGACGGGGATGTTCCAACCCATCATGAACACGCCGTTGCACAGCAGCGCGACGGCGGCCTGCGCCGGAGTGCGGGCCAGGCCCAGAGCAGCGTACGCGAGTCCCGAGGCGACCAGACACCAGCGGGCCAGCCGGACCACGGGCAGCCGCTCCGCCAGTTTCGGCGCGAGCCAGCTGCCGCCCACCGCGCCCAGGGAGCCGGCCGTCAGCAGCAGCCCGTAGCCGGTGGCGTCCAGTTTCAGCGTCCGGTGGCTGAGCAGTACGAGCATGGAGAAGGTGGCGGAGAAGACGAGCCCGTACAGCGCGCTGGCCGCCAGCGTCAGCCGGAGCGTGCGGTGGCCGAGGACGAAGCGCAACCCGGCCCGGATTCCCGTGCGTACGGGCTCCGCGGGCCCGCTGGTCGCCTGCCCGGCCCGGTCCCGCTCCACGGTCACCAGCCCCAGCAGCAGGACGGCGGCCATGGCGTACAGCACACCGCCGGTGGCCAGCGCCGCCGTGGCGGCCACGCCGACCAGCAGGCCGGCGACCGGCGGGCCCGCCATGTCGTTGAAAACGATCTGCGCGGCGGACAGCCGGCCGTTGGCCCGCTCCAGATCCCGCTGTCCGACGATGCGCGGAAGCATCGCGGGCGCCGCGGTGTCGGCCAGGGTCTCGGCAATGCCCAGGACGAACGCGAGCACGTACAGGACGGCGAGTGGACGGTCTCCGGCGAGTACCGCCATCGCGCCCAGCAGCACGGCGCCGCGCAGCAGATTGCTCCACAGCACGATGCGCCGGCGGTCCAGACGGTCCACCAGCACCCCGGCGGGCAGGGCGAACAGCAGCCAGGGCAGCATGTTGACCGCCGTCAGCCCGGCCACCGCCGCGGGCTCCGGGTGGCTGGCGACGACCAGCAGGGGCAGCAGTGTGCGGGTGACGCCGTCGCCCGCGTTCGACGCGGCGGTGGACACCCACAGCCACCGAAACGGCCCGCCGAGACCCGGCCGGGCGGCGGACGTCCCAGGGGTGGCGCTAGCCAAGCCCTCTCCCCGCGTGCCGACGGGCTACGGGCACAGGCCGGCGGGCCCCAGGCAGCACGGGCTGGGGGCGCCGGTCACTCATGCCAGCTCCGCAGCCCCAGCAACCGTTCACCGAGCGGGGTCAGCTCGGCGGGTCCGTACAGGGTGTGCTCCTCCTTGCGCAGTCCGCCCTCCGGAGGGTGCGGTGGCACACGGTCCCGCCAGAACCGGACACGCGCCTCCCGCAGCGCCTCGTTCTCTTCCCAGGCCGGGGCCATGGAGATGTACTGGGCCATCCGCACCTGGTCACGGGAGACGTTCGGATGCACCCCGTGTGGCAGCAGGCTGTTGAAGATGATCAGGTCGCCCGGATGCACGCGGGGGGTGGTGATGCCGTAGCCGGTGATGTCCGGGGTATAGGGGTCGCGGTCCTCGGGCTGGCCCTTCACCCAGGTGTCCCACTCGGTGAAGATCTCCGGTACGCACTGGAAGCCGCCGATGTCCTCGTTGCCCTCGGTCAGGGACAGCACCGCCTGGCAGCTCACCGGGAGGGGATCGACCGAGGTGTCCACGTCCCAGTGGACGAAACCCGCGAACGCGCGGGAGCCGTGGTTGGGCGGATTGACGTTGGCGAAGTCGATCGTCACCCACAGGTCCGTACGGTCCCAGATGTCGACGAAGGCGTCGTAGACCCGCCGCGTCTGCCGGTTGTCCCACTGCGCCTGGTGGTTGTACATCTCGACGAGGCCGCTGTGTCCGGGAAGCCGCTCGTTGCCGGTGTGGGCGGAGGACCAGGTGGACGGGTCGTCCGGCCGCATGTCCTGGAAGTCCCACAGTGCCTCGGTGAGCCGGGTGACGTTGCGCTCGGGCACCGTTTCCCGCACCACCACATAACCCTCGGTGGTCCATTGGTCCCAGTCCTGCGGGGACAGCACCCGCAGGTTCAGCGATTTGTGTATGTCCCTCAGCTGGACTGTGTTCACCGACGCACCTCCGACGGGTGAAGCGCCCTCACATGGTCGAATACGGTGGAGGGGTTCACCAGCTCGCTTTCGGACAACAACTCCCCGCGCGGGGTTCTCACTCGGCTCACTCGGCTCACTCGATGACCAGCCGCTGTTCCGGCAGGACGACGGCGTCCAGTGCGGTGCCGGCCAGCAGCTCCAGGGCGTCATCGAGGTGGTTGAGGATGGGGCGGCCACCGCCGTTGGCGCTCGTGTTGATCAGCACGGGCAGACCGGTACGGGCGCCGACGGCCCGGCAGAGCCCGTGCAGTGCGGGATGAGAGGCGGGCCGTACCGTCTGGAGCCGCGCGGTCCCGTCGATGTGCCGCACCTCGCCGAGAAGCTCGGCCCGTTCGAGTTTGACGCGTACGGCGAACAGCATGGTGTCGGTGTGGTCGAGGGGGCCGGTGAAGTACCGTTCGGCATCCTCCGCGGGACACAGCGGGGCGACCGGGCGGAACCACTCCCGCCCCTTGATCGTCTGAGAGACGTACTGCCGCGCCCCGGACCAGTGCGCCGAGACGAGCAAGGAACGGTGCCCGAGGGCGCGCGGCCCGGTCTCCATGCCGCCCTCCAGCCAGGCCACGCACCCGCGGCCGGCCAGCAGTTCCGCCACCGCCTCGGTGAACGCCACCGCTGTGGCCCAGGTCCGTACGGCGCGCCCCGCCCGCAGCGCCGAGTTCCGCGCCCCGTCCTCGGCGACCGCCAACGGGGCGCCCGCGTAGACCAGGTGCGCCCCCGGCGGGCCGGCCGCCGGGGCCGGGCGCTGCGCGGGATCGGCGGCGGCCAGGGCGGCGCCGAGCGCGATACCGGAATCGTCGCAGCACGTGGGGATGTGGACCCGGGTGAACTGTCCCGACTCCACCAGGGCGCTGTTCGCGGTGATGTTGAGCGCGCAGCCGCCCGCGTAGCAGAGCGTGGAGTAGCCGGGGAAGCGCGCGCTGATGCCGGTGACCAGGTTCACCAGGTCGCGTTCGACGGCCGCCTGGAGCGTTGCGGCCAGGTCCCGGCAGACGCGGTCGCCGGGGCTGCTCCCCACCTCGGTCCGGCGGCCGTCCGCGGTACGGATCTCGTCGGGGAACACCGAGCCGTAGGAGTGCACGACATCGTCGTCCGAGGAATCCGCCAGTCCGGCGTCGAGGTAGCCCCCGCTGTCCGGGTCGTACTCCCACGAGCTGTCGGCATAGCGCAGGGCCGTCCCGGCCAGCATGTCCTCGTCCAGGGGCTCGTACAGGTCCGGTGAGCGGGTTCGCGCCCCCTGGGGTACGAGCATGGCGCGCAGTACCGGGAGCAGCGCGGGGTCCGGTTCGCCCGTCGCCGACAGTCCCAGCAGCTTGCCGGTGTCGAACTGGCTGCCGTGGACGCGCCGGGCCAGGGCCTCGTAGACGAGGCCGAAGCGCGGGCACGACCGGTTGGTGAAGGACAGCACGGGGGTCAGCCGGTCGCCCTCGCCGAGGCAGACCATGCCGTTCTCGGCGTAGTTGCCGGTGCCGTCCAGGGCGATCACCAGGGCTTTGCGGGCCCCCGACGTGTAGTAGGCGAGCGCGGCGTGCGCGTAGTGGTGGCGTACCACGGTCAGCTCGACCTGCCCCAGACACTCCGCCAGTGGCCAGCCGGCGAGGTCCACCGGGCGGACTACGGCGTTGAGGAGGTTTCCGCCGGGCCGCGCCCACCAGGCGTCCTTGCCGACCAGCTCGACCAGCGCCGGGGGCAGCACGCGGCACACCGGCGTGTACCAGTCGGCCACGGCCACACGGGTCACCGGTGACTCGGCTCTGTCCCGTAGCTCGGCCAGCCAGTCGGCGGCGGTCCGCGCGAACTGCTCGTTGCCGCCGCACACGTGGCGCAGGCCCAGGCGCCGTTCCGCTTCGATGACGTGGTAACCCGACGCCTGGGTCAGGGCGGCGCCCGCGTCATGGCCGAAGTGCATTCCGATCGTTGCCACGAAACCGTACCGCTCTCTCTCGGGGGCGTCAGGCGAAGGCGGCGGTCTGGGCGTGGTGCCGTTCCAGCAGCCCCTGGACCACTTCGCGCATGTAGGCGCAGTAGCCGGGAGACATCAGCTGGATCGACCCGTTCTCCTCCTCCAGCGCCCCCGCCGAACCGCCCGAGCACGTGCCCTGCAGCTCGCAGCCCTGGCAGCCGGGGCCGTTGGTGTACGCGCGCATGCCGTAGTCCTGGTAGGCGTCGGAGGCGAAGATGCCCTGCCAGTCGTCGATGGTGCCGAGCTTGCGGGCGGTGGCCTTGCAGGCGAAGACGCTGCCGTTCGGCTCGATGGACAGCTGGCGGCCCACCGCCGGGCAGGTCTTGTAGTCGGCCTGCGCGGCCCACTTGCGCTCGTCGATGATCATCTGGAACGTCTGGTACCAGTACCCGCTGAGCTGTACGCCGCGCTCGCGGCCGTAGTCGACCGCGTGCAGCAGCCGCTGCGCCACATCGTGCGGACTGTGCCGGTCGAAGAACTCCTTGGCCTGGAAGGACACGATCACATCGAGCGAGTCCAGGCCGGCCTCGGCGACGAAGTCGATGAGCGGAGTACCCCACTTGTCCCAGGTGAACTGGGACAGCACGGTGGTGATGCTGACCGGCACCCCGGCGGCCTTCATGTCCACAATGGCCTTGCGCACCACGGGCCAGGCGGTCCGCTGCTGCTGTCCGCCCCGGAACTCGCCCGTCTCCGGCACCAGGTAGTCGATGGAGACGGTGGTGTCCACCTTGTGGCGGGCCAGCGCGGCCAGCAGCTCGTCGTCGATGCGCGAGCCGTTGCTCGTCAGGTCGTACGAGAGGGAGACGCCGTCGTAACTGTCCCCGAAGGTGCGCAGTACGTGCAGGATGGTGCCCCGCGCGAGCGTCGGCTCACCGCCGAAGAAGGAGACGGTCAGGTGCCCGCCGCCATTGGCCTTGCGCAGGGCGATGGCCTCCTTGACGGTCTTCTCCGCCACGTCCAGGGACATGTGCATCGACGGGTTGCGCCCGGAGTCGGAACCGTGGTTCCAGTCGCCTTTGGCCAGCGTCGGCCCGGAGTCCGGCCGCGACCGGCGCAGCTCGACGAGAACGGGGCCGGGCTTCACGGTCTCGCCCGAGGTGTTCCGCTCCTCCACACCGCCGTCGAAGTTGTAGGCGAAGCAGCCCTGACAGGAGAAGTTGCAGGCGTTCGTCAGTACGAGCTGGATGGAGGAGTGGAAGACCCCGCTGCTGAGCACGGCCTGCCGGCTCTCCAGCAGCGCGTTGATCTCCTCGGCCTCGTCACGGCCGGCCTCCACCAGATAGCGCGCCTCGATGAGATCGCGAAGCGAAGCCTCGTCGATCCTTTCCAGCAACTGCTCCGGCGTCATACCGTTCGCCGCGTCCTTGAGCAGCTCTACAATGTCCCGGTCGACCAGCCGTGCATTTCCGTACAGGGAATGGAAGGCCATGGTGCGTTCGCTTCCGTCATACGTACCGAGACGGCCGCCGAAAGCGGTGAAATCACGATCTTCGGCAGAACGCAGCGTACGGACGTAAAGCGAGGACTGATAGATCGAATTCGGCATGGACGGGCCTCTCCCTGCGTATCGGAGCGTCCGACAAGGCATCGGAACAATCGGCCACCGCAGGCGGGGCGCGTGGTGTGCCCCGCCTGCGGCGTAAGAGGACCCAGCCGTCTCCGGCGGGGGCCAGGAGGTGCGTCGGGGCTCAGGCAGGCGTGTCCTGTTTCCGCTGCTCAGCAGCGGCAGGGGCAGCCTGTACGTCCTTCCGCACCGGGGTGATCGTCGGAGCGTTGCCCTTGTCGGGCGATACGAACGCGCAGGGCCGGGACGACGCGGTCACCGCGGGCCTGACCACTTTTCTCACTTCAGCCATGGAGCCTCCTCCAATTTGTCGGGCGCGCAACAGACCTCACTGAAGCAGATGCCGGCGACACCGATAAGAGGCCCTTTCGGCCATGGCCCGACTGGCTGGAACGGGCAGGCTTTGAGCAGCATTGAGCGGCATTGAGCACCTGGGGCGCAATAGGCGAAGGGGCCGAATATGGCACCGCCGCGACATCATCATTCGCGATCAATTCGCCGGAACAGTGCCGGGAGTCGCTGATCGAAAAGCGCGGTACGCCGATCCGGTGGCCGCCACCGTTTGCGGCTCTCCACCGGCGCGACCGGTCCTGTTTCCGCTACGGACTCGCCCGGCGCGGATTGCGGCCGCCCGAGCCGGCTCGCGGCGGACGCGGACGCACGCCGCAGACGCCCAGCGGAGTCGTGCCGCTCGCCCACTGGCGTGATGTGGCTGGGCCTGGACGCGTGGCGACGACGAGCAGCCGGACACCGTACCGGCCGCCGGCCCTGGCGCATTCGCGTTCCACGGCACGCGGCCGTTCGGCAAAGGCGCGCCGGCCACAAGGGGCGGGATCGTCTCTGGCTCGCCGGTCCGGCGGGGACGCGAAGCGGGTAGGGGCCGGAAGAGCAAATCGCTCTTCCGTCCCCTACCCGCGTGTAAGACCCGCGTGTGTGGCGGTAAATCAGGCGCGGTCGGCCCAGACCGTGTTGAGCTTGCTCTGGTAGTAGAGCGGGGTCAGGCCGAGGACGAAGGCGAGCAGCAGACCGACGATGCCGGAGCAGTAGTCGGAGGTCACGCCGGCGGCACGCTGTGCCTGGGCGATGCGGGAGCCGGTCTTCACGATCGAGACGAACGGCGGGATGATCAGCAACGAGCCGAGGGTGACGGCAACGACCGCCATGCCGGGCTTGACCTCAATGGTCGGGTCGATCGCCTTCACCTGCTTGTTGACCTTGTAGTACCAGACGAGCCAGTAGATACCCAGGGTCACCAGGGTGAGCAGCCAGGTGACAACCGGGCTGGAAGGAGCGCCGGCGGGCGCGGACGTGCGGACGTCGGTGGACATCAAATTCCCCACTTGCTTGCTGTGCTTCCTGCTGCCCGTTCTGGCTGAGCCACCCCACGGGAGCAGGGAAGTGATGAGTGTGTCGCCTCGCGTTGCAGCTGTTGAAACTGTGGAGCGAGGGCTTACGGAGCGTACGGCCTCTGAGCATGCCAAGGACGGGCGTGGGCATTACAAGTTCATTACAACGTACAAACCGGGGGATGCGGACGGGCGCCCCTGGTGCCGGGAGGCCTGGGCAGACGAGAGCTGCGGGCACAGATGCCGGGAGCGTTCAAGGAGTACAAGTGCCGCCCTGCGGCGCCGTGTCGGCCTACTCGCCGACGCTCGTAAGCGCCTGTTGACATTTCAGCTGACCCAGCCTCTAGCCGCGCGTGCGCATGGGGGCTGCCCATCACAGCAAATCTGCGTGGGCGCTTGGAGCTTGGGCTCGGCGTTGGAATTTCATTCAAGGTTTCCCCAAGCTCCAGGGCGCAGGCTCAAGTGTGCCGAAAACGCCGGAGGAGCCACTGGCCCCGGCGCAGACAATCGGGGCTGTACGCCGAGCGCAGGCAGCCAAAGGGGGACGGAAACGATGGGCAAAACCAGGAGCGCACTACGCATCACAGCCCTGGCGCTGGCGGGGGCAATGGCGGTAGCTGGAGCGGGGACAGCCCAGGGTGCCGGCCCTCCCCGGCCGATGAAGTACGTCGCGCTGGGCGACTCGGTGGCGGCAGGCATCGGTGCGGGATCTCCGACGGCAAACTCCCACAACTGCTGGATCAACGAGGAGGCGAAGATCCGGGTTCCAAACTCAACCAAGGCGTACCCGCGTCGGGTCGCCGCCGCGCTCGGCGCCCAGCTGGACTTCCAGGCGTACTGCGGCGCCACCGTCAGTGGCGTGAGGAACAACCAGACCCGGACGCTGAGCAAGAGAACCAAGCTGGTCACCGTGCAGGTCGGAGCCAACGACTTCGGCTTCGCGGATGTGCTGCTCGAGTGCGCGGTGCTCGGACGCCCGTGCATGGACGACCTGAGGTGGATCCAGCAGCAGTACTTGAACGTCCTTCCTGGAAGGCTCGACAAGCTCTACGACAAGATCGGGTTGAAGGCCAAGAACGCCAAGGTCGTCGTGGTCGGCTACCCGAAGTTGGTCACTCCCACATTCAACCCGACCTGCCTGGGTGACGGCGGGCTTCCCAACGACGTTCGCACCGAGATGAATGGAGCGGCCCACACGCTCAATGACGTGCTGCGGATCGAGGCCGGCAAGCATGAATTTGACTTCGCCGAAGTCGAGCCGTCGTTCAAGGGCCACGCCATCTGTGAGGATCCCGAGTGGATCAACGGGTTCAGTAACCCCCTGGTGGAGTCGTACCACCCGAATGCCGCTGGCCACCAAGCGCTTGGCTGGCTGGTCTGGCAGCGGGTCAAGCCGACAGCGTGGAACCGCCCCTGATTGGCCGGTTCGCCGCGGTGGAAGCCCTTCACCGCGGCAACACGGCTTCGTTCATGACGTGCGATGCCGCGCCACGCTGCCATCGGCCCGACCGAGCACCATTCGACCTGAACTCAACCTCCCGGCGGGTACCGCCAGTCCCTCCCGCTCAGCGTCCCGTCAGGGGATGACGTGCGGATTACGGGGAAGGCGTTCGATCTACGTACTCGCACAACTCAGGAGGCGACGTGACCGACGTGGTGGAGCTGATCACGCAGGACCACCGGCGGATGGAGGACCTCTTCCGCGCGATGCGGAGCGTGGAGGAGGACCGGGCCGCCGCGCTCAGGGAGTTCGCGGACCTGCTGATCGCCCATGGTGAGGCCGAGGAGGCGGAGGTCTACCCGGCGCTGCGCCGCTACCGGAAGGTCGACAACGACGAGGTCGACCACGGCGAAGAGGAACACACGGAGGGCAACAAGGCCCTGGCAGCTCTCCTGGAGGTGCCCGAAGTGGGTTCGGAGGACTGGGACGAGAAGCTGGAGGAGCTGTCCGAGGCCATCACCCATCATCTGGACGAGGAGGAACGTACGCTCCTCAATCACGCCAGGGAACTCGTCGCGGACGACCGTCGGGCCGAGCTGGGCGAGGCGTTCGCCCGCGAGCGCGAGCGGCTGCTCAAGGAGGGGTGCGGAAGCCTGGAGAACGTACGCAAGGTCATAGCGGCGTCCGAATGACGCGCGGCGACCCCGCGGCCCTCGCGCCTGGTATTTCACCGTGGCTGCAGTACGACGGCCTTGGCTTCAGACCCTCTCATGGTGCGCTATGCCCCGCTGTTCGCAACTCAGCTCGGCGCCGGCATCGCCCCGCTCTGAAGGCTGTCCCGTAACCGCAGGCCATCCCCTCAACGACGGGTCACTCCGCGCTCCCGTGGTTAGCCGAAGATGAGCTCAACGTCCTTGTCCACGCAGAACCGCAGGACGGTGACCAACTGACTGACGTCTTCGATGCGCCGTCGGAGGGCGGGGTCGCTGTCGTCAGGCTGATGTTGGTCGAGTATTGCTTCCAGTCGGGGCAACATGGCCGCGCATTGAGCGGGCGCGAGGTGGGGGCCACCGTCGTCTGGATGATTGAGTAGTGGCGCCAGCGTGGTGGAGACGCTGCACCACTGGCGATCTCCGCCGAAGCCGTCCATCTCGGCGAGCGTGAACCCCTCGGCCTGGGCCAACCACTTCCTGAACATGCTGAAGCCGGTGTAGGACCAGGAGATGTCCGGGCTCGCCACGTCCTCGTCGCCTGGGAAGAGCATCAGGCCCATCTTGTCCCCCTTGCTTGCTCGGAGCCCAGGATCAGTCATGGGAGGGGTGTCGGCAACTGAAATGATCTCCGGATGGCTGGTGTGATCACGGCAGCGGAGCCGTCCTGGACAGCCCCGCTCACTGGGCTGAGCCCGCGCGCCTTGAGCAAGCTGGTGACTCAGCTGCGTAGGGAGGGTGCCGACGCCCCGGGTCGCGGACGGCCGTGGAGGCTGCCGCTGGCGGACCGTGTGCTGCTGGTCGGCGCGTACTGGCGGACCAACCCAACTGGCGCCACTACAAGCGAGTTCAGGAGCGCGTCGAGCACACCTTCGCCCGTATGAAGGGCTGGACGATCCTCCGCGACTGCCGCCTGAAAGGCGACGGCGTCCACCACGACATGCTCTGCGTCGCCCGCCTGTACAACCTCACCCTTACCGGATAAACGAGCCGACCGCGCCCCGATCACCCCTTCCGCCATCGCCCCCAAGATCAGTTACGGGACCTCCTTTAGGCAGCGGATGCCGCCGAGCCGACAGCGGCCGGTTTCCGGAGCAGGAGCAGCGCCGCGTCGTCGTGGAGCCGACCGCCGACGTGCGCCAGCAGCTCGTCGTGGAGCGCGGCGAGAGTGCGGGACGGCTCGTCGGACAGGTGCCGCGCCACCCGCTCGACCAGCGGGTAGAACTCACGGGCGTGGTTGCGGGCCTCGGTAACACCATCGGTGTAGAGGAGCAGCTGGTCACCGTCGGCGAAGGGCAGTATCTGAAGGCTCGGACTCTCGCCGGTAAGAGCACGCAACCCGAGCGGGGGAGCCGGATGGGTCGGCTCGACAACCAGGACGTCGGAATCGCGGACCATCAGCGGCGGAGCGTGCCCACAGTTGACCACCTCCATGCTCCCTGCGCCGGGATATCCGGCGACCACGGCGGTCACGAAGTCGTCGGAACCCAGATTGCGCGCCAGGCTTCGCTCGATCCTGCCGACGACGTCGAGGAGGTCAGGCTCGTCGTAGGCCGCCTCACGGAAGACACCCAGCACCAGAGCGGCGGTGCCCACCGCGGGCAGCCCCTTGCCCCGCACATCGCCGACGATCAGCCTGACCCCGTACGGCGTCGGCACCAGCGCATAGAGGTCCCCGCCGATACGGGCCTCCGCCTCGGCGGCGCTGTAGCGGACGGCCACCTGGAACTGGCCGACCGTCGCGGGCACGGGCTTCAGGAGGGCGTGCTGGGCGGCCTCGGCGACCGAGCGCACGGCCGCGAGCACCCGCTCACGGCGCACGCGCAGCCCGCTGGCCAGGCCACTGGCCAGCGTCACAGCGACCAGCGCCGAGAGCACGATCGCCAGCTCGCGACCCGGTACACCGTCTCGAATGCCGAGCACCGCGCCCAGAACGGCAGCGAGGAAGCCGACGCACAGAACCCCCGGCAGCCGAGTGGTGGCGGCGGCCAGCGCGGGACCGGCGGCGAGCAGCGGCAGCCAGACCATCCCAGCTCCGCTGACGAGGTCGAGGAGTACAACGACAAAGACGATCAGCACGGGAGTGCCGGCCGCGAACTGCGGGCCGGCTCCGGTCCGGGTCCATGTGAGCGTTCCCGTCGGCCACCAGCCGGCTCCATGGTCTCGGGCTTGACTCATGTTGTGGTCCGCAGTCCTCTCCTCGTGGCGGCGCATCCTCCCGAATGTCCCTTTCGTCCAGAGAACAGGGTCCGTGCGGGCGCCACAAGGACGGAAATTTCAGATAGTGAGCGAAAGACCCCTGGTCACGCGACTGGCTGTCGGCAGCAGACGCGCTCGCACCTCGTCGAGGCGGGAGAGCCGGTCCGCCCGCATGGACACACCGAGCGAGCCGAGAACGCCGCCGCTGTATACGGGCACCGCCATGCAGACCGTACCGAGGGAGTACTCCTCCAGGTCCGTGACAGCCGGGTCGGTGGTCGACGATTCGAGCCGCCGGATCAGCTCGGAACGGTGGGTGATGGTCCGGGGCGTGAGATCTTCGAGGGAGTGCCGGGAAAGGTAGTCGTTGCGGGACTCCTCGTCCATCTCGCGCAGCACGCACTTGCCCAGCGCGGTGGCATGCCCGGCGTCCTCGAATCCCACCCAGAGATCGACCCGCTGTGCCCGGGGACTGTCGACGATCTCGGCGATTCGGATCTCGCCCTCCTCGTAGAAGGTCAGGTACGCGGCGGCCGACAGGTCGTCCCGCAAAGCGGCCAGTGCGGGGCGGATACGGCTGAGCAGCGTCTGCACGCGACCTCCGGCACGCAGCGCGTCCAACTGATCCCCGATGACGAACCCGCCGTCGTCCAGCTTCCGTACGTACCCGTCGTGAGCCAGTGTCCGCAACAGGTGATAGGCGGTGGCCAGAGGCAGGCCCGTCTCACGCGCCAACTGCTTCGCCGGCGCGCCGCTCTCGTGCGCACTCACCGCTTCCAGCAGACGGAAGGCTCTCTGTACGGAAGTGATGAGCGTAGGGCCGTCGTGCGCAGCCATAAGACCAGCTTGCGCCCGACCCACCACGCGAGCAAGGGGCCCTCAAGCCGGATCACCGTCATACGGCAGGCCAGGCCACCGTACGCATCGCATCCGGACGCCGGCAGTGCTGCCCGCACGTCAGGCGTCGAAGCGGCGGCGGGAGGCCTCGATGTGACCGAGGTACTGGTGGGTCCAGCCGCACATTCCGTCGACTGTGGCTCGCAGGGCTTGGCCCGGCTCGGTGAGCGTGTACTCGACTCGCGGCGGCACGGTGGGGTGCACCTTGCGTTCGACCAGGCCGTAACGCTCCAGCATGCGCAGGTTCTGGGTAAGCATCTTGTGGCTGATGCCCTCGACATCGTTCCGCAACTCGCTGAAGCGCAGGGTGCCTTCACCGAGAGACTCGATGATCAGGAACGCCCACTTGTTGGCGACATCCGAGAAGATCTCCCGCGCCAGAGAGTCCGCGCGCCTCAGGTCCGCTTCCTCGGGCGCGCCCGTGAACTGCTTGGTCACCATAAGGTTCCTCAGCCACCGAAAAGTGCGTTCTGTCAGGTCAGCGGCCACTCTCCTACAGCTTCCGAGTAACCACAAGAGAGCCCATCACCCTGCTGACCGACGGCAAGGGCCCGGTAGACGCAGGTACGCGGTCGCCGCACACGGCAGGCCCAGCGGCGCCGAGCCGCTGGGCCTGACCACGGTCAACCCGGTTGCCTAGTCGACTAGTTCATGTTCGCGGCGCGCAGGTGCCACCCGCTGGGCCGGAGCCATGCGGGAGAGCTTCTCGCCCTCGACGTCGAGGTGGGGAAGCAGCCGGTCGAGCCAGCGCGGCAGCCACCAGGCGCCCTCGCCGAGCAGGGCGAACAGGGCGGGCACGATCGTCATGCGGACGATGACGGCGTCGAAGAGCACCGCGACCGCGAGGCCGAAGCCGATCATCTTGATGAAGTCGTTGTCCTCCACGATGAAGCCGGAGAACACGCTGATCATGATGGCGGCGGCCGCGGCGACCACCCGGCCGCCGTAGCGGAACCCGGTGACTACGGCCTCGGCGGGGCGCGCCCCGTGGACGTACGCCTCCCGCATGCGGGTCACCAGGAACACCTCGTAGTCCATGGCGAGGCCGAAGACCACACCGATCATGAAGATCGGCATCGTGCTCATGATCGGGCTCGGCTGGTCGACGCCGAAGACATCGGCGAGCCAGCCCCACTGGAAGACCGCCACCACCGCGCCGAGCGCCGCCGCCACGGAGAGCAGGAAGCCCAGAGCCGCCTTGAGCGGGACGAGGACCGAGCGGAAGACCACCATCAGCAGCAGAAACGCCAGGCCGACGACCAGGGCGAGATAGGGAAGCAGCGCGTCGTCCAGGGTCTGCGAGAAGTCGATGAACATCGCGGTCTGGCCGGTGACAAGCACCTCCGCACCGGTGTCGGCTCGGAAGCCGTCGGCGAGGGCGCGGATCGAGCGGACCAGGTCCTCGGTGCCGTCGTCGGTGGGACCGGTCGTCGGGACGACGCTGAGGATCGCGGTGTCGCCGGCCTCGTTGGGCGTGGCCGGGGTGACGGCGGCGACGCCGTCCCGCTCGGCCAGCCGCTCGCCGACCCTCTTGGCGGCGGCCGCCGCGTCCTGGCCCTCCACGGTGATCATCAGCGGCCCGTTGAACCCGGCGCCGAAGGACTCCGAGAGCATGTCGTAGGCCTTGCGCTGGGTGGTGTCGGGCGCCATGGTGCCCTCGCCGGGCAAGCCGAGCTCCAGACTGGCGGCGGGCACGGCGACCGCGCCGAGGCCGAGGACGGCCAGGAGCAGTACGGCGACGGGGTGGCGCAGGACGTAACTGGCCCAGCGGGAACCGAGGTTGGGCCCCCGCCGGGCGTCCTTCTCGGCGTACTTGGCGGCCTTGCGCTGCCGGCGGGCGCTGAGCGGCTTGCCGGAGAACCGCCCCCGGTCCCGGCGGCGAAGGACCTTGACCGGCGCGAAGCCGAGCAGCGCCGGCACGAAGGTGAGGGCGACGAGTACGGCGATGGCGACGGTGCCCGCGGCGGCCAGGCCCATCTTGGTGAGCATCGGGATGTTCACGATGGCCAGGCCCGCGAGGGCCACGATGACGGTGAGCCCGGCGAAGACGACTGCAGAGCCCGCGGTGCCGACCGCCCGCCCTGCGGCGTCGGCGCGGTCGCGGCCCTCGGTGAGTTCGGCGCGGTAGCGGGAGACGATGAACAGGGCGTAGTCGATGCCGACGGCGAGGCCGAGCATCATCGCCAGGGTCGAAGTGGTGCTGGACAGGCCGAGGGTGGCGCCGAGCGCCGTGATCGCGGCGATACCGATGCCGACGCCGATGAGAGCCGTGAGCAGCGGCATCCCGGCGGCGATCACCGAGCCGAACGTGAGGACCAGGACCACTGCGGAGACCAGGATGCCGATCTTCTCGCCGGTGCCGCCCATCGCAGCGTCGATCTTCACGGCGTCACCGCCGGCCTCCGCGGTCAGGCCCCCGTCGCGGGCCTTGGCCAGTGCGTCGTCGAGCGCGTCGTGCGCCTTGTCGCCGACCATCGCGGCGGGGACCTTGTACGTGGCGACGGTGTAGGCGGTGGAGCCGTCCTTGCTCACCGCCTCCGTCGTGAACGGGTCGCTCACCGACGCCACCTGCGGGGACTTCTTCAACTGCGCGACCAGCGCCGCGACGTGGGCCTTCTGCGCGGGGGCGGAGATCTTCTCGCCCTCGGGCGCGCGGACCACGACTCGCGCGCCGGCGCCGTCGGCCCTCGCGTCCGGGAACCTCTCCTCAAGGAGGTCGAAGGCCTTCTGCGACTCCGTGCCCGGCATGGAGAAGGTGTCGGCGGGCGGCGCCGGGGAGGAGGAGGCGGCGAAGCCCGCACCGCAGAAGATCACCACCCAGAGCAGCGCCATCAGCCATCGCCGCCGAAAGGCGAGACGGCCCAGTTTGTAGAGGAAAGTAGCCACGGCTGGGAACTCCTGTCAGTGGGCAGGGGAGAGCGGATGTACAGGGCTGAGCGGCGTGCGGTGGCGAGAAGAGGGAAAGGCCTGGGAGATGACCCAGACGGCACCCCGGTGACGCCAGATCTGCCGCTCAAGTGGTGCCACCATGGCATCGCTATGGCGCCATCGCAAGCCATGGTCCTCATCGGAAGGCGTCATGCCGCGCCATCGAGGTGAAGAAGCGGCAGGTCAGAGGCGGTAGCGCCATAGGGGAGCCAATTTGGCTCGCCATGGCGCCACAAATCTGCCATGATGGCGTCATGGACCTCACGCCCTACGTCGAAAACCTCCGGCACGAACTCGCCGTCGCGGCGGACACCGGCGGTGACGAAGCCCGCGCCCTGGCCGAGCGGCTCACCGCCCCCCTGGAGTCCGCCACCCGGCTCACCTTGCTCAACGTGCTGTCCGCAGCCATGGGCGAGGTCACCCGAGAGCTGGCGCCCGGTTCGGTCGACGTGCGGCTGCGCGGGCTCGACCCCGAGTTCGTGGTGACGCCGCCGCCCGCACCCGAGCCGTTCCAGGAGCCGCAGACGCCGGTCACGGCCCCCGCCGTACCCGCGCCGCCACCGCCGCCGCCCGCGGACGCCGACGACGGCGCCATGGCGCGGATCAACTTCCGCCTTCCCGCCCACCTCAAGGGCCGCGCTGAGAACGCCGCGGCAGCGGAGGGCCTGTCGGTCAACGCCTGGCTGGTGCGGGCCGTGTCCACCGCACTTGACGGCGGGGAGCGCGCAAGCACGCCGGGGCGCAGCAAGGACTCGGGCAGCCGGGGCTTCACCGGCTGGGTTCGCTAGGGCCGCCGGCCCGGCCCACCCCCCACTTTTACCGGCGGATCACCGATCCGGCCGACGTAACCCATCACCCGGTAACCCATTCACCCCGTAACCCATCAGCCCGTAACCCATCACCCGCCTCACCGGCGGGATCACCACTCAAGCCAAGAGGACGGGACAGCCATGCCTACTTTCGAGACGCACGAACCGATCTCCGCCACCTTCGAGTTGGAGGTCGGCACCGCCCGCATCACCGCGGGCAAGCGCACCGACACGGTCGTGGAGGTGCTGCCGAGCAACGGATCCGACGACAACGACGTACGCGCCGTACAGCAGACCCAGGTCACCTGCTCGGGCGGCCGCCTGACGGTCAAGACGCCCAAGAAGCGGTCCCTGTTCGGCAAGCCGGGCGCCATCGAGGTGAGCGTCGAACTGCCCGCGGGGTCGGATGTCCGGGGCACCACGGCCATGGGCGGCTTCTTCTGCGAAGGCCGCCTCGGGGAGGTCACGCTCAAGACCTCACTCGGTGACCTCCAGGTGGACGAGGTGGCGGGCGCCGACCTCAAGACCGACCACGGCGACATCCGCCTGGCCCGCTCGACCGGGGACATCGAAGTCATCGGCGCGGGCCGTATCGAGGTCGGCAAGGTCGCCGGCGCGGCGGCCGTCAAGAACGGCAACGGCGCGACCGAGATCGGCGAGGTCACCGGCGGCCTGAAGGCCAACGCGGCCAACGGCGACATCTCCGTGGGCATCGCGCACAGCAGCGTCGGGGCCAAGTCCGCCAACGGCCGGATCGAGGTCGGCGTCGCCCACGCCGGGGTCGACGCGATGTCCTCCAACGGCCGCATCCGCGTCGGCGACGTGACCCGCGGCCGAATCGATCTGCGCACCTCCGTCGGTGACGTCGAGGTGGGCATTCACGAGGGCACCGCGGCCTGGCTCGACCTGAACCCCAAGTACGGCACGGTACGCAACTCGCTCGCCTCCTCCGCCGGCCCCGCGGACTCCGACGAGACCGTCGAGGTGCACGCGCAGACCGGGGTCGGAGACATCATCATCCGCCGCGCCTGACCCGGCGTACCTCCAACTGCCCACCCCCGAAAGGAATGCGGCATGACTGCCACCCAGACATCCGCGCCGACCGCCGCGAACGCGTCGGCATCGGCGATCACCGCCACCGGACTGCGCAAGTCCTACGGCGACAAGCTCGTGCTCGACGGCATCGACCTGGACATCGCGGAGGGCACCGTCTTCGCCCTGCTCGGACCGAACGGCGCCGGCAAGACGACCACCGTGGAGATCCTCTCCACACTCATCGACGCCGACGCGGGCGAGGCCTGGGTCGCCGGCCGCCATCTGACCCGGGCCGCCGACGCGGTGCGCTCCGCGATCGGCGTCACCGGCCAGTTCTCGGCCGTCGACAACCTGCTGACCGCCGAGGAGAACCTGCTCCTCATGGCGGACCTGCACCACCTCGACCGCCGCGAGGGCAAGCGCCGCGCCAAGGACCTGCTACGCCGCTTCGACCTGTCCGAGGTGGCGGGCAAGACCGCCGTCACCTTCTCCGGCGGCATGCGGCGCAAGCTCGACCTGGCGATGACCCTGGTCGGCGATCCGCGGATCATCTTCCTCGACGAGCCCACCACCGGGCTCGACCCGCGCAGCCGGCGCACCATGTGGGAGATCATCCGCGAACTCGTAGCGGACGACGGCGTGACCATCTTCCTGACCACCCAGTACCTGGAAGAGGCCGACCAACTCGCCGATCGTATCGCCGTGCTGGACCACGGCAGGCTGATCGCCGAGGGCACCGCCGACGAGCTGAAGCGGCGTATCCCCGGCGGCCACATCCGGGTTCGGTTCGCCGACGCCCGGGCCCTGGACACCGCTGCGGGCATCTTCGGCATCGCCACGCGCGACGAGGACTCCCTCACCCTGCAGATCCCCAGCGACGGCTCCATCCCCAACCTGCGGGCCATCCTCTACACCCTGGAGTCCACCGCCGTCCAGGCCGAGTCGCTCACCGTGCACACCCCCGACCTCGACGACGTCTTCCTGACCCTCACCGGCCGGCCCCGCCCCGCCCACACCGTCGCATCGCCCAAGGAGAACGCCTGATGGCCACCATGTCGTACGCCGCCAGAGACTCCAGGACGATGCTGCGGCGCAACCTCAAGAAGGCACTGCGCTACCCGTCCCTGACGGTCACCGTCGTCGCGATGCCCCTGGTGATGCTGCTGCTGTTCAACTACGTGTTCGGCAGCGCCCTGGGCACCGGCATCAGCGGCCTGCCCACCGGCAGCGGCGACTACATCGACTACCTGGCGCCCGGCATCATCCTGATGGCCGCCACCTCCGGCGCCCTGACCACCGCGATCAGCGTGTGCGTCGACAAAACCGAGGGCATCGTCAATCGCTTCCGTACGATGCCGATCTCGCGGGCCTCGTTCCTGACCGGTCATGTCGTGGGCAGTGTGATCCAGACGATGACCAGCGTCACGCTCGTCATCGGCGTCGCCCTCCTGATGGGCTTTCGCCCCAGCGCGACACCCGTCGAGTGGTTCGCCGCCATCGGCCTGCTCATTTTGCTCACGCTCGCGCTCACCTGGCTCTCCGCGGGCATCGGCCTGGTCGCCAAGAACGTGGAGACCGCCAGCAACATCCCGATGCCGCTGACGTTCCTGCCGTTCGTCGGCAGCGCCATCGTGCCGACCGAGGCCATGCCCACCGGCCTGCGCTGGTTCGCCGAGTACCAGCCCTTCACCCCGATCATCGAGACCCTGCGCGGCCTGTGGCTCGGCACCGAGATCGGCTCCAGCGCCGTCATCGGCCTCGCCTGGTGCGTGGCGCTCTCGCTGGTCGGTTACGTGTGGGCGCGCCGCACCTTCAGGACCGGCGCGAAGCGGTAACCACAAACCACTTCACCGACTAGCACCACCCCTCACTCACACCCGCCCGACGATGCAGGAGGCCCCATGTCGTACGACCCGACGCCCGCAACCACCACCGCCGCCGCAACCACCACCACCGACGGCACCACCGCCGATGAGCCGCCCACCCTGCCCACGCCGGCGCACCGGCTGCCCCCTCGACCCGCCCGCCGGACTCACCGCGCTGAGCGACAAGCCGCTGCGCCGGATGCGCTACGCCGACGGACACATGGGCTGGCTGGTCACCGGCCACGCCACGGCCCGCGCGATCCTGGCCGACCCACGCTTCAGCTCGCGCTACGAACTCCTGCACCTGCCGGTGCCGATGGAGGGGATGGTGTCGGGGGAGTTGCCGCCCGCGCCGGTCGGCGACATCATCGGCCTCGACGCCCCCGAGCACACCCGCTACCGGCGCCTGCTCACCGGTAAGTTCACCGTCCGCCGGATGCGTCAACTCACCGAGCGCGTCGAGCAGTTAACTGCCGAATGCCTGGACGCGATGGAGCAGGCCGGGCCCACGGCAGACCTGGTGGAGGCGTTTGCGCAGCCCGTGCCCGCGCTCATGATCTGCGAGCTGCTCGGCGTGCCGTACGCCGACCGGGAGCGCTTCCAGGGCCAGGTGGCGACGATCTTCGACCAGACGGCGGATGCGGAGGCGAAGGGCGAGGCCTATACGGCGCTGCTCCAGTACCTCGGCGAACTCGTCCTCGCCAAGCGCGCCGAGCCCACCGACGACCTGCTCAGCGATCTCACCACCTCCGACCTCACCGACGAGGAGCTGGCCGGAATCGGCGGGCTGCTGCTCGCCGCCGGGCTCGACACCACCGCGAACATGCTCGGCCTCGGCACCTTCGCCCTGCTCAGCAACCCCGAGCAGCTGGACGCCCTGCGCGCCGACCCGGCCCTCGCCGAGCAGACGGTGGAGGAGCTGCTGCGTTACCTCAGCGTGGCCGACCCGCTGCCGCGTTCAGCGCTAGAGGACGTCGAGGTGGAGGGCCAAGTCATCAGGGCGGGCGAGACGGTGACCATTTCCGTGCAGGCCACCAACCGCGACCCGCACAAGTTCCCCGACCCCGACCGGCTCGACATCCACCGCAAGGCCACCGGGCACCTGGCCTTCGGCCACGGCGCCCACCAGTGCCTGGGCCAGCAGCTCGCCCGCGTCGAGATGACCGTGGCGTTCCCGGCGCTCTTCGCCCGCTTCCCCACCCTGCGCCTCGCGGTGCCGCCGCAGGAGGTGCCGCTGCGCGACCGCTCCAACATCTACGGCGTGATCAACCTGCCCGTCACCTGGGACAAGGAGTAGCGCCGTGAGCGACCCACGAGAGCCGCTGCGTCTCAGCGCCGACCGTGACCTCTGCGCCGGCGCCGGCATGTGCGCCCTGACGGCTCCCGAGGTCTTCGACCAGGACGACGAGGAAGGCCTGGTGGTGCTCCTGCACCCCGCACCTGCCCCCGAGCACCGAGCCGCCGCCAGGATGGCCGTCGGCCTCTGCCCCGCCGAAGCCATCGCCCTCAACTCCCGTGATGCCACCGACTCGTAACAACCGTGGCACTTCCCGTACCGAGAACCCCGCACCGCGCACCGGTGTGGGGCTCTCGCGTGTGCACACCCACCCGGCCACGCCGCCCCGGCGCCCGACCTCAGCACACACGTGTGCCCTAAGCGCTGGGCGGCCGATCCTTGTACGGGCTCAGCGGTTGGGGGATGCGTTCGAGTGATCGCACGTCAAGAGCGAGGGCTGCGGATGCGGTGCCCAGGGCGCCGCTCGGGTGCCAGGTCCCCGTCACCTTGACCCAGGTGTCCGGGGGCGGTGCCGGGACTCCGTGCATGGTTACCGTCAGGGACTGGGAGTCGGCCGCGCAGCATGCCACGAGCAACCGGGTCAGGTCCCACGTTCCGTTCTTGCCCGGAGTGACGAATCCCGACAGTACAACGGTGCGCCCCCCGAGACTTTTCGCGCGATCCTGCTGGACGCGGGCGGTGAACTCCGTCAGCGAAAGGGGTACGGGCCCTTGCGCGGGCAGTCGCTTGAAATGGTCGTAGACCTCGACGACCTTCGGGCTGTCACGCGCGGCTGTGTACGAGCCGAGGGCAGGCGGTGCGAACATCAGCAGGACCAGCGCGGGGGCCGCGAGCAGCCAGGCGATGCCTGGTACGTCGGCGTGATCATGCCCGTCGTGAGCAGGTGCGGTACCCGCCGGCGCGGAACTTGTCGATTCTCGACGCATGATGAATCGCAGCCCGTGGCGCAATTCACCCGACGTACCCAACGCACCCACCAGTCCGAAGCAGACCAGCACAAACCCCGAAGCGATGAGGAATGGCTGCAGGCCCTCCTTTACGTATCGCAGGCAGATGTCGCTGAACAGGGAGACGCGCAGAATCGCCGCCCCCGTGAGGAGGAGCAGCATCGGCTGGAGCACCGGCTTCACAGCAGCCACCATCCGACCACAACGCTGCACGTCACGGCCGTCACCGCCGTCGCTGCCGAGAAGCGCAACGCGAACGCCCGGCCGAAGGTGCCCACCTGCAGTGCGATCAACTTCAGGTCCACCATGGGCCCGACCACCATGAACGCCAGCCGGGCAGTGGGGGAGAAGCCGGTCAGGGAGGCGGCGACAAATGCGTCGGCCTCCGAGCACACGGCCAGTACGACGGCCAGTGCCGCAAGAAAGAGCACCGACATCCACGGTGAGCTTGCGAACATGTCGAGGACCGAGCGCGGCACGGTCACGTTGAACGCTGCGGCGGCCATCGCACCGAGCACAAGAAAGCCTCCGGCATGCAGGAAGTCGTGCTGGAAACCGAGCCGGAACTCGTTGAGGCGACTGCGGCCGGGTTGATGTCCGGAGTGCCGGGCAGGCATCCGCAGCCAGTCCTCGCGGCCGAATCTCATCCAGAGCCAGCCCATGACCGCAGAGGTTGCCAGTGAAGCGGCTAGCCGGGCCGCGACCATTTCAGGGCTGCCGGGGAATGCCACAGCGGTCGACGCCAGCACGATCGGGTTGATGGCAGGCGCCGAGAGAAGAAATGCGAAGGCAGCCGCCGGCGTGACGCCACGCCGGATCAAGCTGCCCGCGACCGGTACTGAGGCGCATTCACATCCCGGCAACACCGCACCTGCGGCGCTCGCCACGGGGACGGCAAGCGCGGGATTGCGCGGCAGTACGCGTGTGAACAGTTCAGCCGGTACGAAGGCGTTGACAGCTCCGGAGATCAGTGTGCCGAACAGTAGAAAAGGCAAAGCCTGGACGGTGATGGCCACAACGACGGTCTGCCACGCAGTGAATCCCGGATGCCTGAGCCATGTGTCGTTTCCCAACAGGGAGTAGCCGAGTTCGCCCACCAGCAGGGACAAGACCAGACCGGCCACGATCAGAGGGACCGGGAGATTACCGGCGGTGCTCTGCGCAGGCGCCGATTCGGGCGTGGGGTCCGGCGGCTGCTGCGGCTGGGCCAGTCCTTCCGGGTGACGCATGTGTGCTCCGGTTGTCTGCGAGGGGCAAGACCGTGACCGCCGACCGCCGACCGCCGACCGCCGCCCGGCGTGATCCCGGCAATCTGGTGAGGGTACGCGCTGCGACGCACGCCACCGCCAGGGGCGACAGGTGGCCAACAGAGGGCCAGCTATAAAACGACATTCATTTTAAGCACCCTGGGAGAGATCCATGTCCCGAACCTCGGCTTCGGATCGCCCCTTGCGGATTTCTTCACCCGCATCAAACCGAGCCGCATGCTAGCGACCGCGACCGCGTGCGTGCTCCAGCAAACGGTGGACGGGGATCGCCTGTTCGACTTTGTCGTAGCCGATGGAATGTTAGTGGGGTTGGCTGGCAGGGTTGAGGGTGTGCGTGAGTCCAAGGAAGAGACGGTCCCGGTCACGGTCGGGGAGCTTGTCCGGCAACGATGGGGGACCGTCCTCGACGAGGAGGACGTCTTGGCCCGTTTCCGGGAACCGGGATGGTCCTACCAGGAACAGGTGCTCCGCTCGTGCCCCGCCTGCGAGACACCGCTGCATTCGCTGCGCCGCCCGTACGAGTCAGCGGGTCGTCAGTATCGCTATGTCGCCGTGGTCTGTCCGGCCTGCCCGCGCGCATACACCCTCGCTGACCTGGGCGTGAAGACCTACGACAAGCTAACAACCCTTCCCGGCGCCCGTGCCGCCGTGACCGCTCCGGCGATGTCCACGCCACCGAGGCGCGCCACCTCCACCCCGGCCGTGCTCCCCAAGCCGGCGGCAGGCCTTCTCCTGGGCCCCCGCACGTCAGGCCCCGGCGTGACAGTGACCGCGATCGGATCCGTCCCGCCTGGCACATCTCCCACCAGTCAGCCCGCTCCCGTCTGGCCGCCCGACCTCCCCCTCCCCGCGGAGACCGAGAAGCGTGCCCTGTTGTGGTGCAAGGTGACCGACCCCGGATGGCGGCCGTCCAAGCAAGCCCTGACCGCAGCCGAGGACATCCGCGCTATCACCCCCGCAGAACCGGAATTCGACCCGCTGCGTGCCTTCCTCACCGACCACGGTGGCCGGGTCCGCCGCGCCGGGCACTGGGTTGAGGCTGAGCAGATCAGCACGGTCGGCGACCTGGGCAACCCCACTGACCTGACCACCCGTCCCCTCAATGCCGGCGCGCCGGCGGCAGGCCCGGCCGCGTATGCCGCCCGCGACGCCTTCGCCGCGCAGTGGGACGCCCTGGCCGACCTGCCCTCGAACGAGATGGCCACCTACGTTCCCGTCACCAGCCTTGTCCCTGCAGACTGGCAGCGACTGCTGCCGCACCCCGCCTTCAACCCCGTCCAGGCTGCGGCCATCCCGGCCATCCTGGAAAACAACGAGCACACAGTCATCGTCGCTCCCACCGGCGCGGGCAAGACCGCCATCGGCATGGTCGCAGCCCTCCAGACCCACACCCGTGGCCGCAAAGCGGCCTGGCTCGTACCCCAGCGCTCCCTGACCGACGAACTCGACCGCGACCTCGAGACCTGGCGCAGTGCCGGCCGCACTGTCGTACGCCTGACCGGTGAGTACGCCGTCGACGCCGAGCTCATCCGCACCGCGGACCTGTGGGTGGCGACCACTGAGAAGTTCGAGGCGATCAGTCGCACCGGCTCCCTGCGAGCCGCGCTGGCCGAGGTGGGCTGCCTCATCGTCGACGAGATCCACCTGCTGGGCGACCCCACTCGCGGCCCTGTACTTGAAGCACTCCTCGCCCGGGTCCGCGAAGACAGCACCCAGGTCCGGATCGTCGGTCTGTCCGCCACGGTCGCCAACGCCGAGCAGGTCGCCGACTGGCTCGGCGCCCGCCTCATCCGCTCGCCGTGGCGCCCCACACGCCTGACCTGGCAACTGCCCGTACTGCCCGAAGCGGCCGACAACCCGGATTGGAAAACCCGCGCCCAGATCCGCACCGCGCACACCGTACGTCTCGCGCGCGGGTTCACTGAGACCCACGGCAGCGTCCTGGTCTTCTGCGGCAGCAAACGAGGCGTACGTGCTACCGCTCTCGCCCTGGCGGCCGACCGCGGCGTGCCGGCCAAGGGCGCCGACGCCGACGACAGCGAACTCGTCGAGCGCCTGTGCACCCGCGCCGGAGTACGCCTCCACTACCGCGACTGGCCCTACAAACGCGAGGCCGAACAAGCCTTCCGCACCCGTCAGGCCGACATCCTGGTCGCGACCTCAACCGTCGCGGCCGGCGTCAACCTCCCCGCCAGGGCTGTCATCGTCCGCGACACCCAGGTTGGCATGGACCGCATCGAGGTCTCGATGGTCCAGCAGATGTTCGGCCGGGCCGGCCGGGTCGGAGCCGGTGAACGCGAGGGCTTTGCCTACCTGCTGACCGGCCCGGCCCAGCGTGCTGAATGGCAGGCCCGCCTTGCCGCCGGATACACCGTCACCTCACGCATCCGAGATCACCTGCCCGACCACGTCCTGGCCGAGGCCGTCCAGGGACGGCTGGCCGACCTGGACCAGGCCGAGACCTGGTGGACCAAGACCTTCGCCCACCACCAGGGACACCACCACCTCGACCCTCTCCATGACGCCCTCGACTTCCTCCACGACGCCGGATACCTCCACCGCACCCCCGACCCCGGCGGCAACGACCGGCTGACCATCACCGAGACCGGAAAACTCACCAGCCGCTTCATGGTCGAATCCGACGTCGCCACCACCCTCACCGACGTCCTGCGCCTCCTCCCCGCCCCCGACAACCCCGACGACGCCGAGGACACCCTCATCACCCTGCTCAGCACCCGCCTGCCCGTTCTCGAACAGGCCCCGTTCACCGACCGTGCCAAAACCGCTCTCTACCAGGTCCTGCGCACAGGCGGACACACCGACGCCCCCGACACCCCGCGCACCCCGCAAGACGAGCAAGAGGACAAACCCGCTGCCGGCGACCTCGCCCGCGCCGTACTGCTCCTGGTGGCCAACAGTCCCAAGGCGTTCCGCACCCGCAGCAGTTACATCCTGGGCATCCCCGTCGACTCCATGGCCCAGATCCTCGACGAAGCCCGCCGCTACCTCGCCTGGCTCGCTGCCCAGGGCCAACTCGGCACCATCCACCCCTGGGCCGCCGTCGTGGCAGCCGACTTGACCCAGCGCATCCGCTGGCGCACCCTCGGCCCCCGCCGTGGCTCCGGCCGCCTGCTGTGGATGTGCGAACGCATGGCCACCCCCGCCCACGCCCACCACCTCGTCCCCCTCATGTGGCGCGCCGCCCGGCAGCGCGGCATCGATGCCCCCGACTGGCCCGGCACCACACCGCCCAGCACCTGCCGCCTCCACCCCGACGACTACCGCGCACTGCTCGCCACCCGCACCACCGGAATCGACCTCGACCACCACCCCGACAGCATTCGCATCCGCGCACCACGCGGTACCCAGGTCCACCTGTGGACCGACCCCATGGTCGCCCGTCACACCAGCGACGGCACCACCACCGACCTTCCCTACCCGCTGCCCGGCCCCGGCTCAGCCACCTCCGGACACAACCGCGGGGGAGCGGTGTTCACACGTGGCGACCACCTCGGCATCGGCTGGCTGTCCGCCTACAACGCCATCGGCCCCCGCAAATAACGCGCCCGGCGGTCACCGGGGCGCGGCACACCGCCGACGCCGGGTGCGCCGGGCAGCCACGCCCCGGCCCTCGTCGCGAGGAGGAGGCCGGAGAGACGCGGGACCATCGATCCGATGCGCTGGACCAGTGACGCAAGGCGAGTCCTCCGCCGCTTGAACTGACCCCGAGGCCCGCGGCGTTGCGACTGGCCACGCCAGACACGCGGACTGCTGTTGCGACGGTGTCGCCGCTCTGAGCAGGGGCGGGCGAGATGCTGATCCGGCCAATGGAACCTCGCCCCACCATGCGGTACACGCTGATGTCATCCCAGCCCCCGTGCCTGCTGGTACAGCTCACCCACGATCTGGTGCCACTCCACTGCCTGGCTCCGCGCCTCGAACCACTTGTCTGCAGGTTTGCCGCTGTCACTCCACCCCTTCGCCTCCGCCGCAAGCGAAGCCAGTCCCCGGCGATCTCCCGATTCCCCGAAAGTCCACCGGCCGCGGGCGGGCGCTGTCGTGCACCTGATGCGCCGCACGGTAATAGGCGACGAGCGCCTCGGTCAGACGGCGCGTCGCCGACCGACGCGCTGCGTCTGCTGGTGGCGGTCGCCGTCACCGGACCGTTCACCGGCCGCTGCCCCGCTCAACTACAACCAATCCGCGGTGTCCCGGCGCATCGCGGCGCTGGAGCAGCCGGGAGGGGGGCCGGCCCGCCACGGCGTACGCCTGAACCCGGCCGGACGCACCCTGCACCGGCACGCCGTAGAGGTGCTCGAACGCCTGGCACGAGCCGAGTGGGAGCTCACCGCCTTGCACACCGGCCAAGGGCGGCTCGGTGCGGGTCGGCACCTTCGCCACGGCGAACATCTCGCTGCTGCCCACGGCGCTGCGCGCGTTCACACACCCAGGCCCAGGGTGGAGACCGTACGGCCGAAGGCCCGACCAGCACGTTGATGCAACGCCCGACGGACCGGAATATCCGCCCTCGCCGTCGTCAGCGACTACCCGCCCGGTCTGACGCCCGCCGACGGTGTCACGACGACCGTGCTGCTGAAGGATGCACCCTTGGTCGCACTCCGGGGCGGACATCCGCTGGCGGACACCGCTACGGTAGAGCTGCGTCAACTGCGCGAGGAGGTCTGCCTCCAGAGCACTCCCGCGACCAGCCCCACGACGCTCGCCGACGCCTGGGCCCGCGCGGGCTTCTGGCCCAGAAGACGATCAGGATCGCGGAGTGGGCGGGAAAGTTCGCTAGCCTTCGCCGGCCTGGCCTGGGCATCGATCCGGTCCCGTCGCTCACCGCCGAGCCCTACCCGCCGTACCCGCCGAACTCGCCCTGTGCCGGATCGGCGGTCGTCGTGGCCGGGGAAGAGGGCTGCTTCGAGTCTCTCCTGGTCCGCTGACGGTCGGCACCGGTGTCGCGGGAGACCATCGACGTCGGTGCCGTACGCCACAAGCACTTGAGCTGGTCGGCTTCCTACCGCACACCAGCGACCTTCGGCCGCGCTCTCCCCGGCTCTCACAGCCCTATCGCTCCATCAATCCGCTCCCGAAGCAGGTCGGCGTGCCCGTTGTGCCGCGCGTACTCCTCGACCATGTGGATGACCACCCAGCGCAGTGACACCGTCCCGCGCCACGCGTCGTGGCCCTCGATGTCGAGGTCGGGTGCCTCGGTGACGAAGCGGTCGGCGAACTCCACCTCCGAACGCCACGCCTCCCACGCCGCCGCGATGACCGCGGGGTCGGACACCGCACCGTCGAAGTCCCCGTCAGGGGCCGCACTCGACGAGAAGAGGGGCGCTGCATCTTGTCCAGCCAGCACCTGCCGGAACCAGCGCCGCTCTACATCCGCGAGGTGCCGGATCAGACCGAGCAGGGAAAGCGTGGACGGCTCCACGGCCCGCCGGGACAACTGCCCGTCCAGGCCGGTGCACTTCAGCTGCAGAGTCGCACGCTGTCCCTGCAGAAAGCCGACGAGCATCTGCCGCTCGTCACCGGTGGCAGGGCCGCTGAACCGAGGATCGTCGTCGTTCCCGGTGAAAAGTTCGACTCGTCTAGTCAAGTTCGCCATTCCGTCATCATCCACCACACAGGACCTGTGTGCTGTGGCGGTTCAAGGTGATGTCGGCGCTGTCGAGGAGCTGGGGCAGCGTCAGCTGGTATGCCTCAGCGAGGCGTTGTGAGGCCGTGTCTCCTGGACGGAAGGGGCGTGGAGGGTCACCCAGAGGCTCGGACAGCGATACATGCCGGGCGCCCGCGGCTGGTTCAAGGTCCGCTGTCGTGAGACCACCGAAGCGATCGTCGGAGGCGTCACCGGCACGCTGAGCCGACCGCAGCTGCTCGTCCTTGGACGGTACGGCGAACAAGGCCAGCTGCGCCCGGTCGGCCGCACCACACCGCTGAAGCCGGACACCGCCCGCCAGCTCACCGACACCCTCACCGCCGCCGGCTCCGACCATCCATGGACGGAGTACGGTTCACGACCACATGGGGCAGCTGTGAACCCCTCAGTCCGATCCTGGTCGTCCCTGAGCTGGTGGCCGAAGTCAGCGCGGACGCCGCGATCGACCGAGGCGCGGGGAGACACCCGCTGCGCTTGGTCAGGCTGCGTCTGGACGCCACTGTGGCCTACGTGCCTACGTGCCTACGTGCCGACGTCCGGGGAAGGGGCACAGCCCTCCAGCGGTTGACTCCCCGTAACCCGCGATGGCCGCGCAGAGGGTTGTCCTTCGCCGGACACCCGCCATGTCGGCCATTGGTGTGAATTCAAGGCTGCACCTGTGGATGTTCGGCGTGTTTGCGGGATGGATGCTGCCGGGCGCTGTATCGAGCGCGCCCATTCCATGGAGCGGTCTGGCGGCCGATGACGCGCTGCCTGCCGCAAGGAAGGGAGCAGTTTCCATGCGCATACGACTGGCGCCTGTCGCCGCAGCCGTGATGTTCCTGTCGAGCATAGGTGTGACGCCCGCGCTCGCGGCCACCGTGAGTGCCCAGGACACGATGTTCGTCAAGGCGGCCCACCAAGGCAATCTGGCGGAGATCGCCGCAGGCGAGGACGCTCAGAAGCACGCGACCACCGAGTGTGTGGAGAAGGTCGGCCGGGTGCTGGTGCGTGACCACACCAAGCTGGACACGGATGTAAAGATGCTGGCGGGCAAGCTGCGCATCACGCTGCCCGGCTCCCCGACCGCCGAGCAGGAAAAGCAGTTGGCCGCCGTTCGGGCCAAGGCCGGTACGCCCGCTTACGACGCGGCGTGGCTGAAGGCACAGGAGGCCGCGCACACCGCGACCTTGGCACTCATCGACCGAGAGCTGTCAGCAGGGCAGAATGCCGAGGTCAAGGCCGCTGCTCGCAGTGCGCGACCTGTGGTGGCGATGCACCTCGACATGGTCCGGGGCGGTGTCTGCCACGCGGGCAAGGACGCGAGCAAGGTCCATGCCGGTACCGGTGGACAACTGGCCGCCGACGACGGCTCACTGTCCCTGGCGGGCGTAGCCAGTCTGGCCGGTGGTGGACTTCTGGCCACCTGCGGGGCGGTCTGGGTCCTGCGCAACCGGCGCCGTTCCGCCGACCAGCCGTAGGCCGTGTCAGGACGCCGGCTCGCCGCCGGGGCGGTGGCGGCGAGCGGTCTGGGCGCCATGGCAGCCGGGTGGGTGATGATCAGCGGCCCGCAGCTCTCCCTCAGGGATGCGGGCCCGCTGCCTCCCGTTCAGGGCACGGTGGCAGGTGGCCTTGCGCTGGCCTCACCACCCCAGAGCATCCGGGGACCGGGGCGGTTCAAGGCCCACGTTGTGCCGGTCGCAGCGACGGTCGACGGGGTGCTGGCCGTGCCCGAAGAGCCTGACGTCGGCGGATGGTGGGCTTTGGGCGCGGCTCCCGGTGCCTCACGCGGAACCGTTCTGGTCGCCGGGCACGTCGACACCAGGGAAAGCGGGCTGGGAACGTTCGCCCTGCTGCACGACCTGCCGCTCGGCGCCCGCGTGGTGCTGACCGGCGCCGACGGTCGGGCCTACGCCTACCGCATCACGGCGCGCCGCACCTACCGACAGGACGCCTTGCCCGCCGACCTGTTCAACCGTGACGGCGCCCCCAGACTGGCCCTGATCACCTGCGCCGGACGGTACGACCAAGCGGCCGGCCGGTACCTCGAAAACCTCGTCCTCTACGGGAAGCCCACGGCAAAGGACCGGCTCCGAGCAGTGCACTGAACCCGATCCCACCCACACCTTGCCAATGTCTCGATATGGGGCAATTGATCAAGCGGACCTCATGGTGACGCCGCCCCGTGTGGATACCCGGCGGGTGGAGAGAGCAGCCTTGTTCGTCACGGGGCTGAACGGACCGCCATGCTCATTCGGGGGTCCCGGTTAGCCACCCCGAGCTGATCACCCGGAGCCACTTCCATTGTGGCTTCGGCTCCTGGGAGAGACGCAGAGGGCTGGGCACCTCCAGCAACTAACCTCGCTCGTACGCGTCTTCGGCTTGTCGTCCTCGGCTGCGGGCTCGATCCTGAGGACCGGATCACGCATTTACTGCTGCGCTCGTCCTCTCGAAGCCACTTCTTGAGTAGCTGTGCCAGAACCGACGGTCTGTAACGCTCTGTGAGATCGGGATGCCACTAGGGGAGTTGACACAATCCTCGTGCAGCCGCGACGGACCACCTTCTGCCGACGGTGAACACCGGCCCGACCTGGCTGGATGGTCACTACGGTCCAGCCTCATGACGATCACAACACGTACGGTCGAATACCCGGCCGATGCTCTCGCGATGGTCGGGCACCTCGCGCTCCCTGCCGGCGATGAGCGTCGGCCCGCAGTCCTGATCGGGCCTGAGGGGACGGGGCTCAGCGACGTCGAGCGCCGCCGAGCCGATGCCCTGGCTGAGCTGGGATACGTGGCGCTGGCCTTTGACCTCCACGGCGGGCGCTATTTGGACAACCCCGAGGAGATGCTGGCCCGTTGCATGCCGCTGCTCGCAGACCCCGACCGTATGCGGGGCATTGGCCATGCTGCACTTGATGTGCTGCGCGCCGAACCACGGACGAACCTCGACCGGGTCGCCGCAATCGGCTACGGCACCGGGGGCGCGATTGTGCTGGAACTCGGGCGCGATGGAGTCGACTTGCGCGCGATCGGTACGGTCAACGCACTGACCACGGGCCGACCGGGCGAGGCGGCACGCATTCGCTGCCCCGTATGGGCGGGGGTCGGATCGGAAGACCCGATCATGCCGCCCGCGCAACGGGAAGCGTTCACCGCCGAGATGCGGGACGCGGGCGTCGACTGGCGTTGCGTGGTCTACGGCGGGGCCCTGCATGCCTTCCACCACCCACCGGTCAACCACACCACACCCCCGGGCGTCGGCTACCACCCACGACACGCACAGCGAGCCTGGCGCGACATCGTCGATCTGCTCGCCGAATGCCTGCCCGTAACGGAGTGATCAGATCGGCTCCTGGCGCTTGGAGGGGGCGGTCGGTGCGATCCCGCCGACCGGACCGGTGGGCGCGTAGCCCCAGGTCAGCGCAAGACAGCAGGGGCCAGCCGGATCGTCTGGGGCTGCATCCGGAGGCGGATCGGCGTGGGTTTGGGGGTGGCTGTTTTCACCGGCTCGGGGAGGTGCGGCGTGGTGCGTGGCGGTCGGGGAGGGCGGGTGAGGCGGCGGGCCATGAGGGTGATGGTGGTCCAGGTGATGTGGGCTTCGCTGTGCGAGATGAGCCGTTCGTAGCCCCGGACGTTTCTGCGGGCTCGCATGACCCACGAGATGGCCCGTTCCACGCGCCACCGTTTCGCGAGCACGGCGAAGCCGGCCTGGTCCTTGCGGGGCACCGTTTTGAGGGTCAGGCCCAGAAATGAGCGGGCCCAGTCGACGAGGGGGCCGCCGTAGGCGGAATCCGCCCACACGACGGTGACCTCGGGGTGCGTGAGGCGGAGACGGAAGAGCAGGTCACGGGCAGGGACGCTGTCGTACGGGGAGGCTTCGGCGACCATCACCGTCAGGGGCATGCCTCGCATGTCAACGGCCAGATGCCGTTTCCTTCCATTGATCATCTTGTGGCCGTCGAAGCGCGGGAGTCCTTGCCGACCGTCTCGGCCCCCTTGACGGACTGGGAGTCCAGGATCACCGCGACGGTGCGGGGGTTGAGGCCGCCATGGACGCGGACTTGTTCATACAGCTCGGCGTGGATGCGGGCCAGGTCCCCGCTGGCCCGCCAGCGCTGAAAGAATCCGTAGACAGTGCGCCAGGGGATGCCGAAGTCGACGGGCACGGACCTCCACTTCACACCGTTGTCGTTGACGTAGCGGATGGCGTCGACGACGTTGCGTCTCGGGTGTTTCTCCGGGCGTCCGCCCGTGGGCTGGGTGCAGGCCAGCGGTGGCAGCAGAGGCTCCAGGACGGCCCATTCGGCGTCCGTCATGTCGCTGGGGCAGTGCCGTTCCCTCGCGGCCGGTTGCCCCATGTCCGGGCTGGTCATGGCCGTTCCATGCGGGTGAGGACTTCGAGGGTGGCTCTGATCCCTCCGAGCTGTTCCAGGACCAGGCGGGCCACTTGTCCTTCGGGGCGCGTTTGGTGTGCGGGGCGACGATCCCGGTGATGAAGTTCGTCATCCGGTGCAACTCGGCCTCGAGGACCGCCCGCTCGTAAGCGATCCAGACTCCGGGGTCCTCCGAGAGCTGGAAGCCGTCCCGGCGGTTGTGCGTCACGGGCGGCAGCCCTTCCTTGACCGCGACCCTGCGCAGGAACGTAATCCCAGTCCAGACCTGCGCGGGGGACCGCTGGGTGGCCTTGGCCAGCTGCTTCCCGTGCAGTCCGTCAGGCCGTGCCTCTTGCAGGGCCTTGCGTACCGCTTCGGCATGAACATGAGCGGGCAGCCCCGCCCGCCGCTTCATGACTACTGGCCCCGCAGCAGCTTGGCCAGAGCCTCGTCCAGGTCCACCTTGCCGGTCGAGACCGCCCTCTCGATCCAGTCAGCAGTCGCCCTGATCTTCTCCAAATGCCGTAACACCGCGAGAGTTGCGACTCGGAGAACTCCCGTCCGCGCAGCCCGCACCAGCTGGCTCGCCCCGGCCCACTGGCAGACTCCGATCAAGTCCGTGAACTCCATCGCCCGGTGGAAACCCCGCACGATCGTCACGGGATCAACGACCCCCTCCTCCACTTCCGCAGCGTCGCTTTCGTCCCACCAGTCCTCCCCCTCACCGTCTTCGACAAGTCCGGCCTGGTCGAACTGAGCCTGACTGACCAGCTCACGGGCCTGCGGGTCTCGCATCGCCCTAAAAGCCACCTGCGGACGGTGCAGCAGGTCACATGCCACCAGGGCCGCCACCTGCTCGTCCTGCGCGAGATCCTGGATCACCTCGGCCTTCTCCGCCACCGACACGGGCGTCGCGGTCGGCCAGCCCGCCGCCCGCTTCGCGGCGTCCCCGCTCTACCGGGACTCCCCTGTCCGCTCGTCGACCGGCGGATGCTGGATCAGCTCGTACGCATCCGGCGCCGACGCCAGAATCCGGTGGACCTCGAAGGAGACACCGTCCTGGCGCTGGTCCTTCGGCCACCGTGCGGCCACCCACCGATACGTTCGCACCGTATGGAACGACAGCCCTATCGCCTCGGCGAACAAGCGTAACAGGCCATCCACTCCGGGCTGGTCCTCTTCACCGAGCGACATGTTCCCGCCGTGCGTACGCAACGGCGCGATCTCCAACGCAATGTCCGCCAGCGTGAACTGGCACCCCGTCATCACCCGGACCAGCCGAACCGACTGGTCCACCAGATCATCGAAACGCTCACACGGCACACGGCCGATCCCCTGGGCCACGGTGAACACTCCCCGGACGGACCCAAAAGGGCCGGCACTTCACCGGCCGCAGAAGCCCCGGCCTGCATTTGCCTGACAGGCTCCGCCGCTCAACTCAAGGTCACCACAAACGACCGGAAATACCCCGCTTCGCGTGCGAACCATCCTGCTCCTGCCCGAACACAGCCCCGTCCCCGACACCATTCGAACAACTCTGCCACCAATCGCAGAACGTCACAGATCACCGGATCTGACACAGGCACTGATGCGTACCCAGGCGCTTGTGAGGGTCGTCCATCAGCGGCGTGTCCTTCACGGTGTCGGCCCTTGGCGAGTACGCCGGGCCGTTCATTTGTCGCCGGTCGCAGATGGTAGGCGCGGCTGTTGCCGGTTGGGCGGCTGGCCTGGGTGGTGTTGGCCCTGACCAGCCCCCCGGCGGGGGCATGACCCCGCCGGGCATCCCCTACCCGCTCAGTGGGCCAGGGGGACGGCGATGTCGCAGGCCGGGTCGGTCGGGGCGGTCTCGGACCAGTCCGCGAAGTAGATCTCGCGGGGTGCAGCTGACGTGGTGCGGGCCTCGCTCTGTGCCCAGGCGTAGACCGCGTCGTACGCGGAGAGGATGTGCGGGTAGGCCACCTGTGCCTTGGTGACGCGGGTGTATGCCTCCGCATGGGCCGGTTCGGTACGACTGGCGACCGGGAACTCGGCCGCGCGCGCCGGGTCTACCGGGACGCAGACCTCCACGGGACCGTCACTGTCCTCGTTCACCTCTCCGTGATAGACGACGAACGGATGGCCGAAGAACCCTCCGTTCGCGTGGGCCACCGCGGCCAGCCGGCCCAGGGCCGCATCGATCCAGTCGGGAAGCTCCTGTGGTGTGACGTGCCGCTGCTCCGTGAGCACCAGCTGCTCCGGCACCTCGCGCTGCCCAATCTCGTACATGTCCAGGTTCCCTTCGTCTCCGAGCAGATGGGTATGGAGGTGCGCCGCCAACTCGCGCTTCGCGGCGTGGCGGCGCTCGACACCGTCCCAGTACGCAGCCACCAGCCGGGCCGCCTCTGGGGCCGGCACGGCGAGAACGGCGCCGACCTCAGCCAGCGGCATGTCCAACCCGCGTAAACGCACGATCAGCCGGGCCGCGCCGAGCCGGCTCTCCCGGTAGTACCGGTAGCCGGTGCTGGGATCGACATGGTCAGGCGGCAGCAGACCCTGGCGGTCGTACAGCCGCAGGGCCTTGTGCGACAAACGCGCCCGACGGGCGAACGCGCCGATGCTGAGCAGTGCCTCTTCCTCCATGCCCACTACGCTCCTGTCTTCCCCAGGGGCAAGGTCAACCAGGCAATCTACGCACGCCCCGGCCGGTGTCCGGCCCGCTGCTGTCGGGGCGCTCGGGCGAGTTGTGAAAGCCGCAGAAGCCGGCGGATCTCAAGAGCCGCCTCGGCTGACCCGGCCGGGGCGCGCTCGGGCCCTGCTGGTTACCCCGGCCGACCGGGCGGCACGGCACTGCGGCAGTCGCGGCGCGGCTCGCTGATCCGGCTGGCACTTCCGCGACTGCAAGGTCGCCGGCGAGCGGATCGCGACTGCGGCTCCCGGCATGACGACCAGGGTCCTGGGCCCGAGCATCGTCGTCGGGCACAGCATCACCAGGGAGCTGGTGGGCGGGCGTTCCGGACTCTACGGATTCCTGAACGCGCTTGCCCGGCTGCGCCGTGCGGTGGACCGCTCTGGGGCCATGGGCGGCGGGATCCCTCCGCTGACAGTGCGCACGGCGTGGAATGCGCCGCTCAAGGGTCGACCACCCTCTCGTCGCCTTCCAGCGGTGCGGTCTTCGGTGAACCCCGTATCGTGCTCGGCGCACCGGGCGGTCTCGCCTTCGCGTCTTTCGGTTCGGCCAGGCGCTGCTGCTCGCCCTGGTACGCGACCGCTGCAAGGACTTTACGGTGACCGGGTCCTATCGAGGCCGGCCCGCAGTGCCCGCTCATGCTTCCCTCGCCCGCCGGGCGACGGAAGCATGAGCGGGTGCGGGTTAGTGGAGGTGATGTAGCCGTTGCCGCTCTCTGCTCTCGGAGCGGATGTCCGCGCGGCTGCCGGAGGGCTTGTAGGGGTAGAGGTTGTCGCGGTCGTTGTTCCACATGAAGTTGCAGTTGTCGCGGTAGACGACGTTGTCGGAGTCGGAGTCGGTGCCATTGCCGCCTCGCAGCTTCACGTAGTCGCCGGGCCGCAGGAAGTGGTTGGCCGTGAACGCGAAACGGTTGCCGGCCGCGTCCTTGACGACGTAACCCTTCAGGTTCACGGTCGCGGACGAGACGCGTAGTTCTTGACCGTCAGATACTCCTCGTGGGTGTCACCCGTCGAGCAGCGGTTGGAGTCCCGGCCCGGTGCGTCGTACTGGATGCCGCGGACCTTCAACGGGGAGGACTATTCACCTGCACGCGGTGGTGCCACCGGAGGAGCAAGATGAGCCCATAGGCCGAACGCGCCTTGGGGCTGCGTGACTCGGGGCTCGACCCGGTACCGCGGCCGAGCCCCGAGTAGGCCATGCCCACTTTCCACTCACTCACCACACGAGTGCCCACCAGGCACCGGCTGAAACGGGCATTTTGCGAGGCTACAGGCAGTAGAGCGTAGCTGAGCGGGGCCCGGTCCGTTCGGTTGCCGTAAGTGCGGAGGGCTCCTTGTGCAGGTCCCGCGCCTCAACGCCGTGTCGTGGCCAACAGCATCACACCATGGATGCCGGGCCCTTCGGGGTGCAGCTCAGGCGAGCTGGAGCAGTGGGGTGTCGGCGTCGAGGATGTTTCGCAGGGCTGGGATGTCCGTCCAGGCGAGGCCGAGGGTGCGGGCGGCGTACCGGAGCGTGACGTGGTCGGCTCCGTCGGCCGCTTCGCGGAGGGTCTTCATGGCCTCGTCCTGGTTGAGGAAGTCGATCCTCCCGGCGGGCGGGTGATGGGGTGTCCGGTTGTGTTCGGGTGCCAGCCCGTGAATGCCCGTGAGCCGGTGAGAGAGGTCGGCTGCCGCCTCCAGGGATGCTGGGCGCTCGTCGATGAGGGCTTGTGCGACCGGGTTGTGGCCGACGGCTTCCTGAAGCGGCAGGTGGTACAGCCGTGGGGAGACATCGGTGAGATGGATAGTGTCGCGGGCAGCGCGAACGGCGCCGCGGGCGCCGTGGATGGCGGCGGCCCACAGTGCGGATGCCTCGGAGGGGTGCCATGCCAGTGCGGGGGCGGCTGCTGAGGCTGCTCCCCGGCTGGGTGTGAGGGGGTGGTGCTGGTGGTGTCCGGTGAGGCGTTCCAGAAGGAGTTGTTCGCCGATTTCTCCGTCGAGGCCGGGGCCCGCGATGTAGACGGTGGTGGGGATGCCGGTGAGGTGACAGGCGGCGAGCGTGTAAGCATCCCCGAACGGGCTGCACAGCATGGGCTCGTTGCCGTGGGTGAGGATGTCGCCGCCGATGTCTACGATGCGGATCCGGCCACCTGCGGCTTTGGCCATGGAGCCGATCTGCCGTGACAGGGAGGAGAGCCCATGGGTGGGGTCGAGCAGCAGCAGCCTGGCAGGCAGATCCCTGGCGAGGCCGGGCATGGTGGATCCGGCCGGTAAGCGGGCTCGGGTGGCCGACGTGAATGCCGCGGCGCCGCCGGCTTCGCGGGCGAGCCCGGCGAAGTCCACTGTCCCGAGGGGCCTGTGGGTGGGGTCGACTTCGGGTCGTTCCCATGCGTACGTGGCGATCCGCGGCGGGGCCGGATTGACGGAGATGGTGCGGGCGGCCATGAGGGTACCGATCGGGTCTCCTCCTCCGCCCGCCGCGATGTAAAGGCCGGTCATGCGGCTCCCTCGCGCAGGTCGATTCCGGTGATGCGCACGGGGGTTGCTCCCATGGTCTTCTGGGCGCGCCTGTTCGCCGCGTGGAGGTTTTCGTAGTACTCGCGGTCGAGGTCCTTGACGGACTCGGAGTAGAACATCCAGGACAGGACGTCGCGGTATTTGAAGCCCTTGGGGGTGAGCTGGATGCGGCGGCCGAGGCGGTGGATGAGGCCGTTGACCTCGGCCGCGTCGAGGATGGGTTCGAACTCGGCCGCGTGCTGCTGGTAGCTGAAGCGGTCGAGTTCTGTGAGGTCGAGGTCGAACGAGTCGAGGACGAGGCGCTTGCGGACGATTTCCTCGCCGGTCAGTTCGAAGCCGGTGACGGGGGCGAGCTCGTGGTTCCTGGCCCTCTTGATGTAGTCGGCGACCTCCGCCGCTGAGGGCTTCACGCCGCCGGTCATGTAGTCGAGCACGCTGGTATAGGAGCGGGCGCCGACGCCGAGGCCGAGCAGGGGGACGCCGTGGAAGGTGAGTACCTTCTGGACGTAGCCGCCGCGGCCGGGCCTCTTGTAGCGGACGGAACCTTCCTGGACGTAGCCGTGATCGAGGAAGACCTGGCGGGCGTAGTCGTAGCGGTCGTACAACTCGGGCTGCCACATGTACTGGTAGGCGCCGGTCTTGGAGAACCAGGCGTCCGGCCGCACGGTCAGGAAGTAGGTGCTGATGGTGGTGGGCTGGAGTTTGGCCAGTTCGTCCACGCTGTGGCGCCAGGTTTCCGGGGTCTGTCCGGCGAAGCCCATGATCAGGTCGGTGGACAGGTCCGGCAGTCCGAGTTCGTGTGCGGTGTGGATGGCGCGGCGGATGACGCCTTCGTCCTCACCGCCGCGGCCGGCTTCGCGGATCTCTCGGGGTACGAGGGACTGGATGCCGACGTTGGCACGGGTGAGGCCCATGTCGATGAGGGCCTTGAACTCGCCGGGTTCGTCAGCGATGGAGGACGGTGTGGCTTCGACGGCGACTTCTTCGACCGTGGAGCGCCAGTTGGGGTAGATGTCGGCGATAGTGGTGAAGATCTGCTCGAAGTGACGGGGCTTGAGCAGGGCGGGGGTGCCGCCGCCTATGTAGATGGTGCGCAGGCGCCGGGCCTGGATGATCTCGGCGTGATCTCGGATCTGTGTGCACAGGGCGTCGGTGTAGGCGTCGAAGACATCCTGGTCGGTGCTGATGATGGTGTAGAGGTTGCAGAAGCCGCATTTGCGGTCGCAGAAGGGGACGTGCAGGTAGAGGTTGAGTTCGGGGACCTGGTAGTTGGCGAGGTCCATGGCCCACACGTCGGGGATGCTCCACTTGCCCTCCGGGAGGGGGCGGTAGGTGGAGCGAGGCGGGTAGGAGTACTGGTAGGGCGGGACGACGCCCTGGTCAATGTAGTCGGCGAGCTGTTGGTTCAGGCTGGTCACGATGCTGCTTCCCCGTTCGGGTCGCGGATGCTGTTTACCTGGCGTAGCGATCCGACCACGGGACGCTTGTAGGATTCCATGGGCCATGCGCACCAAATGGGCTGTGGTTACTGACCAGTTGATTGGACCTTGCTCCAACAGTGCAGGCTGTGGGGTGAGTTGTTTTCGTCTGTCAGGCCCATAGCCCTTACCCTCACCCCGCGGCTTTGCTGGTGGAATGACAATGGGTGCGGGCCCGCGCGGGCCGGGAGTGCTGGTGATCGAGCCTATGGGGAACGCGGGGCGTTTCCTCGTCGAGGCCGCTGACCGGCTGGGGTTGCGCTTGTACGCGGCCACTCACCAGGACATCTACGACGGCTACCCGGACTGGCTGCGATCAGCCCTCGCGGGAGTCTGCGCGACAGATCTCGCCGATACCCACAAGGCCCTGGAAGACATGGAGGCCTTCTGCCGGCATCGCGCTGTCGCGGGTGTCGCTGCCTGCTTCGAGCTGTTCACCCCGCTCGCCGCGCTGCTCGCCGGGCGGGTCGGCCTGCCGGGTAACGATCCTCTGCTCGCGCGGGCGGCCAGGAATAAGATCTTGATGGGTGAGGCGTTCGCCGCCGCCAAGATCCCCGCCCCCCGCTGGACGGTCGTACACGATGTGGCCGAGGCGCACCAGGTGGCGCGGTCGCACGAGCTGGGCTGGCCGCTGGTGGTGAAGCCCGCGGAGCAGGGCGGCTCGTGGGGTGTGTCCGTGGTGGACGGCCCGGATCAGCTCGCCTGCGCGGTCGGCGCGGCCCAGCAGTACACGCACGCCTACCCACACGGCCTGAAGCTCGACACGCGGGCTCTGGTGCAGGAGTACATCCCCGGCGAGGAGTACTCGTGCGAAACGGTGGTCGCGGACGGGGTGGCCTACCCTCTGCCGGTTGTCAGGAAGGACACCACCGAGGGCCGGTACCGGATCGAGATCGGGCACACCTGCCCCTCCGGTCTGCCTTCGCCGCTCGCAAGGACGGTGCAGCACACCGCGGCGCGGGCAGCGCTCGCCGTCGGCGTGCGCAACGGTATCGCGCACACGGAGGTGAAGATCCCCCCGGGTTCGGAGACGCCGTATGTGATCGAGACCGGCGCCCGCCTGCCGGGGGACAACCTCTGTGAGATCGTCGAGGCCGCGACGGGCGTGAGTGAAGCCGTGGCCTACCTTCAGACCGTGCTCGGCCGGGTCCCCGACACGGTCACCCCCCATACGGACGCGGCGACGATCCGGTTCCTGCTGCCCGAGCGTGGCGGGGTGCTGCGGAAGGTGTCCATCCCGAAAACGCCTGGTACGCACAGCGAGTTGCATCTTCGGCCCGGGGACATGGTGCCGGAGCCGGCGGATTCGGCCTGCCGGATCGGGCACGTGGTCGCCCACGCGGATACGGTTGATCAAGTCCGCAGGCTGGCCGATCAGGTGGCCGCCGGGTCCCGAGTGGAAGTGAGCTGAAAAGGTGCGGAAGATAGCGTTCTTACGGTCGGTGGGCATTCAGCGCGCCGACCCCTACATCCAGCAGGCCGTACGCGGGCTCGCGGCCGACGGGATCGAGGCCGGGCTCTTCTACACCAGCGGCAGTGCCGGTGACAACGACTTCCCCGGGTACCGGGAACGGCTTGATCGGGGCGTGACGCCACGGGAGCTTGCGGGCGCGGTCGCCGACTGGGGAGCGGATGCGGCGGTGTCGATTTCGCTGCCGTGCGACAACGCGCTGCGTGATGCTACGGCCAAGGCGTTCCTGGAGGCCGTCGGCATCCCGACGATCATGACACCCCTCGCAGCGACGATGCTGCTGGTGGACAAGTGGGAGACCAAGCAGCTCTGCGAACAGGCCGGACTGAAGGTGCCTGACGGATTCCGTACCGACTCCGACCTGCTGGCAGGGCGGGGCCTGTCGGTGCCCGGCTACCCGGACGCGCTGCGCGTGCAGGCCGGACAGATCGGCTATCCCCTGATGTCGAAGCCCGTGTGGGACTCGACCAGCATGGGCATCCGTACCCTGCACTCCCTCGCCGATCTGGAGTCCTACCTCGCGTCCCCGCCGGAGGTGTCGACAGTCGTGGAACAGGTCGTCGAAGGCGACCTGTGCAGCGTGGACATCGTGGGGCGGCCCGGCTCCTACCAAGTTCTGCCGTTGTGCTGGACCGGACGCGCCGGGGCGGAGCCGGTGTTCACCTTCGCCGACCTGCGCTGGTGCGGTCCCCGTACGGAAGCAGACGCCGCGTTCGTCGAAGTGGCCCGCACTCTGGTCACCCTGTGCGGGAATCTGGGAGTGTGCGGGTCGGTCAACGTCGATATGGTGTACACCGGCGGCCAGTTCGTGATCCTTGAGATCAACCCGCGCATCGGCGGCGCCACCACTCTGTCGTGCGCAGCGTCGGGCACAAACACCTTTACTTCCCTCGCGCGCATGGCCCGTGGCCTTCCCTTCGCCGCCGGCATGGTGCAACGGGCCGGGTGGGCGATCGAATTCGTCGCCGAGGACCGCATCCCCCCGGAGGTAGTGGCCCAGTTTCGGGAACGCGTTGAGGTGGTCACCGCGCATGAGCTGGTCATCGACGGTGCCTCCCGCGGCGACATCGTCGTGGTCACCCTCGCCCAAGGCGAGGAAGACAAAACCGTGAAAGCCTTGACGGAGCTGCGCCAGGCGACCGGCTTTCCCGCTGCCGATGTCATGGGCAAGATCGCTGCCCTGCTGAGCCCGTGAGCGTAACGACGCCGGCTCGCCCCCGCCCCCGCCCCGCAGACCGCCTTGGCCTGCCCGTACTGCGGGGGCACGGCCTTTTCATCACCGGCAACCTGATCGACTCCGTCGGCAACGGCATGCTCCTGCCGCTGGGGCTGCTGTACTTCACCGACGTACAAGGTCTGCCGCTGGCGCAGGTGGGCGTGGCGGTGTCAGTGGGGCAGGCCATCGCTCTGCCGGTCACGTTCCTCGCCGGACGCCTCATGGACCGCGTGGGGCCGAAACGGGTCGTGGTGTGGGCGAACATCCTCTCCGCCGCGGGGTTCACCCTGTTTCTGCTGGCGGGCGAGCTGTGGCACGTGGCCGGCGCGTACGTGCTGGTGCAGGCCGGGATCAACATGTACTTCACCGCACAACGCACTCTGATCACGCACGTCACCGAACCCGAGGAGCGCCGGGCGTGGTTCGCGTTCACCGGCTCGTTGCGCAACATCGGCCTGGCCGCCGGGTCCGCCGCCGCGGCAGGTGCCCTGGCGGTGTTCGGGAAGGGCTCGCTGTGGTGGATGATCGCGCTTGACGCCGCGACCTACCTGCTGGCCGCCGCCTGCTTCGCCGCCCTCACCACCACTCCACCACAACCGGACGACGCGGCACCAAGTGCGCTGGTGACCCGGTCGGACAACATGCGCCGCTACCTGCTGCTCGTGGCCGCGAACATCCCGTACGTCCTCGCTCAGGCCATCCTCGCTGTGCTTGTCGCCCTCTACACCACCCGCGCCCTGGGGCTTCCCGCGGCGGCGGCGAGTGTGCTGTTCGTCATCAACACCGTCATCGTCTCCGGGTGTTCGACAGCTGTCACCGCGCACCTGGCGCCGAAGATCCCCCGCCGAGCCGTGGCAGCCGGATACCTGATCATGGCGGTGGGGATGGGGGCGTTCGCGCTACCTGCGATGCCCCACCTCGCCTTCACCGCCTGGGCGGCCCTCGTGGTCGCGATAGCGCTGTTCAGCGTGGCGGAAATCCTTCTCGGCCCAGCGTTGAGCGAACTGTCCGTGAGCCTCACCCCCGAGGCGGCCGGGGGCTTCACGCAGGGCCTGTACCAGTTCTCGTGGGCCATCGGCATGGTCGCCGCTCCTGCCCTGTTCACCCTGCTGCTGGAAGCCGGGCCCCTCCTGCCGTGGGGTATCGAAGCCACCCTCTGCCTGATCGCCATGTTGGCCGCGCCCGCCCTCAAAGCCCCCAACCGTCACCGCCGAAGGAAACCCCGGTGATCACGAGCATCGTCGAATCCATCCACGCCGTCCCCGCCGCCGAGTGGGAGCATCTCGCCCGGCCTGCCGGCCTCTACCTCTCCCACCAGTGGCTCGCCGGCGAAGAGGAAGACCCCACCGCCACGTGCGCGTATGCGCTCGTACGGGACCGCAAAGGAAACCTGCTCGCCGCCGCACCCCTCTATCTGGTGCGGGACGAACCGAACGACTACTACCAGCCCGGCACCGTGCTGCCCTCACATCTGCGGCCTCGCGTGATCGCCGGGGCGCGGCGCGGCTACCACAACACCCCGCTCACCGCCCCCGGCCTCGCAACCGGACAGCGAGACGCCTGCCTCATCCTGCTGCGAGACGCCGCACGCCACTTCGCCAAGGGCCACCACACAACGCACTGGTGGCCCTACCTCACCACCCGGGCCACCACCCAGCTCGCCCACTTCTACACCGAACGCCCCGTCTACCTCGAGGACGACGCTCTCATCCCTCTACCCGGCGCGGGCATCGACGACTACATCGCCTCCTTGCCGTCGCAGCGCCGTGTCGGCATACGCCGCGAACGCCGTAACTTCGCCGCGGCCGGGCTCGATGTGCGCCACCAGACGCTCGCGGACTGCTTCCAGGACGCCGGGGTTCTACTCGCCGGACATCAGCAGGACCACGGGCATGACCGGGACGGCATCGACGCGATGACCGGACTGCTGAAGCGGCAGGCGGCGGCCATGGGCAGCGAAGCCCGTGTGGTGGCCGCCTACGACAGGCAGCGGATGATCGGAGTCTGCCTGTACTACCACTACGGGACCACGACGTGGATCCGTGCGGTCGCCATCGACCGGCAGCATCCGGCACCCCACCTGTACTTCAACCTCATGTACTACCTGCCCGTCGAAGACGCCTACGCCCACGGCGCGACCAGCCTGCACGCGGGCATGACGACGATCGAGGCAAAGCGGCGGCGCGGCGCCGCGGTGTCCAGCCTGTACGCGCTGGTCGACCAGTGAGGTACAGCGAATGCACCTCGGCGACCTCGATCGCCGACAACAAGAGCCCGCAACGGCAACGTCCCGGTCCTCTCTACCTCCAAGGACCCAACGACGTGCGCAAGTCACCGCCATCACCCTGATCGGTGCCCGCGCGAGGACCATGCGGGCCGTCCAACGCGCCCAGGTCGTACTGCCACGGAGTATCGGCCTCACCCTGGCACTCATTGCGGGCAAACGCGCCAAACCCAGCTACCTGATCACCGGGGTCGGCGAGGTCTTCTGGGACACCTCCGGCATCCCACTGCTCACCATCGCTACGGCGGGCGTGGTTGCGGCGGCGGCCGCCGCCGGAACGCTGCCTCTCGTCGGTCGGCGCATCGACCCCGAGCTGATTCGCCGCGACTAAAGAGTGTCTCTTCGGTGGACTGGTCAGTTGATCGGAAGTGTCTGATCGGTTGGTGATCACTGATGCAATGTGGGGGCCGGATCGAGCCGCTCATGCCGCCGATCCCGTCGGTGGCGGGGTGGACCGACCACCGCCACACTTTGGAAGCCCTCGCGTGGAAGTACCGCACCTGCTCGCCCTGGCGGAGCTGCGCCGACGAACTCGCCTCGTTCGCCCGGCCCGCACTGACGGACCAGAAGTCCGCTCCGGCCTACGAGGCCCACCCGCGTGACCGAGCAGACGAAGGAGTCCGTAGCGACTTGACGCGTTCCTCAACGCCAGGAAGCGGCCCGTCCGAGGACGGGCCGCTTCGAGCGTCCGGGCGCTTCTCGGCACTGGTGGGTGAAAAGGGTGCCGAGCGACTGCTTCACCTCTTGAGCTGACAGTCCGGAAGCTCACCGGGAGTGAGCTTGGTGAGATAACTGCTGTCGGCTGGTTTGACGAAGCCACCTGGCTTTCCGGCGATACGGACGAAGATCTCGTCCTTGAGCTCCGTCACGCAGTCGACGGGCACCACGGTGTCGGCAGGAAGCTTCCACCGCACGTCTGGACGACCTCGCGCAACGCCGACGTAGACCGGCATGTCCTCATCCGACGCTGCCATGTGTTCGGCGGGCAGCGATTCTGGCTCGACGGGGTACGGCTTGAGCCGGTCAAGCGGCAGAGGTGGAGACGTGGTTGGAGGCGGGGTGGCCGGTTCCGGTTCCGGTCCCTCATCCTGCCCCAGCGTCGGTCCCGTGGTGGGTGTCGTCATGGGCGGGTCCGAGAAGCGGTCTTCTTCGGTCTGCTGCATGCCCAGGAACAGGGATGCGGTCAAGGTGGTCATTGCGACGATGGCCAAGGCCTGCCCCCACGTGCGGCGGCGAGCAATGCGCCTCGCCTCCTCGTGCAGGCATTTGTCGATCCATGCGTCCGTCTTGCCGAGGTCCTGAGCACCGAGCTTCCAGGAGATGCGGAGCTCTTTCACCGGCAGGGTGCCCGGGGTGACTTTGAGCGCCCTGGCGATCGACAGCACGTACTCATACCGGGGGTAGTCCCCGGTTCCCCGCATCAGTTCGGAGACCCGGGACGGCTGCCAGCCCGCTGCGAGACTCCTGACGGTCATCCCGCTCTCCAGATAGGCGGTGCGGATCGGAACGAGCCATGCGCGGTGGTTCTCTTTGACCGCAGGACTGATCCCCCCGGGCTTCGGGCCGCGCTTGTTGGGCTGCGCACCCGGCCTCCGAGGACGACGGGGCACTCTCTTCGGTTTCGGCGCCGATTCGGGTGCGGTACTCATGCGACGTGCTCTTCGCTCTCGTCTTGGCCGTCCTCACCCCGAATGTTCGCTTCCGCTTCACCGGTATGGCTGCTCGTCGGCACCGCCACACCGGGCTCAGCCTGAACACGCCCCGCAGTCGGGGGACCATTGAACGCCTGAACGAGCTGCTGAACGCCCAGGATGATCGCGGCAATCAGGGTGGTGATCGCGGCCGCCGACTGGCCCATGTTGAGCATGACCAGCGTCAGGCCGGCGAGCGCTGCCAGCGATGCGGTGATGACGATCATCCGGTAACGGGAAGTCACGGGTGCCTCCAGCGGTGCTGCGATCTCGTGGGATGTCCGGAAGAAGGGGAACCCTTCGACGCTTGCCGGCGTCGAATGCAGAGGGCTCACGAAACCAGCATCCCCGGCAGGGAGTTGCGGGGAAATGGCCGAAGGGGAAAGTGGAACATTCCCACGCCAACAGCCTGTACCTGTCAGCGCAGCTCAGTGAGGCTTTTTGCCTTCAATGTTCCAGATTCTCTTGCGTTCTTGGTACGAAGGCCCGTCAATGGAAGTGCGTCCCTGAGTCACGGGGCCGTCGTGGTCTCCATGTCCGGAAGGCAGCGACCTCAGCCTCCTCGTTGCCGCGAGGGGGCTCTTCCGTCTCGTGCACAAACAAGGCCCTGCCGGGATGCCCGGCGGGGCCTGAGTTGCGGAGTTGCCGCCCCTGGAACGCTCATATGTCGACCGGTCTCCTGGCCTGTCGTGGCGCCACACGCCCCAGACGATGTCGAGGACGCGGACATGCCCGAGTCGACGGTTGTCCCGCCTCGCGCTGGACGCGTGCAATGGGGGCGCGCACAACATCGTCAGCCGCGGTCCCGTCGCGTAGTTTGTCGAGGAGGCGCACCAAGCTGTGCCCAGACAGAACGATCTTCTGCATTCCGTTGTCGTGTTTGGTGATACGGGACTTCGGCAAGTTCGGGTCCTCGGTGAACTGCTCGACCTCGTGCCGGCCCAGGCACCAGACGTAGAAGTCAACGGTGCTTTGAGTCCAATGGGGCCTCCAGATGCCGTAGGCCTCGGTGGCCATGAAGGTCCAGGTGTTTTCATGGCAGACCAGCGTCAGATAGGAGATCCGGGCGGCGGACTTGAGGTTACGTTGTGCTCGCTCAGGTCGACGGCGTTGTCCTGGGACTTTGTGTCGTGCGGCTCGGTCCTCTTCCCGCCACCGCTTCTCCTGCTCCCACCGTTCGTTCCGGATACGCCGCTTCAACTCCTGGCCGGCCTGTATTCCGCACGCCATGTCTTCAGCGCACGCACACTCTTTTTCGCCCAGCATGAACGTGGACCAGGAACTCACCGGCGACGATTCGCAAGTCAGGCGTACTGACGGTGGCCAGGCCGAGAGCGTGGCAGGCGCCGTGTCCACTGCCGTCACCTCGGTACGCCAACAGCTGTTCCGAGTACATGCGGGGCTACCAGCCGTTGACAAAGAGCCAGCCGAACAACGCCCTTGACCGTCCAGCCGCCAGGGGGGAGCGGCTGCGGAAGCGTGCTGAAACAGCTGAAGACGAGACCCACGGTGGGCTGCCCCGCCGGGTCTACCGCCCCCGGCGCCCATCCCGCCATCCGGGGCGCAGATCGGCTCTCAGCGCCCCGCACAAGACGGCGGCCGACGAGCGAATGACCTGAGCGTGGAATTCACCGACATCGACTACTCCTGAACCCCAAGCACCGGCTACCGCCGATGCGCCCTTGAGCCGAAGCACGTTAGTTGGCACTTGGGCAGGCTTGTTGTCACCGACTGGGCGACATGCCCAGTCGGTGCGACTTTTCGAGACAGGCGACAGGTGATCTTGGCGGTTGAGACCAACTGCGCCCCATACGGCGCTAGCGTCGTATCCCGTGATCGTATGGCTCAACGGCACCCATGGCGCAGGCAAGACGACGACCAGTGCACTCGTGCAGCAGATGATCCCGGATTCACGGGTGTTCGACGCCGAGAAGGTCGGCGAGACGCTCATGGACATCAAGCCGGGGCTGCCCTGGACGGGCAACTTCCAGCACTGGCCGCCGTGGCGGCCGCTCGTAGTCGAGACCGCCCGTCGCGTACTCGACTACACCGGTGGCACTCTGGTGATGCCCATGACTGTCCTGGTCGAGCAGTACTGGCGCGAGATCAGCACGGGCCTCGCCCAACATGCCATTCCGGTACGGCACTTCGTCCTCCACGCTGACCAAGACACCCTCCGCGGGCGCATTGAGGGGGACACTCTTCTTGGTCCCTCCCCATTCCGCCTCAAATACCTTGAGCCCTACGCCCAGGCGGCCCGCACGTGGCTACACCGCGAGGCCGAGGTCGTCGACACCACGCACCTCACGCCCGCCCAAACCGCCCTGCAGATCGCAGAGGCCGTCAAGAGTTAAGGTCTGTCCTCCACGCGAAAACAGGCGCAGGTGACATCAACAACCTTGTGGGGTCAAGACTGCGAACAGTCTCAACCAGCCAGGGCCGCGGTGGCACCCGACCCTGTGCGACTCGTGCGAGACGCAGGCCGTCGCCGCCGACCAGCAGGCCGCCGACCAGCAGGCCGACGACGAGCGCCGGGAGCAGGACGAGGTACCCGAGCAGAAGACTGGCTGGCTCTCGCGCCCACGGACCTGACCTGGGCAAGCCTCCCCCCGGCGGCGCGGCAGCCCAAGGCGACCCGACCCTGGGCAAGCCCGCGTTGTCGGTGGCGGCTGGGCGGCTGAAGCGCTTGGGGGGCCACCCGGGTTAAGAGGCCGCGCAGATGGGCACGGCGGTGGTGGCCCGGTAGCCAAGCAGGCACAGGTCTTGGCGATCATAGAGTTGCGACGCTCTGTGATCACCGGGAACCTGTGCCTGTACTTCCATCATGGCTGACCGACCACTCTGAGACCAATTCGCCGCCCTGTTGCCTGAGCGATCGACGTACGCACCGACGCATCCGCTGGGCTACCACCGCCCACGCATCAGCGACCGGATCGTCTTCGACAAGATGCTGCAGCTCCTGCGATTCGGCTGTCCTACCAGGCGATCGCCGACACGACCTGCTCGGCCACCACGATCCGCAACCGTCGCGACGAGTGGATCCGGCCCGGCGTCTTCGCCAAACTCAAGCAAATCACCCTGGAGTCCTACGACCGGATCGTCGGCCTCGTCCTCGACCAGATCACCGTAGACCGCTCCATCACCAAAGTCCCCGGCGGCGGAGAGGTCACAGGGCGCTTACCGGTCGACCGCGGCCAACAGGGCTGAAACGCTCGGGCGTGACGGACGGCTACGGAACCCCGCTGGGGCGCCTACTTGCCGGAGCGAACCGCCACGACTCCCCGCTGCTCGCCCCGACCCTGGACCGCCTGGACCGCTGCCCGACGACATCACCGCGCACCTGGACGTCGGCTACGACTCGGACAAGACCCGCGCCGAACTCACCGCGCTCGGCCTGCACGGCCGCATCGCGCACAAGGGCGAGAAGGCGCCCATCCAGGCAAGCCAGAGGTGGCACGTCGAACGGACCCACGCCTGGCAGAACGGCTTTCACCGCATCGCTCGCTGCTACGAACGCCGAGCCACCGTCATTAATGCCTTCTTCGACCTCGCCGACACCATCATCACCGTCCGCAGCCTGATCCGCCGAGCGTGGACCACTCACCGCTGAGAGGACCGTCCCCGCCGCCGCCCGTGACGGACCACCATCCGCGCCGGCTCCAAGCCAGTGTGCGCGAGAAGTGATCGGCGGGAGCGGGCTCAAAACGGGCCCTTCACCGGCCACCGTGCCCGCGCCTACTCCTTCGGGGAGCTTCGCAGTGGTCCATGGGCCGTACCAGTCCAGCCAGGCGGCCAGACCTGGCTGGTAACTTGACCCCATGACGGTGGCATTGATCGACTCAGGACTTGGCCTCCTCACTCCGTGTGCCTGTGGTCGGAACCGTGCCCGCCGTGAAATCGGCCGCGGCAACCGGCCAAGGCATCGCCGTGTGGGCAACCGTCCGGACCACGTCGAGTGACTACACGGATCGCCTGATGGCGGACTAGCGACTCCGTGGTGCTGGGATGCACGTACTATCCCCTGGTGGCGCCAGAGATCCTGCAGAGCCTGCCCGCCGGAACCACCCTGTACGACAGCGCGGAGGCGGTCGCTCGCTAAACACTGCGGCGATTGGACCGAACCAGGGAATTGCACAGCACCAAGGGTTCCATCGACGTGGTACTCAGCGGTCGCCGCGGAAACCTCCCGGCAGGCGCCCACGCCCACCCAGTCGGCCGCGCCCTTGCCGCAGCAGGGCGGCTACCCGCGAAATTCTCATCTCCGCCGCAACTCGCTCCCCGATAGCTGCACCGGCGATCTGAGCAAGCCCCAGATCCTCTGCACCTTCTCGGCCAGGCGTACAGCCACGTTCGAGGCAGACCTCGGGTGGTCATAGAGCGTGGCAACTACGCGATTGCCAGGGCCTGTGCCTATCTCGCGACAGGGCTCCTCACCGCACCTATCTGCGCGATCTCTAAGCCCATCCCTCCCCGCGCCAGTACGCCGGCCCTCCGCCGCTGTGCCATCTTGCCGAAGGTGTCGGCACAGGTGAGTACCAAGTGCTCTGACCGTCACGCGGTCCCGGATTGACGAGTCGCTCCTGGCTCCATCGTGCTTTAGTTCGCTTCGATTATGATCATCAGACTTCTGGGTCGCCACGTACACCGGCAGGAGGCGTTACGCGTGACGGTTCCGGGGTGCGGGGGTGTCGCCACAGGACCGGTGGACGAGCCTCGACTTCGGGTCGGTAAGGCACCAGATGTGAGTATCACCAGGTAAAGAACGACCGTTCGGCTGAGGGGAAGTGTCTTGCGAGAAAAATTGGGCACGTCATAGGTCTCGCCACCGCTGCCATGGGACTCTCCCTGCTGACAGCCAGCCCCGCTGCCGCTTCCATTAACTGGGAGCCGGTAGACACGAACTCCACGTGGAAGTGCGGGCCGACCAAGCAGCACACGGCGGTACCGGGCGTCGGCTTTCAAGCCTGTATGGTTTTTGGAACGGGTAGCAAGAGCACGTGGGCCGCAGGCTGGCTTGTCGTCACGAACAACAGTGGCAAAGCCATCTCGCTGGAAGGCACCGTCAAGCAGACGTGGGACGACGGCCTGCTCACTCCTTGTGAGACCTCTGTCCTCAACTCGGGCTTCACTCGCGGCTGCCCCTCATCGCAGCGTAAGATCGAGTGCGGCCGGAACACTGTCTACGGTGACCTCAGGGTAAACGGCGTGTGGAACCGGTCGGCATCCAAGCATCACGACTGGAACCCGTCGATTGGTGCTCTGTGCCTTTAGGTACCGGGCACTTGCCACGTTCAGTTGGTAGGTCAGCGGCTGCGGATGCCTAGCTCGCCGACGTGTGTTCGCCTCGGGCGCAGACTCGCGCGACTGAATGACTATCAGCTGCTGCCGGCGTTTCCACACCGGCGGACGGGCCCGGCTTGAGGCCCCGCGGCAGCAACGGCTCAAGCCGGGCCCACTAGCCGTTCGTCAGATCCCCACGTCCCACAGAACGTGATCAGACACGACCAAGATTTGACTTCACAACAGACCCTAGTCCGTGGTGCCGGGGGCGCCGGATGTCCGCGTACACCCGTGCCGTGCCCCTGGCCTCTCCCGGCGTACGCCATACCGGGGTGATGCCGGAGGTGGCCCACTGCTGCTGGAGGCCGTCCACCATCTCACGGATGGTGTCCTCGTCGGCGGCGGTGACGTCCAGGACCACCAGCCGGGTTCGGTGATGTGCTGCTCGTTGCTGCGCATGCTCCTTGCGACGACACAGCGTGGCCTGCGGTTCGTCGGCGGCCGCGCGACCGCTCGGGCGAGTGATCGCCGTAGGAATGCTGCCCGCTGGCGGTCGCGTCGGTCCAGCCGGACCCGTAGACAGGGAGCACAGGCTGCGGTCCGATGACAGGACCGGACCTTACGGCTGCTGCCTCTCTCGCCGAGGCCCGCGCGACCCCGAGCGTGCGGGCCCCGGCGAAATCCCGGCAGGGTGCTGCCCGCGTCCCATCCCGGTCGCATCGCCGTCGTAGACAGGAGCCATGAGCGAGGAGAAGATCGCCGCGTCCACCGACGTCGTGCCCACCGGACGCAGCACCGCGGCGCAGATGCTGCGCGTCGCTACATCCAGCGCGATGCTGATCTCATGAAGTCGTGCTGGCCTGGCACTGTGCGGACATCCCCTTCGCCTTCGGCAACCTCGACGACCGCATGACCTTCCTCATCGGCGGCCCACCCACCGGCGCAGAAGACCAGGGACTGGCACGCCGCATGGTGCGGGCATGAGCCGCTGACACCGAAAACCGGGGCCTGGCCATCGGTCGACAACTCCTTCACCCAGGCCCAAAACGGGAGGCCCGACAACGCCTGCACCGACGACCCGTCCGCGGCTCTCCGTGCCCTGCAGACCAAGGCCGAGCTTCCGCTGCTGTGTCCGTGAACCGGGAACCATCCCGGCATAGGAATGCTATTTCCAACCTGTGTTGCTCTTAGAATTGGCCGGGTGGAGGACATTGACGCGATTGCGGTGTTGCGGGATCCGGTGCGGCGCCGCCTGTATGAGTACGTGGCGGCGCAGGGCCGTGAGGTCAGCCGCAACGAGGCCGCCGAGGCAGCCGGAGTGGCGCGCACGCTCGCTGCGCACCATCTCGACAAACTGACTGACGCCGGCCTGTTGGAATGCGGTAGCCGCCGCCTGACGGGCCGCTCGGGGCCGGGGGCGGGCCGTCCGGCCAAGGTGTACACGCGGGCGCGGGACGAGCGGTCGGTGTCACTGCCCGCCCGCGACTATCGCACCGCCGCCGAACTGCTCGCCGAGGCTGCCGAGCAGGCCGGACTGGACGCCGGGCTGTGTGCGGCCGCGTACCGCCGGGGTGAGGCGCTGCGCGGCACGTCGGCGCCCTGCGGCGGTCTCGAAGAGGCCATGGAGGTGCTGGCCGCCCGCGGCTATGAACCGCACGTGGAAAGGGTCGCGGGCGTCCGGGATGCCGAGGCTGTCGAGGAGGCGACCGGGGTGGCGGCACGCGTCGTCCGTATGCGCAACTGCCCTTTCCACGCTGTCGCCGAGCGCTTCCCGCCGCTCGTGTGCGGTATGAATCTCGCGCTGTTGGAGGGGCTGCTCGGTGCGGACGGTCCGCTGCGCGCCCGCATGGACCCCCGGCCGGGGGAGTGCTGCGTGGTGGTCGAGACTTCTAAAACAATGGATGTTGACATAGAAAAGTGACCATGCTGGGATGAGGCCATGACCGCATCCGCGCATGCCGCTCACCTTGCCCAGCTCAACGTCGCCACGCTCCGCCACCCCCTCGACGACCCGCGCATGGCGCCGTTCGTCGAGTTGCTCGATCCGGTCAACGCCGCCGCCGACGGTTCGCCCGGCTTCGTGTGGCGGCTCGCGGAGGACGGGGCGGCCGACGCCACCGGCCTGCGCCCGGCCGGTGAGAACGTCATCGTCAACCTGACGGTGTGGGAGACACCGGAGGCCCTGTGGGACTTCAGCTACCGCAGCGGGCACCTGGAGGTGATGCGGCGGCGCCGCGAATGGTTCCAACGGCACGTCGAGGCGCATCTGGTGCTCTGGTGGGTCCCCGCCGGGCACCTTCCGACCGTCGGCGAGGCTCTGGAACGGCTGGCGGACCTGCGGGCGCATGGGCCGTCCCCGCGCGCGTTCACCTTCGCCTCCTCCTACACCTCAGCCGAGGCCACCCAGCACTTTGCGGCCGTGGCACAGGTGCAGCCCGAGCAGGCGGCTCTGAGCGCGCGGGCGACGTTGGCCGGGGACGCGGCCGCGGTGCAGGGGAGGGATGCTCGGAGCAGCAGGGGCGGCGGCACTGGATTGGAGTCATCCTCTACGACCGGGATGGCGCCTGCGAACGGGGGAGCCCTTCCCCGGCGAGCCACACGCTGAACCCGCCCGCTCCGGAATCCGGGGCGAGCCCAGGCGTGTGCCCGCGCCCCGCAGGCCGGCTGACAGCGCACCTGGCCAACTACGGCGCTCAGTGGCTGCCCAGTGGAGCAGTCAACACCGCTCCGACAGGCCGGAAGGCCAACGCCTGCGGTATTTGACGCTCTGGCCGGTGTTGTTCAATGCGGGTGCATCCCTCGTGCTGGCCGTGGTGCGTGGACGGTTGAAGTGCACTGGGTGAACGTCGGCGGCCCGGGTCTCCTGTCTGGCCTGCCAAAGCAGCAAGGGCCAGTCTGTGGTCACGCCGGAGTAAGGGGGATTGTTCGTGGGATGGTCAGGTGCATCGGCTGCGGCCGTGCCGACAGGGGACAGGTTCGAATGGTTTTGCGAGACGGTTTCCAGCGAGTTGATGCCCGTCACGCTCAGCACGAAGCATGCGACAGACTTCGCGGCCGAGATCAGTGACCTGGCACTCGGCCCTGTTCGGGTCTCCAGGTTCGACTTCACACCGGTGTGGTCACGACGCACAGCGGCCCATGTCCGCCGAGGTGATCCCGAGCAGTACCAGCTGGCATGGGTGACTGCAGGCGCCTTCCGTATCTCCCAGTGCGGCAAGGAGTCTGTGGTCTCGAAGGACTTGGTGTTGACGAACACGTCCCGCCCGATGGAGAACTGCGGTGTCTCCGATGACGGACGCGTCCAAGCTGTCGTGCTGCAGATACCACGCGCTGCCATGCCCCTGCGGTCGGGCAGGTTGGACCGCCTCCTCGCGCAGCGCATACCCGCCGGCCGGGGAACAGCGGCGGTCCTCACCGACTTTCTCAGCACGTTGCTCGACCACGGCCCGCAGTGCGGGCCCGAGGAACTGCACCGCATGGGGACCATCACGCTCGACCTGGCCGCCGCCTGCCTGGCCCAGCAGGCAGGGGCCATGACCGAGGCCCCGGCCGAGGCCCGCGCCCAGATGATGCTGCAGCGGATCACCGCCTTCATCGAGCACAACCTCAGTGACCCAGACCTTACGCCCCAGGCGGTCGCCGACCGGCACAACATCTCCCTGCGCACCCTTTACGGCCTCTTCCGCGAGCAGCCCTTCACCGTCGCCGCATCCATTCGCCGACGCAGGCTCGAACGCTGCCGCGCCGACCTGACGAACCGAGACCTGAGCAGCCAGCCCGTTCAGGCCATCGCGGCCCGCTGGGGCTTTTCCAGCGCCAGCGCCTTCACCCGCGCCTTCCGCGACGCCTACGGCATCACGCCAACTGAGCACCGCACGAACGAAATACACCGGGATGCAGGGAATGTTGAGAAGTCCTGCACTGTGCGCACACCGCCGCGTGTCGCACAGCCTTAAATTCAGTGTCGTTGCAAGCACCGGTTCGACTGAGCCTGTCCCGGCTGCGGCAGGCGGGGCGGCCAGAGGCAGATGAGGTCGGCGTGAGGTCACTCTTCCCCGCGCAAACAGGCGGACCCGACATCATCGCTCGAACTGGTAGCTGGCCAACGCGAGGAACAACGCCTGGTCCTCCCCCCTCAGTACGGGCACCCGCGGCTTCGCCCGCGAAGAGGGCAACGCGACAGAGGCGGGAGTAACCAAAATTGACCCGTGATTCGGGTACAGGAATGCACCCGGCAATAGGTCCCTTCGTTGTTCAGACTTGTTTACACAAGGCCGCGGGAGATGCCCGTAGCCGCAGCTCAGTCAAGGGAGTACGACCATGAGCGCCACCATACTCACGCCAGTTCTCACGCGCGCCGCTACTGCGGAGACCACGAGTGACCCCAGCAGCGTCATGACGCTGCTGGCGGACTTCGGCACCGACGGCAGCTCACTCACCAGCTACCGCTCGCAGTTCGCCGAAGGCGCGGTTGGTGCGCCGGCCCACTTCCACACCCGCGCATCCGAACTCTTCTTCGTCATCGGCGGCTCCTTGCAGGTGCTCGTCGACGACGTGGTCAAGGTCCTCGACGCGGGCGATCTCCTGCTCGTACCGCCGAACACTCCGCACGCTTTCGCTGCGGCTCCCGGCGCGGAAGCCGACGTGCTGTTCGTCTTCTCTCCGGGCATGCCGCGCTTCGACTACCTCCGGCTGCTCGGCCGGGTGATGCGGGGTGAGGCGAGCCCGCAGGAGATCAAGGAGTCCTCCGAGCACTTCGACAACCACTACGTGGACAGCCCGCAGTGGCGAGCCGCGTTGGAAGCCGCACACTGATGCGACCGCTGCAATAGCTACCGGCCAAGGTCGTTTCTTCGGAAGCAATCGCGCGTTTGTCGGGCGCTTGTGAGGCACCCCGGGCGTTGGGCCTCTGCGTACAGGTACTGGTCGTCGGTCGCGGACGTGGATGAAGGCACCTTGAGGCTCCTCCTCTCACCTGTAGCCGGATCGGCGCAGGCGGGCAACGTCATGGGAAGCACTTCGCCGACATGCTCGACGGGAAACGGCACTGCGCCCTTTGCCGACCGATGAAACGACCTGGGGAGCCACTGCCGTTCGACGGCTCGCCGGAAAGGCCGCCCGTCGACGCGCTGGCCGTCGGTCTCGCCAAGGCACTGGGGGGTTGAGCGGTGTGCGTCAACCGCATGCAAGCTGGCACGACAGGGACCGTGACCGGCGCCACGTTGGGATGTTCGACTGCGACCGGCGGACCGGGATCGCGCAGGCGGTGGCTTGGCTTGCTCAGCGCCTCGTACACCACTGGGGCTTCTCAGGGTCGGTGGCAGCCCCCGGGCCCTGCCTGGGTAGGTTCACCGTTCGTGATCAAGATCAACTTTGCCCGGATGGCGACCACAACAGCAGCCACCCTCGCCCTCCTCGGCACCACAGCCCCAGTGCCCGCTCTCGCGGACGGCGGCACGCCCGCCCCTGCGGTGACGACCGGCGCACTGTTCAACGACCCCACTAGCCCCGACCCGGCACGCACTGACGCGATACCCACACACCTCGCCCGGCTCATCGACGGCGCGGTTCCCGGGTCCCGACATCATGATCTCCGCGTACGTGTTCGGCTCCAAATGGGTGGTGGAGCGGCTGAACGCGGCGCACCTGCGCGGGGTGAACGTTCAGGTGATCCTGGACAGCGAGACCCGCCGGCCCTGGGAGGGCGGCCCGATGTACGACCTGCTCGCCGCAGGGCTTGCGAAGAAGCCGGCCGGCTCGGGCGACGCCTGGGTGCGGCTGTGCGCCGACAAGCAGGCGTGCCTGGCGAAGGACCCGAACCCGGCAGACGGCTGGCCCAGAGTCAACCACAACAAGTTCTACCTGTTCTCCCGCACCAAGGGCAGCGCCACCGCCACCGTGCCGGTGGACAACGTGGTCGTGCAGTCCTCCGCGAACATGACCACCTGGGACCGGCGCAAGTCCTGGAACGACGCCCTGACGGTGGCAGACAACCACGCCCTGTACGGCGCCTACGCCGCCTACTTCAAACGTCAGGCCGAGGCGCAGGCGGACCCGTCCAAGCAGGTTTCCGACGTGCTGATGGACACCCGGGCGGGCCGGGCCAAGGCATACTTCTTCCCCCGGGCGACCACGGACGTCATCGTCAACATCCTCAGCACGGTGGACAACCCGGTCAACGGGAAGCCGGCCTGCTACGGCAACGACACCGGCTACGGGACCGCCGACGGCCGCACGGTGATCCGCGTCGCGATGCACGGGATCACCCGGCCGGAAGTCGCGCAGAAGCTGTGGGACCTCGACGACGCGGGCTGCTACGTCGACGTCGTCTACCGCGACCTCGACGCGTCGGGGACCGCGGTCGAGCAGATCCTCAACAAACCCACCCGGTACGGCGGTATCGACCTGCACAAGCTCTACGACGCGGCGGGCGGCACGCACACCGCCACCCACACCAAGTACCTGCTCATCGAGGGCACCTACAAGGGCAAGAACAACCAGAAGATCGTCTTCACCGGCAGCCACCCCTACACCAAGTCGGGCCTGATCGGTAACGACGAAGCCCTCCTGAAGTGGGACGACTCCACGGACCCTGAGCACCGCACCGCCTCTGTATACGACGCCTACCGGGAGAACTTCCGCACCCAGCGCGCCACCGCCGACGCGCAGAACACGCAGCCGCAGCCGTAGCCGTAGCCGTAGCCGTAGCCGTAGCCGCAGCCGTTACGACGGGGCGCACGGCGTCATCGAACGCGCTGGTCAAGCCACGGCCAGAGGCCCGCTGGGGCCCCAGGGCCTGTCTGACACTTTCCGCCGCGGGTCCGGCCCGGTCGTGTCCAAAGGGGCGTCACCCCTTTGGACGCCCCGCCGGAACGCACCTACTATGCCGGTGATCATCGCCGCCGTGACGAACCACGGCGGCGTCACCGTATCCCTGGGGGGACATTCATGAACGCGTACAACGCGCCGGTCGGACCGGCCGCCGCGCGGGCGCCCCGCTACAGATTCCGCAAGCCGAACGGACCGGCGCTCCTCGTCCAGTCACTGATCGCCACCTCTGCCATCACCGACGTCTACATCATCGCGACCGGCGGCAAGGACTCGCCATGGCTCGCCGAGGACCTGGTTCCGCTTCCGGCCGTGCTCCAGGTGTCGTGCTGGATTTCATTTCTGGTCTGGTTCCACCGCGTCCGCTACAACGCCGAGGTCCTCGCCCCGGGCAGCCACAAGTACACCCCGGGCTTCGCCGTCGGCGCCTGGGTCATCCCGCTCGCCATGTGGTGGTTGCCGCGCCGCATCACCCTCGACATCCACCGGGCCGGCGGCCCGCCCCGCGACGCCTGGCTGATCAACGCCTGGTGGTTCGTCTGGCTCCTCGACGGCCCTCTCTCGGTCGCCTTCCACCTCTTGGTCCTCGACCAGACGGACTACCGCAACCCGGTCGACGAGAGCCTCAACATCCTGTGCGCGATCCTCGCGATCGCGGTCATCCGCCGCGTGACCGCCGCGCAGCCGGCCGGCCCCCTGCCGTACCTCAACATGACCTGAGCCCTGGACGCGCGGGCGTCGCCTGCTGGCATCGGACGGAAAGGAACTGCTGAATGCGCAGCTCAGGACGGCCATGGCTCAGGGTCCTGGGCTGGGCTCTGTTCATCGTCGGCATGACCATGTTTTTCATCAACGCCGAGGCTCTCATGAACAGCAACGCCGTTGAGTGCGACGGCAGCCCGATGAGACCCGGCCAGTGGTGCATGAGGGTAGGTGGCGAATCCTTTAGCTACGACGAGGAGAAGAAGAACGAAGCCCGTGGAGAACTCGTCGGCTACGCCGGGGTGGGCCTCGGCACCCTCGGTATCGTCGTCTTCATCAGCGATGGGATCACCACGCGGCGAGAGAACCGAAAACGCTAGCTGTCAGTGTGGAGCGTGTTGAGGGCCGCCTGGGCCGCACCTGCCGGGATCCTCGTTTCCGCGCTGGATGCATGGCGCCGTTACGCGGCCCCGATTGGCGGCGACCAGGCACGCGGCGGGCGAGCCGCCCTGGGCGGGGGTACGACGGCCGGCGACGAGACGCCGGCCATGGGCAACTCCGCCAGGCGGGGGCAGTGGCCCCAGTGTTACGGCTGGGAAGGTCTGGTCGACGTTGACGTAGTACCGGTCGTTGATCTGGTCGGGCCGTGGCAGGATCGCGTCCAGGCCAGGATGCGGTCGTTGACGTAGTAGGCGCGTAGCAGTCCGCCGGCAATGCTGTTATGGCGCTGGGGGACGGCTCGTACGGAGTAGCCCAGTAAGCGTGGCTGGCGCCTTCGAGTGTCGAGGCGAACGGAAGCACGCGGCTAGGGCGTTGCGGAAGTGCCGACCGCGCTGCACAACGATGTCTGATTGCCGCCAGCACGAGCCTGATGTGGTGATCAAGCTGGCGGCATGACGATGTCATCCACTACAGACTCAGTGACAGTCCTCACCGGCATGTATGCGGCTGAGGCGGAGTACTTGGCGGCTGGAGGCCCTGGCGAGGCTTCGTTCGATCTGCTCGCCCCCTTCTTTGCGCCGGATGTCGAGCTGCATCAGGCAGATGCTCTGCCCTATGGAGGCACTTGGCGTGGGCACAACGGCATGACGCAGTTCTTCCTCATGATGGGAGAGGTGTGGGAGTCGTTCGACATGGTGGAGCAGGAGTTTCTTGCCACCGGTGAGACCGCGGTCGTGCTCACACAGGTCCGTGCGCGCGCTCGTGCGACCGGCCGTGAACTCAGCTTCCCGATTCTGCAAGCGATCACGGTCAAGGACGGGCGGATCACCGAGGTTCGTCCCTTCTACTGGGACACGCGGGCGGTCGCCGACGCCTGCGCCGTGCCGACACCGACAGACTGAGGTCGACGGCAAACCTGCTGGCCACAGCCATCCGTTAAGGACTGTCACCAGCACGGTCGCCTCGTAGCGGACGGCAAGCTTGTCGTATCTCGTGGCCACGGCCCGGTGACGCTTGAAGCGGTTGATCCCGCACTCGACCGCGTGGCGCTCGCGGTAGTCGGTCTTGTCGAACTTCGGCGGCCGACCGCCTCGGGAGCCGAGTTTCTGGCGGTTACGGACTCGGTCCGCCGGGACTGGAATGGTCGCCTTGATACCGCGTCTTCGCAGGTAGGTCCGGTTGCGGCGGGAGTCGTACGCCTTGTCGGCCCGCACATGGTCCGGTCGCCTACCGGGTCGAACAGAACCGATCCTCGGCACCCGGATCGCGTCCAGGACCGACTCGAACTGCGGAGAGTCGCCTCGCTGCCCAGCCGTGATCAGCACCGACAGAGGCTTCTGCCCCTGCTCGACGGCCAGGTGAATCTTGGTGGTCAGACCGCCTCGGGAGCGTCCGAGGCCGTGGTCGGCCGGCTCGACGGCGATGCCGCCGGGCGGCTCCTTTTGCAGATCCCCCCTCTCGCTGCCCCGGCTGCGTGCTGGTGGGCCCGGCAGACGGTTGAGTCGACATTCACGTCCCAGGTGATCAGGCCCTTCGCATCCGCCTCGACCTGGAGCTGGGTGACGATCCTGGCCAGGTGCCATCGCGCTGCCAGCGGCGGAAGAGGTCATAGACCCGGTCTCAGGGCCCGTAGCGTTCCGGCACGTCCCGCCAGGGGGCACGTGTCCGGGTCCGCCACGGTATGCCGTCTATCAGCTGCCGCCGCGTCCACACCGGCGGACGGCCCGGTTTGATGCCCTGTGGCAACAACGACTCCAGCCGGGCTCACTGGCCATTCGTCAGAACACCACGTCCCACAGAACGTGATCACCACGACCAAGATCGCAACCAGGCCGCCCAGGGCTAGCAGGACATACACCTCGCACGCCTTTCCGTCTGCTACAGCCTGACTTCCCAGGTATTGACGAAGATCGGCAAGTACGCCCAGTCGCGGCTCAGTGCTGACCGGGCGACCATCTACGCCGACCAGTCCGGATCGCCGCTCGTCCCCGCCGGCGGCGGTCCGGGAACTGAGCATCGTGCTCCGCCACCAGGACCAACAGGCCGCAGCGCAGCGGCACATCCTCGTGGCGGTCACCAAAGTGGAGGACACCGGCCTCAAGACCGGAGCGCAAGCGTCGGCGTACGCCCAGATGCTCTGCACCACCTCGTACACGGCGCTCGGTGACGCGGGTGCCGCCATCGAGGCCGGACGCGGCCTGCGCGCCGCCCAGTTCAAGACCGCCGAGCACAAGGGACGCATGCATACCAGCCTTGGCCGGGCCTGGTGGCAACGGGGCAAGCCGGAACAGACGGCCGCTGAGCTGCTGTCCGCTTTGCGGGCCTCGCCGGGCGAGGTCCGCGACCGGCCAGCCATCCGGAGAATCGTCAGCGACCTGCGCTCACGGCACAGCCAAGTAGTTGGGGTGCGCGAGCTGGTCACGGCCGTCGGATCAAGTGCCTGACCCCCATCTGCCACGGCCGTATCGCGTTGCCCCGGGGCTGGGTGAGCCCACCATGGGTTCTCTGACGGGTAAACAGTTGGACCTACAACGGAGCTCGACGAGGTCGGTGTGCGCCCCCGTGCCCCCGCCCTCCCGAGCCCCAGGGCGGGGGCACATGAGACACCGCCAGGAGAAGTACAAGGCAAAGCTGCGGCGCATGGCAGAGCAGAAGGCAGCCGAGTGTGAGACCCGTCGTCCCGTCTGCGCTAACTGTGGGGCGGAGTTCGCCGCTGACCGGTGGAAGGCAGCCGCGGCGTACCCGATGCCGGGACGGCGGTGGCACCCGACCCTGTGCGACTCGTACGAGGGCCAGGCTGTCGAGGCCGATCAGCAGGCCGACGGCGAGCTCCAGGAGCAGGACCAGGTACCAGATCAGAAGGCAAGCGGCTGGTTCTCACGCCTGCGCACCTGATCCGGGCAAGCCTTCCGCCGGCGAGGTATGGGCGCTGGTGCGGACGGGCCTGCTTCCCCTGGTGTGCGGGGTGTTCACCATGTGAGGGCCTCCGCCTGGGCGTCGTCGAGGCTGTGGTTTCGTAAGCGAGAGTGAGCAAGTTTGTAGACGGTCTCGGGCAACACTTGGCGATCAGACAGCTCGAAAATGTCGATGTGAACCGACAAGCTGGGGCCGGTCCGTCCCCGAGTGCGCCATCGAATCGTGATCATGCGCCAACGGCCTTGAGCGGTTAGAGTCCGGGCACGACACGACGAAGGGGAGAGCCGTGGCCAAAGTTAGTATCAGTATCGATGCCGAGTTGGTGGTAGAAGTGATGGTTCTTGCTGGTGTTGGATCGCCCCAGGACGCCGTCGAACTAGTCGTCCGCGACTATATCGCCCGTGGCCATCGCACGGAGGCACGCACGGAACTCAAGGACCAGCGTCTGCGCGAGGTAGAAATCAAACCGCAGGAGTCACAGGGTTGATCATTCGCAGCGTCCATCGGGGAAGGACCAGGAGTGATCAGCCTGCGGCGGTGCCCTGTGCCCAGGCCGCGCTGGTGCTGGCGAGCCGGTATTACTCGGTGCCAGTCTCGATGATGTGCCCGCCGAAAGTGAGCCTGTCGACGATGGCCGCGCAGAGTCGTGGATCGGTGAACGTCCTGGTCCATCCTCCGAACGACTCGTTGGAGGCGATGGTGACGCTGTTCTTCTCCTCGCGTTCGGTCAGCACCTGGAACAGCAGCTCTTCCCCGCGTCGGTCCAGCTCCATGTAGCCCAGCTCCTCTATGCAGAGGAGATCCACGCGTCCGTAGCGGGCGATGGTCTTGGTCAGGATCTTCTTGTCCGCGGCTTCGACCAGTTCGTTGACCAGTTTGGTGGCGAGTGGCGAGTGGCGAGTGTGTAGCGGAGTCGGAAGCCGGCCATGGCGACCTCGGTGCCGAGCGCGATGTGCAGGTGGGGATTGCCGGTGCCTGAGTCGCCAATTAGGCAGAGCGGCAGGGGCTTCTTGACCCATTCGCAGGTCGCCAGGGTGTGGATGACAGTGGCGTCGATGTTCGGGTTGGCCTCGAAATCGAAGGCCCGCAGCGGCTTCTTCCGCGGGAACTGCGTTGCCTTGATGCGCCGTTCGGAGCGTCGGCGGGCTCGGTCGTCGCGCTCGGCCATCAGTAGTTCGGCGAGGAAGCCGCTATAGGACATGTGGTCGCGGGCGGCGGCTTCGGCCGGGTCAGGAAACTGAGCCCGGATGGTCGGCAGCCGGAGCATGCAGGATGCCTGGTCGACGGCGGCGGTGGCGGCCTGTTCGGTCAGCCCGCGGTGGCGTTTGAGCGTCACGGCATCTCTCCCTGGATGGCGGGCGGTCGGTCGGCTGCTGGGCTTGCGGCAGCTGGTCGTAGGCCGGGACTGAGGCAGCGGCCGGGCGTCGGGCGGCAGCTGGGCAAGCCACCGTTCGGTCAGAGAGCTCACGTTCGTCCCTTCCGGCTCGGAGGGGATAACGGGGTCGCGACTCGTCGGCTTCGGCCGCCTTCCAGGCCTCCAGGGCGACCGCGTCCGCGGTCAGGGCGCCGACCCTGAACGCGGAGGCAAGTCCGGCGACCAGGTGTTCGTGGGCGACGTGGCGGCCCATCAGCAGGACTTTGATCAGGGCCCGGGTGCCGTCCCGCTCGTTGTGAACGGCCTTCGCCTGCCATGCCCTCGGCCTTTGGGACAACCTCCGCTGTTCGTCGCGGCTGGGCTGCCCGTGACACCGCAGCACCGGCCGACCGGGCCTACCCGACGCGCTGGGCGCCGCATGACGGCGGGCAGCGCGTGCGGCCGCGACCTCCACCGCCGACGTGGGGCCCCTTGAAAAGGCCGAAGTGGTGGCTGATGGTGCGCTTGGGCGCCTGTGGGCCGCTGCCTCTGAAGGAGCAGACCACCCGTCCGACGGCCGAACTACGGACTCCCCTACGCCCAGCTCTCGCCAAGTTGCGGCCGTCAGCCGCCTCCGTCGCTATGCTCGGCTCGTTATCGCCTTCACATGGCCCGTCCTATGTCTCTGGTGACTCGACGCAGCACCCGCCGCTGGACCTTAGCAAACATGGGTGACAAGTTCCTTGCCACCCTATTGGGGGGCAGCGCAGGGAGTGCGGGCGATGGGCAGAGGGTACGGCACATGCATGTGCCGTCACCGGGGGGGATGCCGGACACGAGACGGCAGGGCAGAAGGGGATGGGTAATGGCCATGCCATGGCGCCGAATTGTGCGGAGTTCAAGGGCGCGCGGAAGGGGAGGGCGCTGCGGCCCCTGTGTGAGCCACGGTGAGGAGGAGTGGGCCGTTGTCGCCGGTCTGGGCCGAGAGGCTGTGGCACGAGTCTGCCCTGCGGAGCAGGGGCTGTTCGATGCTGTGTTGGCTGAGTTCCGGGCCAATCCACGTGGTGCGACTGCCGGGCGCCGGGTACAGGCTCCGGTGGGGATGGGAGTGGACCTGGCGCTGGTCACCCCTCAAGTTTTGTGGATGGCTTCCCTGCTCGTCTCGGCGGTGGCGGGCAGAGTGGCGGACAAGGCCATCGGTGCACTGAGCCAGGCCACCCGCGAGCGGACCGCTGCCCTGTTGCGCCGCCGTCGCAACAGGGCGGGCGACGACGATGGGGAGCCGCAAAGCCCGGACTGCCAGGAGAACGACTCCGCGAGCGGTGAGGGAAGGCCCGGGCTAGGTGCCGAGCAGTTGCGTGAGATACGGCTGCTGCTCGAAACGGGCGCGGCAACCCTGGAGATCACTGAGGACCGGGCCCAGCAGATCGTCACCACGGTGCTGAACATTCTGGAGGATCCGGCTCAGGGCGCCTCGTGACCGCACCCGCATCCAGCCCTCCGTGCCCGGCAGATGAAGGCGGCCCAGCGACGGAGTGGCATCCAGTAAAGCTGCCCTCGCCCGGCCGCGCCCGGTACGCGCTGCTGCTGCTCGTCATGCTTCTGGCTGGCAGCTATGTCGGGTGGAGGACCTATAACCTCGCCTACGGCAGCGAGGCGAGAAAGGCTCAAGGTCGATGTGCTGCGGAGTTCAACCGTGCGGCGGAGGCCATCGGTCCAGTCGATCTGTCCAACGTGGAGCGGTGGGACGCGGCGGTCACGCGCCTTCACGCCTGTGCTGCGCCTATGAACAATACGCAGAGCTGGTTCGTGCTGGGGGCCACGGCGCTGACGCTCGGCCTTGGCCTGGCGCTGATGTGGCTGCTGCCCCGCCTGCTGCTGCGTAAGGCCGGCCGTCGCAGTCCTGCCCCGCCCGCATGGCAGGACTGGGCGGAGCAAGCCGCCCGTGACCTGGGGCTCTCCCGGACCCCGGAGGTCTTGTGGGGTGGGCTTCGGCTGCGCGAGGCGTTCACGCTGAATCGCCGCAGGCGGGCACGGATTATCCTCCCGCCGGGAGCCCTGGGCCTGCCGCCCGAGCAGGTCGAGGCCATCATCCGGCACGAGACGGCACACGCCGCCGCCGGAGACGTCACCCTGGTCTGGTTGACCCGTGGCGTCCGATGGGCCGTACTGGCAGTCCTGCTGATCCCCGAGCTGCAAATCTATTTTTCCTTTTGGCTGCCTAAGGTGGGCACGGTGCCTGTCATCGCGCTGCTCACATCTCCCTTGTCGTTCCTACTAGGGCTTATCAACCTCTACAGCCTGGAGTACGCCCTGCGGGTTCTGTTTCTGCTGGCGGTGGCCTTTCTGGTGGCGGCAGCGCTGCTGCGGCGCCGCGAGTACGAAGCGGACCTGCGCTCGGTCCACGGCCGCTCCTCCACCGCGCTGGAGAGTCTCCTGGCCGGCACCTCGACCCGTGATGTGCGATGGTGGCGCCGTCCGCTGGCCCTGCACCCCGCAGCCACCCACCGCCTGACCGCCCTACGCCACCCCGAACTGGCCCAGCATGGCTCCATGACCGGAGCGGCAGCCATCGGCCTGCTAGCAGGCATGTCGGTGCCGGCGCTGTCGTTCACCCTTCCCCAGGGGCCGTTCAAGCTCGTGCCGTGGGGCGACTCGCTGGACAGCGCGGGATTGATAGCAGGTCTGGCGGTCGCGGTGACGTGGGGCGTGCCTCTGTGGCGCAACGCCCTGACCGCCGGCATTCTGGGGCACCCCGTACCACCCCGTCGTCTGCTGCTGGCCCTCCCTGCAGGCGTGCTGATGGGACTTCTGACACCGATATGGTCCACCGGCCTCACCTTCGAGCTGGGGCTACTGCCACTTGGCACCTGGATCACTTTGGCGACCGTGCCCGTCGCCGTGGCAGGCGCGGCGGGGTGCAGCTGGGCACTGGCAAACCTGTGGTCCCGTCGGTACGCCGGAGGCGTCCTGACAAGCCGGCATTGGCTGGTTGTCGCTGCCGTCAACGCGGCCCTGTTCACCGGCGCGTTCTGGTTCGGGTTGGGGACTGCCAGAAGTCTCCAGATCTACCGTGAGGATCAGACAACTGGCGGCTGGATGGACTGGTGGAACGGATACATCAGCCACGCATTGGCCGGCACGCCTGCTGTGGTCGGCACAGCGATGGCCGCTTTTGCCCTGCTGACCTCGTGGTGGCTCCTGCGCCGTCCCCCTGGCTATATGCGCCGGGCAGCGAAACGGCGGTGCCTGGACAACACCCCGATCCTGACCGTGCACACCGTGTTGGTCGTCAGCGCAGCCGCCGCGGCCGGCGGACTCATCGCCCGCTGGACGATCCCCCTGACCCAAGGACCGGGCGGGCCCGAGGAGACCTTTCACTTCGCCAACATGTGCGCGCCGGCACTGGCCGGCGCCGCCTGCCTCGGCACCCTGATCCTCCTGGCAGGAGCCCGCGGACTGCCCACCGCCATCGCCGCCGCACCCCTGACCACCGTCCTCGTATCCTTTGGCGAATGGGCCCGCCACCTCACCAGCTGGCTCTACCCCATGGACATCGCCCAGGTCCTGGCGGTCAGCCCACTGGCTCTGCTGGGACTGTTCCTGCTCACGGCCGGGCTCCCGGCGGCACTGATCCGCAGCCGCACCCGTCCGCCCCGCCCCCGAGCCGCCCTCATCGCCGCCCCGCTGATCGCCGCACTACTCGCCGCAGGCCTCGTAGCCGCAGCTCTCCAAACACGCCCGGCCTTCTTCATCTCCCCACCGCAAGTGTCCGTCAGCGACATTTCCACCGAGTTTTGAGTGGCTGATGACCAGGTCGCCAGCGCGAACGCCCACAGCTTCGCTCCGTCTGAGGGCATCCCTGCACGAAGTTCAAGGTCCCTGTCGGCGTACACGTGAACGTGGCCCTGGCAACCGCGCAGGACGGCACCTGGTGCCTGCGCTGGCGGCCCGGTGCCCGCGAGCTGGCCAACCCCGCGCCCTGCACCGCATGCGACACCACGCCCCGGACGCGGTGTGGAAGGCCGGGCGCCCGGCGGGAAGCGGACCCGGCGCTGATGTTGCTCATCGGCCTCAACTCCCGCTGCAGCGCCCGCCGAGTGATGGGTAACTGGGCCAGACATCGTGAGCCCTTGGTCAGATGCCTGGTCACGGTGATGGCGGCCCAGGTGATCAAGGTTTCGGAGTGCTGGATGAGCCGTTCGTAGTCGCGTGCATGCCGGCGGGCGCGCACGATCCGAGCCAGTGAGCGCTCGACGACCCAGCGGCGCGGCAGGACGACGAAGCCGGAGGTGTCCTGGGGACGGCTGACGGTCTTGACCGTCAAGTTGAGGTGCTTCTTTGCCCAGGTCACGAGCTTTCCGGCGTAGGCGGAGTCGGCCCAGACGATGGTGATCTCGGGGTTGGGCGAGGCGGAGGCAGAAGAGGATCTCTTTGGCTGCGTCGCGGTCGCTGAGGGAGACGGGGGTGCCCATCACCATCAGAGGCAGGCCGCGGGTGTCGACTACGAGGTGCCGCTTGCGGCCGTTGATTTTCTTGCCCGCGTCGCAACCGCGGGTGGCGCGGGAGACGGTTTGGGCCGCGCGGACGGACTGGGAGTCGATCACGGTGGCGACCGCACAGGGCCCTTTGCTCATCTCGCGGCGGATGCGGCCGGCGAGGTGGTCGCGGGCAGCCGGATGGGCGGCCGCATGCGGGGCGGCGGATACTGACCACAATGAACCCGCTCGACGCCGGCGCGGACTCCGCGCTGGGAGATATGGCAGCCGTTGTTCGGTTGTCCCAGGCGCTCGATCCGTCGGAGTTGCGGCTGCTGGGGTCGGGGTTAGCGGCGTATGCGGGCGATGAGCAGGGCGACGTCGTCGTGGTCGTCGGGGTGGCGCAGCGCGGCCAGGAGGTGGTCGCAGGTGTATTCGAGCTCGCGGTGGGGGCCGCCGAGGAGCGTTACGAGGGCGTCCAGGCGGGTGTCGATGTCCTGGTCCCGGGTCTCCACCAGGCCGTCGGTGTAGAGGACCAGCTGGTCGCCGGGGTCGAGGTCGATGGCGGTGGTACGGAAGGGGACGCCGCCGACGCCCAGCGGCGCGCCGGTGGGCAGGTCGAGCAGTTCGGGGGCGTGGCCGGTCCGCATACGGACGGGTGGCAGGTGGCCGGCGGTGGAGATGCGGCATTGCGCACTGTGGGGGTCGTACAGCGCGTAGGTGCAGGTGGCGAAGTAGGGGTCCAGGCCGGCGGTGATCCGGTCCAGGTTGCGGAGCACCTCGGTCGGTTCAAGGTCGAGGCCGGCGAGCGTCTGGGTGGCGGTACGCAGTCGTCCCATGGTGGTGGCGGCCTTGATGCCACTGCCCATGACGTCGCCGACGACGAGGGCGGTCTTGTGGTCGGGCAGCGGGAGGATGTCGTACCAGTCGCCACCGACCTCACTGGCGACGCCGGCCGGCTGGTAGCGGGAGGCGACCTCCAGGCCGAACAGCCGCGGCGGTGGGTCGGGCAGGAGGCTGCGCTGGAGGGCCAGGGCGGTGTCGCGCTGCTGCTGGTACCAGCGGGCGTTGTCGATACAGACGGCGGCGCGAGCGGCCAGCTCGCCGGCCAGGGTGGCGTCGTCTTCGGTGAAGGGCTGCGGGTTTCGGGCGCGTACGAGGTCCAGGGCGCCGATGACCTCACCGCGCGCGATCAACGGCACAGCCAGGTAGGAGTGGACACCGGCCCGGGCCATCAGCGCGGCGGCCCGCGGGTCGCGGGCGATGAGGGACAGATCGGCCTCGCCCACGTGGGGCACCATGACGGGCCGGCTGGTGTTGACGGCCCGGGTGACCAGGCGGTCGGCGTCGTAGCGGGTGACTTCGCCGGGAGGGTCGGCCGCCGCGGCGGCCTCGGTGGGGTAGGCGACAGCGACAGCCAGGGCGCGGAACAGCGCCGGTCCGTCGGCGGGAACGATGGTGCGCTGGCCCGTCAGAGCGGAGTCGAGCACGTCCACGGCTGCCATGTCGGCCAGCTCCGGCACGGCAACATCGGCCAGCTCGCGGCAGGTCTGCTCAAGATCCAGTGTCGTGCCGATGTGCACCGAGGCGTCGGCGACCACAGCCAGCCGATGACGGGCCCGGTCGGCATCCAGAGCAGCGCGGTGCCGGTCGGTGACATCCACCGCCGAGGTGGCCACGCCCAGCACCGTCCCACCAGGGTCTTCCAAGCGGTAGTACGAGATCGACCAGGCGTGCTCGGCGTCGGGGTCGGCCTGGGTCCGGCCGATGATGTACTGATCCAGCAGCGGAATGCCGGTGGCCAGGACCTGGCGCATCCCGGACTCGATGCTGTCGGCGTCCAGGAACGGCAGCGCTTCTCGCGCACTCCGCCCGAGGTGCTCCTCGGCCGGCAGACCGTTGATCCGCTCCAGTGCCGGGTTGACCATCACGTACCGCAGATCGGTGTCCAGGACGGCCAGCCCGATCGGTGACTGGTCGACCAGCCGCACCGACAGCGCCAGGTCCCGCTCCACCCGCTGCAACGTTGACTGATCAGTGGCCAGGCCGAGGGCGTACAAATCGCCGCGGTCGTCCAGCAGTCGCATGTTGCGAAACTCCAGCAGTCGCGTGCCACTGTCCTTGTGGCGCACCGGAAAGACGCCCGCCCAGCTCCCCTCACCCTCCATGACCTGGGCGAACAACCGCAGCACGAGATCAACATGCTCCTCCGCCACCAGCAGCTGCGCCGCGAACTGGCCGAGCGCCTCCTCAGCGCTGTACCCCAGCAAGGCCTGGGCCTGCGGGCTCCAGAACACGATCCGCCCGTCGGCGTCCAGCACGATCGCTGCCACGCCCAGCACATCCAGCAGCCCACCCGGCGGCGAAGGGCCCAGCTCCGCTCGTCCGGCGGGACCAAGATCAGCCCGGAACCCCTCTGCATCCATGGCCGGCTGCTCCTTCCAGCCCGCTGGCACGGTGGTGATCGCACTGCTTGCAGCGGGCGACGACGTGGCCTCTTCCATCGTCGCCCTGTACCAGGGGCCCCGCAGTACACGCCTGTCACGTCAGTGCCCGCTGCTCGCGTTGCGGCGGCCCTGGGTGAAGCGCTGTGCCCGGTCTGCTGCTTCTCGGGTGATGTCGGCGTAGAGGCGGAAGAGGGCCGGGCGGGCTTCGCCGTGGTCTCGTTCGTGCAGGGCTGCCCAGCACCGGGCGATGAGCTCTCGGGCCTGGGTGCCGGGCCAGGGCTGGGGCAGGAGCTGAGGCGGCAGCAGCGGGTCGGGCTCTATGGAGCGGGTGAGTTCGGCGGCCAACTCGACCGCGATGGTGAGGAGTGCGGATGGGGACAGTCCGGCAGGGCCGGTGAGCCGGTCGAGTCGGGGCTGGGCGATGCGGCTGAGGCGGTGGTAGCGGTCGGCGATCTCTTGCAGGGGCCACAGGCGGCGGGCGAGTTCGGCAGGCTCTTTGGTGTCGCCCCTGCGCAGGTCCGTCGTGGTGAGGAGGGTAAGCGCGCCGTGGGCGCCGAGGCGGTGGGCCGCGTCTTCGACGTACGGCTCCCAGGCGTTGGCGCAGACGTACAGTCCGCCCTGGAGCGGGGCGCCCCCGAGGTGGACGAGTGTCTCGCGCAGGGAGTCGCGGGCGGTGCGCGCCGATTCGGGTATCGCGAAGGCGGCCAGGTGCCAGATGCCGTCCCAGGGTGCGAGCCCGGCGTCCTGCTGGAATGCGTGCCGGAGGAAGTCAGCGTTGGGGGCGAGGGCACGCTTGGTGTCCTCGGTGGCATGCAGCTTCGCCTTGCGGCCTCGCCCCTCGTGGGTGAACCGTTTTTCGGTCACGAGGCGTTTGATGCACAGCCGTACCTGCTGATCGCTCATGCCGAGGGTGTTGGCGATGGTGTACAGCTCGTCCGTGCCGACGGTGCCGTCTTCGCGGATCAGTGCGTGGACGAGCATGCGGGTGGGGACCTCGACGTGGTCCGCTTCGGCGCTCACAGTTTTCTCGCTCCTCTGGTTCCGACGGGGCGGTGCATGGTGGTCACCGCGCCGAAGCCCAGCAGCCTGCGCAGGTAGGGGGTCTGCTCGGTCCGTACGGCCGTGAAGCCGCGCCGCTCGTACAGGGCTCTGGCGCGCGGGTTGGTGTCGATCACGTCCAGTCTGACCTCCCGGCAGTCCTGCTCCGCCGCGACGGCGGCCACTTCCTCGATGAGCAGGCTCCCGACGCCGCGGCGGCGTATGTCCGGGTCCACGGCGATGCCGTCCATGACGAGTTGCCCAGGGGCCGGGTGGCGTTCGAACAGGGCGAGGAGCAGGAGTCGGTGCAGTCCTCGCAGGTGTCCGTACGCGCGCAGCACGGCGGCGGCCGATCCTCCGGTGAGGGCCCGGCCGCCGAGCTGGTAGCCGGCGAGGCCGACGAGCCGCCCGTCGAGGAGCGCGCACACCGCGCGATCGGCGTTCAGGTGGGCGGCGATGAAGGGCACCGCCTTGTCCGGCGGGTTCAGCGCGGGGCCGAGTTTGCGGCCGAAGGCGTCCCAGTACAGCTCGGCCGCCCGCCGCTCGGCTCCAGCCGGAACACCCCGCCGCACTGTCACCGGTCCAGTGCCCGTGCCCATCGCGTCCAGTCCCATGTCCGTGCCCCCTTTCTCATTGCCACCCACAACAATCTGAATCTATCATGAAGTCTACGACCGTTTCGTCTGTGATAGTTTCAAGCGCCACGCGTACCCCTGAACAGAGGCGGTCAGATCTCATGTGCCCAACAACCCAGTTCCGGCGATGCGGGCTCGGCATCGCCGTGTGGTCACTCGTCAGCGTCCTGGTCGTGGCCGCCGGTCTCGTCGGTGTGGTGCTGTGGCAGCACTCCTACGACATGGACGAGCAGCGGGTTTCGATCCGCCACGGCGGCCACACCCTCAACGGCGTACTCGCCACGCCCAAGGACGGCCGCAAGCGCCACGGACTGGTCGTGTACCTCCACGGTGACGGGCCCGTCGACGCCAGCCACGACGACGGTTACAAGCCCACGTGGGAAGCGAACGCCAAGGCCGGGTACGCCTCCCTGTCCTGGGACAAGCCCGGCGTCGCCGGCGCACCCGGCGACTGGCTCGACCAGTCCATGGACGACCGGGCCAACGAGGCAGCCGCCGCCATCGCCTGGGCGCGCGCCCGCCCGGACATCGACGGCGACCGGATCGGGCTCTGGGGCGCCAGCCAGGCGGGCTGGGTCCTGCCGAAGGTCGCCGCCAAGACACCGGTGAGCTTCGTCATCGCCGTCTCACCCGCCATCAACTGGCTGCAGCAGGGCCGCTACAACCTCCTCGCCGAGCTGCGCGCCGACGGGGCATCGGCAGCCCGTACCAAGGCCGAGATCGCCAGGAGCGACACCACCCGCCGGCTGCTGAAACGCCACGCACCCTTCGAGGAGTACACCAAGGCCATGCGGGGCGACACCGACGGCATGACCGCCGACCGCTGGCGCTTCATCTCCAAGAACTACACCGCGGACGCCACGCAAGACCTGCGCGCCCTGCGGGGCGTACCGGTGATGCTGACCCTCGCAGGCCATGACATCAACGTGGACACCGCTGACACCGAGCGCATCTACCGCAAGATGCTGGATGCAGGCGGCGTATTGACGGTCAAGCGCTACCCCGACGCGGCCCATTCACTGGTCAAGCACTCCATCGAGCAGTCCGACCTCAAGACCACGCTCACCGCACTCTTCTCCCCGCGTTCGCTCTTCGCAGACGGATTCCTGGACAACCAACGGCAGTTCCTCAAGGAAATCGGCTGAGACGGCAAAGCCTCTCCATGGCACCTACACCCCTGCGAGGCCGCCACGGCGCGTGGTGCACGTTCGCGTGTACCGCCCGGTGGACTTTGAGGTGAACGCGGACAGCACCTGTGTGACGGCGTCGATCTTGACGCCGTTCTCCTCCGTGGAGTGCATCAGGTGCGTCGCAAGACGGAAATGGAAGCACAGCTATGAGCTCTGTGAACTCCGCCGGAAACCCGGCCACCACGCCGACACCGACCCGGCCGCGCACCGGCCCCGCCGACTGTCGACCGAGTCGAAGTCGGCCCTGAAGACCACCGAGCGCGCGCGATCTACAAGGCGGCGTTCGATCAGGCATCGGGTGCGGAACACGCTGACGAGGTCACCAAAGATTTTTCGTATAGCCGTGGGGAGGCAGAGGCCATGATCGGAACCGCTGCTAGCCTTCTTCGCGTCGTTCCCGCTCCCATGAATATCAGTCCCCCGCGGATGGGCGAGCGAACCCGGACCAGTTGGTCTGCGCTCGTGGGCGGGGCGCTGCTTTAGTTCTCGCCGGCCCGCAGCGGCGACGCTGGGTGGGGAACTGCCTGGGGGGTGGAGTCGTGCTCTGGGTACGTCCCCGACGAGGAGGGGCGCACTGGTCAGTCAGCTCGGGGTCGTGCCGGTTTCCGCCGATGGGCGTATGTACGTCGAGTAGGCCATGGTTCCGCTCCTCAGGGGCGCCGGTCAGGTGCGGGAGAGTCAGCTGGCGGTCCAGTCGCGGAGCTGGCGGGCGATGCGGGCGACGCCGAGCGTCCCGGCGGCGGCGTCGCGCACGAGGGCGACGGCTGCTTTGGGCGGGTAGTCGAGCCGGTGGCCGTTCAAGGTGAGGTAGGCCTCGGTGGAGTGCCAGGCGAAGGCCTCGCCCGAGTGCTCGAGGCACGGCAGTTTCGCCAGAGTCTGCAGCAGGGCGGCGGCCTTGAGGTGGAGGGAGCCGTAGATGTCGCGTTCCATGGCGCTGGCGTTGACTCGGGCGACGGCCGCGTACAGCGGTCCGAGGTCGTCGACCTGTGGGTCGCCGTCGAGGAGCTCGGCGGCGTGCAGGAGGAAGGTGATGTCGAGCGGGTGCAGCGGTTCGGGCTGACTCACGCGGCCTGGCCCCGTTTCTGCTGCTCAAGCTCGGCACGGGCCTGCTGCTCGGCGGCCCGCTGCTCCTGGGAGGGGTCGGCGGTGCTGGGTTCGGCGGCGAACGCGGCGCCGCTGCGCGCCATCGACTCCTTGAAGCCGTCCAGGAACCGCTGCTCGACGGCGGTCGCGCGGGCGTAGGCGGCGGAGAGGATGTATTCCTGCAGGCTCACCCCTTCTTGCTTGGCGGCGGCAGCGATCGCAGCCCGCTGCTCCGGGTCGGGGAAGCGCAGATTCATGGCTTTGGGTTCCGTCATAGCACCAACGGTACCAGTGGTACCGCAGGTCGGGAGGGCTCTGCCGTCGGCGACGCGCGGCCGCCGCCCGCTATGCCGGGAGGGCGGGGCCTACTGCTGTTCCTCGTACTGGATGCACCCCTGGGTCGGATGCGCCAAGTCCTTGGGTTGGCTGCCGGGCCGGACGGCCCAAAGGGGCGGATTGTGGCACGGCAGTGGAGTGACAAGGCCGGGATCGCGCTCCTGCCAGGCGTCGTACGCGTCGCGTACCTGGCGTGGAGCCTGGCCGGTGTAGCGAGTCGTCGTGAAGGCAGCCGCCACCTGGCATCTTCGCGACGTGCTCCATCCGGGGGCATCGTGGGTGGGCTTTGCTGGCCTGGACTGGGTAACGGGTGCAGCGCTCAGCTTGCTCTTGACCGTGCTCGCGTTCTTCGACTTGGCGGCGATCGCCGCGCTCTGGCCACGCGTCTCGCCGCACCTTCTCCCTCACCACGCTGTACGAGGTCGTCCACGTCTGGCAGGCCCGCATTGACTCCGTCCCGGCGGTCGACGGGTCCTCGCCTCCGGCAAGGACGAGACCGCTTCTTCGCCTGGAGGACATTTGCAGGAAGCGCCGGTGACCGGTCAGCCGTACGCGGTCCGGCTCTCTGCGCAGGCCGCGAAGGCGCTCACCGGCTGCCCGAGCGCGCGGAAGAGACGGTCTGGGACGTCCTGGACGCCGCGGCGGCCGGCCCCTGCGGCTTCCGCCAGTGGGACGCCGGTGACCCCCGATGACGAAGACGTGCGCATCGCGTCCGTCGGTCAGCTGTCCGTCATTTACTGGATCAACCGACCACTGTGACCTGTCCGTTCGCGCTGATCGGTGGCGGCGCCATGTACGCTACTGATCGGTAACTTAAAGGGGGAGTTCTCGTCCGAGGACTCTGGGTTCGCGCATGCATCACCGTATGACGCGGCATACTGTCGCGTTTCTGACGGTCCTGGCGGTCTTTCTCTGCCTGGGCCTGGGGGAGAAGACCGCGGCGGCGGCCGAGGGTATCGAGAACCGCAAGGCGGCCGCTGACGCCACCGAAAAGATCGCGGGAATCGTCAAGGCCGCCGCCAAGTACTCCGGCTGTGGAGCCAAGCCGCTGCTGGAGAAGCCTGCCTGCTACCGGGAGTTCGCCGACAAGGCGATCCGGGTCGGCGTCGGCGTTGGCGTGGCTGGATACGCCATTCACTACCTGCACAAGGACAGCACCCAGCACTTCGCCAATCTGCGCAAGGAACTCGCCGGATTCGAGCAGCTGAAGGAGGCGGTGAAGCAGGACCCCTCCAAGATCGCCGACCCGGCCACCAGGGCTGAGGCGGAGAAGCGAATCCACGCCGCCTACACCGCCGCACGGGAGGATGTCGATCACCGGCTGGCGAAGGTCAACCAGACCATCCAGACCGTCCTGGCCCTGGCCGAGGTCACCGTCGCCTTCCTGCAGATCATCTTCGCGCTGGCTGCCATCGTCGGCGACCCGGAGTTCCAGAAGGCCGCGAAGAGCATTAGGACTGGTCTGGAGGGAATGGGCAAGGACTTCGGCCAGATCAACGCCGGTCTGCGCCAGATGAGTCGGGCCATGGACGACATGAACAAGTCGCTGGGCGAGGTCAACGGTGCGTTGGAGCAGATGAACCAGGGGATCGGCCAGGCCAACAAGGGCATGGAGGAGTTGAACCAGGGGATCGGCCAGGCCAACAAGGGCATGGGGGACATGAACCGGGGGATCGGCCAGGCCAACAAGGGCATGGACGAGCTCAACAAGCACGTGCCGGGCATTAAGAAGGGCGCCGAGAAGCTCAAGGAGATGCCCGGTATCGAGTTCGACTTCTCCCACATCAAGGACACCTGGAGCTCCGGCACCTCCGGACTCGACGCCGACGAGCAGCAGCGCCGCATGGGTCTGCTGCTGGACCTGATGCCCGGGATCGGGGACGGCAAGGGCGTCATAGAGGCCGTCACGGGCAAGGACCTCGCCACTGAGGAGGAGCTCAGCGGGCTCGACCGGGCCATGGGCGCGCTGGTGGTACTGCGCTGGCTCAAGGTCGGCAAGAAGGTCCTCACCGGAGACCATGTGAGGGACGCCCGTAAGGCCACGTGCGTCGCTGGAAGTGTCACGGACAACAGCTTTCCGGCCGGAACTCTGGTCCTCATGGGCGACGGCACCAGTACGCCGATCGAGCGGATACGCGAGGGCGACAAGGTCCTGGCCACCGATCCTGAGACGGGCCACACCCGGCCGGAACCTGTGACCGACCTGATCACTGGATCCGGGGACAAGCGACTCGTCACAGTCACCGTGGACACCGACGGCACGGCCGGCGACCGCACGGACACGATCACGGCGACCGATCACCACCCGTTCCGGACGCTCGGCCCCGACGGCTGGACCTACGCCGTCGACCTCACGCCCGGGGCGTGGCTGCGCACCAGCACGGGAACGTCCACGCAGATCATCGCGGTCGATGCGAGTACCGTTCCACAGACGGTCCACAACCTCACCGTCGCCCGGCTGCACACGTACTACGTGCTCGCCGGAAGCACGCCCGTCCTGGTCCACAATGCCAAGAAGAACAAGTGCAGCCTTGAGATCGACCACGTCGGCCAGGTGGACCAGGACTGGGTCACCAAGGGGGCTCACGTCAACATGAAGGACGGCATGGAGGTAGTCCTGCGCCCCGACGGCAAGGGCGGCATCCGGGGCGAGGCGTTCCGGCTGTCGCGCGGCATCGCCACGCAGAAGCAGGTCGACGCCGTCATCGCGACGATCAAGTCCGACCCCAAGGTGCGCGCGGACATGATCAGGGTGACGAAGGGCGCCAAGGAGGTCTTTGAGTCCAGCGCCAAGGCCATGAAGGAAGGCCGCAATCCGCAGTGGCGCTTCAGCAACGACCGGACGGCCGAGCTGCAGGCGCTGATCGAGGCAATGGAGAAGATGTAGATGTCCGATCTGGATTGTTACGCCCACGTCGCCGCCCGCGGCGACGTACTGGGCGTGGGCATCGGCGCGCAGCCCGCCGAGTGGGTGGACCGGCTGGGGACCGACTACGTCGACGACGCGGACGGAGGTCTGCTGCGGCGTGACTACGGGCTCGTGGAGCTGTCGTTCCAGGAGGAGCACGGTGCCTGGCCCTGCTTCGGGATCAGCGTTCAGGTGCACCGGCTGCGGTGGGACACGGAGTCGGCCGTGCCGGCACCCCTCCGGAGCGCGTACGGCGACTTCGCCCCTCGGGTGCCCTTCGAGGACCTGGTCGCCGCGATCACCGGCCTCGGCTGTTCGGTCGAACCGGACGACGACGGGACGGCCGCGGACTTCCACCGCTACCGGGTTCCCGAGTCCGGCGTGAGGATCTTGGTCCGCGTGGACGCCGCCACCCATGGGCCGACGGGTGACGTGTGGAAACTCAGCGTGTCTCCCGCCTGGTGGCGCGAGACCGGCTGACGGGAGCTGGGCCCCGGCCGACACATATCGGCCGGGGCCCGGGCGCCACGTGCCGGCGTCGGTGCGAGCGCCGCAGTGGCGCTCGTTCTGATGCAAGGGTTATCGCGCGGAGCTGACTTCGCGCATGCCGGGGGCGGCACCCGCGCCGGCCTGCCGCCTCCGTCATGCGCGAAGTCAGGACGCTGCCAACGCCGGCGCTGTTTCCCGGCCGTCGGCCTGGCCGGGTGACTGACGGGGCTGGCGGGCGAGCCATCCGCAATGGTCTTGATGTGAGCCGTGATCCACCGGTGTCCACATGTGGCAACCGGCGTATCCACTCGCACGCACGCGAACGCGTTATCCCGAGGGAGGCGTTCACGGAGTCGCTCAGGCTGCCCGTCAACTCACCGAGACGTACAGTCTGGTCGTCCTCTGTCAGATGCGCGGTGACACCCAGGGACGCCCACATGGCCACCATTTGCCGGCCGCAGTCCTGGAGAGCGCGGTCCACGGCTGCGAAGTCGGCCAGCGGCGGCAGGGTCCCAGTCGTATTCAGCACCTCGCGGATGTGCGTCCATACAGGGCCCAGAAGCTGCTGGACTGCAGGGTGGTCCGCGTAACCGGTCAGCAGGGGCTCGTTCCCGCGAGCCTTCTCCACGGCGTCCGCGTGTGCGATCAGGTTGAGCATCGCGGCGGTGTCGAAGAGCAAGTCTCCGTACATCTCGTTCAGGCCGATCTTGTGCGTTCGGTAGGCGTGGACGAGATCGGCCCATCCAGGGTGCACATCATCGAGAAGGTCGGAGAAAGCGTTGCGGTAGTCCTCGCCGAGAAAGTCGGCAAGGTTAAGCGGCCTGGACTCTCCGCCATCGCGCGGCGTTACGGTGGCGAACTGGCCCAGGAGTGCGTTGGAGAACATGTCGCACCGGAACTCGTCGGCGGCCTCGTACGCCCAGATCGCGGCCGCCTCCTCCGGCGTCTTGTCACGGGCTGTTTTGGGCGGCCGTGTACCGGCTACCGCGCGGAGTCGGCCGATGATGGCATGCCCGTACTCATGCGCGATCAGGTGAAGGAGCTCCACCTGGTCCAACTCCTCCTTGACTGTCGCATCGCCGGCATCGAGAACGATGACCGTCTCGCTGAAGTCACGGACCAGACTGATCGTCTTGCCCTTCACGATGCCGCCGCCGGACCGCTCGGGGGTGAAGTCCCGCTCGATCTCGCTGTGCGCGCGGACCGACGCCGTGATGTCACCGGTGAGCACCACCGTCAGCATCATCTCCGGAACGTCGAACTCCTCGGCGATCACACAGATCGTGGCGTGCACGCTCTCGATGAGCCCGGCGAGGTCCGGACGGGCGCCGTGCTCTTCGATCACGGTCAGGGCGAAGGTGGTGCTCACGGTGTCCTCTCGTCCACAGAGTAGATACTGAACATCGTCGCCCCCAGCACTGACACCGACCCACGCAACCTGTGAGAAGGCCCGTGGGAGCCGTACTGCGCCCGCGCAGTTCGGCATCAGCCGCGCGCAGGCGTACCAGCTGCTGAACGTCGCCCGCGCCCTGGGCGCCATCCGCGGCGCCGTCATTGCCGATCTGTCTCACACGCCAGGCCGACCCGGCCGCTCGACTACGGCCTGTCCCAGCACGCCCTGATCGCCGTCTCGGGCCGTACGGGCGAGAGCAGGGCGGTGACGCTGTATTGGGACGGCAGGCGCTTCGATACCGCGACAGCGAAGCGTGTGGGCAAGAGCTTGAGTCACACGTGGTCGAACTTGCAGACCGGTACCGACACAAAGCTCTGCGTGAAATTCAAGGGGTCCAACCGTATGGCGTGTGAGAAGACGAAGTACATCGGAGGCCGTGCCCAATTCTGACCTGCCGGGCTGGCAGCCCCTCGCTGCGTCACCGGCCGCCGACCTCACTCGGTCGGCTGCGCTCAGCCTGCCGCGGCGAGGTGGTTGTGGATCCGCTCTCGCAGTTCCCGCTCGGGTGCTGTCTCTGCGACCGGCTCGGCTTCCGCGTACAGCTCGCCGAGCCGGTCGGTTACGCGGCGGGAGCGGACGGTGCCGAGCATCTGCAGGCAGTGCGTGGTCTCCTCGGCTGCTCCATCGACGTCGTCGGCGGCGAGGTGGGTACGGGCGAGGCCGAGATGCTCGAAGGCCCGGCTGCGCCGGCGATGGTCAGGGCGGGCGGCGAGGGCTGCGCCCACGAGGTCGGCGGACAGACGAACGTGGCGGGTGCGGGCCGTGCCCTTGTCGAGGTGCCTGGCAGCGATCTGGTGCGCCATGCCGAGAGTGGCCTGGAGTTCGGCTGCGTCGAAGAACGCCATGTGAGGGTCCTCGTCGGCCGGGTTGACACGGTCGAAGGCGGCGAGGGCTCGGTCGGCTGCCGCCTCGCTGTCGTCGATGCGGCCGAGGATCGCCTGGAAGCGTGCCTCCAGGGCCACGAGCATCGATGTGGTGGCGGGGGAGAGGTGCCGGCGGGCGCCGTACTGGGCGAGCGCGACCAGGTCGGGGGCGTCGTCGACGTGGCCGAGGTGAGACATCTGCCGGGCCATGCATTGCAGGATGTGGGCGCCCAGACGGCGGTCGCCTCCTTCTGCCGCGGCGTGCAGGGCTGCCACGAAAGTGCGCTGCGCATTGGCGTGGCTGCCCGCATCGAACGGTCCGCAAGCCCGCCCGGCTGACCCATGTGCAGGCCGCCGCGCTGCCGCTGGCCGCGATGACCGCCCGGCAGGCTTTGGTGGATGTCGCGGGTGTGCGCCCCGGACAGAGAATGCTGATCCATGCGGCGGCGGCGCGAACGTCCCCACCCCGGAGCCCAGCTCTCGCTCTTCAACCAGGACGAGGACCTGCGGCACCAGGTCATCCTCACCGACACCCCGTTCACATCCGGATCGGCCCAATTACTGGAGGTCCGCCACCGCGGACACACCACCGTCGAGGTCCACATCCGGTGCGGCAAGAGCACCGGCTTCGGCCGCTTCTCCTCCCGCCACTTCCCGCTCAACACCGCCTGGCTGACATGGGCCGACCTCGCGCCTCGCGGCGATCGACCTCCTCGCCCGGACCCGCGTCCCCCTGCTGGACGGCGAACTCGCGGCTGCAGAACCCAAGAAACTCCTCTACCGGATCCTGCACGTCACCGCCCTGATCACCCAGGGCCGGCCGCCGCCTCCACGTTCGAGCTCCAGACCGGCCCCAGTCGGTATCGGCCCCCGCGGCCGAGGCGCGGCTTCGCGTGCCGGTGGCGTCTGTCTCCTGCCAGTCGGTGGCTGCGAGCTCGGCCCATGTCAGTCAGGTGGTGCCGTGCACGTCGTCCGGGCCACCGTAGGCGGCGTACTCACTGCGCAGCCCATCGGAGGCGTCATCCGGGAGGCCGCGCCCCTCGGCCAGGGGGGTGGAAGCCGAACGAGTTGCGGATTCCGAGGAGGCAGGCCAATCCGTCGTAGGCGTTGCCCCTGTTCAGCAGGAAGAGGTCGATGCCGGCTTCCCATACGGTGTCCTCGTTGTCGGGGCCCCACAGCCGGGCCCCCGGCCGACACTCGATCAGTCCACTCACATCGGTCGACATGCCGAGGTCCTGCCTGCGCAGGCCAGGAGCCAGCATCTCCATTTCCCGCGCGCTCGCGCACACACATGGTGACTGAGCGATAGTTGGCCCGTCCGGTCACGTAGGTCGAGCGGTCAGCCGCCGTGGAGCCCCCACTCGTCGAGGCCGCCGTAGACGTGGGCTTCGAGACATTGAGGTGCGTCAAGGCCGACGGTCTCGCCTCGGTAGACGGCGATGAGTGAGTCCTTGCCTCGCCACCGGGTTTCGGTCAGGCCCTGCACTTCAGGTACCGGGTCGTAGCCGCCGAGGTCCAATGCCTCCACCGCCTTGCCCTTGATCCTTGTGACGGTCTCGGCCCAGCGATGGGCGTGGGCGGCAAGGGCCAAGGACTCCACCCATCCGTCTGTGCTGGTATGCAGGGGTGTCCAGCGGTAGGCGTCGATCCCGAACGCGCCTTCGGGACCGATCATGAATCCGTAGGCCATGGACACCCGGCAACTCCCTGCCGGAAACTACCATCCCTCTGTGGCCGAGCCCTCGGGAAGGTCCGCGTCCGGGATGCGGGGGCCGCCTTCATAGAAAGGGGCAGGAGGCAGGGCAATCCCACCCCAGCGGTCCTGGAAGGCCGCGGCCCGTTCGATCTCCGCAGCGGGGATCCCGTACCCGATCCACGCGTCGCGGTGGCGTCGCCGAATGTCCTGCCGGGGGACACGGACGCCGTCCACCTCGACGAACCTCTGGGCCCGGCGGCTCAGGCCAGCAGGCGCGACCGGGATTAGCGATACGGAGTTGTCAGCCATCACTGCTGCTCGCCGCTGCCGCATGGGGTACGGCTGCCGCGATCTCCCGCATGCGGTCGAGTCGATCCCCGTGCGCTGTTCGACGGGAGAGCTGAGGCCGCGTGCGCGTCCATCTCGCCCGCCGCGGCATCCGCCCTCGCGGGACGGGCTCATGATTCCTCGGCCACGGTGTCACGGGAGGACAGGGCCGCCCTCCTTCTGCGGTACACCACTACCCCGCACACCGCGAGGAGCAGTACGGCCACGGCGGACACCCCGAGGGCCGTCTGCTCGGCGAAGAGCCTTCCCAGCACTCCTAGCACGCCGAGCCCCACGGTCGCGTAGATCAGCGCCCAGGCCGCTCCGCCCACGAACAGGGCGGGGAGGTAGCGCGGCAACGGCATGCGCATGCTGCCCGCGAGGAAGTTGGCGGCGGTCTGGAAGCCGACGGTCAGGAAGGAGACGGCCACCACCGGCGCGCCCCACCGCTGGATCGCCCGCTCGGCGCGCCGGAACTTCGCCGAGGAGATCCGCTCGGCGAACCTGCTGCGCCGGGCACCGGCGCCGGCGAGCCACCCGACGGCGAACGTCCCTCCGGCGCGGAGCAGGACAATGACATACAGGGCTCCGGCCGTGAGCGCGATCCTATCCACGCCGCCCCGTCCCGAGCTCCGGGCCGGAATCCGGGACGCCCGTCATCCGCATGGGCGTCCCGCCCCAGCGGGCGCACGACGGCGCACTAGCCCGGTCCCCGTCTCTCACCTGAGCCCTGCCTCTGCCCGTTCCGTCCAATGGGTTGGTTGCCGTCCTATGGGTTGCCACCTGCGGCACCGGGCTCGAACCTGCAGCCAGGCAAGGTTAGCCTAACTGAACGCGCATGCGGGGGGGTACAGGGGTGCAGGGCTGCCGGAGGAGCGATGGGCGGCGTCAGTGAACCTGGTCGGCTCACCAACGGCGTGGGCCCTGCCGGTGCGGCAGGGGCCTCGCTCTGGCTGATCGCCCCCCTGGGAGCGACTTCTGAGCATCGGAGTTGTCCAGCCGGGCCAACTGGCGTGCCCAGTCACATGGGGCACTCTGTGTCCTGTCTCGCCGAAGGCTGAGCGCGTCTCATTGAACCTTGATCGCACGGGCGTCGTCGCAGTACTGAACGAGCGGCGACTTGATCGGCTGGTGTGCCGGGCGGCGGTGTCGTCCAGTACTCGTCCTCCCTCGCAGCTCCTGGAGAGGTCCGACGGCCAGTGGGGGTCCTGGAACCGGACCGCTGCTACGTAACGGCGGTGTCCGCTTCTCTCCTCCTGTGGACGATCGCGTTATTCCCCAGGGGTAAGTTCACGACGAGCGGATACCAGTCGCTGGGCGCCCGGTTGCTGGTGATGATCAGGGACCTGCCCTGTCGCTCGCTGACCAGCTCGTAGAGGTCATCAGCCTGGGACGCTCCGAGCTGGCGCATGGCGAAGTCGTCGAGGATGAGCACGTCGGGCCGTACCAGTTCACGGATCCGCTTGTCCCAGGTACGGTCCGCGTGGCCGCCGATCGGTGCTTCTTCCGGCGTAACGGCAAGGCATGTCCGGCATGGTGGGTAAATATGGAACGGGCGCTCGACCCGGTTCGTGCCCAGGCGCGGAACCGGTGTTCTCGCGACGCTGCCCGTCGCCCCCGAGCGTGGGCCCCCTCCTCCAGGGCTGAGGGGGCCGCGGCTGTGTCAGGTGCGGTAGGCGAAGTACGTGGCGTTCGGGTAGGAGGCGATGATGCTCGCCACCGACTTCCGGTAGGTGTTGGTGGAGTGGTAGGTCAAGTACGGCGTACCCCAACGGTCCCGGTAAGAGACCATCATGGTGTGGTCCTTGGATCCGTTCCGGTCGAAGTCCATCTGGAGAACGTCACCGACACCCATCGCCCAGACGTTGGAGAGGTTGGTCGTCCGCTTGCTGGAGAGGGCGAACCATGACCACTCGTTGACGCCCACGAAGGACAGGGTGTTGCCCAGCTTCGGGTCGCTCCACCACTTGCGGTAGTCGTCCCAGGAGCCGGGGGCGTGCTTCCAGCCGCCCGCCTTCAGCGCCTGGCTGACGAAGTTGGTGCAGTCGCCGCCGGCACCCGCGCTGTCGTACGAGGGGTAGGCGGGGTTGTACCTGCTCCAGTACCTCTCCGCGTACGCTCCCATCGCCGCGTAGTCGAGACCGTTGCTGTTGCTGGTCGGCTTCCGGGCGGGCAGCCGCGAGGGCCGCCTCGTGGACGCGGGGGTGGCGGTCGGCAGCCCGTTGTCGGCCGCGGCCTGGACCTGCGGAGCCTTGAGCGGGGCGTTGACGGCGGCGAGGCCGGTATCGGTGGGACGTATACCGGTGAGCGACCACCGGCCGTCCGGCGTCCTGGCGAAGGCGAGTTCGTGGTACGCCTGGAATCCGGTGGTGGCCGGCTCGTTCCCCCGGATCTTCTTGTACGTGAGCGTGGTGGACTCGGTGACGCGGACCGAGGCCTTGCCGCCGCGCACCTCGACGTCGTTCACCTTCACGTCGGTGTCGGCGGCGGTGTACGCCTCACCCAGTTCCCGCAGGCGCTTCTTCCGGTCGCGCAACGAGGTCTCGGCGCCGTCCTCCGACCGTACGAAGCCGGCCGACAGGCGCACGTCACCACTGGCGGGCGACCCGGACCGCCGGCGCTGTGGGCCGTCGAGCAGGGCGGCCGTGCGCTCAGTCAGCACGGCATCCGCGACCCGCCCGAAGGCGTCGGCGGCTGGACGGTCGGCAGTGCCTGAGCCGGCCGGAACGGCATGCTTGTACCAAGAGGCACCCGCGGTGCCGGGCAGCACGACCGCGGCGGCGGCAACCGCGAGCGCGGCGCCCACCATGGCCCGGAACGTCGTTTTCTTCACGAAGGCTCTCCCTTGTAACCCCGGCCCGCCCCACGGAGCACGGGGGACGAAATCTTCGCACGAAGTCATACGATGTGAAGAGTCTGTGTGTTGCGGAATCGCTACAAGATGCTTCGGAGCGGGCCTTCTTGGCGACGGGAGGGCGGGCTCGCGGCGGACGGCCTCGGCGAGCCAGGCCTCTCGAATCCCCGTCAAGCGGCGGTCGGCACACTGCATACCCCACCAAAGCCACCGGCCACCATGTCCGTTGGGTAGCGACGCCGCTCGCGAAGCCAAGGGGGGAGGGAGGCGCGCACAGCAGGACCGGCCCGGGGGAGAGGCGCGCGGACGGCCGCCACTTGGCGCCGGCTCGTCACGGGCCGGCGCCTGCGACTCGTCGTCGGTGGACACGCTATGGCGCTCGCACTGGCCTCGGGGCTGGCCTTCAGCGGGGTCGGAAGCCCCATCCTCCTGGGGGCTGTATCACCTTCTGGTCGATCATCGCGTGGGGACCCACGCCTCCAATTCAGGGCCGCATCACGGGCGCTGATGGACCGCAGGCGGGCATGACCGCCATGGCGCTCAACATCGCGGGCCTCTACCTCGGCAGCGGCGTGGCCAGCGCCATCGGAGGCATTGTCATCGGAGCCTCCGACGTCCGCTACGTGCCCGTCGCAGCCGCCGCGGTGATGCTCCTCTCGTTCCTCCTCACCCCCGAGCAACAAACCCCCGGTAGCGGGAGTTACTCAGCGCGAAACGGTGAGCGAGACCCAGACCGCCGGCACCTAGTAGTGTTTCGTTACGGTGGTGATCTCACCTGGTGGTGGACATCGTCCTGGCATGAGGTTGGGGGAGGTGGAACGACTCCGGGGTGAGTTAACGGAGTTCGTTACCGATGTGTTCGCCTCGCTGCCGCGGCGGGATCAGCGGCGATGGGGTGCGTGTTATCTGCGGGGCCTGATGCTGGATGCCCTGCCCGCCCGGACGCTCCTGGTCGAATGGCCGGACGGACACGACACTCCGTCGGACTACTGGATATCGAACCTGCCCGCCACCACTGCGGCCGCTGACCCGGTGCAATGGGCGAAGATGCGCTGGCGGATCGCACGGACTCGGACTGTCCCACTTCGAGGGCCGCACCTGGCACGGCTCGCACCACCACGTCACCCTCGTCACCACCGCCCATGAATTTCTCACCCTCCAGGCGCCTCGACCCAAAAGTCCGCACACCGGCCTGACCCTCTACCAGGTCCTCGATCTCCTGCAGGAACTACTGAGGTGCTGGGTCGTTACCTGCACCACGTGCGGACAACCTCTACCCACCCAACGAAGCCGCCACAGACAGCCCAGAACCTAACGAAGCACTACTAGCCGCCCCCCGGACACACTTGCCTCTTCCCTTCGGCTATCGCGTGGGGAAGATTGGACATCACATGGCAATCCGGTCTGTACAGAACCCCGCAAGCGGTCCAGACGAGCAGGACAGCACTGACCATCGCCCTCCTGCACCTCTGCACAGGGCGTGACCGGTACGGCACGGCCCGGGAACACCCTGCGCGTCAGCAGGGCTTCTGTCGGTCGCCGCTCGCGCTTTGGGCAACGGGAACCAGACCAGGGCTCGCCGCGGCCGGCCACGTCCGGGCGCCCACGGTTCAGCCCGGCATACAGGGCTCCGTGTCCACGCCGGTGTTCCGGCGTGAGCGCCAGACCATCCGCAGCCCAGCGCTCGTGTAGTCCGTGATCGTGCAGACCGTCTGCTTTGACACCTCCGCGCCGTAGACGTCGGCCAGGTGAGAAGAGATCTCCCCGTGCGTGAGGCCCTCCGCCGACAGCGACAGCACCAAGCTGGAGCGACGTCACGCATCACAGTGGTCAGCCTTGGGGCTCCTGCGGTTTGACCTCGACCTCGTGCTGGCTCTGCTCCTTGAACTCGGTGCGTGCCTCGGTGCGGTGTCCCCGGGCGATGTAGTCACGCACGACTGCTTCGACGGCGTCCTGGGGCGAGCCGACACCGGCCAGGACCATTACTTCCACCACGAGTTCGGCATCGAGACTGATGTTGACCTTGGCCACGAGCGGCCCCCTTCGTCGGGCCGGGACTATAACAGCCCACAGCAGCGACTCGTTCCCGCCGCGGTTCAATAGAACGGGACAACAACAGGGCGAACGTTGCCTGATACGGCACTAATACTGCAACGGTCTTTGCGGTGACGGTTGGGCATGCGGGTCGTTGGGCCTGATCATGGGTGGGAAACTTGCTGAGGTCTGGGCGTGGGTTGGTGAACTGGAGGCTCTGCACGAGCGGTCCGTGCACCGTTTCTCCAGGTCGGAGCCGCGTGAGTCGGCTCTGGCGTACATGCAGGGGCTGATCGCTCCGCTCGAGCGGAAGAACGGCTGGCGCTGGCGGAGGAGGCGGGTCACGCAGGCCCTGACCGGATCCACCGGCTGCTGAACCGGATCGACTGGGATGCCGGCGAGGTCCTCGACGACGTGCGGGACTACGTGGTCGAGCACCTCGGCGCCCCGGAGGCGGTCCTGATCGTGGACGACACCGGATTCCTGAAGAAGGGGATGGCCTCGGCCGGGGTCCAGCGGCAGTACTCCGGCACCGCCGGGCGGACGGAGAACTGCCAGGTCGGGGTCTTCCTCGCCTATGCCACCGAACGCGGCCGCACGCTGATCGACCGCCGTCTCTACCTGCCCACGTCGTGGACGGAGGACCGTGACCGGTGCCGCCGGGCCGGCATCGACGACGCGGTCAGCTTCGAGACGAAGGTGACCATCGCTAAGGCGATGGTCCGCCGCGCAATCGACGAGAAGATTCCGTTCCGGTGGGTGACCGCGGACGCTGCCTATGGCTTCTCCAAAGGCTGGCGCACCGAGCTGGAGCGGGCGGACGTCTTCCACGTGATGGCCACCACCCGCCACGACACCGTCGTGACCCGCTTCGCGATCGACCACCCTGTGCACGACCTGTTCAATGGCCTGCCGAGGCAGAAGTGGAAGCGCCGCTCTTGCGGCAACGGAGCCCACGGTCCCCGCGTTTATGACTGGGCTCGGGTGGAGGTCCGCCCCTGGCACCGGGAAGACCGGCGGCACTGGGTGATCGCCCGTCGCAGTGTCCGCCGGCCCGAGGAGATCTCCTACTACATCGCCTATTGCTCAGTCGGCACCACACTCGACGAGCTCATCCACGTCGCCGGTGCCCGGTGGGCGATCGAGGAATGTTTCCAGACCGCCAAGCAGGAGTGCGGACTGGACGACTACCAGGTCCGTCGCTACCCGGGCTGGCACCGCCACATCACCCTCGCCATGGCCGCCCACGCCTGCCTCACGATCCTGCGGGCCCGCGAACTCGGCACAGGGAAAGCAGAAACGGATCCCCCGGACTCGTCCCGCTGAGCCTCCCTGAACTGCGACGCCTGATCCACCACCTCACATACCGCCGGCCAGCCCCGGTCGACCACGTTCTGCACTGGTCACACTGGCGACGCAGACGGCAGCACCAAGCCCGCATCAGCCACTACAAACGGCGCGGCCACATACCACCTGAACCTGCCCAACCGTCACCGCAAAGACCGTTGCAGTACTAGGCTTCTCTACGTCACTTGCGTGTCCGGTGTCGCATGCCGTAGGGAGGGTTGTCGGACCTGTCGGTTACGGTGAGGGTTCGCGTACGCAATGAGCAACGGGGGTGGCGGGTATGCGTGGTGAGGCGTTGGCGTTGCGGTTGACGGAGTTGGCGGGGACTGGTGAGGGGGACCTTCGGTCGCTGGTGGGTGAGTTCCGGCGTAGTGAGGTGCTGGTGCCCGTGGTGGACGGGGCGTTGCTCTCGGTGGCGACGGGGCCGGTCCGCTGGTTGTTCGCTTTCACGAGCATGGAGACGCTGGAGTCCTTCGCCGGGCAGCGGGGCGAGGTCATCGATGAGTGGGTGCCGGTGTTCGGGGCCCGGCTTGTGGATCAGGTGATTCCGGATATCGGTGGGCTGGTGGGGGTCGCGGTCGATGTCGCAGGTGCAGCTCCGATGATGTTGCCGCCGGTACGCGGGATTGTGCCGGATGTGGTGGCGCTGGATGGGGTGGGGGCTGCGGTATGAGTGGCGGGGGTGGGTACCGGGCGGATACCGAGTCGCTGGGTGAGATCACCAGGGGCATCAATCGGGCGATGGATGAGCTGAAGGAGCTCGGGCTCGATGTCGATGCGAATCTGGGGCGGGGCTTCGACGAGTTGGAGCTGGCCGGGTTGGAGTTGGGTGACAGGGCCCTGCAGGAGATTTTCGCGGAGTTCTGCGACCGGTGGGGCTGGGGAGTACGGACCCTGATGCAGGACGCGAGCGATTTTGCGTTCGGGCTGGGCTTGAACGCAGGGCTGTATCACGAGCAGGAACGGTATGCCGCGAACACGTTCAAGACGGTGTGGAATCAGGTCGGCGGCAACCCGTATGCCACTCAGGAGGAGATCGAGAAGACGTCCGTGAAGGACACGATGCTCCAGGGCAACGTGATCGGTCATGTGATGGACGCGGACTACAGCGTGGAGTCCTTCGTGGAGGCCGAGAACGCGAAGCGTGAGGCTGATGCTCAGGTGGTGGAGGACTTCGAGACGTCGCCGTTGACCGGGTGGCAGGAGGACACCGAATGGCAGTGGGACGGCCCGCCCGAAGCAGAGCAGAGCTCTGCCGGGGGTTCTGCGGGGGGTGAGCGCTGATGGGGCTCGACCTGCCCGATATAGGCAGCGCGATCAAGAGTGGTGTCGACAGCATCGGCGCCAAAGCTGAGGGCGCCCTGGATTCCGCGAAGGAGAGCGTCGGCGAGGCCACTCACCGGGTCACGGACAAGGTGGCCGACGGGTTGTCCTCGGTGGGCGCCGACCGGATCGCCGAGGGCGTGCGGGACTACGGCGAAGGTGTGAGCAACCGCCTGGGCGGCGATGTCCCCGAGCGGCAGCTGGGCGAGAGCGATGACCCCAGGGAACTCATCCACGGCAGCGCCCCGGCGATTCAGGCGCGGGCGTCCCATCTGGCTGACTTCGGCAAGGCGTTCGAGTCGGTCGGTCAGGGTTTGCGTGGTCTGGACAGTGGTGCCTGGCAGGGCAAGGCGGGTGACGCGTTCCGGGAGAAGTTCGGGATGCAGCCGCCGGCGTGGTTGAAGGCGGCCGACTCGTGTGAGGAGGCCGGCAAGGCTCTGAAGGCGTACGGGGAAGCGGTGAGCTGGGCGCAGGGGCAGGCTTTGGCCGCGATCGAGGCGTACGAGAGTGCTCAACGGGCGAGTCAGAGCGCGGCCAAGGTGTATGACGCGCAGGTCGCCCAGTACAACCAGGCCGCCACCCAGTACAACAAGGTTGCCGCGGCGGGTGGTGATCCGGGCCCCAGGCCGACCCAGCCGGGTAGCTTCCAGGACCCGGGCGAAGCGGCCCGACGCGAGGCGCAGGAGATCCTGACCGAGGCCCGCCGCCAGCGCACCGAAGCGGCACGCGACGCGTATCGCCGTGTGAAGCAGGCTTTGGAGCAGGCGCCGCAAAAGCCGGCGTTCAGTGACCGGCTCGGTGCCGAGGCCAAGGACCATGTGCTGAGTTCGGGCATGGAGCTTGCGCACCTGGTCGGCGGTTTCGCCAAGGGTGCGGGCGAGGCGGTGGTGATGGTGCGCACGCTCAACCCGTTGGATCCTTACAACCTGACCCATCCCGCGGAGTGGAGCAAGCAGCACCATGCGCTGGCGATGAATCTGCTCGGCACGGTGGCTCATCCCGAGCGGATCCCGAAGGGCATCATCGGCTCCGGGTGGTCCAGCGACCGAGGAGACGCCGCCGGTGGATTGCTGTCCAACCTGATCGGAACCAAGGGCGCGGGCGCGCTGGCCAAGGGCGCCGCCCGGGGAGCGGCCCGAGGAGCGGGCACGGGTGCCGCACGCCGAGGTGTCGGCGGGGCGCTCAAGGACTTTTCCCGGGAGCTGAAGTGCAAGTGGTTCGGCGACCCCATCGACATGGCCACCGGCCGGATGGCGCTGTCCCAGACCGACGTGTCACTGCCCGCCCGACTGCCGCTGGTCTTCACCCGGCAGTTCGAGTCGTCTTACCAGGCCGGCCGCTGGTTCGGCCCCCACTGGACCTCTACCGCTGACCAGCGCCTGGAGATCGACGCCGAAGGCGTCATTTTCATCCGTGACAACGGGGCCATGCTGGCCTACCCTCACCCGGCGCCCGGCGTGCCGACTCTGCCCCTGGAGGGCGGCCGGTACCCGCTGACCATCGACGCCCACGGCGATTACACGGTCACCGACGAGCTGAGCGGCCGAATATGGGACTTCGCCGCCCCGGGCGGCGACGGCAACGGCATCGCGCTCCTGGCGCAGATCATCGACCGCTCGGGCCAGTGGCTCACCTTCGAGTACGACACCGAAGGCGCCCCGACAGGCGTCGTGCACTCGGCCGGCTATCACCTCAAGATCACGACCGCCGAGGGCCGAATAACCGCCCTGCACCTCGTCCACGCGTCAGAGAACGGTGGCGACCAGGAACTGGTCCGCTTCGGCTACGACGTACACGGCCACCTGGCGACGGTGACCAAATCCTCCGGCATACCCACCCGCTTCACCAACGACTCACTCGGCCGCATCACCGCCTGGACCGACACCAACAACTCGTCCTACAGGTACGTCTACGACGACCAGGCACGATGTATCTCTCAGTCAGGCGAAGCCGGTCACCTGCGCAACACATTCACCTACGACGACACCGATCCCCAGACCGGAAACCGGGTCATCACCGCCACCAACTCTCTGGGCCACAGCACGCGCTACCACGTCAACCGTGACCTTCAGGTCGTCAAAGAGATCGCCCCGGATGGGGCCACCACCCTCACCACATATGACCGGTACGACCGTCCCGTGAGCGTCACCGACCCACTGGGCCGCACGATCAGCTACGCGTACGACAAGGCCGGCCGCACAGTGATGGTCGTCCGTCCAGACGGCCGCTACACCAGCGCCGGCTACAACGACCAAGGAATGCCCGTCTCCATCGCCGGAGCCGATGGCATATACATCGCCCAGTCCTTCGACGAGTTCGGCAATCGCACGGAGCAGATGGATTCCTCGGGTGCCACGACTCGTTTCGCGTACGACGAGCTGGGCCACCTGTCCGGGGTGACGGATGCACTCGGCGCGAGGACGACGGTCCGCTGCAACGCCGCAGGCCTCCCTCTAGAAGTCACCAACCCCTTAGGCGCTGTGACGCGTTATGAGCGGGACCGTTTCGGACGTCCTGTCGCGGTCACCGACCCGCTGGGCGCGAGGACGCGGCTGGTGTGGACGGTCGAGGGAAAGCTGGCCCGGCGCACCGCTCCGGACGGGAGTACGGAGTCGTGGACGTACGACGGGGAGGGCAACTGCACCTCGCACACGGACGCGATGGGCGCGGTCTCGACCTTCGAGTACACGCACTTCGATCTGATGTCGGCTCGCACGGGTGCGGACGGGGTCCGCTATGAGTTCGAGCACGACACGGAACTCCAGCTCCGGAAGGTCACCAACCCCCAGGGCCTCACCTGGAGGTACGAGTACGACGCGGCTGGCCGCCTGATAGCCGAAACAGACTTCGACGACCGGGCGCTGACGTACACCCATGACGCAGCAGGCCAGTTGACGACACGGACAACAGCCTCCGGTTCGTTGATTCGCTTCGAGCGCGATGTGCTGGGCCGCACAGCGAAGAAGGATGCCGCTGGGGCGGTGACGTCATACGCGTACGACGTCATGGGCAGCCTTGCCCGGGCGACCGGACCGGACGCAGACCTGACGCTGGAGCGGGACGATGCAGGGCGCCTGCTGGCTGAGACGGTCAACGGCCGTACGGTGACGTACACCTACGACACACTGGGCCGCCGAACCGGCCGCACCACCCCAATGGGTGCGGTCAGCATCTGGAAGCACGATGCTGCAGGCAACCGCACCGAACTGAGCACCTCTGGGCGGGCCTTGACCTTCGCGCACGACGCGGCAGGCCGCGAACTCTCCCGCCACCTCGGCGGAGCTCTGACTCTCACCAGCGCCTTCGACGACCTCGGCCGCCTGACCAAACAGGAGCTGTTCGGACCGGCCAACCAGCGCATCCAACAGCGCGCCTACGCATACCGCCCGGACAGCAACTTGGTCGGCATCGACGACCAGCTCAACGGATCCAGCCGCTTCGACCTGGACGCGGCAGGCCGGGTCACCGCGGTCCACGCGGCAGCCTGGACGGAGAAATATGCATATGACGAGGCGGGCAACCAGACATCGGCATCCTGGCCGACCCCCATGCCGGGTCAGGATGCGGTGGGCCCGCGTACCTACACCGGGACACGAATCCGTGCTGCGGGCGGAGTCCGCTACGAACACGACACGGCGGGCCGCATCACACTCCGTCAAAAGCCGCGCCTCTCCAGCAAGCCGGACACCTGGCGCTACACGTGGGACGCGGAGGACCGCTTGGTCTCGGTCCTCACACCGGACGGTACGACCTGGCGCTACCTGTACGACCCACTGGGCCGCCGCATCGCGAAACAGCGCCTTGCGGCAGACGGCTCCGAAACGATCGCGGAACAGGTCGACTTCACCTGGGACGGCACCACGCTGTGTGAACAGACGGCTTACGCGCCGGATACGTCATCGGGCGGGCTGACCCTGACCTGGGACCACGACGGCCTACGCCCCCTGACTCAAACGGAACGCATTACGGCAGCCGACGCCTCCCAGGAGGACATCGACTGTCGCTTCTACGCGGTCGTCACAGACCTCGTCGGCACCCCGACAGAACTCGTTGACGAACAGGGCGACATTGCGTGGCGGACCCGCAGCACGCTCTGGGGAAAGACGGCTTGGAACCGGACGGCTACGGCCTATACGCCACTGCGATTTCCTGGGCAGTACTTCGACCCGGAGACCGGTCTCCATTACAACTACTTCAGGCACTACGATCCGGAGACCGCGCGCTACCTCACCGTTGATCCTCTTGGGCTCGACCCCGCTCCCAACCCCACTGCCTACGTGCACAATCCACACACGTGGACCGATCCTCTGGGGCTGGCAGCCTGTCACGAGTACCACACGATACAAGACCCAGTTGACGCAGCTCGATTGCGCCAAGGTGGTGAGCCCTGGCCAACAGATGACACCCGAGGTCAGTACGGAGAGGGCGTCTACGCGTGGGAAACCCGGGCAGCTGCAGAAGCGTACGCGCAGAGGCTCCGCGATCGCGGATTCGAGGTCGACATATTGTCGTTCAAGATCTCGGGCGACGACTTCGGGCGAATGAACAGGTTTGATGTTGACGGCAAATCAACCGACGAGGTGGATACTTTCATGGAGGCGCATAGTCGCCTGTATGGAGACGGACTGCCTCACGCTTATGATCATGTCAGAGGGTACACCGGGATGGGGATCGAAAATTATTTCAGTCGCTCCGTATTCCACTTGCTGAAATTCGACTAAGGGCGACCATGGAAACATCATTCAAATACCGACTCCGCAGCCCGGTTGGCGGGCTGGCTGCCAACTTGACAGCCCGCACCCTTGTATCCACTCCGCCCGCCGACCACTCACTGCGGATCCACCAGCAGGTTTGGCTATCCCACCCAATTGGCGGACTTTACTGGAAAGATGCCGCTTGGCTCTCCTTTGGGCTGGCGCTGCACGCAGAAATCTTGGCGTCACGCTATCCCGAAGGACTTGGTATTCAGGTAGTCTCGCTTCAAGCGCCATTGAGTGACTACCGATCCGAAGTTGCTGCACTCGCAATGGACGGGTGGCTGCGCGCTGAATTCGATCTACCAGCCGCCGGAGTCGAAGTTACGTTTAGGGAAGCAGACGGTGAATATATTTTCCATTGGGGAAATATTGAATCACCATTTGCGGATCGCCCATGAGGGTGAAGTGGGCGAGGTATGACCGGTCGTTATTGAGGTTTTCGGTCTGGCATCGGGTAGTGACGTGCGGTGATCCCTGCGGTATGCCGTTGCTATGCGTTATGGCGAGGGTGGGGTCTGTCCGCTGAGCGTCGGGTGGCTCGTGAACGGTTGCGGCTGGAGGCCGGTGGGCGGTTCGCGGCAGGTGAGCAGACCGCGGAGATCGCGAAGGATTTGCTGGTGAGCGGGGGACGGTTTCATGCGAGCTCCGCCGAGAACAACGCGTCCCATGTAGGTCTTGCGCGGCTGGACCGGAGTCTTCATTCGGGCCGAGGGACCTGGGCGGTCCCCACTGGGTTTCTTGTCCGGTTTGATGGCTTTGTCGGCCGCTGAGAGTTCCTCACGGGCCTGCGGCTTTGACGGCCGTTGCTGCACCGGCTGGAGTTCCAGCGGTGAGGAACGGTTCCCGGCAGGCAGCAACACCCTCGGGTGCGGCTTCACCTGAGGTGTTACAGCGGTACAGCCGGTTACGCCCAGCAGGACGATGAAGACAATGGGCATGATCCGGTAGCGCACCCGCTCACCCTCTCGCAGTCTGGTGACCGCGTGGAGCGCCCACGCCCGGACCCACCAGCACGAGTGACGCCTGGGCTCGGGCGCGCGCCGTCATGGTCAGACGAAGGGCGCTGCCGATTAACGCGATCACCAGCAGGCCGACGAGGAAGAGTCCGGATGACGCGGCCCGCCCGGTCGACGTGCGAAGGGTTCCCGGGCGGGCTCCGCTCTCCGCTGCCCTGAATACCTGCCTCCGTGAGTGCGACACGGCTGGTGCGTGGGCTGAACGGGGTGACCCCGCAGGGCGGCGCAGAAGAGTTACGAACAGCTGGCAGCTTGCAAAACGGACTTCTGAGAAGCGTCGCCGGAGGAGAAGGTGCGGGATTCCGCGTCGGCGTCGCCGCAGCCAGCGAAGCATCACAGACTCTTGAGCACGGCCTGGACCAGGCGTACAGGGCCATCGGTCACGTCTCGCCAGGGAATCGGCCAAGCCTCTGCTCTAAGAGGTCGTTTCATCCTGTTGTTTCATCCTGGGATGCGGCTTTGATGTGCTGGTGTCGGGTCGCGCCAGGAGATGGTGTTCTCGCCGGTG
>NZ_AUBE01000011.1:133904-252343 GCF_000429085.1 Streptomyces flavidovirens DSM 40150 | reverse complement strand
ACGCACACCACGCCCACGCCGGTGGAAGACCGGCCGACCGGGTCGACCTGCGGACCCTCGCGACTGCGGGTGGGGCGCGACAGTTGAATGGGGGGACTCGGCTGAGTACGGCGTCCACCCCGGCCGGTGATCGGCCGAACCACAAGCCCGTTGCTGGTGTGGCTGGGTGGTGGGCACCACTGCCCGTGGCCTCGGACGACCGGCGCCCTACGACCGGCGACCGCCCGGCCACCGTAGAGCTATGCGCCGGCGTGGGACGAAAACGATCCCGTGACGGCTGGAAGCGAAACGGCTGTGACGGGTGGAGTTTGTGGGGCATTGAGATTCATCAAGTGCGGGATTCGTCGCGCATCAACGGCCCACAACCGAACCACGTCAAGGCGGAGCTGGGCTGCTGCCTGGGCGGGCAATGATGCCTTGGCTCGCCAGCCCGCCGAACTCGGCGGGTCCGTAGAGTTGCGTACCCCCACTGCGTCTCATACGTCGCCCAGTTCCCCTCCGTACCGCGCGATTACATGCCACAACTGCTTGACGTACTGGAGCACCTCGTCCTGTGAGCCCACTCCGCCCAAGCCTCCGGCTCCCGTACGACGGAAGCCGCCGCGTGACCGAGTGCCTCGGCATTGAGTAACCAGCGCCTCCGCGTCGCGCGACAGATCGATATCGCCGTGCACCTGCGCCTCGATGTACGAGTCGAGCGCTCGGCCCGCAGTCGCACGTGGCAGGAGCCGAAACGCGGGGCGCCGCCCTCTGCGCCGGGGTGAGGCGAACGCGGTTCACCGTCCGTGCCATATCGGACCGAGGCAGGCTCCCCCTAGGTTGGGTCGGCCGAGTACGTTACGCCGACCAGCGGGGCGTACACCTGCCATCCCAGCGCCTCGTACAGCCCGCGCCCGTCCGTCGTCGCCCCCAGGACCCCGACCGTGGCGCCCTGTTCGTACGCCGCGCCCTGGAGCGTACGCATCACCAGCGCGCCCAGCCCCTTGCGCCGGTGCGCGGCGTCGGTCTCGACCTGGTCCACGACTGCGGTCCTGCCGGTCGGCGCGACCTGGCCACGTGCGGCGAATCCGCCGTCAGGGGCGAGGGCAAGGAGGCGGGTTACGCCGCCCCTGCGCCAGGACTTGAGCGTGTAGCCGTCCGGGGCGGCGGTTTCGGGCGACGGCCGTAGTGGTGTTGTCATCAGCCAGCCGGGTCCGTCGGATATCCACTCCCGGCCGAGCCACGGCATGACGGTGTCCGGCTCCAGGAACATCTTGAGCGAGACGGCCGGCGCGCCGTACGCCTCGGCCAGCTTGCGGACCGTCGCCTCGTCGGCGTGGGTCATGACGTGCCGGGTGGCATGGTGCGGGAGCCCGACGTCGACCGTGAGGCCCCAGGGCTGCGGCACCGGGTCCGCCGCGCCTCGCGACACTACCCAGCCGTCGACCCAGGCGCGGACGGCGTCGGCGGTCGAATCGAACGGCTCCTGCTGCGTCATCCGCACTCCTTGGGTAATAGATCATACTGCGCGGCGTCCATTACATGGTATGCGCTCGGCAGCGCGAGAGACCGTGTGGGGTCTCCCCGGTGGCCTGTGCGGTGGGGCTGTGCCTGGCCGGTGGAGCTGGACCTGCGGCGTGAGGATTGCTCCGGCTGTCAGCCGCCGAAGCTGTGCGGGCCGGACCGGGGACCGGTCGTTTGCAGCGGGCCCAAATCGCCTTTCTCGCCGAGCCGTCGAGGGTTAGTGTTCGGTGCGGCGAGTGACCAATGAGGAGCTAAGACATGCCCGGTCGTCCGAGCGCGCGTTGACGTTGTAGGCCGTCATCGGCTGCCTGTCATCGCGTGCTGCCCTTGATGTCGCGGCACAGCGAGCCTTCCCCTGCCTGAATCGCAGGCGCACCTGGTGTGCGCCGGGTTATGGGCCTCGTCGTCGGCATTACGAGGGATCTTCGTGCCGTCCGCTTTCTCTGATGTGTCCGGTTCCAGTCGATCTGTTGCGCCACGTCTGTGGCGGGATCGCGACTTCCGCAGACTCTGGGTGGGGCAGACGGCCTCCCAGCTCGGCGAACACACCGCTCTGGTCGTTCTCCCGCTCTTCGCCGTCCTGACGCTCAACGCCGGCGCCGGCGAGTTGGGCGTCCTGCGCGCGGTGGGGCAGGCGCCGCTGCTGTTGCTCTCGCTCTTCGTCGGCGCCTGGGTGGACCGGTGGCGGACCCGCACGGTGATGGTGCTGACGGACGCCGGCCGAACCCTGATACTGGGCGCCGCCGCCGCGGCCGGTCTCCTCGGTTGGCTCGGCCTGCCCGTGCTGCTCTTGGTCGCCTTCGCCGTCGGGGCTCTGTCCGTGTTCTTCGACGTGGCATACCAGGCTTCTCTCGTACGGCTGGTGAAACGCGATCAGTTGCTGCGGGGCAACAGCGCGCTTGAGGGCAGCCGGTCCGCGGCGCAGATTGGCGGTCCCGCCCTCGGCGGTGCGTTGGTGTCACTGCTGTCGGCGCCGATCGCTGCCGCCTCCAGCGCGGTGTTTTTCGCGCTGTCGTTCCTGTCGATCCGACGGATCCGCCGGACCGAATCGATCCCGGAACGCTCGGAACGTCCCCCTCGGCTATGGCGGCGGATCCACGAGGGCCTCCGCTTTGTCGTCGGCGATACCTCGCTGCGGACCGTATGCCTCGCCTCGGCCGCCTTCCAGTTCTCCTTCGCGGCCATGATGACCGTCTATCTGCTCTTCCTGCCGCGGGAACTGCACCTGTCGGGCACCACCGTCGGGCTGGCGCTTGCGGCGACGGGACCGGGCGCGCTCCTGGGCTCGGTGCTCGCCGCCCGCTTGCCGAGCCGGTTCGGTTACGGCACGGTGCTCGTGGCCGCGGCGGCACTCGGCGACGGAGCGTTCCTGTGTGTGCCCGCGCTGCACGGCTCCTCGGCGGTGACGGTTTCCGCGCTGCTGGCGATCAACTTCGTGTTCGGGACCGCCGGCCAGTTGGTGAATGTCACGGTCATGGCGGTGCGGCAGGCCGTCACTCCTGACCGGATGCAGGGCCGCGCGGCCGCGACGATCACGTTTGTCGGCATGGGGATGGCCCCGCTCGGCTCCCTGCTCGGCGGATTTCTCGCGATGGAGTGGGGGTTGCGCACCAGTCTCCTGGTGACGGCCGCGGGCATGATGTTGTCTCCCGTGCTCATGGCTCTGTCCCCGCTCGCACGGCTGGGACGGGCGCTTCCGGGTCCGCTGTGACCGCGTGCCGCCGGCTGCGGTGTCAGCTCATGGCGTGCAGGGCGCGGTGGGCGGTGGCGCGGAGGTGGTCGATGATCTCGGGGTCGGCGTCGAGGGTGTAGTCCCAGTCGAGGCCGGCGAGGGTCTGGGCGATACGGGGCAGGTGGTCGTCGGAGGCGTCGAGGCGGCAGGTGTGCTCGTCGATGGGGGTCAGGCGGGTGGCCAGGCCACGGGTGCGGGCGTGTACCTGGTCGACGGGGGCATGGACGGTGGCGATGGCGCGGTAGCGGGTGGGGGCCGTGGACAGTCGGCTTGCCACGAAGGCGGCGGGGTCGTCGCCGGGTACCGCGCGGGCCGGGACGCGCCGGCCGGTGGGTACGGCGTCGGTGGTGCGGTCGAGGCGGAAGAGACGCCAGTCGTCCTTGTCGGTGTCGTAAGCGAGGAGGTACCACAGGCCGCCGGAGTCGACCAGGTGGCACGGCTCGACGCGGCGCCGGGTAGCGGCGTGGTGGCGGGTGGTGTAGTCGAAGGTGATGATCTCGTGGTCGCGGCAGGCGACGGCGAGCGTGGCCAGCAGGGCGGGGTCGGCGCGCGGCCCTCGTTCCTCCCAGGTGATGTTGGCGAGGGAGGTCTGCAGGGCGGTGACCTGGCCGCGCAGGCGGCTGGGGAGGACCTGTTCGAGTTTGGCCAGGGCCCGTAGGGCGGACTCCTCGATGCCGGTGAGGCCGCCGGCGGCGGTGCGCAGGGCCACGGCGACGGCGACGGCCTCCTCGTCCTCGAGGAGGAGCGGCGGCAGGTCGCTGCCGGAGGTGAGGCGGTAACCGCCGGCGTGGCCGCGGGCGCTGTCGAGGGGGTAGCCGAGGTCGCGCAGGCGGTCGATGTCGCGGCGGACGGTGCGTACGGTCACCCCCAGGCGTACGGCCAGGTCGGCGCCGGACCATTCCCGCCGGGTCTGGAGCAGGGACAGCAGTCGCAGCACGCGGGTGGTCATGTCGCTCGTCATGAATTCCATCATGGCGGTGTTAGAGGACATGCTCTGTCCTGAAATGGTCCTACGGTGGAGATGTCCGAACGGAGCAAATCGGGAGATTCCACCATGAAGATCGCTGTGCTCGGTACCGGCGGCGGGGCCCGCGCCCACATCGCCAAGCTCGCCGAACTGGGCCACGAGGTCCACGTCGGTACGCGCGACCCCGAGGCCACCCTGGCCCGCACCGAGCCCGACATGATGGGCACCCCGCCCTTCAAGGAGTTCCTCGCCGAACACCCCGGCATCGAGCTGCACTCCTTCGGCGACGCCGCGGCCGCCTCAGACGGTCTGGTGATCAACGGCATCGACGGCCACAACGCCGTCAAGGCGCTGTCCGTCATCGCCGACCAGCTCGCCGGCAAGACGCTCATCGACTACGCCGTCCCGTTCGTCTACCAGCACACCCCGGAACATCCCTGGCCCACGCCGTGGGGGATCATGCCGAAGCTGGACCCGTGCGACAGCGACAGCCTCGGCGAGCAAATCCAGCGCGCCCTGCCCCGGACCAAGGTCGTGAAGTCCTTCGTCACCCAGGAGCAGACCACCGTCGTCAACCCGGCGAGCGTCGGCGCCGGGGATCACACCATGTTCGTCGCCGGCGACGACACGGGCGCCAAGCAACAGGCCACGGAGCTGCTGAGGTCCTACGGCTGGACCGACATCCTCGACCTCGGCCCGCTCGTCTGCGCCCGCGGCATGGAGATGTACGCACACATGCACTCCGCCATCGGCTTCGGCCTGGGCCACCAGTTCGGCGGCCACTTCGGCATCAAAGTCGTCCGCTGACCTGGCGCGGCGGCCGAGACGTGCCTTGTGGAACTGGGCGCCACCAAACCCGGCCACCAACCAGGCGGAAAGCACTCGACGGTCCTCTTCGACCCCTCGAGCCAGCCCTTCTGCGTCCACGACACCCACTGAAAGCACCCCACTCACCGCATGACCACCCTGCCCTCCATCACCCCCGGCCAGCGGCGCGACCGCCTCGTACGCCGTCACCTCCTCGCACCATCCGTGCGGGAGAAGACAGCCGAGGCGGTCACGGAGGCCTTGGTCGGCCTGCACGCGACCGACCCTGCCACCGTGTTCCTCGCCGCGGCCGCCCGCATGCGCCGGCCCACCGCCGCCGCCATCGAACGGTCCCTCTACGCCACGCCCACCGGCGTCCCGGTACTGGAGCGCATCCGGTGCATGCGCCGCACCATGTTCGTCGTCCCCGCCCAGCTCGCCCCGACCGTCCAGTCCGCGACCGTCCGTGACGCCACACGCCACCGCACCGACGCCATGGCGAAACTCCGTGACGGCGTTGGGTGGGACGAACCGCGTTACACGGCAGTCGAGCAGGCCACAGTCGCCGCTCTCACCGCGCGCGGTGAGGCCACCGCGGCCCAGCTCGCCGCCGACGTACCCGACCTGCGCGAGCAGATCGTCACCTTCCCCGGCAAGCCGTACGAGTCCCGCCAGCGCGCCAGCACACCGGTCCTCGGTGTACTCGCCGCCGAGGGCCGTATCCGCCGCTCCCGCCCCGCCGGCTCGTGGACCTCCGCCCAGTTCCGCTGGGCCCCGGCCCGGCCCCTTTCACACCTACCTGACGCGGAGGCGAAGGCCACGCTCGCCCGCCACTACGTGAAGGCGTTCGGCCCCGTCACCGCCGACGATGTGAAGTGGTGGACCGGCTGGAACCTCACCGACACCCGCAAGGCCCTGGCCGCCACCGGAGCCCAGGCCGTCGAACTCCACCACGGCACCGGCTACCTCCTGCCCGAAGACCTCGACGCCGAGCCGCCCCTCGAACCCGCGGCCGCTCTCCTGCCGGGTTTGGACCCCACCGCCATGGGCTGGCGCCACCGCGACTGGTACCTCGACCCCGCCCACGCCAAGGCCCTCTTCGACCGCAATGGCAACATCGGCCCCACCACCTGGTGGAACGGCCGCATCGTCGGCGCCTGGGCCCAGCACCCCGACGGCCACATAAACCACCACTTCCTCACCGACATCGGCCGCGAAGCCCGCGCCGCCGTCGACACCGAAATCGAGCGGCTTACCGCCTTCTTCGACGGCACCCGCGTCACACCCTGCTACCGCACCCCTCTCGAACGCCGCCTCGCCACCCGCTGAGCAGCACCGCAGGACAAGGGTGATCGCTGACAGCGAACGGCCGCGCGGCCGGGGAACATTCGGATGCGCCTAAGCATTGAGTCGGCATAGCTCAAGTTCACTGCCGAAGGGGAGATCATGGCATCGACGTCCAATCCGCTCACCCTGCCCGTGCTGCCGCTCGATGACGAGGTCGTGCTGCCGGGAATGGTGGTGCCTCTGGACCTCTCCGACACCGACGTACGCGCCGCCGTGGAGGCCGCCCAGGCCGCCGCCCGTTCCAGTGGCAACAAGCCGCAGGTCCTGCTCGTTCCGCGCATCGACGGTACGTACGCCGCGATCGGCGTCCTGGGCACGGTCGAGCAGGTCGGGCGGCTTTCCGACGGTGACCCCGGCGCCCTGATCCGTGGCCGCAGCCGCGTGCGGATCGGTGCCGGGACGACCGGACCCGGCGCCGCGCTGTGGGTCGAAGGCACGGGCGTCGACGAGGCGGTGCCCGATCCCCTCCCCGGAGCGGTCACCGAGCTGGTCAAGGAGTACAAGGCACTCGCCACCAGCTGGCTGAAGAAGCGCGGCGCCTGGCAGGTCGTCGACCGTGTCCAGCAGATCGAGGACGTCTCCGCCCTCGCCGACAACTCCGGCTACTCGCCCTTCCTCACCACCTCCCAGAAGGTCGAGCTCCTCGAGACTGCCGACCCGGTGCTCCGGCTCAAGCTCGCCGTGAAGTGGCTCAGCGAGCACCTCGCCGAGCAGGACGTCGCCGAGTCCATCGCCAAGGACGTGCAGGAGGGCGTGGACAAGCAGCAGCGCGAGTTCCTGCTGCGCCGCCAGCTCGACGCCGTACGCAAGGAACTGCGCGAGATCAACGGCAAGGACGGCGAGGACGAGTCCGACGACTACCGGGCCCGCGTCGAGGCCGCCGACCTTCCCGAGAAGGTGCGTGAAGCCGCCCTCAAGGAAGTCGACAAGCTGGAGCGGTCGTCCGACCAGTCCCCCGAGGGGTCCTGGATCCGGACCTGGCTCGACACCGTTCTTGAGCTGCCGTGGACCGAGCGGACCGAGGACCAGTACGACATCCGGGGCGCCAAGGCGGTCCTGGACGCCGAGCACGCCGGCCTGGAGGACGTGAAGGAGCGCATCACCGAGTACCTCGCGGTGCGCAAGCGCCGGGCCGACCGCGGACTCGGTGTGGTCGGCGGTCGTCGCGGCGGCGCCGTGCTCGCGCTCGTCGGGCCGCCCGGCGTCGGCAAGACGTCGCTCGGCGAGTCCGTCGCGCACGCGATGGGCCGCAAGTTCGTACGGGTCGCGCTCGGCGGCGTACGCGACGAGGCGGAGATCCGCGGACACCGTCGTACGTACGTCGGGGCTCTTCCGGGGCGGATCGTGCGCGCCATCAAGGAAGCCGGGTCGATGAACCCCGTCGTCCTGCTCGACGAGATCGACAAGGTGGGGTCCGACTTCCGCGGCGACCCGGCCGCGGCGCTCCTCGAAGTCCTCGACCCCGCCCAGAACCACACGTTCCGCGACCACTACCTGGAGGTCGAGCTGGACCTCTCCGACGTGGTCTTCCTCGCGACCGCCAACGTCCTGGAAGCGATCCCGGAGGCGCTGCTCGACCGCATGGAGCTGGTCAGGCTCGACGGTTACACGGAGGACGAGAAGGTCGTCATCGCCCGCGACCACCTGCTGCCGCGCCAGCTGGAGCGGTCGGGCTTGGAACCGGGCGAGGTCACGCTGGACGAGTCCGCGCTGCGCAAGCTGGCGGGGGAGTACACCCGCGAGGCGGGCGTACGGAACCTGGAGCGGTCGGTGGCACGCCTCCTGCGCAAGGTGGCGGCCAAGCACGAGTTCGGCGAGCAGGAGCTGCCGCTCACGATCACGGACGGTGACCTCCGCGCCCTGATCGGCCGGCCGCACCACGTCCCCGAGTCGGCCCAGGACCCGTCGAAGCGCCGTACGGCGGTTCCGGGCGTGGCCACCGGTCTCGCCGTCACGGGTGCGGGCGGTGACGTGCTCTTTGTCGAGGCGTCGCTCGCGGACGAGGAGACGGGCGGAGCCGGTCTTACCCTCACGGGCCAGCTCGGCGACGTCATGAAGGAGTCCGCCCAGATCGCGCTGTCCTTCCTGCGCTCGCACGGCGCGGAACTGGAGCTGCCGGTCGCCGACCTGAAGGACCGTGGCGTACACATCCACTTCCCGGCGGGCGCGGTACCGAAGGACGGCCCGAGCGCGGGCATCACGATGACGACGGCCCTCGCGTCGCTGCTGTCCGGGCGGCTGGTCCGTACGGACGTGGCCATGACGGGCGAGGTGTCCCTGACCGGGCGCGTCCTGCCGATCGGCGGCCTGAAGCAGAAGCTGCTGGCGGCGCACCGGGCGGGTACGACGACGGTCGTGATCCCGAAGCGGAACGAGGCCGACCTGGATGACGTCCCGGCCGAGATCCTCGACAAGCTGGAGATCCACCCGGTGACAGACGTCCGCCAGGTCCTGGAGATCGCGCTGACTCCGGCAGAGGTACGGGTGCCGGCGGCGGCGTGACGGACGCCGCCGGTGGCCCGGCTGTGGCAAGCCCCCTGCTCCCCTCGCCCGAGGGGACGGGGGGCTTCCGCTTGCTTGAGGCGCTGGGGAGGCGCTGGGAAGGGGGCTGGGGAGTGGCTGGCGAGTGGCTGTGCCTTCCGCGCGGAAAGGCAGGTAATCGGATACAACGGAGATAGGACGCGAACGGTGGTGGAGGGGCGACGGTGAGGGCGAGGTGGCGGCATGGGCGTTCCGGAGCGGCTCACGGTGGCTGTCGACCTGCTCGACGTACGTCCCGGCGATCGCGTTCTGGAGATCGGCTGCGGGCGCGGTGTCGCCGCCGAGCTGATCCTCCAGCGCCTGCCGCGCGGCGAGTTCGTGGGGCTTGACCGCTCCGAGGTGGCTGTAGCGGCGGCGAGTGAGCGCAACGCCGATGCCGTGTCGGCGGGCAGGGCCGCGTTCCGCCACACCGCCCTCGCCGACGCCGACCCCGACTCGCTCGGCCGTTTCGACAAGATCCTCGCCGTTGACGTCAACGTCTTCTGGACCGGAGCGGCCACCCGCGAGCTGGAGGTCGTCACCCGTCTGCTTCGTCCGTCGGGCAGCCTGGTGCTCTGTTACGCACCACCGGACCGCGCGCAGGTCGCGAAGGTGAAGGGCCTGCTGCTCACGCACCTGAGCGACGCCGGTTTCATCGCCACCGCGACGACGCATCCGCTCGCCGGTGACTCGTCCCTGCTGGCCGTGGTCGCGACGGCCGCGCGGCTGTCGGCGGACTGACGCCGCGCAGGTCTTCCAGCAGCCGGTCGCCGTGTAGATGACGGCGTCGCAGCCGCTGCAGTCCTTGTAGGTGTGAGGCTGCTGTCGTCCACGCCCTCGGGCTTCTTGGCGGCGTCGGTGGCGGTGGCCGCGCCGGGGGTCCGGGTGCCGCTGTTGGTCTACTCCTGCGAAATACTGGCCGAGCTGCGGCAATGGACGCTGGTGAAAGAAATCTTCAGGGTGAGGAAAGCGCGCAATGAGTTCCGACGTGCACGGAAACGGAAGAGCGGATGACGGGCGCGTGGCGGAGGGGAGTGGTGTGGACCGCGAATTCCTCGCGCTGGAGCGTGAATTGGCTGTGTTTCTGCGCCGGGCCCGGGCGTCTTCCGGCGACATGGCCCGCGAGGTCCACCCCGAGCTGGAGCCGGCGGCGTACGGGCTGCTCGTACGGCTCGACGAGGCGGACCGGCAGCGGGCCACGGAACTGGCCGCGTGGTTCGGCGTGGGCAAGGCGACGATGAGCCGGCAGCTTCGGGCCCTGGAAGACCTCGGCCTGGTCACACGCGAGCCCGACCCGGCGGACGGGCGGGCGTCGCTGGTCGCGCTCACTGAGGAGGGGCGGGCTCGCTTCCGGCGGGTGCGCGATGCGCGGCGCGCCCGGTACGTGCGCAAGCTGGCGGGCTGGGACCGGGCGGAGGTGGCGGAACTGGCGCGGCTGCTGCACCAGTTGAACGCGAGGGCGGAGGGGTGAGAGACCCTGCTCCTCAAACGCCGCAGGGCGTCCGGGGGTCTGGGGGCTTGCCCCCAGTTTCGGGAAGGGGCGGGTAGGGGAACAGCGCCGCAGGCAACCCGCACCCGAACCCACCCGCACCGGCACCCGCACCCGCACCCGAACCCACCCGCACCCGAACCCACCCGCACCCGCGCCCGAACCCCCACCCCCACCCGCGTCCGCACGGCACCCGCCCCCCTCACAGCTCCGCGTAAACCACCGCCGCGTCGTCGTGCCGTTTCCAGCGGCGTACCAGCGGGGTGGCCGACTCCGCCCGCTCCAGCGCCCGCACGCGGTCGATCAAACCCTGCGCGCCCTCCTTGCGCAGTACGCCCACACAGTCCCCCCAGTCCCCCTCCCCGAACATGTCCACCCACCGCGACGCCCCGTCGCTGAGCGCCGCCAGGGCCCGTACCTCCGTCCGTGCGGTCACCCCCGTCACCGCCAGCCCGGCCACCGCCGGATCCGCTGCCGCCGTGAAGAAGCCGCCCTCGGCGTTGCGCAGGGCGTCGGTCGCGGCGAGGGAGGCGAGTACCTCAGGGGGGACGCGGTCGAGGCGGTCGTCGAGTACCGCGCGCACCCCGCCGTCCGGGGACTCCAGCAGCAGTACCGAGTCCGACAGCACCAGGTGTTCGATCTCGTCCGTGCCCCAGCGCGCCAGGACCACCGTCGCCTGGGGCGTGCGCACGTGAGAAAGGTCACAGGTGTCGCGGTGGGCTTCGGCGGTGCGGCGAATGGCCTCCGCCAGGACCTCGGCAAGGCTCAAATCCCGCCGCGAAGCGGACAATTCGAGTAGCGCGCCACCGAGCCGGGCGGCGAACCAGGGGACCGGATGGACACACCCGTAATCGCCCGCCGGAGGCGTCACGCCGTCCAGCAGTACGAGCGCTCCACCCTGGCCGGCGGCAGGCAGGGCGACAGACGCCCAGTCCTCGTTGGGGCGTTCGGGGTCGCCGGGGGCCGTGGCCAGTTCGAAGCGCATGCGGCCAAGTCTGCCCGAGGCGGCGGGGCGCCGCCCGAGGGCTATCCCGCGGTGCCCAATTGGCCCGTACCAGCAGGTGAGCACGGGTTTATGGGTGGAATGAGGCACTCCGCGAAGCTGCGGGGGCGCATCTTGCCAAAGGCTGGGCGGAACTTCCAACCCGCGCTCCGCGCGCCCGCGAGACGATTCGGAACGGGAGTTGTTCGCCAACTCCTGATTGATGTTCACTCGTTCAGGTGGCGGAGCGCGTGATGCGCGGCTTCTTCCCAAAAGCACTGGAATGGTCTGAAGCCATTCCTGGGGTGGGGGCACACCCTTGTGTGACCAGTCGTCACCTCGGCCACGTGAGCAGACGAGCCAAGCAAGAATGCGAGCACCGGTGCAGAAAAAGCGGCCTCGGGGCGATAGCGGTAATGGCGAGCGGACCGAACGCACCGTACGGGTACGCAGTCGGCTGGTCGCCGGCGTGGCCGTCGTCGGCGTCACTGTTCTCGCCGCCGGTACCCCCGCCATCCTCAGCGCCTCCTCGGAACTCTCCGAATCCCAGCGTCTGGTCACCCTCGCCGAACTGAACCGGCAGGCAGTCACCCTCGCCCACTCCCTCGCCGACGAACGCGACGACGTCACCGCGTACATCGCGGCCGGACGCGGCGACGGCGACGGCAGCGGTACCGGGGACGGCGGCAAGAACAAGGGCCTCTCGGAGAGCCACAGCGCCCGCGTCGACCGGCAGATGGACGAGATCGAGCTCGTGGCCCCCGCCGGCCTGCGCCGCGACCTGGCCAGGATCCCCGGCATCCGCAGGTCCGCCCTGACCGGCAAGGGCACCGCGCTGGAGGCCCACAAGGCGTACACCGAGGCGATCGAGAAGCTCCAGGACCTCGCCGACGAGCTCGCCGACAAGACACCCCCGCGCGCCGCCGAGGCCACCCGCGCGCCCGCCGCGCTCGGTCAGGCCGTCGAGCAGGCCGCCGCCACCCGCGGGCTGCTGCTCGCCGCGCTCTCCGTGCCGCGTGAGAACACCGGCAACCGCATCGACCCCATCACCGGACTCCTCGTCCCGGCCGAGGAGGACCCGGACTCCGAGAGCGTCCGCACCCGCAACGCGCTCAGCGCCGCGGCCCAGCAGTCGCGCGTACGCGAACTCGCCGCGCTCGCCGACTTCGACCAGGCCGCCGGGCACGCCGCCCGCGAGTCCCTCAAGACCACCGTCACGGGGCCCGAGGTCAAGACCGCCGACCGGTTCCTCGCGCGCCTCACCGACCAGCCGCAGCTCGCCGACGACGAGCTGGCCACCGACCGTACGAAGGCGGAGGCCGCCCTGTCGGCGCGTATCGACCTGATGCGCGGCGTCGAGTCCTCCCTCGGCTCGGCGCAGGTGAACCGGCTCTCCCAGCTCCGCGACGACGACGTCACCGCGCTGGAGATCCGGATCGCCCTGGCCGGTGCCTGCCTGCTGATCGCCATCGGCGTCAGCACAGCCGTCGCCCGTACGCTCACCCAGCCGCTGGCCGTACTGCGCCTCGGCGCCGCGCGGCTGGCCGCCGAACCGCGGACCGCGGGCGAGGCCGTCGAGCCGGTCCGCTACACCGGACGCAACGACGAGTTCGCCCAGGTCGTACGCTCCCTCAACACCCTCCACGGCAGGCTCGCCGAGGTCGGCGCCCGCGCGGAGAAGCTCTCCGCCGACCGTACGCACCTGATCGGCCAGCGCGAGACCCTCGCCACCCAGCGCGCCGAGCTCCAGGAGCAGCTCGCCGAGGCCGCCAAGCAGCTGGAGCGGATGCGCCACACCGTCAACTCCACCTTCGTCAACCTCTCGCTGCGCACGCTGGGCGTCGTCGAGCGCCAGCTCGGAGTCATCGAGAGCCTGGAGGAGCGCGAGCAGGACCCGGAGCGCCTCTCGACCCTCTTCAAGCTCGACCACATGGCCACCGTCATGCGCCGCCACGGCGAGAACCTGCTGGTCCTGGCCGGTACGGAGCACGGGCAGGGGCAGCAGGCCCCGGTGCCGCTCGTCGACGTACTGCGCGCGGCGGTCAGTGAGATCGAGCGGTACGAGCGGGTGGCCATCCAGTCGATCCCGCCGCACGCCCAGGTCGCGGGCTTCGCCGCCAACGACCTCAGCCACCTCCTCGCGGAACTCCTGGAGAACGCCACCGCGTTCTCCCCGCCGGACGCCAAGGTCGAGCTCTCGGGCTGGCTCCTGGAGAGCGGCGAGGTCATGCTCTCCGTACAGGACGAGGGCATCGGCGTACCGCCGGACCGGCTCACGGAGCTGAACGCGCGACTGGCCGCACCGGGTTCGTACGAGCCGGGCGACGGCACCGACGGCGGCATCGGACTGCACGTGGCCGCGTTGCTGGCGGCGCGGCACGGCGTACGGGTGACGCTGCGTGAGCAGAAGCAGGGCGGCATCGCCGCGGTCGTCGTACTGCCCGACGCGCTGCTGCCTTCCGCGCCGCCGGCGGCCGTGCCGCCCGCGGTGCCGGTGGCGGGGGACGCGCCCACGCTGAACCTGCCCGGCTCTGTCGCGGAGGCGAACTCCAACGCGCTGCCGGGGCGTTCGGACGCGGCGCCCGGGGATCGGATGCGGCGGGCGGGCCTGAAGGACCCGCTGGTGGAGGCGGCCGAGCGGACGATCCGTGCGGACGCGGAGCAGACGCAGCAGGAGCCCGAGCCCGAGCCGGCGGTGGCCGAGGCCGAGGCGATCCAGCCGACGGACGACGCCGAGCCCGCTGAGCCGGCTGAGCCGGCTGAGCCGGCTGAGCCTGCTGAGGCCGCCGAGCTCGCTGAGCTGGCCGAGCCCGCAGCGCCCCTCGCGCGCATCGAGTCCGCTGCGATGCCGACGCCGACATCGACGCCGACGCCGCCCCCCGGCCCCTACGCCATCGGCCCCGACGCACATGAACGCGCCGCCGACGGGAACGCGGACACCGAGGCCCCGGTCGACGCATCGACCTGGGCCGTGCGGCTGCCCAAGCAGTCCGCCGCACCCGAAGGCGAGATGGACGCGGGCAAGGAGGCGGACAGCGACACCGACGACACCTCCGAGCCGCCCGCCCCCGCCAGGACAAGGGTCGAGCCGGTCACCGACAAGGGGCTGCCCAAGCGCACCCCCAAGGTCGTCAAGTCCGGCCCCGCGGAGCCCGAGGAGCGTTCCGCCGCCGTCGACGCGGACGACCTGCGGCGCCGGCTCGGCGGCTTCCACCAGGGCGCGATCAAGGGCCGCCGCGACGTCGAGGCAGAGATTTCAGAGGCAGAGATTTCATCCGACGGGGACCGTACAGAGACCGCGACACAGAGCGCGGCAGAGAGCACGACAGACAACCGGACCGAGACCACTACCGAGGGGGACACAGTTGAGGAGGCACGCAGTTGACTGCGTCCAGCACATTCGGGCTGAGTAGCGAGGCCCGCAATCTCCACTGGCTGTTGAGCAATCTCGTCGACGAAGTGCCGGGTCTCCTCTCGGTCGCCGTCGTGTCGTCCGACGGGCTGCTCCTCCTGTCCTCAGACCCTGCGCAGAACGTCGGACCGACCACCCCTTCCGTCCGCCAGGACGGCCCGAAGGGTTCGAGCGCCGACCTGGCGACCATCGTCTCGGGACTCGCCAGCCTCACCCAGGGCGCGGCGAAGCTGATGGACGGCGGCGGCGTCAAGCAGACGATGATCGCGATGGAGTCGGGAAGCCTCTTCGTCATGTCGATCAGCGACGGCTCGCTGCTCGGCGTGCACGGATCGCCGGACTGCGACATGAGCGTCGTGGCGTACCACATGGCGCTCTTCGTCGGCCGCGCCGGCCACGTCCTCACCCCCGAACTCCGCAGTGAGCTGCGCAAATCGCTGGAGAGCGCCCTGTGACGCCGCCCCCCACCCCCTCCAAACTTCCGGTACGGGGCGACGGCCGCAGGCCCGCCCGCGTACGCCCGTACTCGCTCACCGGCGGTCGCACCCGCTTCACGCACGTCCTGCTCGTCGAGACGTTCGTGGCGGCGATCGAGGCGCCCGAGGAGCGGCGCGAGCTGACCAACGGCGGCCTCCAGACGCGCGTCATGCCGGAGCTGCGGGCCATCGTCGAGCTGTGCCGCCGTATGCGTACGGTCGCGGAGATCTCCGCACTGCTGAAGATGCCACTGGGCGTGGTCCGCGTGCTGCTCAGCGACTTGGCCGACCAGGGAAAGATCCGTGTGTACGGGACCGGGCACGCCCCCGGCCAGCCGAACCGCGCGCTGCTCGAAAGGGTGCTGAGTGGACTCCGTCGTCTCTGAGACCGCTACCGGGACGGGGACCCGGACCGCCAATGCCCGCACCACCGGGCACACACCGTCGGTCCCGGCCCAGCCGCAGGTACCCCTGCCGGCCCTCCCGCCCGAGGCGGACGAAGGCGCCCGTGACTGGCAGACCGACCGCACGCGGGCCCCGATAGCCACCAAGATCGTAGTGGCGGGCGGCTTCGGCGTAGGCAAGACCACGTTCGTCGGCTCGGTCTCCGAGATCACCCCGCTCAAGACCGAGGCGGTGATGACCACCGCGAGCGAGCGGACCGACGACCTCACCGCCACGCCGGACAAGACCACGACGACCGTCGCGATGGACTTCGGCCGCGTCACCCTCGACGACGACCTCGTGCTGTACGTCTTCGGAACGCCCGGCCAGCAGCGGTTCTGGTTCATGTGGGACGACCTGGTGCGCGGCGCGATCGGTGCGGTCGTCATGGCTGACACCCGCCGTCTGTCGGACTGCTTCCCCGCGCTCGACTACTTCGAGAGCTGCGGGCTGCCGTACATCGTCGCCGTCAACCACTTCGAGGGAACGGCGGCGTATGAGGCCGAGGACGTCAGGGAAGCCCTGACAGTGCCGCCGCACGTACCGGTCGTGATCATGGACGCGCGCAAGCGGATCACGGTGGTCGAGTCGCTGCTCGCCCTCGTCGCCCACGCGCTCACCACCACGCCCGAATAGCGCGTACCCCCGAACAGCTAATCAACGGAGAATCCCGTCATGCGGAAGATACTCATAGTCGGAGCCGGCCAGTCCGGTCTCCAGCTCGCCCTCGGACTCCAGACCCGCGGGTACGAGGTCACCCTGATGTCCAACCGCACGGCGGACGAGATCCGGTCGGGCCGGGTCATGTCGACGCAGTGCATGTTCCACACCGCCCTCCAGCACGAGCGCGACCTCCAGATCAACTTCTGGGAGTCGCAGGCCCCGAAGATCGAGGGCCTCGGCGTATCCGTCGCCGCCCCCGACTCCTCCCGCGCCATCGACTGGGTCGGAAAGCTCGACGGGTACGCCCAGTCCGTCGACCAGCGCGTGAAGATGGCCGGCTGGATGGAGACGTTCGCGCAGCGCGGCGGGCAGCTCGTCATCCACGGCGCGGCCGTTTCCGACCTCGACTACTTCTCCCGTACGTACGACCTGGTCATGGTGTCGGCGGGCAAGGGCGAGCTGGTCTCGATGTTCGGCCGTGACGCGTCCCGCTCGCCGTACGACGCCCCGCAGCGCGCACTCGCTGTGGCGTACGTCCACGGGCTCGGCCCGCGCCCCGAGCACCCGGAGTTCGACGCGGTCCGCTGCAACCTGGTGCCGGGCGTCGGCGAGCTGTTCGTCATGCCGACGCTCACCACGTCCGGCCGCGCGGACATCCTCTTCTGGGAGGGCATTCCGGGCGGCCCTGTGGACGCGTTCAAGGGCGTCAAGGACCCGGCCGAGCACCTGTCCCTCACGCTGGAACTGATGGAGAAGTTCCTGCCCTGGGAGTACGCGCGAGCGACGAAGGTCGAACTGACGGACGCGAACGGCACGCTGGCCGGCCGGTACGCCCCGACCGTACGCAACCCCATCGGTCGCCTTCCGTCCGGCGGCCTGGTCCTCGGTGTCGCGGACGTGGTCGTAGCGAACGACCCGGTCACGGGCCAGGGCTCCAACTCCGCCTCCAAGTGCGCGGCGTCGTACCTCTCCTCGATCACGTCGCACGGTGACCAGCCGTTCGACGAGGCGTGGATGCAGTCCACGTTCGACCGGTACTGGGACACGGCGCAGCACGTCACGAAGTGGACGAACGCGATGCTGGGCGTTCCGCCGGAGCACGTCCTGAACCTGATCGGTGCGGCAGGCGACCTCCAGCCCGTGGCCGACCGCTTCGCGAACGGCTTCAACGACCCGTCGGACTTCGAGAACTTCTTCTACGACCCGGAAAAGACGACGGCGTACCTGTCCTCGGTCACCGGAGCGTCGGCGGGGGCGTAGCTTTCGGGCGGGTGCGGGTGCGGGTGCGGGTGCGGGTGCGGGTGCCTGCGGCGCTGTTCCCCTACCCGCCCCTTCCCGACACTGGGGCAAGCCCCCAGGCCCCCGGACGCCCTGCGGGCGTGTCCTCAAACGCCGGACGGGCTGGACTGTGCTGTGCGCGGCTCAAACGAGCCGCGCTCAGCCAGATCAACCCCGCCTCACGACTTCCGGCCCCTCGCCTCGCAACTTCCCCCCCGCAGGGCTATACCCCCGGCGCCGACTCCTCCCCGTAGCCTCGGTCAGCGCCCGCCGACGCGCCGCGTGGCAGCTTCGGTGGGGTGTAGGACGGGAGGGGGTTCAGCTGGGGGTCTGGGCGGACCGCGCCCAGGAGGGGGTTTGCCGCGATGGGGGAGACCTTCACTCGGGAGCCGGGACGCGGGGCCTGGACGACCAGGCCCTTGCCGAGGTAGATCGCCACATGCGTTGCCTTGGGGAAGTAGATCACCAGGTCACCCGGCCGCAGATCCGGCAGCGCCACCTTCGGCAGCTGCCGCCACTGCTCCTGGCTCGTCCGCGGAATCGCCCGCTCCGCGTGTGCCCACGCCTGCGAGGTGAGCCCCGAGCAGTCGAAGGAGCCCGGCCCCTCCGCACCCCACACGTACGGCTTCCCGATCTGCCGTACGGCGTACTCCAGCGCCCGGTCCCCTAGCCGCGACGGCGCCCGCACAGCGGCCGAGCCGGGGCTGCCGAGTGCGCCGGAGGCGAGCAGGTCGCGCTGCGCCGCGCCGGTCCTGCGCTCCTCCAGCCGCGCCAGACCGGTCAGCTGCTCCTCCGTCAGCGACGCCAGCAGCGCCTCCACCTCCCCGAGCCGTGCCCGCACCGCGTCGCGCTGCCTCTTCTGTTTCCTGGCGAGCGTCTGCTGTTTGTCGAGAGCGGACCGTTCCCTGGTCGCCAGCTCGTCCGCCCGCCGCTCGCCGCGCTCCAGCCGCGCGATCGTCGCCGCCCGGACGTCCGCTGCCCGTTGGAGTACGTGGCCCTGCGTCAGGGCGTGCTGCGGGTCCCTCGCCAGCAGGAGCCGCAGGTACGGGGAGAGGCCGCTCAGCCCCTGGTACTGCTCGCGCGCCAGCCGGCCCGCCGCGCCCCGGCTTTCGGCGAGCGCGATCCGCGCCCTGGACAGGCCCGCGGTCACCCTCTTCACCTCGCCGAGCTGCTTCTTGACGGACTCCTCCGTCGCCTTGTACGTCTCACTGGCCTCTTCGGCCCGCTGGTACAGCCGCTGGAGCTCCGTCAGCAGCTCAGCGACGGTCGCCTTCCCGGGCGCGCGAAGCACCACGGGTGGTGCGGGAGCGGGGGACGGTGGGGAGGGAGGAAGAGGGGTGGGTGCGCCCGGTGCCGCCGCGGTGGCTGGGGCCGGCAGTGGCGTGAGCACCGTGGCGGCGGCCAGCGCCACCGTACAGACGGACTTGGCGAGTCTGCCTGACACGTCATCACCTCCGGTTCGCGGCCGGGCGGTCCGGCCCATAGGTGATGATGTGCGGCGGCGTCGGGACGGTGAGCGGGTGACTGGGCGGGTTGGGCCAACGCCGTCACCCGTCGAGGGGCAAAGCGGGGAGCGTCCGGCGTGGCTGCCGGGCCCCGGCCGGGAGTGGAGCGAGGGGAGCGGAAAGGGCGCGACCCCGCCCCCCGGCGAGGGGGACGGGGTCGCGCCGGTTCAGCTCTGGAGCGATGGTCAGCCGAGCTTGGCCAGCTGCGCCTCGATGGCGTCCTTCGGCTGCTCCGACTTGCCCGAGAAGCTCTGCGCGAAGAAGGAGGCGACCGTGTTGCCCTTGCGCACCGTCACCAGCTGGGCCGAGCCGGTCTCGCCCTCCAGGTCGGTCGTCAGGGTGAAGGCGACCGCCTCGTCACCGCCGGTGTAGGAGGCCGGGGTGACCTTCGTGTACTTCATCTTGTCCGGGCCGGCGGTCGTGGTGAAGCCGCCAGCGCATGCCTTGCCGGCGGTGCGCAGCCCGGCGAGGACCTCCTGGGCGCTCTTGCCGTCGTACGAGCCCAGGGTGTCCGTCATGATCACCGCACCGCTGAGGGCTCCCAGACCGGCCTTCAGCTTGTCCTCGGGCGAAGCGTCCTTGCCCGGCTTCTCGGGCACGCTGGAGACCCTGCGTACCGAGGTCGCGGCGGGCGAGCCCAGAGGACGCATCCAGGTGGCGTCGAGGAGCGGCTTGCACTCGGCCTTGTCGGTGGTGGCGATCTTCGACGCGGCGAGGTCCGCCTTCAACGGCTTCATGACCTTGTGGTTCTTCGCGTCACCGTCCGCCAGGATGAGCTTGTCCAGTTCAGCCTGCGACAGGGCCTTCGCGGCGGGCTCGGCGGCCGCGCTGTCCTTGCCCTTCGCCTCGGGGGTGGCATCGGCGGACTTGTCGGCTCCGCAGGCACTGACAAGCAGGGCCAGCGAGATCGCGGAGGCGGCGACGGCGGTACGGCGGACAGTGGTGCGACGCATGGAAAGGCATTCCTCTGGTTCGACGAAATCGGTGAACGACGTTCGCCCCGCGCGAAGTTCACCGGCCGGTGACACGCGGAATCTGTTGTGACCAGTGAACTTACGGCCTGCATCGGCCTGGTGATCAACAAATTGGGCTCGCCGTGTCGATTGTGATGCCTGTGCAATCCCAGAGGCATGGAATCGAAACGCGTTTCGGTACAACCCTTGCCCGCCTGCCCTCAGCCGAGCGGCAGCGCGTAGAAATTGCGGCCTCGCCACAGCACGGCCCTGCTGCCTGATGTCAGTGCCCCGTACGAGGCGCCGGCGGCCTCGTCCTCGTCCTTTGCGCCCGGCGCCGTGACGCCGGAGTCCTGGAACTTCCACAGCCGCTGCCCGTCGCGCGCGCCGATCGCCGTGGCCTGCGTCGCGTTGAGTGCGAAGACGGTACGGCCGCTGCCGCTGAGGGAGAGCCGGGGGACGGACCCGCCGGGGTATTCCGTGGCGCGCTTCCACTGCTGGGCGCCAGATGCCGTGTCGACGGCGTACACCTCGTTGTGGCCACTGGGGACGTACAGCGTCTTGTCGCGTACGACGCCGGGGCCGAAGCCGAAGGGGGCGTCGCCGGCGGGGCCCGAGGCGTCCTTGAGCTGCCAGAGCTTCTTGCCGTTGCGGGTGTCGTACGCCTGGAGGTTTCCGCGCACCGCCGCGTAGAGCCGGCCGGAAGGGTCGTCCGTGGCGCCCGCGTCGGGGCGTACGCCGGGGAAGAACTTGCGCCACAGTGTCTTGCCGGTCCTGCGGTCGATGAGGATGAAGGCCGACTTGCCCTTCGCCTTCTTCTTCTGGTCCGCGGTGAGGGAGCCGGTGTCCTGGCGGACGAGCAGGCTGCCGGGGCGGATACCGACCGCCTCGTAACGCGGGACGGGGCCGGGGCGGCCGTTCGGCATCTCGGTCCGCCACAGCTCCTTGCGTGCGGCCATGTCGTACGCGAAGAGGTACGTCCGCGTGCGCGTCACCTTGCCCTTCTTCCCGCCCAGTGTCTCGACCCTCCCGGAGAACCAGACGACGGGGCCGTCCGCGGCCACCCTCCCGCCCAGCGTGGCGCGGGTGTCCTTCCGGCCCTTCGTCAGGAGGGGCGCGTACGCCGCACGATGCCTGACCAGCCCGTCCTTCGCGGACAGCCAGAGGAAGTCGGTGGAGGTGACGACGAAGCAGTGAGTGCTGTCGGCGACCTCGGGGCCGTACGTCGTACCGGCGGCCTTCTGCTCCCACAGCCGGCGGCCGGTACGCGTGTCCAGCGCGGTCGTCAGTTCCTCGCCGGGGATCAGGAGCACCTGGTCGCGCCAGAGGCGGGCGGGTGGGCCGTCGGCCGCGAGGGCGACGGGGTGCTGGTAGTGCCAGAGCGGGTCGGGGGCAACGCCCGGCAGTGGCTTGCGGCTTGCGGCGGGCTTGGGGGCGTCGTCGTCCGTACGGGCCGGGGGCGCGTCGGCGTCACCGCCGGAGAGGGCGAGCGCTGCGCCGCCGCCCACGAGGAGCCCTGCGGCGCCGGCGGCGACCCCGGTGAACAGGCCGCGCCTGCTCAGGCCGCCGCCGAGCCGGTCGCCGGCGCGGGTGGGTGTGTGGGCGGGCGCGGGGGGCGGCAGCGGCGCGGGCTGGGTGGGTGCGGTGGCTGCCGGCGGCAGGGTGAGTGCGGTGGCGGGGTGCGAGAGGGGAGGTGCGGGGGCGAGCGGACCCACGACGCCTGAAGCGCTGGGCGCCTGTCCGGCGGGTCGCGGGGCGGCGGGGTCTCGCGGGGGGAGGCTCGGGCCTCGGGACGCCACAAGCCGGCGGGTTACGCCGCTGAGGTTCTCGGTGGGTTCTTCGGCACCACGCCGCGCCACGAGCCGCCGGGTCAGCCCATCGGGAACGTCGGTGGTGCGGGAAAGGTCGGTGGCGCCGGAGAGGTCGGTGGCGCAGGGAGGGTCGGTGGTGCGGGAAACGTCGGTGGTGCGGGAAACGTCGGGGGCGCGGGAAACGTCTGTGGCGCCGGGAGGGTCTGTGGCGCTGGAGTGGTCGGCGGTGCCGGAGTGGTCTGCGGTGCGGGAGAGGTTGGTGGCGCCGGAGTGGTCTGCGGTGCGGGAGAGGTTGGTGGCACCGGAGAGGTCTGCGGTGCGGGAGAGGTCGGCGGCGCCGAAAACGTCTGCGCGGGAGAGGTCGGTGGTGCGGGAAACGTCGGCGGCGCCGGAAACGTCTGTCGTGCTGGTGGGGCCCGCGGCGCTTTCCCCCGCCCGTCCATTCCTGGCTGTGGCATTCGCGGCTCCGCCGCGTGAGGGGGCAAGCCCTCCGGCCCCCGGACGCCCTTCGGGTGTGTCCTCAAGCGTCGGGCGGGCTTGATGGCCGTTGGGCGGTTCGGCTTGGGTTTCGCGGGGACCAGCGGCGGTTGGCCGGCGGGCGTCGCTTGCTGCCGGGTGCGTTGGATCTTTCAGCCCGTCCGGCGTTTGAGGACCGGGGTCCGGGGCGGAGCCCCGGTTACGGGAAGGGGCGGATAGGGGAACAAGCGCGTGCAGCCCCGCGCCCGGCCCCGGATCCGCCACCCGCGCCGCCTGGTCCGCCAGCGCCGCTACCAGGCCGCCCGGCAGCCAGCCCGGCCGGGCCAGCGCCGCCGCTCCCTCCAGGGCCAGCTCCGCTGCCAGCGTGCCGGGGGCCGGGCGGTCGGCCGGGGACTTGGCCAGGCAGCGGGCGATCAGCGTGCGCAATTCGGCCGGTACCGCCGCGAGTTCCGGCTCCGCGTGCGCGATACGGTCGGCGGCGCCGGCCTGCGGCCCCGCCGCCCACGGGGTCGCACCGGTCGCCGCGTACGCCAGCAGCAGGCCGAGGACGAAGATGTCGGACGCGGGGCCGGGCTCCCGCCCCGCCAGCTGCTCCGGGGTCAGATAGCCGAGACGTACGGACAATTGGCCACCCGGCCCCGCTTCGGCGGCCGCCGCCGCGCCCAGCGCACCGAACGCCGTCAGGCGCGGCCCGTCGGCGGCCAGCAGCACGGTGTCCGCCGCGAGGCCGTGGAGTACGGCGCCGGTGGCGTGCACCCGGGACAGGGTCTCGGCGAGCGCGGCGCCCAGGACGCGTACGGTCGGCTCCGGCAGCGGCCCGGCCAGCGCGACGGCCTCGGCGAGGTTCAGCGCGGGTACGTAGTCGGTCGCCGTCCACAGGTCGGGGCCGTCGGTGCGGGACGCGAGCGGGGCCTGCACCCAACCACCGGCCAGCCGTTCGGCCGTCTGCGCCTCCGTCTGGAAGCGGCGGCGGAACGCGGGCAGGCCGGCCAGCTCCGGGCGGGCCACCGCGACCACGGCAGTCGTACCGTCGGGACCGTGCGCCAGGTACTGCACGGCGCTCGCCGTCTCGCGCAGGCGCGACAGCAGGGCGTACGGCCCGATTCGGCGTGGATCGTCCTGACGCAGCGCCTCCAAGGCGCACCCCCTGTGATCACCGTGGTCACCGTGCCGGGGCCGCTCCTTCGGACACGGCGGCCACGTCCGGCACAACCGCCGATCTTATGGGTTGCTGTCCGGTTTCGACCAGGGCCACCTGGGCCGGTGGCGCTCGCGGCCGCCGGGCGCGTACTCGTACTTCCAGCCGCGCTGGAGCCCCAGCCGCTTGCTGTACCCGGCGGGAACGCGCAGGTACGCGTGCACGGTCGGCGGCCCGCCGTCGTCGTCCGGCACGGGCACCTCGTACCACTTCGGCGGGTGTCCGGTCGGCCCGACGAGGACCGGCAGCACCCGCCCGTCCAGGGGGCCGCCCACGAAGGGCGTGTTCTCGCTTCTCACCCGGCCAGTCTCGCAGGCTGAGCAGCGCGCGCAGGCTGAGCAGGGTGAGCAGGCTGAGCAGGGTGAGCAGGGTGAGCAGGGCGAGCAGGGCGAGCAGGCTGAGCGAGGCGAACAGGGCGCGCAGGGCGCGCAGGGGGTGAGGCCGTCAGAGCAGGTGTGCCGCTTCCTCGATCACCGGGATCACCCGCCGCGCCAGCACCCCCGCCGGGCCGTCCGCCGTCTCCGTCGCCAGCGCCGCCCGCGTCACGGCCGCCGTCTGCGCGTCCGTCGCCGCGGTCACGGTCAGCAGCGCGACGAAGTGGTCGACCAGCCAGTCCCGCAGCTCGCCGGCCGGCGGCTGCTTGTCCTCGTCCAGCCAGATCAGGGAGGCCGCCTCGACGGCCGTGATCCAGGTGCGGACCATCATCCGCAGCCGCGGCCCGGCCGTCCCCGCGACGCCGAGGTGCGTCAGGATCTGCTCGGCCGCGGCCCGCCGCACCCCGTCGACGGTCGCGGTCGTACGGGAGGTCTCGGCGACGCTGCCGCCCTGGAGCAGCGCGCTGAACCCCGCGTCGTGCTCATCGACGAACGCGAGATAGCGGTCGAGGGCGCGGGTGAGCCGCCGGGTGAGCGGCCCGGTCTGCGGTTCGGCGAAGCACAGCTTCAGCTCGTCGGCGGCGGAGCCGAGCGCGGCCTCGTACAACTGCTGCTTGCCGCCCGGGAAGTAGCGGTACACGAGCGGCCGCGACACCCCCGCCGCCTCCGCCACGTCGTCCAGCGAGACGTCCTCGGGCGCCCGGTGCGCGAAGAGGGACAGCGCGGCGCCGAGGAGCTGCCTGCGACGCTCCTCGACGCTGAGTCTGCGGTACGCGGGTGTCGTCGCTGCCGGGGTCATGTCGGCAGCGTAACCCCACATTTGACCGTTTACGCGAGGAGCCCCGAGCTCTTCCAGAGCCTGCGGCCGACGCCCTGGAGCACACCGATGTCGTCCAGGAAGTCGGTGAGCCGCTTCGCGCCGTTCTGCATGACCTCCGTGCGGTGGCCGCTCGCCCTGACCTGGGCGACGGCCTCGCGGCGGTCGAGGCCGACGTTCTCGTACACCTTCGGGTTGACGAAGCACGTCGAGAAGACGCGGGCCGCCTCGCCGCAGCTCACCCGGGTCAGTTCGCGCTCCCAGGCGGGCGCGGTCACCATCTGGCGGCGCAACTCCTCGCGGGCGTACCGGACATGGCGCGCCTCCTCGACCACGTGGATGCGGGTCACGCCGCGCACGAGGGTCTGGACGCGCTCGTCGGGGAACGTCAGCCGCTGCATCCAGTCGAGGATCTCCTCACCGAGGAGTGTGGCCGCGAAGGACCCCGGCGTGGTCGAGACGGTCTTCAGGACGCGTGCGAGGTTGTGGTAGAGCCTCGGCACTGGGTACGAGGGCGCGCCGCCCTTCTGGATCATCTTGGCGAACATCATCGAGTGCCGGCACTCGTCGGCTATCTCGGTGAGCGCGTAGCGCACGTGGTTGCTGGTCACGGACTTGTCGTAGATGTGCCTGACCAGCAGTTGCATCAGGATGATCTCGAACCAGATGCCGAGGGAGGCGAGCGACGCGGCCTCGTGCCTGGCCAGGTCCATGCGCTGCTCCTCGGACATCTTCCGCCACAGGGGGGTGTCGTAGAGCGATACGAGCTCGGGCGGCCAGAACCACTTGCCCTCCTCGATCGGGGCGGCCCAGTCGAGTTCCGTCTCAGGGTCGAAGGAGTGCTTGGCGGACGACTCCAGCAGTCGCTCGGCGACCTGCTCACGGTCCTTGAGGAGGCCGAGTGCGTCCCTGAGTACGTCGCGTTCGGTCACTGTCGTCATGGCGGGGGGCACCTCACGGGCTGGGTTACCGGGGGTCACAGCTACGTTCCTCTTATGAGACTGCTTGTCAGCAAGGCAGTCAATCCCTTGTGCGCGACTTGTTGACCCGTCGTCTACCAACGTGTGAGTCTGCCAACTGTCCAATGTCTCAAGGGATATGCGGCAAGGAGGCGTCAATGTCGACGCACGAGCTCTACATAAATGCCCCGTCCGACCCGCTCTGGCAGGTGCCGGCCTCCGGCGCCGCGCGCTTCAGCTGGGAGTACGACGAGGGACGCGCCCGCCTCCTCGCGCTCTACCAGAAGGGCAAGGACAAGCAGTGGGACGGCGCGACCCGCATCGACTGGGACATCGAGGTCGACCCGTACGACCCCCTCGGCACCCCCGACGAGGCGCTCAACCTCTACGGCACCCGCCACTGGGCGAAGATGACCGAAAAGGACAAGGGCGACCTGCGCCGGCACTACTCCTCCTGGCAGTTCAGCCAGTTCCTGCACGGCGAGCAGGGCGCGATGGTGTGCGCGGCCCGCATCGTCGAGTCCGTCCCGGACCTCGACGCGAAGCTGTACTCCGCCACCCAGACCATGGACGAGGCCCGGCACGCGGAGATCTACAGCCGCTTCCTGCACGAGAAGGTCGGGATGCTCTACCCGGTCAACGACAGCCTCCAGGGCCTGCTGGGCGACACCCTCCGCGACTCCCGCTGGGACATGCCGTACCTCGGCATGCAGGTCCTCATCGAGGGCCTCGCCCTGGCCGCCTTCGGCATGATCCGCGACACCACCGACAAACCGCTGCCGAAGCAGATCCTCGCGTACGTCATGCAGGACGAGGCCAGGCACGTGGCCTTCGGCCGGATGGCGCTGCGCGACTATTACAAGCAGTTGTCCGACGCCGAACTGCGTGAGCGCGAGGAGTTCGTCATCGAGGGCTGCTACCTGATGCGCGACCGGCTGCGCGGCGTCGAGGTGCTGGAGAACTTCGGCGTGTCGAAGAAGGAGGCGCAGGAGTACACGGAGCGGTCCGAGTTCCTGCACCTCTTCCGCAAGCTCCTCTTCAGCCGCATCGTGCCCTGCGTCAAGGACATCGGCCTGTGGGGCCCGCGCCTCCAGAAGGCCTACCTGGACATGGGCGTCTTCGAGATGGGCGACTCGAACCTGGACCTCCTCATGACCCAGGACGAGGAAATCGCGGAAGCACTCGACAGGCAGCGCTTCGAGGCGGAGGACGCGGCACGGGTGGCGGAGATCCAGAACGCGATCGCGGAGGGCGCGGCCTGAGCGGGCGGGCGGCGCTGAAGCGCGTACCGGCGGCCGGGGCCTGGGCGCCTTCGGTTCGCCTGCGTGACGTAGCGTTCAGTCATGACCATGCCGCCGCCCCAGCAGCCCCCCGGCCCGTACGGGCACCCGCAGCCGCCGAATCCGTACGGCGGGCAGCAGTACCCGCAACAACAGCTTCCGCAGCCGCAGTTCCCCCAACAGCAGCCGTACCCGCCGGGGCAGGCGCCGTACGCGGGGCCGCCCTATCCGCAGCAGCAGCATCCCGGCCAGGGCGGCTGGGGGCAGCCGCCGATGGGGCCGCCGCCGGGCAAGCGCGGGCCCGGCAAGGTGATCGGGATCGTCGCCGCCTGTCTGGTGGGCCTCGGTCTCCTCGGGTTCGTCGTGCCCCGGATCCTTGAGGCCAACGCCGTGACCACGGGAGCCGGCTTCCCCGAGGCCGAGTACCGGCTCACCGTGCCGAAGACCATGCTGGACGGCGAGTTCAAGCTGGCCCAGGACCTGTCGCAGACCAAGGGCAAGGAAGCTCTGGCCGGGACGTACGACTCGAAGATCCGTAACCCCAAGCCGGTCGTCGGCCAGTACACCTCCGGCTCGCCGGCCGAGCTCGGCGTGCTGGTCATCTCGGGAATGTACGGCCAGTTCAAGGACCCCGACGGCGCGCGCGGCAAGATGATGGCCGGCGCCGAGGACGGCGAAGGCGCCGCCCCGGCCGTCCCCGCCAGGGACATCACCCCGGCCGGCTCCGGCATCACGCTGACCTGCCAGGTGCTCACCTCGACGCAGAGCGGCTCCACGGTCACCATGCCGATGTGCGCCTGGGCGGACGAGAACACGGGCGCCTCGGTCGCCGTCGTCACCCCCGAGACCGCGAAGCAGGACCCCGAGTCCGTCGACCTCGACGAGATCGCCGCGACCACCCTCAAGGTGCGCGAGGAAGCGCGCCAGCCGATCGGCTGATCACGCCGATGCGCCGCCGGGGGCCGGGAACGACGTACGCAACGTGAAGGCCTCCGGCGTCGGGCCGTGTTCGCGCAGCGCAGGAGCGCCTTCTCGGCGTCCGCCACCGCCGGGCGGCAGCCCGCCTCGACCACCACAGCGCCGTCATCGACTCCTTGACGCGCTCGAACCACTCGTTGCGCCGGCTGGGCGTACCACCGGCCCGCTCCGTGGTGATTCGCGGACCGGGACGATCACCCGGTCAGTCGTCCAGCGCCGCCCGCATCACCGCCCGCGCGATCGGCGCCGCGCTGCCACCGCCGCTGATGTCGGCGCGGTCCGCCGACGCGTCCTCCACGACGACCGCGACGGCGACAGCGGGCCGGCCGTCGCCGTGCTCCTGCGCCCAGGAGATGAACCAGGCGTACGGCGTCCCCGTGTTGTCGATGCCGTGCTGCGCCGTGCCTGTCTTGCCTCCGACCCGGACCCCGGGGATGGCGGCGTTCGTGCCCGTCCCGTTCTCCACGACGTCGACCATCATCTGCTGGAGCTGGATGGCCGTGGACGGGTTCATCGCCTGGTGCAGGGACTTCGGACGGTAGTGCGAGACGGTGTCGCCGTCCGAGTCCGTCGTCCTGTCCACCAGGTACGGGGACTTGAGCTCGCCACCGTTGGCGACCGCCGCCGCGACCATCGCCATCTGGAGCGGCGTCGCCCTCGTGTCGTACTGGCCGATGGAGGAGAGCGCGAGCTGGTCGGCGGTCATCTCGGTGTCGAAGTGGCTCCTGGACACCCCGGACGGGATCTTCAGCGCGTCGTCGTTGAAGCCGAATTTCTCCACCGTGTCGAGCATTCCGGCCAGTCCGACCCGCACGCCGAGCTCCGCCATCACCGTGTTGCACGAGACCCGGATCGCGTGCTCCAGCGACGCGTCGCGGCAGCCGCTCGCCTCGTTGGGGAGCGTGGTGCTGGTGCCGGGCAGGACGTACGGCTCCGGAGTCTTCGTCGGCGCGTCGATGTCCGTCACCACCTCGGTGTCGAGCGCCGCCGCCGCCGTCACGATCTTGAACGTGGACCCCGGCGGATACGTCTGGCGGATGGCCCGGTTGAGCATCGGCTGACTCGGCGAGCCGTTCAGCCGGGCCCACGCGTCCGTGACCCGCTTCCCGGTCCCGGCGATCTCCTCGGGGTCGTACGACGGGCTGCTGACCAGCGCCAGGATCTTCCCCGTCGACGGCTCGACCGCCGCGACGGCGCCCTTGCGGCCGCCGAGCCCGTTGTACGCCGCCCGCTGGACCGCGCCCTTGATGGTGGTGACGGCGTGGCCGCCCGGCTGGCGCGAGCGGGTGATCTCGTTCCACAGGGGGAGCGGGGCGAGCATCGAGTCGGTGCCGGCGAGGATGTCGTCCTCGGCGTTCTCGATGAAAGTCGTGCCGTACGTCTGGGAGGCGTAGCCGGTGACGGGCGCGTACAACGGGCCGTGCCGGTACGTTCTTTCGTACCGAAGCTGCTCACCGCTGTCCCTGGACCCGGTGACCGGCTGCCCGTCGACCATGATGGTGCCGCGCGGCTGCTCGTAACGGCCGATGGTCTTACGGCGGTTGGCGGGGTTGTCGTCGAGCGATTCCGCCTGGAAGACCTGGATACGGGCGGCGTTCAGCAGCAGCGCGATGAGCAGCAGCAGGCAGAACCCGGCCGCGCGGCGGATGTAGCGGATCACTGGTCGTCCTCCCCGACGGTCGCGATGACGCCGGTCTCGACGTGCTCTGGCTCCGGCCTGCGGGCGGAGTCGCTGACCCGGATCAGCAGCGCCACGATGATCCAGTTGGTGACGACGGACGAGCCACCCTGCGCGAGGAACGGCATCGCCATGCCGGTCAGCGGGATCAGCCCCATCACGCCGCCCGCGATGACGAACACCTGGAGGGCGAGGATGGAGGCGAGGCCGATCGCGAGCAGCCGCCCGAACGGGTCGCGCAGCGCGAGGCCGGCCCGGTAGCCGCGGGCGACGAGCAAGGCGTACAGCAGGAAGATGGCCGTCAGTCCGGTCATGCCGAGCTCCTCGCCCGCCGTCGCCAGGATGAAGTCGGACTTGGCCGCGAAGCCGATGAGGATGGACTCGCCCGCCCCCAGACCCGCGCCGAGCATGCCGCCGGCCGCGAACGCGAAGAGTGACTGGGCGAGCTGGCCGGGGCCCTGGCCGGCTTCGATGGAGGCGAAGGGGTGCAGCCAGTCCTGGACGCGGCTGTGGACGTGCGGTTCGAGCGAGCCGACGACGAAGGCGCCGACCGCGGCGAGGAGCAGGCCGACGGCGATCCAGCCGGTGCGGCCCGTCGCGACGTACAGCAGGATCACGAAGAGTCCGAAGAAGAGCAGCGAGGTGCCGAGGTCGCGCTCCAGGACGAGTACGCCGACGCTGAGCAGCCAGATCGCGACGATCGGGCCGAGCACGCGGCCGGTGGGGAGCTGGAGTTTCCAGATCTTGCGGCCGGTGTAGGCGAGGGCGTTGCGGTTCGCCGCGAGGTAGGCGGCGAAGAAGACGGCGAGCAGGATCTTCGCGAACTCGCCGGGCTGGAAGGAGAAGCCGCCGACGCGGATCCAGATCTTCGCGCCGTTGATGGCGGGGAAGAAGATCGGCACGGTCATCAGGACCAGGGCGGCGGCGACCGAGAGGTAGGCGTACCGCTGGAGGATCCGGTGGTCGCGGAGCAGGAGCACGACGCCGATGAAGAGGGCGACGCCGAGCGTGGACCAGACGAGCTGGGTGGGGGTCGCCTGGTCACTGGGGGTTTCGAGGTCGAGGCGGTAGATGAACACCAGGCCGAGGCCGTTGAGGAGGACCGCGATGGGCAGCAGCAGCGGGTCGGCGTACGGGGCGCGGAAGCGGACGGCGAGGTGGGCGAGGAGCGCGAGCACGCCGAGACCCGCGCCGTAGCCGGCGGCGTCCGGAGGTACGGCGCCGTTCTTGGTGAGGCCCACGTCGATGTAGCCGTACACGGCGATCAGGACGGCGCCGACGAGGAGCGAGAGTTCGACGCCGCGCCGCTTGGGGAGGCGTACGTCGGGCGGGGGATCGTCCACCGTCGTTGCGGTCATGTCAGGCAACGTAGCAAGCGGGCAGGCTGTATCACCGTATATGTCTGCTCACGAAATGTCTGCTCACGCCCGACGGGTTCCGCCCGGCGGGAGCCGGACTCTTCGGGCGTGAGCGGGGTGCCTGTGATGTGCGCCGACGGGTGCTGTGGCGTGGCTCTGGCGGGGCGTCAGCACCAGCGCGGGGCGGCGCCGATGTTCGCGATGTAGTGCGCCGAGCCCCAGGCCCAGGTGCCGTCGGTGAGCAGGTACCAGCGGTCGTTCCCGTGCACGTTGCCGCCGCGGGTCTTGCAGAAGATGTGGACGATCGCGCCGTAGTGCTTCTTGCCGATGACGCGGCTGGCGCGGGTGGGCTTGTCGCGCAGCAGCAGCCCGGACTTGGCTATGACGCGCCCCTTGTACGCGTAGGAACTCTCGGCCGGGGCGGCCGGGGCGGCCGGGGGCTTCTCTGGGTCCGCCGCGGCGAGCGCGGGGCCCGCGGCGGTGAGGGCGGCGACGGCGCCTGTGGCGGCGTACAGGCCGAGCCTGGAGAGCGGAGACCGGGGGAGCAGGGGCATGTTGGCTCCTGACGGGTGAGAGGCCTTCGCCGTGGCGAAGGACGGCGGGGGACTCCGGTCCGTAATGAACCGGTCCTCGACTCGCCCGATTCACACTAATTTCGACACTCTCTGATCGCAATATGTCACTGTGCGTGCCGATTGCCCCCGCTGCCCATCCCGCCGGGGGTTTCCTCGTCGGGGACCTCGGGCAGCTTCAGCGTCGCGACCGCCCCGCCGTCCGGCGCGTTCGTGAACGTCAGTTCCGCGCCGATGGCCTCCGCCTGCCCCACGGCGATCGTCAGGCCAAGACCGTGCCCCTTGGCGCCCGCGCGCGGCTCGGTCCTGAAGCGCTGCGGACCGTGCTCCACCAGGTACGGGGGAAAGCCCTCGCCGTGATCGCGAACTGTCACCACGGGGCCGTCCACGGTCAGTACGACCGGCTCGCGGCCGTGCTGGTGGGCGTTGCTGATCAGATTGCCGAGCACCCGCTCCAGCCGCCGCCGGTCGGTCTCCACGGACGTGTCCCGTACGATCCGCACCTGCGTCGGCGCCCCCGTCCCGCGCGCCGCGCCCGCCACGCGCTCGGCGACCGGTCCGATCCGGTGCACGTCCGGGCTGATCTGTTCGCTGCGCGCGTCGAGCCGGGAGATCTCCAGCAGGTCCTCGGTCAGCAGCCGCAGCGCCCGTACCCGGTCCTGGACGAGCTGGGTCGGCCGGCCGGGCGGCAACAGCTCCGACGCCGCGTGCAGGCCGGTCAGCGGGGTGCGCAGTTCGTGGGCCACATCGGCGGTGAAGCGCTGCTCGCTCTGGAGCTTGCCCTGGAGGGTGGAGGCCATCGTGTCCAGGGCGCCGGCGACCGTGGCCACCTCGTCCTGGGGGCGCGAAGGGTCCTTCGTGCGCGGGTCGTTGACGCGTGCGTCGAGGTCGCCCGCACTGATCCGGCGCGCCACCCCGGCGGTCTGGTGCAGGCGGCGGGTCACGCGGGTGACGGCGAAGACGCCGACGAGCAGCGTCGCGGAGATGGCGAGGAGGGACGAGCCGACGATGGCGCGGTCCAGGCCCGTGATCGTACTGACGCCCTGGCTGTAGTCGATCTCGGCGGCCATGGCGCGCCGGTCGGCCGGGGCCGCCGCCCACATGGTCGGGCGGCCGTCGTGCTCGCTGACGATCGTGCCGTGCCGGCCGGACAGGGCGAGGTCGCGCAGTGAGGAGGGCAGCCCCTCCGGGTCGATGCCGGTGTCCGGCGGCAGCGGGTCGCCGGCCTCGTACGCCCGAGTCGCCTCCTCCAGCCTGGTGAGCGCCTTCTCGCGGGCCTGGTTGAGCGTCTGATGCGTTACGGAGACGTGCACGAGCGCGCCGAGGAGCGCCGCGAGCGCGCAGCACATCACGGTGATGAAGGCCGCGGCCTTCCAGGTGAGGCGCGCGGTCCAGGCGGGCAGGCGGGGTCTCATGGGCGGCCGCCGGGCGTGGTGGTGGCTGGGGGGGTGGTGGCTGTGGGAGTGGTGGCCGTGGGGGTGGTCGTGTGGGAGTGGGAGGGCAGCGTCTCGCCGCTCTCCTTGTCCACCCGGAGGATTTCGTCGTGGGTGGGGAGCATGGCGTGCTGGTGGTCGTCCCAGGACCAGGCCGTCCTGTACTCGTATCCCGGCAGGTTCGACGGCGCCCGGATGATGAGGTCGCGGCCCGCCAGCGAAACCCCGATCACGGCGTCGCTGGTGCCCATGATGCGGGTCAGCCGGCCCTTCTCGGCCAGGTAGCAGCGGACCGAGAGCTGGCCCTCGGGCATGGAGACGCCGATGATCAGTTCGGCGCTGCCGTCGCCGGTGAGGTCGCGGTGGTACGCCTTGAGTACGGGACACGACTTCGGTTTCGTGTCGCAGTCCCGGAGCTGCCGGACGGTCTCCTCGTACATCCCGTCGGGCCCGCTGAGGGCGTCGGGATGCGCGGCCTGCTCGGCCCGGACGACGTCCACCGGCTTCACCTCGCGCACGTCGTCGCCCGGCACCTTGATGCCGCGAACCGTCTCCGTCTCGCCCTCGCCGTAGTCCAGGGGAGGGATCGAGGCGGGCTGCCGCTCGGGCCACAGCCGGGTGGGACCGATGGCGGTGGGTGTGGGCCCGGCGCTCTCCAGCTTGCCCGCGTCGGCACAGCCGGACAACACCGACAGCGCCGACAGCGCTGCGGCGGCGGTCAGGAGCAGCAGTGCCGCGCGGGCGGGGCGGTGCGCGCTCAAGGCTTCCCTCTCAGCGGGGCCGAGGTCGTGCGAGTCGTCCCGTAGACCATATGTGCAGGAAAGTGGCTTTTCTACTTCGTGGGCGGCTCGGCTCAGCGCTGATACGGATTCCGCCCCGGCTGGTCCTGCTGCGGCGGCTGCGCGTACGCCTGACCGCCGCCGCCCTGCGCCTGCGTCGCCTCCAGATACTCCGCCTGCTCCTTGCTCAGCCGCTCCTCGGCGCCGCAGAAGGTGCACTGAGTCGTGTACTTCGTGGAGAACGGGAACAGCGGAACGAAGAACAGCGTGAACTTGGCCACCCGCTTCCTGAGCGTGTGCGCGGCGGGATTGCCGCAGCGCCCGCACACCAGCGTGAGCATGGCCAGTTGGTAGAGGTAGCTCTTGCTGCCAAAGATGATCATTCGGTGGTCCCCTCCGTGCCGTGACGTGCCGTGACGTGCCCTGTTGTCGAGTCTGCACCAACCGGACCGGGAAGGGGCAATGCCCCCGCTGCTCCAGTACCGCTCCCATGGGCATGGGGCGGTGACGAGGCATGCACGGGACTGAGAATCTACCGGCGGGTGTGGGCGGGGGGTGGGCGCGGGGCCGCTCAGCGGTCCCCGTAGCGCAGCCGCTGGACCGCCGAGGTGCCGTGGCGGCCGACGTTCTGGCGTACCTCCGCCAGCAGACCCGCGCCCACCCGCCGGTACGGCACATCACCGAGCCCGATCGCGACGATCCGCTCCTCACCCTCGTCCGGCACCCCCGCCAGCGCCTCCCGCGCCTGCGCCCGCACCGCCGGTGTCAGCGGGCTCGACAGCAGGGGGTCCGCGTCGCCCGGCAGCACGAGCACCAGCGCCCGCGGGTGCGCCACGGGGCCCGTGTAGCCGACGACAGCCGCGTCGCGCGTGTCCGAATGCCGCACCTTCACCCAGGACTTGGCGTCCCGAGGCCGGTAGCGCGACGCCAGGCCCTTGCACACCAGCCCCTCCACCCCCTGGCCCAGCAGCGCCTCGTACCAGATCAGCGCCTGCTCGCGGTCGGTCGTCGCCAGCACCCGCTGCACCTGCGGACCCGCATCCTCCAGCGCGGCGGTGAGCAGCTCCCACCGCTGCGCCAGCGGCAGTTCGCGTACGTCGCGCCCCGGCACGGCCAGTACGTCGAAGGCGACGTACGCGACCACGACGCCGTCAGCCACCCGCGCCGCGTGCGGCCGCATCAGCTGCGCGAAGGCGAACGCCCCGTCCGCCCACGCGCACACCTCCCCGTCCAGTACGAGCCCCGCCGGCAGCGCGCCGATCGCCGCCGCGACGTCCGGGAAGTCGAGCGCCATGTTCCGCCCGGAGCGGGACTGCAGAACGGCCGGGCCGGAGCCCGGTCCCGCACCCCGGCCGCCCCGCGCGAACGCCACGCACCGGAACCCGTCCAGCTTGATGCTGTACTGCACGCCGCCCGCCAGCCCGTTCGCCGCCGGAATCTCCGCGGCCGCGCGGGGCCGCATGACCTCGACGGGCGGTACGACCGTGACCACCGCGCTCACCCCTTCGGCAGCGGCCGGGCCCGGCCCGGATAGACCAGCGGGCCGAGCAGGTCGCCGTACCGCTCCAGCCGTACGCCGATGTCCGTCGCCCGGAAGACGAGCCGCGCCGGGTCCGCACGCCCCTCCTCCACCTCGTCCCAGGTCACCGGCGCCGACACGGTCGGCTCGACCCTCGCCCGGAGGGTGTACGGCGCCGCGGTCGTCTTCGCGGCGGCGTTCTGGCTGAAGTCGACGAAGACCTTCCCCGGCCGCAGCGCCCGCGTCATCCGGTGCACGACCAGCTCCCCGAGCGCTTCCTGCGCCTCCAGCGCGAGCCCTTTCGCGTACGCCGAGACCTCCTCGGACGGCGTCGGCTCCAGCGCGGCCAGCAGATGCAGCCCCTTGGAGCCGGAGGTCTTCGCGTACGCCTCGATGCCGTCCGCCGCGAGCCGCTCCCGCAGCCACAGCGCGACCTCGCAGCACTCCGCGACGCTCGCCGGCGCACCGGGGTCGAGGTCGAGGACCAGCCGGTCGGCGACGCCGGGCTCCGGGGCGAGCCACTGCGGCGTATGGAACTCCACCACGAGGTTCGCCGCCCACATCAGCGTCGGCAGATCCTGGATGATCACCTGCCGCGCGAGCTGGCCCTCGGAGCGCGACACCTCCACCGTCCGCACCCAGTCGGGCGTACCCTGCGGCGGGTTCTTGGTGAAGAAGAGCTGCCCGTCGGGCCCGTCCGGATAGCGCAGGAACGAGATGGGCCGGTCGCGCAGATGCGGGAGGAACGCGTCCGCGGTGACGGCGTAGTAGTGCAGCACCTCGCCCTTGGTGGTCCCGGTGGCGGGATAGATGACCTTGTCCAGGTTGCTGAGCGCCAGGCGCCGCCCCTCCACCTCTGTGATAGGCGACATACGATGACAATCCCACGTATTCATCGATAAATGCGTTTCAAAGGGGCGAAACATGCGGTCGATCTGGAACGGCGCCATCTCCTTCGGTCTGGTCAGCATCCCGATCAAGCTGGTCAACGCCACCGAGCACCACTCGATCTCGTTCCGCCAGATCCACACCGCCGACGGCGGCCGGATCCGCTACCGGAAGGTCTGCGAGCTCGACGGCGAGGAGATCCCGGCGTCCGAGATCGGCAAGGGGTACGAGGAACCGGGCGGCGGGATCATGCCGATCACCGACGACGACCTGGCCGCACTCCCGCTGCCCACGGCCAAGACGATCGAAATCGTCGCCTTCGTGCCGGCCGACCGGATCGACCCCCTCCAGATGGACTCGGCGTACTACCTGTCCGCGAGCGGTGTGCCCGCCGCCAAGCCGTACGTCCTGCTGCGCGAGGCACTCAAGCGCAGCGACAAGGTCGCGGTCGCCAAGTTCGCGCTGCGCGGCCGCGAGCGGCTCGGCATGCTGCGCGTCGTGGACGACGCGATCGTGATGCACGGCCTGCTCTGGCCCGACGAGGTACGGGAGCCCGAGGGCGTCGCACCGGAGACGAACGTGACGGTGCGCGACGCCGAACTCGACCTCGCGGACGCCCTGATGAACACCCTGGGCGACGTAGACCTCGAATCGCTCCACGACGACTACCGCGAGGCGGTCGAGGAGATGATCGCCGCCAAGGCCTCCGGCGGCGAGCTTCCCGCGGAGGCCCCGCCGGCGGCCGGCGGCGGCCAGGTGATCGACCTGATGGCGGCGCTGGAGAAGAGCGTACGGGCGGCGAAGGAGTCGCGCGGCGAGGAGGAGGGCGAGGAGGTCGCCGAGGTCACGCAGATGGCGCGGGGCAAGGAGAGGGGCACGGAGAGGCGCAAGGCGGCGGCGTCCTCCACGGAGGCGAAGAAGAAGCCGGCGGCGAAGAAGGCGGCCACGGCGAAGAAGACGACCGCGGCCAAGAAGACGGCCTCGGCGTCGTCTCAGAAGCAGTCCGCCGGGCAGAAGGAGTCGCAGCAGGCCGCGACGAAGAAGAGCACTGCCAAGAAGGCGGCCCCCAGGAAGCGCACCTCGGCCTGACACCTGACACCTGACACCTGACCCCTGACACCTGCACCTGACGCCTGATGCCTGGGGCCTGACGCCCGGCCTTGCCCGGCACCCGTGTTGGCGAGGTATACCGCAATTTTTTACGGTGACGCCACCACCCCTTCCCTACCTCTTCCTTTCCACCCGGTCCTCTTGGAACATTCTGTTCGCTTCTGACTCCTCACCCCCAAGAGGCCCCACACCCATGCCAGAACTCAATAGGCGCCGCTTCCTCCAGATCGCCGGCGCGACCGCGGGCTTCGCCGCCCTGTCGAGCAGCATCGACCGTGCCGCCGCCATCCCCGCCAACCGCGTGTCCGGCACGATCCAGGACGTCGACCACATCGTCGTACTGATGCAGGAGAATCGTTCCTTCGACCACTACTTCGGCGCGATGAAGGGCGTACGGGGCTTCGGAGACCCGCGCCCGGTGACGCTGCCCAGCGGCAAGCCGGTCTGGCACCAGGCGGACGGCAACAAGAAGGTGACGCTGCCGTTCCACCCGACCGCCGACGATCTCGGCATGCAGTTCCTCCAGGGCCTCAACCACGACTGGGCCGGCGGCCACAAGGCGATCAACAAGGGCAAGTACGACCAGTGGGTGCCCGCCAAGACGCCGACGACGATGGCCTACCTGACGCGGGAGGACATCCCCTTCCACTACGCCCTCGCCGACAAGTTCACGGTGTGCGACGCGTACCACTGCTCGTTCATCGGAGCCACCGACCCCAACCGCTACTACATGTGGACGGGTTACACCGGCAACGACGGCACCGGCGGCGGCCCCGTCCTCGGCAACGAGGAGGCGGGCTACGGCTGGACGACGTACCCCGAGCGGCTGGAGAAGGCCGGGGTGTCGTGGAAGATCTACCAGGACACGGGTGACGGCCTGGACGCCGCCGGCCACTGGGGCTGGATAAACGACGCCTACCGGGGCAACTACGGCGACAACTCCCTCCTCTACTTCAACCAGTACCGCAACGCCAAGCCCGGCGACCCGCTGTACGACAAGGCCCGCACCGGCACCAGCGTCAAGAACGGCGACGGCTACTTCGACGACCTCAAGGCCGACGTGCAGGCGGGCAAGCTGCCGCAGATCTCCTGGATCGCCGCCCCCGAGGCCTTCACCGAGCACTCCAACTTCCCGTCGAACTACGGCGCCTGGTACATCGCGCAGGTGCTGGACGCGCTGACGTCCGACCCCGAGGTGTGGAGCCGCACGGCCCTGTTCATCACGTACGACGAGAACGACGGCTTCTTCGACCACATCGTGCCGCCGTACCCGCCGGCCTCCGCCGCGCAGGGCAAGTCCACCGTCGACACCTCCGCCGAGCAGTACGCGGGCGGCACGTCGTACGCGGCGGGCAACTACGGCCTCGGCCCGCGCGTCCCGATGCTCGTCGTCTCCCCCTGGAGCACGGGCGGTTACGTCTGCTCCGAGGTCTTCGACCACACCTCGATCATCCGCTTCATGGAACGCCGCTTCGGCGTGAACGAGCCCAACATCTCCCCGTGGCGCCGCGCCATCTGCGGCGACCTCACCTCGGCCTTCGACTTCAGCGCCTCCGACGCGCGGCCGGCCGAACTGCCCGACACCGCCGCGTACGAGCCGCCGGACCACGAGCGCCACCCCGACTACCGGCCCACACCGCCCGCCGTCGGCAGCATGCCCAGGCAGGAGCCCGGCGCGCGCCCGGCCCGCGCACTGCCGTACGCGCCCTACGTCGACGGTGCCGTCAACACGGCCGACGGCCGGATCGCCCTTACCTTCAGCCCGGGCGCGGTGGCCGGGGCGCAGTTCTACGTCACGTCGGCGAACCGTACCGACGCCCCGTGGACGTACACCGCCGAGGCCGGCAAGAAGATCTCCGACACCTGGAACTCGGCGTACTCCAAGGTCACGCACAACCTCACGGTCCACGGCCCGAACGGCTTCCTGCGCACCTTCCGCAGCCCCGCCAAGACCGCGTGCCCAGAGGCGACGGCCCGCCACAACGCGACCACCGGGAACCTCGACCTGACGCTGACCAATCCGGGCACCACGACCGCCCACCTCACCGTCAGCAACGCGTACGGCGGCCAGCCGCAGACCTTCACGGTGCGCGCGGGCGCCACGGTGACGCACACGGTGGACCTGCGCGCCACCAAGCGCTGGTACGACGTGTCCGTGGTCTCCGACACGAACACCACGTTCCTGCGCCGCTTCGCCGGCCACGTGGAAACCGGCACCCCCGGCGTGAGCGACCCGGCCACCCTCACCACCTGACGGCGCACCTGGCGTGGGCCCCGGCCACCCTCACCACTTGACGGCGCCCCCGGCGTGAGGCCCCGGCCACCCTCACCGCCTGACCGGGGCACGGGTAGGGCAGGCCATACCCCTCACCTCCACCTGGTGGGATGGGTATGGCCCGGCCCCGGCTTTACGGTGAGGCCATGCGCCCGATCAACGTGTGGCAGGCCCTGGCCCGGCCCCGCTACCTGCTGACGCCCTGGCCCTGGCGGTCGGCCGGCTACCTGCTCAGCAGCGCGTCGGTCGGCCTGGCGGCGCTGGTGGCGATCACCGTCGGGGCGTCGGTCGGCACCGTACTCGCCGTCGTACTGATCGGCCTGCCACTGCTCGCCCTGCTGGCGCTCTCCGGAGTGCCGGTGGCGGCGACGGAGCGGCTGCGGCTGCGGCCGGTCGACAACCGGCCCGCTCCGACCCCGCACCAGGTGCCCGCCGCGCCGGGGCTGCTGGTTACACGCTGGTGTTCGCGACGGTCCTGTGGCCGCTGGGCCTGCTGGCCACTCCGGTGCTGATGATGACGGTCGGCGGCGGCGAGGAGGCCCGCGTACTGAAGATGTGGACGGCGACCTCGATGCCGGAGGCGATCGCCACCGCCGTCGTCGGCCTCCTCATGTTCCCCGTGTGCGGCTGGGTCCTGGGCATCATGGCGGTCGCCCGGGCGGAACTCACCCGACTCCTCATCGCCCCGCCCGCGCCGAACCTGCGGGCGCGAGTCACCGAACTCGTACGCTCACGGGTCCGGTTGGTCGACGCCTTCGAGGCGGAGCGGCGCCACATCGAGCGCGACCTGCACGACGGCGCCCAGCAGCGCATCGTCGCCCTGACCATGGCCCTCGGCCTGGCGCGCCTCGACGCACTCCCCGGCCCGCTCGCGGACCAGCTCGCCAAGGCCCATGACGAAGCGGGCAAGGCGCTGGCCGAACTGCGCGAGCTGATCCAGGGCATCCCCCCCAAGCTGCTAGCCGACTACGGTGTCGCAGCGGCCGTCACCGACGCGGCCGACCGGTCCGCCATCCCCGTCGACGTAACCCTCGACCTTCCCGGTCGCCTCCCCGAATCGGTCGAGGCGGCGGCGTACTTCGTCGTCTGCGAGGCACTCGCGAACATCGGCAAGCACAGCGGGGCGCGGCGCGCCGAGGTGACCGGCCGGCATGCCGACGGCCGTCTGGTGGTCGAGATACGCGACGACGGAAGGGGCGGCGCGCACGCGGAGGGACGCAGCGGCCTGACCGGTCTCGCCGACCGGGTGTCAGTACTGGATGGCATTCTTGCCCTGCCCAGCCCCCTTGGCGCCCACCCCTGTTGGGAGTGGAGATCCCTTGCGAGCCGACCGAGCCGACCGAGCCGACCGAGCGCTGCGGGTAGTCCTGGCCGAGGACAGCGTGCTGCTGCGTGAAGGACTGATGGCTCTGCTGGCCCGCTTCGCCACGAGGTCGCGGCGGCCGTCGGCGACGGCACCGGCATCGGCTACCTGCTCAAGGACCGGGTCGGCCAGGTCGAGGAGTTCCAGACGGCCCTCCAGGAGGTCGCCGCCGACGGTATGGTCGTAGACCGGAAGTGGTACGCCATCTCCTGCGCCGCCGCCGCGACCCCCTGGAGCGCTAACGCTCCGCGAAAGGGAGTACTGGCACTGGTCGCGGAGGGCAAGTCCAACGCGGCGGTAGCCCGTCAACTGGTGGTCTCCGAGGCGGCGGTGGGCAAGCCCATAGGCAACATCCTCGCCAAACTGAACCTACCCCCCGCAGACGAATCCCACCGCCGCGTCCTGGCGGTACTCACATTCCTACGCGCCTGATCCCCCGCGCAGGGCTTCGCGCGAGCGCGGAGGGCGACCGTACGCCGACTACTGATGCACGCGAGCACCACGGGCCCCCTGCCCAAGACCAGGGGGCGCCCGACCCTGCTGGCCCGCGCTGCTATTCGTCTTCGTCTTCGGAATCGCAGTGACGGCCACGCGCTGGTCGAGGCCATCAGCTCGCAGGCCGGTCTGGGCGGCCGCAGCTCCCGACCGCCATGGGACACCCCGGTCGATGCCGTGGCCGGCGAAGAACGCGGCGGCCCGCGTCAGAAGCCTGCGCAGGTGGCGGCCTTTTCGTCGTCGTGGATCTCGCTGTAGGCCAGGTGGGTTGGTCGTCCACGGCGGAGTGGACGTAGTCGAATCCCATGCCGCTGCGGTGTCGCGGCCGGCCTGGCGGCCGAGCGCATTGTGGCCGCCGCCGTCTGGGATGCGGCCGAGTTTCTTGACGTCGACGTGCAGCAGTTCTCCGCGACGGTCGCGTTCGTAACGGCGGATCACCGTCCTGGTGGCCGGTCCAGGAACGCAGGCCGGTTCAGCCCGTGCCGGGCAAGAACGCGGTGCACCGTCGAAGCGGGCAGGCCGAGGGCCGGGCCGATGCGGGCCGGGCCGGGCTTCGGGCGGCGGAGCTCGCAGACACGCACCTCGGTCACGGCCGAGGTCCGGTGCGGTGTAGTGCCAGGCCGGCTGGGAACGGCACATTCGACCGACAGTCGCCTGCCGTGAACGGTCAGACGGGCATTACGGTGTGACACGAAGACCTCCGTGCGTGGTGTGGAGCCTAGATACCTCCACCACACCGGAGGTCTTCTCCATGATCAAGACCATGACAGTCGACAACGCTCGTGATCAATACAGCCAGGTGGGGAACGCCTAGCAGTATTGACCCGTTCTGAATGCTTATAGGAGCCAGCTGGGGCTGTTGAATGCCGGCGCAGGTGACCAAGTGAACTAGTTGACAGCGTTCAAGGCCAGATGATCACATAGTTCCCCCGCTGGTGTTAACGTGAGGGGTTTGAGTGACGCTGGAGCGTTTGATGACGGAAGCGCAACTCTTGGATGATGCGCAGCTGGAGATGCTCGGGGAGATGGCCGAGGCTTTGCGGGCGCCGTGCCAGGTTCGAGTTGATCCGTCTTCTGATCTAGCTGGCGGTAAATTTAGCGACTACTTTTTGAATCGTCTGAAGATTCACCACGCGACGTCAGAAGAGAAGTTTAAGAAGGCTTCCTTTGAATATGCCTTCATTGCTGCAGCTAGGTACTCGGGTGTCTCGGCGAACAAGACAAAATCGCAAACCTTCCAAGGTGCTGACGCCGCGGTTGACGGGGTGCGCTGGTCGCTGAAGACGGAGGCGTCGGCCAAAATAAGCAAGTCCACTATTGGAGTATCGAAGTTCTCTGAGGCTCGCTGGATTCGCGATTGTGAGACGCCCAGTGATTTTGCCCGTGAATGCGTGCCAAGGTTTCTTCGGCATCTGGACGAGTACGACAGAATCGCCACGCTGCGCGCGTTTTCAATGGGGCCCGAACTCGTGCGCTATGAGCTCATAGAGATACCGAAAAGCCTCTTGGTGCGCGTGGCTGATCTCGGTGAAGACGACTTCACGCCCCGAACGAAGAACGGGGGTAGCTCCGCGCTCGTCAGGGACTCTAGTGGTATCGCCTTTAAGGTGGTTCTTGACGGCAGTGTGGAAAAGGTCACCCTAAGTCGGCTCCCAGTCAAGCGCTGCCGATTTCATTCGAGTTGGACAGTGCCTACTATTCCTGAAATTGAGGAATAGACGGGGTGCAGCGTGTGGCGGAGCGCGGTCAAACGGCGCTCCGCCGTGCTGACATCAAACTGCGACGAGATCCAGCTGTACCGGCTGGTTCGACCGCACGATGTCATCCGCTCGCAGGCTTGTTCCAGGGAGTACGACGCTTTCCAGTTCAGGACGCGCTCCTGTCAACACCCACTCGGCGACATGCGCCAGTTGGTACGAGATGAGCGGCGGTACCGCGTCGCCGATGTGGCGGTACATGTTGGAGACTGCCCGCGCCTTGAAGATGAAGTTCTCCGGAAAGCCCGACAGAAGGCCGAGTTCACGAACGGTGCAAAGCCGGTCCTGTTCGGGATGCGAGTACCTTCCGTTGCCGAAATGTGAGCACTCCCGCTTGATGGTGGGTGCAGGCCTATCCCACCACAAACGCCCGTAAATATCTGGATAAGAGCCGAACTTGCTAGCGGCGATCGTCCTTTTCATTGCTGGCGTCAATACGATGTCGGCGTCCGGATGTTCTCGCATATCGATCCAAGATCCGCCATCGCGAGGGGTAGCCTGAAGTCGCCTGAGCGTGACGTCTGTACCAATTGAAGGTGAGACGTGCATCGGATCGGCTGAGTGGCGTTCGCCTGCTGCTACCTGAGGTAGATGACTGATCGCCCGTCGCACTGAGATGGCTTCCGGCTTCACCATCGAATCGCCCCACAGCTCTTCAAGGGTATGAAACTGCTTATCCTCACGCACGGCGATTACCAAGGCGCGCTCACGCTGCTGCGGCAGTCCGAACCTGGTGAGCGTGTGGGTGCTGGCGTGGACGCTATAGTGCATGTCCTTTAGGTCCGCACGGAGCTGCTCGAAATGATGCCGAAAGTTCCCCTGGAGCATCTCCCGTGCGTTCTCCATCACCAAGATGGAGGGCATCAGTTCGGCGACAAACTCTGCCGTCTTCCCGATCAGTGAGTTTCGGGCATCGTCCGCGATGTGGTTCTTCGGGTTGGCTCGTGACAAACCGGTGCAAGGTGGGCAAGCGCTGAGTACGTCGAGTTCCCGACCCTGAAGCCGCAGGTCCAGCAGTGACCGTAGTTTTGATCCGGAAAGCGCAGCGATGTCTTCTTCGAACGGCTGAACTTGCATATTGGCTGCGTAGGTGTCGTTGCACTCCAGCGTCCCTCTGCCGCTGCTGGGCTTGCCTACTTGGGCGTCAACGGCCCCGACAAGCTCAAAGTCGCCATGTGCATGAAACCCATAACTCATCCCGCCGGCGCCACTGAAAAGGTCGGCGAACGTCCATCGATGCATCCAGATGTCCCTTCCGTGGCGACTGCAGCAGTCGCGCTGTGATCTTAGCGACCTCGTCACGCTCGATGGGCATCCCATGAGCACATCCATTGTGGCGGGAGCCACTGACATCGCGGCGAGCGCTGTCGCCTCATCCGTCCGCAGCCATGGCCGGAGGAGCTGGACAATTGCCAGTGCTAGCTGGCGACAGATCCTTTTGCGGTTAGCGAGTCTACGTTGTGCTGTCGATTCGGTTGCTTGCCCAGACAGGCCGAGAGCGCGGCCACAGGTCGGTGGAGTCTCACTGACACCGTCAAGCGCCGGCACCGGGCCCTTGTGTACTTGTTTGGAACATCCCGCACGCGGATGGTCGCTGACCTGTGACGTTTCCCACCTGCGCTGACGCCGCTGCCATCCCGTCGGTCCCCGCTTGATCGGGCACGGGCACCACTACGCGCGGTCGGCGGAGCGGCTTTGGGCTGGAGCTGCTTTGGGGCGCGACCCCAAAGTGGCTGCCTAAAGCCGTGGAGCCGACCGCCCCGCAACGGGTCTCCTAACCACCCCGAGCACGCAGCGCGCCGCAAGGCGGCGCGCGCCGGCGCCGTGCGCGGGGTCTTGATGAAGCAGGAAAACTCTTACCCGCAATGCCCTGGGCGGCCGATCCCAGGCTGTCGGCTACACGCTCATCAGGCTGCCGTGCGATCTATGCCCTCTGGATTGGATACGTCTCAAGGCGCGGCTGAACTGGCCGAGTCGCTCTTGCCTCCTCGGGAACCGCTGGCTGCACACTCAGGAGGTGGCGGCTCGTACAAGCGAAGCATCCGCGGCTGTGTCCGAAGGCGACCGTGATCTACTCGTCGCCGCTGCCTGGCTGCATGACATCGGCTACGCCCCGGAGCTGCGAGACACGGGCTTCCACCCGCTCGACGGTGCTCGCCATCTGGGAAGCCTCGGGGCGGCGCTCTCCCGGCTCGTACGCCTCGTTGCCCATCGCTCCGGAGCGGTGTACGAGGCTGAGCAGCGTGGGCTGACCGCCCAGCTGGACGTGTACGAGCGGGAGGACTGTCCCGTCCTCGACGCGCTGATCTATGCGGACATGACGACTGGGTCGGTCGGACGTCGTTCAACTTCGATCACCGCATTGACGAGATCCTGGTGCGGTACGAGCCGGGCAGCGAGGTGCACAACGCAACCAGCAAGGCGCGTCCGGGCCTCGGGGCCGCCGTTGATCGGACGCCCTCTCGCCTCGCTGATCAGCCGATGTAGGGATCGGGGCGATCAGTCAGCCCGCGATCACTCCGCATCCGCATCGACGGGTGGATGTTCAGACCGTCCAGCCGGCTGGGGTGGACCAACGCCACCTCCTTGCTCTCGCTGCTCGTACGCAGCTCACCGCCGACGATGCGGGCCGGCAGCAGATCGAAAACTGTCGGTGCACCTCCCCGTCGTCATACGCCATGAGGTGCGCCGGATTGGTAAAGATGCCGACCAGTCCCGTCACCTCGATGTCGAACCCCCGGTCTCTTCCTTGGTCTCACGTACGGAGCGGCATCGGGGGCTGACTCGCCGACGTCGGCGCCACCGCCGGGGTGTGCCCACAGGTTGGTGTCCGTCTTGTGGATCAGCAAGACTTCCCCGGCATCGTTGAGCGCCACTGCGTGACGGACGGAACGATGCTGTTCGCCTTCGGGGCGTTCGGATCGTCGAAGTAGTCGACTCGGGCCATGTGCCAAGCCATACACGCTCCGCCGGGTGGATGACGTGCCCTAGCTGCCTACTCGGTTCGCCCACGCTCCCACGCATAGTCAAACTCCGCATGTAGTGCTGGAACGCCCGTCCCCCCCCCCCGGGATGTAGCGGAAGTGCAGCCCGGGTTCTGCCCCGCGGGCGCTCCGAGTACGTGCGGGTTCACCAACACCTCGCCTTCGCACCTGGTAGATCGAGTTGTAGAGGATCGTGTCGTGCAACCGCACATCGACGCCCGGGGCCGTCATGGCCGGTGCCAGGTAGCCCGGTGATCCGCGTGCGGTCAGATCTCCGCCGATGCCTTCCTCTGCGCCGCGCCGGCGGACCACCTCCGAGTCGGGGTCACCGAGTAGGACGCGGACTCGTCTACCGGCCTTGGCCTGCTCCGCCAACTGGTCCGGAAGGTCCGGGTGGCTGCTAAAGAGGAACAGTCCCGCCTACACGAGGATGCCTACGTGGTCCCTTGCCTTCTCGATCGGCGACGCCCACAACTTGGCCGGCACTGCCTCAGGGGGCGAGTAGTACGTGATCAGATCCGAAGTGCTCGCCGACTCTGCTTGCTTCTGGACGGCGGGCCGGATGTAGACCTCATCGGTGCCCGACCACACCCGTCGGCTCATCGAGGCGTGCAAGACGCTCGATGTGCTCTACCCGGACCGGCGCCTGTGGGCGTGGGCTCACATGCTCGGCGTCCGCGGCCAGTTCTCCTCCGAGTCCCGCCGCTACTCGACCACCCTCGGCGCTCTGGGCCAGGCACGCGCCGACTACCGCGCCGCACAGGAACACGCCACCTCGGCTGGACGACCGCGAGCCGGACACCGTGCTCGTCGGCCTGTTCGCCTGCATCTACTACGGGGTCTTCCGCCCTGCTGAGGCTGCGGGTCTCACCGATGCGGACCTGAAGCTGCTCGAAGTCAGCTGGGGGCGGTATCGCTGGACCCGGACGCGTCCCAGCGTCGGGAAACAGTGGACGGACTCCGGGGCGTCCGGGGCCCCAAGACCGGCCGACGGAAGAGGTTCGGCTCGTACCGGTACCGCTCCCAGCTCGTCGCCATCCTCCGGCAGCATCTCGACACGTTCGGCACTGCCGAGGACGGACGACTGTTATTCGAGTTCCCGTGAGGATTGCGCACTGACATGCTGTTACAACCCAGGGTGTTACAGCCCCTCCCTAGGCAGTGCGGACAGGTGGGACACTCTCGCTTGTGACTGTCCCAGCCATTTGTGCAGGTCAGTTGGCATGCTGGGACAGTCGGACAGCCGGACTGTCTGTCCGGCGATGCCCTGGGCGCTTCGTGGCACTCTTGGCAGCGGGTAGTGGAGGCAGCGAGAGGAGTCGGAGTGTCGGAGGCCACTCCGTGTGGGACCTACCTGGTCGTCTCGGAGAAGCTGCGTGAGCTGATCGGAGGAGACGAGAGCGCCGATGTGCTGCCGTCGGAGGCTGACTTGATGCGTGAGTACGGTGTCGGTCGCAACACGATCCGCCGGGCTCTCAAGGTTCTTGAAGCCGAAGGTGTCCTGGAGTCAGCCCCTGGCATTGGGTGGCGCATCGTGCGGGGTGGTGATCGTCGCTCCCTTGCGGAACAGATGTCTGACCTGATCGCCGAGGAGTCGCTGTCGGTGGGCGATCCGTATCCGTCGGAAGCGAAGCTCTGTGAGCGCTTCAGCACCCCTGTCGGCTCTCAGAGACTCCAAGGCCGTGCGAAACGTCCACTATCGGCTGTCGTTCAAACTGGACGGCAAACCGGCGGCAGCGGATATGTACAAGCGCCATCGTCGTGGATTCAACACGGCCATGGACTACGCGATTGAGGAGGGATACCTAGATGGAAATCCGCTCGCTGGGTTGAAGCGGCCTACCTCCAATGGGAGCGATGCCGTGGACCCGCGGGTATTGGTCAACGAGGTGCAGGGGCGGCAACTCCTTACGGCCGTCTCGTATGTCGGCTCGGTGCACCGGAACCGGGGGCGGCGCCTTGTCGCCTTCTTCGCCTGCATCCTGTACGCGGCGATGCGTCCGGCGGAAGTCGTCGGGCTCAGACTGTCTGACTGCCATCTTCCTGAAAGGGGTGGGGAACTCTCACTCTCTGGGAGACGCGCCCTATCTCCGGAAAGAAGTGGACGGACTCGGGTGAGCGGCACGATAAGCGGGGGCTGAAGTCACGCGAGCCAGGCACGGACCGGCGGGTGCCGATTCCGCCCGTGCTGGTGGCGATGCTCCGAGCGCATCTGAAGGAGTTCGGCACCGCCAAAGACGGGCGACTCTTTCCCAACGAACGGGGGGACCTGCTCGGGACGTCCAGCTATTGGCGGGTGTAACAGGAAGCAAGACCGCTGACGTTCCCGCCGGACAAGGTGGACTCGCCCTTGGCTCGGAAGCCCTACCACCTCCGGGCCACGTGCATCACGAACTGGCTCCGCGCAGGCCTCCCCGTAGCTGAGGTGGCCCGGCGCGCCGGCAACTCGCCGGAGGTCATCCACCGCCGCTACGCCGGTGTCATCGACGACAGCCAGGAGGAGAACAATAAGAGGATCGAAATGGCCATGGGGTGGGATTCACCGAGCGGCACATGAGCCCGCGCGTGGATTAAATAGGGGCTCAGGCACGGCCATGGTAGAGCTCTGGAAGGGGCGGAGTCACTGAACCTGGCTTCCGCCCTTTCGTCGGCAGCGTCATGGTGATACTAGTAAGCGGTGCCTAGTGGGCGTGGCTGCGGAGAAGGGGGAGGCTCCTCCCAGAAAGGCAACTCATCGAATCCGAATCCGAGTAAATCGGCGACAGTCAGGTGAAGTTCAAGAAGGGCCTCATGGAGGATGTTCAATTCGCTATTTCGCTCCTCTCTCGACTGAGAGTAGTCGGGCCATTTCATATCGACTGTGCTACTCGCCCAGTGAATAAACCAGTCATAAATGAAATGGGCTATGAGTTCGATTGTGTCATCGCCGGCGGACTGTAGATCGGCAACCGCGGCATGCGTTAGCCCGGCTTCGCGCTCACATGTACTCCGAGCCTGCATAATAAAATAAAAATCGGGAGCGAAAGCCACATGAGCGCGTGCCAGAATCGCGATGGATTTACCCCAGCGGTCCAGAGCTCCCTGCATCGTTCGGTATGCGCTGAGAACTCTTGCTCGCGCACCTCCGGAGCCGAGTTCCGCCTTGTACTGAAGCATCGAAAGTCGGTCGATCTCTCCCTTGTCGAAGCGAGTGTGGCAAATGGGGCAGAGAGCGATCGTGTTGTCGAAGTCGTGCGCCCGGGTTTTGGCCCAGGGAGTGATGTGGGCGAGCTCGAGGGTGGTGGCACGGCAGGTGGGGATAGCGCACCTGTGCCCAGCCTCGACCAGCAGGTCGCGGGCTAACTGGCGTGGCACTGCGGGGCGGTTGTCAGGCATGGCGGGATCGTAGACGGCGGCACTGACGAGAGGCGGCGACGCAGGAGCGAAGGCGTGCGGGTACGGCATCGGGCGGCCTGTGGCTCACACGCTCCTCACACGCGAACCGTGATCGACAGTGAGAAAGGGCGGGAGTCAGTGAAACTGACTCCCGCCCCGTTCTGTCGGCTCCCGCCCTGGTCAGACCGCGTTTCCGGGTCTCTGACCGGCGAGTGCCCCCGGCAGGATTCGAACCTGCGCACACGGCTCCGGAGGCCGTTGCTCTATCCCCTGAGCTACGGGGGCGTACCGCCGTGGTTAAGCGGCGACGGGTTGAACACTACCAGCTTCGGCCGGGTGTTCATGAACAGGTTTTGGGAGGCCGCACCGGTGCTGCGACGGGTCGGGGTGGGGTCGGGTGGGGCGGGTCCTCGTTGGCTGTCAGCACCCCGTGCGGGTGGAAGTGAGGAAAAGCCGGACGCGGTGGTGGACGGCGACCTACTCTCGAGTTGTGCCAGGCGTGTCCGGCCGCGTGCTTGTTGTGGACGACAACAAGGTCATCCGGCAGCTGATCAGGGTCAATCTCGAGCTGGAGGGCTTCGAGGTGGTGACCGCGGCCGATGGTGTCGAGGCGCTGGACATCGTTCACCGGGTCTGCCCCGATGTCGTGACGCTGGACGTGGTGATGCCGCGGCTCGACGGGCTTCGTACGGCCGCCCGGCTCCGGGAGGACCCCCGGACCGCCCATCTGCCCATCGCGATCATCAGTGCGTGTACGCAGCATGAGGGGGAGAGCGGGTTCGCGGCAGGTATCGACGCCTTTCTTGCCAAGCCCTTCGAGCCTGCGGAGCTGGTCAGGCTCGTACGGCAGTTGACGCGCCGGGAGGGTCCGCCGTCAGCCGACGGCAGGCATGAAGCCGGGCAGGCGGGCCGCACGGTCGGCTGAGGTTCGCGGGCTGAGGCCCCGGTGGCTGAGGTCCGCGCGGCTGGGCCCCGGTTCCCCCGCTGGATGAGGTCCCGCGCAGGCCTGCCTCCGGCCGAGGCCGCAGCGATCATCGGCGCCGCTGGGGTGAGACCCCGGTGGCTGTGGTCCCTGGGGGTGAGGCTCGGTGGTGAGGTCCGCGCGGTGGGGCCCATTGGCAGAGGTCCGCGTGGCTGAGGCCCCGGTGACCCCCGGTGGCAGACGTCCCTGCGGTGAGGTCCTGGTCGCTGAGGTTCCTGTGGAGGGAGCCCCGCAGCCCAGGGCCCTGCGGCCGAGCACCCCGCAGCTGAGATCCGCGCTGAGCGGCCCCGCCCTGCCCCCGTCCGTGACCGGATGGCGAAACCGGTTCGCGTTGTCACCCCCCTCCTCCCATACGCTTGTCCCGTGACCCCCGCAGAGCTCTCCCGTACCGTGCTGCGCGTCGTGCGTCGCGCCGTGGACGAGGGCGTGCTGCGGGCGCCGGTGCCGGAGCGCGCCGTCGTCGAGCGGCCTCGGCCCGGCGGGCGTGGTGACTACGCCACCAACGTCGCCCTCAAGCTCGCCGGCCCCGCCGGCCGCCCCGCCCGCGAGGTCGCCGAGATCCTCCGGGCCCTGCTGATCGGGTACGAGGCGATCTCCGACGTCGAGGTCACCGGGCCCGGGTTCCTGAATGTCACGCTCGCGCAGGACACGCACGCTTCCGTCGTACGTACGGTCCTCACCCAGGGGCACGCCTACGGGCACGGCGGCGCGCTCGCCGGGGACGTCGTCCGGGTCGGGCGCGGGCCCCTCGCCGACGCCGTGGCCCGGCTCGCCCATGCCCAGGGGGCGACCGTCGTACGGACGGAAACCGGGGAGCCGGGCTCCCTCCCGCCGGCCCTCGTCGCCCGGCTCGGGCGTGACGCCGCCGTCTGGAGTCTCATCTGGCCCACCGCCACCGCCGCCCCCGACGACCTCCTCGTGCAGCGCGAGACCAACCCCCTCTTCCGGGTCCGGTACGCCCACGCCCGCACCCGCGCCCTGGTACGGAACGCCGGCACGCTCGGGTTCGAGGGTGGAGAGGGAGGAGAGGGTGGAGAGGGGGAGGTGCGCGGGGAGGGGGGCCTGGAGAGGGAGGGCTACCAGCTCGTTCGTGTTCTTGTCGACTATCCCGGCGTCCTCGAAGCCGCCGCCCGCCACCGCGCGCCCGACCGGCTCGCGCGGCACCTGGACATGGCGGCCGAGGCCTTCTTCCGCTTCCACGACACCCACCCCGTCCTGCCCCCCGGCGACGAGAAACCCTCGGTCGCCCACCGTTCCCGGCTGGCCCTCGCCGAGGCCACCGGAACGGTGCTCGCCGGCGGCCTGTCCCTGCTCGGCATCAGCGCACCCGAACATCTGTGAGAGAGACAGAACAGACATGAGCCGTTCCGCACACCCCGCCGGGCCCCGTCACGCCGATGTCTACCCCGAGGGGCACTACACCGCCCCGGCCGCCGATCTCAACGTCCTCGACGAGAAGGTCTGGGCCAGGACGGTCCGGCGTAACAGCGAGGGTGTCGTCACCGTCGGCGGTATCGAAGTGAGCCGCCTCGCCGAGGAGTTCGGCACCCCCGCCTACTTCCTCGACGAGAGCGACTTCCGTGCCCGCTGCCGCGCCTGGGCCGGGGCCTTCGGGCCGGACGCCGACGTGTTCTACGCCGGCAAGGCCTTCCTCTCGCGGGCCGTCGTCCGCTGGCTGAAGGAGGAGGGGCTCAATCTGGATGTGTGTTCCGGTGGGGAGCTGACCACCGCCCTCGACGCCGGCATGCCCGCCGAGCGCATCGCCTTCCACGGCAACAACAAGTCGGCCGAGGAGATCGAGAGGGCCGTGCGGGTGGGCGTCGGGCGGATCGTCCTCGACTCCTTCCAGGAGATCGTCCGCGTCGCCCACATCGCGCAGAGCTTGGGCAAGCGCCAGCGCGTGCAGATTCGCGTGACGGTGGGTGTCGAGGCCCATACGCACGAGTTCATCGCCACCGCCCACGAGGATCAGAAGTTCGGCATCGCGCTCGCGGACGGGCAGGCCGCCGAAGCGGTACGCCGGGCCCTGCGGCTCGACGGTATCGAGCTCATCGGCATTCACTCGCACATCGGGTCGCAGATCTTCGACATGGCGGGTTTTGAGGTGTCCGCGCGGCGCGTGGTGCAGCTACTCGCCGAGGTACGGGACGAGCACGGCGTCGAGCTGCCGGAAATCGACCTCGGCGGCGGGCTCGGCATCGCGTACACCTCCGAGGACGACCCCCGCGAGCCGCATGAGATCGCCAAGGCGCTCCACGAGATCGTCAGCCGGGAGTGCGAGGCCGCCGGGCTCGCCACGCCCCGCATCTCCGTCGAGCCGGGACGCGCCATCGTGGGCCCCACCGCCTTCACCCTCTACGAGGTCGGCACGATCAAGCCGCTGGAGGGGCTGCGTACGTACGTGAGCGTGGACGGCGGCATGTCGGACAACATCCGCACCGCGCTGTACGACGCCGAGTACAGCGTGGCGCTCGTGTCGCGGACCTCGGACGCCGAGCCGATGCTCGTCCGCGTCGTCGGCAAGCACTGTGAGAGTGGCGACATCGTGGTACGGGACGCCTTTCTGCCCGCCGACCTCGCGCCCGGTGATCTGATCGCGGTGCCCGCCACCGGCGCTTATTGCCGCTCCATGGCGAGCAACTACAACCACGCGCTGCGCCCGCCCGTTGTCGCCGTCAATGATGGTCAGGCACGCGTGATCGTCCGGCGCGAGACGGAGGAAGATCTCCTGCGTCTTGATGTCGGCTGATGAAATAGATGTCTCGCAATCTGGACCGGGGACAGAAACTCCCGTCCGGTGAGTGAGACTGGTTCACACTCAAGCAAGAAACCAAGCAAGAAACGCTGTGCCCAATGAAAGGCGTAGGTCGAATGATGCGTACGCGTCCGCTGAAGGTGGCGCTGCTGGGCTGTGGTGTGGTCGGCTCAGAGGTGGCGCGCATCATGACGACGCACGCCGACGACCTCGCCGCCCGCATCGGGGCCCCGGTCGAGCTGGCCGGGGTCGCCGTGCGACGCCCCTCCAAGGTCCGCGAGGGCATCGACCCCGCTCTGATCACGACTGATGCGACGGCCCTGGTCAAACGGGGGGACATCGACGTCGTCATCGAGGTCATCGGCGGCATCGAGCCGGCCCGCACCCTCATCACCACCGCCTTCGAGCACGGCGCCTCCGTCGTCTCCGCGAACAAGGCGCTGCTCGCCGAGGACGGCGCCGCCCTGCACGCCGCCGCCGAGGAGCACGGGCGGGATCTGTACTACGAGGCCGCCGTGGCCGGTGCCATTCCGCTCGTCCGGCCGCTGCGCGAGTCCCTCGCCGGTGACAAGGTCAACCGGGTGCTGGGGATCGTCAACGGCACGACCAACTTCATCCTCGACAAGATGGACACGAGCGGAGCCGGTTACTCCGAGGCGCTCGACGAGGCCACCGCCCTCGGGTACGCCGAGGCCGACCCCACCGCCGACGTCGAGGGCTTCGACGCCGCCGCCAAGGCCGCCATCCTGGCCGGCATCGCCTTCCACACCCGCGTGCGGATCGGCGACGTACACCGGGAAGGGCTGACGGAGGTCACGGCCGCCGACATCGCTTCCGCGAAGCGCATGGGGTGCACCGTCAAGCTGCTCGCCATCTGCGAGCGCGCCGCCGACGGCAAGTCCGTCACCGCGCGCGTCCACCCGGCGATGATCCCGCTGACCCACCCGCTGGCCTCGGTCCGCGAGGCGTACAACGCGGTCTTCATCGAGGCCGAGGCGGCCGGACAGCTCATGTTCTACGGTCCGGGCGCCGGCGGCGCTCCGACCGCCTCCGCGGTCCTCGGTGACCTCGTCGCCGTCTGCCGCAACCTCGTCGCCGAGACCACCGGGCCCGGCGAGTCCGCGTACACCCAGCTTCCTGTCAGCTCCATGGGGGAGGTCGTCACGCGGTACCACATCAGCCTCGATGTGGCCGACAAACCGGGTGTTCTCGCCCAGGTCGCGACGGTCTTCGCCGAGCACGGTGTCTCCATCGACACCGTGCGCCAGCAGAGCCGGCAGGACGGAGGCGGCGAGGCATCCCTCGTCGTCGTCACCCACCGCGCGCCCGACGCCGCCCTTTCGGGGACCGTCGAGGCGCTGCGCAAGCTCGACACCGTGCGCGGTGTCGCCAGCATCATGCGTGTTGAAGGGGAGTAAGGACCCATGACCAGCATCGGCACCCACCAGTGGCGCGGCATCATCGAGGAGTACCGGGACCGCCTTCCGGTGACGGAGACGACGCCTGTCGTCACGCTCGGCGAGGGTGGCACGCCGCTCGTACTGGCGCAGGTCCTCTCCGAGCGCACCGGCTGTGAGGTGTACCTCAAGGTCGAGGGCGCCAACCCGACCGGTTCCTTCAAGGACCGCGGCATGACCATGGCGATCACCCGCGCCAGGGAGGAAGGCGCGAAGGCCGTCATCTGCGCCTCCACCGGCAACACGTCCGCCTCGGCCGCCGCCTACGCGGTACGCGCCCAGATGGTCTGCGCCGTCCTCGTGCCGCAGGGCAAGATCGCGCTCGGCAAGATGGGCCAGGCGCTCGTGCACGGCGCCAAGATCCTCCAGGTCGACGGAAACTTCGACGACTGTCTGACGCTGGCCCGCAGCCTGTCGGACAACTACCCGGTGGCGCTGGTCAATTCGGTCAATCCGGTCCGCATCGAGGGGCAGAAGACCGCCGCCTTTGAGATCGTCGACCGGCTCGGCGACGCCCCGGACATTCACGTGCTTCCCGTGGGCAACGCCGGAAACATCACGGCGTACTGGCGCGGCTACCGCGAATACGCGGCGGACAAGATTTCCACGCACAGCCCCCGGATGTGGGGCTTCCAGGCCTCCGGCTCGGCGCCGATCGTGCGCGGCGAGATCGTCAAGGACCCGCACACCGTCGCCACCGCGATTCGCATCGGCAACCCTGCCTCGTGGCAGTACGCCCTTGCGGCGCGCGACGAGTCGGGCGGCCTCATCGACGAGGTGACGGACCGTGAGATCCTGCGCGCCTACCGCCTGTTGGCTTCGCAGGAAGGCGTCTTCGTCGAGCCCGCGTCGGCAGCCAGTGTCGCCGGTCTGCTCAAGGCCGCCGACGAGGGCAAGGTCGACCCCGGCCAGAAGATCGTGTGCACGGTGACCGGAAACGGCCTCAAGGACCCGGACTGGGCGGTGGCCGGAGCGCCGCAGCCGGTCACGGTGCCCGTGGACGCCGCGACGGCCGCGGAACGCCTCGGCCTGGTGTAGCAGGTGCCCGGCGGGGGCCGGCAGGTGGCGTAAAGCCACGTAAGGCCCCGTAAGGCCAGACATAGGAGCACAGGACGGTTCGCGACACGCATCGTGCGCCTCCTGTGCGCCCTATGTCGTCACAGAACCTTCCTTCGATAGGCTGTACTCAACCCACCCCGCCGCGTATGCCGCGGGTGCTGTTGCCGTCATGGCCTTCGGGTGTTCGTACGTCAAAATGTCGCAGTCTCACACATCTCGCAGTCCCACATTTCGCAGTCCCACAAGGAGAGTCGTCGAGCGATGGCCGGTCCCGCGTTCCGCGCCGCCGCCGTAAGGGTGCGCGTCCCCGCCACCAGCGCAAATCTTGGTCCCGGCTTCGATGCCCTGGGCCTGTCGCTGGGGCTGTACGACGATGTCGTCGTCCGGGTCGCCGACTCCGGGCTGCACGTCGACATCGCAGGTGAGGGCGCCGAGACGCTGCCCCGCGACGAGAGCCATCTGCTCGTACGGTCGCTCCGTACCGCCTTCGACCTGCTCGGCGGACAGCCGCGCGGCCTCGAGGTCGTCTGCGCCAACCGCATCCCCCACGGCCGCGGCCTCGGCTCCTCCTCCGCCGCCATCTGCGCCGGCATCGTCGCCGCACGCGCCGTGACCATAGGCGGCGACGCGCGCCTCGACGAGGCCGCGCTGCTGGAGCTGGCGACCGAGATCGAGGGGCATCCCGACAACGTCGCCGCCTGCCTGCTCGGCGGCTTCACGCTCGCCTGGACCGACGGGGGAGCGGCCAGGGCGATCAGGATGGACCCTGCGGATTCCATCGTTCCGGTGGTCTTCGTCCCCGGCAGGCCGGTGCTCACCGAGACCGCCCGCGGCCTGCTGCCGCGCACCGTCCCCCATGTGGACGCCGCCGCCAACGCGGGCCGCGCCGCCCTGCTCGTAGAGGCCCTGACCAGGCGTCCAGAGCTGCTGCTCGCGGCGACCGAGGACCGACTCCACCAGGACTACCGCGCCCCGGCGATGCCGGAGAGCCTGGCCCTGGTCAACCGACTGCGTGCGGACGGCGTCCCCGCGGTCATCTCCGGCGCGGGGCCCACGGTCCTCGCGCTGGTCGAGGACGGTGCGGCCGACAAGGTCGCACGACTGGCGGGCGAGGGGTGGGCGGCCAACCGGCTGGCTCTCGACGCCGCGGGAGCGAGTGTTCTGCCGCTCGGAGCGCAGTGACACGCGATTGCCGGTGAACGAGAGGGGGAATATTTATTGGATCCGGTAGTGTTAATCTCAATGTTGCACCCGGCGTCCTTGTGGCGCGGTGCACCGTGTCCCCGTTCGGGACCATCATTCTTCCGGGAGCCTCCCCAACTGCCTGAGCAGCCTGCCTGAGCAGTTTTGAGCACGCTCCGGAACCGGCAATGCAAGAGCCGGACCCCCAGCACGTTTATTTCTTCCGCCGTATCCGGCGGACCACCGCCCCGGCACGGTTTTCAAGACCGCAGTCGGACAGCACAACCGGTCGCCGAGCCAGACAGGCCGACGTCCGCTCCAGGGAAGGACCCTTCGTGAGCGACACCACCGATCTGATGGGCGTGACTGCCGACAAGAATGTCGACAACACCGCGTCCGCCGCAGGTGCTGCCACTGGTAGTGCCGCACGGCGCCGCCGCTCCGGCACCGGCCTCGAGGGCATGGTCCTGGCCGAGCTGCAGCAGGTCGCGTCCGGCCTCGGGATCAGGGGCACCGCGCGTATGCGCAAGAGCCAGCTGATCGAGGTCATCAAGGAAGCGCAGGCCGGAGGCTCGTCCCCGGCAAAGAGCGCCGAGACGGCCGCCGGCTCCACTGCCGAGACCAAGCCGAAGCGCCGTGCCACCTCCAAGGCGCGCACGGGAGACGAGGCCGCCGCGGCCACCGCCGCCGCGCCCGCCGCCGAGAAGGCTGTCGCGCAGCAGCAGATCGACATTCCCGGTCAGCCTGCCAGCGACGACCAGCCGGTCGGCGAGCGCCGCCGGCGCCGGGCCACCGCCCAGGCGGGCAGCCCCGAGACGGCTGTCGCCACCGAGGTGAAGGCCGAGCCCAAGACCGACGTCAAGACCGAGGTACGTGCCGACGCGCAGCCCGAGGCCAAGGCCGAGGCCGCCGTTACCACGTCCCCTCAGGAGGGCACCGATGGCCGCCGGGGTGACCGCCAGGAGCGCGGTCAGCGCGGCGACCGCCGCGAGCGCCAGCGTGAGCGTGGCGAGCGCGGTGACCGTGGTGACGGCGCCCGCGGCGACCGCCAGGACCGTGGCGAGCGCGGCGAGCGCCGTGACCGCGGCAAGGGCGACGACCAGGGCGGCCAGCGCCAGCAGCGTCAGGGCGGCCAGGGCGGCCCCCAGGGCGCCGGGCCGCAGGACGACGACGATTTCGAGGGTGGCCGTCGTGGCCGCCGCGGGCGCTACCGCGACCGCCGTGGCCGTCGTGGCCGCGAGGAGTTCGGCAGCGACGCGCCGCCGGTCTCCGACGACGACGTCCTGATCCCCGTCGCGGGCATCCTGGACATCCTCGACAACTACGCGTTCATCCGGACCTCCGGCTACCTGCCGGGCCCGAACGACGTGTACGTGTCGCTGGCCCAGGTCCGCAAGAACGGCCTGCGCAAGGGTGACCACGTCACCGGCGCCGTCCGCCAGCCCAAGGACGGCGAGCGCCGCGAGAAGTTCAACGCGCTCGTACGCCTCGACTCGGCGAACGGCATGGCGGCCGAATCCGGCCGCGGGCGCCCGGAGTTCAACAAGCTGACGCCGCTGTACCCGCAGGACAGACTGCGTCTGGAGACCGACCCGGGCGTCCTGACGACCCGGATCATCGACCTCGTCGCGCCGATCGGCAAGGGCCAGCGTGGCCTGATCGTGGCCCCGCCGAAGACCGGTAAGACCATGATCATGCAGGCGATCGCCAACGCGATCACGGTCAACAACCCCGAGTGCCACCTGATGGTCGTCCTGGTCGACGAGCGTCCGGAAGAGGTCACCGACATGCAGCGGTCGGTGAAGGGCGAGGTCATCTCCTCGACCTTCGACCGCCCGGCCGAGGACCACACCACCGTCGCCGAACTGGCCATCGAGCGCGCCAAGCGTCTCGTCGAGCTGGGTCACGACGTGGTCGTCCTGCTGGACTCGATCACCCGTCTGGGCCGTGCGTACAACCTCGCGGCTCCCGCCTCCGGACGCATCCTGTCCGGTGGTGTCGACTCGACCGCGCTCTACCCGCCGAAGCGCTTCTTCGGTGCGGCGCGCAACATCGAGGACGGCGGCTCGCTGACCATCCTGGCCACCGCGCTCGTCGAGACCGGCTCGCGCATGGACGAGGTGATCTTCGAGGAGTTCAAGGGCACCGGCAACATGGAGCTCAAGCTCGACCGGAAGCTCGCCGACAAGCGCATCTTCCCGGCTGTCGACGTCGACCCGTCCGGCACCCGCAAGGAGGAGATCCTCCTCAACGCGGAAGAGCTCGCCATCGTCTGGAAGCTGCGCCGGGTGCTGCACGCACTCGACTCGCAGCAGGCGATCGAGCTCCTGCTGGACAAGATGAAGCAGACGAAGTCGAACGCCGAGTTCCTGATGCAGATCGCGAAGACGACTCCTTCGGGCAACGGCAGCGACTGACCGCCGCAGCGCCAACAAAGCCGCCCCGTCACGAAAGTGGCGGGGCGGCTTTGCCATGTCCGTCTGCACGCCCGCCAAACGCCTCCAGCGCGTAGATGTTGCCAAGTTGTGTTCACCAGTCGGCCACAAGTGGCTGTTGGTGTACGGGAGTCAGTCGTACGATCATTCGGCCACAGGTGGGGGGATCCATTTGGGGCGTCCTCATCGACATCTGAATCAGGAGTCCCGAGTGATCTCTGGCAAGCAGGGCGGCAAGCACCGCCGCCGGATACGCATCGCGGTGCCGGCCGCCGCCACCGCGATCGCGGCCGCTGTCGCCGGTGTGATGCTGATGGCCCCGGCGAACGCCGCCGCGGTGCCGCCGCCCAAGCCCACGATCAAGCCGGCCGTCACCTCGCCCTCGCAGGCGGAGCTGGAAGCGCGTCTGGAGGCCGCGGCCAAGCAGGCCGAGGAGCCGTCCAAGGGCGCCAAGTTCTCGTCCGGCTCGTCGGGCAAGGCCGACGCGAAGGTCATCGGCGGTACGGAGACCAGCATCAGCTCCGCCCCGTGGATGGCGCAGCTCTTCTACGAGGACGGCGAAAACTCGTTCTTCTGCGGCGGCGCCGTCATCGCGCCGACGAAGATCCTCACCGCGGCGCACTGCGTCAAGGGTGCGGACTGGAAGAACAAGGGTGTCGTCGTCACCGGCACCGAGACGCTGGCGACCGACGCGAACCACGGCGGCACCATCACCGGTGTCTGGCGGCAGTGGAACCACCCGTCGTACAGCGACTACACGCTCGACAACGACATCGCGGTCCTGACCCTGGCCTACCCGGTCACGGCCAAGCCGATCAACATCACGAAGTCGGACGACACCACGTCGTACAAGCCGGGCACCATGGCCACGGTCTACGGCTGGGGCCGCACCTCCTCCACCAGCGACGACATCTCGCCGACGCTGAAGAAGGCGACCCTGCCCGTCAACTCGGACGCCACGTGCGAGAACTGGCAGCTCGGCGGCGAGTACATCAGGAACCACATGGTCTGCGCGGGCCAGCCCGCGAGCGGCCAGGACGACGGCACCACGACCGCCTGCAACGGCGACTCGGGCGGCCCCCTGGTCGTCGGCGGCAAGATCGTCGGTGTGGTCTCGTGGGGCGTCGAGAACTGCGTGGAGGAGGGCGCGTACAGCGTCTACTCCAAGGTGAGCTGGTACGCCGGATCCGTCGTCCCGCGGGTCGACGACGCCAACATCACCAACGACCACCGGTCCGACGTGCTGGCCCGTCGCAGCGCCTCCGACGGCACGCTCTACTACTACGCGTCCAAGGGCACCTCGTTCGCCGGGCGCGTCGCGGTCGACAACTACAGCGCCACCAACGTGATCCTCCAGACGGACCTCAACCGGGACGACTACGAGGACATGATCATCCGGACCAAGTCCGGAGACGTCTGGTGGTCGCACTACGTGCCCTCCACCGAGGAGTGGGCCGACACGAAGATCGCGTCCGGCTGGGGCTCCAGGAAGCAGATCATCGTCCCCGGTGACGTGACCGGCGACGCCCTGCCCGACCTCCTGTCCGTCGACTCCGCAGGTGTTCTGTGGATCTACCCGGGCAAGGGCAACGGCACCTTCTCGCCCCGCGTCCAGGTCGGCAGTGGCTGGAGCCAGTTCAACTCGGTGCGCGGCAACGGTGACTTCACCGGCGACGGCAAGACCGACATGATCGCGCGCAAGTCCAGTACGTCCGAGATGTTCCTCTACAAGGGGACGGGCAAGGCCGGCACCGGCGCCTTCGCCGCCAAGGTGAAGGTCCGTACGTGGAGCGGCTACAACGCCTTCGACGCGGCCGGTGACGTCACCGGCGACGGCAAGGCCGACTATCTGGCCCGTACGCCCGGCGGCACGCTCTACCTCTACCCGGGCACCGGCAAGGCCACCTCGGAGATCTTCGCCACACGCATCAAGATCGGTACCGGCTGGCAGCAGTACAACATCTTCGGCTGAAAACCCTGGTGAGACGGGACTTCGGCCCCTCTCGCCCACACCGCCCACGCGCGCCCTGTGGCCCCTGCCCCGAGCAGGGGCCACAGGGCGTTGTGCAACCCTTCACGGTGATCCGTCGTCTGACAAGTGTCGTAAGTGCCGACATACCGTGCCTGATCGCCACGGCAGGGGGAATCGGAACCAACGAGGGCTGGGGAGAAACATGGCCGGAGAACAGAGCAGGAGCAGCCGAATACGGGGGACCGGCAAACGCCGGAAGGAGCCGGAACCCGGCGGCCGCCCCAAGGCGCTGACCGCCACCGCCTGGGCCGCCGCGGGCGTGGTGCTGCTGGGCGGCACCGGACTCGGTTACGTGTACTTCAAACTCAACGGCAATCTCAAGGGTGTTGACATCAACACCCAGCTCGGCGGCGACCGCCCCGACGACGTCGACAACGGCTCCCTCGACATCCTCGTCCTCGGCTCCGACTCCCGCTCGGGCGACAACGCCGAGTACGGCGAGGACGAAGGCGGCGCCCGCTCCGACACCGCGATGGTCATGCACGTGTACGAGGGCCGCAAGAAGGCCAGCGTCGTCTCCATACCGCGCGACACCCTGATCGACCGCCCCGCCTGCGCCTCGGACAGCGGCGGCGGGACCGTCCCCGGCGCCGGCCACCAGATGTTCAACACGGCGTACGAGGTGGGCGGTCCGGCCTGCGCAGTCAAGACCGTCGAGAAGATGTCCGGCATCCGCATGGACCACTACGTCGAGGTCGACTTCACCGGCTTCAAAAAGCTCATCGACGATCTGGGCGGCGTGGAGATCACCACCCGGCAGGCCATCGACGACGGCAAGAGCCATCTCCACCTCAAGCCCGGCACGCACACCCTCGACGGCGAGCAGTCGCTCGGTCTCGTACGGACCCGCAAGAGCGTCGGCGACGGCAGCGACCTCGGCCGCATCCAGCTCCAGCAGGCGTTCATGAAGGCGCTGATCAACCAGGTCAAGGACGTCGGCGTCCTCACCAGCCCCAAGAAGCTGTACGACCTGGCCGACAGCACCACCAGGACCGTCACCACCGACTCGGACCTCGCCTCGGTCAATGAGCTGGTGAGCTTCGCGGGCGGCCTCAAGGGCATCGGCGCGGGCGACATGAAGATGGTGACGCTGCCCGTGCAGTACGACCCGGCCGACCCCAACCGGGTCCTCCCGCTCCGGCGCCAGTCGCAGCAGGTCTGGGACGCCCTGCGCCAGGACAGGCCCGTGCCGGCCTCCGCGACCAAGGACTCGGCGGGCGACAAGGGCGACGCGGGCAAGGTCGTACAGAGCGGGTAGCGGGCGGGGAATAGTTCCGGCCGGTCCCCGGTTTTGGGAGATGCGGCCAGTGCTGGCAGACTGGTACGTCGGCCCCGGTTCACGTCCGCGCAATCCGCGCGAGCGACCCGGCGCCCTCCCGAAACTAGGAGTCACCTTGAAGCGCGAAATCCACCCCGAGTACGTCGAGACGCAGGTCAGCTGCACCTGTGGCGCGTCGTTCACCACCCGCAGCACGATCTCCAGCGGCACCGTCCGTGCTGAGGTCTGCTCCGAGTGCCACCCGTTCTACACGGGCAAGCAGAAGATCCTCGACACCGGTGGCCGTGTGGCCCGCTTCGAGGCCCGCTTCGGCAAGGCTGCCGCCGCGAAGTAGCGAGCCATTGCGCCGGTCCTCGGCCGCTCCGTACAGGGGCGGGGAGGACCGGCGCTTTGTCGTGACGTACAGGCTCGCGCCGTACAGGCCGCAGTCCCCTTTCGTTTTTGCAACCCAGGAGCCCGAAGATGTTCGAGGCGGTCGAGGATCTGATCGGTGAGCACGCCGATCTCGAGAAGAAGCTGGCCGACCCCTCGGTCCACGCGGACCAGGCCAACGCGCGGAAGCTGAACAAGCGCTACGCCGAGCTGACCCCGATCATCGGGACGTACCGGACCTGGAAGCTGACGAACGAGGACATCGTCACGGCGCGCGAATACGCCCACGACGACCCGGACTTCGCCGCCGAGCTGAAGCTGCTGGAGAAGCAGCGCGAGGAGCTGACGGAGAAGCTGCGGCTGCTCCTCGTCCCGCGCGACCCCAGCGACGACAAGGACGTCATCCTTGAGGTCAAGGCGGGCGCGGGCGGCGACGAGTCGGCCCTGTTCGCCGGCGACCTGCTGCGCATGTACCTGCGGTACGCGGAGCGCGTCGGCTGGAAGACCGAGATCATCGACGCCACCGAGTCCGAGCTGGGCGGCTACAAGGACGTCCAGGTCGCGGTGAAGACCAAGGGCGGCAACGGCGCGACCGAGCCCGGCCAGGGCGTCTGGGCGCGGCTGAAGTACGAGGGCGGCGTGCACCGCGTGCAGCGCGTGCCCTCCACCGAGTCGCAGGGCCGCATCCACACCTCCGCGGCGGGCGTGCTGGTCACGCCCGAGGCCGAGGAGGTCGACGTGGAGATCCACGCCAACGACCTGCGCATCGACGTCTACCGCTCGTCGGGCCCCGGCGGCCAGTCCGTCAACACCACTGACTCGGCCGTACGCATTACGCACCTGCCGACCGGCGTCGTCGCCTCCTGCCAGAACGAGAAGAGCCAGCTCCAGAACAAGGAGCAGGCCATGCGCATCCTGCGCTCGCGGCTGCTCGCCGCCGCCCAGGAGGCCGCCGAGCAGGAAGCCTCCGACGTACGCCGCAGCCAGGTCCGCACGGTTGACCGGTCGGAGAAGATCCGTACGTACAACTTCCCGGAAAACCGGATCTCGGACCACCGCGTGGGCTTCAAGGCGTACAACTTGGACCAGGTACTCGACGGCGACCTGGACGCAGTGATCCAGGCCTGCGTCGACGCCGACTCCGCCGCGAAGCTCGCGGCAGCCCAGGAAAGCCAGTAAGCCAGCAAAGCCAGTAAGCCCCCTGCAAGTCGGAGGACCGGGATGAATCTGCTGCTCGCAGAGGTGGCTCAGGCCACCCAGCGGCTGGCCGACGCCGGCGTGCCCTCACCGCGATTCGACGCGGAGGAGCTCGCCGCGTTCGTGCACGGCGTCAAGCGGGGAGAGCTGCACAACGTCAAGGACGCCGACTTCGACGCCCGCTACTGGGAGACGATCGCGCGCCGCGAGGCCCGCGAACCGCTGCAGCACATCACCGGACGCGCCTTCTTCCGCTTCCTGGAGCTCCAGGTGGGCCCCGGCGTCTTCGTACCGCGCCCCGAGACGGAATCCGTCGTCGGCTGGGCGATAGACGCCGTACGGGCCATGGACGTCGTCGAGCCGCTCATCGTCGACCTGTGCACCGGCTCCGGCGCCATCGCCCTCGCCATGGCGCAGGAGGTCCCGCGCTCGCGTGTGCACGGCGTCGAGCTGTCCGACGACGCCATCAAGTGGACCCGCAAGAACGCCGCGGGCTCGCGCGTCACGATCCACCAGGGCGACGCCAGGGACGCGCTCCCCGAGCTCGACGGCCAGGTGGACCTGGTCGTCTCCAACCCGCCGTACATCCCGCTCACCGAGTGGGAGTACGTCGCCCCCGAGGCCCGCGACCACGACCCGGAGATGGCCCTCTTCTCCGGCGAGGACGGCCTCGACCTGATCCGCCACATCGAGCGCACCGCCCACCGCCTGCTGCGGCCCGGCGGCGTCGTCGTCATCGAGCACGCCGACACCCAGGGCGGCCAGGTGCCGTGGATCTTCACCGAGGAGCGTGGCTGGGCCGACGCGGCCGACCACCCCGACCTCAACAACCGGCCCCGCTTCGCGACCGCCCGCAAGGCCATGCCGTGACCGCCGGCCGCACCAACCAGTTCCCGCACGAGGAGGCCCGTTAAATGGCACGGCGATACGACTGCAACGACGCGACCGACCGCACGACCGGTCTGCGCGAAGCCGCGGCCGCCGTCCGCCGTGGCGAGCTGGTCGTCCTGCCGACCGACACCGTCTACGGCATCGGGGCCGACGCCTTCAGCGCGGAGGCCGTCGGCGACCTCCTGGAGGCCAAGGGACGCGGCCGCAACATGCCCACGCCCGTCCTCATCGGCTCCCCGAACACCCTGCACGGCCTGGTCACCGACTTCTCCGAGCAGGCCTGGGAGCTCGTCGACGCGTTCTGGCCCGGCGCCCTGACCCTCGTCGCCCGCCACCAGCCGTCCCTCCAGTGGGACCTCGGCGAGACGCACGGCACGGTCGCCGTCCGCATGCCGCTGCACCCGGTCGCGATCGAGCTGCTCACCGAGTTCGGCCCGATGGCGGTCTCCAGCGCCAACCTCACGGGACACCCGGCGCCGGAGGACTGCGACGCCGCCCAGGCGATGCTCGGCGACTCCGTCTCCGTGTACCTCGACGGCGGCCCGACCCCCGGCATCGTCCCCTCGTCGATCGTCGACGTCACGGGGAAGGTCCCGGTCCTGCTGCGGGCGGGCGCCCTGTCCGCCGAGGAGCTGCGCAAGGTCGTACCCGACCTCGAGGTGGCCAGTTGACCGCCCTTGACGGGCGTGGCACAGCCGAAGGTATATCCGGGAACACCTTCCGTATCCTCCACGTCAGCACCGGCAACGTCTGCCGCTCGCCGATCACCGAGCGGCTGACCCGCCATGCCCTCAGCGACCGCCTGGGCGACTCGCTCACCCGCGGTCTCGTCGTGGAGAGCGCGGGCACCTGGGGGCACGAGGGCGCGCCCATGGAGGCCAACGCCGCGGCCGTGCTCGCCGACTTCGGCGCGGACGCGGCGGGCTTCACCGGGCGCGAGCTGCTCGACGAGCACGTCATCCGCGCGGATCTCGTGCTCACGGCGACCCGCGACCACCGCGCCCAGGTCATCTCCATGGGCCACTCGGCGGGCCTGCGCACGTTCACACTCAAGGAGTTCACGCGGCTCGTACGGGCCATCGACCCGGCCACCCTGCCCGATCCCCTCCAGGACGGCGTGGTGGAGCGCGCGAGGGCCCTTGTACGGGCTGCCGCGGCGCTGCGGGGCTGGCTGCTCGCCCCGAGCGTCGAGGCCGACGAGGTGTACGACCCGTACGGGGCGCCGATCACCTTCTTCCGCTCGATCGGCGACGAGATCAACACGGCGCTCGACCCGGTGGTCACCGCCCTCACGGGGACGCCGGCGCGCACCTGAGGGACAGCAGGGAAAGGAACGCCTCGTACGCCGGGCAGTGTGGGCCGGGGCGGCCTACATTGGAGGGGCCGCACCCCTTCGCCAGGCCCGGAGCCAGCCATGCCGGTCACCGCCGCATCCGTTCAGCAGGAGCACCCCGTCCTCGGGGCGGGCTTCGCAGCGCTGAGCCGCCAGGATCCCGAGATCGCCGACGTCATCCTCGGTGAAATGGGCCGCGAGGCCACCGGCCTCCAGTTGATCGCCGCCGAGAACTTCTGCTCGCCCGCCGTCCTCGCCGCCCTCGGCTCCCCGCTCGCCAACAAGTACGCCGAGGGCTATCCCGGCGCCCGCCACCACGGCGGCTGCGAGCTCGTCGACGTGGCCGAGCGCATCGCCATCGACCGCGCGGCCACCCTCTTCGGCGCCGAGCACGCCAACGTCCAGCCCCACTCCGGCTCCGCCGCCGTCCTCGCCGCGTACGCCGCACTGCTGCGCCCCGGTGACACCGTGCTGGCCATGGGGCTCCCGTACGGGGGACACCTCACCCACGGTTCCCCGGCCAACTTCTCGGGCCGCTGGTTCAACTTCATCGGCTACGGCGTCGACCACGAGTCCGGCCTCATCGACTACGAGCAGGTGCGCCTCCTCGCCCGTACGCACCGCCCCAGGGCCATCGTCGTCGGCTCCATCGCCTACCCCAGGCACCCCGACTACGCGTACTTCCGCGAGATCGCCGACGAGGTCGGCGCCTACCTCATCGCGGACGCCGCCCACCCCATCGGCCTGGTGGCCGGGGGAGCGGCGCCCACCCCGGTCCCGTACGCCGATGTCGTCTGCGCCACGACCCACAAGGTGCTGCGCGGCCCACGCGGCGGAATGCTGCTGTGCGGCGCGGAGCTCGCCCAGCGCATCGACCGGGCCGTGTTCCCCTTCACCCAGGGCGGCGCCCAGATGCACTCGGTGGCGGCGAAGGCGGTCGCATTCGGCGAGGCGGCGACCCCCGCCTTCTCGGCGTACACCCACCAGGTCGTCGCCAACGCCCGCGCGCTCGCGGACGCTCTGGCGGCGGAGGACTTCGCCGTCACCACGGGCGGCACCGACACCCACCTGATCACCGCCGATCCCGCCCCGCTGGGCGTCGAGGGCCGGACGGCCCGCGGGCTGCTGGCGGCGGCCGGCATGGTGGTGGACTGCTGCGCTCTTCCGTACGGCGACGAGCGCGGCATCCGCCTCGGAACCGCGGCCGTCACCACCCAGGGCATGCGCGAGCCCGAAATGGCGCGCATCGCGGAGCTTTTCTCCCTGGCTCTGCGCGGGGAGGGCAGGAAGGTCGCGGCACAAGCGCGGGATCTGGCCGGGAATTTTCCGCCGTATCCCGTCTGAGAACGCGTCGTGCAACCATCAACCGGTACCCGAATGTCCTGGAGCATGTGGTCGCGAAGCTAGGGTGTGGGGCTGAGATGGCCGGCGATACCTGTGGGGCTGCCCGTGCGTGAATACCTGCTGACGCTCTGCGTTACGGCAGCGGTGACTTACCTGCTGACCGGACCGGTGCGGAAGTTCGCCATCGCGACCGGCGCGATGCCCGAGATCCGAGCCCGCGACGTGCACCGGGAGCCGACACCGCGGCTCGGTGGCATCGCGATGTTCGGTGGTCTGTGCGCCGGTCTGCTGGTCGCGGACCACTTGCAGAACCTCAGCAGCGTCTTCGAGCTGTCGAACGAGCCGCGTGCGCTGCTGTCGGGTGCCGCGGTGATCTGGCTCATCGGCGTACTGGACGACAAGTTCGAGATCGACGCGCTGATCAAGCTGGGCGGCCAGTTCATCGCCGCCGGCGTGATGGTCGCGCAGGGGCTGACGATCCTGTGGCTGCCGGTGCCCGGCATCGGCCAGGTCTCGGTGACCGCCTGGCAGGGCAATCTGCTCACCGTCGCGCTCGTCGTGATCACCATCAACGCGGTGAACTTCGTGGACGGCCTGGACGGTCTCGCCGCGGGCATGGTCTGCATCGCCTCCACGGCGTTCTTCATGTACGCGTACCGGATCTGGTACGGGTACGGCATCGAGGAAGCCGCGCCCGCCACCCTCTTCGCCGCGATCCTGATGGGCATGTGCGTGGGATTCCTCCCGCACAACATGCATCCGGCCAGGATCTTCATGGGCGACTCCGGGTCGATGCTGATCGGCCTGGTCCTGGCGGCCGGCGCGATCTCGGTCACCGGCCAGGTGGATCCGGACGCGATGAAGCTCTTCGCGGGCGCCAGCACGCGCGAGGTCACGCACGCGATGCTGCCGGTCTTCATCCCGCTGCTCCTGCCGCTGACGATCATCGCGATCCCGGTCGCGGACCTGCTGCTGGCGATCGTGCGGCGTACCTGGCAGGGCAAGTCGCCGTTCGCGGCGGACCGGGGCCACCTGCACCACCGGCTCCTGGAGATCGGCCACTCGCACAGCCGGGCGGTGCTGATCATGTACTTCTGGTCCGCCCTGATCGCCTTCGGCGCCGTCGCGTACTCCGTGCACTCGGCCAGCATGTGGATCGTGCTCGGCATCGTCGTGCTCAGCGCGGTCGGCCTGGTGCTCCTGCTCCTGCCCCGCTTCACCCCCCGCGCCCCGCGCTGGGCGGAGTCCTTCATCCCGCCGCGCTACCGCAGGAGCACCAGGGCCTTCGCCGACGGGGGCGGTACGGACGAGGCCGGTGAGGCGGTGGAGGAACCGCAGGAGCGTATGCCGCTGCCTGCGGGCGTCAACGGGGCGACCGCCATCGGGCCCCGTTCGCGCTTCCCCGAGCGGCGGAAGGCCGGGACGTCCCGCTGACGATTTGACGCGTCGGGGCCTAATAGCAGACATAGTGCCGAGCTGTCGTGCACAGACGGGCACTGTCACTCTCATGTGTGACAGTTGGCACACTCCTTGGTAAAGACCTCATCAAATAGTTTGTGATACCGTTCACGAGACCCGGCGACAGAGCCGAAGGGCCGTAGTGCGACGGCCTTTTGGACGTGAAGTGACACTTCGGTCCCGGCTTACGCTCGTCCATGACGACACCTTTTGCCCCCACCACCAAGCGGAGCTGCCGCCATGCCGTCCAACGACGTCCGGAGTCTCCTCCAGACCGCCGTACCCACCGCTGCCGCCGGCGCGATCGCCGCCGCCGTCAGCGCTGTGGTCGCGGGCGGCAAGGGAGCGCTCGGAGCCGTTGTCGCGACGCTGGTCGTGATCCTCTTCATGGGGGTGGGGCTCGTCGTACTCCAGCGGACCGCGAAGTCGCTGCCGCAGCTTTTCCAGGCGATGGGGCTGATGCTCTACACCGCCCAGCTGCTGCTGCTGTTCATCTTCGTGGCGCTGTTCAAGGACACCACCCTGTTCAATCCGAAGGCGTTTGCCATCACATTGGTCGCGACGACCCTTGTGTGGATCGCCGCTCAGGCGCGTGCGCACATGAAGGCCAAGATTCTTTACGTCGAACCGGAATCCTCCGAGGCGCAGAAGCCGAAGAACTCGGGGTCTTCGTCGTGAAGGGTAGGGCCGGTATAAAGGCGCGTTCGAGATCCTGCTATCGTCCGGTGCCAACTGCGGCACTGCGGGCGCGGGCATCCGAGCTGACGCCTGTTCCATCGCGAGGCTCAATGCCTGACAGCCGCCCCCACATCCGTTACACCAGTCCAGTGCCGAACCGCGGCCGCTTGCCGCGCCGACACAACGAGGTTGCCGTACCTATGCGCCACGCTGAAGGAGCCCGCGGTGAGTGCTGAAAAGACGACGCTCGCCTTCGATTGGAGCTGCCGCATCCTCGCCGACAACGGCTGTGGATTCCCGGCCCCGGGCCTGCACTCCTTTCTCTTCAAGCCGATGTTCACCGTCGGTGGCTACGAGTTCAACAAGCCGATGCTTCTGGCGCTGATTTCGACCGTCCTGGTCGTCGGCTTCTTCTGGGCGGCGTTCAGCAAGCCCAAGCTCGTGCCGGGCAAGCTTCAGATGATCGGCGAGGCGGGCTACGACTTCGTACGCCGCGGCATCGTCTACGAGACCCTCGGCAAGAGGGACGGTGAGAAGTACGTGCCACTGATGGTGTCGCTGTTCTTCTTCATCTGGATCATGAACATCTGGTCGGTCATCCCGCTCATGCAGTTCCCGGTGAGCTCGGTCATCGCCTTCCCGGCCGCTCTGGCGCTCATCGTCTACCTGCTGTGGATGTCGCTGACGTTCCGCACGCACGGTTTCGTCGGCGGACTGAAGAACGTCACCGGCTACGACAAGTCGCTCGGTGCCGTACTGCCGCTCGTCATGGTCATCGAGTTCTTCTCGAACGTACTCGTCCGGCCGTTCACGCACATGGTCCGACTGTTCGCGAACATGTTCGCCGGTCACCTCCTGCTGGTGATGTTCACCGTCTCCAGCTGGTACCTGCTGAACAGCTGGATGGTCCCGGCCGCAGGGGTCTCGTTCGTCATGACCATCGTCATGATCGTCTTCGAGCTCTTCGTGCAGCTTGTGCAGGCGTACGTCTTCGTACTCCTGGCCTGCACCTACATCCAGGGCGCGCTCGCCAAGCACCACTGACCAGCGCCTGCCCAGTACCACCCCCATCGTCCGGTGGCCAACCCCCACCGGTCCGTACAGAGAAGGAAGAATCAGCATGGCTGCCACTGAGACCCTTGCTGCCGTCACCGGCTCCCTCGGCTCCATCGGTTACGGCCTCGCCGCCATCGGCCCCGGCGTCGGCGTCGGCATCATCTTCGGCAACGGCACCCAGGCCCTGGCCCGCCAGCCCGAGGCCGCCGGCCTGATCCGCGCCAACCAGATCCTCGGCTTCGCCTTCTGTGAGGCGCTGGCCCTGATCGGCATCGTCATGCCGTTCGTCTACGGTCAGTGATCTTCACCCCCGTAGATCTTTTCGACGAAAGGCACTGATGTGAACGCGCTGGTATTGGCGGCGACCGAGGAGCAGAATCCCCTCGTTCCGCCCGGTCCAGAGTTCGTCGTCGGGCTGCTTGCCTTCGCCGTCGTCTTCTTCTTCCTCGCCAAGAAGCTCCTCCCGGCCATCAACAAGGTCCTGGACGAGCGTCGCGAGGCGATCGAGGGCGGCATCGAGAAGGCCGATGCAGCTCAGACCGAGGCCCAGAGCGTGCTTGAGCAGTACAAGGCTCAGCTCGCCGAGGCCCGCCACGAGGCCGCCCGCCTGCGCCAGGAGGCGCTGGAACAGGGCACTGTCCTGAAGGAAGAACTTCGGGCAGAGGGTCAGCGCCAGCGCGAGGAAATCATCGCCGCAGGCCACGCCCAGATCGAGGCGGACCGCAAGCAGGCCGCACAGTCGCTGCGTCAGGACGTGGGCAAGCTCGCCACCGACCTGGCCGGCAAGCTCGTCGGCGAGTCCCTCGAGGACCACGCCCGGCAGAGCCGCACCATCGACCGTTTCCTCAGCGAGCTCGAGGAGAAGGCCGAGGCCGCCCGATGAACGGAGCGAGCCGCGAGGCACTGGCCACCGCACGTGAGCGTCTCGACGCGCTGACCGACAACACGTCGGTCGACGCGACGAAGCTCGCGGGCGACCTGGCCGCCGTTACCGCGCTGCTCGACCGCGAGGTGTCGCTGCGCCGGGTCCTGACCGACCCGGCGCAGGCCGGCGAGGCCAAGGCCCAGCTGGCCGCGCGACTGCTGAGCGGTCAGGTGGGTGGCGAAGCCGCCGACCTGGTCTCCGGCATGGTCCGCACCCGCTGGTCGCGGTCGCGTGACCTGGTCGACGCGATCGAGGAGCTGGCGGACACCGCCGACCTCACCGCGGCGCAGCAGGCCGGCACGCTCGACGACGTGGAGGACGAGGTCTTCCGGTTCGGCCGGATCGTCGCGTCCGACACCGGGCTGCGGGCCGCGCTGACCGACAGGTCGGCTTCCGTGTCCGCCAAGAGTGAGCTGCTGCGCAGCCTGCTCGGCGGAAAGGCCCAGCCGGTCACCGAGCGTCTGGTCGTGCGTCTCGTGGTTCAACCGCGTGGACGTAGCCTGGAGGCGGGACTCGAGTCCCTGTCCAAGCTCGCCGCGGCGCGCCGCGACCGCATGGTCGCCGTCGTCACCACGGCGGTGCCGCTCACCGACCAGCAGAAGCAGCGCCTCGGCGCCGCACTGGCGAAGCTGTACGGACGCCAGATGCACCTGAACCTCGAAGTGGACCCCGCGGTCCTCGGCGGGATCCAGGTACAGGTCGGTGATGAGGTCATCAACGGCACCATCGCGGACCGTCTCGAAGAGGCGACCCGCCGCATGGCCGGCTGACCAGCCAGCAACTGAACACGTATCACTAGCGGCCCGGTTGGGCCGTGCAGAGATTGCAGAAGATTCCTGGGGGACGGCCCCCAGACCCCCAAGAACTTCGGGCCCAACAAGGAGAGCAGGGAACCCAGATGGCGGAGCTCACGATCCGGCCGGAGGAGATCCGGGACGCGCTGGAGAACTTTGTCCAGTCGTACCAGCCGGACGCGGCCTCGCGCGAGGAGGTCGGAACGGTAAGCGTTGCCGGCGACGGCATCGCGAAGGTCGAGGGTCTTCCCTCGGCCATGGCGAACGAGCTGCTGAAGTTCGAGGACGGCACCCTCGGTCTCGCCCTCAACCTCGAGGAGCGGGAGATCGGTGCGATCGTCCTCGGCGAGTTCAGCGGTATCGAGGAGGGCCAGCCGGTGCAGCGCACCGGTGAGGTGCTCTCCGTCGGCGTCGGCGAGGGTTACCTCGGCCGCGTCGTCGACCCGCTCGGCAACCCGATCGACGGTCTCGGCGAGATCGCGACCGAAAGCCGTCGCGCCCTCGAACTGCAGGCCCCCGGCGTCATGGTCCGCAAGTCGGTCCACGAGCCGATGCAGACCGGCTACAAGGCCGTCGACGCGATGGTGCCGATCGGCCGTGGCCAGCGTCAGCTGATCATTGGTGACCGTCAGACCGGCAAGACCGCTCTGGCCGTCGACACGATCATCAACCAGCGCGACAACTGGCGCTCGGGCGACGTGAACAAGCAGGTGCGCTGCATCTACGTCGCCATCGGCCAGAAGGGCTCCACCATCGCGTCCGTTCGCGGTGCGCTGGAGGAGGCGGGCGCGCTCGAGTACACGACGATCGTCGCCGCCCCGGCTTCCGACCCGGCCGGCTTCAAGTACCTCGCCCCGTACACCGGTTCGGCCATCGGCCAGCACTGGATGTACGCCGGCAAGCACGTCCTGATCATCTTCGACGACCTGTCGAAGCAGGCCGACGCCTACCGCTCCGTGTCGCTGCTGCTGCGCCGTCCGCCGGGCCGCGAGGCCTACCCGGGCGACGTCTTCTACCTGCACTCGCGTCTGCTCGAGCGCTGCGCGAAGCTCTCGGACGACATGGGCGCCGGTTCGATGACCGGTCTTCCGATCGTCGAGACCCGTGCGAACGACGTGTCGGCGTTCATTCCGACCAACGTCATCTCCATCACCGACGGCCAGTGCTTCCTGGAGTCCGACCTGTTCAACGCGGGCCAGCGCCCGGCGCTGAACGTCGGTATCTCGGTCTCGCGTGTCGGTGGCTCCGCCCAGCACAAGGCCATGAAGCAGGTTTCCGGCCGACTGCGCGTGGACCTCGCCCAGTACCGCGAGCTGGAGGCGTTCGCCGCCTTCGGTTCCGACCTGGACGCGGCCTCCAAGGCGTCGCTGGAGCGCGGTAAGCGCATGGTCGAGCTGCTGAAGCAGCCGCAGTACGCGCCGTTCCCGGTCGAGGAGCAGGTTGTCTCCGTCTGGGCCGGCACGACCGGCAAGATGGACGACGTACCGGTCGAGGACATCCGCCGGTTCGAGGGCGAGCTGCTGGAGTACCTGCGCCGCGAGCGCAAGGAGCTCCTCACCTCGATCCGCGAGGGCGGCAAGATGTCGGACGACACGCTGCAGTCCGTCGCCGATGCCATCGCGGCCTTCAAGCGTCAGTTCGAGACCTCGGACGGACAGCTCCTGGGCGAGGACGCGCCGGCCGTCAACGTCTCCAAGTGACGACGGAAGGGACCTGACTCATGGGAGCGCAGCTCCGGGTCTACAAGCGTCGCATCCAAGCCGTCACCGCGACCAAGAAGATCACCAAGGCGATGGAGATGATCGCCGCCTCGCGCATCGTCAAGGCGCAGCGCAGGGTGGCGGCATCGATGCCGTACGCGACCGAGCTCACCCGTGCGGTGACCGCGGTGGCGACCGGCTCCACCACCCAGCACCCCCTGACCACCGAGGTCGAGGCGCCGACCCGCGCCGCGGTTCTGCTCGTCACGAGCGACCGCGGTCTGGCCGGCGGCTACTCCTCCAACGCCATCAAGGCGGCGGAGCGGCTCCGTGAGCGGCTCAGCGGTGAGGGCAAGGAGGTCGACACGTACATCGTCGGCCGCAAGGGTGTCGCCTACTACGGTTTCCGCGAGCGCAAGGTCGCGGAAGCGTGGACCGGCTTCACCGACAGCCCGACCTACGCGGACGCCAAGATGGTTGCCGCACCGCTGATCGAGGCCATCCAGACGGAGACGGCCGAGGGCGGTGTGGACGAGCTGCACATCGTCTTCACGGAATTCGTGTCGATGATGACGCAGAACCCGGTGGACAACCGGATGCTGCCGCTCTCGCTCGACAAGGCTCAGGAGGAGGACGGTGGTAAGGGCGAGATCCTTCCGCTGTTCGACTTCGAGCCGTCGGCGGAGGACGTCCTCGACGCCCTGCTGCCGCGCTACGTCGAGAGCCGTATCTACAACGCACTGCTGCAGGCCGCCGCTTCCGAGCACGCCGCCCGCCGTCGTGCGATGAAGTCGGCGACCGACAACGCCGGGGATCTCATCAAGAGCCTCTCCCGGCTTGCCAACGCGGCCCGCCAGGCCGAAATCACCCAGGAAATCAGCGAGATCGTCGGTGGCGCCAGCGCTCTGGCCGACGCGACCGCGGGGAGTGACAAGTAATGACGACCACTGTTGAGACGGCCGCCGCCACGGGCCGCGTCGCCCGGGTCATCGGCCCGGTCGTCGACGTGGAGTTCCCCGTCGACGCGATGCCGGAGATCTACAACGCACTGCACGTATCGGTTGACGACCCGGCCGAGGAGGGCGCGCGCAAGCTGCTGACCCTCGAGGTCGCCCAGCACCTGGGTGAGGGCCTCGTCCGCGCGATCTCGATGCAGCCCACCGACGGTCTGGTCCGCCAGGCCCCGGTGACCGACACGGGCGCGGGCATCACCGTCCCCGTCGGTGACATCACCAAGGGCAAGGTGTTCAACACCCTTGGTCAGATCCTGAACGAGCCGGAGGCCGAGGCTCAGATCACTGAGCGCTGGCCGATCCACCGCAAGGCCCCGGCCTTCGACCAGCTCGAGTCCAAGACCGAGATGTTCGAGACCGGCCTGAAGGTCGTCGACCTTCTCACCCCGTACGTCAAGGGTGGAAAGATCGGTCTGTTCGGTGGTGCGGGCGTCGGCAAGACGGTCCTCATCCAGGAAATGATCATGCGTGTGGCGAAGCTGCACGAGGGTGTCTCGGTGTTCGCCGGTGTCGGTGAGCGCACGCGTGAGGGCAACGACCTCATCGACGAGATGACCGACTCGGGTGTTCTGGACAAGACCGCGCTGGTCTTCGGCCAGATGGACGAGCCGCCGGGCACGCGTCTGCGCGTCGCCCTGTCCGCCCTGACCATGGCGGAGTACTTCCGCGATGTGCAGAAGCAGGACGTGCTGCTCTTCATCGACAACATCTTCCGCTTCACCCAGGCCGGTTCCGAGGTCTCCACGCTGCTCGGCCGTATGCCGTCCGCGGTGGGTTACCAGCCGACCCTGGCTGACGAGATGGGTGTGCTCCAGGAGCGCATCACCTCGACGCGTGGTCACTCGATCACCTCGATGCAGGCGATCTACGTCCCCGCGGACGACCTGACCGACCCGGCGCCGGCGACCACCTTCGCCCACCTGGACGCGACGACCGTTCTGTCGCGTCCGATCTCGGAGAAGGGCATCTACCCGGCGGTCGACCCGCTGGACTCGACGTCCCGCATCCTGGACCCGCGCTACATCACGCAGGACCACTACGACGCGGCCAGCCGCGTCAAGGGAATCCTGCAGAAGTACAAGGACCTCCAGGACATCATCGCGATCCTCGGTATCGACGAGCTGGGCGAGGAGGACAAGCTCGTTGTCCACCGTGCCCGTCGCGTCGAGCGCTTCCTGTCGCAGAACACCCACGCCGCCAAGCAGTTCACCGGCCTGGACGGTTCGGACGTTCCGCTCGACGAGTCGATCGCCGCGTTCAACGCGATCTGCGACGGTGACTACGACCACTTCCCCGAGCAGGCGTTCTTCATGTGCGGTGGCATTGACGACCTCAAGGCCAAGGCCAAGGAGCTCGGCGTCTCCTGAACGCAGTGAGCCGCGCGAGTCGAAGTGACTCACGTGACTCGTGGGAGAGGGGCGGGTGCGTCCCGCCCCTCTCCGTACGCCCCCTAGAATTGACCCAACACCCGGCACAACCGCCGGGTGGTGACCCGAGGAGCCACCTTGGCTGCTGAGCTGCACGTCGAGCTGGTCGCGGCGGACCGTAACGTCTGGTCCGGCGAGGCCTCCCTGGTCGTCGCGCGGACCACGTCCGGCGACATCGGCGTCATGCCCGGTCACCAGCCGCTCCTTGGCGTGCTGGAGTCGGGCCCGGTGACCATTCGTACGAGCGACGGCGGCACTGTCGTCGCCGCGGTGCACGGCGGGTTCATCTCTTTCGCCGACAACAAGTTGTCTCTGCTCGCGGAGATCGCCGAGCTGGCGGACGAGATCGACCCCGCGCGCGCCGAGCGGGCGCTGGAGCGGGCGAAGGCGGAGGCGGATGCCGCCGCCGAGCGCCGCGCCGCCGTCCGACTGCGCGCGGTTGCGGGACACTGAGTCCCGCGACGACGAGTTTGACTTCAGCCGCGGCCCGTACTGGACTCTCCAGGGCGGGTCGCGGCTGAAGCGATACATCGGGGCACTTTCGTTCCGTTACTGGTACTGGCACTGGATGATGCGAGGAGGTCGGTGGAGATGTTCCTCGCTCTGCTCGTGAGCGGCTCGGTAGTCGCGCTGGTACTGGTGGGACTGTTCGTCTTCGGACTGCGCCGGCGGCTGATCCAGCGCTCCGGCGGCACCTTCGACTGCAGTCTGCGCTGGAACGTCCCCGAGGAACCCGACCGCTCGGGCAAGGGCTGGGTGTACGGCGTCGCCCGCTACAGCGGCGACCGCATCGACTGGTTTCGCGTCTTCTCGTACGCGCCCCGCCCGCGCCGCGTCCTCGAACGCTCGGCGATCGAGGTGCTCTCGCGCCGCGCCCCCGAGGGCGAGGAGGAGCTGGCGCTGTTGTCCGACGCCTCTATCCTCGTGTGCGCGCATCGCGGTACGCGGCTGGAGCTGGCGATGAGCGAGGACGCTCTCACCGGTTTCCTCGCCTGGCTGGAGGCCGCGCCTCCGGGCCAGCGCGTCAACGTGGCGTAGCCGCGCAGACGTGAAGAAGTAGTCGGGGGGGCGGGTCATCACCCGTCCCCCCGACTATTTCAAGCCTTTATGCTGCGGATCTTTACTACGGCGGAGCTACTTCAGACCGTTGTTGATCGCGGTCACCAGCTCGCCATGGGCGGTGTCACCGCTGAACTCCCAGAAGAAGGCGCCTCCCAGGCCCTGCCCCTTCGCCCAGCTCATCTTGGAGCCGATGGTGGCGGGGGTGTCGTAGCTCCACCAGTCGGTCCCGCAGTGGGCGTACGCCGTGCCGGCGACCGTCCCATTGGCGGGGCACTTGGTCTTGAGGACCTTGTAGTCCTCGATGCCGGACTCGTACGTACCGGCTGCGGCGCCGGTCGCGGTGCCGCCCGGCTCCTTCTGCGTGACGCCGGTCCAGCCGCGCCCGTAGAAGCCGATGCCGAGCAGCAGCTTCTTGGCGGGCACGCCCTTCGCCTTGAGCTTGGCGATGGCCTCGGCCGAGTTGAAGCCGGCCTGCGGGATGCCCGGGTACGACGTCAGCGGGGAGTGCGGGGCCGTCGGGCCCTTCGCCGCCCAGGCGCCGAAGAAGTCGTACGTCATCACGTTGTACCAGTCGGAGTACGCGGCCGCTCCGGCGTAGTCGGTGGCGTCGATCTTGCCGCCGGACGAGGCGTCGGCGGTGATCGCGGCGGTGACCAGGTTGTTCGTGCCGAACTTGCCGCGCATCGCCTGCATCATGTTCTTGAACGCGGCCGGGCCGCTGGTGTCGCAGGACAGACCGCAGGCGTTCGGGTACTCCCAGTCGAGGTCGATGCCGTCGAAGACGTCGGCCCAGCGCGGGTCCTCCACCAGCTTGTAACAGGAGTCGGCGAACGCGGCCGGGTTCTTGACGGCCTCGGTGAAGCCGCCGGACCAGGTCCAGCCGCCGAACGACCACAGCACTTTGATGTGCGGGTACTTCGCCTTGAGCTTGCGCAGCTGGTTGAAGTTGCCGCGCAGCGGCTGGTCCCAGGTGTCGGCCTTGCCGTCGACGCTCTGGTCGGCGGTGTACGCCTTGTCGATCGCCGCGAAGCTGTCGCCCATGGTGCACTTGCCACCCTGGACGTTGCCGAACGAGTAGTTGATGTGCGTGATCTTCGCGGCGGAGCCCGAGGTGTCCAGGTTCTTCACGTGGTAGTTGCGTCCGTAGATGCCCCACTCGGTGAAGTAGCCGAGCTTGACCTGGTCGCCGGGGCCGGGGCCCGGGTCGGTGCCGCCGCCGGTGGTCCTGACCGCGCGGGCGCCGCTGACCGGGCCCGTCTGGTCGGCGGTGTCACGCGCCTGGACGGTATAGGAGTAGTCGGTGCCGGCGCTGAGACCGCTGTCCGTGTACGACGTGGTGGTGACCGTGGCGACCTTGGCGCCGTCGCGCAGTACGTCGTAGTTCTTGACGCCCTTGTCGTCGGTGGCCGCCGTCCAGGAGAGCTTCACCGACGTGTCGGTGATGGTGCTCGCGGAGGGGGTGCCGGGCGCGGTCGGCGGGGTGTCACCCGGCACGGAACCGCCGTCGCAGGAGCCGCCGTTGAGCTTGCAGCCGCTGGGGGAGCCGGTGCCGGTGCCGTTGAAGCCGAAGGACGCGCTGGCGCCGGGGGCGAGGTTTCCGCCCCAGCTCTTGTTCTTGGCGGTCCAGTGGTTGCCCGAGTTGGTGACGTCGGCGTCCCAGGCGGAGGTGACGGACGTACCGGCGGGGAAGTCCCACTCCACGGTCCAGGTGCTGAGGGTGGTGGTGCCGGTGTTCTTCACCGTCCACTTGCCCTCGAAGCCGGTGCCCCAGTCGGAGACCTTGGTGTACGAGGCGGTCGCGGACGCGGCGGCCTGTGCGGGGGAGGCGAGGCCGACCATGGCGGCGAGCGGGACGATCAGCGCGGTGAGACCGGCTGCCGCTCTGGTTCTGAAGCGGGTGCGCAGGGGGGTGGTTGTACTCAAGGGTGCTCCCAAGAGAGAGGTCCGGCGGTGAACGGGGATAGGACCTGCGCCGCTGGGCGAGCTCTCTTGACATGACTCGCTCACCACTGCGGTGCGGTGAGCGTAGGAAGGTCTGGACCAATCGTCAAGAGGTCTGGACCAGAGGAGTCCGCGAGACCGTTGCCTGGGGGACATCCGCCCGTCAGAGCCCCAACTCCTGAGCGAGTACGGCCGCTTGCACCCGGCTGCGCAGCTCCAGCTTCCCCAGCAGGCGGCTCACATGGGTCTTCACCGTGGCCTCGGCCATGCTCAGGCGCCGGGCGATCTCCGCGTTCGACAGCCCCTCCCCGAGACACGACAGCACCTCGCGCTCGCGCCGGGTCAGCGACTCCAGCGCCTCGGGACCGGGCGCGTTCGCGGACCGTACGGGCGCGGGCGAGGCGAACTCCGCGATCAGCCGGCGCGTGACGGCGGGAGCGATCAGCCCCTCGCCGCGCGCCACGGTCCGTACCGCCTCGATCAGGTCCTTCGCCTCGGTGTTCTTCAGCAGAAAGCCCGCGGCCCCCGCGCGCAGCGCCCCGAAAACGTACTCGTCGAGATCGAAAGTCGTCAGCATCAGGACATCGGCGAGCTGCTCCGCCACCACCTGCCGCGTCGCCGACACCCCGTCCAGACGCGGCATCTGTACGTCCATCAGCACCAGGTCCGGGCGCAGCTCGCGCGCCAAGGCGACCGCCGCCTCGCCGTCCGCGGCCTCACCGGCCACCTCGATGTCCGGGGCACTGTTCAGGATGAGCACCAGGCCCGCCCGTACGGCCGACTGGTCTTCCGCGACCAGCACGCGAATCGTCATGCGGACAGCTCCGTATCGTCCTCTGCGGGCAGTTGCGCCCGTACTTGCCAGATCTTCGTTCCGTCCGCCGCGGTGACGGGGCCCGCCTCCAGAGACCCGTCGAGCAGCGACACCCGCTCCCGCATCCCCACCAGACCCGCGCCGGAACCGGGCGCGCGCGGGCCGGGCCGCTCGCCGCACGGGCTGGTCACGCCCACCCTCAGCGTGTGGTCGGTGTACGCGAGCGTCACGGTGACCGTGCCGGGGGAGGCGTGCTTGAGCGCGTTGGTGAGGGACTCCTGGACGATCCGGTACGCGGCCATCTCGATCGGCGGGGGGAGCCGGCCGCCCGGCGTGCGGCCGTCGTCGAGGACGAAGACGAGCCCGCTGTCGGCGCCGACCGTACGGGCCTGGCCGATGAGGGCGTCGAGTCCGTCGAGCGACGGGGCGACGGCCGGCTCCTGGTCGCCGCTGCTGTCGCGGAGCAGACCGATCAGCCTGCGCATCTCGGACAGGCCCTGGACGCTGTTCTCACGGATGACGGCGAGCGCGTCCGCCGACGCCTTCGGGTCGGCGATGGACAGCGCGGCCGTGGAGTGAATCGCGATGGCGGACAGGTTGTTGGCCACCATGTCGTGCAGCTCACGGGCCATCCGGGACCGCTCGGCCGCGATGGCCTGACCGCGGTCGATCTCGGCGAGCAGCGCGGTCTGTTCGGCACGCAGCCGGGCCGCCTCCGCCGCCTCGCGGTGGTTGCGCAGGGTGGCGCCGGTGAGGGCGGGCGCGAAGGAGACCAGGCCGGTGACGACGCCGATGAGCAGCGCTTCCGGGCGGCGCAGCCACGCCAGGGCGGCGATCGTCATGGCGACGGTGATCCAGCCGGTGATGACAGGGATCCGGCGGGCCGCGCCGGGCGTTCCGTACACCACGGCGGCGTACATCAGGTCCGTGTACATCAGGACGGTCACCAGATTGCCGTGGGTGAACTGGTCCGCGATCACGGCGGCCGTGCCGATGAGCAGCGCCGTACGGGGACACGACCGGCGCAGCAGCTCCAGGAAGGCCATCACCGCGAGCGGTACGAGAGTCACCCAGGACGGCATGAGGTCGCGGAAGGCCGTGGTGTGCAGCCCGAGGCCCCACAGCAGGACTCCGCCGAGCAGGCCGGTCACCGCGAGGAGGACGCCGTCGCGGTGCGGGCGCGGGAAGCGGGTCACGTCACCATCCAACAGGGCGCGGACCGGCTCGTCCTCCCCGCGCGGGGTGAGCCGGGGCTACATCGAAGGATGCAGTGCCGGTTCGTCACTGGCGACGACGATTCGCGGCGTCGCGGACGGGAGGGTGGGGAGCGTAACGGGAGGAGAGTGAACACCGTGATCGTCATGCTGATCATCATCTGCGAAGTCGGCTTCTGGGTACTGCTGGCCGGGGGCCTGGCCCTGCGCTACCTGGCGAAGATGCCGCGCGCCGGGGCTGCCGTGCTGCTCATGGAGCCGCTGCTGGAGGTCGTGCTGCTGGTCGTCACGGCCGTCGACCTGAAGAACGGCGCCGAGCCGGACTGGAAGCACGGTCTGGCGGCCGTCTACATCGGCTTCACGGTCGCGTTCGGCCGTCGCGCCGTCAAGTGGGCCGACGCCTGGTTCGCCCACCGCTTCGCGTGCGGGCCCGCGCCGGTGCGGCCGCCGAAGTACGGGACGGCGCGGGCGGTGCACGAGTGGAAGGTCGCGGCGCGGTGGATGCTGGCGGCGGGGATCGCGATGGGGCTGCTTCAGGTGGCGATCTGGTACGTGGGCGGGGGCGGGGAGATCGGGCCGCTGCGGATGTGGCAGCAGAAGATGCTCTTCGTGATCGGCGTCAACGCGATCATCGCGGGGACGTACACGGTGTTCCCGAAGCGGGAGCAGGAGCGGGTGGGATAGGCGGGGTGAGGGGGCGGGGTGCCGCTGCGCGGGGCTGCGTCCGCAAGCGGGGATGCGCCCGCTGAGCGCGGCACATTGGTGCCGCGCTCAGCAAAGTCCGGCCCGGCCCGCGTTTGAGGTCACGCCCGCCAGGCGTCCGGGGGCCTGGGTGCGTGCCCCCGGTTCGGGAAGGGGCGGGGAGGGCAAAAGGCCCGCCGCAGGCGCGCGGCCCCTACCGCTCGCCGCCCGGTACCCACAGCACATCCCCCAGCTCCTTGTTGGCCACCCTGGCCAGGATGAACAGGAGGTCGGACAGGCGGTTCAGGTATGTCGCCGTGAGCGGGTTCATGACCTCGCCGTGGACCTCGAACGCCGCCCACGTCGACCGCTCCGCCCGCCGCACCACCGTGCACGCCTGATGCAGCAGCGCCGCCCCCGGCGTACCCCCCGGAAGGATGAAGCTCCGCAGCTTCTCCAGCTCCTCCAGGAACCGGTCGCAGTCCGCCTCCAGCTTGTCGATGTACGCCTGCTCCACACGCAGCGGCGGGTACTTCGGGTCCTCGACGACCGGCGTCGACAGATCCGCGCCCACGTCGAAGAGGTCGTTCTGGACCCGGACGAGGACCTTCACGACCGCCTCGTCGAGCTGCCCCAGCGCGATCGCCGTCCCGATGGCGGCATTCGCCTCGTTCGCGTCGGCGTACGCCGCGATCCGCAGATCGGTCTTGGCGGTGCGGCTCATGTCACCCAGGGCAGTGGTGCCCTTGTCGCCGGTACGGGTATAGATGCGCGTCAGATTGACCATGCTGCCAGCCTAGTTACGACCCGGCCTTCCGGCAGGCCCGTGTGCCCACCGTCACGGCGGCCACCCGTGTCTCGCTCGTCGGCGCCCTGATCGCAGGGCTCAACTACGCGGTACGGGCCCCGAATGCGGCGTACCGGTGTGATGTCCGCCATCTGGGACGTGACGCGCATCTCTTCGCCGCCACTCGGCCCCTCACGGGCGCTAATCTCCGCCGGAGAGCCTGAAGTAAACAGGTGTTGAGGCCAAAGGAATCAAGGGGTGTGTCGTGGCCAGGAAGCTCGCCGTCATCGGAGCCGGACTCATGGGGTCCGGTATCGCGCAGGTCTCGGCGCAGGCGGGCTGGGACGTCGTCCTGCGCGACGTCACCGACGCCGCGCTGACCCGCGGCCGTGACGGCATCAAGGCCTCGTACGACAAGTTCGTGTCCAAGGGGAAGCTGGACGCCGCGGACGCCGAGGCGGCGCTCGGCCGCATCACCACGACCACCGATCTCGACGCGGTCGCCGATGCCGACATCGTCGTCGAAGCCGTCTTCGAGAAGCTTGAGGTCAAGCACGAGATCTTCCGCGCGCTCGACAAGATCGTCCGGCCGGACGCGGTGCTCGCGTCGAACACCTCCGCCATCCCGATCACCAAGATCGCGGCCGTGACGGAGCGTCCGGAGCGGGTCGTCGGCGCGCACTTCTTCTCGCCCGTACCGATGATGCAGCTCTGCGAGCTCGTACGCGGCTACAAGACCAGCGACGAAACGCTCGCCATCACGCGGGAGTTCGCCGAGTCCGTCGGCAAGACCTGCATCGTCGTCAACCGCGATGTGGCCGGCTTCGTCACCACCCGCCTCATCTCGGCCCTCGTGGTCGAGGCGGCCAAGCTGTACGAGTCGGGCGTCGCCTCGGCCGAGGACATCGACATCGCCTGCAAGCTGGGCTTCGGGCACGCCATGGGCCCGCTCGCCACCGCGGACCTCACCGGCGTCGACATCCTGCTGCACGCGACCAGCAACATCTACACGGAGTCGCAGGACGAGAAGTTCGCGCCGCCGGAGCTGATGCGCCGGATGGTTGATGCCGGTGACATCGGGCGCAAGAGCGGGCAGGGCTTCTACAAGCACTGACGCCGCGTCAGCCCCTGGGGTCACTCCCAGGGGTGAATTCGGTATCGGTTCGCTTACGGACGGCAACTTCTTTGCCCGCACGGTAGTCAGTTGGGTGCAAGGAAGAAAGCAAGACACGGAGAACTGACGCACTCTCGGGGAGCGCATATGCACATCAGGGGCGACCACGTCGAGCTGGTCGTCGGGGGCCGCCTCGACGTCCGCAGCGCGGCGGACGCCCGTACGGTCCTGCACTCGGCCGTCGACGACGGTGTCGGCGATCTGGTGCTGGACCTGACCGAGCTGGATTCCTGGGACGCCACCGGACTGGGCGTGATCATGGGCGCCCACCGGCGGGCCGGTCGGGCGGGCCGCCGGCTCGTGCTGCGCGGCGTACCGGCCCAGATGCAGCGCCTGCTGGTGGCGACCAGGCTGCACCGCATCCTCGCCATCGAGGGCGGCATCGCCGCCGAGGCGTTGCCGCGGGTCTGAGCGGCAGCCACGGCAACGACGGCACAGTGCCGGCACAGCGACGGCACAGCACCGGCGCGAACCGGCGCGATCCGTACGGTGGCCGCACAATCCTCACGAGACTGTGACGTCCCGGACGGGGCGGCACCCCTCCTGTTCCCGGATACTGTGCGAAGGTCTAGGGTTCGGTCGCCTGCCGATTGACGAACCCGAGTACGGCGGGCACCGGACCAGAAGCGACAGCGGGCGTGTGAAAGGCCGGGAGGGGCATCCGACACGCGACGCATCTGGGGGGCTTGACCATGGACCCGATGAACCGGGGACCGGAAGAGTACGGCCATGACGAGGACCGATTCGGCGAAAGCGACACCGGTGACGGATCGCGCCGGTCACCACGGGACGAGCCGGCGCCGGCGCCCGCGCCGAGCAGCCAGGGCAAGCAGAGCAGCCAGATCAAGGGGAGCGGTCCGACCACGTCGGCACCCGCCCGCACGGTGCAGGTCGTCGCGGGCGACTTCCTGCTCACCGTCAACCCTGTCGACGGCAGCGAGATCGAAGTCTGCCCGCCAGGCGAGCGGCCTTCGCAGCCGGTCAGGCACAGCGCCGACGACCGTGCCGAGCTGGCGCGCGCGGCCAGGCCGCCCATCCCGCCCGGGCCCGTGGTGCCCGACCTTCCGCTCCTGGAGCGTCAGGAGGAGCGCGAGAGGCTCGTACGGCTGCTCGCCCGCGGCCGCTCCGTGCGGCTGACGGGGCCGTCGGGATCCGGGCGTACGGCGCTGCTCGACGCCGTCGCCGCCGACTGCGCGGACCTGGCACCCGACGGAGTCGTACGGCTCTGCGGAGCCCACCGCACGCCCGAGGAACTGCTCCACGACCTGTTCGCCGCCGTGTACAGCGCGCCGCTGCACCGCCCGGACCGGGCGGGGCTGCTCGCCCTGGTCCACGACATCGGAGCCGTCGTCGTCCTCGACGACCTGGAGTTCGGCGGGGCGGCGCTGGAGGAGCTGCTGGAGGCCACCCCCGAGTGCGCCTTCCTGCTCGCCGCGACGCCCGGCGTCGCCGCTCCCTCGCCCGATTCGCACATCGAGGAGGTGTTCCTCGGCGGCCTCGGCCGCAGCGCCAGCCTGGAGCTCCTGGAGCGGGCCGTGGACCGCCCGCTCACCGAGGACGAGGCGAACTGGGCGGGCGACCTGTGGTTCGAGTCCGAGGGGCTGCCGCTGCGCTTCACGCAGGCGGGTGCGCTGCTGCGGCAGCGCGACCAGCTTCGCGCGGACCCTCACGCCTTCGACGAGTCCGGGTACTTCCACGAGCAGCCGTTCGACGCGCCCTTCGACGCGGAGGACGGTCACGACGTACCCCTGCCGTCGCTCGCCGAGGGAGCGATGCCGGCGGCGCTGCTCGCGTCCAGGCTGAGCGAGTCCGCCCGCGCCACCCTGCGCTTCGCCATCGCGCTCGGCGGCGAGGTCCCGCACCAGGCGCACCTGCCGGCCCTCGTGGGCGACACCCACGCGGACGCCGCGCTCGGTGAGCTGATGAGCTGCGGGCTGCTCTCACCGGCCGGGGGACGTTTCCGGCTGGCGGCGGGGGTGGCCGTACAGCTGGAGGCCGCCGGGTTCGCGGACGACGTGACGGAGCAGGCGCACGCGGCCGCGCAGCACTACGCCTGGTGGACGGGGCATCCCTCGGTCTCGCCGGAGCGGGTGGTCGCGGAGGCCGACGCGATTGTGGCGACGATGGGCGCGCTGGTGCCGGGCACGGAGGCGGGGCACGCGAGCGCCGCCGTCCTGCTGGCCCGTACGGCGGCGCCCGCGTTCGCCGCCGGGCTGTGCTGGGGTGCGTGGGAGCGGGCGCTGCGCACGGGGCTTGAGGCCGCGCGCATCGCGGGGGAGGTCGCCGAAGAGGCGTACTTCCACCACGAGTTGGGTGTCCTCGCGCTCTGTACGGGCAATCTGGACCGGGCCCGCGCCGAGCTGGAGGCGTCCGTCGCCATGCGCGGCGCCCTGGCCGACAAGAGCGGCACGGTCGCCGGACGCAGGGCGCTGGCGCTGGTCGCGGACCGCTCCGGTGCGGTTGCGGGTGCGGGTGTGGTCGCGGGTGGGCTTGTGCTCGGCGGTCGTACGCCCGCGGGGGAGGAGGTGCCGGCGGCTCGGTACGAGGAGTCGGCGTCGCCGCCCGGTGGCGTACCGACGGCGGTCGTACCCACGTCGCTGCCGGTGAGGCCCGAACGGGCGGGCGAGCAAAGCACGTTGGTCACCCACCGTTCGGCGGAGACCGGCGGCGCTGGTGGCCGTGGCCCTCTCGCCATGCTCACAGGCGCCCGGCGCAACATGGTCGCGGCGGGCGCGGGCGCGCTCCTGGTCGCCGTACTCGGCACTGTGGTGACGCTCGGCGCGGCCTCGGACGACGACGGGCCGACGAACAGGGTCACCTCCGAGCAGTCCGCCAACGAGGACGCGGGGCAGGACGGCCTGCCGGCCGACGAGCCGACCCAGGGCTCGACCAAGCGCCCGGGCGATCCGGGCCGTCCGACGGGTCCCGGTACGTCGGGACAGCCCCAGCCGGGCGAGAGCGGCGGCAGCGGGGCTGTGGGCGATCCGTCGAAGAGCGGCAAGCCGTCGGACGGCGATTCGTCGTCGCCGGGCAGCAAGCCGCCGACCTCGGACGATCCAACGACGAGCGGTCCGACCACGGGTGGTCCGACCACGGGCGGCCCCACGACCGGCGGTCCCACCACCGGAGGCCCGACGACGGGTGGTCCGACGACGGGCGGCCCGACCACGGGCGGTCCCACGACCGGCGGCCCGACGACCGGAGGCCCCACCGCGACGGGCGGTACGTCGGACGGAGGCACCTCCGACGGCGGCACCTCCGACGGGGGGACCACGGACGGGGGCACGACGGACGGAGGCACCACGGACGGAGGCACCACGGACGGGGGCACGACGAACGGAGGAACCACGGACGGTGGCACGACGAACGGCGGAACGACCACCGACGGCAGCAACAGCTCCCCGGCGGAGTAGCGGGCCGTGACATTGTGCGGCTCCGCCGCCTGGGGCGCTGCCCCAGACCCCGCTCCTCGAACGCCGGAGGGGCTGGATGGCACCGGGCAGGGGCGAGTTCCGCGCCCAGGACCGCACAACCCGCCCCGCGCTGGCGGTGGTGTTCCGCCATGCCCTGCGGTAACCACCCAGCCGTCCGGCGTTTGAGGACACGCCCCCCGAGGGCGTCCGGGGGCTGGGGCGGCGCCCGCCCCCCCACGCGGCGGAGCCGCGCAGTGTCACAGCGGGCAGGGGTGGGGCGGGGGAAAGTCCCCCGCCCTCAGAACAGGCGGAGCTTGTCGTCCTCGATGCCGCGCATCGCGTTGTAGTCCAGGACGACGCAGCCGATCCCGCGGTCCGTCGCCAGTACGCGCGCCTGCGGCTTGATCTCCTGCGCCGCGAAGATGCCCTTCACCGGCGCGAGGTGCGGGTCGCGGTTCAGCAGTTCCAGGTAGCGGGTGAGCTGCTCGACGCCGTCGATGTCACCGCGCCGCTTGAGCTCCACCGCGACCGTCGCCCCGTCCGCGTCACGGCAGAGGATGTCCACCGGGCCGATCGCCGTGGGGTACTCGCGGCGGATCAGGGAGTAACCCTCGCCGAGCGTGTCGATACGGTCGGCGAGCAGCTCCTGGAGGTGCGCTTCCACGCCGTCCTTGATCAGCCCTGGATCAACGCCCAGTTCGTGGGACGAGTCGTGGAGGACTTCCTCCATGGTAATGATCAATTTCTCGCCCGCCTTGTTGATCACCGTCCAGGTGCCGGCGTCGTCCCCCGTGCCCTCCTTGAGGGTGCACGGCGGCGACATCCAGTTGAGCGGTTTGTACGCCCGGTCGTCGGCGTGGATCGAGACGCTGCCGTCCGCCTTCACCAGGATCAGACGGGGAGCGGAGGGCAAGTGGGCGGTGAGCCGGCCCGCGTAGTCCACGGAGCAGCGGGCAATGACGAGACGCATGAGGCGCAACGCTACTCGACGACGATCGGTCTACGCGATTCGCCCAGTAAGACCCCGTTCGTTGTTGGCTGGTTGTGTTCCCAATCTCCTGGTGCGGCCCGGATCGCACGCTTAACTTGGATGCAGGAGGTCGTCGTACGTGCACTCTGCGTCGTCGTCCGTCTTCCCTGCCCGTAAGACCCCGGTCCCGGGGTCGCGAGAGGAGAACCCATGTCGCTCGACGTCTCACCGGCACTGTTGGAACAGGCCGAGCGAGGCGATGTCGACGAAGCCGCATTCGTCGACTGCGTCCGGACCTCCCTGCCTTACGCATGGGAGATGATCAGCTCTCTGGTGGCACAGCTGAAGGTCGACGGTGGCGAGTTCGCCGACAACCAGACGCCTCCGCCGGACGAGCAGGCACGTGGTCAGCTGCTGCGTGCACTCGCGAGTGACGCGATTCGCGGTGCGCTGCAGCGGCACTTCGGCGTACGTCTTGCATTCCAGAACTGCCACCGCGTAGCGGTGTTCCCGCTGGACTCCTCGTCGGACGAGCGGCTCAGCCGCTTCACGTCGATCAGGGGGCAGTTGCTCAACCAGTCACCGACACTGCGGGACTGCTGAGGCAATGCTGTCGTCGCTCCGCATCGCGCGAGGTGCACTGATGCGGAGCGGCGGCGTCCCGCCGGTGCGACATGATCAGGACAGCAGGGGCAGCACTTCGGACCCCAGCAGCTGTACGTTCTCCTCGGTTGCCGCAAGATCGCCCGACCCCTCGACGAGCAGCGCGAAGCGCGTGATCCCGGTCCGTTCGGCGGTGGCCGCCAGCCGGTCGGCGGCCAGCCCGGGCGGGCCCACCGGATGCAGTTCGCACAGCATTTCCGTGTACGCGACCGGATCCCGCATCGCGCGCCGCCGCCCGTCGACCGTCACATGGGCGTCGAGCCCCTGCTTGAGCCAGCCGGGCATGGCCTTCGTCAGCGTTTCCGTGGCGTCGGCCACGCTGTTCGCGATCTGAGCCACTCCGGCCGAGACATGACCCGCCCGCGCGACCGTTTCCGGCTCATGTCCGGCGGCGAGTGCCAGCCTGCGCCACAGCGCGACCATCTCCGCCTTGTCCTCGTCGCCGCAGTGCATGCCGAGCAGCATCGGCAGCCCGCGCTCGGCGGCCATCCGCACGCTCTTGGGGGAGGTACATGCGATCACGACCTCGGGGCCGCCCGGTTCCTGGTCATCGCCATCCGCGCGCAGCAGCTCGTCCGGCCTTGGTACGACGGCGACTTCGCGGAAGTCGAACCGTTCGCCCCGCGCTTCGACGCGCGGTTCGCGCAGCCAGCGCAGCAGCAGGTCCAGCGATTCGGGGAACCCGTGCTCGTACGCCGAAAGGCCCTGCCCGAACACCTCCAGGTCCACCCACGGCCCGCCCCGCCCCACGCCGAGCGTGAAGCGCCCGCCGGAGGTGAGGTGCAGCAGCGCGGCCTGCTCGCCCAGGGTGACCGGGTGCACGGTCGGCAGGACGCTGACCGCCGTGCCCACGCGGATGCGCCGGGTGCGGCCGAGCAGCAGCGCGGCGAGTGTCACAGCGGAGGGGCACACGCCGTACGGTACGAAGTGGTGCTCCGCGAGCCAGACCGAGTCAAGGCCGGCTTCCTCGGCGACCTCGGCCGACCGCACTGCCCGGTGCAGTGCCTCCCCTTGGCCCTGGCCCGGGAACTGGGCCGCCAGTACAAACGTTCCGACACGCATCGCCTATTGCCTCCTTGCGGCCGACGCGGCATCCCCCTTATTGGCAACAACGTCTGACACGTGCCAAAGGCACGGCCGCGCGCGAAGTTGTTGCGATTTTCCGGTAAGCCGCGCCGGGTGGGCGGCGGTCACGCACGCGATGCGGGACGTGTACCCCTGCTGGATGGCCCTAGGCTTGGGGAAACCAGTGCCGTCCGACCCGTGAGGTTTCAGGTGTCCCCGCGTCGCAACCGCCCCAGGGGCGGCGAGAGTCCGGCCGAGTCCCGAAGTGGCGTGGAAGGAGACAGGTTCGGGCTTCAGAGCACCGAGTCGTGGCAGGGCGAGGAGTGGTCGGTGCGCCACGTCGCCGGGGCGAGCGCGGCCGGCAAGCGCTACCGCTGTCCGGGCTGCGACCAGGAGATCCCGTCGGGGGTCCCGCACCTGGTGGCCTGGCCGGAGTACGGCGGGGTCGACGACCGCAGACACTGGCACAAGGCCTGCTGGAACGCGCGAGACCGCCGCACCACGAAGGTGCAGCGGTCCCGTAACGCACCGCGGTACTGACCGGCGCGGCCTACGCGGTCAGACGTCGCGCTTCTCCAGGGCGAGGAAGGCGCCGCCGAGCGCCACGGCCGTCACGCCCAGCAGGATCCACAGCGGGTCCCATCCGGACGGTCCGGAGTCGGTGACGGAGGCGTCGTAGAAGACACCGAGCTGGTTGGGGATCGAGTACTCGAAGAGCGCCTGCTGAAGGTCGGCCAGCGTCTCGGAGAACATGAACATCGCCAGCACCAGCGGCAGCAGCACCACGCCGATCATGATGGTGATCGCGCCCGCCGAGTGGCGGATGAGCGAGCCGATGGCGAGCGACAGCAGGCCGAGCGTCGCGACGTAGAGGCTGACGCCGAGCGTCGCGCGCAGCCAGTCCTCGCCGGTGGGCGTGACGCCGTCCAGCATCGCCGTCTGGAGCGCTCCGACGATGGCGGTGGTCACCAGCGTGATGGCGAAGGCCAGCACGAAGAAGACGATCGCCTTGGCCGTCAGCACGCGGGAGCGGCTGGGGCAGGCCGTGAGGGTCGTACGGATCATTCCCGTGCCGTACTCGGACGCGACGGTCATCACGCCGAGCGTTATCACCGGGATCGCGCCGAGCAGCACGCCGAAGAAGCCGAGGCTCAGGACCGGGGTCTCACCGAGGGAGGCGCCGGACGAGCCGACGGCCACCGCCGAGAGCAGCCCGATGCCGAGCACGAGCACGATCATCACGCCGAGCGTCCACATCGTGGAGCGCACCGACCGTATCTTCGTCCACTCGGAGGCGAGCGCGTCCCCGAGTGTCGCCCTGCGCACCGGGATCGGTGAGACGTACGACGCGACGCCCTGCTGCTGGTACTGCTGAGGGGCCTGCTGCTGATACGGGGTCGGGGTCGTCATCGGGCGTCCTCGGGGCTGTCGCTGTCGCTCTTGGTCAGGTCGGGGGCAGGCGCGGGCGCGGGCGCCGGCGCGGAAGCCGGCGCGGGAGGTGCCGCCGGGGCGGCAGGCGCCGCGTACGGGTTGTGGCCCGGCGCGGGCGCCTGGGCGGGCGCCGCGTAGCCCGTGGCGGGTGCCGGGCCGCCACCCGGCAGCGGGGCACCGGCGAAGGGCGGCTGCCCGCCCGGCTGGGGCGGCGGCGGGGCGTACCAGCCGTGCTGCTGGCCGACGGGCTGGACGTACCCGCCGGGCTGCTGCTGCGGCTGCTGGAAGCCGGCCAGTTGGTCGGCCGTCGAGCGGTAGTCCACGGCGCCCTGCGTCATCCGCATGTACGCCTCTTCCAGCGAGGCCTGGTGCGGCGAGAGTTCCCACAGCCGTACGTCGGCGTCGTGCGCGAGGTCGCTGATGCGCGGCAGCGGCAGTCCGGTGACGCGCATCGCCCCGTCCTGCTCGGTCATGACGTGCCCGCCGGCCTCGGTCAGTACGGAGGACAGCTTCTCGCGCTGCTGCGGCTCGGTCTGCGGCGTACGCACCCGCGCGAAGTCCGCGGAGTTCGCCGAGATGAAGTCCTTCACGCTCATGTCGGAGAGCAGCTGCCCGCGCCCGATCACGATCAGATGGTCGGCGGTGACCGCCATCTCGCTCATGAGGTGGCTGGAGACGAAGACCGTACGGCCCTCCGCGGCCAGCGACTTCATGAGGTTGCGGACCCAGAGGATGCCCTCCGGGTCGAGGCCGTTGACCGGCTCGTCGAAGAGCAGCACCTGCGGGTCGCCGAGGAGGGCCGCCGCGATGCCCAGGCGCTGGCCCATGCCGAGCGAGAAGCCCTTGGAGCGCCGCCTGGCGACGTCCTGGAGGCCGACGACCCCGAGCACCTCGTCGACCCGCTGGGCGGGGATGCCGGAGAGCTGCGCCAGCGACAGGAGGTGGCTGCGCGCACTGCGTCCGCCGTGCACGGCCTTGGCGTCGAGCAGCGCGCCGACCTGCCGGGGGGCGTTGGGAAGCTGTCGGAAGGGGTGGCCGCCGATGGTCACATGGCCCGCCGTGGGCTCGTCGAGCCCGAGGATCATGCGCATCGTCGTGGACTTGCCGGAGCCGTTGGGGCCGAGGAAGCCCGTCACCGTGCCCGGACGCACCTGGAAGGAAAGGTTGTACACGGCTGTCTTGGCGCCGTAGCGCTTCGTCAGGCCGACTGCCTCGATCATGTGTGTGCAGCCCCATCGACAGGTTCGGGTCGTCGGGGCTGTGACCTCATGGCCGAACGCGCCCCCGTAAGGGTTAGGAGGATAACCAGCGGCTGACGGTTCCTGCTAAGCCGGTACGCGGGCGAGCTGTCCGGCGCCGACCGGCCTACGCGTCCCGCTTCCGCAGCAGGACATATCCGCCCGCCACGGCCGCGGCCACCCACAGGGCCATGATCAGCAGCCCGCCCCACGGGCCGTACGGCGCGTCGTCGCCAGCCGGGGCGACCACCTGCATGATCTTGCTGCCGGCCTGGTCGGGGAGGTACTGGCCGACCTTCTTGGTCGCGGAGACGTTGCCCAGGATCGGCGCGAGCAGGAAGAAGAACGGCATCAGAACGCCGAGAGCGAGCACCTGACTGCGCAGCATCGATGCCACGCCCATCGAGAACAGCGCGATCAGGGTCATGTAGAGGCCGCCGCCGACCACCGCGCGCAGCACACCCGGGTCGCCGATGTCCGCCCTCAGGTCGCCGAGCATCGCCTGGCCGAGGAAGAAGGAGGCGAAACTCGTCACCATACCCACGGCCAGTGCCAGCGCCGAGGCGATGGTGATCTTGCTGAAGAGGAAGGTGCCGCGCTGCGGGACGGCGGCGAGCGACATGCGGATCATGCCGGTGCTGTATTCGTTCGACACGACGAGCACACCAAAAACGATCATCGCGAGCTGGCCGAGGCTCATCCCCGCGAAACTCACAAAGGTCGGGTCGAAGGCGAGCTTGTCCTGTGCGCTCATCTTCTGGAATTCGTTCTTCGAAAGAATACTGATCAGTACACCGAGGCCGATTGTGACGATTGCGGCAAGGCTGAGTGTCCAAATCGTGGACTGAACCGATTTGATCTTGGTCCATTCCGACTTCAGTACCTGTGTGGCCGCCATGGCTCAGACCCCTTTCCTCTTCGGCTGCTGCACGCCGGCGCCCCAGCCCGCCCCCGGCGGTTCGGGCCTGTCGCCGTCGGAGTGAGCGTGGTACTCGACGGACTCGGCGGTCAGCCGCATGAAGGCCTCCTCCAGTGAGGCCTGCTGAGGGCTCAGCTCATGGAGTACGAGCTGATGCCTGGCGGCGAGCTCACCGAGCTGCTCCGAGGTCACGCCGTCCACTTCCAGCGACCCGTTCGCTGCGCTGACCGCCGTGATCCCGGCCTCGTGCATGACATCGCGCAGCCGCTCCTGCTCCGGGGAGCGCAGGCGTACGTAACTGCGCGAGTTCTCCCGGATGAAGCCGGCCATCGATGTGTCGGCGAGCAGCCTGCCCTGGCCGATGACGACCAAGTGGTCGGCGGTGAGCGCCATTTCGCTCATCAGGTGGGACGAGACGAAGACCGTACGGCCCTGGGAGGCCAGCGCCTTCATCAGGTTGCGGATCCAGTGGATGCCCTCGGGGTCGAGGCCGTTCACCGGCTCGTCGAACATGAGGATCTCGGGGTCGCCAAGGAGAGCGCCCGCGATGCCGAGGCGCTGGCCCATGCCCATCGAGAAGCCCTTCGCGCGCTTCTTCGCGACCGACGTCAGGCCCACCGTCTCCAGGACTTCCGAGACCCGGCTGCGCGGGATGCCGTTGCTCTGGGCCAGGCACAGCAGGTGGTTGTACGCGTTGCGGCCGCCGTGCATCGCCTTCGCGTCGAGGAGCGCGCCGATGTACTTCAGCGGGTCCCTGAGGTCGGCGTAGTGCTTGCCGTCGATGCGGACGTCACCGGCCGTCGGGTTGTCCAGGCCCAGCACCATCCGCATCGTCGTCGACTTGCCCGCCCCGTTCGGGCCCAGGAAGCCGGTCACGATGCCCGGCCGTACGGTGAAGGTCAGATGGTCGACGGCCACCTTCTCGCCGTAACGCTTCGTCAGCCCCGTCAGTTCGATCACTGAAACTCACCTCGCGAAGGCGCCTCGGTCAGGTGGCCGACCTGTTCCTCCGGCTGGGGGTCCGGGGGTCGTCCGCCGGGAAAGCACAGCATGTCGGCCACGCTAAGGGCGTACGAAGCCCCCCGCCACCGGAATGACGGGGGGCTTTTTCGCGGTACTTACAGCCGTCAGCGGGTCTGCTGGGCCGGGACGCCGCGGGTGATCGGCTCGTCGTCGGCCGGGGCACCGGCGGCGGCGACGGCCGCACCGGTCAGCGTGGCCAGCATCTCGCGGACGTTGGTGAGCTGCGCGTTGATCGAGTCGCGGCGGTTGGTGAGCGCCGCCAGCTCGCGCTCCGATTCGCTGCGGATCCGGTCGGCCTTGGCGTTGGCGTCGGCCACGATGTCCTCGGCCTGGCGCTGCGCGGTCTCCACCGTCTGACGGGCACGGCGCTCCGCGTCCGTACGCAGCTTCTCGGCCTCCAGACGAAGCTGCTCGGCGCGGTGCTCGATCTCGGCCAGACGCTTCTCGGCCTTGGCCTGACGCGAAGCCAGGTCGCGCTCGGACTGCTCGCGGCGCTTGGCCAGGTTCGTCTCGAAGTCCGCGGCGGCCTGGGCGGCCTTGGCGCGGGTCTCCTCGAAGAGGGCGTCCGCCTCCTCGCGCTTCTGCTGCGCGTCCTTCTGGGCCTCGCCGCGCAGCGTAGAGGCGTCACCCTTGGCCTTCTCGACGATACGAACGCCCTCGTCCTCGGCCTTCGCCTTGCGCTCGGCGGCGAACGACTCGGCGTCGTTGCGCACCTGCTGCGCGGCGGACTCGGCGAGCTCGCGGTGCTGCTCGGCGGCGCGGCGGGCCTCCTCACGCAGGTCCTTCGCCTCCTCCTCGGCGAGGCGGAGGATCTTCTCGACGCGCGCACCGAGACCGGCGTACGACGGCTCCGCGTCGCTCACCTGGGCCTGGGCGTTCTGCGTCTCGAGGTGGAGTTCCTCGATGCGCTTTTCCAGAGCAGTGATTCGGGCCAGAGCACTGTCACGGTCGGCGACGAGTTTGGTAATGCGGTCGTCCACCTGACCGCGGTCGTAACCACGCCGCACGAGCTCGAAGCCGAAGGGGGAGGAAGTGTCGCTCATGGGGTTCCTGGGTTCCTGTCGAATGTGACCGGTGAGGTGTTAGGGGGAATCCTAGGGGCCGAAGCGGCGTGTCATCGAGTCAATGCCCGTTTGATCTGGAGAATGACACCCCTTTTGAGTGGCTAACCGTCGGATGACTTGCCACCCGATCGAGTGGAACCTGCGGCCGCGCCGGCTTTGACACCGCCGCCGCCGGAGCCGCTGTTCGACGCCGCCTTGCCGCCCCCGGTCGGTGCCTCAAAGGACTCCAACGCCTCAAGCACGTCCTGGACACGGGAAATCTCGGCCTGGATGTCCTCCCGGCGGCGTACGAGCACATCGAGCTCCCGCTGGCCCTCCTCGACCATGCGCGCGGCCTCCGCCTTGGCCTCGGCGTGCACCCGCTCGGCCTCCCGTACCAGCTCGGCCTTCTTCCGCTCGGCCTCCTTGAGCAGCCCCTCGGCCTTCTTCACCGCGGCGAGCCGGACCTTGCCCGCCTCCGAATTCGCCTCGGCCATCATCGCCTTGGCCTTCGCCTCGGCCTCGGCCTGCTGCTCCGTCGCGGCCTTCACCAGCTTGTCGACGCGCTCGCCGGCCGTCCGCATCTGCTCGGACGTCTCCCGGCGGGCCCGCTCGTGCAGTTCCTCGATCTCGGCCTCGGTACGGGCCCGCAGCTCCTCCGCCCGCGCCCTTATGGCGGTGGCGTCCCTGCGCGCCCCGACCAGCAGCTCGTCGGCGTCCGTACGGGCCTTCTCCACCAGGGAGTTGCCCTCGACCGTCGACTCCGCGACCAGCCGCTCGGCCTCCTTGCGGGCCGCGCCGACCATCGTGTCGGCCTGCTCCTCCGCCCGCGTCGCGGCGAGCAGCGCCTCCTCCTGCGCCTTCGCCATGAGCTGGTCGGCCTGCTCCGCCGCGTCCGAGCGGCGCTTGGACGCCGCCTGACGCGCCTCGTCGAGCAGCCGGTCCGCCTCACCCCGCGCGTCGCCGCGCACCCGCTCGGCCGCCTCCTCGGCGTCCGTCTTGACCTTCTGCGCCTCGGACCTGATGCGCTCCGCCGCCTGCTGGGCCGAGCCCACCATCTCGGCGGCCTCCGCGCGCAGCCGTTCGGCTTCGCCGCTCGCCTCGGCGACGATCCGGTCGGCCTGCGCTGCCGCGTCGCCGCGCAGCTTGTCGGCCGCCTTGCGCGCCGCGTCGAGGATCCGGTCGGACTCCTCGCCCGCCTCGCCGCGCACCCGCTCGGCCTCCGCGCGCAGCTTGTCGGCCTCGCTGCTCGCCTCGGAGACGAGCTTGTCGGCCTGGGAGGCGGCGTCGCCCCGCCGCTTGCCGGCGGCCTTGCGCGCCGCGTCGAGGATCCGGTCGGACTCCTCGCGCGCCTCGGCGAGCACTCGCTCGGCCTGCGCGCGCAGCCGCTCCGACTCCTGGTTCGCGTCGGTGACGAGCTTGTCGGCCTCACTGGCCGCCTCGGAGACGAGCTTGTCGGCCTGGGAGGCGGCGTCACCGCGCCGCTTGTCGGCGGCCTCGCGCGCCTCGTCGAGAAGCCGCTCACCCTCCTCGCGCGCCTCGGCACGCAGCCGCTCGGCCTCGGCCTCGCCGTCCGCTTTGACCTGCTCGGCCTCGGCCCGCATCCGGGCCGCGTCCTGCCCGGCGGCCGTCAGCGACTGCACGGCCTCGGCCGCCATGCGCTCGGCCTCGCCCGTCGCCTCACCGATCAGCCGGTCCGCCTGCGCCGCCGCCTCGTTACGGATGCGGTTGGCGTCCTCGCGGGCCTCGGCGCGCGAACGCGCCGCGTCCTGCTCGGCCGAAGCCAGCGCGTCGGAAGCCTCCGTGCGAAGCCTCTGCGCGTACTCGGAGGAGTCGGAACGCAGCCGCTCCGCCTCCGTGATCGCGTCCCCGACCGTGCGCTCCGCGAGCGCCTTCGCGGCGTCCGTCTCCTCCTGCGCCTGGCGGCGCAGCAGGTTCGCGTCCTCGGTGGCCCGCTCCCTCTCCTCGTACGCGTCGGCGCGGAGCCGGTCCGCCTCCTCCTGCGCCTCGCTCTTCGTCCGCTCCGCCACGTGCTCGGCGGCCGATCGCAGCCCGGCGATCTCCTCCTCGGCCTGCTCGTGCAGCCCGGCGACGGCGTCCCGTACCTGCTGGGCCGTCTGCTCGGCGGCCGCGACCAGCTCCGTCGCCCGGTAGTCCGCCTCCTGGACCAGGCGCTGCGCCTCGGTCTGTGCCTCCTCGACCCGCTTGCGGGCGGAGGCCAGCAGCTCCTCGCTCTGCTCGCGGGCCTGCGTACGCTCCCGCTCCGCCTCCTCGCGGGCGGTGGCCAGCGTCTCCTCGGCCTCCCGGCGGCGCCGCGCGGCCTCCTCCTGGGCGGCGGCCAGCTCCTCGGCGGCCTCGGCGCCGACGCGCTCGGCGGCGGCGGCGGCCTCCGAGCGGATCCGGTCGGCGCTCTCCTGCGCCTCCGTCTTGAGCCGCTCGGCCTCGTTCGACGCCTCACTGCGCAGCCGTACGGCGACGGCCTCGCCCTCGGCGCGCGACTGCGAGGCATCGGCAGCCGCCTCGGTCCGCAGCCGCTCCGCCTCCGTCTCGGCCTGCGCCTGGAGCGTACGTACCCGCTCGGCCGCTTCGGTCCGCAGCCGCTCGATCTCCTCGCCGGCCTCCCGGCGCAGCCGCTGGGCCTCGGTCCTGGCCTCGCCCAGCGCCTTCTCGGCGGCGGTGACACGCTGCTCGGCCTCGGTGTGCAGCCGGGCCAGGTCCCCGGCCGCTTCGGCCTGACGGGCGGCGATGCCGCGCTCGGCCTCCTCGCGCAGTGCGCGGGCGGCCTCCTCGGCGTCGGCCGTCGTGCTCGCCGCCTGCTCCTCGGCCTCGGCGCGCAGCCGGTCGGCCTCGGCGCGGGTGCGCTCCAGGGTCTCCTCGGCCTGCTTGCGCAGCGTCGTGGCGCGCTCGATCGCCTCGCCGCGCACCCGCTCGCTCTCGGCGGACGCGGACGTACGCAACTCGTCGGCGTCGCCGCGTGCCTTGGTCAGCAGCTCCTCGGCGGTCCTGGCCGCCTCCTCGATCTGCTGGACCGCCTCCCGGCGTGCCTCGCCGCGGATCCGCTCGCCCTCGGCGACTGCTTCGGACCGGAGCTGCTCGGCCTCGCCGCGCAGCCTGCGCGCCTCCTCCTGCAGCTCGACCGTCTTGGCCCGGTACTCCTTGGTGTCGTCCTTCGCCGCGCCCTTGAGCTGGTCGGCCTGGGCCGCCGCCTCGCTGCGCAGCCGCTCGATCTCCGCCTCGGCCTCGCGGCGGATCCGCTCGGCCTCCTCGGACGCCTTGCGGGTGGTCTCCTTGGCGTCTTCCGACGCCTTCGTGAGGACCTCCTCGGCGGTACGGGCCGCCTTGGCGAGCTGGGCCGCGGAATCCTCGGCAGCGGCCGTACGGGCCTTCTCGGCGGCCTCGGCCACCAGCCGCTCCGCCTCGGCGCGGGCATCGGCGCGCGCCTGCTCGGCCTCCGCCTTGACCGCCTCGGCGTCCTTCGTGGCCTCGGCGACCAGCCGGGCGATCTCGGACTTGGCCGTACGGGTGCGCTGCTCGTTCACGGACTCGGCCGACGTGAGCTGCTTGGCCGCCGCGTCCTTCGCCTCGGTGAGGACCTTCTCGGCCTCGGCGCGCGCCTCGCGCAGCGCCGCCTCGGCCTCCTGCATCCGCTGCTCTGCGGCGCGGCTCAGCTCGGCGGCCTGCCGGCGCGCCTGGTCGGACTCGACGGTCGTCGACGTACGCAGCCGCTCGGCGTGGGTCGTCGCCTCCTGCGCCTGGTTCGAGGCGGCGTTCAGCAGGCGCTCGGCGTCCTTGCGGGCGCGCAGCAAAATCGCTTCGGCCTCGGCGCGGGCGTTCTCCGCCTCGGAACCGAGCCGCTGCCGGGTCTCGCGGGCGACGCGCTCGGCCTCCGCGCGGGCGGCGGCAAGCGCCTGTTCGGCCTCGGCGCGGGACTCCTCCAGGAGCCGGCGGGCCTGCGCCTCGGTACGGGCGCGGAGCTGCTCGGCCCACGCCACGTTCTCGTTGACGTGCGCCTCGACGGTCTGCCGGCGCTCCGAGAGCTCCTGGTCGAGCCGCTGACGGCGGGTGACCGCCTCCGTGTGCAACTCGGCCTGGAGCCTTGCCTGGTGCTCGGCGTGCTCCTGGAGGATCCGCTGCGTCTGCGCCCGGGCGTCGCGCAGTTCACGCTCGGCGTCGGTACGGAGCTGCTCGGCCTGGATCTGGGCGTTACGGAGCAACTGCTCGGCCTGGTCACCGATGTCCGCCGCGTCATAGGCGGGACGGGACGCCAGATTGCGGCGCGCCTCATGGAGCTTGGCGCGCAACACCTCGACCTGGTAGCCGAGGTCCTCGGCGTGCTGAACCGCCTTCTCCCGCTCGGTCTTCAGCCGCTCCATCTCGGCTTCGAACCGCGAGAGATGGTCGTCAGGCTCGTGCCGTTCGTAGCCCCGCACTGCGCGGTCCCATCCGTCCCCTGGTCGCAACTCTTCCGAACTCTCAGAACAAGCACCGCCCGACATCGGACGGCCCCCGGGGGGAATGGTCTCAGATCAACAGTGAGGCATGAGTCACAGGCCCCGGTCCGGCCCCGGACCGGAACCGCCCACTCTACCGGCGTGGGATCAGCGGGACAGTGCTCCGGTCAGTGCTCCGTGGTGGAGGCGGGGGCCGAAGTGACCAGTTCTGTCAGTACTCCGTGGCAGTCCTTGGGGTGCAGGAAGGTGATGCGGGAGCCCATGGAACCGATGCGCGGCTCGTCGTAGAGGACCCGTACGCCCTTGCCGCGGATCGCCTCCGCGTCGGCGTCCACGTCCGGGGTGCCGAAGGCGATGTGGTGGACCCCCTCACCGTTCTTGGCCAGCCACTTTCCCACTGCGGAGTCCTCGCGGGTGGGCTCCAGTAGCTGGAGGTAGGTGGCGCCGCCGTCGGACGTCTCGTTGATCTTGAGCATGGCCTCACGTACGCCCTGCTCCTCATTGACCTCCGAGTGGTACACCTGGAAGCCATAGGTCGAACGGTAGAACTCGATGGTCTTGTCGAGGTCGAAACAGGCGATTCCGATGTGGTCGATTCGCGTCAGCATGGGTCCAGTGCAGCGCGATTGGTGGTGGTTACGCAACGTGCGCGCGATCACACTCGCTGCCCGGTGACCGGGCCCGTACCGCTCAGTACATTGAGGTAAACCGTCGTTCACTCCTCATCCCAAGGGGCTGTGCCTCATGTCTGGAACGAATCGCACAACGTCCGTCATCGTCGCTGGTGCCCGTACGCCCATGGGCCGGCTGCTCGGCTCGCTGAAGTCCTTCTCCGGTGCGGACCTCGGCGGGTTCGCCATCAAGGCGGCCCTGGAGCGGGCGGGGATCGGCGGAGACCAGGTCCAGTACGTGATCATGGGGCAGGTGCTTCAGGCCGGGGCGGGCCAGATCCCCGCCCGCCAGGCGGCCGTGAAGGCCGGGATTCCGATGCATGTGCCCGCGCTGACCGTCAACAAGGTCTGCCTGTCGGGGCTCGACGCGATCGCGCTGGCGGACCAGCTCATCCGCGCCGGTGAGTTCGACGTGGTGGTGGCCGGCGGGCAGGAGTCCATGACCAACGCGCCGCACGTCATGCCGAAGTCCCGTGACGGCTTCAAGTACGGCGCGATCGAGATGCTCGACTCGATGGCCCACGACGGGCTGACCGACTCCTTCGAGGGCATCGCGATGGGAGAGTCGACCGAGAAGCACAACACCCGGCTCGGGATCGCCCGCGGCCCGCAGGACGAATTCGCCGCGCAGTCGCACCAGCGGGCCGCCGCCGCACAGAAGAACGGGCTCTTCGAGGCGGAGATCACGCCCGTCGAGATCCCGCAGCGCAAGGGTGAGCCGGTGCTCTTCTCGAAGGACGAGGGGATCCGGCCCGAGACGACCGCGGAGTCGCTGGGCAGGCTGCGGCCGGCGTTCACGAAGGACGGCACCATCACGGCCGGTACCGCCTCGCAGATCTCGGACGGTGCGGCGGCCGTGGTGGTCATGAGCAAGGCCAGGGCGGAGGCCCTCGGGCTGGAGTGGATCGCCGAGATCGGCGCCCACGGAAACGTGGCCGGACCGGACAACTCGCTTCAGTCCCAGCCCTCGAACGCGATCGAGCACGCGCTGGGGAAGGAAGGGATCGGGGTTGAGGATCTTGACCTCATCGAGATCAACGAGGCTTTCGCGGCCGTTGCCGTGCAGTCAATGAAGGACCTCGGAGTGTCCCCGGAAAAGGTGAACGTCAACGGTGGTGCGATTGCCCTGGGGCACCCCATCGGGATGTCCGGCGCGCGGGTTGTGCTGCACCTGGCGCTTGAGCTGAAGCGGCGTGGTGGGGGTGTCGGGGCTGCGGCGCTGTGCGGTGGTGGCGGTCAGGGTGACGCGCTGATCATCAAGGTCGCGGGCCAGTAATCACGGCTCGTAATCCACGTAATCACGGACGCGTAACCCTTCCGTAGTGCTTGATCGAGGAGCGGAGTTGTGATGCAGGACGTCCCCGGGCTGGTGGCTCAGGCGCGAGAGGGCCGGCCGCGTGCCGTTGCCCGGCTGATCTCGCTGGTCGAGGGGGCGTCCCCGCAACTGCGTGAGGTGATGGCGGCACTGGCTCCGCTCGCCGGCAACGCGTACGTCGTGGGGCTTACCGGGTCACCGGGAGTGGGCAAGTCGACCTCCACGTCGGCGCTGGTGTCGGCGTACCGGCGGGCCGGGAAGCGGGTCGGGGTGCTGGCGGTGGACCCGTCCTCGCCGTTCAGCGGCGGCGCGCTGCTGGGGGACCGGGTGCGGATGTCCGAGCACGCGTCGGATCCGGGCGTCTACATCCGGTCGATGGCCACGCGCGGGCATCTGGGCGGGCTGGCGTGGGCGGCGCCGCAGGCCATTCGGGTGCTGGATGCGGCTGGGTGCGATGTGGTGCTGGTGGAGACGGTGGGTGTCGGGCAGTCGGAGGTGGAGATCGCCTCGCAGGCCGACACTTCCGTGGTGCTGCTGGCGCCGGGGATGGGGGACGGGATCCAGGCCGCGAAGGCGGGGATCCTGGAGATCGGTGACGTGTACGTCGTCAACAAGGCCGACCGGGACGGGGCCGATGCGACCGCCCGCGAGCTCAACCACATGCTGGGGCTCGGGGAGTCCCGAGGGCCCGGGGACTGGCGGCCGCCGATCGTGAAGACGGTGGCGGCGCGGGGCGAGGGCATCGACGAGGTCGTCGAGGCGCTGGAGAAGCACCGGGCCTGGATGGAGGAGCGCGGGGTGCTCGGGGAGCGCCGGGCGAAGCGGGCGGCGCACGAGGTGGAAACGATCGCGGTCACCGCGCTGCGGGAGCGGATCGGCGACCTGCGGGGCGACCGGCGGCTGGGGGCACTCGCCGAGCGGATCGTGGCGGGGGAGCTTGATCCTTACGCGGCGGCGGACGAGCTGGTGGCGGGGCTTACCGAGGGGTAGTCGGGGGTGCGGGGCCGGTGGTGCGGGTGTGGTGGTGCGGGCGCGGTGGTGCCGGGGGCGGGCCGCTCCGGGGGCGGTGTTCGGGACTGCATGATTTAGGCGCGATACGGAGCTGAATCGCGAAGCCCGCGTCCTGCCCACAAATCACGCTTTACGTCCCGAACACCGCCCCCTGCGCGTCCCGCCCCCTCACGCCGGTGGGATGACGGTGCGGGTGGCGCCCGGGCCCAGGTGGTTCAGCCCGGTGGGTGGCCGGCGGGTCGGCGCTAGTCGGAGTCGTTGTCGTCGTCCGCGTCGGCCTGGTCCGCCGTCACCTTTGCCGTGGTGGCGTTGACGGTCAGCTCGTGCTCCTTGCCGTCCTTGGCCCGGATTTCCGCTTCCCACGTACCGTCGTCGTCCAGGTCGATGGACGTCAGCGTGCCGGGCCGCGCCTTCAGGGCCGCCTTCGCGGCCTCGCTCATGGTGACCTTCGTGTCCTTGGGGGCGCGGTCGTCTTCGTCGGCCTCCGTGTGGGTGCCCTGGACCTTCGCGGTCTTGGCGTCCACGTCCACGTCGTGCCACTTGGCGTCCTTGCCGAAGACGTCGATCTCCCACATGGGCCGGTCGTCGTCGAGTTCCGCTCCGGTGACCTTGCCCGGTGTGGACTTGACGGCCGCTGCCGTCGCCTCGTCCAGGGTCACCGTGCTCGTGGCCGGTGCGTCCGATGTCGCGAACGCTGTCGCGGTGCCTCCGCCGATGAGCAGGGCCGTGACGGCGGTGGCGATGACGAGCTTGCGCTTCATGAGGTTTCCTCCCGAGCGGTTGGTTGCTACGGGGATTAATGTGGCTGAGGGATGCTGAAGGCGACCTGAAGTGTGCTGAAGGCTTCTTCAGGTTCGGTTTGCGAACCTTGGCGCATGCGCTTGTTGATCGTGGAGGACGAGAGGCGGCTCGCGGTGGCCCTGGCCAAGGGGCTCACTGCCGAGGGGTTCGCCGTGGACGTGGTGCACGACGGGCTGGAAGGGCTGCACCGGGCCGGGGAGGGCTCGTACGATCTCGTCCTTCTCGACATCATGCTGCCCGGCATGAACGGCTATCGGGTGTGTGCGGCGTTGCGGGCCGCGGGAAATGATGTGCCGATTCTGATGCTGACCGCCAAGGACGGGGAGTACGACGAGGCGGAGGGGCTCGATACGGGCGCTGATGACTACCTGACGAAGCCGTTCTCGTACGTGGTGCTGGTCGCGCGCGTCAAGGCCCTGTTGCGGCGGCGGGCGAGTGCCGGAGCTTCGCCGGTGGTCGTGGTGGGAGATCTGCGGATGGACACCGCCAGCCGGCGGGTGTATGCGGGTGAGGACGAAGTCGTACTCACGGCCAAGGAGTTCGCCGTGCTGGAGCAGTTCGCGGTGCGGGCCGGCGAGGTGGTCAGCAAGGCGCAGATTCTGGAGCATGTGTGGGACTTCGCGTACGACGGTGATCCGAACATCGTCGAGGTGTACGTGAGCGCCCTGCGGCGGAAGCTCGGCGCCCGGCGGATCCAGACGGTGCGCGGCGCCGGGTACCGGCTGGTGGCGGGATGAGGCGGCTTTTCGGGTCCGTACGGGCCAGAGCGGCACTCGGGGCCACGGCGGTCGTCGCGGTGGCGCTGGTGGCCGCCGGGCTGGCCGTGCTGCTGGTGCTGCGGGCCAATCTGATCGACCAGGCCGACCTCCAGGCCGAGGTGGCCGCGCAGAACGTGGCCTCGCAGATGGCCGTGGACCGTTCGTACGCCGATGTGGACTGGCCCGAGGGCCGTCCCGTGCAGGTGGTGAACGAGGACGGGCGGGTGGTCGCCGTGAGTGAGGATCTGGAGGCCATCGAGGGGGCGGGGAGTTCCGAGGTCAGGGTGAGAGGCGGGGGGGCGGGCGAGGACGACGACTCGGGGGACGGAGAGGTTTCCGCTGATGAGCCCCGGATGTCGTCCGGGAGCGCCACGGTGGACGGTGAGCGGGCCGATTACCGGTTCGCCGCCGTCGAAGTGCGGACGGCTCGCGGGGAGGACGTCACGGTGTACGCGGGGGCGCCGCTGGCCGCCGAGCGGAGCGCCGTCGGGACGGTGCGTGAGTCCATGCTCATCGGGCTGCCCGCGCTGCTCGCGGTGGTGGGCGGGGTGACGTGGCTGGTGACGCGGCGGGCCCTGCGGCCCGTGGAGGGGATCAGGCGCGAGATGGCCGCGATCACCGCTTCCGAGGATCTGTCGCGGCGGGTGCCGGAGCCCGACGCGCGCGACGAGGTGGCGCGGCTGGCCGTGACCACCAATGAGACGCTCGCGGCACTTGAGGCGTCGGTGGAGCGGCAGCGGCGGTTCGTCGCCGATGCCTCGCACGAGTTGCGGAGCCCGATCGCCTCGCTGCGGACGCAGTTGGAAGTGGGCGCCGCGCATCCGGAGTTGCTGGATGTGGAGGGCGCGGTGCGGGACACCGTACGGCTTCAGGGGCTGGCCGCCGATCTGCTGCTGCTCGCCCGGCTGGACGCCGGGGAGCGGCCCGGGCAGGGGCGCGTCGACCTGGGTGCGCTGGTGCGGGAGGAGGTCTCGCAGCGGAACGACCCGCTGCCGGTGACGGTGGTGGGCTCCGGTTCGTTCGAAGTGTCCGGGTCGCGTGGGCAGTTGGCGCGGGTCCTCGGCAACTTGCTGGACAACGCCCAGCGGCATGCGCGGAGTTCGGTCGCAGTCTCCGTGCGCCGTGAGCGTGGCGCGGTGGTGCTCGGGGTCGCCGACGACGGTGCGGGGGTGCCTGTGGAGGAGCGTGAGCGGATCTTCGAGCGGTTCGTACGGCTGGACGACGCGCGCACCCGCGACGACGGTGGCGCGGGGCTGGGGCTGGCGATCGCGCGTGATGTCGCCATGCGGCACGGCGGCTCACTGTCCGTGAGTGAAGGAGAGGGCGGCGGTGCTCTCTTCACACTGCGGCTGCCGGCCGGCTAGATCTTTCCGCGTCGGCCCCGCAACTGCTCGACCACCGGGGTGAGGGCGGCCTTCATGTCGGCGAGTGCCTCGGGGGAGAGCATGCCGATGAAGTGCCGGCGTACGGACTCCACGTGGTGTGGAGCGACCTGTTTCATCGTTTCGCTGCCGTGGTCGGTCAGTACGGCGTACAGGCCGCGGCGATCGGACTCGCAGTTCTCCCTGCGGACCAGGCCCGCGCTCTCCATGCGGGTGATCTGGTGGGAGAGGCGGCTCTTGGACTGGAGGGTCGCTGCCGCGAGGTCGCTCATCCGCAGCCGGCGCTCTTGCGACTCGGAGAGATTGACGAGGATCTCGTAGTCGTTGATGGTGAGCCCGAAGGGCTGAAGGTCCTTTTCGAGCTGATAGGTCAGCAGCCTGTTGGCGTCCAGGTAGGTCCGCCAGGCGCACTGTTCGGCATCGGTCAGCCAGGGGGTGGCCGTCTCGGTCTCCATGTATGGATTCTACCTAAGAAGTTGAATACTGGACGAAGTTGCGGAATGTGACGCCCGGCACGCAGCAGGGGCGCAGACGTTCGACGTCACACTCCGCAGACTACCGCTCACAGCCCGAAGCGACGCTGGAGGTCCCCCAGCTGACCGGGAAGACGCGGTGCGCCGCCCGGATGCCCCTGCCCCGCGCCCTGGCCGCCGGGCACCCCCGCCTGGGACGGAACCGCGCCCGTGGCCTGCTCCGCCATAAGGAGTTCGGTGGACTGGAGCAGTACGGTGCCGGCCCCGGCGAACTCGAACTGGTGCTCCTCGCCCGACGTACCGCCGATGCCGGTCAGTGACCTGATCCCGCCCATGACGCCCGTCATGTATCCGTGGTCGTAGTGGTGGCACGGGGACGGGCAGTCCGCCCAGCCCACGAGTGCCTGCGGGTCCACGCGGATCGGGGGCTCCATGAACACCACGGGGCCGTTGGAGGCCGCCACGAACTTGCCGGTGCCGATGAGGGTGAGGAAGCCCGGCACGATCGACTGCTTGAGCGCGAGGCTCGGCTCGTACGCCAGGAGGTTGCCGGAGCGGATGGTCAGGTTGCCGTTGTCGAGGTCGAAGCTGTTGACGTCGAACGCGCGGTCCGCGAGCAGCATCTTGCCCTGGCCCTCCGCCACCACCCAGTCGCTCGCGTGCAGCGGCGAGTGGAAGCTGGTGCGCAGGAGGCGGTCGAAACGGCCGTGGCCGATGCCGTTGAAGTCGATGCGCCCGTAATAGGCGATCATCTTGCCCTTCTGCAGGAACCACTGGCTCCCCTTGAGCTCCACGCAGAAGGTGTACGGATTGACGTTGTCGTCGGAGGGCAGCGTGTGCGGGTCGAAGATCACGGGGGTGGTCACAGCTTTTCCTCCGAGGCCTGTACGTACACCGCGCCCTGGCCGGACAGCTCCAGTTGGAACGCCTCGCCCGAGCCGCGGCCCACCATGTCGCGCCAGCCCAGTGCGGTGGAGAGCTTGTTGCGTACGTCGCCGTGGTGCGCGACGTACGCCTGTGGGTCGACGTGGATCGGTCGCTGGGGGGTGATCGGGATCTCGATCACGCCGCCGTGCGCCATCACGGCGACCGCGCCGTGGCCCTTGAGGGTGGTGGTGAACAGGCCCTGGCCGGTCACCTGGCCGCGCACCATGCCCATGACGCCGCCCTGCGAACCCATGAACATCGTGCCCTGGGTGAGGGTGCCGTCGAAGGCCAGGAGGCGGTCCGCCTCGACGCAGAGGGTGTCGCCGGTCAGGTTGATCACCTGGATGTGGTGGCCGCCGTGCCCGAACATCACCGTGCCCGAGCCCTCGACCGTCATCAGGGGCGTCGTCTCGTTGGCGACCCGGCGGCCGATCATGGACATCACGCCGCCCTGGCCGCCCTGGATGTTGGGGGTGAAGGAGACGTCGCCCTTGTAGGCGAGCATCGCGCCGCGCTGGCTGAACATCTTCTGGCCCGGGGCGATCTGTGCCTCGACCATGCGGGAGTTGATTTCGCGGAACGGCATCAGACGTCGCCCCCGACGGTGTTGCGCTCGCTCGGCTGCACGTAGACGAGTCCCTCGCCCTCGAAGCGGATCTGGAACGCCTCGCCCGAGCCCTCGCCGATCAGCGTGCGGAAGTTGACACCCGACTGGAAGTGCTGCTGGAGGTTGCCCTGGTGCGCGATGTACGCACCGGGGTCGACCTGGAGCGGGTACTGGGCGGAGACGCGCAGGACGACGGCCGGGCCGTCCGACATGATCGCCGCCTGGCCGGTGCCCTCCACGGTCGTGGTGAACAGGCCGTTGCCGGTCGCGCCGCCGCGCAGCCCGGTGAAGGAGGTGCCGGTGCGCAGGCCCGCGTCCGTACACAGGAGGTTGCTGGATTCGACGTACAGCTTGTCGCCGTGGAGTGAGACGAGGTTGATCTCGCTCGCGCGGTCGGCGAAATAGCAGGTGCCGTGGCCCCTCACCTCCATCACGGTCAGCTGCTCGCCGGTCAGGCGGCGGGTCACCATGCCGCGCACGCCCTCACCGCCGCCGGACATCTTCTTGAAGGCCATCTGGCCGTCGTACGCGACCATCGAGCCGTTTTTCGCTTTGACGGCGTCGCCGGTCATGTCGACGGCGAGCACCTTGCTGCCTTGGAGTCGGAACTGAGCCACATGAGTGACGGTATCCCGTGAACCGGACCCTGATAAAGGGCGGCTCCGGCGGGCTGCCACAATGGGGCGCGAGCTTGTGCGTCAGGGGATCCGGGGGAGTCCACCAGAAGGCACAGCACAAGATCGACAGTTCCCTGCGACGACGAAGGTTGCCCCTCCGTGGACATCAAGACCGCTTCCGCACTCCGCCGCCTCCGCCTGGTGTCCGTACCCGAGGCGGTCTCCTTCCTGCTGCTGCTCGTCTGCTCGGTGCTCAAGCGCACCACGGAATTCAACGCGGTTCCGGTCATGGGCGCGATCCACGGTCTGCTCTTCGTCCTGTACGTCCTCTTCTGGGCCGATGCCTGGAACCGGACCAAGTGGCCGCTGAAGACCGCCGCCTTCTACTTCGCCATGTCCATCCTGCCGGCCGGCGGCTTCTTCGCCGACAAGCGCCTCAAGCGCGAGGCCGAGGACGCCGTCATCGCCACCCGCGCCCGCAAGGAAGGCGTGGTCGGCGCATGATCGTCGCCTTCTCCGTCAGCCCGCTGGGTGTCGGCGAGGACGTGGGCGAGTACGTCGCCGACGCGGTGCGCGTGGTGCGCGAGTCCGGACTGCCCAACCGCACCGACGCCATGTTCACCTCGATCGAGGGTGAGTGGGACGAGGTGATGGACGTCGTCAAGCGCGCCGTCGCCGCCGTCGAGGCCCGCGCGCCGCGCGTGTCGCTGGTCCTGAAGGCCGACATCCGGCCCGGTGTCACCGACGGTCTGACCTCGAAGGTCGAGACGGTGGAGCGCCATCTGAGTGCCTGAACCTGTTGACGCGAAGCCCCCGACCGCCGTCGCGGTCGGGGGCTTCGTCGTTCAAACTGCCGTGCGCCAAAAACCGCCCGCTCGGACGACCCGGTTCGACACGCCGCCAAATGTCCTTTTATGTGGGGGTATCGAACGCCCTCGACTGCGGGAGGCACAGTGCGGCCGAACGGCTACGACTACGACACCCACAGCCGGCTCGCCGGGCCGCTGACGGAGCCCGGCACCACCGCGTACCGGGTTCAGTACCGAAGCCTGATGGCGCAGGAACCACACCGAATACGCGCCGTACTGCTGATGACGCTGGCTCCCCTGCTCTCGGCGCTCCTGCTGGTCTACCTGGTCTGGCCGACCCACTGGACCGAACGGGAGGGCGGCGACCGCTGGCTGGTCCATCTGGACCGGGTGATGCTGGCCTCGATCGGCATGATCATGTTCTTCATGCTGGTCAACGTGGTGTCGATCGCACACGCCACGATGGTCGCCAGGGACCCGGTACCCGTGACGCCCGAGCCGGGCACCCGGGTCGCGTTCCTCACGACGTACGTACCGGGCAAGGAAGCCCTGTCCATGGTGCGCGCCACCCTCGAAGGCGCGGTCGCACTGCGGCACGAGGGGCCGCTCGACATCTGGCTCCTCGACGAGGGCAACGACGAGCAGGCGCGGGCGCTCTGCGCGGAGCTGGGCGTACGGCACTTCACCCGCAGCGGCGTACCGGAGTGGAACACCAGGAAGGGCCCGCACCGGGCGCGGACCAAGCACGGCAACTACAACGCCTGGCTGGCCATGCACGGCGACGCCTACGACTTCTTCGCCTCCGTCGACACCGACCACGTGCCGCTCCCCAACTTCCTGGAGCGGATGCTCGGTTACTTCCGCGACCCGGACATCGCCTTCGTCGTCGGACCGCAGGTGTACGGCAACTACGACAAGTGCGTCACCAAGGCCGCGGAGTCGCAGCAATTTCTGTTCCACGCGCTGATCCAGCGCGCCGGCAACCGCTACGGCGCCCCCATGTTCGTCGGCACCAACAACGTCGTACGCGTCCGGGCCCTCAAGCAGATCGGCGGCCTGTACGACTCGATCACCGAGGACATGGCCACCGGCTTCGAGCTGCACCGCAGGCGCAACCGGGAGACCGGGCGGTTCTGGCGGTCCGTCTACACGCCGGACGTGCTCGCCGTCGGCGAGGGACCGGCCTCCTGGACCGACTTCTTCACGCAGCAGCTTCGGTGGTCGCGCGGGACGTACGAGACGCTGTTCAAGCAGTTCTGGAAGGCGCCCTTCCGGGTGCCGCCGGGCCGGCTGCTCACGTACACCCTGATGCTCGTCTACTACCCGATGACGGCCGTCAACTGGCTGCTCGGCATCCTCAGCTGCGTGCTGTTCCTGTGGTTCGGGGCATCCGGCACCCAGGTGTCGTCGTCGGTGTGGCTGATGCTCTACAGCGACGCGGCGGCCCTCCAGATCGGGCTGTACCTGTGGAACCGGCGGCACAACGTCTCGCCGCACGAGCCCGCGGGCTCCGGCGGCCTGGCCGGCATGGCGATGTCCGCGCTCTGCGCGCCGATCTACGCCAAGTCCCTCGGCTCGGCGGTGCTGCGCACCCGCGGCAGCTTCGTGGTCACACCCAAGGGCGGCGAGGCGAGCCCCGACCGGCTGCTGACGTTCCGCATCCACCTGTTCTGGGCGGCCGTACTGGTCAGCTCTCTGGTCGCGTCCTTCCACCTGGGTCACACCCACGTGGCGATGCGCACCTGGGCCGTACTCGCACTCGTCATCGCACTCTCGCCGGTCGCGGTGTGGTGCTGGACCTCCGCGCGCGAACGCGCCGCGACCAAGGTGGTCAGGCCCGCCAAGGGCGTCGCCACGAGCAGCGCGGTGCCGGGCGAGGAGCCGGAGCCCGCATTCGCCACGACGACCGGAGGGAACTGAACCATGGGCTACCGGCCTACGAAGAAGTTCAAGAAGACCCTGCTGGGCGGCGGAGCCGTCGTGGTGCTCGCTGGACTCAACGCCCCGGCGGCGCTGTCCTTCGCGGAGGAGAAGTACCACGCGTACAAGATCGCCCAGCCCGGCTACAAGGCGCGGTACGGCTCCTGGTCGACCGTCGACATACCGGAGGAATACCGTACGAACGCGATCCACGCGGCCCTGCTCAACACCGGCAAGGTGCTGATCATCGCGGGCTCGGGCAACGAGCAGAAGAAGTTCGACGAGGGCACCTTCGAGACCGTGCTGTGGAACCCGGAGGACAACTCCTTCAAGCTGGTCCCGACCCCGGAGGACTTCTTCTGCGCCGGGCACGCCCAACTGCCCGACGGACGGCTGCTGGTGGCGGGCGGCACCGCGCGCTACGAGGTGCTGGGCGACAAGGTCATGCGGGCCGGCGGCGGAATGCGCGTCAAGAACGAGAACCCGGACAAGCCCATCACCTTCAAGAAGGGCACCCGTTTCCGCTCCCCCTCCGGCGTCACGTACGTGTCGAAGTTCGACGTGACCGTGCCGAAGGCGAAGCGCGAATTCAAGATCTCGTACGCCAAGAGCGGGCGCATGCTGCCCTGGAAGACCACGGTCAAGGCAGCGGAGGCGCGGGTCTTCGTCGAGGCCGTCGAGGAGGGCCCGCGGGCCGTCACGAAGCAGTCCGCGCAGTACGAGATCGTGGGGCTCAAAGGGGAGGACGCCGACAACACGTACGGCCTCGCCGAGGCGATCACCATGGACAAGCAGGACTTCCAGGGGATCAGGGCGGCGTACGAATTCGACCCGAAGGCGGAGAAGTACATACCCGTCGACCCCATGAAGGAGGCCCGCTGGTACCCGACGCTGGTCACCCTCCAGGACGGCAGGGTGCTCGCCGTCTCCGGGCTCGACGACGTCGGCGCCATCCTGGCCGGTGACAACGAGTACTACGACCCGAAGACGAAGAAGTGGTCGAAGGCGCCCTTCCGGTACTTCCCGACGTACCCGGCGCTCTTCCTCACCAAGGGCGGCAAGCTCTTCTACTCCGGTGCGAACGCCGGCTACGGGCCGGCCGACAAGGGCCGCGAGCCAGGCATCTGGGACCTGCGGAAGAACACCTTCAAGAAGGTCGGCGGGCTGACCGATCTCGACCAGACCGAGACCGCGGCCTCACTGGTCCTGCCGCCCGCGCAGGACCAGCGGGTGATGATCCTCGGCGGCGGCGGAGTCGGCGAGTCCGACAAGGCGACCGGCCGTACGGCGATCATCGACCTGGACGAGGACAGCCCGGCCTTCAAGACCGGACCCCAACTGCCGCAGGGCACCCGCTACTTGAACAGCGTCATCATGCCGGACGACACCGTCTTCACCAGTGGCGGTTCGACGGACTACCGGGGACGCGGCGCCAGCAACATCCTCAAGGCGCAGTTCTACGACCCGAAGACGAACGCCTTCAAGGAGGCGGCCGAGCCGACGGTGGGCCGCAACTACCACTCCGAGGCGCTGCTGCTGCCCGACGGCCGGGTGGTGACCTTCGGCTCAGATTCGCTTTTCGGCGACAAGGACAACACAAAACTCGGCAAGTTCGAGCAGCGGATGGAGGTCTACACGCCGCCGTACCTCTTCCGCGACAAGGCGCTGCGTCCGGCGCTGGGGGCCGGACCGCGCGAGCTGGCCGCGTCGGGGAAGGCGACGTACAAGACCGCGCATCCGGAGCGGATCGCGCGGGCCAGGCTGATGCGGCCGAGCGCGGTCACGCACACGACGGACGTCGAGCAGCGCTCGATCGAGCTGGGCCTGACGAAGGGCAGGGGCGAGGTGACGGTGCAGGTGCCGGACGACAAGTCGCTGGTGCCGCCCGGCTGGTACATGCTCTTCGTCACGGACGGCGAGGGGACGCCGTCGGAGGCGAAGTGGATTCACGTGCCGTGAGGCTTGCGGGGGGCTTGCCGTGTGGCTTCCGGGGTGCGTGCGTGAGGCTTCCCGCGTGCTTGCCGTGAGGCCTCCTGCCTGCCGTGAGGCTTCCTGCTCGGCTCACGTCTTCGCGCGGCGGGCGAGCCCCAGCGCGTAGTCCGGCCACCAGGTGCCCGCCGCCGGGCCGCCGCGGCACTCGCCGTCGGATTCGCCCGGCCGCTTGATCCACAGGTACGCGTCGAGCAGCGGGTCGCCGGTGCGGTCGGTGGGCGGCGTACCGAGGGCGCGGCCGGTGGGGTTGCACCAGGCGTCGGTACGGCCGCCGGAGAGCGGTCCGTTGCCGTTGCGGCTGGTGTCGATGACGTAGTGGGTGCCGTTGGTGCCGCCGGTGCCGCCGAGGAGGGCGGACAGCCGGGCGCCGAAGGCTTTGACGGCGGCGTCGGTCTGGAAGTTGGAGACGTTGAGCGAGATGCCGTCGGCCCGGTCGACGCCGGCCCGCTTGAGGGGGTCCACGAGCTTGGCGGGATCATCGATCCAGGCCGGATTGCCCGCGTCCAGATACACCTTGGTCTTCGGCTGCTGCTTGAGCCGGTCGACCGCCTCGGAGAGCAGCGCGGTGCGCTCGTCGTGCTCTTCGGGTGGCGTGCAGCCGTCCACGATGTGCGGTACGGCGTCCGGCTCCAGGATCACGATGGCCGGGGCGGAGCCGATGCTGTCGGCGAACGAGCCGATCCAGCGGCGGTAGGTGTCGGCGTCGGCGGCCCCGCCGGCGGAGTGCTGGCCGCAGTCGCGGTGCGGGATGTTGTACGCGACGAGTACGACGGTCCGGCCGTCCTTGGCGGCGCCGCGTACGGCGTTCGTGATGCCGGGCGCCGGGTCGTCCCCGGCCGGCCACTCGGCCACCGGCCGCTCGGAGATACGCCGCAGAACATCGGCGTCGGCGCTGTGGCCCTCCGCGTCCCATGCCTTGACCTGGCGGGCGGCGTCGCTTTCCGGGTCGACCCAGTACGGCGACGAGTCCCGGCTCACTCCCTGGTTCTGCCGGCTCTGCGCGGCGGCGGACTCACCCGCCTGCCCGGACCCGGGCCCGGAGCCGCCGGAGTCGGAGCAGGCGGCGACGCCCAGCGCGAGGAAGGCGACGACTGCGGCGGTGAGCGAGCGGGTCGGTCTGCGGCCGGACATCCAGCCCCCTTGAACGGTTCGACTGGGCGACGATATGGACCGGACAATCGTTGCATAGTGCGCATATCGCCTATGGCTGCGACACCGCTGAGGTGGGGGTGGGGTGGAGTGGGGGGTGGGGTGGGGGGTGCGGGGTGTCCGGGTGGTCGGCGTCGGCCGGGTGGTCCGGGTGGCGGCTCGAAATCGACCGAAGCGCGAGACGGGGATGTTCACGATATGACCGGCCGGTAAGGTCGACGCCGTGCCGAAGCCGCTCAGCCTCCCGTTCGATCCCATCGCCAGAGCCGACGAACTCTGGCGGCAGCGCTGGGGACCCGTCCCCTCGATGGCCGCTATCACGTCGATCATGCGCGCGCACCAGATCCTGCTCGCCGAGGTCGACGCCGTCGTCAAGCCGTACGGACTGACTTTCGCGCGGTACGAGGCGCTGGTGCTGCTCACCTTCTCCAAGCAGGGTGAGCTGCCGATGTCCAAGATCGGCGAGCGGCTGATGGTCCACCCGACGTCCGTCACGAACACCGTAGACCGGCTGGTGAAGTCCGGCCTCGTCGACAAGCGCCCGAACCCGAACGACGGCCGCGGCACGCTCGCCTCGATCACCGAGAAGGGCCGCGAGGTGGTGGAGGCGGCGACCCGCGACCTGATGGCGATGGACTTCGGGCTCGGCGTGTACGACGCCGAGGAGTGCGCGGAGATCTTCGCGATGCTGCGGCCGCTGCGGGTGGCGGCGCACGACTTCGAGGAGAAGTAGGCGACGAAACGGGCGAGAAGCGGCAACCCGCGCGAAGATCGCCCGTCGGCCCCCGCTACGCTCGACGCCATGAAGTCGAATGTGCTGTCCCGATACCGGGTGATGGCGTACATCACCGCCGTGTGGCTGCTGGTGTTCACCGTCGCGATCATCGCGAAGTACGTGTTCCACGTCGGCGACACCATGCTGATCTCGCAGATCCACGGTGTGCTGTTCATCATCTACGTCATCTTCGCCTTCGATCTCGGCACCAAGGCGAAGTGGCCGTTCGGCAAGCTGCTGTGGGTACTGGCGGCCGGCTGCATCCCGCTGGCCTCCTTCTTTGTCGAGCCGAAGATCACCCGTGAGGCCCGCCTGCTGATCACGGACGCGCGCCCGGCGACGGCGAAGGCGTAACGACTCACCCCTTGTGATGGCGTTCTCACCGCCACAAGCGTGGCTTGTGGCGGCCAGCCATCGACATTTACTAGGACGTCCTAGTAAATTCGAAGGTATGGACGCTGACGCGATTGAGGAAGGCCGCCGCCGCTGGCAGGCCCGTTACGACAAGGCCCGCAAGCGCGACGCGGACTTCACCACGCTCTCCGGAGACCCCGTAGACCCCGTGTACGGGCCGCGGCCCGGTGACACGTACGAGGGATTCGAGCGGATCGGGTGGCCCGGCGAGTACCCCTTCACCCGTGGCCTGCACCCGACCGGCTACCGGGGCCGGACCTGGACCATCCGCCAGTTCGCCGGCTTCGGCAACGCCGAGCAGACGAACGAGCGCTACAAGATGATCCTGGCGAACGGCGGTGGCGGCCTGTCCGTGGCCTTCGACATGCCGACGCTGATGGGCCGCGACTCGGACGAGCCGAAGTCGCTCGGCGAGGTCGGACATTGTGGAGTCGCGATCGACTCGGCGGCGGACATGGAGGTCCTGTTCAAGGACATCCCGCTGGGCGACGTCACGACGTCGATGACGATCAGTGGGCCGGCCGTCCCGGTGTTCTGCATGTACCTGGTCGCGGCGGAGCGCCAGGGGGTGGACCCGGGCGTCCTCAACGGCACGCTCCAGACCGACATCTTCAAGGAGTACATCGCGCAGAAGGAGTGGCTCTTCCAGCCCGAGCCACACCTGCGCCTGATCGGCGATCTGATGGAGCACTGCGCGCGGTCGATTCCGGCGTACAAGCCGCTGTCGGTCTCCGGATACCACATCCGCGAGGCGGGAGCGACGGCCGCGCAGGAGCTGGCGTACACGTTGGCGGACGGTTTCGGTTACGTCGAGCTGGGACTGTCGCGGGGCATGGACGTGGACCACTTCGCGCCGGGCCTGTCGTTCTTCTTCGACGCGCACGTGGACTTCTTCGAGGAGATCGCGAAGTTCCGTGCGGCGAGGAGGATCTGGGCGCGGTGGATGCGGGATGTGTACGGTGCGCAGACGGACAAGGCACAGTGGCTGCGGTTCCACACGCAGACGGCTGGCGTCTCGCTGACCGCGCAGCAGCCGTACAACAATGTTGTGCGTACGGCGGTGGAGGCGTTGGCGGCGGTGCTGGGCGGCACGAACTCGCTGCACACGAACGCGCTGGACGAGACGCTGGCGCTGCCGAGCGAACAGGCGGCGGAGATCGCGCTGCGTACGCAGCAGGTGCTGATGGAGGAGACGGGCGTCGCGAATGTGGCTGACCCGCTGGGTGGTTCCTGGTACATCGAGCAGCTGACCGATCGCATCGAGGCGGACGCGGAGAAGATCTTCGACCAGATCAAGGAGCGGGGTCTTCGGGCGCACGGGGATGGCCGGCACCCCATCGGTCCGATCACGTCGGGCATCTTGCGCGGGATCGAGGACGGCTGGTTCACGGGTGAGATCGCGGAGTCGGCGTTCCAGTACCAGCGGTCGGTGGAGAAGGGCGACAAGCGGGTGGTGGGCGTGAACTGCCACCACGGTTCGGTGACGGGCGACCTGGAGATCCTTCGGGTGAGCCACGAGGTCGAGCGCGCGCAGGTCCGGACGCTGGCGGAGCGCAGGGCGGCTCGGGACGACGCGAAGGTGCGGGCATCGCTGGACGCGATGCTGGCGGCGGCGCGCGACGGCTCGAACATGATAGAGCCGATGCTGACAGCGGTACGGGCGGAAGCGACCCTGGGCGAGATCTGCGGCGTACTGCGCGAGGAGTGGGGCGTTTATACGGAGCCGCCGGGGTTTTAGGGGGTGGGGCGTACGACCCTGGGGCGGTGGTTGCGTCTGGGGTGGGGGCCGCCTGGAGTAAGTGTGGCGGCGGAGGCCCGGCGGTAAAGGGCGCTCCTGCGTCGCGTCGCCTGCGGCGATTGCGCTTCGCTTCACCCTTGACCGCCGGACCTCCGCCGCAATGCTTCTGGGGGGCGGCCCCCGGGGGGAGCCCACGGGACGGCTTGGGGAGTGGCGGCTCGCCGCTGCCGGGCGGCGGGTCCGGTGGGTGGGGCGCGTGAGGTC
>NZ_AUBE01000011.1:0-133894 GCF_000429085.1 Streptomyces flavidovirens DSM 40150 | reverse complement strand
GGACGTTGAACACCCGGCGGCAGCCCACCCCCCGGCCCAGGACGCGCCCGCCCCCGCCCAGCAGCCAACGCTGCCGGGAGGGGACGTGCCGGGGCGCTCCCCGCAGGGCGTTGAACGCAACCACCGCGAAGGAACCAACGCAGTACCCGAACGTTCGACGCCCGAGGAGACGCCCCGGCGCGGCACCGCCCCCAACGCCCCCGCCGAAACCCCCGCCCCCGCCGTCGCCTCCGCCGCCCCCGCCCCAGAGACCCCCGCAGACACCCCCGCCCCCGAAGACCCCGCCCACAGCGAGCACCCCCAAGCCTCCTACGTCCTGCGCGTGAACGGCGCCGACCGCCCCGTGACCGACGCCTGGATCGGCGAGTCCCTCCTCTACGTCCTGCGCGAGCGCCTCGGCCTCGCCGGTGCCAAGGACGGCTGCTCCCAGGGGGAGTGCGGCGCCTGCGCCGTCCAGGTCGACGGCCGCCTGGTCGCCTCCTGCCTGGTCCCCGCCGCCACCACCGCCGGCAGCGAGGTCCGTACGGTGGAAGGCCTGGCCACCGACGGCGAACCGTCCGACGTCCAGCGCGCCCTCGCCAACTGCGGCGCGGTCCAGTGCGGTTTCTGTGTACCCGGCATGGCGATGACCGTCCACGACCTGCTCGAAGGCAACCACGCCCCGAGCGAGCTCGAAACCCGCCTGGCCCTCTGCGGCAACCTCTGCCGCTGCTCGGGCTACCGGGGAGTCCTCGACGCCGTACGCGAGGTCGTCGCCGAGCGCGAGGCGACCGCCGCGGCCGAAGAGGCCCGCATCCCGCACCAGGCGCCCCCCGGCGCGGGCAGTGTCCAGCAGCCCCACCCCCACGAGCACCCGCACGAAAACCCGCACGACGGAGGCATGGCGTGAGCAACGACGCGGCCACCGCGACCAGCGTGACGGCGGTCGACGGCATCCAGCCCGAGCGTCGCCCCGAGACACCCTCCCACGGCCTCGGCGCGTCCCTCCCGCCGGCCGACGCCCGCGCCAAGACGGAGGGCACGTTCCCGTACGCGGCCGACCTCTGGGCAGAGGGCCTCCTGTGGGCGGCAGTCCTCCGCTCCCCGCACGCCCACGCCCGTATCGTCTCGATCGACACGACCGCCGCGTCCGAAATGCCGGGTGTACGGGCCGTAGTGACCCACCAGGACGTGCCGGGCGACCCGGCGCACGGCCGCAGCGTGGCCGACCGCCCCGTGTTCGCCTCCGACCTGGTCCGCCACCACGGCGAGGCGATCGCGGCAGTGGCGGCCGACCACCCCGACACGGCCCGCCTGGCCGCCGCCGCCATCGCGGTCGAGTACGAGGTCCTGGAACCGGTCACCGACCCGGAGCAGGCCTTCGCCGCAGAGCCACTGCACCCCGACGGCAACCTCATCCGCCACATCCCCCTCAGCTTCGGCGACCCGGAGGCCGTGGGCGAGGTGATCGTCGAGGGCCTGTACCGCATCGGCCGCCAGGACCCGGCGCCCATCGGAGCCGAGGCCGGCCTCGCGGTCCCGCGCCCCGACGGCGGCGTGGAGATCTACACGGCGTCCACCGACCCCCACACCGACCGCGACCGCGCCGCCGCCTGCTTCGGCCTGGAACAAGAGCGCGTCAAGGTAGTCGTCACCGGCGTCCCCGGCGCGACCGGCGACCGCGAGGACGGCAGCTTCCAGATCCCACTGGGCCTCCTCGCCCTCAAAACCGGCTGCCCGGTCAAGCTGGCAGCCACCCGCGAGGAGTCGTTCCTCGGTCACGCCCACCGCCACCCGACCCTGCTGCGCTACCGCCACCACGCGGACGCGGAGGGCCGCCTGGTCAAGGTCGAGGCCCAGATCCTCCTGGACGCGGGTGCGTACGCCGACGCCTCCTCCGAATCCCTCGCGGCGGCGGTCTCGTTCGCCTGCGGCCCGTACGTCGTCCCGCATGCCTTCATCGAGGGCTGGGCGGTCCGTACGAACAACCCCCCGTCCGGTCACGTCCGCGGCGAAGGCGCGCTCCAGGTGTGCGCGGCGTACGAGGGCCAGATGGACAAGCTCGCGGCGAAGCTGGGCCTCGACCCGGCGGAACTGCGCCTGCGCAACGTACTGGCGACGGGTGACCTGCTCCCCACCGGCCAGACGGTGACCTGCCCGGCGCCCGTGGCCGAACTCCTGTGCGCCGTACGTGACTTCCCGTTCCCCGCGCTCCCCAAGGACACCCCGCAGGACGACTGGCTGCTGCCGGGCGGCCCGGAGGGCGCGGGCGAGCCGAGTGCGGTACGCCGCGGAGTCGGCTACGCGGTCGGCATGGTGCACATGCTGGGCGCGGAGGGCGCGGACGAGGTCTCCACGGCCACGGTGAAGGTCCACGACGGCGTGGCGACGGTCATCTGCGCGGCGGTCGAAACGGGCCAGGGCTTCTCGACTCTCGCACGCCAGATCGTCCAGGAGATCCTGGGCATCGAAGAGGTCCACGTGGCCTCGGTGGACACGGACCAGCCCCCGGCGGGCGCCGCGACGCACGGCCGCCACACGTGGGTGTCGGGCGGCGCGGTGGAACGCGCGGCGAAGATGGTCCGCACCCAGCTCCTCCAGCCGCTGGCCCACAAGTTCGGCATGTCGACCGAGCTCCTCCAGATCGCCGACGGCAAGATCACGTCGTACGACGGCGTCCTGTCGACCACGGTGACGGAGGCGATGGACGGCAAGGAACTCTGGGCCACGGCCCAGTGCCGCCCCCACCCCACGGAACCCCTCGACGACACGGGTCAGGGCGACGCGTTCGTGGGGCTGGCGTTCTGCGCGATCCGCGCGATCGTGGACGTGGACATCGAGCTGGGCTCGGTCCGCGTGGTGGAGATGGCGGTGGCCCAGGACGTGGGCCGCGTCCTGAACCCGGCCCAGTTGGCGACCCGTATCGAGGCGGGTGTCACGCAGGGCGTGGGCACGGCGCTGACGGAGAACCTCCGCACCCCGCGCGGCCTGGTCCGCCACCCGGACCTGACCCACTACGCCCTCCCGACGTCCCTGGACGCGCCGGACATCCGCATCGTGAAGCTGGTGGAGGAGCGGGACGTGGTGGCGCCGTTCGGTGCGAAGGCGGTCAGCGCGGTTCCGGTGGTCACGTCGCCGGCCGCGATCGCCTCGGCGGTCCGCGCGGCGACCGGCCGCCCGGTCAACCGCCTGCCGATCCGCCCCCAGGCGGCGGTGACCGCGCCTTCCGCGTAGCTTCTGGGGGTCGCCTTTGCGGGGGCGCTGGGGTCGGCGCCGCGCCGGGGCGGCTGCTTTCGGACGCCGCTCTCGCGCCGCTCTGCCCCTGGGGGGCTTCGCGGGCTTCGGGCGGCTGCGCCGGACTCCGTCCGTCGGGGCTGCGGGTGTGCGTTGCTTCTGGGGGTCGCCTTTTGCGGGGGCGTTGCGGGCGGTGCCGCGCCGGGGCGTCTCCTCGGGTGCCGAACGTTCGGGTACTGCGTCGGTTCGTTGGCGGTGGTTGCGTTCGACACCCTGCGGGGAGCGCCCCGACACGTCCCCTCTCGCACCTTGGGACGAGGGCCCGCGTCGGCCGTACGGCGTCAGAGCGCCCCGGCACGTCTCTTCCTGGCACCGTGGAATGTCGGCCCGCGGTCGCCGTGCTCGTCCGTGCTTCCCCTTGCCCGGTGTCGTGGTCCGGGCCACGATGCGAGCGTGAGTGCGGCACACTGACCGGCGAACCCGAGGGCGTGAGGCTTCGATGAGCAGCTACCTGCGAGTGGCGGACGCACGGTTGAGCCGACGGCGGTTCGGAGCGCTGGTCTGTGCCGGGGCCGCCGGGTTGGCGGTGCCCCAGAGCGCGCGGGCCGCAGAGGCGCTGCGGCGCGCCTACCTCGGTACGTACACCACCCAGCCCGGCGGCGGCACCGGCATAGGGCTCGCCTCGTACCGGCCGGGCAAGGGAGAGTTGGCCTCGGCGGGGGTGCTCGGCGGCGTGCCAAATCCTTCCTTCCTGGCGCTTTCGCCCGACCGCCGGACGCTGTACGCCGTCGACGAGCGCGCCGAGGGTGCCGTCACGGCCGTGCGCGTCGGGGCCGGGGCGCCGGAAGTGCTGGGGCGCGCCCGCAGGACCGGCGGCGCTGACCCCTGCCACCTCTCCGTGCACCCCGACGGGCGGTTCCTGCTCACCGCGAACTACACCGGCGGGAGCGTGTCCGTACACCCCATCGGGCGCGGTGGCGTGCTCGGGGAGGCCGCAGACGTCGTACGGCACACGGGCTCCGGGCCCGATCCCGAGCGGCAGGAGGGCCCGCACGCGCACATGGTCGTCACGGATCCCGCCGGGCGGTACGTCGTCGCCGTCGACCTGGGTACGGACTCCCTGCACACCTACCGGCTCAACCCGCGCACCGGGAAGCTGCGGGAACGCGCGCGCGCCGCGATGAAGCCCGGAGCCGGGCCGCGGCACCTCGCCTTCCACCCCTCCGGCCGCCACGCGTACGTCGTCAACGAGCTGGACAGCACCCTGGTCGTATGCGGTTACGACCGCCGCACCGGGATCCTGAGCCCCGGCACTGGGCTGCCGACCCTGCCGCCCGGCACGGAGCTTACCGAGCGCAACTACCCGGCGGGTGTGCTGGTTTCGCCCGACGGGCGGTTCGTGTACGTCTCCAACCGGGGCCACGACAGCATCGCGGTCTTCGCGGCAGAGTGCGCGGGCGCGGCGCTGCGGCTGGTGTCCGTCACCCCGTCCGGGGGCTCGTACCCCCGGCACATCGCCCTGGACCCGGCCGGCGGGCTGCTGTTCGCCGCCAACCAGAGGTCGGGCACGGTCGCGGCGTTCCGCGTGGACCGTCGTACGGGCCGGCTCGCACCGGCGGGGGCGGCGCTGACGGCGCCGGTTCCGGTGTGCGTGCTGCCGGTGTAGCGGAGCGGGACGGAATGACGCTGGAGGCCGTGATCGGAATAGGGCGGCGGCGGAGGAGGTGGCTTCAAGGGATTGGTCCGGGCCGCAACGCGACTGCCATACCGCGTTCATGCGCCGGTGCCGGTCGTACGACCAAAGACCGACCTCCGGCCCTTCCTACGACAGGGTCAATTCGCCGGTACGCCTCTTACTCTGGGCGAATGACCGCCCTGGAGCCGCGCGACGCCGAGGTCGCGCCCGAAGCGCCCGAAGCATCCGAAGCCGGCGAGATACCCGGCGAACCCGCAGGTCCGGCCGGCGTTCTCGGCAGAGCCCACCGCGCCCTCAGCATCGGCATCATCGCCGTCGTCGTGCTCATCGCCTTCGAGGCGACCGCCGTCGGTACGGCGATGCCCGTCGCGGCGCGCGAGCTGAACGGCGTATCCCTCTACGCGTTCGGCTTCTCCTCCTACTTCACCACCAGCCTCTTCGCCATGGTCCTGTCCGGGCAGTGGGCCGACCGCCGCGGCCCCCTCGCACCGCTCGCCACCGGTATCAGCGCCTTCGGGGCCGGGCTGCTGCTCTCCGGCACGGCGGACGCGATGTGGTTGTTCATCGTCGGGCGGGCCGTCCAGGGGCTCGGCGGCGGGCTCGTGATCGTCGCGCTGTACGTCGTCGTCAGCCGGGCGTATCCGGCTCGGTTGCAGCCCGCGATCCTGGCCGCCTTCGCCGCGAGTTGGGTGGTGCCGTCCGTCGTCGGCCCGCTGGTGTCCGGGACGGTGACCGAGCACCTCGGCTGGCGGTGGGTGTTCGTCGGCATCCCCGTCCTGGTCGTCTTCCCGCTCGCCATCGCCCTGCCCGCGATACGCCGCATGGCGGCCGGGCCCGCCGATCCGGGCGCCCCCGTCCCGGCCTTCGACCGCCGCCGGATCCGGCTCGCGCTCGGCATCTCGCTGGGGGCCGGGCTGCTCCAGTACGCGGGCCAGGATCTGAGGTGGCTTTCCCTGCTCCCGGCGGCGGTGGGCGGTGCGCTGCTGGTGCCCGCCGTACTCGGGCTGCTGCCGCGCGGCACCTACGTGGCGGCGCGCGGGCTGCCGTCCGTGGTGCTGCTGCGCGGGATCGCGGCGGGGTCGTTCATCGCCGCGGAGTCCTTCGTACCGCTGATGCTGGTCACCCAGCGCGGGCTGTCCCCGACGATGGCCGGGCTCTCGCTGGCGGTCGGCGGTGCGACGTGGGCGTTCGGTTCGTGGGTGCAGTCGCGGCCGCGCATGGAGCCGTACCGGGAGCGGATGGTCTCCGGGTCCATGGTCCTGGTCGCCGCGGCCATCGCGACCGCGCCGAGTGTGCTGATCGCCGCCGTGCCGGTGTGGGTGGTGGCGGTCGCGTGGGGCGTCGGCTGCTTCGGCATGGGCACGGTCATCGCCTCGACGAGCGTGCTGCTGCTGAAGCTGTCGGCGCCGGAGGAGGCGGGCGCGAACTCCGCCGCCCTCCAGATCTCCGACGGCCTGTCCAACGTCATGCTCCTGGCCATCGGCGGCGCGGTCTTCGCGGCCCTGGGCGGCGGCGCGGTGGGCCACGCTGCGGCCACGCCCGCCGCCGCCTCCCATCCGGCGGCCTTCGCGGCGGTGTTCCTGCCGATGGCGGGGGTGGCGCTGGCGGGGGCGTGGGTGGCGACCCGCTTGCGGGTGAGGGACGCCTGAATCGCGGCGAAGGAACGGCGTATGTGGCTACGCTCCGTACATGAATGAGCTGACCGTCCGCCTGAGCGACGCCGAGTGGGCCGCCCTCGCAGACCTCGCCGATGCCCAGGGCAGCACTCCGGCCGGCGTCGCGCAGGACGCCGTACGCCGGCATCTGCACGCCGAGGGCGTGCTGGTCCGTGCCATTGCCGAGAGGATCGCCGTGAGCCATGCCGAGCTGCTGCGGAGGCTGGGCGAGTGACGCGTCATCTCACCGTCATCGAGGTGACGGACATCGCCCGGACCGCGTTCGGGGGGCGGCCGCCCGAGCTGCGCGCCCCCGGTCTGCTGGAATCCGCCGTGCACCGGCCCCGCGCGCGGATGTTCGGGGTATCGGCGTACGACGACGTGTACGAGCAGGCGGGAGCCCTGCTGCACGCCATTGCCACGAACCATCCCTTCGTCGACGGCAATAAGCGGACCGCCTGGCTGGCGGCTGCCGTCTTTCTCGCCGCGAACGGGATCGATACGACAGACGTTGTGCAGGACCGGGCCTATGACCTGGTCGTTTCCGTCGCGGCCGGGGAAATGACCGAGCCGGCCGCCGTCGCGGACGGGCTGCGCGCCCTGGTGTGAGGTGGGTCCCAACAGGGGGCGGCCCGGGGCCGTTCAGCGGGATCGCAACCGGGCCACCGGTAGGGTGGCCCGGTTGTCGTACGTACCCCCCGTGACCCCGAGAGCCCCTGAACCGGAGACCGTGACTACTACCGCCTCCCACCACCTCTCACCCGCCTTCCCCGGCCGTGCCCCCTGGGGCACGGCCAACAAGCTGCGTGCCTGGCAGCAGGGGGCGCTGGAGAAGTACATCCAGGATCAGCCGCGCGACTTCCTCGCCGTCGCGACGCCCGGCGCCGGCAAGACGACCTTCGCGCTGACGCTCGCCTCATGGCTGCTGCACCACCACGTCGTGCAGCAGATCACGGTCGTCGCTCCGACCGAGCACCTCAAGAAGCAGTGGGCGGAGGCAGCGGCCCGCATAGGCATCAAGCTGGATCCGGACTACAGCGCCGGACCGCTGAGCAAGGAGTACCACGGGGTCGCCGTCACCTATGCCGGTGTCGGCGTACGGCCAATGCTGCACCGCAACCGGTGCGAGCAGCGCAAGACGCTGGTCATTCTTGATGAGATCCACCACGCCGGTGACTCGAAGTCGTGGGGCGAGGCCTGCCAGGAGGCGTTCGACCCGGCGACCCGGCGGCTGGCTCTGACCGGTACGCCGTTCCGGTCCGACACCAACCCGATCCCCTTCGTCGCGTACGAGGAGGGGAACGACGGGATCCGGCGGTCCTCCGCCGACTACACCTATGGGTATGGGAACGCCCTCGCCGATGGTGTCGTACGGCCCGTCATTTTTCTGTCCTACAGCGGCAACATGCGCTGGCGCACCAAGGCCGGTGACGAGATCGCCGCCCGGCTCGGCGAGCCGATGACCAGGGACGCCATCGGGCAGGCCTGGCGCACGGCGCTCGCGCCGACGGGGGAGTGGATCCCGAACGTGCTCGCGGCCGCCGACACCCGGCTGACCGAAGTACGGAAGGGAATTCCGGACGCCGGCGGGCTCGTCATCGCTTCCGACCAGGACAGCGCGCGCGAGTACGCCAAGATTCTGAAGAAGATCACGGGTGACCGGCCGACCGTCGTCCTGTCCGACGAGAAGGCCGCCTCGAAGAAGATCGACCAGTTCAGCGCGGACGAGTCCCGGTGGATGGTCGCGGTCCGCATGGTGTCGGAAGGCGTCGACGTACCGAGGCTCGCGGTCGGTGTGTACGCGACGACCATCTCCACCCCGCTCTTCTTCGCCCAGGCGGTCGGGCGCTTCGTGCGATCGCGCAGGCGGGGCGAGACCGCGTCCGTGTTCGTTCCCACGATCCCGATGCTCCTCGAATTCGCCAACGAGATGGAGGTCGAGCGGGACCACGTCCTCGACAAGCCCAAGAAGGGCAGCGACGAGGAGAACCCGTTCGCCGAGGAGGACAAGCTCCTCGCCGACGCCGAGAAGCTGGAGGACGAGGAGACCGAGGAGCAGCTGCCCTTCGAGGCTCTTGAGTCCGACGCCGTGTTCGACCGCGTGCTGTACGACGGCGCCGAGTTCGGCATGCAGGCCCATCCGGGGAGTGAGGAGGAGCAGGACTACCTCGGTATCCCCGGTTTGCTGGAGCCCGACCAGGTGCAGCTCCTGCTCCAGAAGCGGCAGACCCGGCAGATCGCGCACAGCCGCCAGAAGCCGGCCGCCGAGGCCGATCTGCTGGAGAAACCCGCCGAGTCGCGGCCCGTCGTCACGCACAAGCAACTGCTGGAGCTCCGCAAGTCGCTCAACACCATGGTGGGGGCGTACGTCCACCAGACCGGCAAGCCGCACGGCGTCATCCACACCGAACTGCGGCGCGTCTGCGGCGGTCCGCCGAGCGCCGAGGCGACCGCCGGGCAGCTCCAGGAGCGGATCAAGAAGGTTCAGGAGTGGGCCACCCGGATGCGCTGACGTACGCCGGGGATGTCACGGCGGGGCCTGGAGGATCGTCTCCGGGCCCCGCTTTCGTGTGGTGGCGGACCTCCAAAGCCGGACCGCTCGCAATCGCGTTCCGCACGCGGAGCGACTTCCGTACGCGCCCGGATTCTGGACGAGGTCTTCCGCTGAGCGGAGTGGATCGCTACCTTTCCGGCAACGCATACGCCCCGTGGCAGAGCCGCCCCGGAGCGCAGCCGGTGCCATGGCCTGCCGGCGGCCTCTGCGCGCGACGCCGAAGGGACCGGCGGCGCACAGCGTGAGAGAGCCGCCGCACTCACCACAGAGGAGTGGGCGTCGTGACCGCGGAAACCTCCCAGACGCTCGACCGGGGACTTCGTGTCCTCAAACTGCTGTCCGACACCGACCACGGTCTGACCGTCACCGAGCTCTCCAACAAGCTCGGTGTGAACCGCACCGTCGTCTACCGGCTGCTCGCCACCCTGGAGCAGCACGCGCTCGTACGCCGCGACCTGGGCGGACGTGCCCGCGTCGGCCTCGGCGTCCTGCGTCTGGGCCGGCAGGTCCATCCGCTCGTACGGGAGGCCGCCCTGCCCGCGCTGCGCTCGCTCGCCGAGGACATAGGCGCCACGGCGCACCTGACGCTGGTCGACGGCACGGAGGCACTCGCGGTCGCGGTCGTCGAGCCGACGTGGACCGACTACCACGTGGCGTACCGCGCGGGGTTCCGTCACCCCCTCGACCGGGGCGCGGCCGGCAAGGCCATCCTCGCCGCCCGCCAGGGCGCCCTCGCGGCCGACGGTTTCACCCTCACCCACGGCGAACTGGAGGCGGGGGCCAGTGGCGCGGCGGCGCCCCTGGTCGGCATAACGGGGCTGGAGGGCAGCGTCGGGGTGGTCATGCTCGCCGACTCCATCCCCGAGCGGGTCGGCCCGCGCGTGGTGGACGCGGCGCGGGAGGTCGCCGACGCGCTGAGGTGAGGGTGGCCGGGCGGCCGCAGGCCGGCGCGGCGGCTCGTAGCCCGCGAAGTGGTGCGAGAGGTGCTCGGGGCAGAGCTGCGTGCGCCCACTAGATTGGAGGCGTGCTCTCACGTCTCTCCCGCCCCCGTGTCCTCGCCCTTTGCGGGGCCCCCGTGCTCGCGCTCCTCGCCGTGGCCGCTTTCGCGCCGCTGCCGTACGTCCTCGCGCAGCCCGGCAGTACAGCGAACGTCCTGGGCCACGACAAGGGCAAGCCGGTGATCACCATCACCGGAGCGCCGGTCCGCGAGACCACCGGGCAGCTTCGGATGACGACGATCGTGGCGACCGCCCCGTCCGTCGCCGTCGACCTGGGGCAGGTCGTCGACGCGTGGTTCAGGACCGACCGGGCCGTCCTGCCCAAGGAGGCGGTCTACCCGACCGGCGGCACCGACACCGAGATTGAGAAGCACAACGTCGCCGAGATGGAGCAGTCGCAGGAGACCGCCGTCGACGCGGCGCTCGGCTACCTCGGCAAGAGCCCCGACCGGGTGAAGGTCGACCTCGACCTCGCCGGCATCGGCGGCCCGAGCGCCGGTCTCCTCTTCTCCCTCGGCATCGTCAACAAGCTGGACGGCGACGGCTCGGGAGGCGACCTCACGGGCGGCCGCAACATCGCCGGTACGGGCACCATCACCTCCGGCGGAGACGTGGGCCCGGTCGGCGGCGTACCGCTCAAGACGCAGGCGGCCAGGCGTGACGGGGCGACGGTCTTCCTCGTACCGAAGGAAGAGTGCGCGCAGGCTCAGGCCGAGCTGCCGGACGGGCTGCGGCTGGTGCCCGTCACGACGCTCAAGGACGCGGTGCGGGCTCTGGTCGCGCTGGAGAAGAAGGACGGGAAGGTTCCGAGCTGCTGAGATTCCCGGTTACGTCGTCCATCATCCGCCAGGACGGGAAGACCACCGGGCTCAGCGTCGCGAGGAAGTACGCCCCGCCGACCACCAGCAGCGCCGTCACGAGCCCCGCCTCCTCGACCAGCAGCCCCGCCGCGAGGCCACCCAGCGGCATCGTCAGCTCGCAGCCGGCCGTGGACACACCGCCGACGCGGCTGCGCAGCTCCTGCGGGACGCGTTCGTACGTCACCGTCGTCAGGATCGGGTTGAGCATCCCGGCGGCCAGACCGCCCGCGGCCATCGTCACGGCCAGCGCGGCCGTCCCGTCGACCAGCGCCGCGACGACGAAGCGCGGCAGCCCGCAGAGCAGGAACGCGACGGTGAAGACGACCCGGCGCGGGAAGCGCTCGCCGACCGCCCCGTACAGCAGGGCGCCGAGCAGCGCGCATCCGCCGAAGATCGCGGCGAGCATGCCGAGGTCGGTCGCGCCGCCCAGGTTGTCCTTGGCGTGGACGGGCAGCAGGACCGAACTCCAGCCCTGGTCCAGGCCGTTGGTGAGCATCACCATCAAAACCACGGCCAGCAGGAGGCGGTGGCGCAGGAGGAAGACGTAACCCTCGCGCAGTTCCCTGCGGTACGTCGTGAAGGAGACCGGCGCCGCCGCCTTCTGCGGCTCGGCGGCCCGAACGCCCCGTACTCCGGCCGCGACCAGCAGCGCCGACGCCGCGAACGTCGCCGCGTCGAGCAGCAGCACCGCCTCCGCGCCGAGCAGCGCGATCAGTACGCCCGCGAGCGCGGCCCCGATCATGCGGGCGCCGCGCGAGACGCCCTCGAAGAGGCTGGCGGCGCGGGCGAGTGTGGTGCCGGCGTGGGCGGCGAGGTCGGGCATCAGGACGTAACGGGCGGTCATGCCGGGCGTATGGGCCAGGCCACCGATCGCCATCAGGGCGCACAGCATCCAGAATTCCAGCGCACCCGCGTAGTGCAGCAGCGGGATCGCGCCGACGGCGAGGCCGCACACCAGGTCGGAGGCGACGGAGACCCGGCGGCGGCCGATCCGGTCGATGAGCGGGCCGCCGACGAGCGCGGAGACGACGACCGGCAGCGTCGCGCAGAACGCGACGACGCCGGCCCGGCCGGCGCTGCCCGTGGTGTCGAGCACGAACCACGGCACGCCGATCATGGTGAGCGAAGTGCCCGCTATGGACACGGTGTTGGCGGCCAGTACCGCCGCGAACGGCTTCCGGCCGCCCGGTTCTCCCCCCTCGACGGTCATGCGATACGCGCCGGCCGGGCGGGAGGTTGCGGTTCGGTGGCGCGCTGGTGGTGGAGATTGAGGTGTATGTCGGGGTGCATGACCGGCAGTTCCTTTCAGTCCGTGGCGCGGCGGGGGAAGGAGTGCGTGTGCAGGCGGACCTGGGCGGAGCCTTCGTCGGACAGTCCGTGGTAGCTCTCGATGAGTTCGTGCACCTTGTCGTTCAGCTCGCGCAACTGTGCGGGGGTGAGCTGGAGCGTGAAGTCGCTCAGGTCCGAGCTGCCGGCCCACTCCTCGGGCCATTCGCGCGCGGTGCCGAGCCAGGTGCCGAGCTCCTGGGTGTGGATGTTCGCGACCTCGTGCAGGAAGAGATCGGCGGCGCCGCGTACTGCCGGGTCGGGGTTGTTGTGCAGCTCCGGGCTGAAGCTGGTCCCGTCCTGCACCGCCTTCCACCACCGCTCGCGGCCCTTGCCGCGCTCCGGGGCGTCCTCGACGAACCCGTGCGAGGCGAGCTGGCGCAGGTGGTAGCTGGTGGCGCCGCTGGACTCGCCGAGGCGCTCGGCCAGTTGGGAGGCGGTGGCGGGGCCGTCGTGACGCAGGGATGCCAGGAGCTGGATGCGTAGGGGGTGGGCGAGGCCGCGCAGTGAACGGGCGTCCAGGGTGCGGTAGCCGGGCGTGGGCTCGGAGTCGGGGGCGGAGCCGGAGCCGGGGGCGGAGTCGGGCTGCTGGGGCATGCCCTCACCCTAGAGTTGCAAAGAAAGCTTTGCAAGCACTTCTTTGCAAGCGCTTCCGACCTCGGTCTCCATCAGTCCCGTCCGTCCGCCGCCGCCTGCTCCACCAGTGGGATGATCCGCAGGGGCACGGGGTTCTCCATGACGATCGCCGTGGAGGCCCGCACGATGCCGTCAAAACCGACAACCCGGTCGATCACGCGCTGAAGATCGGCGTTCGAGCGGGCGACGAGGCGGCAGAGCATGTCGCCGTGGCCGGTGGTGGTGTGCAGTTCCAGGACCTCGGGGACCGTCGCCAGATGCGCCCGTACGTCGGCTCCCTGGCCCTGCTTGATCTCCAGCGTCGCGAACGCCGTCACCGGATAGCCGAGGGCGGCCGGATCGACGTCCGGGCCGAAGCCGCGGATCACTCCATTGGCCTGAAGCCGGTCCATCCGCGCCTGTACGGTCCCGCGCGCCACGCCCAGCCGCCGGGACGCCTCCAGCACCCCGATGCGCGGCTCGCGCGCCAGCAGCACGATGAGCCGGCCGTCGAGTTCGTCGATACCGTCGTTGGACATGGGCCTGCCCGCCTCCTGTTACCTCGTGCCTGGCTTGGTCATCCTGTACAGAACGCCCGGCCATTCTCGCCAGTGACTGGGCACATTGCCCAGTGTTTCAGCGAACTATTGCGCAGCTTGCGATACGGAGAGACTCTGCCGCCATGACTGAGACAACGCACCACACCACCCCCAGCACCGCGCGTGAGGCCGACCCCTTCCCGGTCAAGGGAATGGACGCGGTCGTCTTCGCCGTCGGCAACGCCAAGCAGGCCGCGCACTACTACTCGACCGCCTTCGGCATGAAGCTCGTCGCCTACTCCGGACCGGAGAACGGCAGCCGGGAGACCGCGAGTTACGTCCTGACCAACGGCGCCGCGCGTTTCGTCCTCACCTCCGTCATCAAGGCCTCCACCGACCGGGGCCGCTTCCTCGCCGAGCACGTCGCCGAGCACGGTGACGGTGTCGTCGACCTCGCCATCGAGGTCCCGGACGCCCGCGCCGCGTACGCCTACGCCGTGGAGCACGGCGCGCGCGGCATCGAGGAGCCGCACGAGGTCAAGGACGAGCACGGAGTCGTCGTCCTGGCCGCGATCGCGACGTACGGCAAGACCCGGCACACCCTCGTCGAGCGGTCCGGTTACAACGGTCCGTACCTGCCCGGCTTCGTCGCCGCCGACCCGATGGTCGAGCCGCCGGCCAAGCGCACCTTCCAGGCCATCGACCACTGCGTCGGCAATGTCGAGCTCGGCAAGATGAACGAGTGGGTCGCCTTCTACAACAAGGTCATGGGCTTTACCAACATGAAGGAGTTCGTGGGCGACGACATCGCCACCGAGTACTCCGCGCTCATGTCGAAGGTCGTCGCGGACGGCACCCTGAAGGTGAAGTTCCCGATCAACGAGCCCGCGATCGCGAAGAAGAAGTCGCAGATCGACGAGTACCTGGAGTTCTACGGCGGCGCCGGTGTCCAGCACATCGCGCTCGCCACGAACGACATCGTCGCCACCGTGCGCAGCATGCGGGCGAACGGCGTCCAGTTCCTGGACACCCCCGACTCGTACTACGACACGCTCGGCGAGTGGGCGGGCGAGACGCGCGTACCCGTCGAGACGCTGCGCGAGCTGAAGATCCTGGTGGACCGCGACGAGGACGGCTACCTGCTGCAGATCTTCACCAAGCCCGTCCAGGACCGGCCGACCGTCTTCTTCGAGATGATCGAGCGGCACGGCTCGATGGGCTTCGGCAAGGGCAACTTCAAGGCGCTCTTCGAGGCGATCGAGCGCGAGCAGGAGAAGCGCGGCAACCTCTGACCGCAGTAGCAGTACGGCATTTGGGGCATTCGCCATGGCCTTCCCGGCCGGGTGGGTGCCCCCTTTTCCGCCCCGATGATCTCCCCGGTACTCTGGCCGCTCGCGTGAGTCACGGGGGAGCGGAATGGCTGAAAGTGGCAGCATAAATGTCGAGCCGTCGGAGCTGCGGGCGTCCGCAGGCGCCGCCGACGCGATAGGCGACAACCTGCGAAAGCCTGTCGACAAAGCCGCGGCCGACACCAGGTCGGCGTCCGTCACCATGAACAAGTGGTCCATAACCGCCGAGCTCGACCGGGTGGCGAACGACTGGGGCACGGCCCTGCACGACCTGCGCAAGAGCATCGGCGGCGAGGGCGGCGACAGCGAGGCCGAGCGGCTGAGACGTACCGCCGACGGCCACGAGTTCAACGAAGACCTGACCGCCCAGTCCTTCGCGGCGGTGTGAGCCCGCCATGACCGCTCAGTTCAGCGTTCTCATGAAGCAGGACTTCTCCGACCTCGAAGCGGCCGCCAACTCGTGGCGAGCCCTCGCCAAGAGCCTGGAGGGCGCCCAGGTCCAGCACCGTCGCCAGGTCACCGGGCCGCTGCACGCCAGCGGCTGGGAGGGCACGGACGCCACGTACGGCTTCATGATGATGGAGGACAACGAGCGAAAGCTCGGCAACTCCCAGTCGCAGGCCGGCTCCATCGCCACGGTCCTCAAGGGCACGTGCGAGAAGATGCAGCTCGCGCAGCAGAATCTGCGCAAGGCGGTCCGCGAGGCCGAGGCCGACCGGTACGCCGTCGACGACGACGGCTGGGTCTCGGATCCCACCGACGACGACATGACGTCGGCGGAGCGGCACGACCCGGACTACCAGCAGTCCCGGCAGGCGCGCAGCGGTCCGCTCGGCGAGTACCGGGCACGTATCGACCAGGCGATCGCCGACGCCGAGAGCGCCTCGGACGAGGGCAAGGCACTGCTGCACCAGATCGACACCTTCGATCTGGACAAGGTGTACGGCTCCAAGAGCGCCCAGGACGACGCCAAGCTGGTGGCCGGCTCGTACGGGATCGACGAGAAGGACATCCCGAGCAACAAGGACCCCAAGCAGAACGCCACTTGGTGGAAGAGCCTCACCCCCGAGCAGCAGCAGATGTACATGGACGCCTACCCGCAGAAGGTCGGGTGGCTCGACGGCATCCCTTCGGCGGACCGCGACGAGGAGAACCGCAAGTCCATCGAGCTCTCGCTCGGCGCGTACCGGGAAAAGGAACAGGCCGGCCAGCTCGGGATCCACGACGACCGCCAGTACTCCGGCCTGCTCAAGCTCCAGGACGAGCTCGACAAGGCGGACGGTGCTACGCGCCCGAGCGGTCAGCTTTACGTCCTCGGCATCGACGCCGAGAAGGGCGACGGCCGGGCCCTGGTGGCCAGGGGCAACCCCGACACGGCGGACAACACGGCCATCCAGGTGCCGGGCACCGCCAATGACTTGACGAACATCGACGACCAGATCAACCGGGCCGGCCGCCTTCAGGGAGCGGCTATGAAGGCCGATCCCGCTGCCAGCACCTCCGTCGTCGCCTGGCTCGGCTACGACGCCCCGGAAGCCGACGGCAGTGTGGCCACCACCGGGCGTGCCGAGGACGGTGCCCAAGACCTGCGCGGCTTCACCCGCGGGCTGCGCGAGTCCCACCAGGGTGAACCCACCCACATGACAGTGCTCGGGCACAGCTACGGCTCGACGATGGTGGGCGCGGCGGCGTCGGACGGCGGGGGCCTCGGTGCGGACGACGTCGTGGTCGTCGGCAGCCCCGGTATGACGGTCGACCACGCTTCGGACCTCAATATGGACGCCGATCACGTGTGGGCCGGCTACGCGGAGGACGACCGGGTCACGGAAGAATTCTCCGACCTGACGCTCGGGGAGAACCCGGCCCAGGAGGAGTTCGGCGGCCGGGTCTTCGACGTCGACACCGAAGGCCACAGCGGTTATTGGGACGAAGGCAGCGAAAGCCTCCGCAATCAGGGAAGGATCATCGTGGGGCAGCCGCCCAGCGAGGGTCAGCACCGGGAGAACGACTAGCGTGCCCGGGTACTCGCCCGAGCCGGGAGCTTGCTGAACCATGCGCATACACATGAAGTGCCGCCGTACCGCCCTGCCCGTACTGACGCTCCTGGCGCTGCTCGCTACTGGAGGATGCATGACCGACGGAAAGAACGACCCGCTCCCCGTGAAGAGCCAGCAGAAGACCGAGTACGAGGTCCGGGCCCTGATTGATCTGCTGGCCGAGGAGATCGGATCCGAGGTCGATGCCAAGTCGGTGGACAAGGAATTCCGGGACTGCATCGGCAAGAACAACGAAACCGCCAACGACGGGCGATTCGACCTGGACTACACGGTTCAGACTCTGCTGCCCCGCGCGCAGTACAACACCGCGCTCGGCAAGCTGAAGAAGAGACTGGAGGCCGAGGGGTACAAGGTCAGCGCCTACCGCGAGGGCGACTGGCGTCACATCCTGCTGTACGCGAAGGGCGGTGACGCCAACTTCTTCGTGTCGGTGGGTGCGATGAAACCCCCGTACGATCGGATGATCCTCAGCGTCACCACCCCCTGCTTCCTCCCGCCGGGAACGAAGCAGGAAGAGGTCTCCGCCCCGCTTCCGCGCCCACAGCGCGAGTCTGTGCCGGTTGCGGCGCCGGCTGTGGCTGAGGCCCAGGCTCAGGAGCGGCCCGTGGTTCAGCGCCCCGCAGGACCCGGTGACTTCGGCTGAGCCGGAGTGTGGCGCAAGGTGCTGCTCGTGTTGCGTGCGCGGTGTTACGCGCCCCTGTCCCGTGGGGGCCGGTGCTCGCTATCGTGAGTCATGGCCATGACTAGTGTGAGCGCGAGCACGAGTGACGAGCGGATCGACTTAGCCGTGCCATCGACGAGATGGCACTGGAAAAAGCCGCTCAGACACACCACCGTCCTCCAGTCCTTCGCCTTCGACGACTCCCGGCAGCGGCTGTACGTCCTCCAGGTCATGCAGGGCGGAATCAAGCTCCCGGCGGAGTCGCGGGCGTACACCGGCGCGGAACGCCGGCAGCGCGGCGACATGTGCCTGAACCAGCTCGACTTCAGCGGTACGCGGCTGGGGCACATGTATCTGCTGGGGCACGGGCACGGCGTCGGCATGGGCGTCGAGCGGGACGCGGCCGGGGCGACCTGGATCTGGACCGAGTCGGACGCGCGGGTCGCGGAGTCCGGAGGCTTCGGGCGCGGCATCACGCGGTTCCGGTTCGTGGACCGGCAGGTGCGCCGCAGCTCCGCCGGAACCACCCGCTACCCGGTCGCCGGCTCCACCGCGAACCAGCCGTCCGTCGACATGAGCCGCAAGCGGATCGCCGTCCGCCACCGTACCGGCGGCAAGGTCCGCTACCGCGTCTTCTCGCTCGCCCACGCCGTCGCCGGCAACTTCTCCAAACCCCTCCACGACTTCGCGCAGGCCCCCGCGCACCCCGACGCGGACATCGACTTCCAGGGTTTCGCCCTGCACGGCAACTACCTGTACCAGCTCGCCGGCGAGGCGTACGGGTCCGCCAACCCGCCCTCCGGGCACGGCAACACGTACGTCTCCTGCATCGACATCCGTACCGGCCGTCTTGTCCAGCGCAGCCGCACCGAGGCCGGCTACTCCCTCGACCACCGCGAACCGGAAGGCCTCGCCGTACGCCGCACCAGCAAGCCACGGCTGTGCATGGGCTTCGCCTCGGGGGAAGTGGGCGCGCGCAGGTACTCGATCTACTACAAGCAGCACACATAAGCTTGCGATCATGGCCAGGATGAACGATGTGGGCGGCATGCAGGGCTTCGGGCCTGTCGACACCACCGACGACACACAGCCCTTCCACGCCGACTGGGAAGCGCGGGTCTTCGCCCTGAACGGCGCGCTCATCGCCCAGAAGGTCTACAACCTCGACGAGTTCCGCGACGCCGTCGAGACGATGCCGCCCGCGGAGTACCTGGCGGCGTCGTACTACGAGCGGTGGTTCTTCGCGATCCGGACGCTGCTGGAGCGCAAGGGCGTTGTCGCTGCGGGCGAGCTCGATGACTGACGGCCGGGCCGACCGCTACGCGCCCGGCGCGCGCGTCCGCACCGTCCACCACGACCCGCCGCACCACACCCGGCTGCCGCGGTACGCCCGTGGCAAGCGCGGCACGGTCATCGAGCCCGAGGGGCGCGCGCCGCTCGCCGACGTCCGGGCGCAGGGGCGTACGGACTGCCCTGTGGAGCAGGTATATGCCGTGCGGTTCGCGGCGCGGGACCTGTGGGGCGAGGGCGAGCACGACGTTGTCCTGGACCTGTTCGAAAGCTACTTGGAGGACGACCAGCCGTGACCGGAACCACTCACTCCGATGCCCTGATCTCCCGCCGGGTGCGGCGGCTGGAGACGCTGCTGGAGGACCGTGGCATCGTCACCGGCGCCGCGGTCGACGAAGCCATCGACGCGTTTCTTACGGGCGCCTCGGCGGCCGGGGGTGCGCGCGTGGTGGCCCGCGCGTGGACCGACCCGGCGTTCCGGGCGCGGCTGCTGGCTGACGGGATCTCGGCCGTCACGGAGCTGGGGCTGTCGGCGGGGGGCGTGCAGCCGCAGCGGCTGCGCGTCGTCGAGAACACGGCAGACACGCACAACGTCGTGGTCTGCACGCTCTGTTCCTGCTACCCCGTCCGGCTGCTGGGACCCTCGCCGAGCTGGTACAAGAGCGAGGCGTACCGGTCGCGGGTGGTGCGGGAGCCCCGTGCGGTGCTGGCCGAGTTCGGGCTGGTCCTGCCGGAGGACGTCGCCGTCACGGTGTGGGACTCCACGTCGGAGACGCGCTACATGGTCCTGCCACGCCGTCCTGAGGGCACGGAGGACCTGGATGAGCCGTCCCTGGCTGCCCTGGTCACCCGCAATGCGTTGATCGGCACGGCGGCGCTTTAGACCCCACCGGCTGACCCTGGCCCCCCGGCTACCCCCGGCCCCCGGCCACCCCCGGCTCACGGGGTCGGTGCCGCGTCGGGGCGTCTCCTCGGGTGCCGAACGTTCGGGTAGGTGTGGTTCGTTCGCGGTGGTTGCGTTCGACACCCTGCGGGGAGCGCCCCGACACGTCCCCTCCGGCACCGTGGCATGCCGGGCGGGGGCGCTGCTCAGCGCCGGGGGCCGCCTCGCCGGGGCTCGCCCAGGGCGTTCAGGGCCTCCCTTGCCCTGGGGGCCAGCAGCGGCGAGAACGACGGGTTGATGCGCAAGGCCTCCTCCAGGTGGCGCCTGGCGGGACCGTACTCGCGGACGTCGTTCTCGATCACACCCAGGTGGTAGAAGAACAGCGCGTTGCGCAAGCCTTGGCCGGTGGCCTTGCGGGCGTATCTCAGGGCCTCGGTACGGTTCTTCACGTTGTTTTCGCGGTACAGGGCCCACGCGAGGGCGTCGGCGACGTACGCGTTCGGGTGCCGCCGCCACTCCGCCCGCAGCCGTCGCACCGCCGCCGCCGGGTCACCATGGTCCGCGTCGAGGTGCGCGAGGAGGACTTCGTTCTTGCCGCCGCCGTTCTTCCGGATGAGCGCTGCCTTCTCCCGTACGAGGGCGTACTGCTCCTTCGCCTCCGGCACGCGGCCCAGGGACTCCAGCATTTCGCCGTACTCGAAGTGGAGTTCGGGCAGCGGGGTGTCGGTGAGCGCGGTCCGGTAGTCCGTTTCCGCGTCGGCCGGGCGGCCGAGTGAGGCCATGACCCGGGCGCGGCCCGCGCGGGCTCTCCCGAAGCGGGGGTCCGCCCGCAGGGCCGCCTCGTAGTGGCGCAGGGCCTCCTCCGGTTCGCCCCGTTCCCACGCCAGCTCGCCCATGCGGTGCAGTCCGGTCACCTTCTCCGCCGTGGAGTCCGCGAGCGCCGTCGCGTCGGCCAGCGTCGCCGCCGCGTCCTCCCGCCAGCCCCGGTCGCGGTACACCTCCGCCGCCAGCCGCCGTGCCGCCGGGCCCGGTCGCAGCGCCTCCAGCTTCTCCACCGCCTCTGCGGCGGCTTTCTGGTCCCCCAGTTGCGCGTACGCGCCGATGAGGACCGGATACACCGTCCAGCGCCTCGGCGACTGCTTACGGACCGCTTCCGCACGGTTCTTGGCTGTGCGGTGGTCGCCGCGTGCGTGGGCCAGTGCGGCGAGGCCGACCGCGGCGTCCGGGTTCGCCTTCGGCCGTACGGACAGCGAGTGGCGCAGTGCCATCTCCGCGCGGGGGAAGTCCGCCGGGTCGGCCGTCCACCTGCCCCGCTCCAGGTACGCGGAACCGAGCACCGCCCAGGAGTGGTCGTCCTCGGGGTGCGCGCGCAGCCACGACTCGCGGTCGCTGATGAGCGCGGTCAGATCGGCGGGGGAGGCAGGCGCCCCGGCGCCCACGGCCTCGACGGCGGCCATCGCGCGCCCGACGGGACCCAGCGCCGGGGGTCCCTCGTTCAGCCCTTCCGCCGTGACCACCCCCGCGACGACCAGCACCGCCGCGCCCGCGAGCACGGCCCGGGGCCACCGCCGCTTCACCTGCTGTTCGGTCTCCATGCCGCTCACTGTGCGCCAGTACTACGAGCACATCCGGAGCCGTGGAACGGATTCGCGGACGGGTTCACACCGATGGCCCCGAGTGTCACGCTGGGACCATGGACGATCTTCTCGAAGAGCTGCGCGCGGGCCTCCCGGCGGACGCCTTGATCACCGACCCGGACATCACGGCGTCGTACGCCCACGACATGGCCGGATTCTGCGCGGCCGGCGCCCCGGCCGTGGTGGCCCTGCCGCGCACCGTCGAGGAGGTCCAGTACGTCATGCGCACCGCGACCGCGCTGCGCGTGCCCGTGGTGCCGCAGGGCGCCCGGACGGGCCTGTCCGGCGCCGCCAACGCGAGCGACGGGTGCATCGTGCTGTCGATGGTCAAGATGGACCGGATTCTGGAGATCAGTGCCGTTGACCGGATCGCCGTTGTCGAGCCCGGAGTGATCAATGCGGTGCTGTCGCGGGCCGTCGCCGAGCAGGGGCTGTACTACCCGCCCGACCCGTCGAGTTGGGAAATGTGCACCATCGGCGGCAACATCGGCACGGCCGCGGGAGGGCTGTGCTGTGTGAAGTACGGCGTGACGGCCGAGTACGTGCTGGGCCTGGACGTTGTCCTGGCCGACGGCCGCCTCCTCACCACCGGGCGGCGCACGGCCAAGGGCGTCGCGGGCTACGACCTCACCCGGCTCTTCGTCGGCTCCGAAGGCACCCTCGGCATCGTTGTCAAGGCGGTGCTCGCCCTCAAGCCCGCCCCGCCACGGCAGCTCGTCCTCGCCGCGGAGTTCCCGTCCGCGGCGGCCGCCTGCGACGCCGTCTGCGCGATCATGGCGCGCGGCCACGCCCCGTCGCTGCTCGAACTCATGGACCGTACGACCCTGCGCGCCGTCAACAAGATGGCGAACATGGGCCTCCCCGAGTCCACCGAGGCGCTCCTGCTCGCCGCCTTCGACACCCCGGGCCCCGCCGCCGACCTCGCGGCGGTCGGTGAGCTGTGCACCGCGGCCGGCGCCACGGGAGTGGTCCCCGCCGACGACGCCGCCGAATCCGAACTTCTGTTGCAGGCGCGGCGGATGTCTCTGACGGCGCTGGAAGCGGTCAAGTCCGCCACGATGATCGACGATGTGTGCGTGCCGCGTTCGAAGCTCGGCGCGATGCTGGAGGGGACCGCCGTCATCGCGGAGAAGTACGACCTGGTCATCGGCGTGTGCGCGCACGCCGGCGACGGCAACACGCATCCCGTGGTGTGCTTCGACCATCTCGACGAGGACGAGTCGCGGCGCGCCCGTGAATCCTTCGACGAGATCATGGCGCTCGGCCTCGAACTCGGCGGAACGATCACCGGCGAGCACGGTGTCGGCGTACTCAAAAAGGAATGGCTGGCGCGCGAACTCGGTCCTGTGGGACTTGAGTTGCAGCGTGCCGTCAAGGCGGCTTTCGACCCGCTCGGCCTCCTCAATCCGGACAAGGTCCTCTGAGGCCAGAGGCGTAGGGCCAACGCCCGATGGTCCGGGCGCGGCACTGCGCATAGCGTGAGGGGGCAGGTCAAACAGCCTCAACGAGGAGGAACCGTGCCCGCGCGCCTCGACCACACCATCGTCCACAGCCGCGACCGCTTCGCCGCCGCCCGCTTCCTCACGGAGCTGATGGGCGCCCCGGAGCCCAAGCCCTTCGGTCCGTTCGCGAGCGTGCCGCTGGAAAACGGCGTCACGCTCGACTACCTCGACTCCGCGAGCGCGCGGATCGTCTCGCAGCACCTGGCGTTCCTGGTGCCGGACGGTGAGTTCGACCAGATCCTCGCGCGCGTGCGGGAGCGCGAACTCCCGTACTGGGCCGACCCGCACCACGAGCAGCCGCAGCAGATCAACCATCACCACCAGGGCCGCGGGTTCTACATCGACGACCCCGACGGGCACTCCCTCGAGTTCCTCACCCATACGTACGTCACCGACTGACACCACCTACGCCTCACCGTCCTGGGACTCACCCGGCGGCCAAGGATCCAGCAGCCACAGATCGCCGGGGCTCGGCGCCAGCAGCTCGGCCAGCGCCTCGTCCAGGCCGAGCCACCCGGACTCCGTCCCCGGCGGAACCGCCCGCAGTGTCCGCTCCAGCCAGGCGGACACGGCCGGGGACGGCGCCTCCAGGAGGGCGTCTCCGTCGGGTGACGTCAGGCCCACGCAGACCACGCTCCGCGAGCCGGTCCTGGCCGGCCAGATCCGTACGTCGCCGTTGCCGCACGGCCGGAACACGCCCTCGACGAGCAGCTCGCGGGCGAACGTCCAGTGGACCGGGGAGTCGGAGCCGATGTGGAAAATGATGTGCACGGCGTACGGGTCGTCCGTGCGGTAGACCAGCCGGGCGGGGACGGGGATGCTGCGCTCGGGCGACAGCACCAGGTCGAGTTCCAGTTCGCGTTCCACCACGGTGTGCATGAAGGTCCCTTCCTCTCCACGTACGTGCCCTTCGAGCGGGCCTCGCAGGGAGAGAGGGGCTTGCCCGCGGCTCATTACGCGACTTTCGCCGACAACTTCCAGGCCGTCCGGTTCCAGGCCGTCCGGTTCCAAGCGGTCCGGTTCCAAGCGGCCCGGTTCCAAGCGGTCCGGGGAAGCCGTGGGGAGGCTGCGAAGAGGCTACGGGGAGACTCTGGGGATGCCCGGAAAGAAGTGCTTCCATTGGGACAGGCCCGGCGCGTCGCGGCGGTCTGATAGATGTGGACCTCAATAACGAGGCCATCGACTAGATACGGGACACGGTGATGAGCGCCCCCACCCCGGCCAGCGGCGACAGCAGCCCCACTCCTGGCTACTATCCCGACCCGTCCATCCCCGGTTACGTCCGGTTCTGGAACGGGGCCTCATGGGTGCCCGGCACCAGCCGCCCCGCCCCGCCGGACGGCGAGGTGATGCCGGCCGCGCCTGCCGGTGCGGCGGTCCCCACGCCCGCCCCGGCCCCCTCGCCCTCCCCCTCCGTGGAGGAGACCGGTCCGGTCTTCTTCGACGAGGAGCCCGAGGGCGCGCACCTGCACGGCAACACCCCGGAGCCGGCGTCGGCCTGGCAGGCGGACACGTCCCGCCAGACCGGGTTCGGCGGCGAGCGTGACCGCCGCGTCTCCTGGGGCTCCGCCACCGCGGACGCCGCGGCCGGCGGCCCGTCCTCCGGCCCCGGCGGCCGTCCGTCCGCCCCCGGCGGCGAGCCCGGGCCCGGCGGGCGGCAAGGCTCTGCTGATACGTCCGGTTCCGCTTCCGGCGGGTCGGAGGACCCCCGGCGTGCCCCGGCGGCGGGTCACGCTTCGGGCGGTCAGCGCCGTGGGGGCGGCGGGGTCGACCTCCGGCGTACGGGCGGCTCCTCGCCGGAAGCCGCCTCGGGCGCGGCGCCCGGAGCCCCCGGCGAGCGTGACGGGCGCGGCACCGCGGCCGACCCCAGCGGGGGTGCGCTGCCCGGCGTCCGCAAGCCCGGCCGCACGTCGCCCCGCGACGACGGTACGGTCACCATCCGCGCCCTGCGCCGCGGCGCCGGGGAGTCCCCGCGCACGGCCCAGGCCGACGGCACGATGGCCATCAGAACCATGACTCCGGGAGCCGGCCGCCCCCAAGTCCCGGCCCAGGGCCAGGACTCCGGGCAAGGTCACACTCCCGGCCAGGGAAACGTTGCCGGGCAAGGTCACGCTTCCGGTCAGGGGCACGCCGCCGGGCAAGGTCACGCTTCCGGTCAGGGGCATGCCCCCGGCCAGGCGCAGCCCTCCGGGCAGGGCGTCCCCGGCCAGGGGGTGGCACCTGGGCAAGGCCAGACGCCGGGGCAGAGCCGAACTCCCGGCCAGGCGCAGCTCTCCGGGCAAGGGCGCGCTGTCGGCCAGGGGGTGGCACCTGGGCAAGGTCAGACGCCGGGGCAGGGGCACGCCTCCGGGCAGGCGCAGGCCTCCGCTCCGTTCCACGCCGGTGGGCACGGGCAGACGCCCGGTCAGGCCGCGGGGCGGGCCAGTGGGTCGGCACAGGCCGCCGGCCAGGGTCAGGGCCCCGGCCAGGGGAACGCCTCCGGCCAGGGCGGCCGGGCGGCGCAGGCCGCCGGGCAGGGGCTGGGGCAGGGACAGGTGCCCGGTCAGGGGCAGGGTCCCTCCCAGCGGCAAGCGGGGGCTCAGGCCGGCGGTGGAGTGGCTGCCGCCGCTCCCGTCTCTGCCGGAGCCGGCGGCGGGGCCGCCTCCTGGGCGCAGCAGGTGCACCAACTGGCGCAGCCGGACCGGGACGAGGCGGGCGCGCCGCCCGTCGTGCCCTGGAAGCCGCCGGTCAGCGATCCGTTCCTGCAGGCCGCCCAGGCCCAGGCCGCGGCCAGGCCCGCCGGGCTCGCCAAGCGGCTGGCCGCACGCCTGATCGACACCGTCGTCCTCGGCGCCGCGGTCAGCGCCGTCGCCGTACCGCTCGTTTCGGCGACGCTCGCGCACATCGACGAAAAGATCGAGGCGGCGAAGCTCTCCGGCGAGACCGTGACCGTATGGCTGCTCGACGGAACCACCGCCGGATACCTCGGCATCGTCCTCGGTACGTACCTCCTCATCGGAGTGGTGTACGAGGTGCTGCCGACCGCCAAGTGGGGCCGTACGCTCGGCAAGAAGCTGTGCCGGATGCACGTACGCGACATCGAGGCGCACGAACCGCCGACGTTCGGCGCCGCGCTGCGCCGCTGGCTGGTGTACGGCCTGCTCGGCGTCCTCGCCATCGGGGTCGTCAACGCCGCGTGGTGTCTGTTCGACCGCCCGTGGCGCCAGTGCTGGCACGACAAGGCGGCCCGTACGTTCGTCGCGGGGGACTGAAGGCCTTCCGCCGGGTCCCCCGAACGGCACCCGACCGGATGCGGGCGGCGGGCGGGCGCGGTCGACTGCCGTTATGAGCACCGACCAGCCGCCGCCCGGCGAGCCGCCCGATGACGACCCGTTCCTCAAGAAGCCCCCGCCGGACCAGGACCAGCCGCCGTCGCCGCCGCCACCCTCGGCGGGCGGCGGACCGTTCGACACGGGCGGGGCGGGCGACACCGGTGACACGGGCGGACCAGGCGGCCCCGGCGAACCGGGCGGCCCCGGCGGCCCCACCGGACCCGGCCCCGGCGGCGGATCCCCGTACGGCGACTCGCCCTACGGCGGCCCCCCGTACGGCACCCCGCCGCCGCCCTACAGCGGCGGCGCCGCCGACCCGCTCGCTGGGATGCCACCGCTCGCCCCCACCGGCAAGCGCATCGCGGCTCGCATCATCGACGGACTGATCGTCGCCATCCCGCTGGGGCTCATCGGCTGGCTGGTCGGCATCTTCGACAACTACACCAGCGACGACTGGGACGAAGTCACGACCATGTCCGATGGCAAGTCGCTGATCTGGCAGCTCGTCACCATGGTCGTGTACATCGGCTACGACACCTATATGACGGCCAAGGACGGCCGGACCGTCGGCAAGCGGCTGATGAACCTGCGCGTCGCGATGCTCAACAACGGCATGGTCCCCGAGACCAACGCGTCGCTGCTGCGCGCCGTGGTCCTGTGGGTGCCGGCGCTGATCTGCTGCTTCTGCCTGTGGTGGCTCATCAACCTCGTGATGATCCTGATCGACAAGCCCTACAAACAGGGCCTGCACGACAAGGCGGCCAAGACGGTGGTGGTCTCAACCACGTAGCGAGTGCCCGCCGACCGCCGAGTGGGCCCGCGAGGAGAAGGTGCGCGGGCCCGGCACCCGCGCCTCGGCGGCGTCGGAGCCGGTGCTCGCGTCGGCGGTCGCCGCGTCGGTCGTCCCGGAGACGGCGGCGTCGTCCGTACGGCGAACCGTGCGCGCCGTCTTCGGCATGGGCACCGTCAGCGAGACCAGCACGCCCAGCGCGAGCGCGGCGAGTGCGATGATCGCGACGCCGATGCCCGACGCCGTCTGTGACAGCAGCAGCAGGGCGAGGGTCGAGAAGACGACGGTGGCTGAACCGTATGCGAACTGTGCGGCAGTCGGACGCGGCATGGCGATTTCCGTCCTCGGAGCAGCGGTAGGGGGGTCTGTCTCAACCGGGTCGCACTGCAAGCGACTCTACGACGGTGAGTGCCCCCACGGAACGGGTAGTAAGCGTGACCTAACCCACGGTGCCGGTGCACTGGGGGCGCACGGAGTCATTCCGTATCCCGACAGGCGAGATCGACGCGCCCTGCGGCCGGACCGCGATCGATGCGAAAGCGTCCGGTATCCGGAACCGATCGTCTGCATAGTGCACTTGAGCTGACCAAGTCAAGATCTGTCTTTTCTCCGGCAAGTCCGGTCGAATGTCGTCACTTGAGACGCGCGCCGCGCCCGGATACCCCTCACCCTCTTCCGTGCTGACGCGGCCCGCGGGGGAGGACATCATCAAGTGACCACCAACAGAGGGCGGATCAGAGCCGCCGCCGTAGTCGTGGCCATGGCCGCGACCGCCGCGACGGCCTCCGCATTCGCCACTGCCCAGGCTGACGAGAAGCCTGCGGGTGCGGCGGACAAGGCCGGTATCGAGCGCCGTGACCCGGCGCCGGCCAAGGGCCATGTCGAGCACGATCTCGAAGGACCGTTCAGCAAGCAGCAGGAGATGGAGCGCAAGGCCGCGCTCGAACAGGTCATCGCCGGCGACGCCACCGTGCAGAAGCGCGGCGCCTCCAAGGTCGTGAAGTTGGACGACAAGAAGTACGTCGAGCTGGGCCGCGAGAAGACCGACAAGATTTTCACGATCCTGGTGGAGTTCGGCGACAAGGTCGACAACACCACCATGTTCGACCCGGACGGCGACGGGCCGAAGCCGCCCGTGAAGAAGTACGGCGGGGACGCCGGGCCGGCGCACAACCAGATAGCGGAGCCGGACCGTTCCGAGGACAACTCGACGGCCTGGCAGAAGGACTACGACCGCGAGCACTTCCAGGAGCTGTACTTCGGCGAGGGCAAGGGCAAGGACTCCCTCAAGACGTACTACGAGAAGACCTCCTCCGGCCGCTACTCGGTCGACGGCGAGGTCTCCGACTGGGTAAAGGTCGACTACAACGAGGCCCGCTACGGCTCGAACTACTGCGGCGACAGCAACTGCGCCAACGTGTGGGACACCGTCCGCGACGGTGTCACCGCCTGGGCCGCCGACCAGAAGGCCAAGGGGAAGACGGACGCCGAGATCAAGGCGCAGCTCGCCGGTTACGACCAGTGGGACCGCTACGACTTCGACTCCGACGGCAATTTCAACGAGCCCGACGGCTACATCGACCACTTCCAGATCGTCCACGCGGGCGAGGACGAGTCGGCGGGCGGCGGCGCCCAGGGCGAGAACGCCCTGTGGGCGCACCGCTGGTACGCGTACGGCACGGACGCCGGCAAGACCGGCCCGGCGGGCAACCCGTCCGGCGGCACCGAGATCGGCAAGACCGGCATCTGGGTCGGCGACTACACCATGCAGCCGGAGAACGGCGGCCTCGGCGTCTTCGCCCACGAGTACGGCCACGACCTGGGCCTGCCCGACCTGTACGACACCTCGGGCAAGGGCGAGAACGGCGTCGGCTTCTGGTCGCTGATGTCGGCCGGCTCCTGGCTCGGCAAGGGCAAGACCGAAATCGGTGACCTGCCCGGCGACATGACGGCCTGGGACAAGCTCCAGCTTGGCTGGCTCGACTACGACACGGCCAAGGCCGCGACCAAGTCGAAGCACAAGCTGGGCGTCTCGGCGTACAACACCAAGAACCCGCAGGCGCTCGTCGTCGAGCTGCCCAAGAAGGCCGTCACCACGACTGTCGTGAAGCCCGCCGAGGGCTCCAGGCAGTGGTGGAGCGACATGGGTGACGACCTCAAGAACACCCTCACCCGGCCCGTCGACCTCACCGGCAGGACCAAGGCCGAGCTGGCGCTCCAGGGCTGGTGGGACATCGAGGCGAACTACGACTGGCTGTACGCCGAGGTCTCGGCCGACGGCGGCAGAACATGGACGGCTCTCGACGGGACCGCCGACGGCAAGGCGCTGCCGCGCGACGCCGCCGACAAGCCGGGTCTGACCGGCGTGGGCGGCGCGTACAAGAAGCTCGCCTTCCCGCTGGACGCGTACGCCGGCAAGAAGATCGACCTGCGCTTCCGCTACCAGACGGACGGCGGCGCGGGCGGCAAGGGCTTCGCGGCCGACGCGATCACGGTGACGGCGGACGGCGCGCCGCTCTTCTCGGACAACGCCGAGGGCGACGACAACGGCTGGACCGCCAAGGGCTTCACGAGGGTCGGCGAGTCCTTCACCAAGGAGTACGACCAGTACTACCTGGCCGAGAACCGCCAGTACGTGTCGTACGACAAGACGCTGAAGGTCGGCCCGTACAACTTCGGATTCGCCCCGGACCGGCCGAGCTGGGTGGAGCACTACCCGTACCAGAACGGCCTGATGATCTGGCTGTGGGACACCTCGCAGAAGGACAACAACACCAGCGCCCATCCGGGCAAGGGTCTGATCCTTCCGGTCGACGCGCACGCCAAGCCGCTGAAGTGGGCGGACGGCAAGCTGCTGAGGAACAAGATCCAGTCCTTCGACTCGACCTTCAGCCGGTACCGCACCGACGGCTTCACGCTGCACAACGCGAACGTGCCGCTGAAGCTGGCGTCGCGGAAGGGCGTCTCGTCCTTCGACGACCGTAAGGGGACGTACTGGTACAAGGAGAACCCGACCGGTGGGGTGCAGGTTCCTGACACCAACACCAAGATCTCGATCGTGAGCGAGCCCAAGAGCGGCTCGACGGTCACGGTGAAGATCGGTCCGTCGACCAAGTAATTCGTAACACCGCAGGTCAGAGCACGATCGGCCGTCGCCCTCTAGCGGGCGGCGGCCGTTCACGTTTAGATGCCTCTTGACCAGCTCTTGTTGACACGACGTCTCATGGGGGATTGATCGGCATGTCCGGTGGAGGTTTCGTAAGGCTGCCCGGCGGCAGTGTGGTGGTCGCTCTCACGCTGCCCAGCCCGTGGGCCGACGGCCGCAAGGTCCGCGTTCTGGTCCACTCGGTGAACCGGGCCCGCGCCCTGACGCGGCTGCGCAACCTCGGTCTGCGGGCGGTCTACCTGCGGGGCAACGCCCACCCGCCGACGCCGGACGAGATCACGGCGGTCCTGCACCACCCGGACGGCCTGCTGTGGCGCACGGCGCCGCAGCAGACCGTGGAGCTCTGGCACCCCATACGAGCCCTGTTCAGGCCCGTACGCCCGGCGTGAGCGCACGGGGAGGTCCGCCGGCCGGCCCGCCCGCCGGACGACCGGCCGGACCGCCGGCCAGCCCGCCGGTCGGACTACCGGCCGGGCCCCCGGCTAGACCACCGGCTTCCCCGACAGCTCGACGCCCGCCTCGCGCATCTCCTCCAGCGCCCGCTCCGTCGTCGCCTCGGAGACACCCGCGGTCAGGTCGAGCAGTACGTGGGTGGTGAAGCCCTCGCGGACCGCGTCCAGGGCCGTCGCCCGTACGCAGTGGTCCGTGGCGATGCCGACCACGTCGACCTCGGTGACGCCGCGTGCCCGCAGCCAGTCGGCGAGCCCGACGCCGTTCTCGTCGGCGCCCTCGAAGCCGCTGTACGCCGCCGCGTGGGCGCCCTTGTCGAAGACGGCGGCGATGGCGCCCGAGGCGACGGCCGGCGCGAAGTTCGGGTGGAAGCCCACGCCCTCCGTACCGGCGACGCAGTGCACCGGCCAGGAGTGGACGTAGTCCGGGTTGGCCGAGAAGTGGTCGCCGGGATCGACATGGTGGTCGCGGGTGGCGACGACGTGGCGGTACCCGGCCGGGGCCTCGCCGATCAGGTCGGTGACGGCGGCGGCGACATCGGCGCCGCCCGCCACCGCGAGGCTGCCGCCCTCGCAGAAGTCGTTCTGAACGTCTACGACGATCAAGGCGCGGTGCATGGCGGGTGCCCTTCGGTGGGGATCAGCGGTGGGGGGTGCGTGTCCGGTTGTCCGGGCGATGGAATTGTCCTGTCCGGCCGGTGGTCGGTCCGGGCGATGGTTCGAGAGTAGAGACTCCAACGGCCTTGCGGCAGGGGGCCTTTGCCTGCTAGAGGGCCGACGGCGCTCCCGGCGCCCGCCCTCTGGCCTGCCGCTGCCCACTCACCCCGTGTTCATGCGTACTCGGTGGGGATCACCGGCTCGCCCCTGGAAAGCTGCACGGCGGACATCGGCAGGGCCCCGCGCGCCGCGATGTGCCGCTCCCGTACGTCGTCCAGCGGCTCGCGCGCCACGACCTCTCCGCCCTTGATCAGCTCCACCTGGAGCTGCCGGCCGGCCAGCTCGGGCGGTACGGGCCCGGTGCCCACGACCTCCGCCTCGGCGACGCCGTCCGCGTCCGCCCGGCGCGCCGCCCACTTGCGGCCGCCGATCGAGGTCTTCCCGCCCATCGACTTCTTCGCCACCGGCTGGAGCGGAGCCTTCGGGTCCGCCGAGTCGGCCCTGGCGACCAGCTTGTAGACCATGGAGCACGTGGGGTGTCCGCTGCCCGTCACCAACTGCGTGCCGACGCCGTACGCGTCCACGGGAGCTGCCGCGAGCGAGGCGATGGCGTACTCGTCGAGGTCGCTGGTCACCACGATCCTCGTCCCGGTGGCCCCCAGCTCGTCGAGCTGCTGGCGCACCCGGTGCGCGACCAGCAGCAGGTCGCCGGAGTCGATACGGACCGCCCCGAGGTCCGTCCCCGCCACTTCGACGGCGGTACGGACCGCCTCGGCGACGTCGTACGTGTCGACCAGCAGCGTCGTGGCGCTGCCCAGCGAGGAGACCTGCGCCTGGAAGGCGTCACGCTCGCTGTCGTGCAGCAGGGTGAAGGCGTGCGCGCTGGTGCCCACGGTGGGGATGTTGTAGCGGAAGCCGGCCGCCAGGTCCGACGTCGAGGTGAAGCCGCCGACGTACGCCGCACGCGCCGACGCGACGGCGGACAGTTCGTGCGTACGACGGGCGCCCATCTCGATCAGCGGGCGGCTGCCGGCGGCGGCTGCCATCCGGGAGGCGGCGGCCGCGATGGCCGAGTCGTGGTTGAGGATCGAGAGGATGACGGTCTCCAGGAGCACGCACTCGGCGAAGCTGCCCTCGACGCGCAGGATCGGGGAGCCCGGGAAGTAGACCTCACCCTCCGGATAGCCCCAGATGTCGCCCGTGAAGCGGTACGAGGCGAGCCATTCGAGCGTCGGCTCGTCGACGATCGCGTGCTGTCGCAGGAAACCGAGCACGCCCGGATCGAAACGGAAGTTCTCCACGGCGTCCAGGACCCGCCCGGTGCCCGCCACGACGCCGTACCGGCGGCCCTCGGGCAGTCTGCGCGTGAAGACCTCGAAGACGGAGCGCCGGTCGGCGGTGCCTGCCCTGAGGGAGGCCTGCAGCATCGTGAACTCGTACTGGTCGGTGAAGAGCGCTGTCGACGGCACATCCACCGGCAGCCCAAGGTCCGCAGTGTTCATGGCAAAGATGCTACCCCCTCATCTCGTCAGAGTGACGATTTCTACGTGGCCGTTTGTGCGAGGGCCCCTCACGGGTGGCACCATGGGACAAGTGAGTACGGCTCCCGCAGAGATCGAACGCCCAGAGTCGGCCGAGGAAACCTCCGCCGTCCCGGAACCCGACGTCCCCTGGGTGACGCTGGTCCACAACGACCCCGTCAATCTCATGAGCTATGTCGCGTATGTCTTCCAGACGTACTTCGGCTACTCCAAGGACAAGGCGCACAAGCTGATGCTGGACGTCCATCACAAGGGCCGCGCGGTTGTTTCCAGCGGCAGCCGCGAGGAGATGGAGCGTGACGTGCAGGCGATGCACGGCTACGGACTCTGGGCGACGCTCACTCAGGACCGCGGCTGATGGCCGGGGTCTTCGAGGAGGTTCCGGGCGGCGGCGCGGCCGTCGTGCTCGACGAGGTCGAGATCGCGATCCTGCGCAGCCTGGCCGTACAGCTTCTCGAACTCGTCGGACCCGGCGATCAGCCGGCGGCCGGCGAGGACCCGCTGGCCGCGCTGTTCGCGGAGGGCCCCAGCGAGGCGCCGGCCGACCCCGCGCTCGCGCGGCTCTTCCCCGACGGGTACGGCGATCCGCAGGCCGATCCCGAGGACGCGCACGAGCGGGAGGTGCGCGCCAACTCGGCCGAGTTCCGGCGCTTCACGGAGAACGACCTGCGCGACCGCAAGCGCGAGGACGCGCTCGCGGTCGTACGCAGCCTCGATTCGCTGGCCACCGCCGGCGAGCGCGGCGCCGTACTGAAGCTGGCGGACGACGAGTGCAAGCGCTGGCTCGGCACGCTCAACGATCTGCGGCTGACCATCGGTACCCGTCTGGAGGTCACCGACGAGGACGAGAACGGTGAGCTCTACCGGCTGCCGGACTCCGATCCGCGCAAGCCGATGGTGATGGCGTACCTGTGGCTCGGCGCGCTCCAGGAGAGCCTCGTCGAGACGCTCATGCCTTGAGGCTCGTGCCCTGACGCTCATGCCCTGACATGCGTGCCCTGACGCTCGCGCCTTGACACTCATGCCCTGATCTGTCCGGACATTTCGATCATGCTGTTCGCTCAACGGACACTCAAATCCGAATAACGATCGCATTAACGCCTGGGGTTCCTTTGGGGCTCCAGGCGCTGTTTGTCCCATTTTTCCAGTGGTGTGCGCCACATTGGGTGCAGTGGATCACTGTCGCGATCGTGATAAATCTTCACGACCGCCCGGGGACGCCACCCCTGTCCCCGGAGGCGCTGACGTCGGCTGACCGCCGACACGCACTCCATTCCACATCCGGGGGTCTCCGCCCCTCAAAGGATCGTCACAGTCGATCCGAGCCGCTCAAGGCCGGATCGGCATGGAGAAAGGCGCGACACACCATGACCTCAGTGCAGGTCGACAAGCAGCACGACGGCAGTGAGGCCGAAGGCGCGACATCCGGCGAGGGTTACCAGCGCGGACTCGGCGCCCGCCAGATCCAGATGATCGCGATCGGCGGCGCCATCGGCACCGGCCTCTTCCTCGGGGCCGGCAAGGGCATCTCCATCGCGGGCCCCAGCCTGATCCTGGCCTACGCCATGGCCGGCCTGGTCATCTTCTTCATCATGCGGGCACTCGGCGAGCTCCTCATGTACCGCCCGGTCTCCGGCTCCTTCTCGGAGTACGCCCGCGAGTTCGTCGGCCCCTTCGCCGGCTTCGTGACCGGCTGGACGTACTGGCTCTTCTGGGTCGTCACCGGCATCACCGAAGTCACCGCGGCCTCGGAGTACATGCAGTACTGGACCAAGGGCACGGACGGCTGGATGGACCAGCCGCAGTGGGTCTTCGCCCTGATCTTCACGGTCCTCCTCTTCTGCGTGAACCTGATCTCCGTGAAGCTCTTCGGCGAGCTGGAGTTCTGGTTCTCGATGATCAAGGTCACGGCGATCGTCGGCATGATCCTGATCTGCGCCGGCATCCTCACCATCGGCTTCTCCGACGCAGGCGACACCGCATCGGTGACCATGCTCTGGGACCAGGGCGGCTTCTTCCCCAACGGCATCGGCCAGACGCTGATGACCCTCCAGCTGGTCATGTTCGCCTTCCTCGCCGTCGAACTGGTCGGCGTCACCGCGGGTGAGGCCAAGGACCCGGAGACCGTGCTGCCCAAGGCCATCAACACCGTCCCGTGGCGCATCGCCGTCTTCTACGTCGGCGCGCTGATCATGATCCTGTCGGTCGTCCCGTGGACCCACTTCCAGCCGGGCGTCTCGCCGTTCGTGGCGGCCTTCGAGAAGATGGGCCTCGGCGTCGGCGCGGCCATCGTCAACTTCGTGGTCCTCACCGCCGCCCTGTCGTCCTGCAACTCGGGCATGTACTCCACCGGCCGCATGCTGCGCGACCTCGCGCTCAACGGCCAGGGCCCGAAGGTCTTCACCAAGCTGACCAAGAACGGCCTGCCCCTCGTGGGCACGTCGTTCTCCGCGGCACTGATGCTGGTCGGCGTGTGGATCAACTACCAGTGGCCGGGCGAGGCGTTCAACTACGTCGTCTCCTTCGCGACCATCTCCGGCATGTGGGCCTGGATCATGATCCTGGTCAGCCACATCCGCTACCGGGCCAAGTCCGACCGCGGCGAGCTGCCGAAGTCCACCTTCCGGGCACCGGGAGCGCCGTACACCAGCTGGTTCGCGCTGCTCTTCATCGGCATGGTCATCGTGATGATGGGCATCGACGAGGGCGCACGGATCTCGCTGTACTGCGCGCCGCTGTGGGCGCTGCTGCTGGGTGTGTCGTGGCTGGTGCTGAAGAAGCGCGCGACGCAGGTCGCCTCGCCCAAGGCGTAGGGGCGGCGGGGGCTGCGGGCTTCCGGGCTGCGGGCCGCGGGCTTCCGGGCTGCGGGCTTCCGGGTTGCGGGGCGCGGGCTCTGGGCTGCGGGCCGCGGGCTTCCGGGCTGCGGGCTTCCGGGTTGCGGGGCGCGGGCTCCGAGCCGCGGGCTCCGAGCTGCGGGCTCCGGGCTCCGGGCTCCGGGCCGCGAACTCCGAGCCGCGAGCTGCGGGCTCCGGATCGTCGCCAGTCCAGCATGTGGTCCCGTCCGTACCATCCCTCGGTACGGGCGGGACCCTTTGCTTATCCTGGGGCCCATGCTGACCCTTTCCCAGGCCCTGTACGACCAGATCGTCGCGCACGCCCGCGCCGACCACCCCGACGAGGCCTGCGGCGTGGTCGCGGGTCCCGCCGGGTCCGGGCGCCCCGAGCGCTTCATCCCGATGCTGAACGCCGCGCGCTCGCCAACGTTCTACGAGTTCGACTCGTCGGACCTGCTGAAGCTCTACCGCGAGATGGACGACCGGGACGAAGAGCCCGTGATCATCTACCACTCCCACACGGCGACCGAGGCCTACCCGTCACGCACGGACATCAGCTACGCGAACGAGCCCGGTGCGCACTACGTCCTGGTCTCCACCGCGGACAAGGACGACGCGGGCCCCTTCCAGTTCCGTTCGTTCCGCATCGTGGACGGCGTGATCACGGAGGAAGAGGTCAAGGTCGAGGCGTAACCGCCCTTGCCCACGGCCCCTTGCCCACGGCCGTACTGCGAAAGCGTGCGGCGTACGCGGACGGGGTCACCCCGAAGTGCCGGGCGAAGGCCCGGCGCAGGCTTTCGTCGCTGCCGATACCACTGCGCGCGGCCGCCCGGGTGACCCCCGCCCCCGCCTCCAGCAGGATGCGTGCCGCCTCCAGCCGTACGCCCTCCACGAACCCGGCGGGCGAGGTTCCCGTCTGCTCCCGGAACAGCCGCGTCAGATGGCGCGTGCTCACCCCGGCGCTGCGGGCCATCGCCCGCGGGCTGTGGTCGGCCGCCGGGTCGGCGACGACGGCGTCGAGGAGGGGGCGTACGAGCGGATGCCGGGTCGGGGGAGTACGGGACGCTGCGGAGAACTGCGACTGGCCGCCGGGCCGCTGCAGAAACACCACCAGATCCCGCGCCACCCGCCGGGCCTCTCCCGGCCCCCGGTCCTGCTCGACGAGGGCCAGGCAGACGTCTATACCGGCCGTCACCCCGGCGGAGGTGAAGACCGGTCCGTCCTGCACGTAGATGGCGTCCGGCGTGACGGCGACGTCGGGATACCGGCGGGCGAGCGCGTCGGCGTGCTCCCAGTGCGTGGTGGCCCGCCGCCCGTTGAGCAGCCCGGCGGCGGCGAGCGCGAACGCCCCCGTACACACGGCGGCCACGCGCCCGGACACCGCCGCCAGCGCGGCGACCTGCTCAACCGCCCCCACCGTACGGAGAAACCCGTCCACATCGACGGCCCCCGGCACGACGAGGGTGTCCGCCCGGCGGACTTCGGCGGCGGCGACGTCGGCGCCGATGCGCAGCCCGGCGGAGGTGGTGACGTCACGCCCGTCGGGCGTGCAGACGCGCACGGTGTAGCCGTTGCCGGCGGTGGTGAACACCTCCAGCGGCGCGGAGACATCCATAAGCCGCACACCGTCGAACGCGAACACCACTACGGAGTGAGTCATCCGAGGAGGTTAAACGGCACCGTGTCGGCCTCGGCTTGAGGGCTGACGGGGGGGATCCATCGAACAGCCAGCAGCCAGCAGCCAGCAGCCAGCAGCCAGCAGCCAGCAGCCAGCAGCCAGGCAGGCCCTAGCTAGGCTTCCGCCGTGAATGACACCACACATGGCATACGGATCAGACCCGGCAGCCTGGCCGACGCACCGGCCATTCTGGACATGCTCGACGCCGCGGTGGTCTGGATGAACGGTCGCGGCAACACCGAGCAGTGGGGCACGACACCGTATTCGCAGAAGCCCGGCGGGGTGGCGCGGGTGGAGCGGTACACGACCGAGAACGTCCCATACATCGCGGAGTTGGGCGGAAGACCTGTCGGAGCCCTGGTGCTGGACTCCGGACCCAGCCCGCAGATGCCGATCGCGCCGGCCGAGGAGCCCGAGCGGTACGTCCGGCTGCTGGTTTCTGAGCGACGGTACGCCGGTCTGGGCATCGGGGCGGCGCTGCTGGCCCATGCCGCCGAGGAGGCCCGGCGGGCAGGCGTGGGGCTGCTGCGGGTCGACTGCTGGGCGGGCGGCGGGGGGGAACTGGTCGCGTTCTACGAGCGCAACGGTTTCACCCCCACCGACCGTTTTCTGTTCGGATCCTGGCCGGGACAGGTGCTGGCCAGGCGGGTGGGCTGAGGTCGCGGGCAGGGCTGCGGGCGACGGGTGGTTACATTCACGACTTTGGCAGCGTTTGCTCACGACTTTGGGAGGCGGCCGGGGGGCGTTCGCAGCACCGGATGCGGCAGAGTGCCTCGGATGGCCTGGCACGGCAGCACAGCAGCACAGCGGTTCGGCGATGGAGCATCCCTCGGGTTCACCCGGCGCCCCTAGAGCCGATGTGGTCGAGCACCGTAGCGGCGCCGTCCTCTGCGGCGATGTGGTGGGCGAGTTCGGCCGCGCGGTGGCGGTGGGCCGGCTCGGACAGGCAGGCCGTGATTGCGGCGCCGAGGGTTTCGGCGGTGAGATCCTGGAACGGCAGAGGCCGGGGGGCAACTCCTAGCCGGTAGAGCCGAGACGCCCAGAACGGCTGGTCGGCCATGACGGGTACGGGCAGGGCGGGTACTCCGGCCCGCAGTCCGGCTGCGGTGGTGCCCGCCCCGGCGTGGTGGACGACGGCGGCGGTGCGAGGGAACAGCCAGTCGTGCGGGACGTCGCCGATGGCCAGGACGTCGGCGCCGCAGCCGCTCAGTTCGGCCCACCCCGCCTGCACCACCGCGCGCACGCCTGCCCGCTCCACCGCCGCGGCCACCAGCTCACTGAGCCGTTCCCCCTGCCCCGGCGCCATACTGCCGAACCCGATGAACACCGGGGGCGGACCGGCCTGGAGGAAGTCAACAAGCTCGGCTGGAGGTTCCCAGCGGTACGGCCGCGCGGGCCACCAGTAGCCCGCCACTTCGACGCGGGACGGCCAGTCTTCGGGGCGCGGCACCACCAGCGGGCTGAAGCCGTGGAAGACCGGCTGGATGTCCTCCGGTGCCGATGGCGCGCCGGCGGGCAGCCCGAGGCGGGCGCGCAGCCGGGTCGCGGCGCCTGCGAAGAGCCCTTCCGCGCGCTTCAGTACTGCCTGGCCCGCGGCGAGGTTGCCCTCCGGCCCCAGGCCGTCGGTGCCCTGTGCGCCGGGCAGCGGGAACTGCCTGGTGGCGAACGCCGGCGTGAGGTAGGTGCCGATGACGGGGACGCCGAACGCTTCGCCGACCGTCCGGCTGAGCGGTGCCGGGCCGAAGGCGGTGAGCACCAGGTCGGCTCCGCCCGCCACGGCCTCCGTCACCCCGTCGGCCAGCCCGTCCACATACGCTCTTGTCGCGGCCCGGGCTTCCTCCCGCGACGCCGCGCGGGACCAGGCTCGGATCAGGCCCTGCGGGTCTCCCGGCACAGGCCGGTAGTCGAGACCGCACCCGCCGACGAGCGCGGCGAAGGACGGGTGAGCGGCCACGGCGACCTGATGACCCACGTCCAGCAGGCGCCGCCCCAGGCCGGTGAAGGGCGCGACATCTCCCCGTGAACCGGCGGTGATGATCAGAATCCGCATGCGGCGATTCTCCTCTGCACGGTGTGCTGGCCGTGGATGTGGGGGGCTGCTGGTGGCGGGGGTGTTGGTCGGCCTGGGGCGTTGGTTGCGTCTGGGGTGGGGGCCGCCTGGAGTAAGTGTGGCGGCGGAGGCCCGGCGGTAAAGGGCGCTCCTGCGTCGCGTCGCCTGCGGCGATTGCGCTTCGCTTCACCCTTGACCGCCGGACCTCCGCCGCAATGCTTCTGGGGGGCGGCCCCCGGGGGGAGCCCACGGGACGGCTCGGGGAGTGGCGGCTCGCCGCTGCCGGGCGGCGGGTCCGGTGGGTGGGGCGCGTGAGGTCCAGGGGTGGCGCGGCCCCTGGTTCAGCGGGTGCGGGAACGGCCGCTGGTGCGACACCACACTCCCGACGCACACGTGACACCCACGCCGGTGGACGGCAAGCCGCCAGGCCGACCTGCGGACCAATCGGCCTGCGGGTGGTGGCACGGCTGCGGTTGGGTGCACCGCACGCCGAAACCCAGCACAGCAACCCCCACCAACCACAGCAACCACTCCAGGCCGGTCATCCCAGCGGCCCGCTTGGCTCCTTGTACTGGGTCTGGGCGGAAACGCTCCCGTGACGGTCGAAACCGATACGACTGTGACGTGTGGGACTGGAGGGGCATTGGGACTCATCAACTGTTGGGTTCGTTGCACCGGGCCCTCAGACGCGGCCGGAGCTACCGGTTCAGGCGGTGCCTGTTCGTGTCCCGATGTGTGGGAAGGCTGGCCCTGGGGACATGGTGGCGGCGTACGCGTGACGCGCAGTCTTGAGCCATGACCGACAACGCAGCCGGAATCGCCGTCCCCGACACCAAGCTCGCCACCGCCGCCACCGAACTCGTCCGCGACACGACAACCGAGCTGATCTACCACCACTCCCGCAGGGTGTTCTGGTTCGGCAGCCTCCAGGGGCAGAACCGTGGCCTCAGCTTCGACCCCGAGCTCCTCTACATCGGCGCCATGTTCCACGACCTCGGGCTCAATCAGGAGTTCCGCACCAGCCGCCGCCGCTTCGAGGTCGACAGCGCCGACGAGGCCCGCCGCTTCCTCCAGGGCCACGGCGTCCCCGAGGACAGCGTCCGCCGCGTCTGGACAGCCATCGCCCTGCACACCACCCCCGGCATCCCGCAGTTCATGGAGCCGGAAGTCGCCCTCGTCACCGCCGGAGTGGAGTACGACGTACTCGGCATCGGCTATGACGACATCACCGCCGACGACCGCGCCGCGATCACCGCCCTGCACCCCCGCCCCGACTTCAAGAAGCGCATCCTCGCCGCCTTCACCGAAGGCATCGCCCGCAAGCCGGACACCACCTTCGGCAACGTCAAGGCCGACGTACTGGCGCACTTCGTGCCCGGATACCGGCGCGGTGACTTCGTCGAGACGATTCAGAGTTCCTCCTGGCCCGAGTAATCCCGAGTAGTCCCGAGCAGGGCCGGCGAAAGGGCTGATGGGAGACTGTGCGCGACCCGGGCGGCAGGCCCAGGAAGCCGGTGCGAATCCGGCACGGTCCCGCCACTGTGTCCGGGCATGGCGACTGCCGTCGCCATGCCCGGAAGCCAGGAACTGACCTGCCGCCTTCTTCACCACCGACCAGGGGACGAGGAATCTCCCGGAGGAGGCACCACCGTGTCCAGTCGTACTTGGCCTTCCCGCTGTGCCCTCATCACAGCCGCCCTGCTCCAGCTCACCGCCTGCACCGTGGGGGGACACTCCGTGCCGGCAGCGAAAGCAGCCACCGGATTCCCCTACACCGTCACCAACTGCGGCGTGAAGACGACCTACAAGGCACCGCCCACCCGCGTCGTCACCATGAACCAGCACGTCACCGAAGTGATGCTGGAGCTCGGCCTCGCCAAGTCCCTCGCCGGAACCGCCTACCTCGACGACATGGTGCTCCCCAAGTACGAGAAGGAGTACAAAGCCACCCCGGTGCTGACCAGGGAATACCCCTCATATGAGAAGCTGCTCGCCGCCAACCCCGACTTCGTGTACGGCGGTTACGCCACCGCCTTCTCCGCCGGTGACGGCCGCAGCCGCGAGGCGCTGAAGAAGTCCGGCATCAACTCCCGCCTCAACATCGAATACTGCGCCGACGGCAAGACCTCGATGGACGCCCTCTACCAGGAGATCCGTGAGGTCGGCCGCACCTTCGGCGTCGCCGACCGCGCCGAGGGCTGGATCGCAGCGGCCAAGGCCACCAACGCCGCCACCGGGAAGGACGTGGCGGCCGTCGAACCCGTCTCCGTCTTCGTGTACGACGGTGGTGACAAGACCGCCTCCACCGTCGGCGGCGCGGGCATCGGCAACGAGATGATCATCCGCGCGGGCGGCAAGAACGTCTTCGCCCACCTCTCCAAGCCCTTCGCCGACGCCTCCTGGGAAAACGTTGTCGACCGCAAGCCCGAGACCATCGTCATCCTCGAATACGGCGGAACCACCGCCGCCCAGAAGAAGCAGCGCCTCCTCGACGATCCGGCCCTCGCCGACGTCCCCGCCGTGAAGAACAGGCGCTTCGCCGTCCTGCCCCTCTCCGACATGGTCCTCGGCGTACGCGCCCCGGCCGCCGTCGAGACCCTCGCGCGCCAGCTCCACCCCGAGCTTAAGAAGTAGCGGGCGGCCGCCCGGCCCGTACCGCACGATCGTCCTCGACGGCGACGACCTGCACACCATGAGTCCCAGGACGCGAGCAGGAGGTCCTCACGACCGACCTCCCGCACACGGTTTACGGGGTGTCCGCCGAGGTCAGCGTGCATCCGACGACCGGCGCACCGACCGTTGGATGCCTCCTGTGTCCACGCAGCGAACGTTTTTCGACCACCATGTGAGATCACATACCGGGAAGTGGTCCGGGAATCTATACGATGACCGCATGGTTCCCCACGACGTGAGTGAGACGACGCCGAGCACCGTGCTGCTCGTAGCGCGCCTGCACGTCGACCTGTGCCGGCTCGCCAGCGCAATCTGTACGGCCCGAGCGGCCTGAGCCGCGGGCCGGTTCAGCACACGTACACGCTCTACACGCACACGCTTGCCCCTGCGCGGGGGACGAACTGCCGCGCGCCTTTCACGCCACCCTCCTGACAGGAGTCGAAAGCCATGGCCATCGAGGTCCGCATCCCGACCATCCTCCGCACCTACACCGACGGCGCCAAGGCCGTCGAGGGCAACGGCGACACCCTCGCCGACCTCTTCGCGGACCTGGAAGCCCGCCACACCGGCATCCAGGAGCGCATTGTCGACGGTGGTCAGCTGCGCCGTTTCGTGAACGTCTACCTCAACGACGAGGACGTCCGCTTCCTCGACGGCATCTCCACCAAGCTCGCCGACGGCGACAGCGTCACCATCCTCCCGGCCGTCGCCGGCGGCATGGTCTGATGCGGTACGACTCCCCGCTGGCGGCGGTCGGCAACACGCCGCTCGTGCGCCTGCCGCGGCTGTCCCCGTCGGACGACGTCCGCATCTGGGCCAAGCTGGAGGACCGTAACCCCACCGGCTCGATCAAGGACCGCCCCGCGCTCCACATGGTCGAACAGGCGGAGAAGGACGGCCGGTTGACGCCCGGCTGCACCATCCTGGAGCCCACCAGCGGCAACACCGGCATCTCGCTCGCGATGGCGGCCCGCCTCAAGGGCTACGACATCGTGTGCGTCATGCCGGAGAACACCTCCCAGGAGCGGCGTGACCTGCTCGCCATGTGGGGGGCGAAGATCATCTCGTCCCCGGCGGCGGGCGGCTCCAACACGGCCGTACGGGTCGCCAAGGAACTCTCGGTGCAGAACCCCTCCTGGGTGATGCTCTACCAGTACGGCAACCCCGACAACGCGGGGGCGCACTACGCCACCACCGGCCCGGAAATCCTCACCGACCTCCCGACCATTACGCACTTCGTGGCGGGCCTGGGCACGACGGGCACGCTCATGGGCGTAGGCCGCTACCTGCGCGAACAGGTCCCTGCCATCAAGATCGTCGCGGCCGAGCCGCGCTACGACGACCTGGTGTACGGCCTGCGGAACCTCGACGAGGGCTTCGTCCCCGAGCTGTACGACGCGTCCGTCCTGACCACGCGTTTCTCGGTCGGCTCGGCGGACGCGGTGACGCGTACGCGCGAACTCCTTCAGCAGGAAGGAATCTTCGCGGGCGTCTCGACGGGGGCGGCGCTGCACGCGGCGATCGGGGTGGGGAAGAAGGCGGTCGCGGCGGGGGAGCGGGCCGACATCGTGTTCGTCGTGGCCGACGGGGGCTGGAAGTACCTGTCGACGGGCGTGTACACCGCGCCGACCACCGAGGCGGCGATCGAAACCCTGCAGGGTCAGCTCTGGGCGTAGGGGGGCGCGGGCGGGCGTGCGACGACGTGCGACGGCGCGACGCCTGCGGCGGGGCTTTCCCCACCCCCGGGCCATTCAGCCCCTCCGGCGTTTGAGGAGCGGGGTCTGGGGCGGAGCCCCAGTTCGGGAAGGGGCGGGGTGGGGAAAGCTCCGCGCAGCGGCCCGGCCCGCCCAGGCTGCCGCGCCGGCCCGCTCACGCCAGGCACGCCCCCGGCTCCGCCCGCCGCCCACACCTCGCCACCCCGGCTCGGCGGGCGTCACTGCGCCACCGCACCGCCCCAGCTCGGCGGGCCGCACCGCGCCACCGCACCGCCCCAGCTCGGCGGGCGTCACCGCGCCACCGCACCGCACCGCCTCACCGCGCCAGCTCGGCGGGCGTCACCGCGCCAGCACACCGCCGCACCTCGCCACCGCACCGCCGCACCGCACCGCGCCACCGCACCCCCCTCACCGCCCCAAATGCCGCACCCGCTCCCAAACCGCAGGATCCGCCACCCCCACCCGGCGTCGGAAGCCCAGCACCCCCACATCCCGCAGCTCATCCGTCTCCAGGAAGCTGCGTCGCCCCCGTGCGTCCCCCACCGCCCCCGGCGGCAACGCGATCACCCCCGGTCGCTCGTCGTGGTGCTTGCTGGTGATCTTCGCGATCAGGGCACTGTCACCCCGGACCGACAACACCAGGCAGGGCCGGTCCTTCGAGCCGGGCCCGTCCTCGTACGGCACATCGGCCCACCAGATCTCACCCGCCCGAGGCGCCCGTTCCGGCGCGCGCCGACGCGGTTCGCCGGGGCGCGCGGGCGGCCGCGTGCGCCCCTCGGGTCGCCGGCCCCGGCCCCGGCCGTCGACCACGGCCGCGACCAGCGCAAGTACCACTACGGCGGCCAGCGCCACCCACCAGGACATGTCCATGCCCCCGACCGTACCGGCGCCCCGCCCGCCCCGCGCGCTCCGCCCGAACCGGTGACAGTGCCGGTGACTTCAACCACAACGGCCCGCCATCAAGGAGCGACCAGCTCTTTCGCGCCTTACGCTCGACGAACCCGCACGAACCCTCCCCGTCCCTGTTACGGAGGTTCACGCTCCATGAAGCTCACCGTCGTCGGCTGCTCAGGGTCGTTCCCGTCCGCGGAATCGGCCTGCTCGAGCTACCTCGTCGAGGCCGACGGCTTCCGGCTGCTTCTCGACCTGGGCAACGGCGCCCTCGGCGAGCTGCAGCGCCACGTCGGTCTCTACGACATCGACGCTGTCTTTCTCAGTCACCTGCACGCCGATCACTGCATCGACATGTGCGGTTACTTCGTCGCGCGCTACTACCGGCAGGAGGGCGGCCGCGCCCCCGCGATCCCCGTGTACGGCCCCGAGGGCACCGAGCAGCGCCTCACGACGGCGTACGCCGACACCCCGACCGAGAAGTCGATGGCCGAGGTCTTCGACTTCCACACGCTCAAGCCGGGCGTGTTCGACATCGGCCCCTTCTCGGTACGTACGGAGAAGGTGGCGCACCCCGTCGAGTCGTACGGCATCCGCGTCGAGCACGGCGGCAGGTCCCTCGCGTACTCCGGCGACACCGGAGTGTGCACGGCCCTGCACGAACTGGCCGACGGCGTGGACCTGTTCCTGTGCGAGGCGTCGTTCACGTACGGCAAAGAGGACATCCCGGACCTCCACCTCAACGGCCGTGAGGCGGGCGAACACGCCAGGCGGGCGGCTGTCGGCCGGCTGGTCCTCACGCACATCCCGCCGTGGACGGACCCGCAAGTGAACCTGGCCGACGCGCGCGCGGTGTACGACGGCCCGGCGGAACTGGCTGTCGCCGGCGCGGAGTACGAGATCTGACGTACGCACAGAGGAGGGCCCCCGGACCAGCGACAACGGTCCGGGGGCCCTCCTCTGTGCTGCGCGAACCGCGCGGCTACTTCGCCTCCGCCTTCTGCAGCTCGGCGATCTCCTCGTCGGACTCACGGCCCGGCGTCGGAAGGTTGAACTTGGTGATCGCGAAGCGGAAGACCACGTAGTAGACCGCCGCGAAGCACAGACCGACCAGCAGCAGCATCCACGGTTTCGTCGCGATGCCGATGTTCAGGCCGAAGTCGATCGCGCCGGCCGAGAAGCCGAAGCCGTCCTTCATGCCCAGGCCCCATGTCAGGGCCATGGAGACACCGGTCAGTACCGCGTGGATCCCGTACAGCACCGGGGCGATGAACATGAACGTGAACTCGATCGGCTCGGTCACGCCGGTGAAGAAGGAGGTCAGTGCCAGGGACAGCATCATGCCGCCGACGGCCTTGCGGCGCTCGGGGCGGGCGCAGTGCACGATCGCGAGGCAGGCGGCCGGGAGCGCGAACATCATGATCGGGAAGAAGCCGGTCATGAACTGCCCGGCGGACGGGTCACCCGCCAGGAAGCGGGCGATGTCGCCGCTCTTGCCCTCGTACGTACCGGCCTGGAACCACGGGAACGAGTTCAGCAGGTGGTGCATGCCGACCGGGATCAGCGCACGGTTGGCGACACCAAAGATTCCGGCGCCGACCGCCCCGGAGCCGACCAGCCACTCACCGAAGTTGTGCAGAGCCGTGCCGAGTACCGGCCAGACGAAACCGAAGACGATGCCGACGACGAGGCCCGCGAAGGCGGAGAGGATCGGGACGAGGCGGCGGCCGCCGAAGAAGCCCAGCCAGTCCGGCAGCTTCTTCCGGTAGAACTTCTGGTAGAGGAGGGCGACGACGATGCCCATGACGACACCGCCGAGCACCTTGGCGTCGACCGGCGCCTCTGTCATGACGATCTTGCCCTCGACGACCTTCGCCACCTTGGGCAGGTTGGAGTCGGTGAAGGTGGCCAGGACGTTCTTGAAGACCAGGTAACCGGTGACGGCCGCGAGCGCGGTCGAGCCGTCCGACTTCTTCGCGAAGCCGATGGCGATGCCCACGGCGAACAGCAGCGCCATGTTGTCGAGGATGGCGCCACCACCCGCGGCCATGTAGCCGGCGATCTTGGTTATGAACGTGGGGAACGACTCGTGGCCGAACATGTCGGTGTTGCCGAGCCGGACCAGGAGCGCCGCTGCGGGCAGCACGGCGACCGGCAGCATGAGGCTGCGGCCGATGCGCTGCATGACAGCCATCGCGCCGGAGCCCTTCTTCTTGGCGGCCGCGGGGGCGGCGGCGCTGTCCGTGGACATCATTTCCTCCAAGGGGCAAGGCGCCGCCAGGGGGAAATGGGGGACGGCGGCGTCTTCGAATGACGCGGCGCACTCACTCGCTCGCCACGTGGTCTACACCACTCCAGTGGTGTAGACCAGTTTTAGCACGGTGAAGGACGGATAAGGAACCCGCGATTCCCGTGCTCAAGGACACACCGCCACAGGACCCCACAGGCAGGGCGAAAGACCCCCGGACCGGGCTCGTCCGAGGGCCTTGGCGCCTTCGATGTCTTGGATGTCCTGGTGCCTTGGGTGGTGTCTTGGATGCCTTGGGTGCCTTGGGGGCTTGTCTGCGCCTATTTGGTTACGTCCCGCTCGATCTCTTCCGCGACCTCCTCCGGTTCCCGCCCCGGAGTCGGCAGATTGAACTTGACGATCGCGAAGCGGAAGATCGCGTAATAGACGACCGCGAAGGCCAGACCGATCGGAATGATCAACCAGGGTTTCGTCGCGAGACTCCAGTTGATGACGTAGTCGATCAGCCCGGCCGAGAAGCTGAAACCGTCCTTCACTCCCAGCTCCCACGTCACGGCCATCGAGACACCGGTCAGCAGGGCGTGGACCACGTACAGCAGCGGCGCGATAAAGAGGAACGAGTACTCGATCGGCTCGGTGATGCCCGTGACGAGCGACGTCAGACCGACCGACAGCATCATGCCGCTCACCGCCTTCCGGCGATGCGGCTTCGCCGTGTGCGCGATGGCGAGCGCGGCGGCCGGGAGCGCGAACATCATGATCGGGAAGAAGCCGGTGAGGAACTGGCCGGCCGTCGGGTCACCCGCCAGGAAGCGGTTGATGTCACCGTGCACGACGGTGCCGTCGGGCTTCGTGTAATCACCGAACTGGAACCACACGAAGACGTTCAGGAACTGGTGCAGGCCCACCACGAGCAGCGCGCGGTTCGCGACGCCGAAGATGCCCGCGCCCCACGACCCCGCGTCCACCAGCCACCTGCTGAAGCTCGTCAGCGCGTCACCGACCGGCGGCCATACCCACAGACAGAGCGCGGCGAAAGCGATCGCGACGAACGCCATGATGATCGGGACGAGCCGGCGGCCGTTGAAGAAGCCGAGCCAGTCGACCAGCTTCACCCGGTGGAAACGCTGCCAGAACCACGCCGCCAGCAGGCCCATGACGATGCCGCCGAAGACCCCCGGATTCTGGTACGTCGCCGCCGTGAAGGTGTCGTCACCGGCGAGGCAGCCGCCCGTGACGGTCATGGTGCCCGGCGGGCAGTCCACCGGAAACTGACGCAGCACCGCGTAGTAGACAAGAAAGCCGGCCACCGCGGCGAGCGCCGTCGAACCGTCCGACTTCCTGGCCATGCCGATCGCCACCCCCACCGCGAACAGCAGCGGAAGCCCCAGCGAAGAGTCGAGCAGCGCGCCACCGGCCCCCGCCATCACCTTGGCGACGTTCGTCCAGCCCAGACCCTCATCGCCGAAGACGTCCGGCTGACCGAGGCGGTTCAGGATGCCGGCGGCAGGCAGTACGGCGATCGGGAGCTGGAGGCTGCGTCCCATCTTCTGCAGCCCCTGGAACAGACCACTCCACCACTTCTTCCGCGGCACGGCCCCGCTGTTCGAACTCATCGGCGTCCTCCCGGAACCACCTAGGTTTGGCGGGCGTAGCAAACTGGTGTAGACCAGTTGCGGTACGGTCCGGAGCTCGGCCGGAAGACAGGGCACCGGTGATCGCCATCATTCGGTACAGGGCGGTTACTCGCCCGCGAAGTTGGGCCAACCGTGAGTTACCGTGGCAAAGCGGCCACGGTGGGCCGAGCTTCGCGCTTTGACAACAGGGAGAAAGACATGGCCAGCAAGGCTGAGAAGATCGTCGCCGGGCTCGGCGGTATCGACAACATCGACGAGATCGAAGGCTGCATCACCCGCCTGCGCACTGAGGTCCACAACCCCGACCTCGTCGACGAGGTCGCCCTCAAGGCCGCCGGCGCCCACGGCGTCGTCAAGATGGGCACCGCGATCCAGGTCGTCATCGGCACCGACGCCGACCCCATCGCCGCGGACATCGAAGACATGATGTGAGTCGCCCATGACTCGGTCGTGAGGGGCCCCATCCGGAAACTCGCGGAATCGCGCGGAAGCTCGAACCGGAACGGGCCCCTCACGCATGTGCCCGTCCGGCGGCTACGCTCGACTCCATGTCTCGAATCGACGGCCGCACTCCCGAACAGCTCCGCCCGGTCACCATCGAACGCGGATGGAGCAAGCACGCCGAGGGCTCCGTCCTCATCTCCTTCGGTGACACCAAGGTCTTCTGCACCGCCTCCGTCACCGAAGGCGTCCCGCGCTGGCGCAAGGGCAGCGGCGAAGGCTGGGTCACCGCCGAGTACTCCATGCTGCCCCGCTCCACCAACACCCGCGGCGACCGCGAATCCGTACGCGGCAAGATCGGCGGCCGTACGCACGAGATCAGCCGCCTCATCGGCCGCTCGCTGCGCGCCGTCATCGACTACAAGGCCCTCGGCGAGAACACCATCGTCCTGGACTGCGACGTACTCCAGGCCGACGGCGGCACCCGCACCGCAGCCGTCACCGGCGCGTACGTCGCCCTCGCCGACGCCGTCGCCTGGGCTCAGACCAAGAAGATCGTCAAGGCCGGGCGCAAGCCGCTCATCGGCACCGTCGCCGCCGTCAGCGTCGGCATCGTCGGCGGAGTCCCGCTCCTCGACCTCTGCTACGAGGAAGACGTCCGCGCCGAGACCGACATGAACGTCGTCTGCACCGGCGACGGCCGCTTCGTCGAGGTCCAGGGTACGGCGGAGGCGGAACCGTTCGACCGCAAGGAACTGAACGCGCTCCTCGACCTCGCGAGCGGCGGCTGCGCCGACCTCACCGCGATCCAGGTGAAGGCGCTGGACGGCTCGCTCTGACCCCGACGGCCCGCGAGCAACCGCGGACGCCCACTTGTGCGTCTTTCGCGGCACGGGCGTACGGGCCGAACCGTACGCCCGTCCGCACACCCGAAGACCGCACACGCACACCGCACGCCCGTATCCGTACACCGACATCCGTGTACCTGGGGGAGGACCCGCTCCATGCGCAGTCGCCGTAGCCGTCACAGCAGCCGTATCGCACTCGCCGTCGTCACCGCCGTCACGCTCACCGGCCTGGCCGGCTGCGGAGCCCTCGACAAGGCGATGGACTGCGTGAAGACCGCCGAGGCCATCGCCGCCAGCGTCGACAAGCTGTCCACGGCCGTGTCCACCGCGGCCGACGACCCCACGCAGCTCACCGAGGCCCTCGACAACATCGACAAGGAACTGACGAGCCTGGAGGACACGACGGACAACGCGGACCTGTCGAAGGCCGTCGACGACATGAACAAGGCCGTCGACAACGTCCGCACCGCCGTCGAGAAGGGCGACGAGACCCCTGACATCGGGCCCGTCACCGACGCCGCCGCCGAGATCGGCAAGGTCTGCACTCCGTAAGCCCGTAGATACTGGGGGCATGACCCGCCTGATCCTCGCCACCCGCAACGCCGGGAAAATCACCGAGCTGCACGCGATCCTCGCCGACGCAGGTCTCCACCACGACCTCGTCGGCGCGGACGCGTACCCCGAGATCCCCGACGTCAAGGAAACCGGCGTCACCTTCGCCGAGAACGCCCTCCTCAAGGCCCACGCCATGGCGCGGGCCACCGGCCTCCCCGCCGTGGCCGACGACTCGGGCCTCGCGGTCGACGTGCTGGGCGGCGCCCCCGGCATCTTCTCGGCCCGCTGGTCGGGCACCCACGGCGACGACGCGGCGAACCTCAACCTCCTGCTGGCCCAGCTTGCGGACATCGACGCCCCGCACCGCGCGGCACACTTCGCCTGCGCGGCGGCCCTGGCCCTCCCCGACGGCACGGAACACGTGGTCGAAGGCCGCCTCCAGGGCACCCTGCGCCACACCCCGGCCGGCACGAACGGCTTCGGCTACGACCCCATCCTCCAGCCCGACGGCTACGCGGTGACCTGCGCGGAACTGACCCCGGCGGAGAAGAACGCCATCAGCCACCGCGGCAAGGCGTTCCGGGCGCTGGTGCCGGTGGTGCGGGAACTGCTGGGCTGAGGTACGAGGAAGGGCGCCCCGTCAACCGGGGCGCCCTTCGATGCTGTGCGGCCGATGGGATTCGAACCCACATGGGCGAAACGCCCAGAGGCACCTAAAACCTCCGCTTATACCATTCAGCAACGGCCGCTAGCCGCCAGCCATTCTACTGGGCCGGCGGCAGCCATGGTGCGCGCTGTCGCTGACGCGCCGCCCCTGCCGCGCCCGCCCGTTGGCGTGCTCACCCGCGAGCGACCCACTTCGGCCCCGGCCGGCCACGGCTGCGCATGAGAAAAACGAAAAGTGTTCTCCGCCACGTAGGCCGTGGATAAAGTGCTGGTGCAGCACGACGGAGCAGCATCGATCTGCGGACGCCGGGAGCAGCGGCGTACGGAGTGAACGGGGAAACCAACGTGCCGACCGCGATCGCAGTCACCAGTGCCGACTTGGTGTTGCCGCCCACCGATCAGCAGACTCCGACCGCCGCCCTTCTCCAGGCCCCGGACGCCCAGCCGCTCGAAGCCGCGCTCGTCGGCATGAACGTCATGCTGGAGCGGTACGGGTACGTCGTTGCCGTCTACCCCGCATCGATCGCCACCGCCCATGAACGCCGCCTCCACACCATCCGCTCCATGCTGGAGACGGACCGGCTGGCGTTGCTGAAGCTGGACCTTCCGCCGCTGGGCATCGCCGTACTCGTGCGCCAGCTCCGGCAGTTGTCCATCTGCGACTTCAGCGCCGGCGTCGTCGCGTCGGCGGCTCGGCTGCTGTCGCACTACATCTACGCGGGCGCGCTGCTCAACTCGGTCACGAAGCTGGACCGGGTGCCGGTCAGTCTCAAGTCGCACGCGAAATCCTGGATGCCGGGTTCGCAGTTCGGCGTACTGGCCAATCCCGATCCGCAGTTGATCAAAATCAGCAGCAGTGGGACGGGTGCGGGGGCCGGTGGAGGTGTGGGCGGTGGTTCCGGGGCCGGCGCCGGGCTCAGCGGGCCCGAATTCGCCACCCAACTCCTCGTCGGCAAAGGGACCCTCGTCTCCGACTGGGTCACCGCGACGCTCGCCCCCGCCTGGCAGGTTTCCGGCGTACAGGAAACCGGACTGCCCGCCGACTCCCCGCGCTGGTGGGGGACGGCGAAAATGATCGAGTTCGCCGCCTTTCTGCCGGACATCTCCGTGCTCTACCAACTCGTGGCGTCCGTACGGCGGGAGAAGTGCCACTGGTGCGGCATCGAACTCATCGGTGACCGCTGCGGGTTCTGCTCGGCCCCCCTCACCCCGCCGGAGAACCAATCCCGCGCGGCCGGTGTCTTGAACCAGGGGTCGCCGTAGCGCCGTGCGGGGCACCATATCCCTCAAGCAGCACGGCAGTTCCACCGTTCCACCGCCTCATGCACGCGCCGCACCCGAGCCCCCCGAGCCGCACCGCGCACCACCCCGCTCACTGTCCGTTGATCCGACGTTCTGATCGAGGTAGCCCGTTTCCATGAACTCACGTCAGCGCCGCGGCATCATCCTGCTGCTCCTGTCGGTTCTCTGCGCCTTCGGGGCGTTCGCCGGCGTGCTTTCGGTGATCAGCGATGTGAACTCGAAAGTGGGCCCGGAAGTCGCGGCGTACCGGCTCAAGAACGACGTGGCGCCGTACAAACAGCTCGACGCGGGGCAGTTCGAGAAGATCTCGATGCCGAAGCGATGGCTTTCCGCCAATGCCGTAACCGACATCGCAGAGGTACGGGGCAAGATCGCGGTCACCCAGCTCCAGAAGGGCTCCCTCCTCCAGAGCGACATGATCGTGAAGAAACCCGAACTCGGTTCGGGCGAGCAGGAAATCGCGATCATGATCGATGCGGCCACCGGGGTGGCGGGCAAGATCAACCCCGGTTCGAGAGTGAATATCTACGCGACCTTCGAGGGCGAGGACGAAGGGCAGCCGAACAAGTCCCAGGTGATCGTCTCCGGCGCCCGTGTGCTCGACGTAGGCAAGATCACGGCCCTGGAGCCCGGCAGCAACGACCGCAGCCGGCGGGCCAAGGACGCCGTACCGATCACTTTCGCTCTGAACACGCTCGATGCCCAGCGCGTGGCGTACGCAGAGTCCTTCGCCGAGCATGTGCGCCTGGCCCTCGTGGCCGACGGCAGCGACACCACCATCTCGCCGCGCGACCGTGAGTACACCCTCGACGGGGACAAGTGAGGACCGGCGTATGACGACTCGTATCCTCCCGGCGGTCGGCGATCCTGACGCCGCCCGCGCCATCACCACTCTCCTCAGCCAGCTCCCCGACGCGGAACCGGCCGCGCCCGTCACCGACTCCACCTCGCTCCTCGACACCCTCGCGCGGCTCGCGGGCGAATCGCTCGACGAGCTGCCCGAGGTGGTCCTCGTGCACGAGCGCATCGGGCCCGTGCCCGCGCTGGAGCTGATCAGGGAGGTGGCTCTTCGCTTCCCGGCGGTCGGCGTCGTGCTCGTCACCGCCGACACCGGCCCCGCGCTCTTCACCGCCGCCATGGACTCGGGCGCGCGGGGCCTGGTCGGACTGCCGCTCGGTTACGAGGAGCTGGCGGCCCGCGTGCAGGGCGCCGCCTCCTGGTCCACGGGCGTACGCCGCCACCTGGGCTCGGGGCCGGACGTCTTCACGGGGCCGGGTGGCACGGTGGTGACGGTGACCGGCGCGAAGGGGGGCACGGGGGCCACGGTTGTCGCCGTACAGCTCGCTCTGGCGGCGAAGGCGTCGGGGCGTTCGGTGGCGCTGGTGGACCTGGACCTGCAGTCGGGGGACGTGGCGTCGTACCTGGACGTGCAGTTCCGCCGCTCGATCGTCGACCTGGCCGGCATCGCCGACATCTCGCCGCGCGTACTCCAGGACGCCGTCTTCTCCCACCCCACGGGCGTCAGCCTGGTGCTGGCACCGGCCGAGGGGGAGCGGGGCGAGGAGGTCACCGACCGGGTGGCGCGGCAGGTGGTGAGCGCGCTCCGCAACCGTTACGAGGTCGTGGTCGTCGACTGCGGTACGCAGATGAACAGCGCGAACGCCGCCGCCGTCGAGATGGCGGATCAGGCGCTGCTCGTCGTCACGCCGGACGTGGTGGCGGTACGGGCGGCCAAGCGCATGGTGCGGATGTGGGACCGCCTCCAGATCCGTAAGGCGGAGGAGACGACCACCGTCGTCAACCGCCACAACCGCAACACGGAGATCCAGCCGCCGCTGGTGGAGCGGATCACGGGCACGAAGGTCGCGCGGGCCGCGATCCCGGCCAGCTTCAAGGAGCTCCAGGCGGCGACGGACGCCGGCCGGATGCAGGACCTGGACAGCCGGGGCACGGTCAGGCAGGCGCTGTGGGCGCTGGCGGGCGAGCTGGGGCTGGTGAAGCCGGCGGCGGGCGCGGGAAGCAAGGGCGGCGGGAAGCTGCTGCGGAGCGACCGGGGCGCGATCGGGTTCCTGGGGCGGGGCAAGGACCGGGACCGGGGGGCGGTGACGGTCGAGCTCGCGGGGATGGCGCCACTGATCCTCTTCGTGATGATTGCGATGTGGCAGGCGGTGCTGTTCGGCTACACGTTCTCGCTGGCGGGCAACGCGGCGGACGAGGGGGCGCGGGCGGCAACGGCGGCGGCGACGCGCGGTGATGACCCGCAGGCGGCATGTGTGGCCGCTGCCGAGGAGCACCTGCCGTCGTCGTGGCAGGAGGACGCCACCGGGATCGACTGTGGGCAGGAGGGCAACCTGTGGAAGGCCGATGTGGGTCTGAGCACCCCGATCCTGTTCCCCGGCGCCGGCAGCTAACCGTGGGACGTGGACGGCAAGGCGGGCGCCGCGCTGGAAGGGGACGGGCAATGAATGTCTTACGCCGCCGGATCAACGGCCGGGAGCGGGACCGGGGCGCGGCCATTCTGGAGTTCGCCGGCTTCCTGCCCATTCTGCTGATCGTCGCCATGGCCGGCATCCAGCTCGGCATCGTCGGTTACGCCGCCTCCCAGGCGGGCACGGCGGCGCGGGCGGCGGCGCGTACGGAGGCGCAGGAGGAGCTGCGGGGGCAGGGAGCGGCCACGGGCAAGGCGGCCATGAGCAACTGGCTGGCCGGACGTACGGACATCAATGTGGGCGGCGGCTCCAACGTCACCGCGACGGCCGTGGTGTCCATCCCTTCGGTCGTCCCCGGCATGGACGGCTTCGGCGAGGTCGAGCGTTCGGTGACGATGCCCGCCGACGAGGAAGAGCCGTAACCGCCCCACTTTCGTACGGAAGGCCCCACGAGAGCCCCCACGAGAGGTCCGCACGAGAGGTCAGCACGAGAGGTCCGCACGGAACGTCCCCACGAGAGGCCCCACGAGAGGTCCGCACCAGCGATCCGCACCAACAAGGAGTCACGCACATGAGTCTGCGGGCACGCATCACCGCCCCCGACGAGCACGCGGGAGGGCGGGAGGACGGCCACCTGGTCGCCACCTACCGCACCAAGCTGCTTGAGGAGATCGACCTCGCGGAGATGTCCTCGCTCGCGGCCGCCGAGCGGCGGGCCCGGCTGGAGCGCGTACTCGCCCACATCATCAGCCGCGAGGGGCCCGTCCTCTCCACCGCCGAGCGCTCCCAGCTCATCCGCCGCGTCGTCGACGAGGCGCTCGGACTCGGCGTACTGGAACCGCTCCTCGAAGACGCGTCCATCACCGAGATCATGGTGAACGGCCCCGACTCGATCTTCGTCGAGCGCGCCGGCCGGGTCGAGCAGCTCCCCATGCGCTTCGCGTCCAACGAGCAGCTCATGCAGACCATCGAACGCATCGTCTCGACCGTCAACCGCCGTGTAGACGAGTCGAATCCGATGGTCGACGCCCGTCTCCCGTCCGGCGAGCGCGTCAACGTCATCATCCCGCCGCTGTCCCTGACCGGCCCGACGCTCACGATCCGCCGCTTCCCGCGCGCGTACCGCCTCCAGGAACTGATCGAACTCGGGACGCTCGACGAGCAGATGCTGATGCTCCTGTCGGCCCTCGTGCGCGCCCGTTTCAACGTCATCGTGTCCGGCGGTACGGGCAGCGGCAAGACCACGCTCCTCAACGCGCTCTCCGGTCTCATCCCCGACCACGAGCGCATCATCACCGTCGAGGACGCCGCCGAGCTCCAGCTCCAGCAGGCGCACGTCATCCGCCTGGAGACCCGCCCGGCCAACGTCGAGGGCAAGGGGCAGATCACGATCCGTGATCTCGTACGCAACTCCCTGCGCATGCGCCCCGACCGCATCATCGTCGGTGAGGTGCGTGGCGGCGAGACGCTCGACATGCTCCAGGCGATGTCGACCGGCCACGACGGATCGCTCGCCACCGTCCACGCCAACAGCGCCGAGGACGCCCTGATGCGCCTCCAGACGCTCGGCTCGATGTCGGAGGTCGAGATTCCGTTCGAGGCGCTCAGGGACCAGATCAACAGCGCCGTCGACGTCCTGGTCCAGTTGGCGCGCATGGCGGACGGCTCCCGCAAGATCAGCGAGATCGCGATTCTGGTGTCCCACGGCCGGGAGCGGTTCCAGATCGCGACCGTCTCGCGCTTCGCCGCCCAGCCGATGAGCGCGGACCGCGTCGTCCACGGCCGGTTCGAACATCTGGGGCTGCCACGCCGTATCGCGGACCGGCTCCACCTGGCGAACGAGCCGATCCCGCCCGCGTTCGGCGTGACGGACCCCGACGATCCGCTCGACCCGCTCAATCCGCTCTACGTACGAGAGGCCCAGTAGGTACGCGATGAACAATCCCGCAATGCTGGCGATCGGCAGCACGCTGCTCTGCGGCGCCCTGGGTGTCGCCGGGCTTCACACGTACGTCTCGGGCAAGGCCCAGCGTGCCGCGATCGTCGACCGCCTGGCCATCACGGGCCCGCACGCCGTGGGCAGGCAGCGGCGCTTCCGGGGGGTCGACCGGCGGCTGCGGAAGACCGCTCTCGGCAAGAGGATCCACGTACGCCTCTCGGCCACCGGACTCGACCTGACAGCGGGCGAGTTCTTCGTCTACGTGGTCGTCGGCGTGGCCGCCCTCTGGCTGATCGCCGCCTCGGTACTGGCGCCCTTCTTCGGCCCCGTCGCCGGTCTGGTCGCCGTCTGGGGCGGCAGCGCGTTCCTCAACTGGCAGCGGCAGAAGCGGATCGAGGCCTTCATCAACCAGCTTCCCGACCTGTCCCGCATACTCGCCAACGCGACGGCCGCCGGACTGGCCCTCCGTACCGCGCTGAGCATGGCGGCCGAGGAGCTGGAAGCACCGGCGGGCGAGGAACTGGCGGGCGTGGCGAACCAGTTGGCGGTCGGCCGGTCCATCGACGACGCCCTGGGAGAGCTGGCCGAACGCCTGCCGTCGCGCGAACTCGTCGTCCTGGTCACGACCCTGGTGCTCTCCAACCGGGCCGGCGGCACGGTCGTCGGATCGCTCCGCAACCTCACCGAGACGCTGGAGGAGCGCAAGGAGACGCGTCGCGAGGTTCGCACCATGCTGGCCGAGGTCAATGCCACCGCGTACACCATCCCGCTGCTCGGCCTCGGCGCGATGATCATGCTGAACTCCGTCACTCCGGGCTCCATGGCACGGATGACGGGCACCCCGGTCGGCCAGATCGTCGTGATCGTGGCCATAGGTCTCTACGCGCTCGGCTTCATAGCGATGCGCCGCCTGGGCAAGATCGACGTCTGAGCCCGCCCGCCCCTGAAACCCGAATCGCCCGTACGAGCTGAAACAGGAGGTGTCCGGCATGGGACTGCTTCTCGCGCTGGTGGTCGCTCTGAGCGTCGCGGGCGTGTTCCAGGGCATCAGGATGTACCGCGCCGAGGCCAAGATCCCCGGCGACCTGGCCGTCGCCCTGGAGATCGGCGCCTCGCGCGTCTCGGGGACGGAATCGGCGGTCGACCGCCTCGGCATGCGCTTCGCCCCGACCGTCCTTCGCATCATGGGGCCGAGGCTCGTCGACAAGAAGCGCCGCAAGATCGACATGGCGGGCAACCCCGGCGGCCTCACCGTCGACCGGTACGCCGCGCGCCGCGCCGTGTACGGCCTGTTCGGCGGCTTCTCGGCGCTCGTACTTCTGATGAAGGACCTGCCGCTCTTCGGCGTCTTCTGCATCGCCTACGGGTGGTTCGCGGCCGACGTCACCATCTGGCAGGCCATCCGTGAACGCAAGGACGTCATCGAGCGGACCCTGCCCGACTTCCTCGACGTACTCGCCGTCGTCGTCAGCGCGGGCCTCGGCTTCCGGCAGGCCCTGGACCGCGTCTCGGAGAAGTACGAAGGCCCATGGGCCGACGAGGTACGCATCACCCTGCGCCAGATGGACATGGGCGTGAGCCGGCGCCAGGCCTTCGACGAACTGCGCCGGCGCAACGAGTCCGAACAGGTCTCCCAGTTCGTGACGGCGCTCCAGCAGGGCGAGGAACTCGGCGCTCCGATCGCCGACACCCTGATCCAGATCGCCAACGACATGCGCCGCACCGATGCCCAGAACTCCCGGCGGCGCGCCGCCAAGGCCATCCCCAAGACGACGGTGGTCACGCTCGCGTTCATGGTCCCGGCCACGCTGCTTCTCATCGTGGCCAACATGTTCCTGGGGTCGGAGACCGACTTCGGCTCGGTCTTCGGCGGCTGACGGCCATGGTGTCGCTTCCGACGATCCGGCTCGGTCAGGGGCTCGGGCAGGCGCTGGGGCATGGGCTGCGGCGCGGGCTGGGGCGCGGGCCGGGGGATGGGCTGCGGCATGGGTTCCGCTCCCGCCCCCGGTCTTCGCACAGTGGCGGGCCGGCGCTGCAAGGCGGTGTGGCCGCCCCGGACATGCCCCCCGCGTCCGCCCTGGCCGACGACGTACCGGCACCGAGCATCCCGATCCAGATCAACGCCCTCCAGGCGCTGTGCCGCCAGGTCTTCGGCTTCCGCCTCGCCATGATCGCGCTCGGGGCACCCTTCGCGCTCGCCAGGGCCGAGGGGCAGGTCGGGGGCTGGCTGGTCGGCGGTGCCGTGGTGTTCAGCTTCGTGGGCTCGTACGCGATGCTGCGGGACTGGGAGGTGTTCGGCCCGCTGCTCATCAAGTACCGCACGCTGATGGGCGTCGACGTGCTCTTCGGTTCCGTCCTGCTGCTGACGGCCTCACCGGACTCGGCCCTCGGCTACGCCACCGTCTGTACGCCGCTCCTCGCGGGCCTGCTGTACGGCTGGCGGGGCGCTGGCATCTTCACCGCGATCCAGATCCTGCTGCTGGCGGCGGCCTACACGGCGTGGGCGCAGCGGATGGCGAGCCCGGCCAGCACGCTGCTGATAAGCGGTTTCTGCGTGGCGGCCGGAATCATCGGCGTGACATTGCGGAACCTGATGTTCCGCTTCGGGGCGGCCACGCAGGCGCTTTCCGAGGCCAATGCCAGGCTCGCGGTCACGGACGCGGTGGAGGGTGAGCGGGCACGCCTGGCCAGGGAGATGCATGATTCGGTCGCCAAGACCCTGCACGGCGTCGCGATGGCGGCGGAGGGGCTGGCGCAGTCCGCCGACCGGATGGACCCGCTGACCGTCAAGCACCAGGCGGGCATGGTCGCGCGCTCGGCGCGGCGGGCGGCGGCGGAGTCCCGCGAGATCCTGTCCGACCTGCGCCGACAGGCGGACTACGACACCGGCGGAGTGCTGGTCGCGGACGAACTCGCGGCGCGGCTGGCGGACTTCGGCCACCGGACGGGGATCGCGACGGCGTTTCGGGTGGCGGGCGGGACGCCGCTGTCGCCGCTGGGTGGGTCGCCGTCCCCGGCCTTGTCTCCCGCCCCCTCTCCCGTGCCGGTGACCGTTCCCCATGCGATCGCGCGCCACCTCCTGACGATCGCCACGGAGGCCATGGAGAACAGCCACCGCCACGCCCACGCCTCCCGCGTGACGGTGGAGTGCGGCCTGGTGGACGGCGTACTGCGCATCAGCGTGCTCGACGACGGCCGGGGCCTGCCCGCCGGCATCAGCCTCGACGACCTGCGCAAGGCCGGCCACTTCGGGCTGGTGGGGATGGTCGAGCGGGCGGCCGGTATCGGTGCTCGTATCCGCATCGGCCGGGGCCGCAGCGCGGGAGGCACTGAAGTACGCCTGGAACTCCCGACGGCGGCGCTGGTACCGGCGGGCGCGACAGGCTCTCAGCCGCGACAGCCCCTGCCGGCATTGCCACCGCTTCCACCGCTGCCACCGTCGACACGCCGCCTGACGAACTGAGCCGCCAACGACCGCCCGCCCACACCGTCCCCAGTCACCGTCCCCCGTCACTCCGTCCCCACTCACTCTCCCGAGAGGAGGCCGCACCATGCCGGACGAAAGCTCGTACAGCTCCGGGCCCCGTCAGTCCGTGTCGTCGCCGTCCCACGTGTCCCAGCACACGTCGTCGCACACGGTCGAACCCCGCTCGGAACACACCCCCGCCGGGATCCGCGTTCCCCCGCCGGCGGCGGCATTCCCCGACCCTTCCCTCCCCCTGGAACCCTTCGGTCCGCCGTCCCTCCTGCGCGTCCTCATCGCCGACGACAATCCGGTCGTACGGGCAGGCCTCACCGTCCTGCTCGGGGGCCGCGACGACGTGGAGATCGTCGCCGAGGCGGCCGACGGCCGCCAGGCACTGGCCGCGGCTCAGCACTACCGCCCGGATGTCGTGCTGCTGGACGTCCGGATGCCGGGCGTCGACGGCATCTCCGCGCTGCCGTACCTGGTCCAGGTGGCGCCGGTGATGATGCTGACGTACAGCCGCGAGAGCGAGATCGTGCGCGAGGCGTTGCGGCTCGGCGCGGGCGGCTACCTGGTGCACGGCGAGTTCACGGCAGAGCAACTGGTCGGCGCGGTACGGGACATCAAGGAGGGCCGCGCCCACTTCACGGCGTCGGCGCAGGACGCGCTGCTGGCCCATATGCGCGGTGGTGGCGGCGCTGCCCCGGCCGGGGCGGGGACGGAGCTTCCGGAGGGGCTCGGCACGGTGTACGCCACGGGTGCGCCGTACACGGGCGCGAGTCGGATTCCTGGCCACGCGGGGGCGGGCGATGCGAGTGCACACGCTTCGCGGGAGCCCAATAGCGGGCCAGATGTCTTGGATTCGGGACGACTGAGCGAAAACTCTTCGCAGATGCAATCGGACATGGCACAGTATTCAACTGGTCGGCCACCGGGTCGGCGGGGGCGCAGTACGCAGGACTTCGGGCTGAGTGCGAGGGAGGTGGAGGTCATGGACCTGATCGCGTCAGGGATGAGCAACCAGCAGATCGCCGCCACCTGTTTCATCAGTGAGAAGACCGTCAAAAACCACATCAACCGCATCTTCGCGAAACTTCACAGCGCGAGCAGGAGCGAGGCGATCGCGTTGTGGCTGGGATCGGCGAGGGGGACGACCAGTCATGGCTGAGCGGACGAGTGCAGTGCTGTGCCGGGCCCAATCCGGCTATTGGGCCCAGAGTTGGGCCCACGGGCCCTCTGGCGGGACCCCTGTTCCGACGTACGTTGCTCGTGTCGAGACACACACGTCGGCCCAACTCGGAGGGGTACCCCATGTCGAAGGACATCGCGCTCAAGACCGCCACGAAGACCCAGCTCGCGATCACGAACTGGCGGAACACGGTCGTGTCCCGCATGCAGAAGCGGGCGGACGAGGGCGCGAGTGTCGTGGAGTACGCGGGTTTGGTGGTTGTGATCGCGCTGATCGTGGTGGCGGTTCGGGAGCTGAACTTGGACGAGACAATTTCGACGGCTATCGGCGATGCCGTGGACGACATCACCGGCGGCTGACGTCTGGCAGGTTTCGGCAGGACCGAGGGCAGACCCTCCCCATGTACGTCGTGGTGGTGGGGGGTCTGCTCTTTCTTGCGTTCGCGTACTTTGCCTTCGCTCAGGCGGCTGTTGCCCGCAATGCCGGCCAGTCGGCCGCTGACGCGGCAGCACTCGCTGCGGCTCAGGATGCACGGGACGAGCTGACCGACGGTTTCTTCGAGCACCTGGGTGATCCCGTTGCATGGCCGAGGTGGTTGATGGCCGAGGGGGACTTCGGCGGCGGATATGAGGCTGCTGCGGCGCAGCTCGCTGGTGAAAACGACTCGAACCTTGATGGTCCGGTCGAACTCACCGAGGTCAACGGTTACCCCGCATTTACGGCCAGGATCGAGACCCGCTTCACGGTGGGTGACTCTGTCATCCCGGATACGGAGAACACACGCGCCAAGGCCGACGCCACTGCTGTGATCGAGCCCCGATGCGAGATGGTGGGCGGCAGCGACCCGGCGAAGCTGATCGAGATTGACTGCGAGGGTAGCGGGCTCTGGGAAATCGACCCTAAAGACTTCGTCGAAGCTGACTTGCCGTACCCGAAGGACCTGTTCTCCGTTCATCTGGCCGAGTGACGAGCGAACGTAAAGAAAAGGAAGAGTAAGCGATGAGCATGCGGCACGCCATGAAGGCCCGAAGGGCACTGACCGCGGTGGCGATCACGACTGGCTTGGTCCTCACGGTGGCCGGTTGCGGCGGGGACGAGGGCGACAAGCCCAATGCGGGCTCGTCTTCGACGCCCGCTGACTCCGGCGGGAAGGGAAAGGAGAAGCCCAGGGACGAGGAGTCACCGGGCCCGGTTGAAGAGACTGTCTTGGCTGAGGTGACTGGTGGCGGAAACAACACCACTCTCATTGTCAACTCAGCGGTGCGGGACGAGGGAGGCTTCCTCACGATCTCCGGCAAAATGAAGAACGGTAGTGGGAAGTTCTGGAACCCCACTTCTTGGAGGGGAAACGAAAAGGAGCTCTCCGGCAACGCTGCTTCCATGGCTGGCGCTTCCTTGGTGGACCAGGTTGGGAAGAAGAAGTACCTCATTCTTCGCGACACCGATGGGCGCTGCTTGTGCACTCAGTTCTCCGGCGGCTTCAAGGAGAACGAGGAGAAGACGTGGTACGCCCAGTTCCCTGCCCCCCCGGCGGAAACCGTCAAGGTTGACTTCCAAATCGCTGACATGCCCGTGGCGACCATCGAGATCTCCGATGGCGAGTGACCCCATGTCCTTCACCCTCTCCCGAAGTCGCCCAGCGCACCTCGCCGCAGCCACTCTTGCCACAGCGGTGCTGTTCACGGGCCTGTCCGTGACGAGCGCCCATGCCGACCCCGAACCCAGCGCACCCCCCGGCAGCACCACGTCATCGCCGCCCCCCGAAGTCGACTCCAACTCACCAGGCCTCAAACTGGGCGACGGGGCCACCCTCGCCCCCGCCCGCGTCATCGACATCAAGTCCGTCGTCGAAGACCTCGGCGGCGAGGAGCGGCGCGAGGACACGAACTCCGACGTGAAGTTCGCGCTTCAGGCAGAGGTGCTGTTTGGCAAGGACAGTGCCAAGCTCAACGCGGAGGCCGCGTCCCGTATCAAGGCCATTGCCGACGAGATCCTCGCCCAGAAGGCGACCAAGATCCGGGTCTTCGGATTCACGGACGACCTCGGCTCGTACGAGCACGGCAAGGTGTTGTCCAAGAAGCGAGCGGACGCGGTGCAGCAGGAACTGAACAAGTCCCTTGACTCCACCGTCACGTTCGAGATTCGCGGGTACAGCGAGGACTATCCGATCGCCGATAACGACTCGGAGGAAGGCCGCAAGAAGAACAGGCGTGTAGAGGTCTCGTTCCCGCGCGGCGAAGTGTCCGAGTCGGGCACTGAGAGCTGAGCTGGCACATGAGCTGGCACATGAGAGAAGCGAGCGGGGAAGCCTGGCGGGAGGATGGCTCGCTGAGCCCGGCCAGCGTCGGCGAATTGGTTGCCGACGCCGACCGGGTCCGCCGATGACTACAAGAGGTGGTCCGCCTTGCCGGCCTTGATGTCGCGGATCATGGTGCGCAGCGCCTCGTGGCTGTCGGTGAGGTAGTGCGCCTCCTCGCCGTTGATGGCGATGTAACCGTTGCCTTGTGCGTCGGTACCGAGACGGAAGCAACTGGCTCCCTCGCCGCAGAACGGCTCTTCCCACATGATGTCCGGCATGGAGGCCTCCTCAGATCTGTCGTGCGATGTCATGGATGAAGTCCCGTGACGCTTCAGGTGGCAGGGCGATCCGTTCCATCCAGTCGAGGTGTGCTCGGTACTTCGCCAACTGGGCATCGGCATAGAGGAATTCCGGGCCGTGTGTGCTGTCGATCTGCACTGTGTCCAGTTGGGCAACCGGCCCCTCGGCATAGTTGACCGTTTGACCGGCCCCTGGGAAGGCCCCGGCCGCGAACGGGATGACCAGCAAGCTGATGTGGTCCCGCTCCGACAGTGCCAGTAGGTGTTGAAGTTGGGCGCGTGCCACGTTTCGTCCGCCGAACTGCATACGCAAGGCGGCTTCGTGGACGATGCCGACGTACTCGGGTGGGGAAGTACCCTCCAGGACCTGCTGACGTTCCACGCGATGTGCGAGCCTCAGCGCAACTTCGTGCTCCGGCAGGGGCGGGACAACGACGCGGAAGACGGCGAGGGCGTGGTCGCTCGTTTGCAGCATGCCTGGGATGTGCACGGAGTGGGCCGAACGCATGCGAGTGGCGCCGGCCTCCAGTTCCGCGATGTCCAGCAGTCCGGCCGGCAGACTGCCCCGGTACCGCTCCCACCAGCCGCGCTGGCGGGGCTGGGCCATTTCGATCAGCGCGTCGACGTACTCCTTGTCTGTGCAGCTGCAGTTGCAGGCCAACGTGCGCACACGGTCGGCGTCGATCGCACGCACGCCGGTCTCGATGTGCGAGAGCCTGCCGCGATCGATCGCCAGGAGCCCAGCCGCGAACTCGGCTGACATCCCTGCGGATGTTCGCATTTTGCGCAGCTCGGCGCCCAGTCGCTTCTGCCGCTCCGTGGGCGAGGTCCTCGCTGCCATGCCGCTCCCTTCGATGTGCGTCGGGTGCAGTCTGCCGCTTGTGCGTGCGAGAGAGCCACGATGGGCTTAATTCGCGGATTGGAAGGCCAAATTAGGCCGTGACGGCCCTACGGTAAGTAATGCACGGCTCGCGTACGTGAGTTGGAAGTGCATCGCGCGGTTCTGCCCGCAACCTCCTGCCCTGGGAGGGGCGGTCCCGCGTCAGGGAGACAGGCCCACCACTCATCACCCGTACCGCTACGCCACACGTACACCCACACGCCCTGCCCTCCACCAAGGGAGTCGACGATGCTTCCATTCATCCGCACCGCACTCTGCCCGGCCGGCGCCGGGCACGGTCAGGGGCCCGAGCCCGGCCCGTACCTGCCTCGGCGCCCGGACAGTGGGCTCGCGCTCAGCCTTACGGTGCCCTGCGTACCCCGCAGCGCTGCCATCGTGCGCGGTGCGATGGCCTCCGCACTGCGCGCCCACGGTCTGGACCGTTTCGGGCTGCCCGCCCTCCTCGTCGCGACTGAGTTCGTGGCCGCAGCGACGAAGTCGGCCCATGGGGAGGACCTCTATCTCTCCCTCCGCCACCGCAACGACGCGCTCCGCGTGGTCGTCTGGGACCAGCACCCCCGCCACGTCGACCCTGACGCCGTAATCCTCTGCGAGGACCGGCGCCGGCGTTCCCTCTGGCTGCTCGCGGCCGTGGTCGACGACTGGGGCGGCGACTGGGGCGTGGGTGAGGCGGCAGTACGCCCGGAGTCACGCCACCACGGCACCAAGTCCTGGGCCTTCCTGCCCCGGTGACTTCGGCGCACGGGTGGCGTCGTTCCAGCCGGAGGGTTAGGTCATGGCGTCGCGGGGGCGGCGAAGGTGGCTGCGGATCCGCCGCAGGGCTAGCAGGCCGCCCACTCCGGGGACGAGGGCCAGCCATCGGGCGCCCGATGAGGCGGCGGCCGGGACAGGCCAAGTGGTCGCGATGACAACGAGGTAGGCGGTGCCGTGGAGGGGGCCGACGAGCGTACTGACCGCCTCCGTGTGCGTGGTGAGCAGGTTGAGCAGCAGGGCCGCGAGGGAGGCCGCTTCGACACCGGCCGCGATCCGCAACGCGCGCAACGGGCTCACGCTCCCGTCGTCGAGCCGGGGCGAACGATCATCAGGACGACGACGATCGCCCACAGGAGGTTGAACATGCCTGTGAGCATCGTCAGCCGGGTCACCGTGGGGGGTCGCCCGTCGTGGCCCGCCGGGTGCGGGGGCGGGGGCGTGGGCGGCGCGAGCAGGCGCTGTTGGCTGGGCAGGATGGCCAGGACCAGGACGGCCGCGGCGATCGCGGTCAAGGCGAGCGACGCGATCAGCCAGGCGTCGGTGAGGACGCCGAGCTGTGCGCCGGTGGCGATCCCGAAGACCGGGACGGCGACTCCGGCGATGGCGTAGCCGCGGCAGATCCGGTGCAGGAGCGCGGCGATCCCGGCGGCTCGGTCGTCAGGCTCCTCGCCGCCGGCTGCCGATTGCCGGGCGTAGCGGGGGAACAGCGAGGCGGCCACGGTGATCGGTCCGACCACCAGGATCGCCGCCAGGACATGTATGGACAGCAGCAGCTTGGTCACTGCGGGCTCCTCGGGGCCGGGCAGCTATATGTTGGCTGCCAATAGGTACCATGCCTACAGCGTCTTTGGGTAGGCTGCCTACCTATGAGGGCAGACGCGGTACGAGGACACCTGGACGGGCTGCTGCTGGCCGTGCTCGAAGCGGGCCCGCTGCACGGCTACGCGATCATCGCCGCGGTCCAGCAACGCAGCGGAGGCGTGCTCGATCTGCGTACGGGCACGATCTATCCGGCGTTGAACCGGCTGGAGCGGCTGGGGCTGCTGAGCAGCAGTTGGGATTCCGTCGGCGAACGGCGACGGCGTTGCTACGAGCTCACCGACGCCGGCCGGAACAGTCTCGCCAATGAGCGCACGGCATGGCGCGAGTTCACGGCAGCGATCGGCTCTGTCCTGAACCCGGCGCCGCCGCCCCGGCCTGCCACGTGAACGCCGCCAGTCGGCCGGCCGACCGCGACCGCGACGACGGCCTCGATCGCGGCCTCGACGGCGGCCTCGTCCTGGATCCCGACTCCGAACTCGACGACCCTGTCGAGGGTTACGTCGTGGCCTTGGCGGGCGCCCTGCGCGGTCCGGCCCGAGTCAAGGCCCGGATGATCGAGGAGGTACGCGACGGCCTCGCGGAGACGGTCGCGGCGTACACCCGCGAGGGAGTGCCGCGCGAGCGAGCCGCCCGGCAAGCGGTGCGGGAGTTCGGAAGTCCCGACGAACTCGTGCCTAGCTGTCAGCGGGAGCTGACCATTGCCCAGGCCCGGCACACCGCCCGAGCCGTCGTACTCACCGCGCCGTTCCTGATCGCCTGCTGGTACTTGGTGTGGAGCACCGATCCCGGCGGGGAGTGGATGGTGCCGCGTACGGCCCAGTTGCTGGCTGTTCACCTGGCCAGCGTCGCGGGCGTCGGCGCACTGCTCGCCGCGGCCGGGCTGGCAGCCACCGGCACCCTCGCCCGCTGGCTGCCTACGCCGCACCGGTTGCCGCTCGCGGTCGCATGGGCTGGTACGACCGCGAGCGTGGCCATGGCGATCGCCACCCTCGCGCTCGCCATCGCCTCGCTCCTGGCCACGAACTGGCCCCTGGTCGCGCTGGCCGGCTCGCTCGCAGCCGCGTCGCACGCCGCCATGGCGGCCTCGGCCCGCATGTGCCGGCAATGTGCCCGGTTGCCGATCCGGGTGGGGGCGGCGGTTGCCCGGTGACCGGGTAGCCCGTCGTCGAGGACCCCGTCGTCGAAGACAAGGACGGCATCAGTCGCGGATCGTCGACCGCGCCGGTCAAGAGGCAGGGCTCACGGTCACGCGGTCGGTGTGGTCGGCGCTGCCACCAGGCCGTCCGCCACGAGGCCTGCCAGCACCGCTTCCCCTAGTGCGAGTACCGCTGACTGCGGGCGGACCATCACCGTGAACTCCTTGACCAGGCCCGCTTCGTCGAAGTGCAGCAGGTCGATGCCGTGGATTGCCTTGCCGTTCACCACCGTACGGAAGAGCAAGACCGCCGACGCCGTCTCGGTGCCATCCGCGCCGGTCTCCGCCGTGCCGGCGAACTCGCCGACGTAACGGAAGTCCTCGAAGGTGCGCAGCAGCACGCCGAAGAGTCCCATGACCAACGGTTTGCCTTCGAACGGGCGGAACTTCACCGGGCTGTAGAGGCGGATGTCGTCGGTGAACAGGGCGTCCAGGGCGCCGAGATCCCCCTTCTCCACGGCGGCGCGGAAGCGATCGGCGGTAGCGGTTCCCATAGTCATGGCCGTGACCTCACCTCGTTCTTATAGTCAGCGATCTGAATAGTCATTTTCTTGACTATGATGATGGCGGGGAGTGCTACGAAAGGGAAGGGGTCGCATCGATGGCATTGCGACATGCGGTACTCGCCGCGCTGCTGGTCGGTGACGGAAGTGACGCCGGTGACACCGGCGGCGACAGTGGTGGCCGAGGCGAGTACAGCGGGTACCAGCTCGCCAAGGCGTTCGACATCGGCGTAGCCAACTTCTGGCACGCCCTGCCCCAGCAGCTCTACGCCGAGCTGGCGAAGCTGGAGAAGGAGGGCCTGGTCGCAGGGCGGCAAGTGATCCAGGAGACGCGGCCCAACAAGCGGCTGTTCCGCGTCACCGACGCCGGTCTCGCCGAGCTCGACGCCTTCGCCGCCGCCTCGTCGAAGCCGTCTTTCATCCGTGACGACCTGTTGGTCAAGGTTCAGGCCGCCGATTCCGTCGACACCGGTCCGGTGATCGAGCAGCTTGAGGAACGGGCGTCCGTGGCCGAGGCCAAGATCGAGCTCTTCGGCAAGGTGCTCCGCAAGATGCGCGGCGAGCTGGACGAGGAGGAGTTCCTGCGCCGGGGCGAACGAATCGGCCCGTACCTCACCTGCCTGCGGGGCCTGGCCCTGGAGCAGGAGAACCGGGAGTGGAGCATGCGCGTCGCGGCCGTACTGCGCGAGAGGCGGGCGGCTCATGTCGAGCGCTGAGCGTGTGCCGGACGCGCCGGGGGTGCCGGGCGTGCCGCGTGCGCCCGGCCTGCCGTACGAGCGTTACGTCGCCCTCGGTGACAGCCAGACCGAAGGCCTCGGCGACGGCGACGACGCCACCGGCCTGCGCGGCTGGGCGGACCGTCTCGCCGAACATCTCGCGGCGGTCAACCCCCACCTGCAGTACGCCAATCTCGCCGTACGGGGCCGCCTCGCTGGCCAGGTCCGCGCCGAGCAGCTTGCGCCTGCCCTGGCGCTGCGCCCCGACCTCGCGACGGTCGTCGCCGGGGTCAACGACCTGATGCGGCCACGGTTCGACGCCGTTGAGGTGGTCGGGCACCTGGAGGCGATGTTCGCAGCGCTCACGGCTGCGGGGGCCCGCGTGGTGACGGTCACTTTCCCCGATGTCGGGAAGATCGTGCCGCTCGCCCGGCCGCTGCGGCCCCGTGTGCACGCCCTCAACGCGGGCATTCGCGCGGCGGCCGCCCGCCACGGTGTCCCGGTCGTCGAAACCGCTGGGCACGCTTTCGCCGTCGACCCGCGCGTCTGGACGGAGGACCGGCTCCATCTGAGCCCTCTCGGCCACGAACGGTTCGCTGCCGCCGCAGCCCACGCCGTCCAGCTCCCCGGCGCCGACGACGGGTGGACGCGACCCCTGCCGCCGTACACCGCCGTCACCGGCCGGCGGGCAGCGACGGCCGAACTCCGCTGGATCGCCGCGCATCTGGGCCCCTGGCTGGGCCGGCGTCTGCGCGGCCAATCCTCCGGCGACGGGCGTACGGCGAAGCGGTCGCAGCTGTGGGCGGTGTCTCCGCCCCCGTAACACACGGCATGGAGCCGGGGGGGTTGGGGCGTCAGGGAGCGGGGCGTCACGGACCGGGGGTGTCAGGTGATGTCCAGGACCGCCTTGCCGTGGAGCCGGCGTTCGAGCAGTGCGCCGATGGCGTCCCCGGCCTTCTCCCAGCCGCCGCGCCATGAGATCTGCGGGTCGAGCTCGCCGGACGCGACACGTTGTGCGAGCCACGTCAGGTCGGGGGCGAGGCCGTCGCAGGCAGGCAGGGAGAAGGTGACGATCGAGCGGTCGTGCCGGCCGTTGTCGCCGAAGAGGGCGCCGTACGGAAACGTCTCGCCCTCATGCGCGGCGTGTCCGACGGCGACCAGTGTGCCGCGCTCGGCCAGCATGCTGTAGGCATCGATGAGTTGCTGTCCTCCCACGAGATCCACGGCGCCGTGCACCGGCTCCTTGAGGTGGGGGAGTCCGGACCCCGTCACCACCTCGTGCGCACCCTGGGCGCGCAGGCTGTCGCCGTGGCGCTCGGGGTCTCCGGTGGATGCGATGACGTACGCGCCGCCGCGCCGGGCGAGTTGGACGGCGTACCGGCCCGTGCCGCCCGTGGCTCCGGTGACGAGGACCCGCCTGCCGAGGATCGGGCCGAGGCGGTGCAGGGCTCGCGGGGCGCTGGTTCCCGCGACGGGAACCGTACTGACGGACCCGAGATCGGCTCCGGCCGGGACGGTGCCGATCCAGTCGGTGTCGACGGCGCGCAGCTCGGCCCACGCGCCGTCGAGACCGAGGGTCACGACCGGTGTGCCGACTGCCGGACCGGACCCGTCGGCGGCGGCCTGCTCCACCACGCCGGCCGCATCCCACCCGAGGACGGTGCCGTCGGGGGTGTCCGCCAGGCTGAACCGGACCTCGCCGTAGTTGAGGGAGGCCGCTGTCACCCGTATCAGGGCCTGGTGCGGGGCGGGTTGGGGATCGGGGGCCTCTCCCAGCCGCAGTCCGGCGGATGCGGACAGGGAGCGGGAAGGACGGTCGACGAGCAGAGCACGCATGGGGGGCACCCTTTCGTTGGTCGAGGAGCCCTCTTTATGCCACTGGGTGGCACAAGTGTGCAAGTGGCTTTTACCTCTCAGGTGCCCTTGGGTACTCTTGCCTCCATGACGGCGCCCATGACGAACGAGTTGCCGCTGCGAGAGCGCAAGAAGCTGCGTACGCGGCAGGCATTGATCGACAGCGCTCTGGAGCTGTTCGGCGAGCGGGGCTTCGGTGGGGTGACTCTCGACGAGCTCTGCGACTCGGTGGAGGTCTCCAAGCGCACGTTCTTCCGGTACTTCAGCAGCAAGGAAGACGTGGCCATGGCGCCCACGCAGGACCTGTGGCTGGCCTTCCTCGACGAGCTGGAGACGCGGGAGCCGGGCGACCGCCCGGTGCTGGAGATGCTGCGGGACGCGTTGTTCGCGGCGGTGGAGAGGATGGCTGCGGACGGCCGCTGGACGAGGCGGGTGCTGATCAGCCGCCAACTGGCGGCGAGTACGCCGTCGATGGACGCGCACGGCCTGCACTTCTGCCACCGCACGAGCCGGGCGGCGCTGGAGCTGCTGCATCGGCGGCTGGACTTCGCGGGCGGCGGTGGCGGTGGCGGTGGTGCCGCTGCCGCTGCCGCACCGGTCGACCTGCGGCCACGGCTGGCCGTGGACATGCTGGTCGCGGCCTTCCACTGCGCGTTGGACGCGTGGGTGCCCGAGCCGGGCATGCCCGTACGAGGCGAACTGGCCGCCCACGTGCGCGACGCCTGCGCGGCGCTCCCCGGCAGCCTCACGCTCACGGCGACACTGCGCACCGGTTAGGCCATGGTCAGCCGCGGGGCACGGAGAAGTCGACAGCGACGTCGTACAAGGCTGGGTTTGCCGTGATCGGTGTCTGCTTGTTCTCCCGCGCGGCTCGGGTTCGGGCCTGGAACTCCGTGTCCGCGGTGGCGGCTTCCCACGCCTCCTGGCTTTCCCAGTGAGCCACGTTGACGAGCTGGAACCGGCTCTCCGACGAACGGGCCCGGTGCAGCCGGGAGTCGATGAAACCCGGCTTGGTGCTCATGATTGCGGCGCGCTGCTCCCACTGGGCGGCGAACGCGTCGACCTGCTCGGCAGCTACTTCGAAGATGTTGATGAACGTGACGGACGAGCCCGGTGCGTCCACCGGCTGGTTGTCTGTGGTCATGGCCGAACTCTATAGGTGGCCTACAACTGTCCCTCTAGCAGGCCGAGTTGGACGTACTCCCTGCACATCGCCGAGCAGTGCCGCGTGGTCGGCTCAACCCGTGCTCGGTGGGTAGAGCGAGGAGAGGCTGGCCACAGCCCTGGACAGTTCCCGCAAGGCTTCCGGCGGGCCGAGGACCTCGACGTCGGTGCCGAACTGGAGCAACTGGCGGACAGCGGTGAATACCGGATAGGTCAGCTCGGCCGTGAGCCACTCGCCGGCGTCCTGGTCGGCGCCGTGGCCTGCGCCCGGGCCTGCGCCCGCCTCGGCGCTGCCGCCTGGGGTCGTGGCGGGCGAGGCCGGGCCGCGGTAGTTCGCACCGGTGATCCGTCTGACCATGTCCAGTCGGTGCCGGCGCACCCGTGCCACCACTCGTATCGCCGTACCGCGGTCCTCCACCTCGAGCCGAAGTTCCTCCCACACCTGCGCCAGCTCCATGCCGTCGCGGCGGCACACCGGTTCGGCGGTGACGGTGGAGTCGGAGAGCCGGTCGGTGCGGAACAGCCGTGGTCCGCCTCCATGGTCGGCCACGAGGTACCAGGTGCCCGCCTTGCAGACCAGTCCGTACGGATCGACGGTGTAGCGGTTCAGCTTCGTGCTGCCGCTGTGCCGGTAGCCGATGCTCAGCCGCCGGTCGGCGAGCACGGCGGTGTACAGCACCTCCAGGCCGGCCTCGGCGCGTGGCCCGGCCAGCCAGCGGTCCGGATCGATCAGGACGCGGCGGCTGCTGAGTTCGGCCACTGGCCGGTGCGGTTCGGGCAGCGCCGCCATCATCTTGCGCAGCGCGGAACCGAGGGCGTGGTCGAGCCCGAGCGCCGAGTGCGCGCTCTGGCCGACCAGTACGAACAGCGCCCGCGCCTCGTCCCTGGTCAGCCCGGTCATGTCCGTACGGAAGCCGGGGAGGAGCCGGATGCCGCCGTACTTGCCGCGCTCCGTGTAGACCGGCACGCCGGCCGCCGACAGCGCTTCGACGTCGCGGTAGACGGTGCGAACCGATACCTCCAGACGCTTGGCGAGCTCGGTCGCCGGGACCAGGTCGCGCTGTTGCAGCAGAAGCAGGGTGGACAACAGTCGGTCGAACTTCATGTGTGGAGTCTCCTCTCCTCTTATCTCTGCTTTCTCTCCTGCATACCTGTCGGTGGGTGTCAGGTTTCAGCCTCAAGATCGTGGCCGTCGGACGAACCGAACGGAGAACGTTGTGCGGCACATTGACATCGAAACGCTCGTATCCCATGTCGAGGGCCCGGTCCTGCGGCCCGGCGACGAGAGTTACGACGAGGAGCGGACCGGGTTTAACCTCGCGGTGCGGCACCGGCCCGACGTGATCGTCGGCGCCACCCGGGCGGAGGACGTCCAGGCGGCTGTGCGGTTCGCTGCGGAGCACGGGCTGCCTGTCGCGGTGCAGGCCACCGGGCACGGCTACTCGGTGCCGGCCGAGGGCGGCCTGCTGATCACGACCGGCCGGATGAGCGGCGTGGACGTGGACCCCGCCGCGCGCACCGTGACCGTCGAGGCCGGTGTCCGCTTCGAGCAGGTCATCCCCGAGACGGTCCCGTACGGGCTGGCGCCGCTGAACGGTTCCGCGCCGCACGTCGGCGTCGTCTCCTACGTCCTGGGCGGTGGAATCGGACTGCTGGTGCGCTCGTTCGGTTACGCGGCCGACCAGGTGCGCAGCATGGACGTGGTGACCGCCGACGGCAGCCTGCGTCACGTCACCGCGGACAGCGAGCCCGACCTGTACTGGGCGCTGCTGGGCGGCAGGGACAACTTCGGCATCGTGACCCGGTTGCGCATGGGCCTCGTCCCGGTGGCCAGGCTGTACGGCGGGGGGATCTTCTACGACGCCGAAGCGGCGCCCGATGTTCTGCGGGCGTACCTTCGCTGGACCGCCGGCCTGCCGCAGGAGATGAACTCCTCGGTGGCGCTGATCCCGATGCCGGACGTCGAGGAAGTGCCTGAGCCGATGCGCGGCCGGCACATCTACCACGTACGGATCGCGTTCACCGGCAGCCAGGAAGAGGGCGAGCGGCTGGTCGCACCGCTGCGTGACACGGCCGGCCCCGCGCTCTTCGACGCGCTGCGGGAGATGCCGTACGCACAGAGCGCGTCCATCCATGACGACCCGCCGGTGGCGGTGCCGTTCCTGCGGGAGGTCGCCCTGTTCGAGGGGCTCGGCGACGAAGCGCTGGGTACGGTCCTGGAGCACGCCGGGCCGCAGGCGACGGTGCCGTGTGTGGTGGAACTGCGGCACTTGGGCGGCGCGTTGGCTGCGGCGCCCGCGCACCCCAACGCGGTGTCGCACCGGGAGGCGCAGTACATCCTGTCCGTCGTCACGCTGCTGTTCGGCGGCACCGAGAAGGAGAGCCGACCGGTCCTCCAGCGCCTCTTCGACGCGCTGGAGCCCTGGAGCACAGGCAGAAGCCTGAACTTCATGGGCTATGGCGAGAACGCCGGCCGGGAGCGGGTCCGTACCGCCTACACACCCGAAGTGATCAAGCGGCTGGGCGAGATCAAGGCGGCCCACGACCCGGAGAACCTCTTCCGCCTCAACTACAACATCCCGCCGCGGGGGACGGGGGACGGGGGACGGGCAACGGTCTAGGGACGGGGTGGAGGGCGTTGGGCGTCAGACCGCGCTTGCCAGTGTCAGTGCGCTGCGGATCTCGTCGATCATTGTGTCCGGTCGGCGGTAGACGTCGATCGCGGTGAAGCGCAGCGACCTGCGGATGGCTCCGCACAGGGCGAGTTCGTTGAAGCGGCGGACGTCGCGGTCGTGGGCCGTTCGGTCGCCGTGGTACGCGTAGCCCTCGATCTCCACCGCTACACCCTCCGCCCGGAACAGGAAGTCCACCGACAGACGCCGACCGCCCGGCCGTCTGACGTGCGCCTGGGGCTCGGGGTGCAGGCCCGCGTCGTGTATGCGCAGGCGGGCTACGGTCTCGGCGGGTGAGCCGCTCCTCCGGTCGGCGAGTGCCAGCCGGGCGCGCCCGGCCCGTACCCCCCGCCGAGGGCCGGATTCCAGCGCGTCGCCGATCGCTGCGAGGTGCGTGAACGCGGGGCGTCTGGACTTTGGGTCGCCCCGCAGCGGGCGGATGGACACCGCGGACTCGACAGCGACCAGCGCCTCCTCCCTCGGGCTCGACCGCAGCAGGTCCGCGAGGGTACGGGTGACCGCGGTGACGCGGATCCCGGAGATGTACGCCGTGGCTCCCGAGGGCAGCGGCGCCCGGTGTACGCGGGCCTGTGGGGGCAGGGTGATGGATGTGCTCGTGTCAGTGGGAGTCGTGAACTCCAGCCCCGGCTCCGTGGTGTTCGTCGTCCACGGCAGCTCGATCCCGTGCAGCCACGCCGCCGTCCGGTGGCTTGCGATCAGTCGGGGGTGGGCGAGTTGAACCGCTCGCAGTCTTACCGTCCGGTCGACCGCGAGTCCGGGTACGGCCCAGGTTCCCCGGCGGACCGGAGTCCAGCCGTCCCGTTTGAGCCGGCGGTGGAGGCGGGACGGCGTCCAGCCCAGCTCGGCGGCCTGACGTGTCAGCAGGACACCGCGCTGGCTCTGGGCCAATGCGGTCAGCGAGACCAGTTCCGGTTCCCCCGTGGTGCGGCTCATGTCATCGAGGTTCGCAGGCGGGGCCCGGCCCGCGCGACCCCTGTGGATAACTCTCGCGCCCTACGACGTCTGGGTCCACAGGCCCACGCACTGGTGGGCCGGTCGTTGTTACCGTGCCTGCATCCAGTGGCCGCGCGCGCAGAGGAGCGATGAGTCGTGAAGAAGACAGCAACGGCGGCCGCAGCGGCGCTGGTTCTGTGCCTGTTCCTCACAACAGTGGGATGTGGCACGCCTTCGTCCGGAAGTGGGACGAAGGAGTCGACCTCGTCCGGGCCGACGGCCCCCGACGCCGCGGACAAGCCCGTCACCAGCACCGGCGCGACCCTCGGCGAAGGTGAGTTGAAGAAGGTCGCCCTGGTGAGCGGCGACGTACCGGGCTTCACCGTTACGCCCCTGCAGGGCGGCGGTGAAACCGGCAAGGAGCGCTCCGAGCAGCCCGAGTGCCAGGCGCTCGCCGCCGTCATCAACGGTGCCCCCGAGCCCGCCCCGTCCGCCGCTGTCCACCGCACCCTCATGGACGAGTCGGAGGAGGGCACGGACGATCAGACGGTCGTCACCGAGATCCTGACGTCGTACCCACAGGGGAGCGCGGTGCAGGTGCTCCAGGGTGTGAAGGACGCGATCGGAGCGTGCGGCCGTGGCTTCAGGACCACCGGTGGCGACGGCCCCTCCACGTACACCGAGGTGAAGGAGCTGCCCGCGCCCAAGGCGGGGCAGGAGGCCCTCGCCTACCAGGTCACCGGGTCGTTCGAGGGGGCCAGGGTGCCGCTCGTCTTCCAGCTCGTACGGACCGGATCGACGGTCGTCATCTTCTACACCGCGAACTTCATCGACGCGAAAACGCCCGAGATACCCGCCCGGCTCGCCACAGCCCAGGCCGCGAAGCTGCCCTGATGGCCGACGGAATTTGAGCCCGGCGTGGGCCCCTGGGCCCATGCCGGGAAGCGGCGGTTTCCGTACGGTCACGGACATGGCACTCCACTTCGGCCGGCCCCGCAGGCGTCAACCGCGCACGCAAGCCCGCCTGTTGGGGCTGCGCACGTCCCAGTCCGGGCAGACGACGCTGGAGTACGCGGGCCTCGTGCTGGTCGTGGCCGCCATCATCGCCGCGCTGGTGGCCACCGGGCTCGGGCAGACCATCTCGCAGCAGGTGGGCGCGGCGGTGTGCCGGGTGACCGGGGGCGGCGACTGCGGGAGCGGGGGTGGCGGCGACCCGCAGGCGCGGGACGACGGCGGTGACGGGCAGGGTGACGGGCGGGGTGGCGAGCAGCCTGCGTCCGACAGCGACGGTGACGGCGGTGACGGCGACGGTACTCAGTCGGCTGAGCGGATCGCGTACGAGAAGGCCCTCAAAGAGCTCCAGGACGCCAAGAGCGCCGAGCAGAGCGACAGCGAGAAGGCGCAGCAGGCCGCAAAGGAACTCGGCAAGATCCTGGCCGAGGAGCTCGGCATCACCGACGCCGTCGACTGCGTCACCAAGGGCAACGCCGGAGCCTGCACGGACACCCTCATCAATGTACTGACCAGCCTGATCGGCGGAGCCGTCGGCAAGCTCGCGGCGAAGTACGGCGCGCCGTGGAAGTGGAAGAAGGCCGCCGAGCTCGTACGGAAGCTGAAGAAGCACGGCGACGACCTGTACGACGGCCTCACCGGCATGGTCAAGAACCGCAAGCGCGTCAAGAACGCCCAGGACAAGCTCGACGACGCCCAGCGCAAGCTCGACGAGAAGAAACCCGGGGAACCCGATAAGCCGGACAACAGGCCGATCACCTGCGCCGGCGCGCACAGCTTCCTCCCCGGCACTCCGGTGCTTCTCGCCGACGGCACCCGCATCCCCATCGAGACCGTACGCGTCGGCGATCGCGTCACCGTGACCGATCCCGTCAGCGGGGTGACGACCACTCGCCGGGTCACGAACACCATCACGACGTACGACGACAAGGAATTCACCCGCCTGACCGTCCGGACCCCCGCCGGGCTCCGGTCCGTCACCGCCACCGACACGCACCCCTTCTGGCTGACCGGCAGCGGCGCGAACCGCTGGACCGATGCCGGCGACATCGGGCCCGGCGCGAAGCTCCGCGCCCCCGACGGCGCCGCCCTGCCCGTCACGGCGGTCGCACACCACACCCGGCGGCAGACCACCCACGACCTCACCGTCGAGGGAATCCACACCTATTACGTCGGTGTCGGCGGCCAGAACGCCCTGGTCCACAACAACGACTGCGTGGACAAGGAACTCCTCGACGAGATGAAGGAGACGGGTGTCAAGTTCGACCCGGAGAAGGTCATCAGGGCCGAGCGCGATGCCGATGGGAAGATCGTGTTCCTGGAGGAGGGCAACTCGCGGGCCGGGCTCAAGCACATCATCGAAGAGCACGCCGATGATTTCGAGCGGAGCGGAGTCGCCCGAGAGGACATTCCCGACCTGGTGATGCAGGCTGCGACCAAGGGCAAGAAGGTCGGCACGCAGGGAAAGGGAGACGGGCGGCCCATCTACGAGGTTGAGTTCAAGGGGCAGAAGCGGCGGGTGGCGGTGACGGTGGGGAACAACGGGTTCGTTGTCGGTGCCAACCCCAAGAGTGCGGGATAGCGAGACAGGTGACGGCGTGAGCGACGACGTAGAAGAAGCAGGGGCCGTGCGGCAGGTACGGCAGGTGCGGCTGGCAGCGGATTATGACTGCCATCCGGTGTGGGTGCGCGGCAGCGACGGCGTCCGCGACAACGTCGCGCCCGGTGAACTGCCCGTCGACCGGAGCCTCGCCGAGGACCTGGAGCGATGGGGCGACGCGTACGACGCGACCCTGAACCGCGACGACCCCGTGGCGTCCGGTTTCCCCAGCCCGCAGGACGAGGCGGCGTTCGCCGAGCGCGGCGCGCAACTCGCGCGCGAGCTGGCGCGGCAGCTCGGGGCGGCGTGGCGGGTCACGTATTACGACCCGCGGATTGCGGAGGATGTGCCGTACGGGCCGACGTAACCGGCAGCGGCGGCGCTGGACGGGGTGGGCCGGGACGGGGAAACCCTCAACGCACCCCCACCCGCACCGCCACCCCCACCCGCAGCCCCCACCCCTCCATAGCGCCCGCCTCCGCCTCCAGCAGGTGCCGTGCCCGGAGGCGGGGCAGGCCGAGGCGCTGCGGAGGCATGGTCCGTACGGCGACGACCCTCAGCTCGCGGTCCAGGTATGCCACATCGACCGCGAACCGCATCCCGAACGTGTGCACGCCCCGCGCCGGGCTCAGCAGCATCGCTCCCGCGATCCCGTCCCGGCCCAGCAGCCCCCGCGTGCGGGCCCGCGTGGACGTCGCGAATTCCAGCGGTACGGGCCCGGCGCAGCCGCCTTCCACCGTCAACGTCCCCGCTCCGTCCCGCCATTGCCCCATGGCCCGCGACAGTAGCGGGCGCCCTGCGGCTCTGGGCCCTTCGTGGGCCCACGGGCCCATGCCCCTCCGCCCCGCCCGGCCCTAAGCTCCGTGCCGTGTACGTCACGCTGATCGCGGCCGCCGCCCTCTGGGGCGCCGCCACCGGACTGCTCGTCCCGCGCGCCGCCTACCGGCTCGCCGTCGAGCCGGGGGAGCCGTGGCGCGCGGCCTGCCCCGCCGGGCACCCGTTCACCGGACCGGCGCGCGGCTGGCTCGGCACCGCGCGCTGCTCGGGCTGCGCGGAGGTGGTGGGGGCGGCCGCGTCGGTAGGTAACCCGGCCGGCGCACCGGACCGGCCGCCCGCCCGGACGGCGTACGCGCACCCCGTCCGCCACGCCCTCGTCACCGCCCTCGCATGCGCACTGCTCGCCGCCGGGACGGGCGCCAGGCCGGAACTCGCGGTGTGGCTGGTGCTGGCGCCGTTCGCGGTGCTCCTGACGGTCGTGGACCGCCGGGTGCACCGGCTGCCCGACGTACTGACCCTGCCGCTGGCCGCCGCGACCGCGGCCCTGCTCGGCCTTGCCGCGCTGCTGCCGGGCGACGGCGGGTCGTGGCCGACCGCGGTGCTCGGCGGCGTCGCTCTGGGCGGCGGCTACTTCCTCCTCTTCCTGATCAACCCGAACGGCATGGGCTTCGGCGACGTCAAACTGGCCATTGCCCTCGGGACCGCCCTAGCCTGGTACGGATGGCCGGTGTTCTTCGCCGGGGCGTTCGCCGGGTTCCTGCTCGGTGCGATGTACGGCGTCGGGCTGGTGATCCTGCGGCGCGCCGGGCGCAAGACCGCCATCCCGTTCGGCCCCTTCATGATCACCGGGGCGCTGGCGGGGCTGTTGCTGGGCGGACTCGCCGCTTCGGCCGTTTGAGGCCCGCTGAGAGCGCGCGCCGACCACGCAATCGTGAGAAGTTGCCATGAGACGTGTGTAACGCACGCAACGCAGGCAATGCTCGCAATGAACGCACGTACGGGCGGACGGCACGGGAAGCCGTCTGCCCGCGATCCACAGCCGCAGCCGCAGCCAGGAGTGCCCGAATGACGCAGCCGACCCGCCCCACCCCGGAACTGCTCGCCGAACTGCGCAAGCCCCGCCCGTACCCGGCGGTTTCGGTCACACTGCCCACGCACCGGCACTGGCCGGAGAGCCAGCAGGACCACATCCGCCTGCGCAACCTGCTCACCGAGGCCGAGAAGCGCCTCGCCGACGACCCCGAGGTCACAAAGGCGCAGGCGACCGCGGTGGCGCAGGAGCTGGCCGCCGCCGCCGACGCGCTCGACCCGGAGTACTTCGGTGACGGCCTCGTCGTCTACGCCTCGCCGGAGGAGCACCGGAGTTTCCTCGTCGGCGGCTCCGTGCCGGAGCGCATCGTGATCAACACGACGTACCTCACCCGCAACCTGGTCGCGCTGGCCGCGCGGGAGCGGGAGTACCTGGTCCTCGTGCTCAGTACGGGCGAGGTGCGGCTGTGGCGAGGGAGCGGCGATCAGGTGACCGAGGACCAGGATTCCGGCTTCCCGGTCATCTCCTCGGGCGCGGAGCGGGACAAGGCGCCCAGCCGTGACGGTGGCCACTGGACCACTCAGGACTTCCGGAACATGCTCATGGAAGCCGACAGGAAGCTCACGCCGGTGCTCCAGGCGACCCCGCTGCCGGTCATCCTGGTCGGGCTGAGCAAGCACATCTCGATGTACCGCGAGGTCACCCGCCACGGGCAGGCGCTCGCCGCGGAGGTGGAGGCGGGCGGCCTGCTGAACACCACGCCGGCGGAGATGTCCGCCCAGCTTGCCCCGGCCCGCCAGGCCCTCGCCGAGGCCGATACGGCGCGGGCGATGCGCGGACTCGACGAGGCACGCAGCGGGAAGCGGTACTCGGCGGGTGCGCAGGACGTGTGGCAGGCGGCGGGTGAGGGCCGGGTCGCGCTGCTCGTCGTCGAGGAGAGCCTGCGGGTGACGGCCCGTCCCGACACGGTCGAGGGTGCGGAACGGGCGACGCTCACTCTGCTGGAGCCCGAGGAGGCGGGGGTGCCGGGCGCGGAGGAGGACATCATCGACTCGCTGGTGGAGACGGTGCTTTCGGCGGACGGTGAGGTCATCTTCGTGCCGGACGAGTCCCTGGCGGACGCGCACGGGATCGCGGCGGCGTTGCGCTACTGAAGGCTCCGGGTCGGCCGCCGGCCGCTGGGCCGCTCGCCAACGACCCCTCCCGTACAGTCGATGTGACTCGATGACAGTCGGTCACCGCGGGTACGGACCAGAGGAGTTGGCAGTGAGCAAGGGCACCGGGCCTTACGTCTGCGGCCTCGACGCCGCGATGGACGTGGTCGGCGGCAAGTGGAAGGCTCTGATCCTCTGGGCGCTGGACGACGGCGGGACCCTTCGCTTCGGGCAGCTCAGGCGCCAGGTGCCCGGTGTCAGCGAGAAGATGCTGATTCAGCAGCTTCGCGAGCTGGAGGCGGACGGCATCGTCCACCGCGAGGTGTACCGGGAGGTCCCGCCGCGCGTCGAGTACTCGCTCACCGAGATGGGGGAGGGGCTCAACGCGGCCCTGGGACCGCTCGGCGCATGGGCCAACCAGCACATGGAACAGATCCTGGCCGCCAAGCAGCGCGACGTCGCGTAAGCGGAGCGTCAAGTCCGCTCCCCTCGCCCGATTAGCTCTTCGGGGGGACGGGCGGCGGTCCGCAGAAGCGTATTTTCCCTAGTGCCGACTGGGCTCGGGGCCCTCGTACAGCCCCGTTCAAAAAAATCACGGATGACTTTCGGCACGGCGTGGGCGCGAGCACCCTTTACGAAGGGTTATGGTGGAAACCCCCCCTCGGGCCGGTCCGTATCCCCCCCACGGACCGGCCCGTTTTTTGTGCCGTCACACCCGCGCCGCCAGCCGCGCCAGCCGCATCGGCCGCATCGGCCGCATCGGCCGCGTCAGCCCCGCCCGGCCCAGATGTTCGTGCCCGCCGTGTCGACCGCGAAGGTGTCGATCTCCTTCAGCTCCTCGTCGGACAGGGCCGGCCCGCCCAGCGCCGCGACGTTCTCCTCCAACTGCTTCACGCTCGACGCGCCGATCAGCGCCGACGTCATGCGCGGGTCCCGCAGCACCCACGAGAGCGCAAGCTGCGCGAGCGACTGGCCGCGGCGCCGCGCGATGTCGTTCAGGCCGTTGAGGCGGCGTACGACCTCGTCCGACAGCAGACCGGGGTCGAGCGACTTGCCCTGCGTGGCGCGCGAGCCCTCCGGGATGCCGTTCAGGTACTTGCCGGTGAGCAGCCCCTGCGCGAGCGGCACGAAGGAGATGCAGCCCATGCCCGCCTCCTCCAGGGTGTCGAGCAGGCCGTCGTCCTCGGTCCAGCGGTTGATCATCGAGTACGACGGCTGGTGGATCAGCGCCGGTACGCCCATGTCCCGCAGCAGCCCGGCCGCCTCCGCGGTCTGCTCCGCGTTGTACGACGACACACCGGCGTACAGCGCCTTGCCCTGCTTCACGGCGGATGCCAGCGCGCCCATCGTCTCTTCGAGCGGGGTCTCCGGGTCGAAGCGGTGGGAGTAGAAGATGTCGACGTGGTCGAGGCCCATCCGGGTCAGCGAGGCGTCGAGGGATGACAGCAGGTACTTCCGCGAACCCCACTCGCCGTACGGGCCGGGGTGCATCAGGTACCCGGCCTTCGTGGAGATGACCAGCTCGTCGCGGTACGGGGCGAAGTCCTGCGCGAAGATCTTCCCGAAGTTCAGCTCGGCGGAGCCGGCCGGCGGGCCGTAGTTGTTCGCCAGGTCGAAGTGCGTCACACCGAGGTCGAACGCGCGGCGCAGGATCGCGCGCTGGGTGTCCAGCGGGCGGTCGTCGCCGAAGTTGTGCCAGAGGCCGAGCGAGACGGCGGGCAGCTTGAGCCCGCTGCGGCCGGTGCGCCGGTACTCCATGGAGTCGTAGCGGTCACCGGCGGCGAGGTACGAAGGGGAATCAGTCACATTCCTCTCCTTATCACGGACTTGTGACAGACCGGGTTGGGCCGCTGAGACGCCTGCGCAGTAGTGTGGCCGCTTCGGGACCGCACGTGCCCGGCCGGTGGAGCCGCGCGTGCCGGAGTTGGTCCCAGGGACGTAACCGAACCCGCACGACGCCATGAGGTGAGACCCAGTGAACCTGCGCGACCTGGTGTACAGGCTCTACGCACGCCGGGTGGAAGGCCGCCTCGATCACGACCAGGTGCCCAAGCACATCGGCGTGATCCTCGACGGCAACCGGCGCTGGGCCAAGGCCTCCGGCGGCACCACCGAGCAGGGCCACAAGGCGGGCGCGAGCAAGATCCAGGAGCTGCTCGGCTGGTGTGCCGAGACCGACGTCGAGGTCGTCACGCTCTGGATGCTCTCCACCGAGAACCTGGACCGCGCGGAGGCGGAGCTGACGCCGCTGCTCGGCATCATCGAGGGCGCGGTCCGCGACCTCGCCGCCGACGGCCGCTGGCGCGTGCACCACGTCGGGACGCTGGACGTACTGCCCGCCCGTACCCAGGCCGTGCTCAAGGAGGCCGAGCAGGCCACGATCGGCAACGACGGGATACTCGTCAACGTCGCCGTGGGCTACGGCGGCCGCCAGGAGATCGCCGACGCCGTCCGCTCGCTCCTGCTGGAGCACGCGCGCAAGGGCACCTCCCTGGAGGAGGTCGCCGAGATCGTCGACGTCGAGCGCATCTCGGAGCACCTCTACACACGCGGCCAGCCCGACCCGGACCTGGTGATCCGTACGAGCGGCGAGCAGCGGCTCTCGGGCTTCATGCTCTGGCAGAGCGCCCACTCGGAGTACTACTTCTGCGAAGTCTTCTGGCCCGCCTTCCGCAAGGTCGACTTCCTGCGCGCCCTGCGTGACTACGCGGCCCGCCACCGGCGTTACGGAGCCTGACGGGCGCCCGCCCGCCACCGCGCGAGCACCTCACACGTCACGGAACGGTTCCCGGCTCACGGCGTGTCATATGCCATGGCATGACGGCGGGTGTTCGAGGGAATACCCCTTCCAGGTCGACGTCCGGTCCACGGACGCCGTATCTCAGTGAGCGGCAAGTCCGCTCGCCCGGGAGGCCCGTTGCACCAGGACGACCACGCGCTGAGTGTGGACGAAGCGGAGGGCCGGAGCTCGGCCCGTGCATCGTGGCCCGAGCCCGGTCCCACCGCTCGCGACGCCGTCGCACCCCGACCTCAGGCTCGTCTTCAGAGGGGGTACGTCCTTCCGTGGTGACCAGCACAAAGCGCCGCATGCCCGACAGGCGCACTTACGTTCTCGACACCAGCGTCCTGCTGGCCGACCCGAACGCCATGTCCCGCTTCGACGAGCACGAGGTAGTGCTTCCGATCGTCGTGGTCACGGAGTTGGAGGCCAAGAGGCACCATCCGGAGCTCGGCTACTTCGCCCGGCAGGCGCTGCGCCTGCTCGACGACTGCCGGATCAGGTACGGACGCCTCGACGCCCCCATCCCGATGGGCGACCTGGGCGGAACGGTACGTGTCGAGCTCAACCACTCCGATCCCGGCGTGCTTCCGGCCGGCTATCGATTGGGGGACAACGACTCACGGATCCTGGCGGTGGCACGCAGCCTCCAGGCCGAGGGGTACGACGTCACCGTCGTGTCGAAAGACCTGCCGCTGAGGATCAAGGCGTCCTCGGTCGGCCTGCTCGCCGAGGAGTACCGCGCCGAGCTCGCCATCACCGACTCCGGCTGGACCGGGATGGCGGAACTGCCGCTCACCGCCGAGCAGGTGGACCTGCTCTTCAGCGAGGAGACGGTGTACGAACCGGCCGCGGCGGACCTTCCCGTACACACGGGCCTGGTGATCCAGTCCGAGCGCGGCAAGGCGCTGGGCCGGGTCACCCCCGAGGGGATGGTCAGGCTCGTACGCGGCGACCGGGAGGCCTTCGGCATCCACGGGCGCAGCGCCGAGCAGCGGATAGCCCTGGACCTGCTCCTCGACCCGGACGTCGGGATCGTCTCGATGGGCGGCCGGGCGGGTACGGGCAAGTCGGCGCTGGCGCTCTGCGCGGGGCTCGAAGCCGTGCTGGAGCGCCGGCAGCACAAGAAGGTGATGGTCTTCAGGCCGCTGTACGCGGTGGGCGGCCAGGAGCTCGGCTACCTGCCGGGTTCCGAGTCCGAGAAGATGAGTCCCTGGGCGCAGGCGGTCTTCGACACGCTGTCGGCCGTGGCGGGCCGCGAGGTGATCGAGGAAGTGCTGGGGCGCGGCATGCTGGAAGTGCTGCCGCTCACGCACATCCGGGGCCGCTCGCTGCACGACGCGTTCGTGATCGTGGACGAGGCCCAGTCGCTGGAACGGAACGTCCTGCTGACCGTTCTGTCCCGGATCGGCGCGAATTCACGCGTGGTACTGACCCACGATGTCGCCCAGCGCGACAACCTGCGGGTCGGCCGGTACGACGGAGTGGTCGCCGTCGTCGAGAAGTTGAAGGGCCATCCGCTCTTCGCGCATGTCACGCTCACCCGCTCGGAGCGCTCGAAGATCGCCGCGCTGGTGACCGAAATGCTGGAGGACGTGCACCTTTGATCCTGTTGACCCTCTAAGGGGGGAAAGGTAGTTGGCGCCGTCCGGCAGAACGCAGAATCTTAGCCGGGCGGCGTCCTGCTGCGCTCAGGTTTCCGTAAAACTCCTGGTGCAAACGGCGTGTGAGCTTTCCCACGCAACGGAGAATTGCTTCCCGGCGTCCGCTTCCGGCAGAGTCTTGCTTCCGTCAGGCCCCGCATACGGCACACCCGCATCTTCAGGGATGCGACACCAGACAACTCAACAGCCGTCGCCGTATGCCGCCCGAGTCACACGCGGCACTCCCGCAAAGGAGTTGCCCACCGGGTCCGCGCCTCCCGTCACCTAGCAATAGGGGGAGGCCAGTGCCAGGGGCACGATTGCGTCCGCGAGGTCACCCGAGCGGGCACTGCTGGAAGGAAACCGTGTGAGCCGGATTTCGGTCCGGGGATTCGCCGTGGCTTCGGCTACCGCGGTCACCACTGTCGGCGCCGTTGTGGGCGTCGCCTCGGGCGACACTCAGCCCTCGAACGACAACTTCGAGGCGACCGCAGCCGACACGACGCTCCTCGCAGACATCCCTGCCGGCCAGCAGGCCCAGGTGCAGACCGCGTCCCTGACGCAGCAGGCCGACGCACAGGCCTACGCCGCCGACGTGACCGCGAAGAAGTCCGCGGAGGAATCGGCCCGCCTCCAGGCCGCCAAGGACGCCAAGTCCAAGAAGGAAGCCGCCGAGGCCAAGGCCGAAGCGGAAGCCGAGGCCAAGGCGAAGGCCGAGGCCGAGGCCAAGGAGCGCGAGGAGGAGAAGCAGGCCGCCGCCAGCCGCTCCGCGACGCGTTCGGCGTCCAGCTTCTCGGCCCAGGGCTCGTACACCGTCGCCGAGGTCCAGGCCATGGCGCGGCAGATGGTGCCCGGCGACCAGTTCCAGTGCTTCAGCAACATCGTGAACCACGAGTCCACGTGGAACTACCGGGCGAGCAACCCCTCCTCCGGTGCCTACGGCCTCGTACAGGCGCTGCCCGGCTCCAAGATGTCGTCCGCGGGCGCCGACTGGCAGACCAACCCGGCCACGCAGATCAAGTGGGGCCTGAACTACATGGACGAGCGCTACGGCAGCCCCTGTGGCGCCTGGTCGTTCTGGCAGGCCAACCACTGGTACTAGTACCAGCGCGTTCGCTCAACTTCGCAGAGCCCCTTACCGTCCTACGGTGAGGGGCTCTGCACGTGTACCGTCGGGGGCTGGTGTCTCCCCGGGGGGAGCGAGCATGCGACGGGGAGAAGAGAGAGCGACATGTCAACACAGCCACAGCCCCAGCCACAGCCCCAGCCACAGCCGAAGCCACAGGCACAGCTGGGATGGCTCAGCCGTACGGGCGCCAAGCTGACCCGGATGGGAGAGCTGTTGAACGAGCGCCGCGCCGCGGCCGAGGCAGAGGCGGAGGCCGCCGACGCCACCGGTCACGGGGGCGCGGCGCCGTACGACCCGGCAACCGGGGTCGACCACGTCCCCGCGCCGCCCGCCTACGCCCCCGCCGTCGCCGCCAGGCCCGACCCCGTCGCCGCCGTCCCGTGGGGGATGCGCGTCGCGGCCGAGGCCGGCTGGCGGCTGCTCGTCCTGGCGGGCACGCTCTGGGTGCTGATGAAGATCATCACCGCCGTACAGCTGGTGGTCCTCGCCTTCGTCGCGGCTCTGCTCGTCACCGCGATGCTCCAGCCCACCGTCGCCCGGCTCCGGAGGACCGGACTGCCGCGCGGCCTCGCCACCGCCGTCACCGCGATCCTCGGCTTCGTCATCATGGGGCTCGTCGGCTGGTTCGTGGTGTGGCAGGTCATGGAGAACCTCGACAACCTCTCCGACCGCCTCAAGGACGGCATCGAGGAACTCAAGCGCTGGCTGCTCAACAGCCCGTTCCATGTGACCGAGAAGCAGATCAACGACGTCGCGAAGAACCTCACCGACGCGGTCGGCACCAACACCGAGGAGATCACCTCGGCGGGCCTCCAGGGCGTCACCGTGATGGTCGAGTTCCTCACCGGCATGCTGCTCGCGATGTTCTCGACGCTCTTCCTGCTGTACGACGGGAAGCGCATCTGGGAGTGGACGCTCAAGCTGGTGCCCGCGCAGGCCCGGCCCGGCGTCGCGGGTGCGGGGCCGCGCGCCTGGCGCACGCTCACCGCGTATGTGCGGGGCACGGTGATCGTCGCGCTGATCGACGCGATCTTCATCGGTCTCGGGATCTGGTTCCTCGACGTACCGATGGCTGTGCCGCTCGCCGTCTTCATCTTCCTGTTCGCCTTCATCCCGCTCGTCGGCGCGGTGATGTCGGGCGCGCTGGCGGTCGTCGTCGCGCTCGTCACCCAGGGCGTGTTCACCGCGCTGATGGTGCTGGTCGTCGTACTGGCCGTACAGCAGATCGAGGGCCACGTGCTGCAGCCGTTCATCCTCGGCCGCGCGGTACGGGTGCACCCGCTGGCGGTCGTCCTCGCGGTGGCGGCGGGCGGCCTGGTCGCCGGTATCGGCGGGGCGGTGGTGGCGGTGCCGTTGGTGGCGGTGACCAACACGGTGGTCGGCTACTTGCGGAAGTACAGCATGGAGGCGGCGGTACGGGCCGTGCCGGAGCCGGCCGGCCCGGTGACCGTGGCCCCGGCGGCGGGATCGACGCCGGAGCGGTGAGTCAGCCCTTGCGCTGACCGGCCTGCAGGAGCGCGGTGACGTCGAGGGTGACCTTGGCGCCGATCGAATCGGGCAGGGTGACCTGCTGGCCCCGGGCGTGCAGCGTGTGGTTTTCGTACGTGCCGGGGGCCGGGTCCGTCAGTACGTGGACTCGGTCGTTCTTGCGGTCGACGATCACGTAGACGGGGATGTTGGCGTCTGCGTACGCGGCGACCTTGTTCTTGAGGTCGTTGTTGTAGTTGCCGGAGGTCACCTCGATGACGAGGCGGAAGCAGAGCGGGTCGTAGCAGTTGTTCTCGGCCCTGTGGTCACGGTAGTCGGCGTCGACCACTGACAAGTCCGGGATCGCGTAGTCCTCCTCTCCGGTGGGCAGCCACAGACCGATACCTTGGAGGACCTTCGTTGCGTCGCCGTGCACACCTGCCGAAAAGAAGGGAATCATGAGTTCGCTGAGAACTTCGGCGTGTGGGCCGTCCGGTGCAGGGGTCACGACGATGTTGCCTCCGAGAATCTCGAAGCGGAAGCGCGGATGCTGCTCGGACAACTGGTTGGCTGCTTCGAGCAGGGTCAGCGGCGGCTCGTCGTCGTGGTGTGAGTGCTCGACTGCTGCGGCGGACATGGCGCCTCCTGAGTGGCTGGTGTCGAGAGCATCATCGTAGGCCGATCCCACCGGGCATGCCGGTCAGCAGACGGCCACCCGCACGAGCGAACGAAGGGGCCCACCAACCGGAATGCCGGTCGGTGGGCCCCTTCGCGTACGTACCGAGAAACTACTCGCCGGCCATGACGGCCTCGGAGTCGATCGTCACACCGACGGCCTGGATCACAGAGGCGATCTTGACTGCCTCCTGGATCGTCTCGCGCTCGACGCCCGCCTTGCGCAGGACCTGCTCGTGCGAGTCGAGGCACTGGCCGCAGCCGTTGATCGCGGAGACCGCGAGCGACCACAGCTCGAAGTCGACCTTCTCGACGCCGGGGTTGCCGATGACGTTCATCCGCAGACCGGCGCGCAGCGTCCCGTACTCCGGGTCGGAGAGCAGGTGGCGCGTGCGGTAGAAGACGTTGTTCATCGCCATGATCGCGGCGGCGGACTTGGCGGCGGTGTACGCCTCGGCGGAGAGGTTGGCCTTCGCCTCCGGCTCCAGCTCACGCAGCACCTTGGGCGAGCGCGAGGCGATCGCGCAGGCCAGGACCGTGCCCCACAGCTGCTGCTGGGGGAGGTCGCTGTTGCCGATGACCGAGCCGAGGTTCAGGCGCAGGTCCTTGGCGTAGTCCGGTATGGCGGACTTCAGCTCGTCGAGGGCCATGGGTCACTCACCGGCCAGGAGCGCGACCGGGTCGAGGGTGTTCTCGCCCTTGGTCCAGTTGCACGGGCACAGCTCGTCGGTCTGGAGCGCGTCGAGGACCCGGAGGACCTCCTTCGGGTTACGGCCCACGGAACCGGCGGTCACCATCGTGAACTGGATCTCGTTGTTCGGGTCGACGATGAAGACGGCGCGCTGCGCGAAGCCGTCCTCGCCCTCGATGCCGAGGTCACGCATGAGCTCGTGCTTCGAGTCGGCCAGCATCGGGAACGGCAGGTCGGTCAGGTCCGGGTGGTCCTTGCGCCAGGCGTGGTGCACGAACTCGGAGTCACCGGAGAAGCCGAGGATCTGCGCGTCGCGGTCGGCGAACTCGTCGTTCAGCTTGCCGAAGGCGGCGATCTCGGTGGGGCAGACGAAGGTGAAGTCCTTGGGCCACGCGAAGACGACGCGCCACTTGCCCTCGTAGGACTTGTGGTTGATCTGCTCGAACTCCTTGCCGGTCTCCAGGGAGACACAGGCAGTGAGGTCGTACGTGGGGAACTGGTCACCAACAGTGAGCACGCGCGCTCCTTGCAGAGAGGGAAATCCCGTTTCGGGAGTTTCCTGGGGCTTGGACGGATCCCCACAGTGACACAGGAAGCATTGATAGAAGAAATAGCTAGACTGGCTTGATCCGATCGGAGGTGGTTATCAGTGCCCAGTGGTAATGGAAGCGGTGCCGGGGGCGTCAGCGGTGTCCGGGCCAAGCAGCCCAGCCTGGCGCAGCTGCGGGCGTTCGTCGCCGTGGCGGAGTACCTGCACTTCAGGGACGCGGCCGCCGCGATCGGCATGAGCCAGCCGGCGCTGTCGGGGGCGGTCTCGGCGCTGGAGGACGCGCTGGGGGTGCAACTCGTCGAGCGTACGACGCGCAAGGTGCTGCTGTCCCCGGCGGGGGAGCGGCTCGCGGTGCGGGCGAGGGCCGTGCTGGACGCGGTGGGCGAGCTGATGGAGGAGGCGGAGGCGGTACGGGCGCCCTTCACCGGGGTGCTCAGGCTCGGGGTGATCCCGACGGTGGCGCCGTACCTGCTGCCGACGGTGCTCATGCTCGTCCACGAGCGGTATCCGGAACTGGACCTTCAGGTCCACGAGGAGCAGACGTCGTCGCTGCTGGAGGGTTTGGCGGCGGGCCGCCTGGACCTGCTCCTGCTGGCCGTCCCGCTCGGCGTGCCGGGGGTGACCGAACTCCCCCTCTTCGACGAGGACTTCGTGCTGGTGACACCGCGGGAGCACTGGCTGGGCGGGCGCGAGGACATTCCGCGCGACGCGCTCAAGGAGCTGCATCTGCTGCTGCTCGACGAGGGGCACTGCCTGCGGGACCAGGCGCTCGACATCTGCCGGGAGGCGGGCCGTACGGAGGGCGCGCCGGTCACGACGACGGCGGCGGGCCTCTCGACGCTGGTGCAGCTGGTGGCGGGCGGCCTCGGCGTAACGCTGCTGCCGCGCACGGCGGTGCGGGTGGAGACAGACCGCAACGACCAGCTGGTGACGGGCTACTTCGCCGACCCGGCGCCGTCGCGCCGCGTCGCACTGGCGATGCGGACGGGCGCGGCGCGCCAGAGCGAGTTCGAAACGTTCGCGCAGGCGCTGCGGGAGGCGATGAGGCGGTTGCCGGTGCGGGTGGTGGCGGGCGGGGGCTGAGTCAGGGGCGTAGCTCTGCGGCCAGCTTGTCGAGGCGTACGGCGACGAGTTCCAGCCAGCGCAGGTCCGCTTCGAGGTGGAAAAGCGTGTGCTCGCAGACGAGTTGGTCGGCGACGTTGCTTCGGCGCTTGCGGTCGGTGAGGGCGAGCATCATGCGCATGTGCTCGGTGCGCTGGATGTCGAGGAGGCGGGTGGCGCTGCGGCCGGTGAGGAGCGCGAGGACGACCTTGGTGTAGAGCGTGGACTGGAGATACGGCTCGGGCTTCTCGGCCCGGTCGAGCCACTGTTCGAGGTCGGTGACACCGGCGTCGGTGATGGCGTAGCGCTTGCGCTCGGGGCCGCCTTCGGACTCCACCCCGGCGACTTCGACGAGCCCGGCCTTGAGGAGCCGGGCCATGGTCGAGTAGACCTGCCCGTAGTGGAGTGGGCGGTCGTGGCCGAACTTGTCGTCGAAGGCGCGCTTGAGGTCGTAACCGTGACGAGGTCCGGTCTCGAGGAGCCCGAGGAGGATATGGCCGATTGACATGCGGCGCACTATACGCAGCAGGTATACCGCACATGCATAGCGGCGCGACCCCCCTGCGGCGGCCTCCCCCACCCCGAACCGGGGTTCCACCCCGGCCCCGGTCCTCAAGCGCCGGACGGGCTGGGGGTGGCCGGGGGTTGCCAGGGCTCCGCCCCGGACCCCGGTCCTCAAGCACCGGACGGCTGGGGCGGCCGGGGGTTGCTGGGGCTCCGCCCGCTCCTCAAGCGCCGGGTGGGCTCGGGGGTGGCCGGGGGGGCTGCCGGGGCTCCGCCCCCAACCCCGCTCCTCAGGTGCCGGAGGGCTAAGTGGTGCGGGGTGAGGCGTTGAGGTGGGGGCGGGCCGGCTTGGGGTGGCGGGGTTCGGGGGGCGGTGGGGGGAAGTCCGGGCCGTTCGGGGTGTGGGGCCTGCCCCAGTTCGGGAAGGGGCGGGGTGGGGAAAAAGCCCCGCAGGGTTCCGCCGCACCCCCTACGTCGCCGGCGGGGGTTCCGGGTCGGGGCTTTCCGGGGCCGGTGGCTTCGGCGGGCGGCCCCGGCGGGGGATCGGGCCGGCGGTGCCGGGGAGGCGGCCCGCCTCTGCCAGGGCGCGGCGGAGTACGAACTCGATCTGCGAGTTCGCGCTGCGCAGCTCGTCCGCCGCCCACCGGGCCAGCGCCTCGTACACCGCCGGGTCCAGCCGCAGCAGGACCTGTTTGCGCTGCTGCTGCGGCTGCTTCCGCTGCGCGGGCTCGTCCGTCACTGGTAGAGCGTGCCGGTGTTCAGGACCGGCTGCGCCGCCCGGTCGCCGCACAGCACCACCATCAGGTTGCTGACCATCGCCGCCCGGCGCTCGGAGTCGAGCTCGACGATGTCGTGCTCGGTGATCCGGTTGAGGGCCATCTCGACCATCCCCACCGCACCCTCGACGATCAGCTTGCGCGCCGCCACGACCGCCCCCGCCTGCTGCCGCTGAAGCATCGCCGAGGCGATCTCGGGTGCGTACGCCAGGTGCGTGAAGCGGGACTCGATGATGTGGACGCCGGCCGCCTCGACCCGCGCGTGCAGCTCGACCGCGAGCTTCTCGGTGATCTCCTCGGCGTTGCCGCGCAGGGACAGGCCGTCCTCGTCGTGCGCGTCGTACGGGTACTCGATCGCGATGTGGCGCACGGCGGCCTCCGTCTGGGTGGCGACGAACTCCAGGAAGTCGTCCACCTCGAACATCGCCTGCGCCGTGTCCTCCACCTTCCACACCACGACCGCCGCGAGCTCGATCGGATTGCCATAGGCGTCGTTGACCTTGAGGACCGCGGTCTCGTGGTTCCTGATCCGGGTCGAGATCTTCGAGCGTGTGGTCAGCGGGTTGACCCAGCGCAGTCCGTCGGTGCGGATGGTGCCGCGGTAGCGCCCGAAGAGCTGGACGACACGGGCCTCGCCCGGCGCCACCATGTTCAGACCGCACATCGCGAGGAACGCCGCGAAGGCGATCACGACACCCGTGACGATCAGTGCCACCTTCGGGCCGGTCGACGCCAAGGGGGCGCCGGTGGCGACGAGGCCCGCCCCGGCCAGCAGACCCAGCAGGCCGAGCAGCAGCGCGAGGCCGCCGCCGATGCTGTGCGCGGCCCTCTTGCGCACCCGTGGCGCGGGCATGTCGGGCAGGTCGGTGGGCGCGGACGTGCTGGGTGCGGACGTGCTGGGTGTGGACATGTGGGCCCCCGGTTCGGTGCTGGTCCCGTACTGGTCCCGTACTGGTCTCGTACGGTTTCGTACGGTCGTCGTGGTCTATCAAAGTGATATCACTTTTTCGAGGACCGTAAACCTGTGCGAGGACTTTCGCAACCCTGGAGCCCTCCCATGAGTCGGTTCCAGAGAGACAGGTGCTGATTGTCACGTACGGAAAAGACCCGATCGGCAGTCCTTTGTCCGCAGGTGCGGTGTTAGCTTTCTGAGCTGACATCCGGGGGCTCGATGAGCGGAGTTACGGAGTAATGGGCCGAGCAGAAGCGCGACAGAACCGGCAGCGCGGTGCGCGCCGGGCGAAGAAGACGGGTGGCATACGCCGCTTCTTCACCTGGAAGAAGATGCTGGGCACCTTCTTCGGGCTTTGCCTGCTCCTCATGGGCGTCTTCGTGGCGCTGTACATATGGGTGCCCGTACCGGCGGCCAACGCCGAGGCCAAGCTGCAGAGCAACGTCTACAAGTACAGCAACGGCAAGATCATGGCCCGGTCCGGCAAGCTCAACCGTGAGATACTCCCGCTCGCCAAGATCCCCAAGGACGTCCAGACCGCCTTCGTCGCCGCCGAGAACCAGAACTTCTACAAGGACTCCGGCGTCGACTTCAAGGGCACCGCCCGTGGCCTGCTCAACACCGTCACCGGCAAGGGCAAGCAGGGTGGCTCGACCATCACCCAGCAGTACGTCAAGAACTACTACCTGACCCAGGACCAGACGGTCTCCCGCAAGCTCAGGGAGCTTGTGATCTCCATCAAGGTGGACCGGAAGCAGAGCAAGTCCGAGATCCTGGCCGGGTATCTCAACACCAGCTACTTCGGACGCGGCGCGTACGGCATCCAGGCCGCGGCCCAGGCGTACTACGGCGTCGACGCCGGGAAGCTGACCGTCGAGCAGGGCGCGTACCTCGCGGCGCTCCTCCAGGCCCCCAGCCAGTACGACTGGGCGGTGGCGAGCCCCACCAGCAAGAAGCTGGTCAAGGAGCGCTGGAACTACGTACTCGACAACATGATCGAGATGAACGAGCTGGACCAGACCCGGCGCGACGCCATGAAGTTCGACATACCGCAGAACCCCAAGGGCGCCGCCGGTATGGAGGGCCAGATCGGCTACATGGTCGACGCCGCGAAGGCCGAGCTGAAGAAGCAGGGCGTCAGCGAGGCCGAGTTCGACGCGGGCGGCTGGACGATCACGCTCAACATCGACCAGAAGCGCCAGAAGGCCCTGGAGCGGGCGGTCGAACGGCAGCTGGAGTCCAAACTCGACCGCAAGAAGAACAAGGTGGACGCGACCCTCCAGGCCGGCGCGACCTCGGTCGACCCGAAGACCGGCAAGGTTGTCGCGATGTACGGCGGCGTGGACTACACCAAGCACTACTACTCCAACGCCACCCGCTCCGACTACCAGCCGGCCTCGACCTTCAAGCCCGTCGTCCTCGCCGCCGCCCTGGAAAGCAACTCCAAGACGCAGGAAGACGCGCCCATCACGCCCAGCACGATCTACGACGGCACGAGCAAGCGCCCCGTCGTGGGCAGCGCCACCCCCTTCGCCCCGCAGAACGACCTGGGCAAGAGCTACGGGCCCATCACCGTGCAGCAGGCCATGAACAAGTCGGTCAACTCCGTCTTCGCGCAGATGCTCGTGGACGTCGGGGCGCCACGCGTGAAGGAGACCGCGCTCGACATGGGCATGGAGGACAAGGGCGGCTTCGACGAGCGTCCCGCCATGTCCCTCGGTGTGATGGGCGCCAGCACGATGGACATGGCGAGTGTCTACGCGACGCTCGACAACCACGGCAAGAAGGTCACGCCGACCATCGTGAAGTCCGCCGAGCACAAGGACCGCCCGGGCGGCCGGGTCGAGATGCCCGAGCCGACGGCAGAGCAGGTCATCGACCGCTCGACGGCGGACAGCGTGACCAAGGTGCTCACCGGAGTGGTGAACAGCGGTACGGGCGTCCGGGCCTTCAGCCCGAACTACAACGCGGCGGGCAAGACCGGCACCTCGGAGAAGAACCGGTCCGCCTGGTTCGTGGGTTATACCCCCGAACTGTCCACCGCCGTAGCCCTGTTCGGCGAGTCCCCCGACGGCGGCAGGCAGGTCTCCCTGACCGGTACGGCCAACGCCGGCCGCGCCAGCGGCGGCGGCTTCCCCGCCGGCATCTGGGCGGATTACACCCTGGGCGCCCTCGGCGGCGGCTCCGACGCCGACTTCGACCTGGAGATCGACCCGGACGACGCCTTCGTGCCCCCGCCGACCAAGACACCCGATCCGACCAACACCCCGAGCAAGTCCCCGACGACCCCGAGCAAGCCTCCGACGTCGCCGTCCACCACGCCTCCGACGTCGCCGTCCACGACGCCCCCGACATCGCCGTCCACCACGCCCCCGACGTCGCCGCCGCCCATCACGATCGGCCCGCCGGACCCGGGCGGTGACACCGCCGGCTCCGACGGCGGGGCGGACGGAGGCTCCGGCGGCGGCTCGGACGGCGGCTCCGACGGCGGCGCGGACGGAGGAGCCGACGGCGGTACGGACCGTGGCTCCGACGGCGCCTTCGTGCCGCGTCGCCCCTGACAGACACCGGCAGAACCGTCTCGCCTCTGACGGACACCGGCAGAAACACACGACTGCGGCGGGCACCCCCTGGGGTGCCCGCCGCAGTCGTACGTACAGATCGGCTACGGGCGCGTGGCCAGCTCGAACCAGACCACCTTGCCGGACGACAGCCGCGTAGCGCCCCACCGTCTCGCCAGCCGGTTCACCAGGAACAGCCCGCGCCCGCCCTCGTCCGTGTCCCGCGCCCGCCGCTGCCTCGGCAACTGCGGCGAATCGTCGCCGACCTCGCAGCGCAGTACGTCCGTACGCAGCAACCGCAGCGTCACGGGCCGCTCGGCGTACCGCACGGCGTTCGTCACCACCTCGCTGACCAGCAGCTCCACCGAGTCGCTCAGCTCCTCAAGATCCCAGCGGGCCAGTGCCCGCCGCGCCAGGCGGCGGGCCCGGCCGGGCGCCTGCTCCTCCGGCTCCAGGAACCAGTACGCGACATCGCTCGGCGCGATCCCGTCGAAGCGGGCGGCGAGCAGCGCGATGTCGTCGTCCCGGTCACCGGGCCCGAGCATGTCCAGTACGTCGTCGCACAGGGCCTCCAGCGGCGGCGAATGGTCGGGCCCCGTAAGCTGCGCGGTGGCGGCGAGCCGCTCCCGCAACTGCTCGATGCCCGTCCACACGTCCCGCAGCCGCGACTCGACCAGGCCGTCCGTGTACAGCAGCAGCGTGGCGCCCGCCGGGGCGTCCAGCTCGACCGCCTCGAAGTCGACCCCGCCGACGCCGATGGGCGCGCCCGGCGGCACCCGCAGCACCTCCGCGCGGCCGCCCAGGTGCAGCAGTACGGGCGGCGGGTGGCCCGCGTTGGCGATGGTGATGCGGTGCGAGACCGGGTCGTACACGCAGTACAGGCAGGTCGCCATGCGGTCGGAGCCGAGCCGCTGCGCCTGCTCGTCGAGGTGGTGCAGGACCTCCTGCGGCGGCAGGTCGAGACCGGCGAGGGTCTGCGCCGTCGTCCGAAGCTGGCCCATGATCGCGGCGGACGTCATGGAGTGGCCCATGACGTCGCCGACGACCAGCGCGACGCGGCTGCCGGGCAGGGGGATCGCGTCGTACCAGTCGCCGCCGACACGGGCCGTCTCGGCGGCCGGCAGGTACCGGGAGGCCAGTTTGACGCCGGTCGGCTGCGGGAGCGAGTCGGGCAGCATGGTGCGCTGGAGCTCGTCGGCGATGTACGCCTCGCGCCCGTACAGCACGGCCTTGTCGATGCCGAGCGCGGTGTGTGTGGCCAACTGGGCGGCGACCAGCAGGTCGTTGGCCTCGAAGGCGGGCCGCTCCGGGCGGCGCAGGAGCACGGCGGCGCCGATCACGCGGCGCCTGCCGCGCAGCGGCGCGAGGATCGCGCGGCGCCCGTCGGGCAGGCCCATGGCCTCGCCGAGCAGCTCGGACAGTGCTGCCCGCGCGGACGAGGAGTCGCCGAACACCGGGCGTACGCCTCTGAGTACTTCGGCGAGAGCGCCTCCGCTGCGTACCTCGCAAAGCTGCGGGGCGGGCAGCGGCTCGACCTGGAGGTCGATCTCCTCGGCCCCGTCGTCCGCTAAGCGCAGCCGGTCGGTGCGGCGCAGGCGCAGCATGAACGGTACGGCGGGACGCTCGTCGCCGACGGGGAGGGGGTCGCGCAGATAGACGAGGATCGCGTCGGTGAAGGTCGGCACGGACGCCCGGCACAGGCCGAGGACGATCTCGTCGAGGTCGATGCCGCGCGCGATCCGCCGCGTCGCCGCTCCCACGAACCGCAGCCGGTCACCTTCGCTCCTGGCCGCCGCGGCCGGTTCCGCAGACCCGCCGCCGGCCGGCACAGGAGCGGGCGCGGGGCTGGGCACCGTTGGGGGCGCCTCCTCCTGCCGCGGCCGGGTGCGCTCGTGCGGCCGGGCAACCAGGGGCTGCCGGCCTTCGTGCGAGGTGGACTGGTGCTCCGTCACGCGTGGGGTTCCGTCCGTCCGGGGAGCTTGTGCGATGCAATCGCTGTGTGGGGCGATATACCCGCTCTGCGGGCGGCCTCGACAGGACGGTGGGCCCTGAACTCGGCAGATTCGCTCTCCGGCACGGCTCCCACCCCCTGTGGTGACACATACGGTCAGCTCTAACTCCGAGTCCGCCAGTTGCCAGAGAGCTCAATGTGATCAGTGCGCTCAGTGTTGCGGAAGGCGATCCTACGTTTGACCCATGGGGGCGTTTCAAGGGTCTCATGGAGCGATGTGAACAGGAGTGCGGTCCCAGTCATCGGGCAACCGGGGAACGGCCCACCTCGGATCCGGCCGCCAGTTCTCCCACCCGTCGCGGAACGGCGCGCCCCACGCGGTGATCAGGCCGACCGCCGCGCGCCCCGCGTCCCGTACCCGCCCGGCCTGCTCGTCGGTCAGCAGTCCCACCCGGCGGGCCTGCTCGAACTCGTCCTCGTCGAGCCAGCACCAGGCTCGGTCCGGGTGCACGGCGATGTCGAGGAAGTGGTCCTCGGAGTCGACGCCGCCGGCCCATCGGGTGCGCGGCTCCTCCAGGTTCACGTACCAGTTCTTGAACCGCCAGCCCCGATCCCAGAACAGCCACACCGACCAGGGGTCGCCCGGCCGGGCCAGCTTCAGCACGCCGGTGCCCCACCACCGTGAGGTGGTGGTGGTCCGCGGCGCCGTGTACCGGGTGGCGAGCGGTTCCTCGTGCACGGGCGTACCGTCCGCGAGCACGGGCCGTACGCACTGGGTGCCGGGCGCCATCCACACCGCGAGCAGTTCGTCGGTGTCGCGGACGACCGTGACGGGGCGGCAGATGTGGATCCGGTCCGAGGCATTGCCGCGGTAGCGCCAGAGGATGTGGTCCCCCGGCGCCCAACGCGCCCCGCCCGCACCGCCTGCCGTATCTGTCATGAGCAGATCTTAGGAGTACGGTCCGCCGGTTGCCGCGACCCAGGTCACGGGTGCGTCATACGCAGCACGTCCAGTGCCTCGTCGAGCTGCTGCTCGGTGAGGTCGCCGCGTTCTACGTACCCGGACTCCAGGACGACTTCGCGGATGGTGCGGCGCTCGGCGAGGGACTTCTTGACGACCTTCGCGGCCTCTTCGTAGCCGATGTACTTGTTGAGCGGCGTGACGACCGAAGGCGACGACTCGGCGTACTCGCGGGCGCGTTCGACGTTGGCGGTGATGCCGTCGATCGTACGGTCGGCCAGCAGCCGGGAGGCGTTGGCGAGCAGCCGCACCGACTCCAGCAGGTTCTTGGCCATCACCGGAAGCATGACGTTGAGCTCGAAGTTGCCCGCCGCGCCGGCCGCGGCGACCGTGGCGTCGTTCCCCATCACCTGTGCCGCGACCATCAGCACGGCCTCGGGAATGACCGGATTCACCTTGCCGGGCATGATCGACGAGCCCGGCTGGAGGTCGGGAAGGCTGATCTCGGCCAATCCGGTACGCGGTCCGGAGGCCATCCAGCGCAGGTCGTTGGAGATCTTGGTGAGGGAGACGGCGATCGTACGGAGCTGACCGGACGTCTCGACGAGTCCGTCCCGCGCGCCCTGCGCCTCGAAGTGGTCGCGCGCCTCTGTGAGCGGCAGACCGGTGGAGCGGGCGACCTCGGCGATGACGGCGGCCGAGAAGCCCGGCGGGGTGTTGATGCCGGTGCCCACCGCCGTACCGCCGAGGGGGAGTTCCGCCAGGCGCGGCAGGGAGGCCCGCAGACGCTCGACGCCGTACCGCACGGCCGCCGCGTAGCCGCCGAACTCCTGGCCCAGGGTGACCGGAGTGGCGTCCATCAGGTGCGTACGCCCGGACTTGACGACGTCCGCGAACTCGGCCGACTTGCGCTCCAGGGCGGCCGCGAGGTGGTCGAGGGCGGGGATGAGATCGGCCGTCACGGCGGCGGTCGCCGCGATGTGGATGGACGACGGAAACACGTCGTTGGACGACTGGGAGGCATTGACATGGTCGTTGGGGTGGACCGGGCTGCCCAGGCGCTCGGTGGCGAGCGTCGCGACGACCTCGTTCATGTTCATGTTGGAGGAGGTGCCGGAGCCGGTCTGGAAGACGTCCACCGGGAAGTGCTCGTCCCAGCGCCCCTGTGCGACCTCTTCGGCCGCGTCCCGCACCGCCTGTGCGATGTCCTTGTCGAGTACGCCGAGTTCGGCGTTGACCAGGGCGGCAGCCGCCTTGATGCGGGCGAGGGCCTCGATGTGGGCGCGCTCCAGGCGCTGCCCGGAGACGGGGAAGTTCTGCACGGCCCGCTGGGTCTGGGCGCGCCACTTGGCGTGGGCCGGTACGCGTACCTCACCCATCGAGTCGTGCTCGACGCGGTAGCCGTCCTGGTGGTCTTCGGTCGTCATGATCACGTGCCTCCTCAGAAAAGTTGAGCACTTGTCTTGTTCTGCGTATTCCCAAGTCGCCTACCCGCCAGTAAATACCGGGGGAAACAACAAACCGGGGAGGCGCAATGCAGCGCACACGGCTCAGACTTCGCTCTACGGTCGCGGCCGCCGCCGCACTCGCGGCGGCCATGGGCGGCGGCCTGGTGGCGACGGCCCCCGCCACCGCCGCCGAAAAGGCGGCATCCGCTTCCACCCCCCTGCCTGCCGAACTGGAGGCCGTCCGCGCCGCCGAGGCCACCAAGCTCTACGGCGACCCGGCCGAGCGGCCGATGGACCAGCGGAAGACCGGGCTGATCTCGCTCGGCGACAGCGAGATCTCCGGCGAGGGCGTCGGCACGTACGAACCCGGCACCAACGGCCCCGACAACTGGTGCCACCGCTCGCCGGACGCCGCGATCCACCGCACCGGCATCCCGGCCGACGTCACGTACAACGTCTCCTGCTCGGGCGCGTACACCGGAAACATCAGGATCGGCGGAAGCAAGCAGTACGCCGACGAGCTGGTCCAGAGCGACAACCTGGCCGTCAAGGCCCGCAACACCCGCATCAAGATGGTCCTGCTGGTCGCCGGCGCCAACGACGACCTCCAGTTCGGCCCGGTGATGACGGACTGCGTCACGCGCTGGCTGACGATCCAGGGGCCCTGCGAGCCCAAGTACGCGCCCGGCTGGCAGGGGCGGGTCGACGCACTCGTGCCCAAGGTCGAGCAGACCGTCCGTGACCTGCGGACCGTCATGCGCGGCGCCGGGTACGCCGACGGCGACTACAAGATGGTCGTGATGGGCTACCCGAGCCCCATCGGCCCCGACTTCAAGGACAACCCGGACTTCCCGGGCAAGATCCCCGGCGGCTGTGTGGGGTACGACTCCGACGCGACCTGGGGCCGCAACACCGCGGTCTCGGCCTTCGAGCGGGGGATGCGCAGGGCGGCGGCGAACACGGCTTCCGTCTATCTCGACAACTCCCGCCTCTTCCACGGCCACGAGGTCTGCATGGAGGACCCGTGGGCGCGCGGCCTCTACATCGACCTCTCCAAGCCCGGCACGCCGGACGAGAACTCGGTCCGCCAGTCCTTCCACCCGAACATCCGCGGCCACGCGGCCTTCGCGTCCTGCCTGACCCAGGTCTACAACTCCTCGCTGCGGGAGGCGAGCTGTGCGGACCCGGCGAGTACGGGAAAGCCCGTGCTGTTCGCGGGGGCGTGGGACGACGCGTACAAGCCGCTGAGGAACGCGGGGACGGGGACGTGCGCCGACGTACCGGGATCGACGACGCGCAACGGGACGGCGGTGGGCGGCTGGGACTGCCACGGCGGCCGGAACCAGGGCTGGTGGTACGACACCGCCCAGAAGTCGGTCCGTACGGAACTGACTCATGACCGGTGCCTCGACGTACCCGGCGCCAAGTACCAGGCGGGTGCGGGACTGGTCCTCTGGAACTGCTCGGGCGCGGCGAACCAGCAGTTCGTACGGGACGGCTCCACGATCCGCCCGGCGGCGGCGACGGGCCTGTGCGTCACCCTCGCGGCGGCCAAGGACCCACTGCGGCTCCAGCCCTGCACGGGAGCGGCGAACCAGCGCTTCGCCTGACGCCTGATGCCTGACGGGCGCGAAGTGCGACGTGCGGGGCCCCGGAGAGCCGGGGCTCCGCACGCGCATGGCGCACGCGCGGCAGCCCGCCGCCTCACCCGCCCTCTTCCGCTCCCGCTCCCTGCGGTGCGGCCAGGGCGGTGAGGACGGTTTCCAGTGCCCGCCGCAGGGTGGCCCGGTCGGTGGTGTCGGGTCCCGGCCGCACCACCCCGTCGTACGTGAGCCCCTCGGCGAACGCCACGACGATCCGCCCGCCCTCCACGGGGTTCCGGCTGCCGAGCCCGGCCGCCAGCAGACGCGCCTGCTCGACGAAGCGTTCCCTGGCGCGCCGCAGTTCGGTGCCGGTCTCGTCGTCGGGGCGGCCGGCGGTCAGCAGGATCTCCAGCCGGGCCCGGGTGCGCTCTCGCTCCGGGCCGAGCCAGTGGGCCAGTACGCCCGCGAACCGGTCGGCCACCTGCCGGACCGGCGGGGCGGACGCGAACTCCTCGGCCACTTCGGCCTGTGCGATGTCGGCCAGTTCCTCCTCGGCGATGAGTGCGACCACGCCGGTGAGCAGCTTCTCCCGCGTGCGGAAGTAGTAACTCGTCGAGCCCACCGGCACGTTCGCGCGGGCGTCGACCGCCCGGTGGGTGAGGCCGCGCAGACCCTCGGCGGCGATGACCGAGACGGCGGCATCCAGCAGGGCCGCCACCCGTGGGCTCCTGCTCACGCTGCCGCCCGCTTCCGCAGCTCCCCGAGCATCAGCCTCCGGGTGAGGCCGCTGAACGGACGGATCAGCAGCCAGTAGCGCCCCATCGCCCGCCGCGCCGCGGGATCGGTGCACACGACGCGGGTCTCGGTGACGACCTTGGTGCTCCGGCCGTCCGGTGACTCCGCGAGCCGCAGGGCGAACACCGCCTTCGCGTGGTTCGGTTCGTCGAACGCCAGGAACGCCTCGGCGCCGACGACGTCCGCACGGTTCGCGGCGCCTCCCATCGTCCACCACTGACCCACGATGCCGTGCACCACTTCGCAAGGCGGGGCCTCGGCGAGCGGCACGGACAGGGTGGGCATGTCGTCGTACGAACCGGCCCGGTTGCGGAGCCGGCCGAGGGTCCGGCGCACGGCGACCAGCGCCCGTACCGCCCGGACGTTCTTGAATCCGCCGGTCCTGTCGAACTCCTGGATGGCCGCCCACACGGCCTCGGCCGGGGCCCGGACGACGGTCTCGTGCGCCGAGGCGAAGTGCGGATGAGGGACGAACCGGTCGGCGAGCGTGCTCATGGAGGGACCTCTCTGCCCGGACTCTACTTCTGTAGAGGGTCGACTCTACAGAAGTAGAGCGCACGGGGGGGTAGGGGCGAAAACAGAACCGCCCCCTACCGCGATGCGCGGTCGGGGGCGGCTGCGAACCGAAGACTCAGGCCAGGCCGGGACCCCGGACCGGGATCGAGGTGAACGTCGGGGCCGGGGCGGGCTCGGTGAAGAAGTCGTTGCCCTTGTCGTCGACCACGATGAACGCCGGGAAGTCCTCCACCTCGATCCGCCAGACCGCCTCCATGCCGAGCTCCTCGTACTCCACGACCTCGACCTTCTTGATGCAGTCCTGCGCGAGACGCGCCGCCGGGCCGCCGATCGAGCCCAGGTAGAAGCCGCCGTACGTACCGCACGCGTCCGTGACCTGCTTCGAGCGGTTGCCCTTGGCCAGCATGACCTTCGAGCCGCCCGCCGCCTGGAACTGCTCGACGTAGGAGTCCATGCGGCCGGCCGTCGTCGGGCCGAAGGAGCCGGACGCGTAACCCTCGGGCGTCTTCGCGGGCCCGGCGTAGTACACCGGGTGGTCCTTCAGGTACTGCGGCATCTCCTCGCCCGCGTCCAGCCGCTCCTTGATCTTGGCGTGCGCGATGTCGCGGGCGACGACGAGCGGACCGGTGAGGGAGAGGCGGGTCTTCACGGGGTACTTGGTGAGTTCCGCGAGGACCTCGTCCATCGGCCGGTTCAGGTCGATGCGTACGACATCCCCCGCCTCGTCCAGATGCTCGTCCGTCGTGTCCGGCAGGAACCGCGCCGGGTCCTTCTCCAACTGCTCCAGGAAGACGCCCTCGGCGGTGATCTTCGCGACGGCCTGGCGGTCCGCCGAGCAGGACACGGCGATCGCGACGGGCAGCGAGGCGCCGTGGCGCGGCAGGCGCACCACGCGCACGTCGTGGCAGAAGTACTTGCCGCCGAACTGCGCGCCGATGCCGATCTTCTGCGTCAGCTCGAAGACCTTCTCCTCAAGCTCCTTGTCCCGGAAGCCGTGGCCGGTCGGCGAGCCCTCGCCCGGCAGCTCGTCCAGGTAGTGCGCGGAGGCGTACTTCGCGGTCTTGAGCGCGAACTCGGCGCTCGTGCCGCCGACGACAATCGCCAGGTGGTACGGCGGGCAGGCGGCCGTACCCAGCGAGCGGATCTTCTCCTCCAGGAACTTCATCATGGAGGTCTCGTTGAGGACCGCCTTCGTCTCCTGGTAGAGGAAGGACTTGTTGGCGGAGCCGCCGCCCTTTGCCATGAAGAGGAACTTGTACGCGCCGCCGTCGGTCGCGTACAGCTCGATCTGCGCGGGCAGGTTCGAGCCGGTGTTCTTCTCCTCCCACATGTTCAGCGGGGCCATCTGCGAGTAGCGCAGGTTGAGCTTGGTGTAGGCGTCGAAGATGCCGTGCGAGAGGGCTTCCTCGTCCCGGCCCTCCGTGAGGACGTTCTGGCCGCGCTTGCCCATGACGATCGCCGTGCCGGTGTCCTGGCACATCGGCAGGACGCCCGCAGCCGCGATGTTCGCGTTCTTCAGCAGGTCCAGTGCCACGAACTTGTCGTTCGAGGACGCCTCGGGGTCGTCGATGATCCGGCGCAGCTGGGCGAGGTGGGCGGGCCGCAGGTAGTGCGAGATGTCGTGCATGGCCTCGGCGGCCAGGGTGCGCAGCGCCTCGGGCTCGACCTTGAGGAACGTACGGCCGTCGGCCTCGAAGGTGGAGACACCCTCGGCGGCCACCAGGCGATACGGCGTGGTGTCCTCTCCCAGGGGGAGCAGATCGGAGTACGCAAACTCTGGCATTACGGCCATTCCTCACTCGGCAGACGGCAACTGGCCTCCATTGGCGCAGCCCGTCCACCAGCGTAAGACTCCGGCGGAGCGCCGGGTCTGTGAGGTAAGGCTCAGTTGGCGGACGTACGCACTAGTCGCGATCTATCGCGTTTGGGTACGCTGGGACGGTGGACGCCGAGAAGCACCCCCAGCAGCCGCAGCCGCAGCCGAACGCCCCCGCGGTGCCCGCCGAGCCTGCTCCGCGGGAGCCGGCCCTCCGCGCGTCGGACGCGGACCGCGACCGGATCGCGGACATCCTGCGCGAGGCCATGGTCGAGGGCAGGCTGACCGCCGAGGAGCACGCCGACCGCATCGACTCCGTCTACCGCGCCAAGACCGTCGCCGAACTGGAGCCGCTGGTCCAGGACTTGCCCGCCCCCGGCGGCGGAGCCCGGCGCGAGCCGGCCTCGGCGGCGTACGACCCGGTCGATCCCTCGGTGCCGGCCGTGGCGGAGAACGTGGTCGCCGTCTTCAGCGGCTCGACGCGCAAGGGCCGTTGGCGGATCGGCGGCAGGACGAACGCCTTCGCGCTCTTCGGCAGCGTCGAGATCGACCTCACCGAGGCGCTGTTCGGCCAGCGGCTGACGGTGATCAACGCGACCTCGATCTTCGGCCACGTCGAAGTGCGCGTCCCCGAGAACATCACGCTGCGCGGCGGCGGAACCGGGATCTTCGGCAACTTCGAGGTCGACACCCTCGAAGCCGACGACCCCGAGGCGCCGGTCGTGGTGGTCAACGGCTACTCGGTGCTCGGCAACATCGAGGCGAAACCCAAGCGCGGAAAGCGCGTCGCGGACCTGCGCGGTCGCATGCGCAAACACCTCGGACACTGACGCGAGCCGAGACGGTTCGAAACCCTGTGCATAGGCGTGCGCACAGCGGGTAGGGAGTGCTGCATCGCTGCTCGCTCCCGAAGCCGTCGTCAGGAGTAGACCGTGCCGCTTCCGCCGCATCAGTCCCTGCAGGTCGCCGCCGTTCCGTCGCAGCGTGCGCCGGCCCGGGATCAGGCCGGCCCCTGGCACACGGAGGCGGTGTGCCGCCGGGACGAAGCCGGGCTGTTCTTTGCCCCGTCAAAGGAGCCGACGGCCGCGAGGCTGGCGCGGGAAGAGGCCGCGAAGCGCGTCTGCGCGCGATGCCCCGTGATGGTCGAGTGCCGGGAGCACGCACTGCTCCAGCCCGAGCCGTACGGCGTCTGGGGCGGCCTGACCGCTGCGGAGCGCCGGGTGGTGCTGGCCAGGCGCAGGCGGCGGGAGGTGGAACTGAAGGCCTCCTCGCCCGGCAGCCGGATCGCCGCCGCGGGCTGACCCTCCCCCGCCCGCTCCCCTTCGCCCTCCTTCGTTCCTGGCGCAACCGGCGGATCCTTCATGCCAGTTGTGCCAATATCGGGCGGGGTGTGTGTGACGCACGCCACCTTGTACGGGGCCGAGCGCACGGGGAGTCGCGTGGACCGCATGGACGGTACGGAGATCAAATTCGAGCTGGCCGAGGGCCCGGATCGTGACGAGGATCTGCGGTCTCTGTACAGGTGGCTTTCGGACGACCTGTCGCTGCGCGGTCACGCGCGCATCGACAAGGTCGCGGAAGGTGCCGCTGTGCGGGGGCGGATGGGAATCGACGCGGAAGCCGTGGCCGCGCTGGTGTCCACGGCTGTCGCGGCGGCTCAGTTGCCGCTGTCGTTCGACGCGTGGCGGCGGGCGCGCAGGCCGCGCAGCGCGATCACGATCAATGTCTTCGGCGCGGACTCCGAGCGGATCGCGGAGATCATGCGCGCGCACGGACAGACCCCGCCGGAGCCCGAACCGGATCCTGAGCCATCAGCGCCGGTCGCCCCCGAGCCATCGGCAGCGGCCGTCCCTGAGGCTCCCGTACCGGCCGCCCCCGAGCCCGCAGCAGTGGTCGCCCCCGAGCCTCCAGCGGCAGTCAACCCCGGCTCCCCGGACGGCACTGCGCCGCGCCCCCGCAGGCACCTCCCGTGACGGCCGCCGCCCGTCCCGCGGGCCCCACACCGTTACCCGACGGCGGGTCGCAGCGGATCGACCCGGCCCGCTCCGCCTGTGTGCTGATCGGTGTCGACAAGTACCCCGGCGGCAAGGGCCTCGCCCCACTGCGCAGCGTCCGCCACAACCTCATCGAGCTGCGCGCGGCGCTCACCGATCGGTCGGTCTGGGGCGTACCCGAAGACCGGATCGTGACCGTCTCGAACCCGAGGACGTCCGCCGACATCTGCGACCCGATCAGGGTCGCGGCCCAGCAGGCCATGGACACCCTCCTGGTCTACTACGCGGGCCACGGCCTGCTCGACCGGGACGACAGCAGGCTCTGCCTCACCCTCCCCGGCTCCAGTGAGGACAAGCCGGAGACCTGCGTGGACGCGGGCTATGTGCGCCGCGCGATGAAGGACAACGGCGCCGCGATGCGCCGGGTGCTGATCCTCGACTGCTGCTTCAGCGGCAAGGTGCTCCAGATGTCACCGACCGGGACCGTGGCCGCGGACCTCGGGGTGCGGGCGGCGGTGAAGACACTGCGGGACGTCAAGGGCTCGTACGTGATGACCTCCGCGACCCACGACCGCCCGTCCCACGCGCCCGACCCGGACGAGTGCAGCGCCTTCACGGGGGAGCTCGTCGACGTACTGCGCAAAGGCGTCCCGGACGGGCCGGAGATGCTCGGGCTGCACGCCGTCTTCCGGGAGGTCAGGGACCGGGTCGTCAGGCGGGACGATCTGCCCACCCCGCAAGAGCCCCAGGACGAGAGCCAGAACGGCGTCGGTGACCTGGAGTTCGTCCGCAATCTCGCCGTACTGCCGCCGCTGCTGGCGCCCGATCCCCTCGTCCCCGCGCCGCGCGGGCGGCGCTGGCCGTGGGCCGTCGTCGCCGGGGCGCTCGGGCTCGGGATCGGGTTCGCCGCGATGCCGGCGGTCGACTGGTGGCAGGAGCACACCCGCGAGCCGGTCCTGGCGACCGGGCAGTGCGCTCCGGGAGCCTTCCTGCTCGACCACTCCGACGTGCTGAACAAGCAGGAGGCCGACGGCGAGAAGCTGGCGGGCCTCTCGGGCCTCGCGCTCCTCCCCGGCGGGAACGGCGAGGCGCTCGCACTCGCCGACAACGAATTCAACCGGGTGTTCCCGCTCCGGCTCGGCCGCTCCGGCAGCGCCGACACTCTGGAACCCTCGGCGCAGACCGCCACCACCCTGCGCCCCGCGCCCGGCCGCGAACTGCCCGCCTGGATCGACGCGGAGGCTCTGGTCGTCGAAAAAAGCGGCCGTACGATCCTCGTCGCGGCCGAGACGGGCCCCGCCATCCGCAGATTCGACCTGGCGACCGGCCGCCAGATCGGCGCCGACCTGCCCGTGCCGAAGGAGTTCAAACCCTGGCCCGTCGGCGGCGCCCAGACCGGCCGGACCATCGAGGCGCTCGCGCTCTCCCCCGACGGCCGGCATCTGTACGCCGGAATGGAAGCGTCCCTGTCCCAGGACGGCGACGCACGCGGCCGCAACCTGCTGCGCATCCAGCGCTACAAGGGCACGCCGGGCGGCACGTACGTACCGGACCGGCAATACGCCTACCGGGCCGCGGACGGGCTCTACCTGACCGAACTGGTGGCGGTCGGTGCGGACCAGCTGCTGGCGCTGGAGCGGCAGTACGCCGTCGGGATCGGCAACGCGGTCCGCGTTCAACGGCTGTCGCTCACGGGCGCGCAGGACGTGACGGGGGAGCAGGTGCTGTACCGCAGGCCGGCCGACGAGTTCGTACGGAGCGAAAAGCTCTTCGACCTCGCCGAGTGCCCGCCCGGCGATCCGGGGCGGGTGGCGACGAAGGGCGGCCACCAGGTCAACCCGCTGCTCCAGAACGCGGAAGGAATGGCGCTCGGTGAGCCGTGGACCACGGGGAAACGGAAGGGCTGGCGGCCCCTCTATCTCGTCTCCGACGACAACCTCAACGAGGTACAGATCACGCGTCTGTATCTGCTCGCCGTGCGGGTGTGACGGAGGCATGTGGGTACGACGACGGCGCCCCTCGTACGAGGGACGCCGTCGCGTGGCCCCTGGGGCCGCCGCTGTCTCTACTTCGCGCGGTCGAAGTCGATGGCGCTGTAGGCGCGCAGCTTCGAGAGGCGGTGTGTCGAGTCGATCTGGCGGATCGTGCCCGACTTGGAGCGCATCACCAGCGACTGCGTGGTGGCGGTCTCCGAGCGGTAGCGGACGCCGCGCAGCAGCTCGCCGTCCGTGATGCCGGTGGCGACGAAGAACACGTTCTCGCCGCTGACCAGGTCGTTCGTGTGCAGTACGCGGTCCAGGTCGTGACCCGCGTCGAGAGCCTTCTGACGCTCGGCCTCGTCCTTCGGCCACAGCTTGCCCTGGATCGTGCCGCCGAGGCACTTAATCGCGCAGGCCGAGATGATGCCCTCGGGCGTACCGCCGATGCCCATGAGCAGGTCGACGCCGGTGCCTTCGCGCACCGCCATGACCGAGCCCGCGACGTCACCGTCCGAGATGAACTTGATACGGGCGCCCGTCTCGCGGATCTCCTTGACGATGCCCTCGTGACGGGGGCGGTCGAGGATCATCACGGTGACGTCTTCGGGCGTCGAGTGCTTGGCCTTGGCGACCCGGCGGATGTTGACCGAGACGGGGGCGTTGATGTCGACGAAGTCGGCGGCCTCGGGGCCGGTGACCAGTTTCTCCATGTAGAAGACCGCGGACGGGTCGAACATGGTGCCGCGGTCGGCGGCGGCGAGCACGGCGATGGCGTTCGGCATGCCCTTGGCGTTGAGCGTGGTGCCGTCGATCGGGTCGACGGCGATGTCGACCTCGGCGCCGGTGCCGTCGCCCACGCGCTCCCCGTTGAAGAGCATCGGGGCTTCGTCCTTCTCGCCCTCACCGATGACGACGATGCCGTTCATCGATACGGTCGAGACGAGGGTCCGCATGGCCTTCACCGCTGCGCCGTCCGCGCCGATCTTGTCGCCGCGGCCGACCCACCGCCCGGCGGCCATGGCGGCGGCCTCGGTGACCCGGACGAGCTCCAGGGCCAGGTTGCGGTCGGGGGCCTCGGGCGAGACCTCGAGCTGAGACGGAAGATGGTGCTCGGTCATCGGAGCGCACCTTTCTGTACGGCGACGGCCGGAGTGTAGAGGGTGGTGCCGACTCTATCGGTACGTCGACAAAATGAGCAGAGGGGGGCACGTATGAGCGGCATATCGGGATGAGATGCCCCTCGCGCGGGCCTCGGTGCGGCATGGGGGACGATGGGGGGCGTGGCAGGTATGAAAGGCAAGCAGACGGTCCGGGACATGATGCTGTCGATGGCGGCGATCGGTGTCGTCGTCGCGGGGATCTACACGCTGATCCCGCACGACGACTCGGCTGACCCGGTCAAGCCGGTCGACTACCGGGTCGAGCTCATCACGGCGCGGCGGGCGGCGCCGTACCCGGTGGCGGCCCCGGTGGGGCTCCCGGAGACCTGGAGGCCGACATCGGTCTCGTACGACCGGGAGGGCGGCGACGCCTGGCATCTGGGCTTCCTCGATCCGGAGCGGGAGTACGTCGCGGTCGAGCAGTCGAGCGGACCCGCGGAGAAGTTCGTCCACAAGGTCAGCCAGAAGGCGACGAAGACCGGGAAGACCCTGCGCGTCGGCGGGGAGAGCTGGCAGCGCTGGGAGGGCCCGAAGTACGACGCGTTGGTGCGCGAGGAAAAGGGCGCGACGACGGTGATCACGGGCACGGCGTCGCAGAAGCGGCTGACGGAGATGGCCGAGGCGCTCGAAGCGAAGAAGTCCTGATGACGTGATGCGCGTACGACGAAGCCGCCGCACCCCTCGGGGTCGCGGCGGCTTCGTCGTACGTGATCAGGCGGTGGCGGTGGCGGTGTCGCGTCGCAGGATCAGACGGTGGTGATGACCTCGTCGTAGGACAGGCGCGGCGAGCGCGGGAACCACGCGTCCTCGCCCGGCTTGCCGATGTTGACGACCATCAGCGGGGTGTGGTCGTCGTCCAGGAACTCCTTCTGGATGCCGGCGAAGTCGAAGCCGGTCATCGGGCCCGCGGCCAGACCGGCGGCGCGGACGCCGACGATGAAGTACGCGGCCTGAAGGGCGGCGTTCAGGCCGGCCGCCGCCTCACGGGCCGGGCGCTCCGAGAAGAACATGTCCTTGGCCTGCGGGAAGTGCGGGAGCAGGGCCGGGAGCTCCTCGTGGAACTCGTTGTCGGCGGCGAGGATCGCGACCAGCGGGGCGGCGGCGGTCTTCGGCCGGTTGCCCTCGGCCATGTGCGTGACGAGGCGCTCGCGGGCCTCGGGGGAGCGGACCAGGACGACGCGCAGCGGCGACTGGTTGAACGCGGTCGGGCCGAACTTGACCAGGTCGTAAATCGCCTGGACCTGCTCCTCGGTCACCGGCTCGTCGGTGAACGTGTTCGCGGTGCGGGCCTCGCGGAAGAGGAGGTCCTGGGCGGCGGGGTCAAGTGCGAGAGACATGCGGCTTACCTTCCGGACGTGCAGGGGGATCAGGCTGTGACCTCACCGTAAGCGAAAGTAGGTTAAGTTTCAACTAAAACCGGTGCGCAGTGATCCGCCTCACAGCGGACGCACTCGTACCCCGCGCCGCAGGGGCCCGCGCCGCCCCGACCCGCACGGCCCCCGCCGCCCCGCCGTCAGCTCTCCTCGGCGAGCGAAGCGTCCAGGCGGGCCCTGGCCCCGTCCAGCCACCGTCGGCAGACCTTCGCCAGCTCCTCGCCGCGCTCCCAGAGCGCGAGCGACTCCTCCAGCGTCGTACCGCCCGCTTCCAGGCGCCGTACGACGTCGATCAGCTCGTCCCGCGCCTGTTCGTACCCGAGTGTCGTCGCTGCTTCGTCCGTCTCTGCCATGTGATCCACCTTAGGTATGAGCTGTGAAAAGACCGCGGCCGGGCGAAGCCGCGACCGGCGGCGGTGTCACTCCGCGACCCGCACTGCGAACTCGCCCTCCGCCACCCGCGCCCGCAGCTCGTCACCGGCCGTGACCTCCTGCGGTGAGCGGACCACCGCACCGTCGTTCCGCTGCAGCACCGCGTAGCCGCGCTCCAGGGTGGCCGCCGGGGACAGCGCCACCACCCGCGCCCGGGTGTGCGACAGCTCCGAGTCAGCGCGGTCCAGCAGATGCCCCAGCGTGCGCCGGCTGCGCGCCACCAGGGCGTCGACCTCCGCCTCGCGGTCCTCCACCATCCGGTGCGGCCGTTCCATCACCGGCCTGGCCAGCGCGTGCGCGAGCCCCCGCTCCTCGCGGTCCAGCAGGCCCCGTACGGTCCGCAGCGCCCGGTCGCGCAGGAGCTGGACGCGGTCCAGTTCCTCGCCGACGTCCGGCACGACCTTCTTCGCCGCGTCCGTCGGCGTCGACGCCCTCAGGTCCGCCACCAGGTCGAGCAGCGGCGAGTCCGGCTCGTGCCCGATCGCCGACACGACCGGCGTACGGCACCCGAACACGGTCCGTACGAGCTGCTCGTCCGAGAACGGCAGCAGATCCTCGACGCTGCCACCGCCCCGCGCCACGATGATCACGTCGACGTCCGGCAGCTCGTCCAGCTCCTTGACCGCCTGGACCACCTGCGCCACCGCGCTCACGCCCTGCACCGCCACGTTCCGCACCTCGAAGCGGACCGCCGGCCAGCGCCGGCGCGCGTTCTCCAGGACATCGCGCTCGGCCGCCGACGCCCGGCCCGTCACCAGACCGATGCGCTGCGGCAGAAACGGCAGCGGCCGCTTGCGGTCGAGCGCGAACAGCCCCTCGCCCGCCAGCGACTTCTTCAACCGCTCCAGCCTCGCCAGCAGTTCGCCGATGCCCACCGGCTTTATCTCCGTCGCCCGCAGCGACAGCTGCCCGCGCGGCGCGTACCACTCGGGCTTCGCGCGTACCACGACCCGCGCGCCCTCCGCCACCACGTCCGCGATGGGGTCGAAGACCTGCCGGAAGCACGTCACGCCCACCGAGATGTCGTGCGACGGGTCACGCAGCGTCAGGAAGACGACCCCGGCGCCGGGCCTGCGCGAGATCTGCGTGATCTGTCCCTCCACCCACACCGCGCCGAGCCGGTCGATCCACCCGCCGATGAGGCGCGAGACCTGACCGACCGGCAGCGGGGCGTCCGCGGACGTATTCAGAGCCATGTACGAAGGCTAGCCGCCGGCACTGACACCGGGACCGGTCCGACGCCCCCGCTGCACGGCCACCACGATCAGCCCCACCACCAGCCACACCGCCCCCACGGCCTGAGCCGTCCCCGACGCCTCCACGATCACCGCGACCGCGACGGCCGCCCCCAGCACCGGCAGCAGCACGTGCCGCCACCACACCGGCGGCCCCTCCATCCGCCGTACGCCGAACCAGCTCACCACCGACACGTGCAGCAGCACGAACGCCGTCAGCGCCCCGATGTCGACCACCGACACCAGATGGTCGAGACCGTCGTCGCGCCGCGACGCCCACACCGCCGCCACCAGCGTCACCACGGCCGCCAGCCCCAGCGCGATCCGCGGAACGCCCGAAGCGGCGTCGACCTTCGCCAGGACGCGCGGCAGCCGCCGCTCCCTGGCCATCGCGAACAGCAGCCGCCCGGCCGCCGCCTGCCCCGCCAGCGCCGCGAACGCCGCGCCGATCGCCTTGCTCACCGCCACCAGATCACCCAGCCAGGTCCCGATCGACGTATCCAGCGCGTCGTAGAAGGCGGTCCCCTGCTTCCCCGGCTCTGCGGCGAGCTCCGCAGCCGACACCGGCTGGAGCAGCGCCGCCAGATATGTCTGCGTCACGAACAGCACCCCCGCGAGCCCTAGGCAGAACAGCACCGCCCGAGCCACCTTCGCCGATCCGCCCGTCACCTCCTCCGCGAACGACGCGATCGCGTCGAACCCGAGATACGACAGCACGGCCACCGAAACCGCGCCCACCACCGCCGCCGGCGAGAAGCCGCCGATGGAACCATCACCGGACAGTGGCGAGAGCCAGCCGCGCCGCGCCCCGTCCTGCACGAGCACCACGACGGCGGCCACCACGAACACCAGCAGCACCACGATCTCCATGGCCAGCACCGCGAAGCCGACGCGCGCGGCCGTCCGTACGCCCCACATGTTCAGCCCGGTCGTCACCACCACCGCGAGCGCCGTCCACACCCACTGCGAAACGGCCGGCACGAGCGCGTGCATCGCGATCCCGGAGAAGAGATACGCGACCGCCGGGATCAGAACGTAGTCCAGCATCGCCATCCACCCGGCGATGAATCCGGGACCCTCGCCGAGCGCCTTGCGGGCGTACGCGAAGACGGAACCCGCCTGGGGGACGACCCGCACCATTTGGGCGTAGCTGAACGCGGTGAACGCCATCGCGACCGTCGCGACGACATAGACGAGCGCCACCGCGCCGTGCGACTTGGCGTCGAGCGTCCCGAAGATGCCGACGGGCGCCATGGGGGCGATGAAGAGCAGCCCGTAGACGACGAGATCCCGGAATCCCAGACTGCGCCGCAGCCCCGCCGTCTTGCTCCCGGTCACGGTCATCGCGCCTCCGTACGGTAGATCCGGGCGACCAGTCTTGATCACAGAGGCGACCCGAGGCGACCTCTGGCGCCCGTGGCGCGGCCTTACGATGGTGAACATGACTGCTACCGCCGCCCGCCGTGTCCTTCTCGCCGCTCCCCGTGGCTACTGCGCGGGCGTGGACCGTGCCGTGATCGCCGTGGAGAAGGCCCTGGAGCAGTACGGGGCGCCGATCTACGTCCGGCACGAGATCGTCCACAACAAGTACGTCGTACAGACCCTGGAGAAGAAGGGCGCGATCTTCGTCGACGTGACGGCGGAGGTCCCCGAGGGCTCGATCGTCATGTTCTCCGCGCACGGCGTCGCGCCGACCGTGCACCAGGAGGCCGCCGAGCGGAAGCTCGCGACGATCGACGCGACCTGCCCGCTGGTCACCAAGGTTCACAAGGAAGCGGTCCGTTTCGCCAAGGAGGACTACGACATCCTCCTGATCGGCCACGAGGGCCACGAGGAAGTCATCGGCACGTCCGGCGAGGCCCCCGACCACATCACCCTGGTCGACGGCCCCGAAGACGTCGCCAACGTCTCCGTACGCGACGAGTCGAAGGTCGTCTGGCTCTCCCAGACCACGCTGTCGGTCGACGAGACGATGGAGACGGTCGACGCTTTGAAGCAGAAGTTCCCCAACCTGCTCTCCCCGCCCAGCGACGACATCTGCTACGCCACGCAGAACCGTCAGATCGCGGTGAAGAAGCTGGCCGAGGACGCGCAGCTCGTCATCGTCGTGGGCTCCAAGAACTCCTCCAACTCGATCCGCATGGTCGAGGTCGCCCTCGACGCGGGCGCCCCCGCAGCGCACCTGGTGGACTTCGCCGACGAGATCGACGAGGCCTGGCTGGAAGGCGTCACCACGGTCGGCCTCACCTCCGGTGCCTCGGTCCCGGACGTCCTGGTCGACGGCGTACTGGAGTGGCTGGCCGAGCGCGGCTACGGCGACGTGGAGACCGTGAAGACCGCCGACGAGTCGATCACCTTCTCGCTGCCCAAGGAGCTACGCCGCGACCTGCGCGCCGAAGCGGCCCGCCTCTCGGGAAAGTGACTTTCAGCGACGCTGTCAGCGGCACACCGTAACGTTGGGTCCATGAACGTGTTCGGAGTGGACATCGGCGGATCCGGCATCAAGGGCGCTCCCGTGAACCTGGAGCGCGGCGAACTGACGGAACCGCGGCACAAGGTACTGACCCCGCATCCGGCGACGCCCGACGACGTGGCCGGGTGCGTGCAGGAGGTCGTCAGCCATTTCGGCTGGAGCGGCCCGGTCGGCATCACCTTCCCCGGTGTGGTCACGGGAGGCATTACCCGTACCGCCGCGAACGTCGACAAGGGCTGGATCGACGTCGATGCGCGCGCCCTGCTCGGTGACCGCCTGGGCCTGCCGGTCACCGTCCTCAACGACGCCGACGCGGCGGGCGTCGCCGAAATGACGTTCGGCGCGGGCACGGGCCGCAAGGGCACGGTCTTCCTGCTGACGTTCGGTACGGGCATCGGCAGCGCACTCTTCATCGACGGCACACTCGTCCCCAACACCGAGCTGGGCCACCTGGAGCTGAACGGCCACGACGCGGAGAAGCACGCCTCCACGAAGGCCAAGGAGGACGAGGACCTGAGCTGGCAGCACTGGGCGCACCGGGTGCAGAAGTACCTGGCGCACGTCGAGATGCTGTTCTCGCCAGAGCTCTTCATCATCGGCGGCGGGGTGAGCCGCAAGGCGGACAAGTTCCTGCCCCTGATCGAAGGCATCCGCGCGGAGATCGTCCCGGCGCAGCTCCAGAACAACGCGGGCATCGTGGGCGCGGCGATGGCGGCGGCCGCCACCGGCCCCTAGCGCCGCGCCGCTTTTCGCTCCATTACTCCACCGGGTCCGGGGCTGTGCGCCGGGCGGCGCGCTGGGCGGCGGCCTGAGCGGCTGCCTGGGCCGCCCGCCGCCGCGCCATCAGCCGCACCTTGCGTACGGTCGCGATGAGCCCGGCGACGAGCGTGCCGCCGTACAGCCAGCCCGCGTGCACGGCGAGCGCCGTGACCACCGCCATGATCCGGCTGCCGAAGCCGCTCGCGCCCCCGGCGATCGGCACCAGGCCGACGGCGAAGGCGATGGGTACGGCGATCGGCGCCGTGACCAGGTCGGCGGGCCGCACCCACAGTGCGGTCAGGGCGCTGACCGGCAGGAACAGCAGCCCATACACGATGGGTGAACCGCCGAACAGCAGCCGGTCGAGCGCGCCGAGCACGAGCATCACGGCGGCGGCGAACAGCCCGCTGCCGAGCCCGGTCAGTCGCGGATTGGGCAGCCGCCGCAGGGCCAGGACGACGGGCGGCACGGGACGTGCCGGTCTCGCCGCCACCCGGTAGACGGCGGCGGCGTCGGCGGACCCGCCCGAGGGGAGCAGGGGGGTCTGCGACCGCTGCTGGGGACGAGGGGGACGTGCCCTGTGTTGCTCCACCCGGACAACGTAGGTCGCGGGGAGGCAGGAATGAGGCGCAGGACACGCCCTTTGGCCGACCTTGGCCGTGCGTTCGACGTCACGTGGCCGATACGAGCCCGCCGACACCCTCCGGAAGCCCGCACCGGCCTCCCCTCCCCGCACCCTTCCCGCATCCCTCCCCGCACCCTTCCCCGCACCCCTCCCAGCTCCCCTCCGGATTCCCGTCGTCGACCTCACACCCCCGCCCGTAAACTGGGGGATCGGTCCACTCCCGGGCCAGTCCTCACTCCAGGAAGTCGCCAACGTGTCGCTCACGATCGGAATCGTCGGCCTGCCGAATGTCGGCAAGTCGACCCTGTTCAACGCCCTGACCAAGAACGACGTGCTGGCGGCCAACTACCCGTTCGCCACCATCGAGCCGAACGTCGGCGTGGTCGGCGTCCCCGACCCCCGCCTGGCCAAGCTCGCCGAGATCTTCAACTCCCAGAAGGTCCTCCCCGCCACAGTCGACTTCGTCGACATCGCAGGCATCGTCCGCGGCGCCTCGGAGGGCGAGGGCCTGGGCAACAAGTTCCTGGCGAACATCCGCGAGTCCGACGCGATCTGCCAGGTCATCCGCGCCTTCAAGGACGAGAACGTCGTACACGTCGACGGCAAGGTCTCGCCGAAGGACGACATCGAGACGATCAACACCGAGCTGATCCTCGCGGACCTCCAGTCGGTCGAGAAGGCGGTCCCGCGCCTGACGAAGGAGTCCCGCCTCCAGAAGGAGAAGGTCGCGGTCCTGGCGGCGGTGGAGGAAGCCCAGAAGATCCTGGAAGCCGGCACCACCCTCTTCGCCGCCGGCATCACCGCCGGCACGGAGAAGGGCCGGCTCCTCCACGAGCTCCACCTCCTCACCACCAAGCCCTTCCTCTACGTCTTCAACGTCGACGAGGACGAGCTGGTCGACGAGGACTTCAAGAACGAGCAGCGCGCTCTCGTCGACCCCGCCGAGGCGATCTTCCTCAACGCGAAGATCGAGTCCGAGCTGATCGAGCTCGACGACGACGAGGCCCTGGAACTGCTCCAGTCCATGGGCCAGGAGGAGCCGGGCCTGGCCACCCTCGGCCGCGTCGGCTTCGACACCCTGGGCCTCCAGACCTACCTGACGGCAGGTCCGAAGGAGACCCGCGCCTGGACCATCAAGAAGGGCGCGACGGCCCCCGAGGCGGCCGGTGTGATCCACACCGACTTCCAGAAGGGCTTCATCAAGGCCGAGGTCATCTCCTTCGCCGACCTGGTCGAGACGGGCTCGGTCGCCGAGGCCCGCGCAAAGGGCAAGGCCCGCATGGAGGGCAAGGACTACGTCATGCAGGACGGCGACGTGGTGGAGTTCCGCTTCAACGTCTAGCAGGCGACATGGCACGGTGTCACTGATCTGGCAAACATGCAGGTCAGAAGGGGTCCACCTCTCCGGGGGTGGGCCCCTAGCTTTTTCCCGTGCTGGGATGGTGCTGGGATAGCTGACCCCTCGTCACCTGTCGTCATCTCTGGTCATCCGTGCCGTGCTGGGATTGTGCTGGGATGAAGATGAGCCGCCCGTGCTGGGATGGGCCTGGGGCAGATGGGATATCCGTGCTGTGTAGATCTGGCACGAAACTTGGCTCGCCTACCTGTGCTGCCCTGCCCCAGGAATCTCCTCGGGACAGGGCAGCTTGTTGGCCGGATGGGCGTGACCGACTGAGCTAGAGGTCAACGTGCACCGGATGTGAAAGAGCATCTGTTGCGCCGGGCGGCTACGCGGCGGCTGCGACGCTGGCGTTCTCACCACCCGGAGCGGCGTCAATGCCTACGACCTCCAGAGCCACACCCTTCACGGCCAGCGCCTTGGCGGTCTGGGCGAGGGTGATGAGCGAGAAGGGGAACAGGGACTCGGGGGTCAAGCGAGTGCCCTTCTTGAGAAGCACGCCGAGGATGACGCGCTTGGGCATGAAGTCTTCCGGGATGGTGTGCTTGCCTTCGCTGCGCTTGATGACGAGCTGGGCGAACTGCTGGCGAACGGCGGCCGATTCCTGGAGCAGTTCGACGGCCACCCGAGCCTGGGCGAAGAGATGGCTGAGGGGCCCGGATCCTTGTGCCCGCTTGACCATGACCATCGTGTCATCCGGCGCCAGGAGGTCGCAGAGTTCGACCTGATTGGTGGCCTTGAAGGGGTTCTTCACGTTCTTGCGATCCAGGCAGACCCACTTGTCCCGGCCCTCAGCGGCGAGCTTGTTGTAGTCGCCTTCGTCCATGCTGAGTTCCCAGGGCGGGAGGTCATGCGACGGCCGGGTGGTGAAGAGGGCCGCGACGGTGGCGCGGACGGCATCCAAGTAGTCGGTTCCCAACTCGTACCATTCACCGTCCAGAAGGCAGAACCGCCGCGCGCCGAGGGAGACCTCGGCTTCGACCCACCGCAGCGCGTTCGTGACGCCCTGGACTTCGAGTGCCGCTGCCAGAGACGAGGGCCGTGCTGAAGAATGGCGAAGGAGCGTGACGGTTCCCTGACGCAGGGCTTCCAGGCGGTGGCCGACCCGCTGGATGCGGGCCCGGTCGAGGAGGTAGTCGAGACTGAACTCGTCCGACTCGAATGCTCCGCGGCTCGCGATCCGGGTCTGATAGATGCTCGCGGCCTCGAAGTCCTCCAGGTGGTCCGCCGGCACGGTGGCTGTGATCCGCCCCTCTCCTGCGGGCTGGCCAAGAAGTTCGTCCAACTGCTGGTCGAGTGCATTAATGGTGTCCCGGTCCTGGACCGGCATGACCTGCTCGACGAATTCGAGGTCCGGCTGGGGAACCCGGTCGCGGCAGGCGTGGGCGATCGCGCGAATGTCGGAGATGAGGTCGTACGGCTCAATACCCAGGGGGAGGCGCAGTCCGGTGCCGCCGTCGGCGGCGCACACGTCGCCACGGCCATTGCGGGCCCGGGTGAGTTCGATGCCGTCGAGGTACCCGCCCAGGCGCCGCACGATCCGGGCATGGTCGCGGACGCCGAGGGAGGGTACCGAGGTGCCGCCGGGCACGATGGCGATATCGGTCCTGGCCTGCCCCAGAGTGTTGGAGACGAGGCCGCGGACGTGCAAGGGGTCGATCTGGCGGATCGCGAAGGACAGACCGAACCTCTGGTCCTTGAGGTGCTGAGGGATCAACCGGTAACCCTGGTCACGGCCGATGGCGTACACGGTCTCATCGACGGCGAGCAGCAGCAGCGCTGCTGTACGCCGCACTGCCTCGCTGACCTGTACCCCCGTGGTGCGCGCCAGCTCCCCGCACCATTCGGCCTCGCCCAGCTCCAGCCCGGCGGTGACGACCAGCGCCGGGGTGCCCATCCACGTGTCGGCCATGTGGATGTCGGCCTCGAGCCGCGTGAGCTGTTCGTGGTCAAGGGACTCGAACATCGCTTCCAGCGTCGGGGCGACGCCGCGGAGCCGGTACAGGGTGCGCTTAGAAGTGCTGGGAGCCAAGGCTTCCTCCACGGCGAGGGGAGCGCGTGCTGCGCGATGGGTGGGTAACACGTGACGGGGGGCCTTACGGGTTGTGCGGGGACCGGCGGAGCTAGGCCGGTAACGGTGGTGATGGCCGCGTCCCGATGAGACCGGGGGTGTGACGCATCCAAAGTGACAGCAAGAGCCATCAACGTGGATGCAGAAGTCTGATAACCCTGGTTATCAGTGGCTCGTATTTGCCCCGACGCGATCAGCGATAATCTTCAGAAGGCTGGCTGAGGCGCTGCGTCGCCAGAATTCCGCACGAGCAGCGAGATCTGTCACGGGAAGGAGATGAGCCCGTATGTCCACTGAGCACGATGCGACGCCGTCCATCCTGCCCGAGCCGATGCCTTGGCGGATCAGTTACGCCGAAATCGGCGCCTTGGCCCAGGTCAAGCGTCCCGTCGTGACCACGTGGGCACGACGCCACCAAGATTTTCCTCGCCCTGTGCACCATGACGGAACCCGGCCGCTGTTCGACGGTCGCAAGGTCCTTGACTGGCTCCTCGCCACTGGCCGGGGCAACGCGGACGCCCGCCAGCTGCGTGCCGAACTTGCCCTGCACACGCTCGCCGCATGGGGTGAACGACTTCCGGGCACGGCTCTTGTCGACACTCTGACCTCGCTGGTCTGCCTGCGCCGTCACGACGACCAGCCACTCGCCGCCGACGGGTGGCCGGAGCTGGTCGCGCGGGCCCGGTACTTCGACGAGGAGGACGCGTTCTTCCTGCGCGAGATCGAGGCGGCTGCCCAAGTGGGGAAGAGTCTCGACGGCCTCAAGGCTGTGGCCGACGAACTGGTCGAGACCGCGTACTCGCCGGCCGAACCGTTCGCCTGGATCCTCGACGCGCGCCGCCGCCTGGGCGCCCATCACCTGGCGGAGGATTCCGTCACCCCGGCCATGGCCCAGTGCGTCGCCCGGCTCTCCGGTATCGAGGAGATGGCGGAGGGTCGGGTCATCGGTATCCCTTACGTGCGGACCGGCGACCTCCTGACGGCCCTGCGTGACAAGGACGTCACCGACACAGGGCACCTCTACCAGGCTTGTGACCCGGACCCGTCCCTGGTGCGCCTGGTCCGGCGCCGGGCCTTGGTCCACGACATCGCGGAGTTCGAACTCGATATCCGCGAGGGCGACGAGCTGCCCACCGAAGCCTTCGACGCGCCTGACCTCATTGCTGCTGTACTCCCTTATGAAGCGGGCGAGGACCGGGACCCGCTGGTTGCGCTGGAGCGCATAGAGGCTCTGACGGACCTCCTCGCGGATGGCCGCATGGCGGTGGTCCTCGGCCCCGCTGATGCCCTCGCCCAGGCACTGCCCCCGCGAGGTGAGGCGGACCGGTTGCGCCGCTCTCTGCTCACCTCCGGTCTGGTCAAGGCTGTCGTCAACCTCCCCGGCGGGGTCATGCCCTACCGCCCCGCCTACCGCACCGCCCTGTGGGTGGTGCACCGCACCCCGCACGAGCAGCGGCGAGGCCGCGTCCTCCTCATCGACCTTTCCGCGCAGGACCTCACCCACCGCACCCTCGATGTGCTGTGCGAGGACGTCCACATCTGGCGCACGGCCAACTGGGACGACGACGGCCGCCACGAACCCCGGCACGGCGTCATCCTGCCGGTACAGGTTCTGGCTGACCGGCCGGGTATCGCCTTTACCCCCCAACACCGTTCCCACGCCAGCCGCTATACCAGCGCAGTGATCGACCGCCCCGCCCGGATCTCGGAGCTCGAAGTACGTCTGAGCCGGCTCACCGATGCCGCGCACCGCCAGCACGACCAACGCCCGGAACTACGCACCAACGCGGCTCTCCGTCCCACCGACCGGCCCATACGGCGCACCACGGTCACCCGTCTCGTCAAGGAGCGCCGCCTGCGCAAACTGCCGGGCCACCGCATCGACGCCGAGCACCTACGACGTGAGGGCCGTTACGATGTCCTCACTCCTGCCGAGATCACCGGCACCGCCCCAGTCGGCGCGCACCGCATCGACCGTGCGGTGCTGATGAAGGCGTACGAGCACGCGCAGTTCACCGAACCTGGCGACGTGGTCATCACCGTCACCCCCCGCTTCGGGGCCTACGTCGACGAGGAGGGCCTTTCCGTCGTCGCGTATCCCGCCCGTGTCCTACGCGTCCGCTGCGACGCCGAACGACCGCTCCGCCCGCGCGTGTTGGCCGTCCTGCTCCGCGCGGCGGCGGCCGAACACCGCCGCGCCAGTGGAGCTGTGCGAGCCGCCCGGCGCATCGAGGACATGGCCATTCCGGACCTAGAACCCGATGAAGTCGCCCGCTGTGACGCCCTGCTCGTCGAGATCGCCCAGCGCGCTGCACTTCTACGTGAACAGGCCGCGGTGCTAGATGACTTGAGTCGTCTGACGGCCGCCGGCCTCACCGACGGCACCCTCACGATCCTCGCCCCCGACTTTCCGAGCCACACACTCTGACACCTCGAAGGAGCCCCGCACCTCATGCCTCTCGGTAAGAAGAAGCCCGCCCCGCAAGGGGAGTTGTTCTCCGCGTCCACGACCAAGGAGATCCAGGACATCCTCTGGAAGGCCGCCGACAAACTGCGCGGCTCCATGGACGCCGCTCAATACAAGGAGTTCGTCCTCGGCCTGATCTTCCTCAAGTACATCTCGGACGCCTTCGACGAGCGCCGTGAAGCCCTTGCCAAGGAGCTCGCGGACGAGGGAATCGAGGAGGAGCGTCAGGCCGAACTCCTGGAAGACAAGGACGAGTACACCGGCGAACACGTCTTCTGGGTTCCCGAGACCGCCCGCTGGGGCTGGATCGCGGCGAACGCCAAGGCCAAGGGCGTCGGCGTCCTCCTCAACGAGGCCATGGACGCGATCATGCGCGAGAATCCCTCGCTCACCGGTGTCCTCCCCAAGATCTTCAACAGCGACAACGTCGACCAGAAGCGCCTGGCCGAACTCGTCGACCTCATTAGCGACGCCCGCTTCGGCGGCAGTGGCGACAAGCCCGCCCAGGACGTTCTCGGCGAGGTGTACGAGTACTTCCTCGGCAACTTCGCCCGCGCGGAGGGCAAGCGAGGTGGCGAGTTCTACACGCCGCGGTCCGTCGTCCAGCTCCTGGTGGAGGTCCTGGAGCCGTACGAGGGCCGGGTGTACGACCCGGCGTGCGGCTCGGGCGGCATGTTCGTCCAGGCCGGCAAGTTCATCGAGGCGCACCGGGGCCGCGACCACAAGTCCGACATCGCGGTGTACGGCCAGGAACTCAACGAACGCACCTGGCGCCTGGCCAAGATGAACCTCGCCATCCACGGCATCGATGGCAACCTCGCCGCCCGCTGGGGCGACACCTTCGCCGAGGACAAGCACCCGGACCTCAAGGCCGACTACGTCATGGCCAACCCGCCCTTCAACATCAAGGACTGGGCGCGCAAGGAGTCCGACCCGCGCTGGAAGTACGGCGTCCCCCCGAAGAACAACGCCAACTACGCCTGGCTCCAGCACATCGTCGGCAAGCTTGGCGAGAACGGCTCCGCCGGCGTCGTCCTCGCCAACGGCTCGATGAGTAGCCAGCAGAGCGGCGAGGGCGAGATCCGCAAGGCGCTGGTCGAAGCGGACCTTGTGGCGTGCATGGTGGCGCTGCCGTCGCAGTTGTTCCGGACGACGCAGATCCCGGCGTGCGTGTGGTTCCTGTCGCGCAACAAGTCGCCCCAGGGCGTGAAGCGCCTGGACGACCGGCGTGGGGAGATCCTCTTCATCGACGCGCGTGCGATGGGGGAGATGGTCGACCGCACAGAACGCATCCTTACGGAAGCCGATCTCGCGAAGATCGCGGGCACGTACCACGCGTGGCGCGGCACGAAGTCGGCGCGCGACGAAGGGCTTTCGTACGCGGACGAGCCTGGGTTCTGCTTCACCGCTGACCTGAAGACGGTCCGGGAGCACGGGTATGTGCTGACGCCGGGTCGGTACGTGGGCGCCGTCGAGGCAGAGGAAGAAGACGCGGAGGCGGTCGCGGAAAAGATCGCACGGCTGACAGGGGAGCTGTACGAACTCTTCGACAAGAGCGATGAGCTGACGAAGACGGTCCGCGAGCAGCTGGGGGCACTCGATGGCTAGGACGACGACGAGGACCGGTGGTCGTGCAGCAACAGCCGGTGTGATCCCTGGTAAAGGTGCTCTAAGCGTAGGCCACCCGGGTACGCCGGCAGCACCTGGATTCCAGTGGACCTTGCTTTCGGAAGTGGCTCGCCTGGAAAGCGGGCACACGCCGAGTCGACGGCATCCCGAATACTGGGACGGGGATATCCCGTGGATTGGTATTCGAGATGCCACAGGCAACCATGGGCGCATTATCACCTCGACTCAGCAATGGGTTACCCAAGCTGGCCTGGACAACTCGTCCGCCCGCTTGTTGCCTGCCGGGACGGTCTGCTTGTCTCGGACCGCTTCCGTTGGGTATGTCGTCACGATGGGTGTTCCCATGGCAACCAGCCAGGACTTTATTAACTGGGTCTGTGGGCCGAAACTTTCTTCGCGATACCTGCACTATATTTTGCTCATGGAGCAGGAGTCGGTGAGGCGTTTCGCGCACGGGACAACGCATCAGACGGTCTATTTCCCTGAAGCCAAAGCTTTTCATGTATGCCTGCCTGAGCGGTCGGAGCAGGATGCGATTGCCGCGGTGCTCGGGGCGCTGGACGACAAGATCGCCGTCAATGAGCGCATCGCGGCCACTTACGAAGCGTTGCTCCGCTTGGGTTTCGCCGAGTTGGGGATGGCTGACGAGCCTGACGATGCACTGGCCATTCCTCTGACGGATCTGATCACCTTCAACCCCAAGCTGGCAAAGCCCAGTGCGGAAGAGCCGATATATGTCGACATGGCCGCCCTTCAAACGAACCGAGCTGGTATTCCTGCCTGGAGTCGACGCGCTCCGAAGTCTGGGCCGCGATTCATGAACGGCGACACTCTTCTGGCACGCATCACGCCGTGCCTGGAGAACGGGAAGACTGGCTACGTCGACTTCATGAGTGAGGGAGAGATTGGGCTCGGATCCACTGAGTTCATCGTGATGCGCTCCCGGCCGGGAGTTCCCAGCGAGTTGAGCTACTTCATGGCACGTGATGCACGGTTCCGGGCTCACGCCATTCGCAACATGGTTGGCACATCGGGGCGCCAGCGTGTCAGTGCGGCAGATGCTTCCAACTATTTGGTGAATAAGCCCGACCCAATTGCGCTCAGAAATTTCGGGCGGCAGGCATCATCGGCCTTCGCGCACATGGAGTCCCTGGAGACCCAGTCCCGCACCCTCGCCGCCCTCCGCGACACCCTTCTCCCCCAACTCATGTCCGGCCGGCTCCGCGTCAAAGACGCCGAGAAGATCGTGGAGGACCAGGTATGACGAACGACCGTCACCACAACCGCGCCGACACGGCCAGCACGTACGACGCCCACGTCGTCGAGAACCTGCCGAGCGGCAACTGCCGCCCTTTGGAAGCCGACTGGGAGCACCTCGCCCTCGACGAGCTCCTCGAGCTCGACTGGCCGAAGGCCGAGGGCAATGAGCTCGCCCCCGGCTCGGGCCACCGTACCTCCTGGGATGACCTGGTCCTCTACACCGACCTCCGCGACGCGATCGAGCGCCTGAACCCCGACCTGCCCCCGGACGCCGTCCGCGACGCCCTCGCCACCGCCGCGACCCCCGCCTCTCAGGACGCGTACGAGGAGAACCGGACCGCGCACGGCTTCCTGACCGCCGGCATCCGGTCCGTCACCTACACCGACTCCTTCGGCGCGGAACACAATCCCACCGTCCGCGTCATCGACCTCGTCGACCCCGACGCGAACACCTACCGTGCTGTCCGCCAGGTCACCGTCATCGATGGTGAGAAGAACCGCCGCTTCGACCTCGTCCTGTACGTCAACGGCCTCCCCCTCGCCGTGATCGAGCTGAAGCGCGCCGGTGACGAGAGCGCCACCCTTGAAGGTGCGCACGCGCAGATCAGCCGGTACGTGGAGGAGTTCCCGACGGCGTTCCGCTACAACGCGCTCGTGTTGCTGTCCGATGGGATAACCGCCAAGTACGGCACCCCGTTCACGCCGTACGAGCACTTCGCCCCGTGGAACACCGACGAGTTCGGCGCCCGCGTGGACCCCCTCCGGGGCGAGGGCATCGTCGACTCGGCTCAGAATCTCGCCCTGCACGGCCTGTTCACGCAGCCGCGCTTCCTCTCCCTGATCGAAAGCTTCATCAACTTCGTACCGTCGAAGAGGATGAAGCGCATCGCCAAGCCGCACCAGTACTTCGCCGTCACTCGCGCCGCCGACAAGGTACGGCAGGCCGCGGCCAGTGACGGCAAGGCAGGCGTGGTCTGGCACACACAGGGCTCGGGCAAGTCCGAGGAGATGGTGCTTACCAGCAACCTCGTCTCCCGCGACCCGGCGCTGCACAACCCGACCATCGTCGTCATCACCGACCGGAACGACCTCGACGACCAGCTGTATGGCACCTTCCTGGAGAGCGAGGTGCTGCCGGAGAAACCCCAACAGGTTCTCACTCGCGCCCAGTTGCGCGAGGAGCTGGCCGCCAGGCGCACAGGTGGCATCCTCTTCACGACCCTGCAGAAGTTCGGCAAGACCAAGGAGGAGAAGGAGTCGGGCAACGATCACCCGCTGCTCTCCGACCGACGCAACATCATCGTCATCGTCGACGAAGCCCACCGCAGCCACTACGACAATCTCGACGGCTACGCCCGCCACCTGCGCGACGCGCTCCCGCACGCGACCCTGCTCGCGTTCACCGGAACCCCGATCTCCGAGTCCGACCGCGACACCCGTGAGGTCTTCGGCGACTACATCGACGTATACGACCTGAAGCGGGCCGCCGACGACGGCGCGACCGTGAAGGTCTACCACGAGAGCCGTGTGGTGCAGCTCGTCCTCGACCGGGACGTCGATCCGACGGTCATTGACGAGGAAGCCGACCGGATCACGGACGGTCTCGACGACTCTGAGCGCTCCCGCATCGAGCAGGCCGTGGCCACCATGAACGCCCTATACGGTGCTCCGGCCCGGATAAGGGACCTCACCCGGGACCTGGTCGAGCACTGGGAGGCGCGGCGCACGCGGATGCAGCCGTTCGTCGGGGTCTCCGAGAGCGGTGGCGCGCCCGGCAAGGCGATGATCGTGTGTGCCACCCGCGACATCTGCGTCAAGGTCTACGACGAACTGCGCGCGCTGCGCCCCGAGTGGCACAGCGACGACATCGACAAGGGCGCGATGAAGATCGTGTTCTCGTCCAACACCCGTCAGGACGCCGAGCACCTCAAGGCCCACGCCCTACGCGACGGCCAGCGCAAGGCCGTCATCAACCGGGCCAAGGACCCCGACGACGAGCTGGAGCTGCTCATCGTCCACAGCATGCTCCTGACCGGATTTGATGCACCGCCGATCCACACCATGTACCTGGACCGGCCCCTGAAGGGCGCCAACCTGATGCAGGCCCTGGCCCGCGTCAACCGTCGCTACCGGATGAAGGAGGACGGCCTCCTCGTCGGTTACGCCCCGCTCACCGAGAACCTGCAGCGGGCCATCGCCGAGTACTCCGAGTCAGACCAGAAGGACCGTACCCTCGGCCAGGACATCGACCGGGCCCTGGAGGAACTGCGCAACGAGTACGACATCCTCGACCAGATGCTCCACGGCTGGGACTGGCGCGAGCGGCTCGCCCGGCCCATCCGGACGGCGTTCATCGACGCCGCCCTGGGCACCGCAAACTACCTGCGCAGTCCGCAGACTCCGGGCAACAACCCCGAGGAGCTCGACAACCCGGAGGAGACTCTCGCCCGCCGCTTCCGTAACCACGCACATCGCCTTGAACGCTTCTTCGCGCTCGCCGGCTCGTCCGCGGATATCGGAGCGTGCTTCGAGGACCAGCCCCACTGGAAGCGGGACATCCAGTTCTTCGTCGAGGTCCGGGCGTATATGGCGAAGCTCGACGCCATGGAACGCGAGGCGCGGGGTCTGCCGATTGCCCGCGACGTACAGCTGTACCTCGCCCAGCTGACTTCCGCGGTCGTCGAGACGGGAGGCGTGACGGACCTCTTCGCCGAAGCCGGCCTGGAGACCGCGGACTTGACCCACCTCAACGACGCACTTGTCGCCAAGTTGCAGGGCAGCGAGACCCCGCACTTGGCTGCTGAGGCCCTGCGTCGCCTCGTCGAACAGAAGATGCGCGAGGTCACCCGGCACAACATCGTCCGTCAGACGGCGTTCTCCGACCGGCTCCAGGACCTGATGGTGCGCTACATGCGTCAGCAGCTCACCAGTGCCGAAATCATTGCCAAGCTGGTTGAGATGGCCAAGGAGATCGCGAACGACGCCAGGCGAGGCGTACAGTTCACCCCCGCCCTCGACAACAACGAGCTTGCCTTCTACGACGCTGTGGCTGACCTCGGCAGCGCCCGCGAGCTCATGGGCGACGAGACCCTCGCGGAGATCGCCCGCGAACTCGTCGTGCAGATCCGACAGCAGCTCAAGCCAGACTGGATCTCCCGTGAACCTGTCCGTGCCAAACTCCGCACCACGATCAAGCGCCTTCTCGCCCGCCGCGGTTACCCGCCGAAGCAGGCCCCGGCAGCCATCGAGCTTGTGCTGAAGCAGATGGAACACTTCGCCAACGAGTGGTCCACGGACGGGCCTGCTGCCAGCTGATTCGAACTCCCCCGCTCGTCGCCGGGTTCTCGCTGTCTGCGGGCCCCAGCGGCGGGAGCGGGTCCGAAACCGTCTGGCCCCACAGCGAGCATGCCGTTTTCGCCAGGATGGCGATGGCCGTGTTGAGCCTGGGCGCCGTCGTCCCTACCTCTCGGAGAAACAAACTCTCGTGCTGCGAGACGTGGGGTGCGCCCGGCCACTACGTTCGTGTCCGCGGAACATTCCGCCGAACTGTTGGGACACGTAAGGGAGTTGCAGCATGCCGCACAGAGCGCTGCTGTTGGCAGTGGTCATCCTGGCGTCCACCGTAGTGGGTCTCGTCGCCGGCATCCTCGAGTACGCGAGCGCGGGCAAGGTTGTTACGGCCGTCAAGTATGGCGGTGGAGCCTGTGGGGCGGCCGTGCTGATCGGTCTGGCCACCGCTACTTGGCTGATGTCGTCGTGACACCGGGGGAGCGGGAGAGAGGCCAGGGGCAGCTGACGTATCGCCGGGTGCTCGGCGCGCTTGATCGGCTGCGGCGTGCGTCGGATGCCGATACGGCGTACCGGCTGGCGTTTCAGGTGGTGTATCTCCAGTGCAAGTTCGGGGCTGGAGCAGGTGGGGTGAGGGGGACGGACAAGCGGTGGTGGAGCGACGCTACCCCCCGGCCCAAGTCCGTGGGGGAGGCGCTGAGCGCTGTTTGGTCGCGCACCCATGTTGCCCGCGAATACCGACTCCCCGCGTATCGCGACGAAGGTGTGAGCCGCCCCTTCGCGCAGACGGACGCGGCTCTCGAAGAGCTGGTCACGGAAGTGGGTCGGTTGGAGACGGCCGAGTATCTGCTCGATGTGTTGCTGGACTTGTATTCCACGCGCTATGCGCGAGGCGGCGACTATTTCACGCCGGATACTGTGGCGTACCTTTTCGCGGGGCTGGCCGCGCCCCGAGCCGGGGAGATGGTGCGGGACCCGGCGTGCGGTTCGGGGCGACTCTTGCGCGCCGCCGCCTTCCGGGCCCAGGCACAAGGGGCCGAATTGCACTTGTCCGGGGCAGATATTCGGCCCTTGGCGCGCTATGCCGCAGCCGTGAACCTGGCACTGCACGGATTCCGCGCTGACCTCGCCGGTGACGGCACTGACACTCTTCGGGCAGGGCTTCCGCAGGAACGGACCGACGTGATCATCACCAACCCCACTGTGAACATGCGGGATTGGGGCCACGGTGAGTTGCAGAGCGATGCACGGTGGGACCTGGGCGTGCCACGGCCTGGCAACGCGAACTTCGCCTGGATCCAGCACGTCCTGGCCGATCTCGCACCGCACGGACGGGCGGTCATCCTGCTCTCCTCGGCGGCGGCGCACAGCAGCAGCAGTTCGGATGGGCTGATCCGCCAGAGGTTGCTGGAAAACGGGCTGGTCGCAGGCATCGTCGACTTGCCGTCGTGGCCGTTAGCACACACCAGAACGAGCACAGCGTTGTGGCTGCTGGCGAAAGGGGCGCGGCCCAACGGCGATCGAGTCCTGTTCGCAGATGCGGGAGAACTGCCGACGTGGAGGGACGGCGCGCGGCGCGGGTTCGACACCGCGCAGGCTGAGCGCCTTTTCCGGATGTTCAGGGCGTGGCAGGGGGAACAGAGTCCTGTAGGCGAGGACGCGCCCGACTCAGTGCCTTGGTGCCGTGCGGCAAGCCTTGAGGAAATTGCCCGGGCGGGCTTTGATCTGAGGCCTGCGCGCTACCTACAGCAGCGAAACAACGTGACATCGAATTCCGGGACGGACAGCCGGATCCGGAAGCGTCAGCTGTACGAGGCCATGGACCGTAGTGCCGCTGCCCGGCATCGAGTCCGCGGCGTACTGGAAGGCAGGCATGAATGACCAGAGAGCTGGAGAGCCTTCCCCCGTCGTGGCCCGTTGTTGAGCTGGGCGAATTCCCCGGCGTCGAGCACATCGCGTACGGCATCACGCGCCCGCGAAAGTCTCCCTATGGAGTTCCCATGATCGGCGCCAAAGAGATCATCGGGGGAGTCATCCAGGCCCAGGCGCCCACGTACGTCGATCCGGAGGTAGCCAGACGTCACCCACGCAGCATGCTCAGAGCGGGGGATCTCCTCGTCGTGGCTGTAGGCCGTGTGGGGGAGACGGCGGTGGCGACGGAGGAACATCAAGGGTGGAACGTCGCCAGGTCTGTCCTGGTCATCCGCTGGACACCTGAATCCCGGGACCAACAATGGGATCTGTGGCTTCGCTGGTGGCTCAGAACCCAGCAGAGCCGCGACTATCTCACGGTCTCCTCGTCCAACTCCGAGCACGTGACCCTGCCCCTCCAGGCCCTCAGCCGGCTACCCGTACCGGTGCCGCCGCCTTCGGAGCGGGAACGGCTGCTGCGAGCGATCTCCCATGCTGAGCAGCAGCATGCGCTGAGCACCCGGATTGAGGCCTGCGCGACCGAACTTGCCGACACGTACTTCGTCAAGACGCTTGATGACTACGGACGCGGTCCGACTAACGAGCGTGCGGTGGGCGACGTGGGCCGGATTGTGACCGGTGCGGTCCCGTCGCCGCCGAACGGTGAGCAGGTGTCCTATCCGTTCGTGTCCCCCGCGGAAGTCTTGAACAGCAGGTCCGTCTTTCTGGATGCGACAGCTGCGGGCACTGTGGCGCAGCCCGATGCGGTGTGCCCGTCTGGCACTCTTCTGATCGCGCCGCGCCCTGGTGAGGTACGGACTGTTCTGACCGCTGTCCCGGTAGTGGCGGGTCCCCGCACGCTTGCGATCCGTACGGAATCAGATGCTGATCGCATGTGGCTGCTGCACTCACTGCGACACCGGAGCCGGGAGCTGGTGGACATGGCCCAGGGGACGCAGGCCCGAGCTATGCGGCGTAAGGACTTCTCTCGCTACAAGATCCCCTGGCCGGATGTTGCGGTCAGGCAGGAATTCGCCTCGCGTGCCGTTGCTTTGCATGACCTTGCGCGTGCGGCGGGCAAAGAGAGTTGTGTGATGGAAGACCTGGTACTGCACGAGATGTCGCAGGGCGGTTCCCGGCCGATTGATGTGAGCCACGAAGTCCTCTGAGCCGGGCGCTGGTCCGCTTGCGCGGAGTCAGGATTCGGATGTGACGCCTCGAACGCCAGAAGTGCCGCGAGTTGGCGGCCGATAACGGCCCGTTGCGAGCTAACGACGCCACTCGAGCCCTTCATGGTCACAGACTTGGTCGCTCTATCGGCATTTGGCCGTCCTCATCGACGAACCTGTTCCAGTCCTGGCGGTTTGCGCAGTGGGGTCGACTGTCCGGACTTGGCGCCTTTATGGCCCGGAGATTTGCTGACCGCCTGGCCTCTGTGAGCCGCGTATAGCAGACTCGGCAGGGGCGTCGGGGAGCGCCATCATGCTGAACGGATGTGTAGAGAAGTCCCACAAACCTCGGCCCCTGGCTGACTGCTGTTGTGTAGCCTTGGCGGGCCCGAGCCCTCTTGTACTTTGCTGTGAATACCGTGCTGAGATGGTGCTGGGATGTGCCCGCATAACCGCAGGTCAGAGCGGTTGTGGTGGAGTTCCGCTTCAATGTGTGATTAGTTCGTTACTGTACGCGAGGCGATTCCGCAAGCGTGCAGGTCAGAAGGGGTCGACTCCTCTAGGGGGCGACCCCTTCGCCGTCACCGTGCTGGATGGGTGCTGGATATTCTGACGCCGGATCAGCTGTTATCAAGCGTCGTAGACGGTCGAGCGGTGCCCGACGTGCACGACCCACACCACGAGCTCTCCGTTGTCGATCGTGTAGACGACGCGGTAGTCGCCGACCCGCAGGCGACGGCGTTCTGGCTGCGATACGAGCGCCGTGGTGTTGAATCCGAAGGGGTCGCTCTCCAGCTCGGTCAGCTTGGCCAGGATGCGCAGCGCCGTGTCGCGGGGGATCTTGCGAAGCTCGGACTGTGCCTCTGGGTGGAAGACGGTTCGGTACTCACTCACCGCGCGCCAGCGTCTCCCTCATGATGTCCTCGATGGGGATGCCGGGTGCCGGGTTGGCCATGCGCTCATCGATGATCCGGTTGATCTCGCGCTCTTCCCACTCCTGGTACTTGCGCAGCACCTCGATGGAGACGACGGCGGCTACCTCCTTGCCCCGGCGCGTGATCACTGTGGGGACGTCGTCGCGATCGGCGCGCTCCACGACCTCAGCCAGGTGCGCGCGTACATCACGGATGGACTCTATGGGCAGCGGCTGCGTCATGCGCCCAAGGGTACCGAGTGTCTCATGTGTACACAATGCGTCGCTGTGGCGAGGGGACGGGCTTCCTTCGCCGCGGTCGCGCGTGCTGGATGTCCTGGATAAGGCTGCACCGTGCTGGATCGGTGCTGGATATGGGTCCCGGAGACCGCGTTTTCGCAGGTGAGAGCCCTGCGCGGCACGTTCCGCTTCAACGTGTGATCGCCGCATCTTCGCAGTTGGCCGGTCTGTGTTCGCTCAGGGGGGGGGCGGACTTTGATGAGACGCTGTTGGTTAATTCGGCCCCTGTTTCGCCCCGCTGAGTGTCAGCTCAGCGGGGCGAAGTGCTGCGAAGTGGCTGGTGCGGGTGCGGGCTCGGGGTGTTTTAGTGAGGTGGGCATCGATGCGGGCGAGGTTGATGGCGGCGCCGGTCAGCTGGTGCTGGAGGCTTGTCTTCGCGAGACCTCGGTAACGGGATCTTCGCAGGCCACAGCGTTGAACTCCTTGTGAGATGGTGCCTTCGACCCCGGCACGGATCTTGTAACGGTCCTTCCAGGCATCGGTTTGCTGCTCGGCCCGGCTGTGTCGGATGACCTCGTGTTCTTCCTGGGGTCGCAGCATGATCT
>NZ_KE386846.1:133897-265539 GCF_000429085.1 Streptomyces flavidovirens DSM 40150 | reverse complement strand
TGCAGCGGATAGTCGCACTGGGCGGCAAGCTGCCGGTACGCGTTGACCATCACGACCGGGTCGTTGTGCTTGACCGAGATCTTGATGTCACCGAAACCGTGCTCCTCGAAGAGAGACGCCTCCCACAGCGCCGACTCGACCAGCGCCTCCGGGGTCGCCTTCCCGTACTTCTGCAGCAGCCGCGCGTCCAGCGACCCGGCGTTCACGCCGATGCGGATCGGCGTACGGGTCTCGGAGGCCGCCTTGGCGATCTCCTTCACCTTGTCGTCGAACTGCTTGATGTTGCCCGGATTCACCCGCACCGCCGCGCACCCGGCGTCGATGGCGGCGAAGACGTACTTCGGCTGGAAGTGGATGTCCGCGATCACCGGGATCTGCGACTTGCGCGCGATGGTCGCCAGCGCGTCCGCGTCATCCTGGGTGGGACACGCCACCCGTACGATCTGGCAGCCCGAAGCCGTCAGCTCCGCGATCTGCTGGAGCGTCGCCCCGACGTCGGACGTCCTCGTCGTCGTCATCGACTGCACCGAGACCGGCGCGTCCCCGCCGACCGCCACCGACCCGACCTGGATACGCCGCGAAGCGCGGCGCACCGCCAGGGGCCGGGCCGGCAGCTCGGGGAGCCCCAGTGCGACAGGCTCACCAAGGGTCATGACGTCACCCGTGGTTTCCCGAGACCGTCTCCCGGACCGCTCGCAGGGACTCCTTGAGCGAGCCCATGGTCGCGAGGACGGCCGTCGGCTCGTAGCCGCAGTGCGCCATGCAGTTGGCGCACCTCGGGTCCTTGCCCCGCCCGTACTTGCTCCAGTCGGTCTCCTCGATGAGCTCCCGGTACGTCGGGACGTACCCGTCGCTCATCAGGTAGCAGGGCCGCTGCCACCCGAAGAGGGAGTAGTTGGGGATCGCCCACGCCGTGCACGGGAAGTCCGCCTTGCCCTCCAGGAAGTCCAGGAAGAGCGGCGAGTGGTTCAGCCGCCAGCGCCGCCGGTTGCCACCCGCGAACGCCTTCTTGAACAGCTCCCGCGTCTGCTCGACCCCGAGGAAGTGCTCCTGGTCGGGAGCCTTCTCGTACGCGTAGGCGGGCGAGATCATCATCTCGTCCACCTCCAGGTCGTCATTGAGGTAATTGAGCACCTCGATGATCGTCTGCGGGGTGTCGGTGTTGAAGAAGGTGGAATTGGTGGTGACCCGGAAACCGCGCTTCTTGGCCTCCTTGATCGCCTCCACCGCTTCGTCGAAGACGCCTTCCTTCGCGACCGATTCGTCGTGCCGCTCCCGCAGCCCGTCGATGTGCACGGCGAAGGCGAAGTACGGCGACGGCGTGAACTTCTCGATCTTCTTGCGCAGCAGCATCGCGTTGGTGCAGAGGAATACGTACTTCCTCTTGGCCACCAGCTGCCGCACGATCTCGTCGATCTGAGGATGCATCAGCGGCTCGCCGCCCGCGATGGAGACCATCGGAGCACCGGATTCCAGGACCGCTCCCACGGCCTGCGCCACGGGCATGCGCTGCTTCAGAACCCCCGCCGGGTGCTGGATCTTGCCGCAGCCCTCGCACGCGAGGTTGCAGGCGTAGAGCGGTTCGAGCTCGACGATGAGCGGGAACTTCTCTCGCTTGCGGAGCTTTTGTTCTACGAGATACGTCCCGACCCTGATGGTCTGACGGAGCGGCATGGCCATCTAGCTCACCTCCTGGGGAGCAGCGAAGAACGGTGCCATTCAAAAAAGGCTGGCAGCACTGCGCGAAGAACACGAAATGCCGATATTCCACCGCGAAGCGTTCCAATGCGTACGAGCTCGTGCTCCGGAGCGTCCACGACCACCCGAACGGCCGCAACCGGACGCGGTCCGGCCCGCAGCGCGCTGCCGAGCGTCGCGGCGGACTCCATGTCCACGGCGATCGCCCCGGTGGCCGCCAGCCGGGCCCGCTCGGGTCCCCTCACGACATGGGCGGAGCCGAGCAGCGGGCCGGTGTGCACGGTGCGTCCGGGCACCACCCGGTCCAGCGCCTTCGCGAGCAGCTCCACGCCCGTACAGGCCGAAGTGCCGTGGGGTCCGCGCGTCTCGTCGGCGACGATCAGGTCTCCGGGGTGCATTCCGGGGACCAGCCCCGCGCAGAAGCCGGATGCGATGACGGCGGCGTCCGGGGCCGGACCGCCGTGGGCGAGCGCCTGCCTGACGGCCGTCGCCGCCGCCTTGGGGCCCATCCCCGTACGCAGTACGGTCACGGGCCCCGGCGCCTCCTTGCGGTGTCCACTGCGCAGCGCGAACTGCTCGATGCCGAGCGCGCAGGCGATCAGCAGCGGCGCGGGCCGCGGCGGCTCGTCAGCCGGATCGGTCCGGTCGGCCGGGTCCATGGGGGCCATCAGGTCCCTTCCCGGGTGGCCAGGTCCGGGTAGGTGGGCTCCCCGTGGACGTACCGCCCGAGGGCGGTGAGCGGGAAGACCTGCCGGTAGAGGTGGTAGTTGATGGAGAAGTCCCACGGGAATCCGGTGCCCGTGAAGTACGGCTCGTCCCAGGAGCCGTCCTCCCGCTGGGTCCCGGCCAGCCAGGCGACGCCCCGCTCCACGGACCGGCCGTCCCGCTCCCCCGCCGCGAGCAGGGCGAGCAGCGCCCAGGCGGTCTGCGAAGCGGTCGAAGCACCGCGCCCGGCCCAGCCGGCCTCACGGTACGAACGCAGGTCCTCGCCCCAGCCGCCGTCGTCGTTCTGGACGGACTCCAGCCAGCCGACGGCGCGACGGACGGCGGGGTGGGCGGCCGGCAGCCCGGCAGCGATCAGTGCCGGCACGACCGCCCCTGTTCCGTATACGTAGTTGACGCCCCAGCGGCCGAACCAGGCACCGCTCGGCTCCTGTTCGGCCAGCAGCCACTCGATGCCGCGCCGGGTGCGCGGGTCGTGTGCCTTGCCTTCGACGGCCAGCATCTCCACCACGTGCGCGGTGACGTCGGCGGACGGCGGGTCGATGACCTCGCCGAAGTCGCAGAAGGGCAGCCGGTTGGGGAAAGGGCTGGTGTTGTCGGCGTCGAAGGCCGCCCAGGCGCCGTTCTTCGACTGCATGCCGAGGTTCCAGCGGACGGCGCGGTCGACGGTCGCCTCTGTCCGCGCGCGGTCCGGGTGCGCGACGCGCCGCAGTGCCAGGACGACTTCGGCGGTGTCGTCGATGTCGGGGTAGTTGTCGTTGTGGAACTCGAACGCCCAGCCGCCCGGCTCGACTCCGGGGCGGCGTACGGCCCAGTCCCCGGGCCGTACGATCTGCTCGCTCATCATCCAGTCGGCGGCCTTGACGAGGGCCGGATCGTCGGGCCGTACCCCCGCGTCGGCGAGTGCGATGGTGGCGAGGCAGGTGTCCCAGACCGGCGACTGGCAGGCCTCGATCATGCGGGCGCCGTCCTCGCGCCACACCGTGAACCGGTCGAGCGACTCCAGGCCGGCGCGCATCACCGGGTGGTCCAGGTCGTATCCGAGCAGGTGGAGCGCGATCAGGGAGTACACGGCGGGTGGCTGGATCCCGCCCCAGCAGCCGTCGTTCTCCTGCCGCTCGACGATCCAGCGCGCCGCGCTCTTCATCGCGGCGCCGCGCAGCCTGGCCGGCGCGACCTTGCGGTAGACGTGCAGGGCCTTGTCGAGCCGCTGGAAGGCACCCTCCCAACTGGTAGGCGTGGAAAGCCTCTTGCGTGGGTTCGGCACGCGTGGGTTGGCGTGCAGCTCGTCGAGCGCGAACGGCGCGGGACGCACGGGCCGCTTCGCGGAGACCACGGTCAGAGGCACGATGGTCTGCCTGGCCCAGCAGCCGAAGTCGTAGATGTTCAGCGGGAACCACGACGGAAGGAAGATCAGCTCGGGTGGCAGCTCGGGCAGATCGTCCCACTTCCACCACCCGAACAGCGCCAGCCAGATCCGGGTGAAGACGCGGCTCGCGGCGATGCCGCCGCGCGCCCTGATCCAGGCCGCGGCGCGCTCCATGTGCGGAGCGTCCGGCAGGTCACCGGCGAGCCGCAGGGCGACGTACGCCTCGATGGTGGTGGAGAGGTCGCCGGGACCGCCGTAGAAGGTGGCCCAGGTGCCGTCGCCCCGCTGCTCGCCGCGGATGAAGAGCGCGGCGGCCCGGACGGTCTTCTCGTCCTGGATGCCCAGGAACTGACGCAGCAGCAGGTCCTCGGCGTCCATGGTCACATTGGTTTCGAGGTCACCTTTCCACCAGCCCTGGTCGTCCTGCTGTGCGAGCAGATGCGCGACCCCGCGGTCCGTGGCCCGCCGCGCGGCGTCCAGAACGCCGGCGATGACCGGCCCGTGACGGGTGATCTCTGTGGTGGTGGTATTGGTGTTGTTGTCGGTAAATTCGCTGGCCGCGGCCGCGCAGGGCTTCATGGCCCCAGGGCTTCCGTCGGTCGTCGCTGTCATGGTTTCCCCTTCGTGGCAGTTGGTCATCTGCTGAGCTGGGGTCCGACGTCGTCCGGTGCGGGGTTTACGGCGAATCCCGGCACCGGACGGCGACTTGCGAGTTATATGAGGCGGATGCTGATCATCTCTTTCGTACGACGACGAAGTCCGCGAGCGCGGTGAGCTGCGCACGGACCTGCGGGGGCATGTCGACGCCGTCCAGCGCCTCGATGGCGACGGCATGCTGCCTGCGAGCTTCCTGCGCCGTCCAGTCACGGCCGCCCGCCTCCTCGATCAGAGCCGCCCTGGTGGCGAACTCCTGCTCGGAGAAGCTCTCGAAGTCGTTGCTCTTGGCGTCGGCGGAGAGCAGCTCGCCGAGCCGCTCCGACGCCGGACCGCCGGCCGCCAGCGCCGCGACGACGGGCAGGGACTTCTTGCGCTGGCGCAGGTCGCTCCAGGTCTGCTTGCCGGTGGCGTCCGGGTCGCCCCAGATGCCGAGCAGGTCGTCGACGGCCTGGAAGGCGAGACCGAGGTGGTAGCCGTACGCCTCCAGCGTGTCCGCCGTACGGTCGTCCGCCCCGCCGAGCACCGCGCCGATGGACACGGCACAGGCCAGCAGCGCGCCCGTCTTGTTGCCCTCCATCTCCAGGCACTCCTCGACGGTGACCCGCTCGCGGTGCTCGAAGGAGATGTCCTGCGCCTGACCGTCGATGAGCTTCCGGGTCGCGGTGGTGAGCCGGCGCGTGGCGCGCCCCGCCTCGACCGTGCCGAGCTCGAGCAACACCTCGTTGGCGAGGGCGAAGAGCGCGTCGCCGACGAGGATCGCCTGCGCGGGTCCGTGCACCTTCCACACGGTGTCGCGGTGCCTGCGCTGCTCGTCGCCGTCCATCAGGTCGTCGTGGAGGAGCGAAAAGTTGTGTACGAGTTCGACGGCGACGGCGCCGGGAACACCGACCTCGGCCGCCGCGCCCGCCGCCTGTGCCGACAGCAGCGCGAGCGCCGGACGCACCGCCTTGCCGCCGTCGCCGTCGGCCGGCCGCCCCTGGGCGTCGATCCACCCGAAGTGGTACGCCGCGACGGTGTCCATGGGCGGCGCGAGCCGGCCCACGGCGGCCTTCAGCACCGGGGTGGACAGGGTGCGGCCGCGCTCCAGCAGCGCGGCGATGTCCACCGTGGTGTTGTCCACCGGGTTCACCGGGGTCACAGGCTCTCCTCTTGTTTCCATGCCAGTGCTCATACCGCCTCCTGCAACGGATGTTCATGTACGCGGCCGAGTTCGCGGAGGGCCGCACCGGCGGCGGTGATGCCGCTGCGCACAGCGCCCTCCATGGTCGCGGGCCATCCGGTGGCGGTCCACGCGCCGGCCAGGTACAGGCCGGGCGCGTGCGTACGGGCGCCGGGGCGCAGCCGTCCGACGCCGGGGGTGGGGGCGAACGTCGCTGTCCGCTCCCGGGTGACGAAGAAGTCGCGTACGCCCGCGCCGCGCGCGGCGGGCAACAGCCGTTCCAGCTCGGGCAGATAGCGTGCGCGCAGCTCGGCCACAGGCGCGTCGATCTCGCCTCGGGCCGCCGACTGCGAGACGGCGAGGTACTGTCCGCCGCCCCTCAGCCCGGAGGACTCCGTCCGGTCGAAGACCCACTGGACGGGGCTGCCGAGCGCGGCGAAGAAGGGCCGGCGCAGCACCTTGCGGTCGTACACGACATGGACGTTGAGGATCGGCGCGGTGCCGATGTCCAGCAGCCGGCCGGGGTCGTCGATGACACCCTCGGGCAGCACGGCGTGCGTCTCGCGCTGCGGTACGGCGAGCACGACGGCGTCGGCCTCGATCCGCTCCCCGGCCGCCGTGCCGACGGACCAGCCCCCGCTCACCGAACGGGAGAGGGAGCTGACCCGGGTGCGCAGTGCGGTCCGTACACCCGCGGAGTCGAGCGCCTTGCGGGCGAGTGTGTCGTGCAGATCGCCGAGCGGTACGTGCGCCCAGCCGATGTCGGCGGCGCCGGGGTCGGAGAGCAGCCCGGTCTTGAAGACCATCGCGGCGAGGCCCAGGGAGGCGTCGGGCGCGGTCGCGTTGAGCGTCGCGACGCCGACGAGGTCCCACAGCGCCTCGATGGTGCGCGGCGACTGTCCGTGGCGGCCCAGCCAGGTGGCGAAGTCCACACCGTCCAGGGCGGGATCGGCCGGATCGAGCTTCTTGAGCGCCAGAGCGGCACGCCCCACGCTCGCCCGCTCGGCGAGGGAGAGATGCGGATACGCCGCCAGGCTCGCGGCCAGGTGCAGCGGTACGGGCAGCGCCGTGCGGCGCAGCCGCCCGAGCCGGGGCCCGGCGGGCCGGCCGACGTCGAGGACGGGTACGTCGAGGCGGCTCTGCAGCGGGGCAAGTCCGGCGCCCTCGACCCGGTCGAGGAACCACCGGTAGGCGGTGCAGCAGCGCAGGTAGACGTGCTGGCCGTTGTCGACGGTGAGCTCGCCGCGGCGGAAGGAGAACGCGAGGCCGCCCAGGCGCGGGCGCCCTTCCAGCAGCGTCACCCGCATGCCGGCGTCGGCAAGCTGGAGCGCGGCGGTGACTCCGGCCAGTCCGCCTCCGACGACGACCGCGTGACCTGCCGCGGGCCCCGGCGAGCGGGCCGGCACGACGGACCTGCCGCCTGTGGTGCCGCGTGTCATGCGCCCTCCCCTCGGGGCTCGCCGACGGTGTACGGACGACGGGCCGTTGCACTCAGGGACGCACCGGGCCGCCGGGGGGTTGCGCCTCTCTTGTACGCGTTCGTCCCGCCGGCCGCAACGGGGCCCATCAGACCCGCCTCCAGATGTGACTGCGGGAGATGTGCCGGGAGTCGAGGCCCGACAGGCCGCGCACGGCGACGTACGCCTTCTCGTGTCCCGGCAGGGAGACCCGGCCGCGCAGTACGGCCAGGGGGTCGCGCTCGATGCGGTCAAGGAGCCGCCGGTAGATGCCGGCCATCGCGGCGACGCAGGCGCCGGAGCGCCGGTCGAGCAGGGGAAGCAGCCGGTAGCCCTCGGCGAACAGGGCGCGGGCGCGGCGTACTTCGAAGTGGATCAGGCCCGTGAAGTCGGACCCTTCGGGCGGGGTGGCGCCGTGGAAACCGGCCGAGCAGCCGAACTTGGCGAGGTCGTCGGCGGGCAGGTAGGTACGCCCGTTCCCGGCGTCCTCGCGGACGTCCCGGAGGATGTTGGTCAGCTGGAGGGCGAGACCGAGTGTATCGGCGTACTCCGAGGCGCGTTCCGTGGAGCGCGCGCCGGTCTGGGTGCCGAACACGCCCAGCGAGAGCCGTCCGATGGCGCCCGCGACGCACCGGCAGTAGACCTTCAGGTCGTCCCAGGTCTCGTAGGTCTCGCCGCGTACGTCCATGAGGACGCCGTCGATGAGTTCGTCGAGCCCTTCGAGCGGCAGCGGGAAGCGGCGCGCCGTGTCCGAGAGCGCCACGGCGACCGGGTCGGTGTCGTCGTCGTCGACGGCGCCCGTCCGGATCCGGTCGAGCAGTGCGCGGGTCTCTTCGAGCCGCACCTGCTTGACGGCGGGCTCCAGCACACCGTCGCCGATGTCGTCCACGCGCCGTGAGAACGCGTACAGCGCGGACATGGCGTTGCGCTTGTCGGTCGGCAGCAGCCTGATGCCGTACGCGAAATTGCGCGCCTGCGCTCCGGTCACGGCCTCGCAGTAGCTGTACGCGGCGAGTACCGGTGCGGACATCTGCGTGAGTCCTTCCACGGGCCGGCTCACCCCTCTCTTCGGTCTCATCGCAAGACAGCTCCCACTGCGCGCAGCAGGCTGAGCTTGGTGGGCTTGGGCGGTCCGGGGAGCACGTCGTAGCCGGTGGCCGCGATCGCCGCGAGGGCCGCGCGGCCGCCGCCGGCGAAACCGGCGAGGAGCAGCTTGAGCCTGCCGCTGACACTGGCCACGAGCGGAGTGCCCTCGTCCAGGAGGCGCCCGGCGCGTTCCGCTTCGTACGCGATCAGGGAGCGCACCGACGCGTTCGCGGACGGCGCGGCCAGATCGGCCTCCTCGACATGGAAGCGCGCCATGGTGTCGGCGGGCAGGTAGATCCGGTCGCGGCCGAGGTCCTCGGCGACGTCCTGGAGGTGTTCGACGATCTGCAGGGCGGTGCAGACCGCGTCGGAGCGGCGGATCCGCTCGGGGCTCGCGGTGCCGGTGATCTGGAGGACGAGCCGGCCGACGGGGTTCGCCGACAGCTCGCAGTACGCGAGGAGATCGTCGTACGTCTTGTAGCGGCGTACGAGCTGGTCCTGCCGGTTGGCTTCGATGAGCCCGAGGAACGGGCCGGGGGTGAGCGAGCAGCGGCGCACGGTCGGCACGAGGGCGCGCAGGAGGGGGTGGCGCGGGCCGTCTCCCGAGGCGTCGAAGACGCGGCGCAGGTCGGCCTCGAAGGCGTCGAGCAGGAGCAGGCGGTCGTCGGCGAGGGCGGGGTCGAGGCCGAGCAGGCGGGCGTCGGCGCCGCCGGGGGCGAGGTCGCCGTCGCCGATGTCGTCGACGAGGCGGGCGTAGCCGTAGACGGCCATCAGGTCGTCCCGCCAGGCGCGCGGCAGAAAGAAGGGAGCCACCGGGAAGTTCTCGTCGGCGGCCTTGTCCAGGGTCGTGCGCGCGTGTGCGTCGGTGCGCACGTGACGGGTTGTGGTCATCGCGGGCTGCCCGGTGCGGGGACGGCGGAAGCGTCTTCGAGCTGGAGAGATTCCATCGCCATTGCCGTCACATCTCCCGTTCTACACCGTCGACCTAATACATCCCATTTCGGACACGCCGCCCACCGGTACAGCTTACGTTGTACAACGCCCGGCACCGCGCCGGGGTGTTGGGCGGATGACAACAACGCTGCGATATGCCTCAACCTTCCCGTAAGTGGCCGGAGTTGACGATTCCGGCATGTTACGGCGCGCCGGGCCGCTCGCGCCGCACGGAAACGCGGAAAGGGTGCACCCGGACACGCGAAACCCCCGCCGGGGCGGCCCGGCGGGGGCACCGCGCCCGCAGGACCCGCTCTAGCGGCCGGTTTCCTTCTCGTAGGCCTTGAGGACCTCGTCCGTGGGACCGTCCATCAGCAGCTCGCCCTTCTCCAGCCACAGAACGCGGTCACAGGTGTCCCTGATCGACTTGTTGCTGTGGCTGACCAGGAAGACCGTGCCGGCCTCCTTGCGGAGCTCGCGGATGCGCTGTTCGGAGCGGATCTGGAACTTCCGGTCGCCCGTCGCCAGCGCCTCGTCGATCATCAGTACGTCGTGATCCTTGGCGGCGGCGATGGAGAAACGCAGACGGGCGGCCATGCCGGAGGAGTACGTGCGCATCGGCAGGGTGATGAAGTCGCCCTTCTCGTTGATACCCGAGAAGTCGACGATCTGCTGATAGCGCTCGCGGATCTCCTCACGTGTCATACCCATGGCGAGGCCGCCGAGGATGACGTTGCGCTCGCCGGTCAGGTCGTTCATCAGCGCCGCGTTCACACCGAGGAGTGAGGGCTGGCCGTCCGTGTAGACCTTGCCCTGCTCGGTCGGCAGGAGGCCCGCGATGGCGCGCAGCAGGGTCGACTTGCCCGACCCGTTGGTGCCGATCAGGCCGATCGCCTCGCCCCGGTAGGACGTGAAGGAGACACCGCGCACCGCGTGCACCTTGCGTACGCCGGGCGAGTCGCCCTTGCCGCGCTTCATGATGCGGCTCAGGGCGGCGGTGGCGCTGCCGCGCCCGCCCGCGCCGGCGTTGACGCGGTACACGATGTGCACGTCGTCCGCGATGACGGTGGGGACGCGTCCCTGCTTGTTGTCGTCAGCCACGGCCGTACCTCTCCTCAGCCTTCCAGAAGTACACGAAGCCCACGAGGCCCACGAGAAGCGCCCAGCCCAGGGCGACGCCCCAGACGTGCGGGGGCAGGTTCTCGGAGCCGTAGCCGTCGATCAGGCCGAAACGGATGAGATCCATGTAGACGGCCGCCGGGTTCCACTGGAGCACGTCCGTGACCCAGCCGGGCAGGTCCTTGTCGGCCAGCATGGCCGGGATGCTGAACATCACTCCGGAGGCATACATCCACGTACGCATCACGAAGGGCATGAGCTGGGCGAGGTCAGGGGTCTTGCTCCCGAGCCTGGCCATGATCAGCGCGAGGCCGATGTTGAAGACGAACTGCACGGCCAGCGCGGGGATGACAAGCAGCCAGGAGAGCGAGGGGTAGCTGCCGAACGCCACCGCGATGATCACCAGCACGATCATCGAGAACAGCAGCTGCTGGAGCTGCTGGAGCGCGAAGGAGATCGGCAGCGAGGCACGCGGGAAGTGCAGCGCTCTGACCAGGCCCAGGTTGCCCGAGATGGACCGGACACCGGCCATCACCGAGCTCTGGGTGAAGGTGAAGACGAACACACCGGTGACCAGGAAGGGGACGTACACCTCCCGGTCCATGCCCCTGTCGGCCTCCAGGATCAGGCCGAAGATGAGGAAGTACACGAGGGCGTTCAGCAGCGGAGTCGCCACCTGCCACAGCTGGCCGAGCTTGGCCTGGCTGTACTGGGCGGTCAGCTTCGCCTGCGAGAACGCGAGGATGAAGTGGCGCCGGCCCCACAGCTGCCGGACGTACTCGATCAGCCCCGGCCGGGCACCGCTCACCGACAGGCCGTACTTCGCGGCGAGCTCCGCCGGGGTAAGTCCGTCGTCGGGAGATGGCGGGGCGCTCGTCGCGACCGCACCGTCACGGGTTGTGTCACTCACAAGTTGAAACTTTCGTGTTCAAGATGCGCAGGCAGTAAGGCGCAGGACCGGGCACACGTCCCGCGTGCCCCCGATGCTTTCAGACCCGAGCTTGTCAGATGACAGGAGGTCGGCCGAGCCGGGTCAGTCGCCAGACGGTACGCCATCTCATCGGACGGCGCGGACCCGCTGAGGTCGTCCACCCCTCCTTGAAGCCGCCGAACCATGCTCTCAGAGCGGGTACGGAGGGGCGCCGCGCGAGGGTGAGCAGCAGCCATACGCCGAGGTAGACGGGCACCAGGGGGGCCGGCAGGTTGCGCCGTGCCAGCCAGACCCGGTTCCTGGCCACCATGCGGTGGTAGACGGCGTGCCGGGAAGGAGCGGTCGTCGGGTGGTACAGGACCATGTCCGAGCGGTAGTCGATCATCCAGCCCGCGTCGAGCGCCCGCCAGGCCAGATCGGTCTCCTCATGGGCGTAGAAGAACTCGTCCGGCAGCCCGCCGACCTCGGCGAAGACCTTGGTGCGTACGGCGTTGGCGCCGCCGAGGAAGGTCGTCACGCGTGAGGAGCGCATCGGGTCGGCCGCGCGCAGCCGCGGGACGTGGCGGCGCTGGGTCTCGCCCGTGTCGGGGTCCGCGATCCGGAAGCTGATGATGCCGAGCTTCGGGTCGGCGGCGAAGGCCTGGCGGCACAGCTCGGCCGTGTCGTGGTGGGCCAGCAGGCCGTCGTCGTCGAGGAAGAGCAGGATGTCCATCTCGGCGCCGCTGGGGCCGAACGCCTCGATGCCGGCGTTGCGGCCGCCCGGAATGCCGAGGTTCTCGGGCAGCTCGACGGTCCGTACGCCCTCGGGGACACCGGCGACCGGGGAGCCGTTGCCGACGACGACGACCTCGACCCGGTCGCCGTCCTGCTTGGCGACCGAGTCCAGGAGGGCGCGCAGCTCGTCGGGGCGGTTGCCCATCGTGATGATGACGGCGCCGACCTTCAGGCCGGAGGCCGCGCCCGCGGCCGTCACTTCAGCCTGCTCGAAGCGAGGATGGACACGAGGTGCAGGAACGTCTGCACGATCGCGATGCCCGCGAGGACGGCGATCCCGAGACGGGAGAAGAACAGATCGCCCTGGACGAAGTCGGCGATCGCGACGACCAGGATGAACAGGCTCGCCTCGATGCCGCCGACCAGGCGGTGGAACTTCAGCGCCGCGGCAAGCCTGCGCGCCAGGGCCAGACCGGAGGAGCGCGGCACGGAGGCCTCGTCCTTCACGGCGGGCAGACCGCTGCGCGTACGGGCGACGTCGACCAGGTCGGTCTCGGCCTTGATCAGGATCGCGCCCAGCGCGGCGAGCGTACCGAGGAACGCCCACAGCCACTCGGGCCGTCCGCCGCCGAACAGGTCGGCGCCGCGCAGGCCGAAGCCCACGAGCAGGGCCGCCTCGCACAGGTAGTGGCCGATGCGGTCCAGGTAGACGCCCGTGATCGAGGTCTGCTTGCGCCAGCGGGCGACCTCGCCGTCGACACAGTCGAGCAGCAGATAGATCTGGAACAGGACCACCGCGAGGATCGCACCGGTCAGGCCGGGGATCAGCAGGGCCGCGCCGCCGAGCACACCCACGACGACCATGAGGTACGTGAGCTGGTTCGGCGTGATCTTGGTGTTCACCAGGTACGGGTCGATGTGCAGCGAGATCTCCCGCATGTACATGCGCCCGGCCCAGTGCTCACCGCTGCGCCGGTCCTTCACGCCCTCGGGGTGAACGACCGGACGGAGTTCAGCTACTGATGGCCTTGACATAGTCGGCGTAAGCGTCCTTGATCTGGTCTGCGGACAGGTCGAGGTGTTCCAGGATCGTGAAGCGTCCCGGACGGGTCTGTGGTGCGTAGGCGACGGCCTTGACGAACTCGTCGACGCTGAAGCCGATCTCCTCCGGGAGCACCGGCAGGCCGTGCCGGTGCAGTACCTCGGCGAAGAGCCCGGCCTGCTCGGTGGCGCCCCGCAGGTGCATGGCGAAGGCCGCGCCGAGGCCGACCTGCTCGCCGTGGCTCGCGGCCCGCTTGGGGTACAGCAGGTCGAAGGCGTGGCTGATCTCGTGGCACGCACCGGACGAGGGGCGGCTGTCGCCGCTGATCGACATGGCGATACCGGACAGGACGAGGGACTCGGCGAGGACCGTGAGGAACTCGTCGGTGCCGACGCCGCCGGGGTGGCGGAGTACGGCTTCTCCGGCCGTACGGGCCATGGCGGCGGCCAGTCCGTCGACCGGCTCGCCGTTTATACGGTGGGACAGCTCCCAGTCCGCGATTGCCGAGATGTTGGAGATCGCGTCACCGATGCCGGACCGGATGAAGCGGACCGGGGCGTCGCGGATCACATCGAGGTCGATGACCATGGCGATGGGGGTCGGTACGCCGTAGGAGCCGCGCCCGTTGTCGTTGTCCAGGATGGACACCGGCGAGCAGAGACCGTCGTGCGAGAGGTTCGTCGCGACGGCGACCATCGGCAGGCCGACCCGCGCCGCCGCGTACTTCGTGACGTCGATGATCTTGCCGCCGCCGAGGCCGACCACGGCGTCGTACCGCTTGCCCTTGATCTCGTCGGCGAGCTTCACGGCGGAGTCGATCGTTCCGTCGGCGACGGAGTACCAGTCGGCGCCCGGCAGGACCGGCGCGAGCTTGTGGCGCAGGGGCAGGCCCGAGCCGCCGCTGGTCGCGATCGCCAGCTTGCCGGAGGCGGAGATCCGCTGGTCGGCCAGCAGGCCGGCCAGGTCGTCCATGGCGCCGCAGCTGATGTCGACGACGACCGGTGACGGGATGAGCCGGGTCAGTACTGGCACGCGATCTCACGGCCCTTCGCGAGGTCGTCGTGGTTGTCGATCTCGACCCACGTCACTTCGCCGATGGGGGCCACGTCGACGGTGAAGCCGCGGTTGACCAGCTCCTGGTAGCCGTCCTCGTAGTAGAGGTCGGGGTCGCGCTCGAACGTCGTCTTCAGCGCGTCGGCCAGCTCCTCGGCGGCCTCCGGCTCGATGAGCGTGACACCGATGTACTCACCGGTGGCGGTGGCCGGGTCCATCAGCTTGGTGATCCGCCGGACACCCTTGCCGTCCTGCGTGATGACCTTCATCTCCTCGTCGGCGAGGTTCTTCACCGTGTCGAGGGCGAGGATTATCTTCTGGCCGTCGCCGCGGGCGGCGAGCAGCGTCTTCTCGACGGAGACCGGGTGAACGGTGTCGCCGTTGGCGAGTATCACGCCCTGCTTGAGGACCTCACGCGCGCACCACAGGGAGTAGGCGTTGTTCCACTCCTCGGCCTTGTCGTTGTCGACGAGCGTGATCTTGAGGCCGTACTTCGCCTCAAGGGCCTCCTTGCGCGCGTAGACGGCCTCCTTGCGGTAGCCGACGACGATGGCGACCTCGGTCAGGCCGACCTCGGCGAAGTTGCCCAGCGTCAGGTCGAGGACGGTCGTCTCACCGTCCACGGGCACCAGGGCCTTCGGGAGGGTGTCCGTGTAGGGACGCAGACGCCGTCCGGCGCCGGCAGCCAGTACGAGGCCGATCATGCGGGTTCTCCTTCGTCATGTACCGCGGGTGCTCCGGAGGACACCCAGAAGCGGATGGACTCCACCAGCACCACGAGTGCCACGGCCACAGCGAGGGCCGCGAGCGCCAGGGTGAGGTCTGTGTTCCGCGTCGCCAGGACGGTGGCGAGTACCACTACCACCAGCGTCCGGCCGTCGTGCCCGCCGATCGTCCGCACCAGCCACTGGGGCGGCGCGCCCGTGCCGCCGCGGATGCGGTACACGGTGTCGTAGTGATGGTAGGCGACCGCCGACACCAGCCCGAATGCGGCCGGCAACGCTCCGTTCACTTCGGAGCGGGCGGCCAGGATCAGGATCGTGCCGTACTCGGCTGCCCGGAAGACGGGCGGGACGAGCCAGTCGAGGGCGCCCTTGAGGGGCCGCGCGACGGCTGTGCCGCAGAGCACGGCGTAGCAGACCGCCGCGATGATCATCTGGCGGCTGCCGAGGGGCTGGGTGAGCGCCGTGGCCACCAGGGCGGCGGCGCCGGCGGCGGCGAGGACGGGGGCGGTCCAGGCGCCCTTGAGGCGCGGCCCACGGGCCGCCACCGCCCGGGCGACGGGCCCGCTGTCCGCGAGGTCGGCGAGGGCCCGGGCCGCCCGGTCGGTACGCCGTGCCGCGCGGGTCAGCGAGCGCAGGACGCGGCCGGCCGTGGTGTAGAGGGCGGCGAGCGCGCAGCCGGCGAGCAGGGCGTAGAAGACGATCCGCGGGGTGGTGACGGCGGTCAGTACCGCGATCATCGCCCACCGCTCGCCGATCGGCAGGATTATCATCCGGCGCACCCAGACCGTCCAGCCGACGCTGTCGAGTTTGTCGGAGAGCGCGGCGGTGGGGCTGGTGTTGGACTCCGCGTCGTGGTTCGCCTCGTTGAAGGAGAAGTCCACGACATGGCGGCAGGTCTGGAGCACCATCGCGCCGAGCGCCAGCGCCCATACGTCGTCCCCGCCACGGGCGGCGCCGAGCGCGAGGCCCGCGTAGTACGCGTACTCCTTGGCGCGGTCGAAGGTCGCGTCGAGCCAGGCGCCCATCGTCGAGTACTGGAGCGAGTAGCGGGCGAGCTGCCCGTCGGTGCAGTCCAGGACGAAGGAGAAGAGCAGCAGCGCGCCGGCCGCGACGTAGCCGCCGCGGGTACCGGTCGCCGCGCAGCCGGCCGCGATCAGCGCGGTGATCAGCGAGGCCGTGGTGACCTGGTTCGGGGTGAAGCCCCTGCGGGCGCACCAGCGCGCGAGGTAGCGCGAGTACGGGCTGACGCAGAAGGTGGTGAAGAAACCGTCGCGGGACTTCACGGCCGTACGCAGCCGTACGGCCTCCTCGTCGACGGCGGCGACGGCGGCGCGGGCCTGCACGCGCTCGTCCTCGTCCGTGGCGACGACGGCGACCAGCGAGCCGAGCTCCGGCCGCCGCACGACGGTGCCGTTCGCGTCGAGCGCGGCGGCGGCGGCGTCGGGCCCGGCGGCGCCGCCGCGCACGGCGCGGGCCAGCGCGGCGCGGGCCGCGGGCTGCGCGGTGAGCGCGCCGGGGGCCGCGGCGGCCGGGAAGCGGGGGTCGGTCAGCGCGAGGCGCAGGGAGTGGACGTGACCGACGAAGCGCGGGTCGACAAGGGCCACCCGCTCACCGGCGGGTGTCTCGTCGAGCAGCTTGGCGGTCTGCTCGGCGGCGTCGCCGTCGGGCCCGGCGTACCGTACGACGAATCCCAGTGCCCGCAGATCGCCCTCGAGCGGCGATCCGGGTACCGGCGGGCCGGTGAGGATGGCGGTCGGCAGACGAACTCACTCCTTGGCGCTGGGCAGGGGCTTGGCCTTGCGTGGCATGCGGCATTGCGGCCCGGCACGGGCGCGAAGGCATGTCGGCAGAGGCTATCGGATGAACGGAAGCAGGAGTTCATGGCCCGTTAACGCCCGGATAAGACCGGGCCAGGACGCGGGCGCCCCACCGAGATCATCTTGCTCGATCAGCGCCCCGCCCCACAAACCGCGACCGCCTGAGGTCCGGACACGCCCTAGGGTGGCCGTTATGACATGGCTGATCACGGGTGGGGCGGGTTACATCGGCGCGCATGTGGCGCGGACCATGGCGGCGGCGGGTGAGCGGGTGGTCGTCCTGGACGACGTCTCGTCCGGCATCCCGCAGCGGCTGCCCGAGGACATCGCGCTGGTACGCGGCTCCGTACTGGACCGGGAGCTGCTCGACCGTACGCTCGCGGAGCACGGCGTCACAGGTGTGGTGCATCTCGCGGCGAGGAAGCAGGTCGGGGAGTCGGTCGAGAAGCCGCTGCTCTACTACCGGGAAAATGTGTACGGACTCACCGTGCTCCTGGAGGCCGTCGCGGCGGCCGGGGTGCGGCGGTTCCTCTTCTCCTCCTCCGCCGCCGTGTACGGCATTCCCGAGGCGGAGCTCATCTCGGAGGACGCCCCCTGCGTCCCGATCAATCCGTACGGCGAGACGAAGCTGGCCGGCGAGTGGCTCGTGCGGGCCGCGGGCCGGGCGCACGGCTTCTCGACCGCGTGTCTGCGCTACTTCAATGTGGCGGGCGCGGCGAGGCCGGAGCTCGCCGACACCGGAGTGTTCAACATCATTCCGATGTTCTTCGACCGGATCACGCGCGGCGAGGCCCCGCGGATCTTCGGGGACGACTATCCGACGCCCGACGGCACCTGCGTCCGTGACTACATTCACGTCGCCGATCTCGCCGATGCCCACCTGTCGGTCGCACAGGGGCTGACCGCGCGGGACGAGCCGGCGGACATGACCTTCAACATCGGCCGCGGTGAGGGCGTCTCGGTGCGCGAGCTCGCCGATCTGGTGAGTGAGATCACCGGTTCCACGCTCGCCCCGGTGGTCGAGCCGCGCCGCCCCGGCGACGCGGCGAAGGCGGTCGCCTCGTCCGATCTGATCGCCAAGGAGCTGGGCTGGACGGCCGGGCGCGGGGTGCGCGAGATGGTCGCCTCGGCGTGGGAGGGCTGGCTGCTCCGGCACCCCGAGGCCGCCCGGAACTGATCAGGTCGCCGCTCTGACCTGCGGTCATTTCCGCAGGTCAGAGCATATGACAACGGTGTTCAGTCCCGTGTTGCGCATACCCCCCGCCCGTAGTTCACTGGCTCCTCGGCAGACCATTCACACCACTGGGGAGGCATCCTTCATGGGGGCTGGGCACGATCACGGGCATACGCACGGGGGGCCGCCGCCCACCGGCACAGCGGCCGCCGCGTACAAGGGGCGGCTTCGTATCGCGCTCGGCATCACCCTGACCGTCATGACGGTCGAGATCGTCGGCGGTCTGCTCGCCAATTCGCTGGCGCTGATCGCGGACGCGGCCCATATGGCGACGGACGCCCTCGGCCTCGCGATGGCGCTCCTGGCCATCCACTTCGCCAACCGCCCGGCCACCACGAAGGCCACCTTCGGGTACGCCAGGGCCGAGATCCTCGCCGCACTCGCCAACTGTCTGCTGCTGCTCGGTGTCGGCGGTTTCCTGCTCTTCGAGGCCGTCGACCGCTTCATCACCCCGGCCGAGACCAAGAGCGGTACGGCGATCGTCTTCGCCCTGGTCGGTCTCGTCGCCAACATGATCTCGCTGTCCCTGCTGATGAAGGGCCAGAAGGACAGTCTCAATGTGCGCGGCGCCTTCCTGGAGGTGCTCGCGGACACCCTGGGCTCGGTCACCGTGCTGGTCTCGGCCGGCATCATCATGGCGACCGGCTGGCAGGCCGCCGACCCCATCGCGTCGCTGGTGATCGGCCTCATGATCGTGCCGCGCACCTGGAAGCTGCTGCGGGAGACGCTGAGCGTGCTCCTGGAGATCGCGCCCAAGGGCGTGGACATGGCGCAGGTGCGGGAGCACATACTCGATCTGCCGGGCGTCGACGACGTACACGATCTGCATGCCTGGACGATCACCTCGGGCATGCCGGTCCTGTCGGCGCATGTCGTCGTCAGCCAGGACTTCCTCGACTCGATCGGGCACGAGAAGATGCTGCATGCCCTCCAGGGCTGCCTCGGGGAGCACTTCGACGTCGAGCACTGCACGTTCCAGCTGGAGCCCGGCGGTCACGCCGAGCACGAGGCGAAGCTCTGCCACTGATCCGCCGGTACTGTCAGGCACACCAAAGGGTTCTTACGTTGAGCGACAACGCCATGTTCGAAGCTTTCATGACCCTGCACCGCGGGCTGCCCCGCCAGGGCCCCGGCTCCGACGCCACCGCCCGCCATCTGCTCTCCCTCGCCGGACCGCTGCCGCACCGGCCGCGCGTGCTCGACCTGGGCTGCGGTCCGGGCAGGGTCTCGCTGCTGCTGGCCGGGGAGTGCGGCGCCGAGGTGACGGCCGTCGATCTGTACGAGCCGTTCCTCGCCGAGCTGCGGAGCGCCGCCGAAGCGCGCGGGCTCAGCGGCCGGATCCGTACCGTCGAGGGCGACATGGGGGAACTCCCCTACCCAGACGGGTCGTTCGACCTGGTCTGGGCGGAGAGTTCCGCCTACAGCATCGGGTTCGACACCGCGCTGCACACGTGGCGGCGCCTCGTCGCACCCGGCGGCGCCCTCGTCGTCACCGAGTGCGAGTGGACGTCCCCCGAGCCGTCGGCCGGGGTGCGCGCGTTCTGGGACCAGCACTACGCACTGCGCACCCGGTCCGAGAACACCTCGGCGGCCGTCGCGGCCGGCTACGACGTGCTCGGGGTGTACGGACAGCCCGAGAGCGACTGGGACGAGTACTACGCCCCGCTCGGCGCCCGTGCCGACGCGGCCGACCCCGCCGTGCCCGGAATGGAGCAGGCGCTCGCCGCCACCCGTGAGGAGATCGCGGTGCGCGCGGAGTACGGCACGGAGTACGGCTACACGGGTTACGTACTGCGGCCCGCCGCCGTCCTGAGCTGACGCATGGTCCGCCCTCGCCGCTCCGTGCGGCGGGGGCGGACATGCGGTGCGTGCCGCGAAGTACGGACAAGACGCTTTTTTACGGCAGACTTGGACGCCGGGTACCGAAGCGAAGGATGGTCATGCCGAGCACACCAGTCACCGCGGCGAACAGCTCGTCGAACGGCACAGCGCAAGAGATCCTGCTCGAGCTGGTCGACGAGGACGGCAACACCATCGGTACCGCGGAGAAGCTCTCCGCGCATCAGGCTCCCGGCCGCCTGCACCGCGCGTTCTCGGTCTTCCTCTTCGACGAGTCGGGGCGGCTGCTGCTCCAGCGCCGCGCGCCCGGCAAGTACCACTCCCCCGGCGTCTGGTCCAACACCTGCTGCGGGCACCCCTACCCCGGCGAGTCGCCGTTCGCCGCGGCCGCCCGGCGCACGTACGAGGAGCTGGGGATCTCCCCCTCGCTGCTCGCCGAGGCGGGCACCGTCCGCTACAACCACCCGGACCCGGACTCGGGCCTGGTCGAGCAGGAGTACAACCACCTCTTCGTCGGGATGGCCCAGAGCGCGCTGCGGCCCGATCCCGAGGAGGTCGGTGAGACGTCGTTCGTGACGCCGGACGAGCTGGCCGAGCGGCACGCGAAGGCGCCGTTCTCGGCGTGGTTCATGACGGTGCTGGACGCGGCGCGTCCGGCGATCAGAGAGCTGACGGGCCCGGCCGCGGGCTGGTGACGGCCGGCCCCGCCAGCGGCAGGGCGACCCGGATGACCTTCCCGCCGCTCGCGGTGTGCTCGATGTCGCACACCCCTCCGGCCTCGGCGGTGATCTCCCGCACGAGGAGCAGGCCACGGCCGCCGGTCTGCGCGTAGTCCCGCTCCAGGGCCTTGGGCCGGTAGGGGTGGTTGTCCTCGACGGAGACCCTGATCCACTCCGTGCCGATCGCCACCTCGACGGCCAGCTGCGGAGAGAGCAGCGCCGCGTGACGTACGACGTTGGTGACCAGCTCGGAGACGATGAGCAGCAGCCCCTGCAGCAGGTCGTCCTTCGCCGGTACGCCCTGCCGGTTCAGCAGATCGCGGACGGCGTGCCTGGCCTCCGGTACGGAGGCGTCCGTCGCGGGGGCGGTGAAGCGCCAGACTCCTTCGTACCCCGCCGGTGCGTCTTCTCTCGTCACCACGCGTCGAGTGTTGAGAACCTGGCGGTCCGGACCCGCCCACTGAACACAAGTCGGTCGTAATCGACAGTTTTTGACCGCGTTGCCTATGACAGCGTCAGTTGTGCGTCCCTTCCTGATCCCCCGGTGTCGCTGCCGAGACCATGTTGACCATCTGACGGCCGCCCATGCCGATCGCGATCAGGCCGAGCCCGTCGAAGAGCAGCGCGAGAGAGAAGAAGCAGCCGAGTACGTACAGGCTGCTGTGCGGCCAGTCGAAGAGCACGAAAAGGCCGAGCAGTACGCCGAAGGCGCCCTGCACCAGCGTCCAGCCGAACTGCGGGCCGCGCACCACCACACTGCCGGCCAGCCGGAAGACGCCACCGGTCAGGAAGAGCAGCGCGGCGAACATCGTCAGCGCCTCCGCGGTGCTTTCGGGGTGGCGGATGACGACGACTCCGGCCGCCAGGTTCAGCGCGGCGACCACCACACCGAGCCAGAAGAAGTTCGAGCCGCGCGACTGGACCGCCTGGAGCAGCCCGACGAGACCGCCGACGAGCAGCAGCCAGCCGAAGAGGAGCATCGAGGTGAGAGTGGCCACGCCGGTGTAGACGAGGCCGACGATTCCGCCGAGCACGAGAACCGCGCCCAGGACGGTCAGCCAGCCGAAGCCGCGCCTGAGCCTCCTGCCCTCACTCTTGCCCGCACTCGCACCCGCACCTGTACGCCCGCGACCGGCCATGAGCGACTCCTTAACGCAGCGGCGTCCGCTTCTCGCCCCTTCTTGATCATAGGTTCGTACGGCCCGGATAGCATCCGGCGCATGGAGCCGCAGCAGGAGCAGATCTTCGCAGAGGTGGAGGACGGGGTCGCCACCGTCGTCATCAGCAACCCGGCCAAGCGCAACGCCATGACCGCCGGCATGTGGGCCGCGCTGCCGGGACTGCTGGAGCGGCTGGCCCGGGACCGGGGCGTACGGGCGCTCGTGCTGACCGGGGCGGGCGACACCTTCTGCGCGGGGGCGGACATCTCGTCGCTGCGCGAGGGCGACGCGCCGCAGGGGCTCGCCGTGCGGGCCGAGGAGGCGCTGGCCGCGTTCCCGAAGCCGACGCTGGCCGCTGTCCGGGGCTACTGCGTCGGCGGCGGCAGCCAGCTGGCCGCCGCCTGTGACCTGCGGTTCGCGGAGGAGGGCGCGTCCTTCGGGGTGACGCCCGCGAAACTCGGGATCGTCTATCCGGCGTCGTCGACCCGGCGGCTCGTCGCACTGGTGGGGCCTTCGGCCGCCAAGTACCTGTTGTTCTCGGGCGAGTTGATCGGTGCGGAGCGGGCGCTGCGGACCGGTCTGGTGGACGAGGTGCTGCGCCGGGGTGAACTCGCCGAGCGGGTGGCCGGGTTCACGCGGGTACTGGTGTCGCGCTCGCAGCTGACTCAGGCCGCCGCGAAGGAATTCGCCGACGGCCGGACCGACCGGGACGCGCACTGGGCCGGGCAGGCGCGCGGCAGCGGCGACACCGCCGAGGGGGTCGCCGCCTTCCTGGAGCGCCGGGCCCCGGACTTCACGTACGAGGTGTGATCCGGGCTCCGTTCAGTCCTGGACGGTCAGGACCTTGTCCGCCTGACCACGCCAGTACGCGACGATCCCGGCCGGGGCCTTCTCCGGTGAGCCGGCGTCGTACGGCGGCTGGGGGTCGTACTCCGTGAGCAGTTGCACGGTCTGTGCGACCGCGTCCCCGCCGATCCGTCCGAGCAGGTGGAGCGCCATGTCGATGCCGGACGAGACGCCGGCGGCCGTGACGTACTTCCCGTCGAAGACGACGCGCTCGCCGGCCGGTTCGGCGCCCAGGGGCTTCAGGTCGTCCAGTGAGAGCCAGTGCGTCGTGGCGCGGCGGCCCCTGAGGAGTCCGGCGCCCGCGAGGACCAGTGAGCCGGTGCATACGGATGTGGTCCAGGTGCTGGTGGCGTCGGCCGTACGCAGCCAGTCCAGGATCGTCTCGTCGTGCATGGCCTGCCGGGAGCCGGGGCCGCCGGGCACCAGAACGATGTCGGGGCGGGTCACCTCGGCGAGCGACCGGTCGGCGACGAGGGCGAGGCTGCCCTGGTCGTTACGGACCTGACCGGCCTCCTTCGCGACGAACACCGTCTCGGCCCCGGGCAGCCGGGCGAGCAGCTCGTAGGGCCCGACGGCGTCGAGCGTGGTGAAGCGGTCGTAGAGCAGAACGGCGATCTGCATGGGTGGTCCTTTCAGTGGGTGGGTTGCTGCCGCGCGGGCCGCGCGGGGGCGTGGAAGCGGCGGCGGTACTCCGCCGGTGATGTGCCGAGGCTCTTCACGAAGGCGCGGCGCATCGCCTCGGGTGTGCCGTAGCCGCAGGTCCGGGAGATCTCCTCGATGCCGTCCCTGGAGTCCTCCAGGAGCCGTCGCGCGTGTTCGAGGCGTACGCGTTCGACGTACTTGCCGGGAGTCGTACCCGTCTCGGACTGGAAGGCGCGGGCGAAGTGGCGTGGCGAGAGGCGGGCGCGGCCTGCCAGCGACTCGACCGACAGGTCGTCGCCGGGGTGCTCGGTGATCCACTGCTGGACCTCGCGCAGAGGCTCGCGCTGCGCGGTCTGGGCGGTGAGCTGGGCGCTGAACTGGGCCTGGTTTCCGGGGCGGCGGAGGAAGACCACGAGGTGGCGGGCGACCGTGAGGGCGATGTCCCTGCCCAGGTCCTCCTCGACGAGCGCCAGCGCCAGATCGATGCCCGCCGTGACGCCGGCCGAGGTCGCCACGTTCCCGTCGCGGACGAAGATGGGGTCCGGGTCGACCTCGACGGCCGGGTAGGTGCGGGCCAGGTGGTCGCTGACCCCCCAGTGCGTGGTGGCGCGGCGGCCGTCGAGGAGTCCGGCAGCGGCGAGCAGCAGCGCTCCCGTACAGACGCTGACGAGGCGCTCGGCGCGCGGGGCGTTTTCGCGCAGCCAGTCGGTCAGGCGCGGGTCGGGGTCGCGGGTGCCCTGGCCGCCGGGGACGAGGAGGGTGTGGGGAGGGGGTTCGCCGGTCAGGGCCGCGTCGGGGACGAGGGTGAGCCCGCTGGAGGTGCGGACGGGAGAGCCGTCGAGCGAGGCCGTGCGGATGCGGTACGCGTCCTGCGGGCCCCCGCCGGCCCGGCCCTCCGCCGCCTGCATGGCCGCGCCTGCGAAGACCTCCACCGGGCCGGTCACATCCAGGCTCTGCACGTCGTCGAACAGGACGACGAGCACGGATCGTACGGATCGCTGCGTCATGCGCCCATCCTTCAGGGCACCCGCACGCGTCCGCAATGACGAGTACCCCACCTTTACTGCCACGAGGCCCCGGCACTTCCGCGACGTACTGACCAGTCGGTAGCGTACGGACATGACCTCTCTGCCCGCGCGCGCCGGCCGCCGCTGCCACAACGTCCTCAATCCGCTGCACTCGACCGTGTACTTCTCCCCGGACTTCACGAAGGAGCTGGCGGAGGTGGGCATCGAAGACGGCAGGGCCGCCTACTTCGCGGGCCGCGGCGCCGCCATGGGGGCGGTCGGTGCCGGCGTGATCACCGCCGCCTTCTTCAACTTCAACCACGACCTCGTCGCGCGCCACGTCCCCGAGGTGTGGAGCATCGCGTCGCCCGGCGTCGTACTCGAAGCGCGGCTGCGCGCCGTCGACACCACCCTGCGCCGGCTGCTCGGCGAGGAGGCCGTCGCCTCCGACGAGATGGCCGAAGCAGCCGGGCTCGCCCTGCGCGCCGCCGAGGCGTGCACCCGCCACGCGCGCCCGCTGTACGCCGCCCACGCCGATCTGCCCGTGCCCGAGCGGCCCCACCTCGCCTACTGGCATGCCGCGACGCTGTTGCGCGAGCACCGGGGCGACGGTCACCTGGCGGCGCTGCTCGCCGCCGGGCTCGACCCGCTGGAGGCGCTGGTCAGCCACACGGCGACCGGCAAGGGCATGTCACCGCGCTGGACGCTGGCGACGCGCGGCTGGGGCCGTACGGACTGGGACTTGGCCTCGGAACGGCTGCGGGAGCGCGGGCTGCTTGACGGGGAAGGCGAGTTGACCGAGGCGGGCACGGCGCTGCGCGCCGAGCTGGAGGAAGCGACGGACCGGCTCGACGCGGCGCCGTACGAGCACCTGGGCGCCGAGGGCACCGAGCGGCTCACGGAGCTAGGCCGCGGCTTCCTCTCCGTCGCGCTGGGGGCCGGCGCGTTCCCCGGCGATCTCACCGGCAAGTGACCCGGCACGTGACATTGCCCGCTGAGCGGGGCGTTTGCGCGGCGCGATGCCGGACACCCGTGCTGTGTCGGACAACGCAATGGGTGTCCGGCACCGAGACAGCAGGAGGTACAACGTGTTGCGTGCGATTGCAGATGGACTCCGGATGATCGGCTCGGCCATCGCGACGGTAGTGACCTTGCCCTTCCGGCTGGTCGCCAAGCTCTTCGGAGGGGCGTCGAGCACCGCGTCCCGCGGCGGCGGGCGAGCGCGCCGCGCCTGACGGCCCGGCCGGGGCGCGCGCGACACGGGACCCGACGACCCTGCACAATGCAGGCTCAAGCACAGCCCGCAGGAGAAGGCGAGTCGGGAACATCGTGACGACGTCCATCGAAGGCAGGATCGCCGAGGAACTCGGCGTAAAGGAGCGGCAGGTCCGAGCCGCCGTCGAATTGCTCGACGGCGGCTCGACCGTGCCGTTCATCGCTCGCTACCGCAAGGAAGCGACCGAGATGCTCGACGACGCGCAGCTGCGCACGCTCGAGGAGCGGCTGCGGTATCTGCGGGAGCTGGAGGAGCGGCGGACCGCGATCCTGGAGTCCGTACGCGAACAGGGCAAACTGGACGAGGCCCTGGAGGCGCGCATCCGGGCCGCCGACACCAAGGCCCGGCTGGAAGACATCTACCTGCCGTTCAAGCCCAAGCGCCGGACGAAGGCGCAGATCGCGCGCGAGGCGGGACTCGAACCGCTCGCCCAGGGCCTGCTGGCCGACCCCTCGGTGGAGCCGCTGGCGGCCGCCGCCGCGTTCGTGGACGCCGAGAAGGGCGTGGCCGACGCGCAGGCCGCCCTGGACGGTGCGCGGTCGATTTTGACGGAGAGCTTCTCGGAGGACGCCGATCTGATCGGTGAGCTGCGTGAGCGCATGTGGTCGCGCGGGCGGCTGGTCGCGAAGGTACGGGAGGGGAAGGAGGAGGCCGGCGCCAAGTTCGCCGACTACTTCGACTTCGCCGAGGCCTTCACCGCGCTGCCGTCGCACCGGGTGCTCGCCATGCTGCGGGGCGAGAAGGAAGACGTACTGGATCTGGTCCTGGAGCCCGAGGAAGCCTCGGAGGCGGCTGGGCCCTCGACGTACGAGAACATGGTCGCCCGGCGGTTCGGGATCTCCAACCAGGGGCGCCCCGGCGACAAATGGCTCGGCGACACCGTGCGCTGGGCGTGGCGGACCCGGATTCTGGTACACCTCGGCATCGACCTTCGGCTGCGGCTGCGTACCGCCGCGGAGGACGAGGCGGTACGCGTCTTCGCGGCGAACCTGCGCGATCTGCTGCTGGCGGCGCCGGCCGGGACGCGGGCGACGCTCGGGCTCGACCCCGGTTTCCGTACGGGCGTGAAGGTCGCTGTGGTGGATGCGACGGGCAAGGTCGTCGCGACGGATGTGATCTACCCGCACGTGCCCCGCAACAAGTGGGACGAGTCGCTGGCGACGCTGGCGCGGCTCGCCAGGGAGCACGCTGTCGAGCTTGTGGCCATCGGCAACGGCACGGCTTCCCGTGAGACCGACAAGCTCGCCGGTGAGCTGTGCGACAAGCACCCCGAGCTGAAGCTGACGAAGGTGATGGTCTCGGAGGCGGGTGCGTCCGTGTACTCGGCCTCCGCCTTCGCCTCGCAGGAGCTTCCGGACCTGGATGTGTCGCTGCGCGGCGCCGTGTCCATCGCGCGGCGGCTCCAGGATCCGCTGGCCGAGCTGGTGAAGATCGACCCGAAGTCGATCGGGGTCGGGCAGTACCAGCACGATCTGGCGGAAGTGAAGCTGTCGCGCTCGCTGGACGCGGTGGTCGAGGACTGTGTGAACGGGGTGGGCGTCGACGTCAACACCGCCTCCGCGCCGCTGCTTTCGCGGGTCTCGGGCATCAGCTCCGGGCTCGCGGAGAACATCGTGGCGCACCGTGACGCGAATGGTCCCTTCCGGTCGCGGAAGGGACTGAAGGACGTGGCGCGGCTCGGCCCCAAGGCGTACGAGCAGTGTGCGGGCTTCCTGCGCATCCGGGGCGGCGACGACCCGCTGGACGCGTCGAGCGTGCACCCCGAGGCGTATCCGGTGGTGCGGGCGATGGTGAAGACGGCGGGGAGCGGGGTCGGGACGCTCATCGGAAACACGGCTGTGCTGCGGTCCCTGCGGGCCGCTGACTTCGTGAACGACACGTTCGGGCTGCCGACGGTGTCGGACATTCTGAAGGAGCTGGAGAAGCCGGGGCGCGACCCGCGGCCCGCGTTCAAGACCGCGACCTTCAAGGAAGGCGTCGAGAAGATCGGCGACCTGGCGGCCGGGATGATCCTGGAGGGCGTGGTGACGAATGTCGCCGCGTTCGGGGCGTTCGTGGATGTGGGGGTCCATCAGGACGGGCTGGTGCATGTGTCCGCGCTGTCGAAGACCTTTGTCAAGGATCCGCGGGATGTGGTGAAGCCGGGTGACGTGGTCAAGGTCAAGGTCATGGACGTCGATATTCCGCGTAAGCGGATCTCGTTGACGCTGCGGCTGGAGGACGACGTGGTGACGGCGTCTTCCGGCGAGGCGAAGCGGGAGCGGGAGCGGGGCGGCGGCTCGGGTTCCCGCCCTCCGGCGCAGCGGCGCGGGGGCGGTGGCGCTGGTGGTTCCGGGGGGCGGCGGGGCGGCGGCGGTGGCCGTGGTGGCGGTGGTGGCGGTGCGTCACGGCAGGCGCCCGCGCCGGCCAACAGCGCGATGGCGGATGCCTTGCGGCGGGCGGGGCTTACGGATCCGAAGCGGGGCTGACGGGGTCGGTGGGCGCGGGTGCGGGTGCGAGTGCGGGTGCGGGTTCCGCTGCGCGGGGCTCTCCCCTACCCGCCCCTTCCCGAACCGGGGCTCCGCCCCGGACCCCGGTCCTCAAACGCCGGACGGGCTGAAGTCGCCCAGGGGAGCGCCGGAGAGCCGAACGGCCGTTGCTCCGGCCCACAGGGCGGGAGGGAGCTCGGTGGCTCGCGCCCCGGGCGCGGGGCCGGGCTCGGCGCGTCGGCGTGGGAGTCGTGGCTTGCCCCACGTCGGCGTGGGAGTCGTGGCCTGGCGCACGTCGGCGTGGGAGTCGTGGCCTTGCCACGCAGGCGTCGGAGCCGTGGCTTGCCCCGCGACGGCGCGAGAGCCGTGGCCTTGCCCCACGCCTGGGCGCGCCCCGCGGGCTTGCCCCGCGTCGGCGTGAGAGCCCTGGCTTGCCCCACGTCGGCGCGGAAGCCGTGGCCCGCCCCACGTCGGCGAGGGAGCCGTGGCTTGCCTCGCGTCCGCGCGGGGCCGGGCTCGGACCCCGTCGGTCTCGAAGTCGTGGGTCGGCTGCGTGCTGCGGTTGGCGCCGCTCGTGTCAGAGTTCGGTGACCTTGCCGTCCGCTACCTCGACGCGGCGGGTCGTACGGACCGCGTCCAGCATCCGGCGGTCGTGCGTGACCAGCAGCAGCGTGCCCTCGTACGAGTCCAGTGCGGACTCCAACTGCTCGATCGCCGTCAGGTCCAGGTGGTTCGTCGGCTCGTCGAGGACGAGCAGGTTCACGCCCCTGCCCTGGAGCAGCGCGAGCGCGGCCCGGGTCCGCTCCCCCGGGGAGAGCGTGGTGGCGGGGCGCAGTACGTGGTCGGCGCGCAGGCCGAACTTGGCCAGGAGGGTGCGTACTTCCGCCGGTTCCGTGTCGGGAACAGCCGCGCAGAAGGCGTCGAGGAGCGACTCCGAGCCGTAGAACAGGCCGCGCGCCTGGTCGACCTCGCCGACGACCACGCCGGGGCCGAGCGCCGCGTGGCCCTCGTCCAGCGGGAGGCGGCCGAGGAGGGCGGCCAGCAGCGTGGACTTGCCCGCGCCGTTGGCTCCGGTGATCGCGACGCGGTCGGCCCAGTCGATCTGGAGCGTCGCCGGGCCGAAGCCGAAGTCGCCGCGCTGAACCGTCGCGTCGCGCAGGGTGGCCACCACCGCGCCGGAGCGCGGGGCCGCCGCGATCTCCATGCGCAGCTCCCACTCCTTGCGGGGCTCTTCGACGATGTCGAGGCGTTCGATCATGCGCTGCGTCTGCCGTGCCTTGGCGGCCTGCTTCTCGCTCGCCTCACTGCGGAGGTTGCGGCCGAGCTTGTCGCTGTCGGTGGCCTTGCGGCGGGCGTTCCTGACGCCCTTGTCCATCCAGCCGCGCTGCATCTGGGCCCGGCCTTCGAGCGCGGCCTTCTTGTCGGCGTACTCGTCGAAGTCCTCGCGAGCATGGCGGCGCGCGGTCTCGCGCTCCTCCAGGTACGCGGCGTAACCGCCGCCGTAGAGCTTGATCTGCTGCTGTGCGAGGTCCAGCTCCAGGACCTTGGTGACGGTGCGGGTGAGGAACTCCCGGTCGTGGCTGATGACGACCGTGCCGGCCCGCAGGCCCGAGACGAAGCGCTCCAGGCGCTCCAGGCCGTCCAGGTCCAGGTCGTTCGTGGGCTCGTCGAGGAGGAATACGTCGTACCGGGACAGCAGGAGTGAGGCGAGGCCCGCTCGGGCGGCCTGGCCGCCGGAGAGGGCGGTCATCGGCTGGTCGAGGCCGACGGTCAGGCCGAGGGAGGCGGCGACCTCCTCGGCGCGCTCGTCCAGGTCCGCGCCGCCCAGGTCGAGCCAGCGGTCGAGGCTGTCCGAGTACGCGTCGTCCGCGCCGGGGGTCTCGTCGACGAGCGCCTGGGTGGCCTCGTCGAGGGCGCTCTGAGCGGCCGCCACTCCGGTACGCCGGGCCAGGAAGGCCCGTACCGTCTCGCCTTCGCGGCGCTCGGGCTCCTGCGGGAGATGTCCCACGGTGGCGGTGGGCGGCGAGAGCCGCAGCTCGCCCTCCTCGGGGGTTTCGAGCCCGGCGAGGAGGCGCAGCAGTGTGGACTTGCCCGCGCCGTTCACGCCGACGAGGCCGATCACGTCGCCGGGGGCGACTACGAGGTCGAGCCCGCAGAAGAGGGTGCGGTCGCCGTGGCCTGCGGCGAGATCTTTGGCGACGAGAGTGGCAGTCATCAGGCCACGATCCTACCGAGCGCGCGGCACGGGCCGAGCGGCAGCTGTGCGGGTGGGGGGTTGCGGACCCGACCGCGTGGGTGCGCGGCGGACCCGGCCGCCTGGGTGCGTGGCTGTCAGTGGATCATTCGGGTCACCAGTACCGCTCCCGTGGTGCGGGCCACGATGAACGACTGGCCCTTCGTCGCCCGGGGGTCCAGCGGGATCCGGTGATTGCCCGGTTCCAGTACGTCGCAGAAGACCTCGTGGGTGTGCGTCCGGTACAGCCGGTCCAGGCGGTACGCGATCAGCTGTACCCGGCAGGTCGACGTCACCTCGACCCCCGCCTCACCCTCCACCGCCACCAGCCGCGCGAGGCGGCGCCGCTCCGGTGGGCTGCGGTCCAGGGCAGCCTCCAGTTGGGCCACGAGGAGAGGGACGATCGGGGCCAGGCCGTCGACGTAGGCGACATCGGCGCCCGCTCGTTCGAACGCGGCCCGCGTGGTGGCGCGCGTGTGCTCGTCGACCGCGCGGCCGAAGGCCACCGCTCCGTACGCCCGCAGCTCGTCGGGCGGGACGTCGGCCGCGTCGCTGGTGATGTCCGCGCCGATGTTGATCGTGCGCAGGGCGGCGGCCAGTTTCGCCAGTACGTCGACGCGCGCGCCGATCAGCAGGACGCGGCGGCGGGGCGGCGGCTCCTCGTCGCCGGCCGCGAGCAGCTCCTCCAGTGCCGTGCGGTACTCCTGGCCGCGGAAGCGGAAGGGGCCTATCCCGTGGTAGCCGTTCAGGTCCAGGTCCGCCGTCTCGTCCGTCTGCCAGGCGAAGTCCCGCCAGACGAAGTCGTCCCCCGCCCGCTCGATCACGGCGGTCACCGCGCCGCACTCCAGGCCTTCGCACTCGGGGCAGCCGTAGATGACGTACCGGCCTGCCGGGAGGGGCGCGTCCGCTTCCAGCAGCAGGCTGCGTACCTGGGCCGTGAAAATGGCGGGCGGTACGTCGGCGGCCAGCGGGGACACCGCGTCGAGGTCGGAGAGCTGGTGGAGCAGCGGGTGGCCGTCGATGAGGAAGTCCATGAAGTCGCGGTGCACTTGGTAGTCCCCGTTGATGAGAACACCACCGGCCCGCATGGCCGGAGCCAGCCCGAAAGTCGCGTAGTCGGCAGACATGTCCTGAGTATCCCCAGCTATGACGTGATGTGAGCACGGCAGCGCGGATTCCGTTAGCGTCCGGTCATGAGCGGTGAAGTGGTAGTGGTGGGCGGCGGGGTGGCGGGGCTGGCCACCGCTGTCGTCCTCGCGGAGAGTGGCTGGTCGGTGCGGGTGTGGAGCAGGGAGTCGGCGGAACGGACCTGCTCCGCGGTGGCGGGCGCGCTGTGGTGGCCGTACCGCGTCGAACCGGAGGAACTGGTGGGCGACTGGTCACTGGACTCGCTGCGGGTTTACGAGGAGCTGGCCCGTACGCCCGAGGACACGGGTGTGCGGCTCGTGGCCGGGGTCATGGCGGGCACCACGCTGGCCGGGCTCGGGGCGTGGGGTTCGGGAGTGGCGGGGTTGACCGACGGTTCGGACGGGTTGCGCGCTGTCCTGCCGCTGATCGACATGCCGGCGCATCTTCGGTACCTGCGGCGCAGGCTGGAGGCGGCGGGAGGTGTGGTGGAGCTGCGCGGCGTGACGCGGCTGGCGGAGGCGGCGCCGTCGTCCGGGCACACCGTCGTCAACTGCACCGGGATGGGGGCGCGGGAGCTGGTGCCCGATGGTGGAGTGCGGCCGATGCGGGGGCAGTTGGTCGTCGTTGAGAACCCTGGGGTGGAGGAGTGGTTCGTGGGTGCGACGGGTGGCGCGGATTCGGTTTATCTGTTTCCTCAGCCGTACGGGCTGGTCCTCGGCGGGACCGCCCAGGAGGACCAGTGGGGGCAGGAGCCCGATCCGGCGGTCGCACGGGCGATCGTGGAGCGGTGCGCGCGCGTTCGGCCGGAGGTGGCGGTGGCGAAGGTGCTTGAGCACCGGGTCGGGCTGCGGCCCGCGCGCGACGGAGGCGTACGGCTGGAGGCCGAGCGGCTGCCGTCCGGCGGGCTGTGCGTGCACAACTACGGGCACGGCGGGGCGGGGGTCACGGTCGCGTGGGGCTGCGCGCGGGACGCGGCGCGGCTGGTGGGGGGTTGAGGGGCGGGGGGTGGGGGTGAGGGGCCAGGGGCGGCGGGCGTAAACGAGCGCCGGGGGCGGTGTCGGCGGGCCGGGGGCGGCGCGGGTGAGCCCAGCGCGCGGGGGGCGCTGCCGCGCCGGGGCGTCTCCTCGGGTGCCGAACGTTCGGGTAGGTGTGGTTCGTTCGCGGGGGTTGCGTTCGGCACCCTGCGGGGAGCGCCCCGGCACGTCCCCGCCCGGCACCTCGGAGGGTGAGACGGTGCCGGGCTCGTCCTGTCAGGGGTTCTTCTTGTCCTCCGAGGTGCCCGGGCCGATGCGGATCTCGAATTCGCCGGCGTACTTCTCGTGGCCCGCGATCACCGCGCTTTCGACCGCCTCTTCGGCGATCTCTCCGCGGACGATCAGCGGGTCCTGGCGCAGGTCGCGCATGAGGGCCAGGCACATGCCCACCATGACGAGTACGAAAGGTGCCGCTACGAGGATGGTGAGGTTCTGGAGGCCGGCCAGCGCGTCCCCCTTGCCGTCGCCCACGAGCAGCATGACCGCCGCCACCGCGCCGGTCACCACGCCCCAGAAGATGACGACGAACCGGGCCGGTTCGAAGGTGCCCCGCTGGGAGAGCGTGCCCATCACGATCGACGCGGCGTCCGCCCCTGAGATGAAGAAGATGCCGACCAGGATCATGACCAGGAGGCTCATGACGCCCGCGATGGGGAACTGCTGGAGTACGCCGAAGAGCTGGCCCTCGGGTGTCGTCGCGTCTCCGAGCTGGTCGCGCTCCTGGAGTTTCATCGCCGTACCGCCGAAGACGGCGAACCAGACCAGGCTGACGCTGCTGGGGACGAGGATGACGCCGCCCACGAACTGACGGATTGTACGGCCGCGGCTGATGCGGGCGATGAACATGCCGACGAAGGGCGTCCAGGAAATCCACCAGGCCCAGTAGAAGACCGTCCAGCTGCTCAGCCAGTCGGCCACGTCGCCGCCACCGGTCGCCGCCTCGGTACGGCCTGCAAGCTGCGGGAGTTCGTCGATGTAGGCGGCGAGGGAGGTGGGGAGGAGGTCGAGGACGATGATGGTCGGGCCCGCGATGAAGACGAAGACCGCGAGGATCACGGCCAGGACCATGTTGGTGTTGGACAGCCACTGAATGCCCTTCTCGACGCCGGAGACGGCGGAGAAGACGAAGGCGGCCGTGAGGACTCCGATAATGGAGATCAGCAGTCCGGTGCCTGCTTTCTCCATCCAGCCCAGTTCCCGGAATCCGCTGCCGATCTGCAGGGCGCCCAGGCCGAGGGAGGTGGCGGAGCCGAAGAGGGTGGCGAAGATCGCGAGGATGTCGATCACCCGGCCGGGGGTGCCGTCGGCGCGCTTCTGGCCGATCAGCGGCACGAAGACGGCGCTGATGGTCTGCCGCCTGCGGCGCCGGAACGTGCTGTACGCGATGGCCAGGCCCACCACCGCGTAGATCGCCCAGGGGTGGAGGGTCCAGTGGAAGAGCGTGGTGGCCAGGGCCGTCTGCATGGCGTCCGCCGAGTCGGCGGGATCGGTGCCGGGCGGCGGGGTGACGTAGTGCGCGAGCGGCTCGCTCACGCCGTAGAACATCAGGCCGATGCCCATACCGGCGCTGAACATCATCGCGACCCAGGAGACGGTGCGGAATTCGGGTTCTTCGTGTTCCTGGCCGAGCTGGATCCTGCCGTAACGGCTGACGGCGAGCCAGAGAGCGAAGACGACGAATCCGGAGGCGGCCAGGACAAAGGCCCAGCCGCCGTTGTGGATCAGGCCGCTCAGCATCTTGTCGGAGACGGTCTCCAGCGTCTTGGTGAAGACGATGCCCCAGATCACGAACGCGAGAGTGAGAACGGCCGTCACGCCGAACACCACCCGGTCGGTCCGGGGCGTCTCGTCCTCGTGCGGGTGGCGGCCCGGAAGAGCCGCCCTCACCGGCAGCCGAAGCCGTTGAGCCGGTTTCTGTTCGTGCGACACAAGCGGCACCTTTCGGGAATCACGAGCCTGATTTCGCTCTCCCGTACCCCCTACCACATGTGTTGCACGTCACAACTGTCTAACAGGTGGTGTCGGGCCTCCCGGTCGTGAGGTGGTACGCCGCACGGTCGTCGAGCAGGAGGACGGCGAGGTTTCGCTGGGACTGGCGCAGCGGTACGTACGCGCCCTTGGAGTTCCGGTGCGAGACGACGCCGTGCAGTGCCAGTTCGTCTCCCACTTCCGCGTACTGCGCCGGGGAGAGGTGGTAGCCGCAGGGGGGATTCTGGATGGTCTCCGCAGGGGTGGCCGGGTCGTTGTCGGCGCCGCCCAGGTAGACCGGGCCACGGTCCGCGAAGCCCTCCAGGCGTGCGCGGGCGGTGGCGGCCCTGATACGTTCGCGGCGCTCGTCCGCGAAGGCCAACGCCCCGGTCAACGATGCCAGTTGGGTGTCCACGCGGCGCTTCTTGTTGAGGGCGGGGCTTTTCTTTTCCTGCTCGGTGAGAGCGTCTACGCGGGTCTCCACCAGGAGGCCTGCCGAGTGCTTGATTCCGGCCGTGTTGCGCAGGATGCGCTCCTGGCCGTCGCCCGCCACCTGTTTGACCGGGTCGCCCGTCACGGGGTCCGTCCAGATGCCGTAGATGCCGCTGCTGAAGCCGGCGTCCTCGGCGTGGGGGCGTACATAGCTCTCGGACAGGGTGTGGGCCTCCGCGTGCACCTGGTGGTGCGTGTTCGGGTTGCGGGGCCAGAGGGCCAGCAGGTCCTTGTCGTAGTACGGCGGGGTGGCGCCGTACTCGTGCAGGTCGTAGACGATGTCGGGCCTGTGGTCACGGATGACGGCGGCCATCGCCCGGGCCTCGGCTGTTTTGAGGGCGATGTGGTCGCGGTTGATGTCGACGTTGTCGGAGTTGGTGCGGGTGTTCGCCGCGCGGCCGTCGGGGTTGGCGGTGGGGATGACGAGGACCGTGGTGCGGGCGAGGAAGTCGAGCGTCTGCTTGTCCTTGGCGTAGGCGAGGTCCCGGACGGTCGTCAGGCAGGCTTCTCGTCCTGACGGTTCGTCGCCGTGCTGGGAGCAGATCAGCAGCATCGTGTTGGTGGTGTGCCGTTGGGCCGCTATGCGTACGAGTTGGAGCGGGCGGCCCTGGTCGGTGGTGCCGATCGTGGACATCGTGACGCGGCGGGTGGCGCGGTCGACCGTGGTCAGGAAGCTCTGTTCCTCGGGCTGGGTCGTCCAGCGGGCGCCGTCGGTCGCCTCGAAGCCGGTACGGGGCGGGGCCGGGGACGCCTGGGCAGTCGTGGTGGCCAGTGGTGCGATGAGGGCCGCTGCGGCGGCGCCGATGATGAGCGGCCGGATACGGGTGTGCATCATCGGGTGGCTCCCGGAATCGGGCGGACGGCGCGCGGCTCGGCCACCCCGTCGAGGCGGGCGCCCGACGGGGTGGAGACGCGCGAGCCGGCGGTGGCGCGGGCGTATGCCTTCGCGCCGCCGACGACCGGCAGCTCCGCGACCGTACGGGAGAGGTCGATGCCGAGGGTCGGGGTGGTCGAGGGCGGGTCGATGAGGCCCGCGTCGGTGCCGCCGACGATCAGCGCGAGGCGGTGCCCGGCGGGGACGACGTGGTCGGAGGCGTGGAGGTCCAGGGTGATCGTGTACCGCTTGCCCGGTGTGAGCGGGCGGCCCTTGCGGGCGTCGGCGTAGGTGCCGAGGTCGGCCCAGCCACGGCTGAAGACGGTGTAGTCGACGTTCGCGGTACGGGCCTTCGTCTCCTTGAAGCAGGAGCTGTCACCGGTGGTGCTCGGGCCCCAGCAGGTGCGGTGGGTGAGTGTGGTGATGCCTTCGCCGGAGGCGGTGTAGTCGCGGATCGTGTCGGGGCCGAGGTCGACAAGGACCGCGGAGAGGTGCGCGGTGGAGGTGGAGGGTGTGGCGGTGATCGTCACCTTGGAGGAGCCGGACAGGCGCAGGTCGCGGGTGAGCGGCTTGGTGGTGAACCCGGCCTTGGAGGGGGTGGATTCGTCGATCCGGGCGGCCCAGTCGCTCTCGCTGAGCCTGGGGTCGTCGGTGAAGGTCTCCGTGGCGCCGGGCGCGGCGCGCTTCAGGGAGAGAGTGCCGACGCCGGGTGCGGAGCCCTTGCCGGGCCGCAGGCTGGTGGCGTCGGTGGAGCGGGGCGGCCAGACCTGGTCCGTGGACCACTGGTCGGGAGCGCGCTCGATGTCGGCCATCGGCTCCCGGTCGATACCGTTGTCGTAGCCGAGGAGTTCATGGTCGAACCAGCGGTGCAGCGTCTTCACCCAGTGGCCGCGGCGGAAGTCGAACGGGTCGACGTGGCCGGTCTGCGACAGCCAGATCTTGCGGTCGACGCCGGCGTCGGCGAGGGCGTCCCACCACTGGCCGAAGTGCTTGGCGCGGACGTTGAGGTCCTGCATGCCGTGTACGGCGAAGATGCTGGCCTTCACGTTGTCCGCGTCCGGTACGTAGTCGCGCTCGGCCCACAGGCGGGTGAAGTCGCCGTTGCGCGGGGCCTCGTCGACCAGACGCTTCTGCACGTCCTGGCAGCGGGTGCGGGCTTCGGGGCTCTCGACGTAGTCGGACAGCCACTCGGGGCCGCTGTCGTAGAGGGGGGCGCCCTGGGCGAAGTAGTAGTCGTACCAGGAGGAGATCGCGCCGATGGGGACGATCGTCCTCAGGCCCTCCACGCCGGTCGCCGCGACGCCGTTGGCGATGGTGCCGTCGTAACTCTTGCCGATCATCGCGGTGTTGCCGGTGGACCAGCCGGCCTTGGCGCGCTCGCTGCCGGTGCGGCTGGTGTACGCCTTGCCGCGGCCGTTCAGCCAGTCGACGACCGCCTTGGCGGACTGGATGTCGGAGCGGCCGCCCACGTCCACACAGCCGTCGGAGCGGTTGGTCCCGGCGAGGTCGACGGCGACGAAGGCGTAGCCGCGGGGCACGAAGTAGTTGTCGTAATAAAGCGGGAACTGGACGGGGTCGCCGTCCGCGTCGTACGTCTTCTTCTGGCTCTCGTTGCCGCGCCCGCAGCAGGAGTAGTACGGGCTGGCGTCCATGATGACGGGGATCTTGCGGCCCCGTTGGGCGGGCTCCATGGGGCGGACGATATCGACGGCCACCCGGTCGGTTCTGCCGTCCGCGTCACCGTCGATTCTGGTGTCGACCCAGACGGCTTCGCGAATCGCCTTGTCGTACGAGTAGACCGGTCTGCTCTCCTTGGGGCCGGTCGCGGCGCCCTGGGCGCCCGCCGGGGTCAGCGCCACCGCCATCAGGGCAGCCGTGGCCACCGGTACGAGCCTTCGCCACTTCAAGCGGGATCCCCGCGCAGTTATAGGCATGAGCATGGAAAGTACTCCTGTCAACTCCCGCGCAAAAGGGGGCAGGACCGGGACTCGTTTCGGCCGGATGGCAGTGGTGTGACAGGAGCGACCATGGACATGACTGGTGGCACGGGGGCTGAATAGGGTGCGAACAGATCCTTCGGACTGACCACTTGGAGCATTCGTGCACCGCAGACTTCTCGCCCCTGGCGTGCTGGCGGCCTCACTCCTGCTGGCGATCCCGGCATCGGCCGCACAATTTGGACCAGGTGCACCGGGCATCGGCGACCCCTACTACCCGGCCAGCGGCAATGGCGGATACGACGTTTCGCATTACGACCTCCGCCTGAAGTACCAGCCAAGGACCGACCTGCTGGAGGGTACGGCGACGATCCTCGCCACCGCCGGGCAGAACCTCTCGCGTTTCAACCTCGACTTCGGCCTGAGGGTGAGCGAGGTGCGGGTCAACGGGAAGAAGGCGAAGTTCGTCAAGGAGGGGGACCAGGAACTGGTCGTCACCCCGGCGGCCCCGCTGGAGAAGGGCCGTACCCTCTCGGTCGTCGTCCGTTACGCCGGGAAGCCGTCCGAGCTGAAGGTCGGCGGCTACACCGCCTGGCACCGCACCCCGGACGGCGGAGTCGCCGCCCAGGAACCCGACTCGGCCGTCTGGTGGTTCCCCAGCAACGACCACCCGCTGGACAAGGCGACATACGACGTCTCCGTGCTGGTGCCCGACGGCACGCAGGCCATCAGCAACGGCGTACTCCAGTCGCAGAGCTCCAGGCTCGGGTGGACCCGCTACAACTGGCGCTCGAACAAGCCGCAGGCCAGCTATCTCACCACGCTCGCGGTCGGCAAGTTCGACATCACGACGGACAGGACCGCCGACGGACTGCCGGTGTTCAACGCCTACAGCAAGGACCTCGGTGACAACGCGGGGGCCGCGCGCGCCAGCGTCGAGCGGACCGCCGAGGTCGCCGAGTACCTGACCGAGGTCTTCGGCCCGTACCCCTTCAACGCGCTCGGCGGTTACGTCCCGAACGTGACCAGCGGCTACGCCCTGGAGACGCAGACCCGGCCGTTCTACAGCCCGCGGCAGTTCGCGAACGGCGCGAACATCTCGGTCGTCGTCCATGAGATGGCCCACCAGTGGTACGGCGACAGCGTCGCCGTCAAGGGCTGGAAGGACATCTGGATCAACGAGGGCTTCGCCCGCTACAGCCAGTGGCTGTGGTCCGAGAAGGAGGGCGAGGGCACGGCGCAGGAGCTCGCCGACTACGTGTACGCGACACGCGCGGCCGACGATCCGTTCTGGACGGTCGCGCCCGGCGACCCGGGGCCGGACAACCAGTTCCACGTCGCCGTCTACGACCGGGGCGCGCTGGCCGTGCAGGCGCTGCGCAACGAGGTCGGTGACGAGGACTTCTTCAAGATCCTCAAGGGGTGGCCGGCCACGTTCGCCCACGGCAACGCGAGTGTCGGGGACTTCGTGAAGTACGCCGAGAAGGTCTCGGGCAAGCCGCTCGCCGGGCTGTTCGACACCTGGCTGTACGAGCCGTCGAAGCCGGACGCACCGACCGCGGCCGGGTCCCGGATCGCGCGCTCGGACGCGGGTGAGGGCACCGGTGAAGGCGCGAAGCCCGTGCGGCCCAAGTCGTGGAAGAAGATCGCCGCGACGAACACGGTCCACGAGCACGACCACCACTGACGGTGGTACGCCGCTCCCCTCGTGAGGGGGGCGGCGTCTGCGGGTGAGTGGATGAAAGCGCTCTCACGGCGGCGGGCCGGCGGATATGGTCCGTCCCAGCAGCCCTCTCCCCCGAGCCGCCGAGGAGCGCCCCCCTTGCCCGAGCAGTCCCCCGGTTCCCGCCCCACCCTCGAAGCCGTCGCCGCCCGTGCCGGAGTCTCCCGCGCCACGGCCTCCCGTGTCGTCAACGGTGGCGCAGGCGTGCGGCAGCCACTGGCCGACAAAGTGCGGGAAGCGGTCGAGGAGTTGGGGTACGTCCCCAACCAGGCAGCCAGGTCCCTCGTCACCCGGCAGAGCGGTGCGGTCGCCGTGATCATCGCCGAGCCCGAGTTCCGGATCTTCTCGGACCCCTTCTTCGAGCAGCAGGTGCGCGGCATCAGCAGAGAACTGACCGCCAACGACGCACAGTTGGTGCTGCTGTGGGTGGAGGGCCCCGGTGACTACGACCGGATCGCCCGCTACCTCGGGGGCGGTCACGTCGACGGCGCGCTCGCCTTCTCGCTGCACGACGACGACGGACTGCCCGCCCTCATCCGCCGCGCCAAGGTTCCGGCCGTCTTCGGCGGCCGTCCCGGCGCCGGGGCGGCGGCGGTCCCGTACGTCGACTGCGACAACAGGGGCGGAGCCCGTACGGCCGTACGCCATCTCGTCGGCCTGGGCCGTGAACGTATCGCGCACATCGCGGGCCCCCGCGACCAGACGTCCGCCATCGACCGCGCCGACGGCTACCGCGACGTACTGTTCGACGCCGATCCCGCGCTGACCGCACAGGGCGACTTCACCGAGGACAGCGGTGCGCGCGCGATGACGGAGCTGCTGGAGCGCAGGCCGGATCTGGATGCCGTCTTCGCCGCGAACGACCTGATGGCGGCGGGTGCTCTGCGCGTCCTGCGGGCGCGGGGGCGGCGGGTGCCGGATCAGGTCGCGGTCGTCGGCTTCGACGACATGGTGACGGTCGCCGAGTCGGCGCGGCCTTCGCTGACCACGGTCCGCCAGGACATCGAGGGGATGGGGCGGCTGATGGTCAGGCTGCTGACGCGGGTCCTGAGCGAGGGCGGCGACGGCCGGCACGTGGGCGCGCCGGCATCGGTGATCATGCCGACCGAGTTGGTGCGGCGGGCCTCGGCCTGAGCGGCCGGGGCCCGCCGCGTGGGGGGTGCGTTCCGGTCACTGGTAGGGAATCACCAGGACCGAATCGCCCGTTCCGGTGCGGAGTTTCGCCGTGCCGTTGCCGATGGCGCTCCACACTTCGAGGCGTACGGTGCCGCCCTTGAGGTCGCCGGGCGAACCGGTCGCCGACTTGAGGCCGCGCGCCTGCGTGTACTCCTCCCAGCCCGCCACCGGGTCGGTCGCGAAGTACTGGTAGGTCTCCGTCCGGTCGTACGTGCCGTCGCCCGTCAAGTCGTAGCTGACGCGGGCCTGCTGGCCGAGGCCGACCGTCGTGCTCGCGTCGACCTGGAGGCGGAAGGCCGTCGGCGTACCGGACTTGAGCGTGCCGTTGACGCCCTTGGCCGTGTACGTCAGCGGCTGGTGCGGGGTGCCGTCGTGGTTGGCGCCGCCCGCCGAGGCGATGGTGTCGGTGGTGGCGGTGGTCCCTGTGGTGGTCGTGAGGACGCCGCCAGAGCGCAGTTGGAAGGTGTTGCCGGTGGGGGGTTCGGGGTCCGGGTCGGTGCCTCCGGTGCCGGTGCCCGTCGCGGTCGAGCGGGCGGGGACGGTGAGCTTCCCGCCGTCGGAGAAGGTCACGCTGCGGGCGGTGGAGGTGTGGTTGTGGGCGGCGTACGTCCGTACCGTGCCCTTGGAGAAGACGGCGGATGTCGGGATGTCGCCGCTCACCGTCGCGTCGGGGGCGCCGAGCGTGTCGAGGGTGCTGATCCAGTGGTAGGTGTGCGCCTTGGACTCGCCCTGCTCGGGGGTGTAGGCGGCGTGGCCCGCGTCCCATTTCGCCTTGGCGGCGGCGGGGTCGGCCAGTGACTGGAACTCCCAGAGGATGTCGCGCCATTCGACGGCGGGTCCGCCGTTCTCGCGTTCCATCTCGGCCAGGTTGCGCCGGATGGCGGCCTTCTCGCCGCCCAGGTGCAGTGAACCGCCGGTCACCGGAAGGACGTTGATGCCGTGGATCTCCTCGGGGTTGGCCGTCCACCAGGTGGCGTACGCCCCGCCGCTCCCCCACACCATGCCGACCGTGTCGTGGCCGAAGGAGGACGGGAAGACCTGCTCGTCCGCGTCGAACCAGTACTGCGCGATCGCCTCCGACTCGGTGGTCAGCAGGTACGTGCCGAGGTCGCGCAGGGCCGTGTCACCGGTCGCCGCGCCCCACAGGACCAGGCCGGCGCTGAGGTTGGTGGACTCCGAGGAGGACTCCTGGTTGTTGCCCGCGGCGAAACCCTGGTGACCCGACGCCCAGCTGTGGCCCGCGTACACGTCGAAGCCGCGCAGGAAGGGGAAGGCGGTGTCGGTGCGGCTGGGGTTGGCCGCGTCGCGCACGAGCGTCCTGACCATGCCGCCCCAGGCGGAGTCGGCGGCCCAGGCCTGGTCGTACTGGGCGACGATCGCGGCCGCGTAGACGTAGTAGCTGTAGTGGAAGTGGTGGTCGTTGAGCTCGGTGTCGCTGCCGTACGACGCCGGGTAGCCGGTGAGCGTCTTCCACGTCCTGTCGTACGAGAATTCGTTGGCTCCGCCCGCCGTGAACCAGTCCTGGAGGCGGCCCTTCATCAGGCCGAGCAGCTTGTCGCGGACAGCGGTCTCAGCGATCTGGTCCGCGACGGGTACGAGCTGGGCGAGGCGGCCCAGCGCCTTGCCGGTCCAGTACGTGTCGGTGGCGCCCGAGAACGGGTCGGCGGCGTTCGCGGCCTCGTTCAGATAGCCCCTGAGCCTGGCCTTGTCGACGCCGCTCGACTGCGGCAGGGCGGGCAGCACGCCGGAGGCCCGCTGGCTCGTGGTGAAGGAGGCGCCCTCGCGGACCTTCATCGTGCCGCGCGGTGAGACGTATGTGTACGGGGTGAGCGGGTCGGAGGTGTGCAGCCACTGGTGGCGGTAGAGGGCCTGCAGGGTGCCCCTCTCGCTGCCCTCTTTCGCCTCGGTGGTGAGGGTGTACGTCGCCTTCACCGTGCCGCCGGTGGTGTTCCAGCTCGCCCTGGAGCCGGTGACGAAGCTGTACGCGTACTTCCTGTACGTCGCGAGGGCGCCGGGGGAAGGCAGTACGGCGAGCGAGAAGTAGTCCTTGGTGCCCAGGCCCGCGGTGAGGGTGGATCCGGCGATGTTCCAGTCGCTGCCGGCCGGCGCGAAGAGCGCGTAGTGGTGGCCCGCGACGGTGATGCCGAGGACGTTGCCCTGGTCGGCGAAGACGGTGGGTACGGCGGCGGTGGTGATCTGCGCGCCGGCGCCGGAGCCCTTGGCGTACACGAAGGGCAGGCCGTGGCCGATGGTGGTGCGCAGGGTGCGGGCGCCGTCGGACCAGTACGGGGTGACGGTCCAGTCGGACCAGTCGTCGGCCTTGGTGTCGGGCGAGTTGAGGCCGGTCAGGCCGAGCGTGAGGTCGCGCTTGTGGGCGTACTCGTACTGGCGGCCGTCGCCGACGACGGCGGGGGTGGTCGGGTAGCCGACTTCGAGGCCCGCGGCGGTGGCCTGGTAGGTGAGCGGGTGGCCGTACATGGGCGTGGAGTGCGGGTTGTCGCCGTACCGCTGGAAGGCCAGGGAGGACCACCAGTCGTTGGTGGGCAGCGGCTTGTCCTTCGCGGCCGGGGTGAGCTTGGGCGTGACGGGTGTGCCGGTGTTGGTGGTGGGGCCCGATGTCCCGGCGGGGCGGACGTCGGAGTAACTGCCCGACCCGACGGGGACGGTGGCGGCGGCTGCGGGGGCGGCGGCCGAGCCGAGGCCGACGGCGGTCAGGGCGGAGACAAGGATCAGCGCGGACGCGGTTCTGACGGACGCGGTTCTGACGGACGCGGTTCTGACGGGAGGAGCTGGCATGGACGGCACCTCGGAATCGTGGGGGAAGGGCGTCCGAGAGCGCTCTCAGATGACAGGGAACGTAAAACTTCTGAAACACACGTGTCAATACATCTGACGTGTACTGGAGTTGGAGGCGCGGCAGACCGCCGCGCGTTCAACTGTTGACGGGCACGGGCAGTGGGGAGCATGCTCCGGGTGGATTACTGAGAGCGCTCTCGGTTGCCGCCGGCGACCTCGTTCCGGTGCCGCGCCCTGGCCTCGCGCGCCAGGGGCAGATAGCGCAGCCGCTCGGGCAGCAGTGGCACCAGGGTGCGTACGACGCGGCTGAACCGGCGCAGCCTGCGCTCCTGTGCTTCGCTCCACTCCAGCCCCAGCGCCTCGCGCGCGTCCGGCGGCAGGTAGCCGACGGTGAGGAACGCCCTGAAGCGGGCCAGTGGCGGCAGCAGAAGCGGCCACAGGGCACGCAGGACCAGACGTACCGGAAGCGGCCCTCGGTCGGGGGCGGGCACCGGGCTGTCGGTGGCGATCAGTTCCCGCACCACCACGGTCGCTTCCACCTCGTCGGCCAGCATCTTGCGGAAGTACGGCCAGAACTCCTCGACGGTCTGCGGCATGTCCCGGTCGTTGATCCCGAGAATCCGGCCCACCTGGAGCCACTCCGCGTACAGCCGCCGTTCCTGTGCCTCGGTGAGCGGCCGGAAGAGATAGCGCAGCGCGTGCTGGTAGCAGGGGAAACCGGTGGCGTGGACCCAGGAGTAGTGGGCGGGGTCGAGCGCGTGGTAGGGACGGCCGAGCGCGTCGGTGCCCTGGATGGTCCTGTGGAGCTGCCGGAGCCTGCGGCCCTCCTCGGCGCCCGCCTCTCCCCCGTACACCCACAGCTGCACGGAGCGCAGCGACCGTTCACCGCGTCCCCACGGGTCCGTACGGAAGACCGAGTGCTGGTCGACGCCCGCGCCGACGGCCGGGCGCGCGACCTGCAGGGTGAGCGCGGCGGGCAGCATGAGCAGCGCCCGCACATCACCGGCGACCGTCCACAGGACGCCGCCGGGCGGAGGCGGTGCGGGCTCCTGCCCACTGATCTTCATGCCTCCAGTATGCGCAAGGTCCGGTTACGGCCGGTGGTCGGCGGCCGGGGCGGGGACGGGCTCGCCCAGGATCCGGCCGGCCAGTTCCCGCGCCAGATCGTCGGCGTACGGGCGGAGTGCGGCCTCGGCGGTGGCCCGTTCGGCGGCGATGACCGCGGCACCGTCGGTGAGAATCCGCTCCCGTACGCGCATGCCGTCCGCGCGGGCGGCGGTGATCAGGGCGACGCCCTCCTCGTGCGCCTGCTGGCGGGTCCTCGCAGCCGCGTGCCGGGCGTCGGCCAGGGCGGACTCGTACAGCGCGCGGACCCGGGCCGCCTCGGCGCGCAGTTCCTCGGCCTCCGCCTCCCGTCCAGTGGTGCTCGCCTCGCGCTGGGCCAGGACTTTCTCGACGCGGGGCAGGAGGACCCGCGAGCACACCCAGAACACGGCGGCGAAGGTCACGAGACCGAAGCCGAGCTCCGCTACGCCCGGATTGAGGGGGCCTATGTTCATCGGCAACAACTGCATATTCATGACCGGGACCTACCCTTTCGCACAGGTGCACCAACCTGGCCCACAACGGGAGTTGGGGTGATGGTGAGCACCCGGCAAGCCATTCGCCGCCCAATGGCTACCGGAAGGTAACTCCGGCTGGTTGGATGTGCCGCGCCGACCCTTACCCCCCACCCGAAACGGGAGTCCCCGTGCCGCACTCCGCGCTCCGCCGTACCCCTGGCGCAGCCCTGGCCACCGTACTGGCGGTCGCCACACTCGCCGCGACCACCGCGTCCGCCTCCGCGGCTCCGGTGATCCCGGTGTCCCCGGCCGCCGCCTCCGCCTCCGCCTCCGCCGAGGTGCCGTCGCTGAGGGTGCTGTCGTACAACGCCTTCCTCTTCAGCAAAAACCTCTACCCCAACTGGGGCCAGGACCACCGCGCCAAGGCCATACCCGCGGCCTCCTTCTTCCAGGGCAACGACGTCGTCGTGCTCCAGGAGGCCTTCGACAACGGCGCCTCCGACGCGCTGATGAGCAACGCCGCGGCGCAGTACCCGTACCAGACACCGGTCATGGGCCGCGGCAAGACCGGCTGGGACGCGACCGGCGGGTCGTACTCCTCCACGACTCCCGAGGACGGCGGGGTCACGGTGCTCAGCAAGTGGCCGGTCGTCCGCAAGGAGCAGTACGTCTACAAGGACGCGTGCGGCGCCGACTGGTACTCCAACAAGGGCTTCGTGTACGCCGTACTGGACGTCAGCGGCGCCAGGGTCCACGTCGTCGGCACGCACGCGCAGTCCACAGACCCGGGCTGCGGCGCGGGCGAGGCCGCCCAGATGCGCAGCCGGCAGTTCAAGGCGATCGACGCCTTCCTCGACGGCAAGAACATCCCCGCCTCCGAGCAGGTGATCGTGGCGGGCGACTTCAATGTCGACTCGCACAGCCCCGAGTACGCCTCGATGCTCGCCGACGGCGGCCTGACCGGTGCCGACGCGCGCACCGGTCACCCGTACTCCTTCGACACCGCGGACAACTCGATCGCCTCCGAGCGCTACCCGGACGACCCGCGCGAGGACCTCGACTACGTCCTGCACCGCGCCGGGCACGCCAAGCCCGAGGGCTGGACGAACGAGGTGATCAAGGAGCGGAGCGCGCCCTGGACGGTCTCCAGCTGGGGCAAGCAGTACACGTACACGAATCTGTCCGACCACTACCCGGTGGTGGCCGGCGCGCGCTGACCCATGTGAAGGGTGCGGGGCGTACGGCGTAATCGCAAGCGGTTCGCACCTGGTCGTGGGTGGTTTTTCGGCAGTGGCCGCAAGGGAGTTGGTGTGCCACGGTGGTGGTCATGACGGGTCACGGACACGGGCACGGGCATGGAGGCGGGCACGGACACGGGCGTCATCATCACCACTCCCACGACCGGATCGACTCCGCGCTGGAAGGGTCTGCGGCGGGGCTGCGGACCCTCTGGTTCTCCTTCGCCGTCCTGGCGGCGACCACTGTCGCCCAGGCCGTGGTGGCCGCGCTGTCCGGTTCGGTGGCGCTGCTCGGCGACACCGTCCACAACGCCACCGACGCCCTGACCGCACTGCCGACCCCCTGATCGGGCTGCTGATCACGGCCGCGATCGTGGTGGTGCTGCGCGGCGCGGCGCGGGAGGTCTGGCACCGGCTGATGGACGCGGTGGACCCGGCGCTGGTGGACGAGGCCGAGCACGCTCTCTCCCATGTCGAGGGCGTACAGGCGGTGGGCGCCGTCCGCATGCGGTGGGTCGGCCACACCCTGCGCGCGGAGACGTCCGTGGTGGTCGACCCCTGCCTGACGGTGGTCCAGGCGCACGCGGTGGCGGTGGCGGCGGAGCACGCGCTGTTGCACGCGGTGGACCGGCTGGCGGGGGCGACGGTCCGCGTGGACCACGCCCCGCGGCCGGCTGCCCCGGATCCACACGCGCCGTTGGCCCACCACGCCGCCTGAAGCCGCCGCGCCTCATTCACCCGAACGAGATCGTAACTCTGAGCAATGTCGACGGTAACTTGGAGTGACCATCTGGGAGTCAGATCTGAGATCTGCGTTTTGGGGGATGCCGTGGCCGCGAATCCGATCGAAGTGAGCCCGAGCGACGCGCGCTATGACGCTCTGCGCCGGGGGTTCAATCAGCGCTGGATCGCCACACCCGACTACGTCGTGGTGGTTACGACGGCGGACGACGTGGTGGAGGCAGTCGCCAAGTTCGTCGGGAACCCCGCCAATTCCAAACGCCGGATCACCGTGCGCTCGGGCGGTCACTGCTACGAGAACTTCGTCTCGTCCGGGGATGTCGGGGTCATCATCGACGTGAGCCAGATGAACCAGGTCTATTACGACCCGGAGATGAAGGCGTTCTGCGTCGAGGCGGGCGCGACGAACTGGCACAGCACCACCCAGCTCTACCGGTCGACCGGCCTGGCCCTGCCCGGCGGCTCCTGCTATTCGGTCGGGCTCGGCGGCCACGTCTCGGGCGGCGGATACGGCATGCTGTCGCGGCAGTTCGGCCTGACGGTGGACTACCTGTACGCCGTCGAGGTGGTCACCGTCGCAGACGGCAAGCAGCCCAAGAAGACGGTGGCGCGCAAGGACTCTGCCGATGCGGCGCTGCACGACCTGTGGTGGGCGCACACCGGTGGGGGCGGCGGCAACTTCGGTGTCATCACGCGCTACTGGTTCCGCGACCTGCCGAACCCGCCCGCCCAGGTGCTTGCCAGGTCCGTCGCCTGGGAGTGGAAGGACTTTCGCGAACACCCCGAGCTGTTCAAGTCGCTCGTCCGCCGCTACGGGCAGTTCTTCGAGTACGAGAACAGCGGGAAGCTGCCGACCTCCTTCGGCACGTACACGTACCAGGACATGTTCACTCTGCTGAAGCTCACCCACATGAGCAGCGGCAAGGTCGGTCTGACCATCCAGCTCGACGGCACGAGGGACGACTCGGCCGCCCGCCTGGCGGCCTTCCTGGACTGGATCACCAAGGATTTCAAGACGGGAGACACGTATCACGTCGCGGAGACGCCACTGGACCAGGCGATCGGTGAACATCCCGCCCAGGGCGCGCTGTTCATCCCGACCCGGCTCCCGTGGCTCACGGCAACGCAGAGCCTCAACGAATCGGGCCCCAACCGCTGCGGCAAGTACAAGTCGGCGTACATGACCAAGGGGTTCACCGACCACCAGATCGACGCGATCCACCGCCACCTCACCGACACCCACTACAGCAACCCCGACGCCCTGGTGCAGGTCGACTCCTACGGCGGGGCGATCAACAAGGTGGGAGAGAAGGACACGGCCGTGCCGCAGCGGTCCTCGGTCCTGAAACTCCAGTACCAGGTGTACTGGACCTGGGGCACGGACGCCGACAAGAACGGCGTCTACGACTACCGGGACGCCGAGAAGGATCCAGGGATCGCCGCGCCGCATCTGCGCTGGATCAGGAACTTCTACCAGGACGTGTACCGGCCCACCGGCGGTGTGCCGGCGGTGGTCGACCCGGCTCTCCCCGCGACCAGGACGGCGAACACGGACGGCTGCTACATCAACTACCCGGACGTCGACCTCCTCGACGTCCAGCACCACAACACGTCGGGCCAGCCCTGGCACAAGCTGTACTACAAGAACAGCTACGAGCGTCTCCAACGGGCCAAGAAGCTGTGGGACCCGCACAACATCTTCCGCCACGACCAGTCCGTCACCGTGCCCGCCGGCCCATAGGCCTCACGGGACCGACGCACGATCGGCTGATCGGCTGATCGTGCGTCGGTCCGCCTTACGACGTCTTCGGCGCGGCTCGCATGCCGACGTACACGCAGCCGTTGCCGTCGGGGAGGGTGGAGAACACGACGGGCATCCAGTCCTCGCTGAAGGACGGGCCCGCGCCCGACGCGGCGAACACCGTTTCCGACACCGGGGCCAGGTCCATCTCCAGCGGCGGGGAGAAGTCCTTCATCCCGTCGACGAATTCGTACACCAGGTGCGGTGTTCCGTCGCGCTCGCTCACGGTGATGACGACGCCTTCGCGCGTGTACGTGCCGGTGAGTGGTGCGATGTCGACCGCGGGCGGCTGAGCGGCCGGTGCGAAGGCGTCCGGCATCCTCACTCCGGCCAGCTCGTCGAGCAGTTCCCTGAGCAGCGCGGCGTAGAGCTGACGCGCGCCGCCGCCGTTGGTGAGCAGGGCGACGGCCACCCCTGCTTCCGGCACCACACGCAGGTAGCCGTACTGTCCGATCGACGCGCCGTCGTGGCCGAACCCCGGCGTACCGAACCAGTCGTACAGCGTCCAGCCGAGGCCCCAGCCGTCAGCGCTGACGGTCCACTTGTCGGGGACGTCGACCTCACGCCGCTGCATCGCCCCGACGGTCTCGGCCGCAAGGACGCGGGTCCCGTCCGGCGCCGTACCGCCGTCAAGGTGCATCCGGGCCAGCCGGACCACGTCGGTGGCGGTGGCGCAGACCCTGCCGTACGGACCTGCCGAGCGCGGCATGAGGTCCCACGCCGGCGCCAAGTCCGGGTCCTGCCCCGGCTCCCCGAGGTGTCCCATCGCCGCCCGGAACCGCAAGACCTCTTCGGGCAGCGTCATCGTTTCCGTGAGCCCGAGCGGGGTGATGAGGCGGTCCTTCAGTGCCTCGTCCCAGGTCTGGCCGGTCAGTACCTCGATGATGCGGCCGAGGACGTTGTACCCGACGCTGCTGTAGGAGACCGCTGTTCCGGGCGGGCAGTCCAGCGCCACCCCCTTGGCGGCTTCGACATAACGGGCCAGGCAGTCGTCACCGCGACCGGTGTCGAGAGTGAAGTCGCAGGTCAGACCGCTGGTGTGGCTGAGCAGTTGCCGGGTCGTGATGGTCCGGGTGGCTTCGGCGTCGGCGGTGGCGAACTCCGGCAGTACGTCGACCACCGGCGCGTCCAGGTCGAGGTCGCCGGACTCGGCCAGCTGCATCACGAGCGTGGCGGTGTAGATCTTGGCGATCGAGCCGAGCTGGAACACCGAGTCGGTCGTCGCCTCGACACCGGTCCCCCGGTGCAGCACACCACTGGCCAGTGCGTGGATGTTCCCGTCGGCGAGCACGGCCAGGGACGCGGCCGGAACGTGATGGGCGGCGCACAGCTCGTCGAGCCGCGCCTGCCAGCGGTCAAGGGCCAGTCGACGGCCACCCGAGTCCCTGACCCCCCAGCCGCCCTTGGCCTTCCAGTCGCCCTTCACGTCCCAGCTCACGTTGTTCTCCATGGTCTTCCCCCTCGATGCGTACGACGTGCTCTTCTTGCGAACACTGTACGCACCGCGTTCGTTGTACGCAAGCTGCGCACGGTGTGCGCTAGCGTGTTGGGTGAGAAGCACTTGGAGCAATGAGGAGGCCGCATGTCGCCGACCGACGAGAACCCGATCCCCTCGGTGTGGACCCGTCCACGCCGGCAGCGGGAGCAGCTGAGCCGCGAGCAGATCGTGTCCGAGGCCGTGAAACTGCTCGACGCCGAGGGAATCGAAGCCCTGAGCATGCGGCGCCTGGGCACCCGCCTCGGCGCCGGGGCCACCTCGCTCTACCGGCATGTCGCCAACAAGGACGAACTCATCGAGCTGGTGGTGGACGAGGTCTACGGCGAGTTGGAGGTGCCGGACGCCGAGGGTCCGCAGGGCTGGCGGGCCGCCGTCAGCGGGAGTGCGTACAGCCTGCGGTCGATGGCGCTGCGGCACCCCTGGGTCGCCTCAGTGCTCGGACAGGTCGGCCTCGTGCATCTCGGGCCGAATGTGATGCAGATGTCCGACCGCATGCTCGCCGTCTTCGAAGCGGCGGGCTTCCCGCCCGAAGAGACCGATCAGGCCATGAGCACGCTCATCGCGTACGTCATCGGGATGGCGACCAGCGAGGCCGCGTACCTGTCGCTGATCGCCCGCAGCGGCAAGGACGAACGGGAGTTGATGGAGAGCCTGCGGCCGTCAGCCGAGCAGGCCGCGCGGGACCACCCGCGACTGCGGGAGGGGCACGTCGCCCAGCGCGGCAAGGACCCGCGGCAGATCCGCGAGGCCAACTTCGACTACGGACTCCAGCGAGTCCTCGACGGCCTGGAGGCCCGGCTCGGCCGGAAGGACGGCTAGCCAGCGGTTAGCCAGCGGTTAGCCGCCTGTCGCCGTGGAGCGGCCGGACGCTTTCACAACACTGGTGAGACAGCAATACTGTTGCACCATATGGCAGTACGGCGGTTGGTTCACAGCAGTGGCACGGGAAGCGAGGCGCAGTCATGACGACGGACACCGAGGAGCCGACGCTCACGGTAGACGAGCTGGCCGCACGGGCCGGGGTCACGGTGCGTACGGTCCGCTTCTACAGCACGCGCGGTCTGCTGCCGCCGCCCGTGATCGGCCCGCGCCGGGTGGGCCGGTACGGTCCCGCCCACCTGTCCCGGCTCGCGCTCATCGAGGAGCTCCAGCACCACGGCATGACGCTCGCCGCGATCGAGCGCTACCTGGAGCAGTTGCCGCCCGACCTGAGCGCACACGATCTGGCGATCCACCGCGCGCTGGTGGCGAGTTGGGCGCCCGACTCGGCGGAGGACGCGACCCGGGCGGAGCTCGAACGCCGCGCGGGCCGTCCCCTGTCGGAGGGGGACCTCGACCGGCTGGCCGCGATGAACGTCCTGGAGCGCGCGGACTCCCCCGACGCCTTCCGCGTCGATCCGGGGCTGCTGGCCCTCGGCGTACAGCTCCTCGGTGTCCCCATAGCCCACGAGACGATCCTCGCGGCCCGCACGATCCTGCTGGAGCACACCCGGTCGGCCGCGCACGCGCTGACGAACCTCTTCAAGGACGAGGTGTGGGGGCCGTACCGGGAGCGCGAGTCGGACCCTGAGCATGTGAAGGCGATGAAGTCGCTGTCGGCGCATATGCAGCCGATGGTGGTGCAGGCACTGGTGACGGCTTTTCAGCGGTCGCTGAAGGAGGAGTTGCGGGCGGCGTTCGTGGCGGAGTGAGTGGGGGGCGGCGTGGCGGGTGCGGGGGGCGGGTACCGCTGCGCGGGGCTTTCCCCGACCCGCCCCTTCCCGAACTGGGGCTCCGCCCCAGACCCCGCTCCTCAAACGCCGGAGGGGCTGGATTTGGTTGCGGCAACCATCCAGCCCGTCCGGCGTTTCAGGACACGCCCGTAGGGCGTCCGGGGGTCTGGGGGCTTGCCCCGCTCCGCGCAGCGGCATCCACCCACCCACCCCCGCCCGCCCGGCGGCAGGGTTACGCGTCGCTGAACCTCTCGCCCCGCTCCGCCTTCTCCACCAGCAGCGCCGGTGGGGTGAAGCGTTCGCCGTACGTCGCTGCCAGCTCTCGCGCGCGGGTTACGAAGCCGGGCAGGCCGCCCTCGTAACCGTTGATGTACTGGATCGCGCCGCCCGTCCAGGCCGGGAAGCCGATGCCCATGATGGAGCCGATGTTGGCGTCGGCGACCGACGTGAGGACGCCCTCCTCGAAGCAGCGGGCCGTGTCCAGCGCCTCCGAGAAGAGCATCCGCTCCTTCATGTCGGCGAAGGGGATCTCGGCGCCCGGCTTCGTGAAGTGTTCACGCAGGCCCGGCCACAGACGCGTGCGCCTGCCGTCCTCGCCGTACTCGTAGAAGCCCGCCCCGCCGCTGCGACCCGTACGCCCGAACTCGTCGACCATGCGGTCGATGACCGCGTCCGACGGGTGCCCCGGCCAGGTGCCGCCGGCCGCCTCGACCGCCCGCTTCGTCTCGTGGCGAATTTTGCGCGGGAGGGTGAGGGTCAGTTCGTCCATCAGGGACAGGACCTTCGCCGGGTAGCCGGCCTGGGCCGCCGCCTGCTCGATCGACGCGGGCTCGATGCCCTCGCCGACCATGGCCACGCCCTCGTTGATGAACTGGCCGATGACCCGCGAGGTGAAGAAGCCGCGCGAGTCGTTCACGACGATCGGCGTCTTCTTGATCCGGCGTACGAGGTCGAACGCGCGCGCCAGCGCCTCGTCGCCCGTCCGCTCCCCCTTGATGATCTCGACGAGCGGCATCTTGTCGACCGGCGAGAAGAAGTGCAGCCCGATGAAGTCTGCGGGGCGGGAAACCCCTTGTGCCAGGCCGGTGATGGGAAGGGTGGAGGTGTTGGAGCAGAGCAGCGCGTCCGGCTCGACGATGTCCTGGATCTCCTGGAACACCTTGTGCTTGAGCGCGGTGTCCTCGAACACCGCCTCGATCACGGCGTCGCAGCCCGCCAGGTCGGCGGGGTTCGCGGTCGGGGTGATGCGGGCGAGGAGTTCGTCCCGCTCGGCCTCGGTCGTACGGCCGCGCGAGAGCGCCTTCGCCAGGAGCTTCTCGGAGTACGCCTTGCCCTTGGCGGCGGCTTCGGCCGTCACGTCCTTGAGGACGACGTCGAGGCCGGCGCGGGCGCAGGAGTACGCGATGCCCGCGCCCATCATCCCGGCGCCGAGGACGGCGACCTTGCGGACGGGGCGGGACTCGATGCCCTTGGGGCGGTTGGCGCCGGAGTTGACGGCCTGGAGGTCGAAGAAGAACGCCTGGATCATGTTCTTGGCGATCTGACCCGTGACGAGCTCCGTGAAGTAGCGGGCCTCGATGGTCAGCGCCGTTTCGAAGTCGACCTGTGCGCCCTCGACGGCCGCCGCGAGGATGTTGCGGGGGGCGGGGTAGGGGGCGCCGGCCGTCTGCTTCTTGAGGTTGGCCGGGAAGGCGGGGAGGTTCGCGGCGAAGCGCGGGTCGGACGGGGTGCCGCCGGGGATCTTGTAGCCCTTGATGTCCCACGGCTGGTGGGACTCCGGGTTCGCGTCGATGAAGGCGCGGGCCCTGGCCAGCATGTCGTCGGGCGTGGTGGCGACTTCGTGGATCAGGCCGTTCTCCAGGGCCCGCCGCGGGTTGTACTGGGTGCCCTGGAGCAGGACCTTGAGGAGCGCGTCCGCGATGCCCATGAGGCGTACGGTGCGGGTGACTCCGCCGCCCGCCGGGAGGAGACCGAGCGTGACCTCGGGCAGGCCGATCTTGGAGCCGGGCGCGTCGAGGGCGACGCGGTGGTGACAGGCGAGGGCGATCTCGTAACCGCCGCCGAGGGCCGCGCCGTTGATCGCCGCGACGACCGGCTTGCCGAGGGTCTCGATGCGGCGCAGGGATGCCTTGATCGCCGTACCGGTGTCGAAGGCCTGCTGGGCGTTCTCCGGACCGACCTTGATCATGTCCTTGAGGTCGCCGCCCGCGAAGAAGGTCTTCTTGGCGGAGGTGAAGATGATGCCGCGGATGGAGTCCTTCTCGGCCTCCGCGCGGTCGGCGATCGCCGCGATGGAGGATTTGAAAGCCGCGTTCATGGTGTTCGCGGACTGGTTGGGGTCGTCGAGGACGAGGGTGACGACACCGGTCTCGTCCTGTTCCCAGCGGATGGTGGTGCTCTCGCTCATGGGTTTCTTTCTCTCCGTAAGGGGGTGGGACGGGACGGTCAGAGACGCTCGATGACGGTGGCGATGCCCATACCGCCGCCGACACACAGCGTGGCCAGGCCGTACCGCTGGTCGCGGCGCTCCAGCTCGTCGATGAGCGTGCCGAGGATCATCGCGCCGGTGGCGCCCAGCGGGTGGCCCATGGCGATGGCACCGCCGTTGACGTTGACCTTGTCGAGCGAGAGCCCCATGTCCTTGACGAAGCGCAGTACGACGCCGGCGAACGCCTCGTTGATCTCGACCAGGTCGATGTCGTCGATGGTCAGTCCCGCCTTGGCGAGTGCCTTACGGGTAGCGGGCGCGGGACCCGTCAGCATGATCGTCGGCTCCGAGCCGGAGACGGCGGCCGAGACGATACGGGCACGCGGGGTGAGCCCGTAACGCTCTCCGACGGCCTGCGAGCCGATGGCGACGAGGGCCGCGCCGTCGACGATGCCGGAGGAGTTGCCCGCGTGGTGGACGTGGTCGATCTTCTCGACCCAGTGGTATTTCTGGAGCGCCACGGCGTCGAAGCCGCCGTGCTCCCCGATCATCTCGAACGACGGCTTGAGCGCGGCGAGGGAGTCCGCGGTCGTTCCCGGACGCATGTGCTCGTCGCGGTCGAGGACGGTCAGGCCGTTGCGGTCCAGGACGGGTACGACGGAGCGCGCGAAGCGGCCGTCCTTCCACGCCTCGGCTGCCCGCTCCTGCGACAGGGCGGCGTACGAGTCGACGTCGTGGCGCGTGAAGCCCTCGATGGTGGCGATGAGGTCGGCGCCGATGCCCTGGGGCGCGAAGCCGGTGTCCCAGTTGGTCATCGGGTCCATGGCCCAGGCACCGCCGTCGGAGCCCATGGGGACGCGCGACATCGACTCGACGCCGCCCGCGAGCACCAGGTCCTCCCAGCCGGAACGGACCTTCGCCGCCCCCATGTTGACGGCTTCGAGACCCGATGCGCAGAAGCGGTTCTCCTGTACGCCCGCCACGGTGTCCGGCAGCCCGGCGGCTACGGCGGCGGTGCGCGCAATGTCCGAGCCCTGGTCGCCGAGCGGGCTGACGACGCCGAGGACGATGTCGTCGACGGCCGCCGGGTCGAGGTCGGGGAAGCGGCGGCGGATCTCGTGGATGAGACCGACGACGAGGTCGATCGGCTTGGTGCCGTGCAGGGCGCCATTGGCCTTGCCGCGCCCGCGCGGGGTGCGGATCGCGTCGTACACAAACGCTTCGGTGCTCAAGACAGCAGCCTTTCGGGGGTTACGGGACTCGGGGGTTACGGGAAAGAAGTCGGGCGAGGGGTCGGGCGGGAAGTGCTCAGGCGAGGAGCGAGCGGCCGATGATCTCCTTCATGATCTCGGTCGTGCCGCCGTAGATCGTCTGGATACGGCCGTCGGTGAAGGCCTTGGCGACGCGGTACTCGGTCATGTAGCCGTAGCCGCCGTGCAGTTGCAGGCAGCGGTCGGCTACGCGCTTCTGGAGTTCGGTGGCCCACCACTTGGCCATCGACGCGTGGACCGCGTCGAGCTCCCCGTTCGAGTGATCGACGATGCAGCGGTCGAGGAACGTACGCGTGACGGCGCATTCGGTGGCCATCTCCGCGATCTCGAAGCGGATGTGCTGGAGCTTGGACAGCGGCCGTCCGAACGCCTCGCGTTCCTTGACGTACTGCGTGGTGATCTCCAGCAGGTACTCGGCGGCGGCGATCCCGGCGACCGCGATGCCCATGCGCTCCTGAGCGAGGTTGGTCATCAGGTGGATGAAGGCGCCGTCCCGCTCGCCGAGCAGGTTCTCCTTGGGGACGCGTACGTCGTTGAAGAACAGCTCGGCGGTGTCCTGGGACTTCTGGCCGATCTTGTCGAGATTGCGTCCGCGCTCGAAGCCTTCCGCGCCGCGCTCCACGACGATCAGGGACAGCCCCTTGGCGCCGCCCTCGGGCGATGTCCTGGCGACGACGATCACCAGGTCGGCGAGGATGCCGTTGGAGATGAACGTCTTCGAGCCGTTGAGCAGCCAGTGGTCGCCCCGGTCCTCGGCCGTCGTACGGATGCCCTGGAGGTCGGAGCCGGCGCCCGGCTCCGTCATCGCGATGGCGGTGATCGTCTCCCCCGTGCAGAAGCCGGGCAGCCAGCGCCGCTTCTGCTCGTCGGTGGCGAGCCCGGTGAGGTAGGGGCCGATGATGTCGTTGTGCAGTCCGAGCGCGAGCCCGGCGGCGCCCGCCCTGGTGAACTCCTCGGCCAGTACGGCGCTGTAGCGGAAGTCGTCGTTCCCGCCGCCCCCGTACTCCTGCGGTACGGCGAGGCCGAGCAGCCCCTGCCTGCCTGCCGCCAGCCACGCCTCCCGGCTGACGATGCCGTCCTTCTCCCACTGCTCGTAGTACGGCGTCACTTCCTTCGCCAGGAAGGTGCGCACGGTCTCCCGGAACGCTTCGTGCTCCGCGGTGAAAATCTGACGCTTCAACTCTGCCTCCTGCGGCCGGCCTTCTCGATGCTTGGTACGTCCCAGTCGCGGGCCACTTCGGCGGTGTCCGCGCCCGGCCGGGCGGGTGGGCTGTGCACGGCCCCCGGCGTGGCCGAGAAGCGCGGCGCGGGCGCGGGCTGGGTCAGTCCGTCGTGGGTGATGAAGGTGGAGCGGGCGGCGAGGTGCGGGTGGGAGGGGGCCTCGCGCAGGGAGAGGACGGGGGCGACACAGGCGTCCGAGCCCTCGAAGACGGCGGTCCATTCGGCGCGGGTCCTCGCCTTGAAGCGGGCGGCGATCAGCTCGCGCAGCTCGCCCCAGCGGGCCATGTCGGCGCGGGCTCGCGCTTCGGCTTCCCCGATTCCGAGGAGGCCGGTGAACTCGGCGTAGAACTGCGGCTCCAGCGCGCCCACCGCCATGTACTGACCGTCGGACGTCTCATAGGTGCCGTAGAAGGGGCAGCCGCCGTCGAGCAGGTTCGACCCGCGCCTGTCCTGCCAGCCGCCGGCCGCCAGCATGCCGTGGATCATCGTGGCGAGGTGGGCCGCGCCGTCCACGATCGCGGCGTCGACGACCTGGCCCGTGCCGCCTTCGGTGCGGGCGTGCTGGAGCGCGGCGAGGATGCCGATGACGAGATAGAGCGAGCCGCCCGCGTAGTCGCCGACGAGGTTCGCGGGGACGGTGGGCGGCTCGTCCGGCTTGCCGAACATGCCAAGGGTGCCGGTGAGGGCGATGTACGCGATGTCGTGCCCGGCGCGCTGCGCGAGCGGCCCGTCCTGGCCCCAGCCGGTCATCCGCCCGTACACGAGCCGCGGGTTGCGGGCCAGGCACGCGTCGGGGCCGACGCCGAGGCGCTCGGCGACACCGGGCCGGTACCCCTCGATGAACACGTCCGCGTGCTCGACGAGGTCCAGGACCCGGGCCGGGCCGTCCGCCGACTTGAGGTCGACGATCACCGAGCGTTTGTTGCGGTTGGTGAGGTCGTACGCCGGATCGATGCCCAGGCCCCCGCCACCGGGGCGGTCGACGCGGACCACGTCGGCGCCGAGGTCGGCGAGGAGCATGGCGGCGAAGGGGCCGGGGCCGATTCCCGCCAGTTCCACCACGCGCACTCCGGAGAGCGGGCCGTTCCCTGCCGCTGCCATCAAGCCCCCAGCACTGTGACACAACTGATGTAACATCAATGATGCTAAGAACGTGTTCCACTCCGCACAAGCCCTTGGGGCGAGCAAGCGCTTAGTTCTTTTTACCGGGGATCACCGCTACCCTCTGCCCCCATGACTGAGACGGTTCCACGCAGAGGCGGCACGGAGCGCCCGTACGACATCGTGCTCTTCGGGGCGACGGGCTTCGCCGGGGAGCTCACCGCGCGGTACCTCGCCGCGCACGCACCGGCCGACTGCCGCTGGGCGATTGCCGGACGTACCCCCGCGAAGCTGGAGAAACTGCGCGAGCGGCTCGTCGCGGTCAACCCGGCCTGCGCGACCCTTCCCGCCCTGCACGCCGACGCTGCCGACCCGGCCTCGCTGCGCGAACTCGCCGCCCGTACACGCGTGGTGGCGACCACCGTCGGCCCCTACATCCAGTACGGCGAGGGGCTCGTCGCCGCCTGCGCCGACGCGGGCACGGACTACGCGGACCTGTCGGGCGAGCCGGAGTTCGCCGACCGGATGTACCTGGCGTACGACGCGCGGGCGCGGGAGACCGGGGCACGGATCGTGCACGCGTGCGGCTTCGACTCCGTACCGCACGACCTCGGCGTCTACTTCACGGTCAAGCAGCTGCCCGAGGGCATACCTCTGCGCGTCGACGGATTCGTCCGCTCCAACGCCATGTTCTCGGGCGGCACCTTCGCCTCCGCGCTTACCGCTTTCGGGCGCGGGCGGCAGACGCTGCGGGCCGCCCGCGAGCGGCGGCTGTCCGAGCCCAGGCTGGTGGGACGGCGGGCGCGGGCCCCGATCGGCGCGCCGCGGCGCAGCCGCGAGACGGGGGCGTGGGCGCTGCCGCTTCCGACCATCGATCCGCAGGTGGTGGCCCGTTCGGCGGCCGCGCTGGAGCGCTACGGCCCGGACTTCCGCTACCGGCATTACGCGGCGGTGAAGTGGCTGCCGGTGGCGGCGGGCGGGGTGGCGGCGGTGGGAGCCGTGTTCGCGCTGGCCCAGATCCCGGCGGCGCGGGCGTGGCTCATGGGCCGGTACGCGGCCGGTTCGGGGCCGGACGAGGAGCGCAGGGGCCGGAGCTGGTTCACGGTGCGCTTCGTCGGTGAGGGCGGCAGGCGCCGGGTGTTCACCGAGGTGTCGGGCGGCGACCCCGGCTACGACGAGACGGCGAAGATGCTGGCCGAGTCGGTGCTGTGCCTGGCCTTCGACGAGCTGCCCGCGACGTCGGGGCAGGTGACGACGGCGGTGGCGATGGGCGACGCGCTGCTGGAGCGGCTGATGGCGGCCGGGCTGAGGTTCCGGGTCGCGGCCGTGCGGGACTGACGCGTACGCGGCGGTGCGCGCGGCCGGCGGGTCAGCCGCCGGTGAACCAGCCCGCGATGGTGTAGATCATCCCGCCGGTCCAGCCCAGCGCGGCCAGGCCGCCGACCAGAATGACCGTGTTCGTACGGCGGCCCGCCCGGTGGAGCGTCACGGACTCGACCGACCTCGGCGGGCTGGGGTGCGTGGGGTGCTCGGGGTGCGAATACATCGTCATGCGATCACTCTGTCCGATTACGGCGATTCAAACATCCGTACAAGTACTCAGTTACGTGGTTGTTCCGAAACCGGCACCCACCGCATCGCGCAGCGCCCGGCGGCACAGGGTGTCCGCCGCGCGCGTGGACTGGGGGAGCCGGAAGTCGGGTGCCAGGCGCAGGGTGTGCGCGCAGGCGTTGTCCAGGCTCACGCGGTGGCCGACGGAGACGAACACCGGCTTCACGCCGTCCTGGGTGCGCAGCGCCCGGCCCACTTCCTCGCCGGCCTCGGCGACCAGAGGGGACTGGGCGCCGCGGCGCGGGCCCGGCTGCTCGTACGTGAAGGTGAAGGGGTTCTTGGCCACGCCGATGGTCGCGAGACCCGTCACCACGCCGAGGTGACTGGCCAGGCCGAAGCGGCGCGGGTGGGCCCGCCCGTATCCGTCGCAGACGACGAGGCCCGGGTCCACCGACAGGGATTCGAGGGCCGCGAGCACAGTCGGGAGCTCCCGGAACGCGAGCAGTCCGGGGATGTACGGGAAGGCGACGCGGCCGACCGCCGTGGCTTCCTCCACGACGGTGAGCGTCGCGGCGTCGAGGACGACGGCCGCCGCGGCGACGACGTCACGCTCGTCGTCGTACGCCACATCCACGCCCGTGACCAGCCCGGTGCCGGGGGGCGGGCCCGGCTCGTCGAGCACTACGCGGGTGCGCAGTTCGTCCTGGATCGCTCGGGCTTCGGCTTCGTCGGCGGGGGAACGCAGGCTGTTCATAGTGGTCAGAAGGGTACGGGGTAGCCTGGCGGTCATGTTCGTAATGGAGTTGACCTACACCGCGCCTGTCGAGCGCATCGACGAGCTGATGGAAGCCCATGTGGCGTGGCTGGACGCGCAGTACGAGGCGGGGGTTTTCATCGCCTCGGGGCGCAAGCAGCCGCGTGACGGCGGGGTGATTCTGGCCGTCGCGGACGACCGGGCACGGATCGAGGAGATCGCGGCGGCGGATCCGTTCACGGTGGCGGGGGTCTGCGCGTACCGGATCACGGAGTTCGTGGCGACGAAGACCGCGCCGGAACTCGCCCCGTACCAGCAGCAGTTGCCGACGGCGTAGCGGCGCGGGGGTGGGCGGCGGGGGGCCCTGCGGGGCTGTTCCCCTGCCCGCCCCTTCCCGAACCGGGGCTCCGCCCCGGACCCCGGTCCCCCAAACGTCGTGGACGGGTTTGATTCCGGGCGGCCCTCGCTCAGGGTTCCAGGCGGGCCACCCGGCCCTTTTCGCCCGACGCCCAGCAGCCGAAGTCCCGTGCGCAGTCGACCGTGTCGTACGAGCCGGTGTCGATCGTCCGCCAGTGGCGGCCGCCGTCGAGCGTGAGGTCCGTCCCCGTGGGGCCGACCGCCAGCGCGCCGGACTTGGTGTGCGGCAGCCACGTCACGCCCGAGCGGTACGCCGGCGGCGGTGTCTTCGCCTGCTGCCAGGTGCTCCCGCCGTCGCCGGTCAGCGCCGCCGCCTTCGGTGATGCCTGGCCCGTGCGGTAGTCGCCGCCGACCGCGATGCCGTGGTCGCGGTCGCGGAACGCGAGGCCGAAGACGCCGCGTGCCGGATCGCCCGCCGGGATGGTGGTGTCAGTGGCGGTCCAGGTCAGGCCCCGGTCGGCGGAGTGCAGCACCCGGCCCGTGGCGCCGCCGCCCGTGGCGAGCCAGACGTCCCACGGGCCGGCGCTGACCAGGCACTGGCCGCTCGCCGCGAACCCCGCCTCGCCGGTGTGGGCGGCGGGCATGCCTGCGTCCGGCAGAACCTTCCAGGACCTGCCGCCGTCGCCGGTGGACAGGATGCGGTACTTGCCGTCGACCGGGTCGCTCATTGCCAGACCGTTGCGGCTGTCGAAGAAGGTGACGCAGTCGTAGAAGGCCTTCGGGTCGGCGTTGCGGAAGCTCTCGGTCCAGGTCGCGCCGCCGTCCTCCGTACGGAAGATCCGCGACGCCTCGCCCTCACCGATCGCCAGCACCACCGCGCGCCGCCCGTCGAAGGCCTCGATGTCGCGGAACTCCAACTCGCCCGCGCCGGGCGGCGACACATCGAGCCAGCCACGCCCTCCGTCGGCCGTACGCAGCACCGTGCCCTTGGAGCCTGCCACCCACGCGGTCGTCCTGCTGACCGCCGCCAGGCCCCGCAGCCGTACGTCCTTGCCGGTGTCCTTCAGCTGCCAGCCCGGCCCGTTCCGTACGTGCGCCTGCGCCGGTGCGGCCAAGGCGGCGGCCAGCGCCGCCCCGCACAGCCCCAGCGACACCATTCGACTCGTCTTCCCCATGCCCCTCATGGCGCTGGAAGCTAGCCCACGGCCACGACGCCGTCCAGGCCGCCCGGCGCGGTGACACAGGTCACATCGCCCTCGCATGCACGGATTCCCGTGTTCTTACGTCTGTCCCTGTGACAGGACGCATCAACCGAACCGTGAGAGGGAGCAGGAATTGTCTCCCGTGATTGAGCAAGCCGTGCAGGCCCGTCTGGTCTCGTCCGCACCCCGGACCGAAACGGTCTCCGCGACCCTGCGGTACAACCGCGCCGACCCGTTCGCCGTACGCATGGCCTTCCCGCCCGCCGCCACCCTGGAAGGCGTCGAGGTGTCCTGGGCGTTCGCCCGCGAACTGCTGGAGACGGGCATGGAATCGCGGGCCGGCCTGGGCGACGTACAGGTGCGGCCGTACGGGTACGGGCGGACCGTACTGGAATTCCATGCCGCGGAGGGCACCGCGATGGTCCACCTCCGCACCGCCGACCTGCGCCGCTTCCTCAAGCGCACGCACGCGCTCGTCCCGGCCGGCGGCGAGCATCTGCACCTCGACGTCGACCACGACCTGGCCGAACTGCTGCGCGACGCGCTGTGAGGGTCCGGGCGTCGCCCGGAAAATAATCGGTTGGCATCCCATGGGGCCGCGACGTACTTTTGTCGTGGCCCTGTTGTCGTCGATCGGAGTGGACGTTGCTCGTCTGAGGTCATGAGACACCGTGTCGCACAGCTTCTGTCTGTGCGCTCCGCGTGCGACCTCGGCACTTGAGCCGTCCTTTCCCGGACCGGGGCCTTTTCGCCGTCCCGTTGCTGTCCCGGCGAAGGACTGTCACACCTCTTTCGGCCGTACGTCGCCCACTCCCCCGGTGTCTCCACCCGTTGCCCTTGCTCGTTCCCAGCAACCGGGAGGCCACCTTGCCACCTTCCCCACCCATCTCACCTGCTCCGCGCTCTCCTTCGGCTGGCCCGACGGAACGCCCGTCTTCGACGGGTTCGCGCTGGCCGTCGGTCCCGGCAGAACCGGACTCATCGGCCTCAACGGATCCGGGAAGTCCACCCTGTTGCGGCTGGCCGCCGGGGAACTCACCCCCACCGGCGGAAAGATCCAGGCAACCGGCGAGGTCGGCTACCTCCCGCAGGACCTGGTCCTCGACACCGCGCTGCGCGTGGACGAGGCCCTGGGCATCGCCGGGACGCGCGCCGCCCTGCACGCCATCGAGGCGGGCGAGGCGACGGAGGAGAACTTCACCGCCGTCGGCGACGACTGGGACGTCGAGGAGCGCGCCCGCGCCACCCTCGACCAGCTCGGGCTCCACCGGATCGGCCTCGACCGGACGATCGGCGAGGTCTCCGGCGGCGAGTCGGTGCTGCTGCGGCTCGCCGCGCTGCTGTTGCGCCGCCCCGGCGTGCTCCTCCTCGACGAGCCGACGAACAACCTGGACCGCCACGCGCGCGAGCGTCTCTACGCCGCGGTCGAGGCCTGGTCCGGCGTGATGATCGTGGTCAGCCACGACCGGGAACTCCTGGAGCGCGTCGACCAGATCGCCGAGCTGCGGGAGGGTGAAGTCCGCTGGTACGGCGGGACGTTCTCGGCGTACGAAGAAGCGCTGGCCGTCGAGCAGGAGGCGGCCGAACGCATGGTGCGGGTCGCGGAGGCCGACGTACACCGGCAGAAGAGGGAACTGGCCGAGGCGCAGGTGAAGCTGGCCCGCCGGAAGCGGTACGGGCAGAAGATGTTCGACAGCAAGCGCGAGCCGAAGATCGTCATGAACGCCCGCAAGCGCGCCGCGCAGGAGTCGGCGGGCAAGCACCGCATCATGCACGCCGAGAAGCTGGCGGAGGCGAAGGAGCGGCTGAGCGGGGCCGTGGACGCGGTGCGCGACGACGACGAGATCAACGTCGTACTGCCGCACACGACCGTGCATCCGGGGCGCAGAGTACTGACGCTGCGTGACCTCGGACTGCGGTACGGGGCCGGGATCACCGGGGAGTTCGAGGTGCGCGGGCCCGAGCGGATCGCGCTGACCGGGCGCAACGGAGCGGGCAAGACGACGCTGCTGCGCACGATCACCGGGGAGCTCGATCCGGTCTCGGGCGAGGCGGTGGCGCACGTGCCGCTGCGCTTCCTGCCCCAGCGGCTGGACGTACTGGACGACGGGCTGACGGTGGCCGAGAACGTGGCGAGGTTCGCGCCTTCGGCGACCAACAACGCCATCAGGGCGCGGCTGGCGCGCTTTCTGTTCAAGGGGGCGCGGGCGGATCAGCCGGCCGGGACGCTGTCGGGCGGCGAGCGGTTCCGGGCGACGCTGGCGGCGCTGCTGCTGGCCGAGCCGGCGCCGCAGTTGCTGCTGCTTGACGAGCCGACGAACAACCTGGACATGGCGAGTGTGCGGCGGCTGGTGCAGGCACTGGAGTCGTACGAGGGCGCGCTGATCGTGGCGAGCCACGACGAGCCGTTCCTGGAGTCGATCGGGACCACCCGGCGGCTGGAACTGGGACGAGAGGAGGGAGAAGCGGCCGGCTTGAGCTGATACGGGGGATATCGGGGGTGTCGGGGCTATCGAGGGGTATCCGGGGGTGCGGAATATCGAAATCCGCGTGACATGGCTCTCGGTATACCCGCGTGACCTGTGGGCATAACGGAACGTAACGGGACATTACAGAGGGGGACTTGGCTCAGCTCTTACGACCCCCTTAACCTACGGTCACGTAACCTACGAAGCCGTAGGTATTCATGCCCTCGCCCCCGTCCCCCAGGAGCACCAGTGACGATCACCTCTCCCCAACTCGGCAGTTCGGACGCGTGGACCGACGCCCGGCTGCTGTACGCGCTGGAAGAGGTGGTGGAGAAGGAACTCAACCGCCATCTCAAGGTCGCCAAGGACTGGATGCCGCACGAGTACGTGCCGTTCTCCGACGGCCGGAACTTCCCGGGCATCTTCGACGACGGTCAGGCCTGGGAGCCCGAGCAGTCGAAGGTCACCGACATCGGCAAGATCGCCCTCGTCGTGAACCTGCTGACCGAGGACAACCTCCCGAGCTACCACCACGAGATCGCCTCCCTCTTCGGCCGCGACGGCGCCTGGGGCACCTGGGTGCACCGCTGGACGGCCGAGGAGGGCCGGCACGGCATCGTGATGCGTGACTACCTGCTCACGTCGCGTGCCGTCGACCCGGACAAGCTCGAAGCGTTCCGTATGCAGCACATGTCGGAGGGGTTCGAGTCCGACAACCGCCACTCGATGCTGCACTCGGTCGCGTACGTCGCCTTCCAGGAGCTCGCGACGCGCGTCTCGCACCGCAACACCGGTCACCAGTCGGGCGACCCCGTCTGCGACCGCATGCTGGCGCGCATCGCGACCGACGAGAACCTGCACATGGTCTTCTACCGCAACCTGCTGGGCGCGGCCTTTGAGATCGCTCCCGACCTGACCATGCAGTCGGTGCGCGACGTCGTCGTCAACTTCCGGATGCCCGGACACGGCATGCCGGGCTTCGAGCGGGCCGCCGCCCAGATGGCGATCGGCGAGATCTACAACATGCGCATCCACCACGACGACGTGCTCCAGCCCGTCCTGCGCTACCTGAAGGTCCTGGAGATCGACGGGCTCGGCCCGGAGGGTCTCAAGGCGCAGGAGGAGCTCGGCCTGTACATGAACGGGCTGGACGCCGAGGCGAGCAAGTTCGACGAGAAGCTTGCCGCGCGCAAGGCCCGGATGGCCGCCCGCGCCGCCTCCTGACCCAGCCCGCAGCTACTCATACGCCGTCACCACGGCACAGGCCGCGTCGGATACGTCCTGTACCGGGTGGCGGCGCAGCTGTTTCAGCCGCTCGCGCCAGGGGCCTGACCAGTCCGTACGCCTGCCGCCGACCTCGGTGAGGGTCACGGCCAGCAGCCCCCCGGCGTGCGAGCCGTCCTCGCACAGCAGGCCGGCCTGGGCGAGCAGAGCGTCCGTGTTCCCGGGGCGGGCGGCCGAGTCCAGCCGGTCCTCGAGGCTTTCGGCGGTACGGACAGCGAGGGCGGGACGGCCGTCGTGCAGCCCGGCCAGCCGGACCAGGGCGGCGCGCAGCTCCGCCGGTCCGGCGTCGAGATCCAGTGCGTGCACCAGGAGGCCGGCGGCCTGCGGCACGAAGCCGCGGTGACCGGCGAGGAGCTCGGCGGCGGCGTGCGCCACGGGGCGTACGGCGTCGGGGCGCTGCCACGTCTCGGTGATCAGCCCGGTGACGAGGAACTCGGCGCGCCGACGAGCCGGGCGGTCCCGTACGGTCCCCGCGTCGTCGGCCGTCCCTTCCGCCTCCGCGTCCGCGGTAACCAGGGCTTCCAGCGCGCGGCGCACGGCCAGGCCCGCTTCCGGGCCGGTCCCGGCGGCGGACGTGAGACCACTCGCAGCGCCCCGCCAGAGCGAACCGCGGCCCGGATCGCTGATGGCGGCCACCAGGACCGCCGTGGCGCCCGGAGCCCAGGGGACCCACCCGGCCAGCGCACGGAGGGCGAGGCCGGCGAGCTCGTCGTCCTCGGTGGCGCACACCTCCTGGACGAGCCGGGCGTACCGGGGCCGGTGCGGCTCGGGCAGGTCCATGGGCTGGACGCGCAGTACGGCGGTACGCACGGCCGTCTCCCCAGCCGCCGCGTCCTGGAGCATGCGCAGGACCCGGTCGTCGCCGAGCAGTGGCGCCGCGAACGCCACACAGGTGGCCCGTACGTCGCGGTGCTGGCCCGGCATCGCGTACGCATCGGCCAGCAGCCCGGCCGCCCCCGCCTGCGGCAGCCGGGTCGCGGCAAGCCGCACGGCCTCCTTGCGGCTGGTGATCTTCGCGGCGCCCTCGCCGGGTGTGACCAGCCCGCGCAGCAGCGCGCCGAGCCGCGAGGGGCGGACGTAGCGGGAGGCGCGCGTGGCGGCGTACACCGCGACCCGCGCACGGTCACCCCCGGCGTGGCTCAGCAGCTCCGCGAGCGCCCCGGCAGGCCGGTCGGTCCACGCCAGGGCCGCCAGCGCGGCCTCGGCGAGCACCACGTCCCCGGCCCGGGTCCAGCGGCGCACCGCGTCCAGGCCGGCGCCGGGCAGGTGCGCGGACCGCGCGACGGCGGCGGCACGCGCGTACAGCGGCAGCTCCTCGTCCCAGGCGACACGCTCCAGCTGAGCGGCGACGGCGCGCTGCTGGCGCGGCACCCAGCGGCGTACGTCCGGACCCACCGGTACGGTCCACGGGCTGTCCTTGGCGAGGAAGCGGCCGTACGGCGGGGTGTCGCCCAGAACCTGGTCGAGCAGGTCCGTGCGCCGCGCCGTGAGCACGCGCAGGACGGGGTCCAGCACGGCGGCCGAGGGCTCGTGCCGAAGCAGGCGCTCAACGCGTTCGTCACGGCCGGCGGGCGGGTCCAGCCAGAGGGCGATCGCGGTCCGCGCGGTGCGGTTGTCGTCGGAACGGACGGCCCGGCCCAGGAGTTCCTGGAGTTCCGGCATGGCGGCGGCCCGCTTGCCGAGGGCGCGCGTGAGGGCGAAGGCGAGCCGGTAGTCGGCCTTCTTCGCGCCCGCGTCCAGCCAGGGGCGCAAGGCCTCGAAGACCTGGTGCTCCTGGCCGCGCGGCAGGACGTGGTCCAGCCGGCCCAGGTCGGCGCCGCCCGTGCTCCCCACCAGGCGTGCCAGGGTGTCCAGCGCCCACTGCGTCAGGGCGCCACGACCGCTCGCCGCGTGCTCACGCAGCACGGCCAGGGCGAGGCGGCTCAGGTCCTGCCGGACGCCCGGCGACGAGTCGCGCGCCTCGACGGCGTCGGTGGCCACCCGCTCCAGGTGCGGCGCGGCGTCGTCGGTGAAGAGCGCGGCAGGCGTCGCGGCGAGCGCGGACACGGCGGGCGCGCGCACCGGTTCCTGTTCGTTGCGCAGCCGCGCCATCTCCACCAGTACGGCGGTGACGGCGGCCGGGTCGCCGGAGCGGCCGGCGTTGCGGATCAGCAGCGGCCAGGCCTGCGCGCGTTCCCCGGCGGTCGGCCGGCGCGTGGCCTCGACGAGCCGGTGGCGCGCCTCGGCGACCGGCAGATACGACTCGGCGAGCAGCACCGTGTCCCACCGCTCGCCGCGTTCCCTGGCCCGGTCCACCATGCGCCGGGCCTGGCGGGCGGCGTAACCGCGCGGCAGAGAATCGAGCAGCACGGCGTCGACGGTGCCGAACCGGCCCTCCCCCTGCCCTTGCGCGACGGACGCCCAGAAGGGCCCTCGCTCCGCCGGGGGCAGAGCCATGGCGAGACGGGCGACGTCGCCGGTGTACTGCCCCATGGCCCGCCCGAGCTCGACCACGGCCTCCCGTGGGGCGTTCCGTGCGAGGCGGCACAGAACACTGCGGCGCAGGGCCCCGCTGCGGCGGATCGCGTATTCCCCGGGTCCGAGGAGTAGCCGCACCGCACCCGCCGGGTCGGCGGCGGCCAGCGCGCCGAAGCGGCCGCGCAGGGCGAGGGGAAGCGCGGTAGGTGCGTACCGGCCGAGGAGTCGGAGCACGCGCAGCGGTTCGGCGTCCAGCGCGGACGCCACCGCGTGGGCGTTCCGCTGCCACCAGCCGTCACGCAGGGACGCGGGCAGCGCGGAGAGCTCGCCCTCGACGGCGTCGAGCACCGGGCCGGGGTGGCGGGCGCCGAGCGCCTTCCAGCTGTGTACGGCGTGGAACAACGCGGGCAGCAGCCGGGCCACCGTCGCGTGGCCGCAGATGGGCAGCAGCCGCACGGCCTCGGCGTCGCCCCAGGTGTCACGGACAACGCCGACCATACGGTCCGCGAGGGCGGTCCGGCCGTCCCTGACGATCGCTCGCATCAGTTGATGGCGTACAGCGGCGGGTGCGTCGTCCAGCGCCGCCTCGTACGCCGAGTCGGGCACGCCGAGCTTGCCCGCCGCCCGGAGGGCCTGCCCGCGCACGAAGGAGTCCGGGTCGGCCAGCCGGGCGGCGACCCAGTCGGCGTCCCGTCCGACGGCTGCCGCGACGGCCGCGACGCCGCGCTCGTAAGGGCCACGGCCGTCGAGCTCTTCCAGCACCGCGCGGAGCGAGCCGTCGTCGGCCAGCCGCCGGGCCCACAGGGCGAGTTGACGCATGCGCTGCGGGTACGGCAGCGGGTCGAGCGCTTTCAGCACTATGCCGGCCTGGCGCTGCGGAGGGTGATCCATGGGGAGATTGTGCCTGCCGTGCCCATTGGCACCACCATCTTTTTTCCTACGCTCGCCCGTGCTCCCGGATGAGCTCCGCCGCCTCCTCGGCGATGGCCACCGTGGGAGCCTGCGTATGCCCCCGCGTGATCCGGGGCATCACGGAGGCGTCCACGACCCGCAGGCCGTCCACTCCCCTGACCCGCAGCCTCGGATCGGTCACCGAGGCGTCGTCGGCGCCCATGCGGCAGGTGCCCACGGGGTGGTACAGCGTTTCGGAGGAATCCCGGATCGCCCGGGCCAGGGCCTCGTCGTCGACGATCCCCGGGTACGGAGCCATCGGCCCCGCGGTGTACGGCGCGAACGCGCTGTCCGCGAACAGGGCTTCATGGACGGCTACCGGCCGCCGTGCCAGGGGGCCTGTGGGCAGTGCGTCAGCGTGTTCCGCGCCTGAGGCGCAGTCTCTCCTTCTCGGAGAGCCCGCCCCAGACGCCGAACCGCTCGTCGTTCGCGAGCGCGTACTCCAGGCAGGCCACCCGCCCTTCGCAGGCGCCGCACAGTTGCTTGGCCTCGCGGGTGGAGCTGCCGGGGGCCGGGAAGAAGAACTCGGGCCCGGCCTGGGCGCACAGTGCGGTCTCCTGCCAGGAGAGTTCCGGTTCGGTGGTCATGTTGATCGGCATGCGGCACACCCTTCCCCGGAGGGATCAACGTCCGATCAACGTCCGATCAACGTCCGATCAATGCGACGCGTGCTCGTGCGGATGGTGCGGCTCGTAGCCGGGAATCGTGCCGTCCGGCTTGGCGACCAGGAAGAGCCCGGCCATTCCCATGTCGGAGTGGCTCTGGACATGGCAGTGGTACATCCATGCCCCCGCCCCGACGTGTTCACCCGCGATGATCTGGAAACCGAACGAGTCGGCCGGCCCGGTGATCTTGTTGTCGATGACGCGACTGGGGTCGTCGGGGCCCGTCAGCAGACCGGTCCGGTTGTCCGCCCACCGGTGACCGTGGATGTGGAACGTGTGGTAGAACTCGCCGTGCGTGATCATGACGATCTCGACCCGGTCGCCCACGGTCGCCTCGAAGTCGGGGCTCTGATGACCCGGCTTGTTGTTGATGGTCATGTCGTTGAAGACGACGGTGAACGTCTTGTCCGGCAGGATGTCGCCCTTGCGCCGTACGATCACCCCGCCGTAGAGCCCCTTGCGGATGCCGCCCGTGCCGTGGTCCGTGCCCACGACGTGGTCGTGGTAGTGCCAGTAACCGGCGCTTCCGGCCCGCCAGGTGCCGTCCTTGCGCCGCCCCGGAACATGCGTGCGCCAGGTGTACGTCCGGGTCCCGCCGGGCTCGACATGACTCTTGTTGAGCTTCGTGCCGTCGCTGGCTACGTCGTAGTCGACGCCGTGCACATGGAGGCTGGCGGGTACGTCCAGCGTGTTCTCGAACTCGATGTGCACGGTGTCGCCCTCGACCAGTTCGATGAGCGGCCCCGGCACCGACGCCTTGCCCTTCTCGAAGCCGTAACCCAGTTGCCCGTCGGGCAGCTTCTCGGCGTACATCTTCAGGCGGTGCACCTGGCCTCCGGCCGGCGCGGTCTTAGGCGGGCCCTCGGCAGCCGCCACGGAGGTCGGGGACTGCGCGAGCGACAACGATGTCACGCCGGTCGCCGCGACCGCCCCGCCCGCCAGCAACCGCCGGTTGAAGCTTCGTCTGTCCATGGCCCAACTCCCCACCGCAGTCACGGAGATTAACGGGCACACCGTAGCGGGACGAGCCCAGTTCATCCACACCAAGGACAAAGTTCGCGGTATTCCGGTCATATCTCTTGGCGCGTCGCGAAAAGAGGTCTAGCTTCATCGGCTGTTCCTGTGACCACTGAGGGATGGGTGAACACATGCAGCGCACACCACATCGCCGGTCAAGACGCCGACGCGGCCTGGCGGCCGCTCTGACGGCCGGAGTTGTCGCATCCGGCCTGATCGGCGGTACGTCGGCCTCCGCCAGGCCCTACCCGGAACCTCCGCCCACGACAACGTTGTCTCTCCCCACGCTGCCGTCGCCCCCCGGCGGCGCGAACGTCCGCGTGCTGGTCTTCCACGGATCGGCCGGCGGCGACGAATCACCCACGGTCAACGCCGGCATCGAGGCCATCGAGAAGATCGGCCAGTCCGGCCCCGCGGCTCAGCGCTTCCGGGTGGAGGCGACGGACGACGCGGCCGTCTTCACCACCGCCAAGCTCGGCAAGTTCAACGCCGTGGTGTTCCTGACCGGCGGCGGCGATGTTCTGGACCCGGAGCAGGAGGCAGGCCTGGAGGCGTACATGGAGGCCGGCGGCGGCTTCCTCGGCATCCACGACGCGGCGCGGAACGAGCCGTACTCCGACTGGTTCGGCGGTCTGATCGGCGCGCGGCCCGCAGCGGGCGGCCCGGCGAACGTACAGCGCGCGACTGTGGAGGTCGGTGACCGGCAGCATCCGGCCACCAAGAACCTGCCGCTCCAGTGGAAGCGCCCCGACAAGTGGCTGAACTGGACGAAGAACCCGTCCGGCGACGTCCACACGGTGGCGCGGGTACGGGAAGCGACGTACAAGCCGGGAGCGAGCGCCAACGGCTGGGACCACCCGGTCTCCTGGTGCCGCGACTACGACGGCGGCCGGTCGTTCTACACCGCCATGGGCGGTACGGCCGAGTCCTTCCAGGAGGCGGACTTCCACGACCACCTGCGGGGCGCACTCCAGTGGACGACGCGCATCGCACGCGCCGACTGCAAGGCGGGCATCAACGCCCACTACAAGGCCGAGCGCCTCACCGCACCCAATCAGCCCGGTCAGTCGGACCAGATCGGCGAGCCGCACGGCCTGGTGACCGCGAAGGACGGGCGGGTCATCTACATCGGCCGGGGCGGCGGCGACAACAACGCGCCGGTCGTGACCGACTGGAACAACCCGGACATCGGCAAGGGCCAGGGCCAGATCCACGTCTACGACCCGAAGACCGGGAAGGTGACGCTCGCGGGCGCGCTCACGGTCTTCGGCAACAAGGGCGGCGGCGACGAGCTGGTCAAGAACGAGGAGGGTCTGCTCGGCGTCGAGACCGACCCGGACTTCCTCACCAACGGCTGGGTGTACCTGCACTACACACCCCACTCGCGGATCAATCGCGACACGCACATGGCCGAGCGCCGGGTCTCCCGCTTCACCCTCGACCTCGCCACCAACAAGCTGGACCTCGCCTCCGAGAAGGTCCTTCTCAAGTGGCCGGTCCAGATCCACAGTTGCTGCCATTCGGGCGGCGGCATGGCCTGGGACTCGAAGCAGAACCTCTACATCGCGACGGGTGACAACAACTCGTCCCGCTTCAGCGACGGTTACTCGGGCAACAACCCGGAGCCGAACTTCAAGGGCGTGTCCTACGCGGACGCCCGACGTACCGCCGGCAACACCAACAACCTCAACGGCAAGATCCTGCGGATCCACCCCGAGGACGACGGTACGTACACACTGCCCGCCGGCAACCTCTTCACCGGCAGGGAGCCGGACGAGGGCGGCGGCAAGACGCGCGGTGAGATCTACGTGATGGGCGTGCGCAATCCGGCCCGGATCGCGGTCGACCCGAAGACCGACATCCTGTACGCCGGATGGGTCGGCCCGGACGCGGGGGCGCCCAGCACCACCTGGGGCCCGGCGAAGTACGACACCTTCGCCGCCATCACGAAGCCGGGCAACCACGGCTGGCCGTACTGCATGGGCAACAACCAGCCGTACCGCGACCGCAATCTGCCGGACCCGAGCAAGCCGCTGGGCTGGTACGACTGCGCCAAGCCGAAGAACGAGTCACCGAACAACGACGGCCTGGTGAACCTGCCGCCCGTCACGCCCAACACCATCTGGTACTCGCCCCAGGGCGGCGGCGTCGACTACCCGCGTGACGCCAACGGCGTGCCCAGCTACCAGCAGGAGGAGCAGAAGCTGTTGCTGCCGTGGCTCAAGGGCGGCGGCCAGGCGACGATGAACGGCCCGGTCTACCGCTACGACGAATCGAGCGGCAGCAAGGACAAGTGGCCCTCGTACTGGGACGGCAAGTGGTTCGTCGGCGACTTCTACGACGGTGACCAGCCGCGCCACGCGGTGCTCACCGATCCGAAGACCGTCGGCAACGGCGGGCTGCCCACGCACGCGGAGTCGCTGAAGAAGATCATCCCGGTGGGCGCGGACGGCATCCGCAACCTCATGGACTGGAAGTTCGCACCGGACGGCTCCCTCTACGTCCTCGACTACGGGCGCGGTTTCTTCACCTCGGACGCCAAGTCGGCGCTGTGGCGCGTGACGTACAAGGGCGGCGAGCCGACACCGGCGGCCAGTGATCTGGCCAGGAAGGCGGAGTAGGCAGTGCAGCCGAAACTGAAACGAAGAGCTCCTCACCTGTGGACGGCGCTGGCAGCCGCCCTGCTGATGGTCCTCGGACTGACGTCGACGGCGGCGTACGGGCGTGAGGACGACGCGGCGGCCCCGGAAGCGGCCGCCGCCCAGACCCTCACCTGGACGGCGGGCGACCCGATCGACCGCTACCTGACCTTCCCGAAGACAGCGGTGGCCGGCGAGACGACGATCGTCTTCGAGAACAGCGCGGCGACCGGCAACACCACCGGGATGCCGCACACGCTGACGTTCGACGTGTCCGACCCCGAGTACAACAACGACGTACAGCTCAACATCCTCGCCAATCCGGGTGACGACCAGGGCGGCCGGCACACCACCACGGTCACCCTGACGCCCGGCCGGTACTTCTACCACTGCACCATCCAGGGCCACGGCTCGATGCAGGGCATCCTCACCGTCACCGAGGGAGGCGGCGAGGACACCACCGCGCCGGAGACCTCGGCGAAGGTGGAGGGCGAGAAGAACGCCGACGGCGCGTACATCGGGCACGCCTCGGTGACCGTCGCGGCCACCGACGCGGGCTCCGGCGTGGACAGGATCGAGTACGCGGTCGGGGCCGACGGCGCCTGGCAGCCGTACACCGCGCCCGTCATGGTCCACCAGGTCGGTACGCACAAGGTCCGCTACCGGGCCAGCGACAAGGCGGGCAACACGGCCGCCGAGAAGGCCGTCGACTTCACGGTCGTCGCCCCTCCGACGGACGACAAGGCTCCGCCGGAGACCTCGGCGACGGTGAGCGGCGAGAAGAACCCGGAGGGCCAGTACCTGGGCATGGCGACGGTCACGGTGACCGCGTCGGACACCGGCTCGGGCGTCAACACCATCGAGTACGCACGCGGAGCGGACGGCGCCTGGACGGCGTACACGGGCCCGGTCATGGTCCACGAGACGGGCACGCACAAGGTCCGCTACCGGGCCACCGACCGCGCGGGCAACGTCGCCGCCGAGAAGGCCGTCGACTTCACGGTCGTCGCCCCTCCGACGGACGACAAGACGCCGCCGGAGACCACGGCGACGGTGACCGGTGACAAGAACGCCGACGGCGCGTACATCACCAGCGCCAAGGTGACGCTCGCCGCGACGGACGCGGGCGGCTCGGGCGTCGACAAGGTCGAGTACTCGCTCGACGGCGGTCCGTACCTGGCGTACACCGTGCCGGTGATCGTCGACCGCGTGGGCCGGCACACGGTCGACCACCGCGCGACCGACAAGGCGGGCAACACGTCCGTCGCCCAGCAGGTGGCGTTCACGATCGCGGAGGGCGGCGGCGTACCCGCGCCGAACTGTCCCGAGCACGACGAGCGGCTGACGGTCATCGTCGGCACGGTCGACACGGGCGTGCCCAACCGCATCACGCGCAGCCGCTGCACGATCAACGAGCTGATCGAGGACGAGCGGGAGTGGACCTCCCAGGCCCTCTTCCTCAAGCACGTCGACAAGGTCCTCGACAAGCTGCTGTACGACGGTGTCATCGACGAGCGGGAGCACCGCAAGATCTATCGCGCCGCCAGGCAGTCCGGCATCGGCAAGCCGGGCCAGACGGCCGGATACCGCGACCTGTTCGACGGTACGCAGTCCTCCTTCGCCAAGTGGCAGCAGGTGGGCGGCGGTGCGTTCGGCCTGAACGCGGACGGCTCGATGACCAGCAGCACCACGAAACCGGGCATGGGCATGCTGTGGTTCCCGGAGCGCCGTTACGAGGACTTCTCCCTCAAGCTGCGCTGGCGCGACGACGCACCGGGTTCGGGCAACGCCAACGCCGGTGTCTTCGTGCGCTTCCCGCAGGTCCACGACCACCCGGAGGAGCCGCGTCCGGAGTGGGTCGCCATCAAGTACGGGCACGAGGTGCAGATCCTGGACCGTCCGGACGGCGACATGTACAAGACCGGCTCCGTCTACGGCTTCGACCGTGTGGGTCTGGGCGGGGCGGGCGTCACGCCCAAGGGCACCTGGAACGACTACGAGATCCGGGTGGAGGGCCAGCACTACTCGGTCTTCCGCAACGGTGTCCTGATCAACGAGTTCGACAACAACGGCGGGCAGGACTTCTACCCGCCGCGCGGCGACGACCCGGGGACGGACGGCCGGCGGTACGCCTCCGGTTACGTCGGCCTCCAGGTCCACGGGACCACCGACGTGATCTCGTACCGCGACATCCGCATCAAGGAGCTGTAGGCCGCGCGCGCTACGCCCCGGCGGGTGCGGCCGCGTGCGCAGGCGCGTGGTCGCGGCCGCCGGGGTGGCGGTGGCGGTACACCCAGAAGACCGTGCAGGACACCAGTGCCCAGGCGGCCAGCACCAGGAAGGGGAAGAGGTGCTGGTGGTCCGGGAAGTACACGGCCGTGTGCTGGGCGTTGACGGAGGCGCCCGGCGGCAGCCACTGACCGATGTGGCCGAGTACGGAGGGGAGCAGCGGCCAGGACACCGCGCCGCCCGACGAGGGGTTGCCGAGGAGCACCATCAGGCCCCAGGTGGGGAGCATGGCCCACCGCCCGATCAGGGTGTTGAACATCGTGAAGACCATGCCCGACGTGAACATGGTCAGCGCCAGGATCAGCCACGACTCGGCGAACGGCAGGTCTAGCGCGCCGAGCAGCCAGTCCACGACGGCGGCGATCGCGAACGCGCCGAGGAGTGAGTAGGCGACGGTGAAGGCGATCCGCTCGGCGGGGTTCAGCGCGCGGGCATGGACGCTCAGCTGAATCGCCCCGACGAAACCGATGATGACGGCGGCGAGTGAGATGTAAAAGAGGGCCAGTCCGCGCGGATCGCCGTCCTGCAGCGGCTTGATGTCCCTGATCAGGACCGGTACACCGGTCTGTTGACCGACTTTCGCGGCCGTCTCGGCGAGGACCTGCGCGACGGAGGCACCGGACGCACCCGCCACGTCGAGCTCCACGCCGGTGCCCCTGGTCCGCAGGATCGCGAACTCCTCCTGCTCTTCCACGGCCTCGCGGGCTTCGGCGCCCGTGCCGTAACGGGTCAGGACGAGCGAGGTGTTGAGCGCCTTCTCCAGGCCGGTGACGAACGTCCGCTCGCGCGGCGCCTCCATGTCGCCGACCACCGCGGTGGGAACGCGGTGCGGGGTCGGGTTGGCCATCGTGTACGTGTAGGAGCCGGCGAAGAGTCCGGCGGCGAGCGCGAGGATGAAGACCAGCACGAGTGCGGGCAGGAACGGCGACTCCTTGAAGGCCGCCCATTTCTCGGCGCGCGTCGGCGGCCTCCCGTGTGCACCGTGCGCCGCGTCCGTGCCCTCTCCCGATGCCTCGTTCATACGGCGCTCACGCGTCCTCGCGCTTCGCCCTGCTCGGCGCGACGCGTTTCGGCTCGCCCGGCATCTTCGGGTAGTCCGGCGGGTACGGCATGTCGCCCATGCCGTGGTCGCGTTCGTCCCGCTCGGCCAGCTCCAGCAGGCTTTCCAGACCGAACGCGTGGTCGTCCATGTCCGCGTGTACGTCGCCGAGTTCGGCGAACCGGACCGGCATGGTGGCGATGTCGAACTCGCGCGGGTCGGCCTCGTCGAGTTCGTCCCAGGTCAGCGGCGCGGAGACGGGGGCGTGCGGCCTCGGGCGTACGGAGTACGCCGAGGCGATGGTGCGGTCGCGCGCCGTCTGGTTGTAGTCGACGAAGATCTTCTCGCCGCGTTCTTCCTTCCACCAGGCGGTGGTGACCCGGTCGGGCATGCGCCGCTGGAGTTCGCGGCCGACGGCGATGGCGGCGCGGCGTACCTCCGTGAACGTCCAGCGGGGCTCGATCGGCACGTACACGTGCAGTCCGCGGCCGCCGGAGGTCTTGGGCCAGCCGCGCAGGTTGTGTTCGTCGAGCAGGGCGTGGAGTTCGTGGGCGGTCCTGACCGCGTCCGCGAAGTCCGTGCCGGGCTGCGGGTCCAGGTCGATGCGCAGCTCGTCGGGGTGTTCGGGGCGGTCGCGGCGTACCGGCCAGGGGTGGAAGGTCAGGCAGCCCAGGTTCGCGGCCCAGAGCACGGCGGCGGTCTCGGTGGGGCACATCTCGTCGGCCGTACGGCCGCTGGGGAAGGCGATCCGGGCGGTGGGGATCCAGTCGGGCAGGTTCTTGGGGACACGCTTCTGGAAGAAGGACTCGCCGCCGATGCCCTCGGGGAAGCGTTCGAGTGTGGTCGGGCGGTCGCGCAGGGCGCGGGTGATCCCGTCGCCCACGGCCAGGTAGTACTGCGCCACGTCCCACTTCGTGTAGCCGGACTCGGGAAAGTAGATCTTGTCCGGGCTGGACAGCCGTACGGTCCGCTCTCCGGCATGCAGCTCCACCGCTTCACCCATGTCCGCCACGCTAAGCCGGTCGGGCTTTTACCGCATACCGGGCCACGCCGGGGCCATAGCGGGCGATCCGCCGCGAACAGCCGCAGAATCGAACCATGGATCTGCCGGTGATGCCGCCCGTCAAACCGATGCTGGCCAAGGCCGTGGCCACCATCCCGCCGGGGCCCGGCATGCAGTACGAGGCCAAGTGGGACGGGTTCCGGGCGATCGTCCACCGGGACGGCGACGAGATGGAGATCGGCAGCAGGACGGGCAAGTCACTGACCCGCTACTTCCCCGAGCTGGTCGAGTCCCTGCGCGCCGCGCTGCCGCCCCGCTGCGTGGTGGACGGCGAGATCGTGATCGTCCACGACGGCCGGCTCGACTTCGACCGGCTGAGCGAGCGCATCCATCCGGCGGACTCGCGGGTGCGGACGCTCGCCGAGCGGACGCCGGCGAGCTTCATCGCGTTCGACCTGCTCGCCCTGGACGACGAGGCCCTGCTCGACGCCCCGTTCGTGTACCGGCGCAGCGCCCTGGCCGGGGTGCTGGAGGGCGCCCCGCCCCCGGTCTACCTGGCGCCCGCGACGAACGACATCGAGGTGGCCAGGGAGTGGTTCGAGCACTTCGAGGGCGCGGGCCTCGACGGGGTGCTGGCCAAGCCGGAGTCCATGCCGTACCGCCCCGACACCCGTCTGATGTACAAGATCAAGCACGAGCGGACGGCGGACTGCGTCGTCGCCGGCTACCGGTTCCACAAGACGGGCGCCGTCGTCGGCTCGCTCCTCCTCGGCCTGTACAACGAGGCGGGCACACTTCAGCACGTCGGGGTGTGCGCGGCGTTCCCGATGCGCCGCCGCCAGGAGCTGATCGACGAGCTGGGTCCGCTGCGCATGGAGTCGCCGGAGGCGGAGGGCCACCCGTGGGCGGCTTGGTCGGACGTCGCCGCGCACGAGAGTTCCCGGATGCCCGGCGCCCCGAGCCGCTGGTCCGGCAAGAAGGATCTGTCGTGGGTGGCGCTGCGCCCGGAGCGGGTGTGCGAGGTCGCGTACGACCACATGGAGGGCGACCGCTTCCGGCACACGGCCAGGTTCCGGCGCTGGCGCGAGGACCGTACGCCCGAGAGCTGCACGTACGCCCAGTTGGAGGAACCGGTGAGCTACAACCTGGCGGACGTTCTCAGACCACGGTGATGTGGCCGTCAGGGCGCGGTGATCTTGTCCCATTCGCGGCGGTCGGGGCCGGCCGTGCCCGGTACGTAGTCGGGGCGGGCCGCGAGCCAGGCCGCAACGCGGGCCCTGACCTCCGGTGCTCCGTACGCCTCCGAGGGTGGCGCCGCGAGGTGCCGGACCTTGGCGCGGGCCCGCATGACCTCCGGGTCCTCCTGGGCGCACTCGAAGAGCGCCGCGAGCTGCCGGGTGGGTCCCGCCCCGAAGTCGCGGACGGCGAAGCGCTCGCCGATCGCGCGGTCGGTCGTGACCTGGAAGTCGAACCAGGGCTTGAGGGTGCGCAGTGCCCAGGCGTAGTGCTCGGTCACGAAGTCCGGGGAGCCGGTGCCGGGGCGCGGGGCACAGCCGTGGCCCCGGTCGCGGCCCGCGCCGGGGTCCGTCTCGCGGGCGACCCGGCGGGCCGTCCACAGGGCGAGCGACATGCCTTGTGCGATGGTCGGGTTGGTGTGGGTGACGGCGTCGCCGACGCCGACCATGCCTGTGGCGATGGGCCCCTGTTCGTCGACGAGAGAGCTCCAGCGGTTGTCGAGACCGGCTGTCGCGAGCACCGGGGAGAGCGGCCGCGCCCCCAGCTCCAGCCATGCTTCCCCCGGCGGGAAGGTGCGGGCCGCCGCCTCGAAGACGGCGGGGTCGCGGAGCGCGCCGCGCGTCGGGTCCTCGGTGTGGACGAAGAGCGTGACGGCGAACAGCCCGTTGTCGGCGGGGAAGACGGCACATCCGGCGAACGTTCCGCCGGACACGGTCCAGGGCCGGGCGGGGCCGTCCGCGCGCCCGTCCGGCAGCCGGTACCAGCGGCAGAAGTACGCGATGCCGGTACGGTGGCGCTCCACCAGCGGGGGCCGGCAGCCCGCCCCGGTCAGCCACTCCCCCGAGGCGCACCGGCGGCCGCCCGCGTCGATCACCAGCTCGGCTTCGTACGCCCCGAGTGGCGTCCGTACGCCACGGACGCGCGGCGGGGTGGACGACGGGTCGACGAGCAGTCCGGTGGCGGGCTCGCCGTAGCGCAGGGCGGCGCGCGGCTCGGCGTGCAGCGCGTCGGTGAGCGCCGTCTCGACGACGATGCGCCGGGCCTGGACCGTCACCAGATCCTCGTCGCCGGGGCGGGCCGGGGGCCGTTCCTCGAACCAGTCCAGCTCGTGCCGTTCGCGGGCACCGAGCCGCATGATCGTGTCGTAGACGTCGGGGGCTTCGGTGCGGAGCACGGAGCGGGCGGCGCCGAGCATGAGGTGGGGCTGGGCGGCCTGCGGTACGCCGGTGCGCCGCCGGCCGAAGAAGTCCTCGTCCAGGGTGGAGCCGCTGGTGCCGGGGGCCCGGGCGTCGCGTTCGAAGACCGTTACGCGGTTTCCGCGTCTGGCCGCGAAGAGTGCCGCCGCCAGTCCGGCGATACCGCCGCCGATCACCGCGAAGCCCGCCATGCCGTCCCCCCTCAGCCCGGATCACCCGTCCCTGAATCCTGCCCACCCCGGACCCGCCCGACCCGGACCCTGCGGTGCCTTTCCCCACCCCGCCTCTTCCCGAACTGGGGCAGGCCCCAGCCCCAGTTCGGGAAGGGGCGGGCTGAATAGTTGCCGCGACCACATCCAGCCCAGCCCCTCCGGCGTTTGAGGAGCGGGGTCCGGGGCGGCGCCCTGCGCGGCGGAGCCGCACGGCACACGCCTACGGCGTACGGGCGTCACCGCGTGCGCGCCGTCCGCGCCGGTGTGAGGGTGCAAGGGTGACCACCACCCGCCAGCCCAGCCCGGCCACGGCCCCGCTATCCGCACCGGCGGCCGCTTCCGTGCCGCCCGTGCTCGACCGGCGGCAGCGCAACATCGTCTTCGGCACGATCATGCTCGGCATGCTGCTGGCGGCTCTCGACCAGACGATCGTCGGTACCGCCCTGCCGACGATCGTCGCGGAACTCGGCGGCGCCGAGCACATGTCGTGGGTGGTCACCGCCTACCTGCTGGCCGAAACCGTCGCCACCGTCCTCGTCGGCAAGTTCGGTGACCTCTTCGGCCGCAAGCTCGTCTTCCAGGTCTCGGCCGTCGTCTTCATCACCGGCTCTTTCCTTTGCGGGCTCGCCGGCAACATGACCCTGCTGATCGCCTGGCGCGCGCTCCAGGGCATCGGCGCCGGTGGCCTCATGGTCACCTCGATGGCGCTGATCGCCGACGTCATCCCGCTGCGCGAGCGCGGCAAGTACCAGGGCGCCATCGGAGCGGTCTTCGGCATCGCCACCGTCATCGGCCCGCTCATCGGCGGCCTCTTCACCGACCACCTCACCTGGCGCTGGGCGTTCTACGTGAACGTACCGATCGCGATCGTCGTCGTCATCGCCGCCGCCCGCAACATCCCGTCCGTACGCTCCGCCGTCCGCCCCGTCATCGACTACCTCGGCATCGCGCTCGTGGCGGTCGGCGCGAGCGCGCTGATCCTGGCTACCAGTTGGGGCGGAAACGAGTACGCCTGGGGTTCGGGTGTCATCATCGGCCTCTTCGCGGGCGGCCTCATCGCGCTCGCGCTGTTCTGTTACGCCGAGACGCGCGCCGCCGAGCCCATGCTGCCCATGCGGCTGTTCTCGAACCCCGTCTTCACCGTCTGCTCGATCCTCAGCTTCGTCGTCGGTTTCGCGATGCTCGGCGCGATGATCTTCCTGCCGACGTATCTCCAGTACGTCGACGGGGACTCCGCGACGGTCTCGGGCGTCCGTACGCTCCCCCTGATCGCCGGCCTGCTCATCGCGTCCGTCTTCAGCGGCAACGTCGTCAGCAAGACGGGCACGTACCGGATCTTCCCGATCGCCGGCTCGCTGGTGATGGGCGTCGGCCTGTTCCTGCTGTCCCTGATGGGGACGGACTCGGCCGCCTGGCTCGAATCGCTCTACATGTTCGTGCTCGGCCTCGGCATCGGCCTGTGCATGCAGGTCCTGACGATCGCCGTGCAGAACACCGTGGTGTACACGGACCTCGGCACGGCCACCTCCGGCGTCACCTTCTTCCGTACGCTCGGCATGTCGTTCGGCACCGCCGTCTTCGGCACGATCTTCGCCAACTCCCTGCGGCCGAACCTCACCACGGGCATCACCGAGGCGGCCGGCGCCGGCGGGGCGGATCCAGCGGCCCTCACCCGCGCGGCGCAGAGCCCGGAAGGCGTGCACGCGCTGCCGTCCGCGCAGGCGGAGCCGATCGTCCAGGCGTACGCCGACTCGCTGCACACGGTGTTCCTGTGGACGGTCCCGGTCGCGGTCGTGGGCTTCGTGGTGTCGCTGTTCCTCAAGCAGGTCAAGCTGCGTGACACCGCCCGCGCCGGCTCGACCGACATGGGCGAGGGGTTCGCGTCCCCCGGTACGGGCGATTCGGCCAAGCTCCTCGAACTGTCCGTCGCGCAGATCCTCCGCGACAAGGGCCCCGACACGGCGCGCTGGATCGTCAGCGGCTCCGACACCCGTCTGGACGTCGCGGGCGCCTGGGCGGTCATGCAGGTGGCCCTGCTGACCCGGATCGTCGGACATGCCAGCATCGGCCTGATCGCCGCCCGCCGCAACGTCCCGCCGGAGGTACTGCTGCCGGTCTTCGACCGGATGGTGGACGAGGGCTACCTCACCCGCGACGGCAACCTGCTCTCGCACACCCCGGCGGGCGAACGCGAGGCCGAAGTGATCGCGGCGGCATGGTCGCGGTGGCTCGGCGACCGACTGGAGATGGACGACGGCGGGCGGCCGGGCAGCGAGGAGCTGCTGGCCGCCCTCGACGCGATCGCCAAGCGGCTGCTCGCCGAGGACCTCGCGCAGGGCGCGGGCCTGCCGGCGGGCCGCCGCTGAGCGCCGCTGGGGTTACGCCGATGAACCGACCTCGGCGCCCTTCGCCTGCCCGTCGGCCCCTTCCCGAGGTGGCGGAAGCGATGCCTCCGGCTTCTCTTCCGGAGCCGCCCGCGCCGTCCGCACCAGCCTCGACGCGGCGAGCCAGAAGGTGGTCGGCAGGAACACCAGGTCCCCGACGATCGTGATGGCCGAGAACATAGGCAGCGCCATCAGCACACCGATGCCGATGTGTGTGGCGAGCATGACGACGAGGATGCAGTACTTGAGCCGCCGGTTGAACACCAGCGCGGGGAACAGCATCTGGGAGAAGACGGTGACGTACGCCATGAGGGCGGCGAAGGTGCCGTGGCTCGCGACCCACGCCGAGAGTTCGGGGAAGGTCGAGAAGTCGTCGTACATCATCGTGTAGTAGAGAGCCGTGCCGTTGCGCCACGACTCGCCCTGGATTTTGTACATCGCCGCCGAGCCGTAGATCACCATGACCTGGAGCGCGATCATCGCCATGCCGCCGTTGTGCAGGATGGTGACGAGGCGCCGGCGGAGTTCCTCCGTCTCCTCGCCCCAGAAGACGAACTTCGACCGGGCCGCCTTCCCCTCCTCCGCCCTGCGGGCGCGGCGGCGGGCGTCGAGCGACCAGTGGCGGCCCGACGCGACGAAGACGAGGTAGTTGGCGAAGAGCAGACTCAGCAGCGCCCAGCCGCTGTTGGCCATGGACCCCCGGACGTAGAAGGCCACCACCAGGAACCAGAAGAGCACGGCCACCACGCGGGTGCGCCAGCCGAGCATCAGCAGCGCGCTGAGCACGACGGCCAGCGCGTACCAGGCCCAGAAGACGAGCGCGCTGTCGGTGACGAGGAGCGAGTACCACCAGGAGAAGGCGCCGTCCCAGCCCCTGGCCTTCAGGGTCTGGTCGAACAGGTCGGCCGTGAACGGTGAGCCCGGTCCCCACAGGCGGTCGGCGCGTACCGATTCGCGGAGCAGGTGGATCAGGTACAGGCCGCCCAGGCCGATGCGGATGGCGGCCGCGCTGTAGGGGGCGAGCGGCTGGAGGGTCAGCTTCCGGGCCGTGGCCGCGACTTGGCGGCCGAGGCCCCCTGCGGAGTCGAGCCCCAGGGCGAGTGCCGCGCGTACGGTCATGAGCGGACCTTCCAGTATCCGAGGGTCTGATACTGCGGGCGGGTGACGGCGGCGTCGCTCCGGGTTCCGGGCGGAGGTATGCGGGTGCTCTTCAGGCGCAGTTGTACGGCCTGGCCCGGCTCCTGGCCCATGTCTTCGAGCCTCACCAGGACCACATTGAGCAGGTAGCGCGCCGAACGGCCGGTGGCCTGCCGGGCGTTCGGGCGCGCCGCGCTGGTCCGGTACTGGGACACGGCCCGGCGCAGTACGAGCTGGTCCTCGATGCTGGGGAGCAGCTCACCCCGGTACGCCGCGTTGTCGTGCGCGGTGAGGTCGATCCAGGGGCCGAACTTCCCGTCGATGTTCGCGCGCACTTCGAGGTGCTGGTTGAACTTGGAGGGCTCCGGGGCGAAGATGCTCCAGTCCTGCGGGAAGAGGGGCCGCATCCACCCGTTGACCTGCTTGGCGTAGGTCTTGGAGAGCGGGAAGTCGGTGGCGACGGAGAGCAGCAGCATGGTGGAGTGAATCAGGGCGACGAACCCGACAAAAGCTGCGAACCACCGGACGATCTCGCGCCGCGACGCCCCGAGAGGCGTGCCTCTCGGGGCGAGTGGGTCGGGCGGCGGTATGACGGACTCGGCCACGCTGGTTCTCCTCATGGTGCCCATGAATCACAACGGCGCCCAGGGTATCCATCCCCCGCACCATCCCCCGCGTCAGATGTCCTTGGCCTGGCCGAAGGCCTCGGGTGCCGGGGCGCATCAGAGCTCGTCCGCGATGTGCCGGTCGAGTGCGGCCCGTACGAGCGCCGCCGCCAGCGACGCCGTTTCGCCTTCGCCGACGAGCCTGGCCAGCTCGGCCGGCTCGGTGGGAAGCCCGAGCCGCTCCGCGCCCTGGAGGGCTTTGGCGTCGAGGTACGGCGCGACCTCGGGCCATACGGCCTGCGCCTCGCGCAGGAAGATGTCCGTACCGGCGGGCCCGAGCCCCGGCACCTCACGCAGCAGGCGGCGCAGCGCCTGCGTGTCGCCGTCGGCGGCGGCTCGCATGCGGCGCAGGTCGCCGCCGTACTTGTCGAGGACCAGTCGCGCCGCGTCGCCGAGCTGGGTGGCGGTCCGTTCGTCGTAGCGGCGGTAACCGCCCGCACCGAGGGCGTCCACACGCTGCTGCCAGGTGGCGCTTTCCATGCGGCGCGCGTCGCGCATTCCCGCGTCGTGCAGCGCGCGGGCGGCGGCCACGGCGATGGAGGCCTGGATGCGGGCGCTCAGCAGGCAGGACAGGACGAGGAGGCGGTAGAGCGGCTGCGGGGTGTCGCGCAAGCGGATGCCGGCCTCGGCGGCGTACGTACGCCCGTGCGCGTCGAGGAGCGCGCGGACCGTGCGCTCGTTCGCGGTGGTCATGACGGCTTGAGCGGGTCGTGCCCCAGCGTCATCAGCCGGTGCCGCCAGACGCTGTCCCCCGGTGTCGGTTCGAGGTCGGTGCGCCGCTGTGCGCTGACGGTTTCCACCACCTGCCGCATGACCGTGACGTCGTCCTCGGTCAGGTCCGTGCGCCGCTTGCCCATGATGGCCAGTACCTGCCGCCCGGTCCCGGTCCCGGCCCGCTCGGGCAGTGGCTCGCTGTTCTCGGCGGCGCCACTGGTCCGCAGCCAGGTGCTCAGCTCCTGCGACGTCATGTTCACCACGCGGTGGAAATCGTCCCAGAGCGCGTCGAGTTCCAGGGCGGTGATGCCGTCCATGGCCTGCCTCCCGATGGTGCGTGGAGCGGTTTCGTGGAGTGGTCCGCGATCGCGTCCGCAGTACCCCTACGATGTCGCCTGAAACACCACCAGACCGGGAGGAAAGGGAACGGTCGTCGTACGAGGGCGATCAGCGCGTGAAGACGGCGTCCAGGTACACCCAGGCGCCCTCGTGGCGCGTGAAACGGCTCTGCTCGTGGAGTTCGCCCGGCTCGCCCCGGTGCGTGTAGTGGGCGCGGAAGGTGACCGTTCCCGTGGTGTGGAAGGCGCTGCCGTCGGTCGTGGCCAGGATGTCCAGCGCCTGCCAGCGCATGTCCGGGTCGAAGTCGAGGGTCCGGGGCCTTGTGCCGGGGTGCCAGGAGCGCAGCAGGTACGCGGCGTCCTGGGTGACGAACGCGCTGTAACGGGAGCGCATGAGGAGCTCTGCGGTGGGCGCGGCGGCCGCGCCGGAGTGGAAGCGTCCGCAGCACTCGCCGTAGGCGGCGGGGAGCCCGCAGGGGCAGGGTGAGGCGGCGGCGAGGGGTGCGGGGGCGGACGGGCCGCGGACGGGCCGGCTCTGGGGGCGGTGGCTCGTACCGCGTGAACCGCGTCGGGACATGTCCCCATTGTGCCTGCGGCCGGTGGGGCCCTTTCGCGCCAATGTGCGGCGGGGCGCGCACGTGCCTTCCGGGTCCTGGGGGCCGCCCGTATTCTCCTGGGCCTGACGCGGCAGTTACCGCCGGTAAGGCGACAGGGGGACGGGCATGGGCAGTTCCAGACGCACCTTCGTGGCAGGGGCCGCGGTGGCGGCGGCGGGCGGGGCGATGGCGCTGGGAGCGGCGCCCGCGACGGCCGCCGCAGCCCGGAGTACGGCTGCGGCCAAGGCTCAGGAGCCGGTCGCCGTGCTGGGCGGCGGGGTCGCCGGCCTCACGGCCGCGCACGAGCTCGCCGAGCGCGGTTTCGCCGTCACGGTGTACGAGAAACGGGCGCTCGGCGGCAAGGCCCGCAGCATGGACGTACCGCAGAGCGCGAAGGGCGGGCGCAGACGGCTGCCCGCCGAGCACGGCTTCCGCTTCATCCCCGGCATCTACCACAACCTGCCGGACACGATGCGCCGCATCCCGTTCCCCGGCAACGCCAACGGCGTCCACGACAATCTCGTCGCACCGCGCGAGATGATGTTCGCGCGCACCGGCCGCGAGGACCTGCGGATGCCGATCCCCTGGCCCGGCCACCAGCCGGCCGACCTCACGCTCGACGACATCCGCCGCGCGCTGACCGGGCTGCTCGAAACCGCCGCCAACCTCCCCGCGCACGAGAGCGCGTACTTCGTGAACCGCGCGCTCGTCTTCCTGACCAGCTGCGACGAGCGGCGCGACCACACGTGGGAGCGCACGCCCTGGTGGGACTTCGTGCGGGCCGAGCGGATGTCCGAGGACTACCAGCGCATCCTCGCCATCGGCGTGACCCGCAACATCGTCGCGACGAAGGCCGAGGAGGCCAGCACCCGTACGGTCGGCACGCTCGGCGAGGCCTTCGTGCTCAACGCACTGGGCCGGGGCGCCGACGGCCCGCCGGACCGCATCCTCAACGCGCCGACCAACGAGGCGTGGATCGACCCGTGGGTGGACCATCTGCGGGGCCTGGGCGTCGACTTCCGGATCGGCTGGACCGTACGGGAGATGAAGTACGCCGACGGGAAGATCTCGGCGGCGATGATCGAGGACCCGGACGGCGTACGCCGGACCGTGACCGCCGGGCATTACGTGTGCGCCCTCCCGGTGGAGCACGCACGGCCCACCTGGAACGCCGCCATGCGCGCCGCCGACCCGCAGCTCGCGCGGTGCGACCGGCTCAGGACGGACTGGATGACGGGCATCCAGTTCTACCTGACGGAGCGTACGCCGATCCTGCACGGCCACCTCAACTGCGTCGACTCGCCCTGGTCCCTGACCGCCATCGCCCAGGCCCAGCACTGGCCGGACCGCAACTTCCCCGCCGACTACGGCGACGGCACGGCGGCGGACTGCCTGTCGGTCGACATCTCGGAGTGGGACAAGGCCGGGATCCTGTACGGGAAGACCGCGAAGCAGTGCACCCGCGAGGAGGTCGCGCGCGAGGTGTGGGCGCAGCTCAAGGCCGCGCTCAACGACACCGGCAAGACCGTACTGCGCGACAGCGCACTCCACTCGTGGTTCCTCGACCCGGGCGTGGACGGCATCGGCACGCCGGACCCGAGGAACGAGGACGAGCTGCTGATCCACCCGGTGGGTACGTTCCACAACCGGCCGTCGGCTGCGACGAAGATCCCCAACTTCTTCCTGGCGGGCGACTACGTGTCCGTCGACATCGACCTGGCGACGATGGAGGGCGCGAACGCGTCGGCCCGCGCGGCGGTCAATGCCCTGCTGGACCGCGTGGGTTCGACCGCCCCGCGCTGCACGGTCACACCACTGTTCCGGCCGCCGGAGATCGAGTTCCTGAAGCGGCACGACCGGACGCGCTATCGGCTGGGGCTGCGGAACGCGCTCGACGTGGGCTGATGGCCGTTGCCGTCCGGGCGGACCGGGGCATACGCGGCGACCAGGCCGCGTACCCGGTCCAGGGTCTCCGCCGGCGCACCGCGCAACTGACTGTCGGCCGTCCGGTCCAGCACCTCACGGACCGTGTCACCGAACCACCCGCTCGCCCACTGCGATTCCGGGGTTTCGGCCCAGAGGCCCAGCACCCGGCCGAAGGCGCCGCCGGCCAGGAGGGCTTCGACGACCATCTCCCAGTAGTTCCGGAGCTCGGCCCGCTCCTGCCCGGTGGCGCCCGACTCCAGTGCCACCATGGCGGCACGCGCCTTCAGTTCCAGCGACACCTCGGGGTCGAGCTCGCGGGGGTACAGCGCGTCCAGCACACTCCACACCACGGAGGCGGGCAGCCGGGCGGCGTCGTTGACCAGTTGCCCCAGGACCAGCCGGACCGCGCGTTCGCGGGTGTCCTGGTCGAGACCGGAGCGCGACCGGAGGAACGTGCCGCAGCGCTCGTACAGAACAGCCAGGTGGCCGTCCGGGGCACCGAGGCCGCTCGCCAGCCACAGGTCCGTCAGGCTGTGGGCGACCGAAGTGGCGGTGCCCTCCGGCGTACCGACAAAGGTGGTGACCGCGGAGCCCATCCAGCGGAAGAGAGGGTCTGCGGCGTGCAGGACGAGCGCGTCGTTGGTCCCGCCGGACACCGCCATCTTGTGCCGGATCTGGTCCGGGTAGGGGCGGGACCAGCAGACGTTGCTGGTGCGGTCCCCGTGGCCCGGCGGGCGGCCGTAGAGCCAGTACGCGTCGACCGGTTCGGGGACGAGGACATCGTCCGCCGGCCGGATGTCCAGGTCCCGCCGGTCACCGTTCCAGGTGTGGCGGAGGTCGAGGGCTATCGCGAAGTCCGTCCACTCCGGCTCGGTGAACGCCGACCGCCACAGCAGTACGTTCCGGTGCCAGGTGCCCGCCGGATTGGTGTCGCCGGGGAACACTTCGCTCGCCTTGACTCCGTCCCTGATCAGCACCGTCAGCATCATCAGGTTGGCGCCGTACAGACCGTGCCGCGAGGAGGTCGCGCGGACGGTCGGCCGGTATTCGCCGAACCGGTGCTCGGTGCGGTTGCGGTGGTCGGCCATCACGGTGACGAGTAACCCGCCGAGCCGCTCACGGTCCTGCGCGGCGATACGGCGGATCCGGGCGCCGACGAAGCGGAGCATCTGGCGGGAGGACAGCGGCGCGTAGGACAGCAGGGCGTACAGCAGGTCGTCGTCGACTCCCGCCCTGCCGAGGGACAGCGCCGGGCGCTGGTCGAGCAGCCCGCCGAGAAGCTGTACGGCGAGACGGGCGGCGAGGTACTCGCCGAAGGTGGCGTGCAGGAACTCGTACGTCGCCAGCCGCTGGTCGTCGCGCAGTGCCTGCGCCCGCTGGACGAAGAAGAACCGGCCCAGCGCGATTTCCGCCTGGTCGAGCGGCGCGCGAAAGCCGGCGCGGGGTGACTCGGGGCGGCCGAGCAGCGCGGCCAGGTCCTGCTCCAGCTCGGCAGTGGTGATCCACTGCCGGTGCCGGTTGAGCATGCCGAAGGAGATCAGGGAGAGGCGCTGGAGCTCCTGCTCGACCCGGTTGGCCAGTTGCTGTCCGGTCAGCGCTGTGGCGGACTTGCCCACCTCGCGGACGGCGAACGACGCGAGGAGTTCCTCGTACAGCTCGGCCTCGCCCAGCGGTTCGTCGGCGTCGGCTCCGCATTGCAGGGCGTTGCCCGTGGCGTCGTACAGGGCGAGCATCAGCAGGAGCAGCGGCTGGGAGGCGAGGGCATGGTGGCGCGCCGCGACGGCGGCGGGCAGGGGCCGCAGTCCGTGCGCGGTGAGGTACGGCTCGTTGAGGCGGTTCCACAGGTCCAGCCAGCGCTCGACCTGCTGTTCCCGGAAGGGTTCGAGGCGCAGCGCCACCGCGCCCTCGGGGTAGCGCGCGCGGTCGGCGACGGCGGTACGGCTGGTGACGAGCGCGAGGACCGGCCGCCCCTGGTCCGCCTCGCGCTGCTGGAAGCGGGCCACCCGTACCAGGTAGTCGGACTGGCTGACGCCGGTGGCCTGGAGCAGCTCGTCGAAGCCGTCGAAGAGGAGGACGGGTACGGCCCCCTCCGCTGCCCGGACGAGGTCCGGCCAGGATGCCCGTTCGCCGGTCGTGGCGCGTACGGCGTGTTCGATCTGGTCCTGCACGTCGGCGTCGGCCGGCACTTCGCGCAGGATGATCCGGACGGGCAGGAAGCCCGCCTCCGGCAGCCGGGCGGCGAGGATCTTGGTCAGTACGGACTTCCCCGCGCCCGGCTGGCCGAGGACGACCAGGGGCGCGGTGGTGGTGGCGACGGAGGTGAGGGCTCCCGCGAGGTACTCGGTGAGGTCGGACCGTACGGGCGCGGTCTCCCACCACTCCTCTTCGGCGGGTCCGTGCGGGCCTTCGGCCACGGCCTGGACGCGGAAGTCGGGGTCGACGTATCCCTCGCCGAGGGTGGGCAGGCACACGCCCGTCGGCGCGTCTCCCTCGGCCAGGATCGGCCGGGGCAGGGCGGCCCGGTAGCCGGTGGTGAGGGCGGCGGCGGCGTGCGTGAACGGGCGTAACGAGGTCAGGCCCGCCAGGGCGGTCTCGATGCCGGTGAGCGCCTGACGGAGTCCGGCGCGGGTGGCCTGGTGCTCGATCTGTCCGGACCAGAAGCCGAACTCCGGTATTGCCAGGGCGAGTTGTGCGTACAGCTCGCCGTAACGCTGGATGGCCCGGCGGCCCAGGTCATGGCCCAGCGCTTGCAACGTCTGTAGGCGCTTCGTCTCGTCGAGCCCGTCCCATACGGCCAGTCCGCGAAGGAATCGCACCAGCCTGAACGAGAGCACCCCGTACCAGTCTTCGAGTTCGTCGCACACTTCCTCGTACGGCAGATGCGGCGCGGGCTGCGGGGCGGCAGTGGCGACCAGCGTGTGAATGAAGCCGTTCGCGTCCTCCGAACCCCCGGCCAGACCGATCTGCTCGCGCCGGGTGAGCCGTAACTCAGCGAGGTCGAAGGGGAGTTCCGCCTCCCCGAGCGCCTCGAAATACGCCGTGACCACGAGCACGGCGTGCGCCGCCGCGATCCGTTCCGTACGCTCCGCCCGCTCGCAGGAGCCCAGCCGCTCCCGCAGCCCCGACGTCAGGTCACGCCCGAGCCGCAGCACCCCTCCCCGCGCCTCGAACAGGTTGAGCACCGCGTCGCTGGCACCGCCCGTCGCCATCGACAGCGCGCCGCCGAGCGCCTGGTCGGCCGCCGTCAGCGCGGCGCTGTCGCCGCCGAGGATCGCCACCGCGTCGCTGTAATTGAGAAGTCGTCGCCCCCGCACCCTTCTGGTCTATCACCCGAAGGGATCACAGACGTCCTGCTTCCACAATCCGCCGCAGAAAGCCGGTTCAGGCGCCGGGGGCGCCCGGTGCGAACCGCTCGCGGTAGGCGCTGGGGGTGAGTCCGGTGCGGCGGCGGAACTGGGCGCGGAGGTTGGCGGCCGTACCGAGTCCGCTCGCGCGGGCCACGGATTCGACGGCCCGGTCGCCGCCCTCCATCAAGCGGCAGGCCAGCGCGACGCGTTCGGCGGTGAGCCAGGCCAGGGGTGTGGTGCCGAGCTGGGCGCGGAACCTGCGGTGCAGCGTCGCCGGGCTCACGGCCGCGTGCGCGGCGAGGCCGGATACGGTCAGCGGCGTACCGAGCCGCCCCCTCGCCCATTCCAGGAGCGGGCCGAGCGAAGTGCCGCCGCAGGAGACGGCCGAGGGAATCGGGTGCTCGACGAACTGGCGCTGGCCGCCGTCGCGGTGGACGGCGAAGACGAGACGGCGGCTCACGGAGACGGCGATCCGCACGCCGTGGTCGCGACGGACCAGGTGCAGTCCGAGGTCGAGGGCGGCGGCACTGCCCGCGGCGGTGAGTATGTCGCCGTCGTCGACGAAGAGCACGTCCGGTTCGAGCCGGACGGCGGGGAAGCGGGCCCGGAAGGAGTCCGCCCACTGCCAGTGCGCAGTGGCGCGACGCCCGTCGAGCACCCCTGCCTCGGCGAGCGTGTAGGCGCCGCTGCAGAAGCCCACCAGCCGGGCGCCGCGCGCGTGCGCCCGCCGGACGGCGTCCAGTACCGCCGGGCGGCGCGGCACGTCGATGTCCGGCCGGTTGGGCACGATCAGGGTGTCGGCGGTGTCGGCCGCCTCCAGCCCCGCCACTCCGGTGAGCGTGAAGAACCCGTCCCTCATGAGGATGCGGGGTTCGGGGGAACAGAGGGCGAAGTCGTAGAGCTCGCGGCCGAGTTCGGGCCTGCGCAGGCCGAACACTTCGATCGCGCAGCTCAGTTCGAAGGGGTTCGAGTTCTCGTCGACGATCACGACGACCCGGTGGAGGCGCGACCGGGACGGTGAGACCTCCTGCGAGGATTCTTGCGGCATGTGCGATTCCTAGCACTCACAGTGGCGCGGCGCCAGGGACGACGATGAGGCCATGGCTACGAACGAACCGCACCAGCAGCAGGAACCCCTCGCGCTCGCCGACGCTCTCGGCTCCTTCGACGCGCTGTGGAGCCCGCGCATCGTGACCCGCGTCAACGACTACGACGTACGCGTGGCCAAGGTCGCGGGCGAGCACGTCTGGCACGTCCACGAGGACACCGACGAGTTCTTCCAGGTACTCGGCGGCGAGCTGACGATCGCGCTGCGCGACGGCGGCGTGGAGGGTGCGGAGCGGTCTGTGGTGCTGCCCACCGGCTCGGTGTACGTCGTCCCGCGCGGCACCTGGCACAAGCCGTCGTCGGCGGGCGGCGCGTCGATTCTCGTGTTCGAACCGGCCGGCACGTCCACGGTGGGCGACAGCCATGACCCGGTCCCGGCCCACGTGGACGCGACGACCGGCCACGCGCTCTGACAACAACCGGCCCGTCCGGCGTTTGGGGGCCGGGGGTGATCTTCCCGCCCGGCACGGCGCGGCCACCTGGCAGCTCGATGTCTACGACGGGCTGCGCCGGCGCCAGGCCTGCGTCCACGGCAGCCAGGCGAAGGCGGCCCCGCGGGACGCCGCCTCCGTCACCGCGTCCGGCGCGGAGGTGGCCGAGGCGGCCGGGGAGTCGTTCTCGTCGGGCTGGTGGTCGTCGCGCTGGCTCTGGACGGTGGGCGGGGGCGGCCTGGGGGCGGCCGCGGCCGTCGCCGGGTACACCATGACGCGCGGCTCCGGCCGGCCCTCGCGGGTGCCACCGGGCGTCTGAGCGCGCGGCGGGCGACGGACAGCCGGCCCTGTCCCGCTCCGGCGGGGCGGGGCCTGGCGCCGGACAGGGGTGGGACGTACGGCAGGTGGCGGCACGGGACTTGTGGTGCGGCTGCCCGGTCAGCACGCTTGCCCCATGACCACATCCGCCCCTGGTCCGGTCCCCCCTCCTGTGGCAGTCCGGCCGGTCCGCTCGCGCCGGGCGCTGGTGGCGGGGTCCGTCGGCAACTTCATCGAGTGGTACGAGTTCGGCGTCTACGGCTACTTCGCCACGATCATCGCCGCGCACTTCTTCACCCCTGAGGGCGGCAGCGGCGTAGAGGGGCTCATCAAGACGTACGCGTCCTTCGCGCTGGCGTTCTTCTTCCGGCCCGTCGGGGCGGCGGTGTTCGGGCGGCTCGGTGACCGGTTCGGCCGCCGGCCGACGCTCATCCTGGTGATCTGTCTGATGACCGGCGCCACGGCGCTGATCGGTGTGCTGCCGACGTACGCCTCCATCGGCGCCGCCGCCCCGTGGCTGCTGACGCTGCTGCGGATCCTGCAAGGCCTGTCGGCGGGCGGGGAGTTCGGCGGCGCGGTGTCGGTCATGACGGAGTTCGCGCCGCCGGGCCGGCGGGGGCGCTACGGGGCGTGGCAGTCGTTCACGGTGGCGCTCGGTCTGCTCGCGGGCGCGGGCATGGCGGCGCTCCTCGCGACCGTACTGACCGAGTCGCAGCTCAACGGATGGGGCTGGCGGGTGCCCTTCCTGCTGACGCTGCCGCTCGGGCTCGTCGCGCTGTGGCTGCGGCTGCGCCTGGACGAGACGCCGGCCTTCGCGTCGGCCGTCGTCGGGCGGAGCGAGCCCGTGCGGCCGCCGCCCGCCGGGGAGACGGTCACGGCCGTCGCGCTGGCCGCCGGGCGGCTCATGGGCTGGTCGGCGGCCGGTTACACCTTCCTGGTCGTACTCCCCTCATACCTCCAGAGCACGCTGAACGCGACGTTCCAGCAGGCACTCGTCGCCACGGTCCTCGCCAATGTGGGGTTCGCGGCGTCGATCCTGCCGGCGGGCATGGTCAGTGACCGGATCGGGCGGCGGACCGTGATGCTGACCGGGGCGCTGCTGGTCGCCGTGCTCGCGCTGCCGCTGCTGAATCTGGTGCAGGACCCGGGCCAGTCGGCGTACGCGAAGGGGGCGGCGCTCTTCGGTGCCGGGGCGGCCGTCGGGCTGATGGCCGGGCCGGGGCCCGCGATGCTGGCCGAGATGTTCCCGACCACCGTGCGCTATACGGGACTCGGCCTGGCGTACGCGCTGTCCAACGCCGTGTTCTCGGGCTGCGCGGGGCTCATCATCACCGAAGTCGTCAAGCGTACGGGTGACGTCGACATCCCCGCCTATTACGCGGCGGTGACCTGCGCGGTGAGCGTCCTGGCGCTGCTGACGCTGCGCGGCGACGACCACAAGCGGGCGCTGCGGTGAGCGGCATGCGGGTCATCGGCCTGATGTCCGGCACGTCGCACGACGCCATCGACGCCGCCGCCGCCGACCTCACCCTCGACGGGGACGCCCTGGTGCTCACGCCGCTGGGCCTGATCAGCTCGGGGTACGACGACGATCTGCGGGCGGCGCTGGCCGGGGCGCTGCCCCCCGCCGGGACAACACTCGCCGCCGTGTGCCGGCTCGACACACGCATCGGGCAGGCCTTCGCCGACGCCGCTGTCCGGGCCGACCGTGAACTGTGCGGCGGACGTGCGGACTTGATCGCCTCGCACGGACAGACCGTCTACCACTGGGCGGAGGACGGCCGGGTGCACGGCACGCTCCAGATCGGTGAGCCGGCCTGGATCGCCGAGGCGACGGGCCGCGCGGTCGTCTCGGGCTTCCGTACGCGCGATGTGGCCGCCGGGGGCCAGGGCGCGCCGCTGGTGAGCCTCGTCGATGTCATGTGGCTGCGCGGGCGGCCAGGTGTCCCGGTGGCGCTGAATCTCGGGGGCATCGCGAACATCACGGTGGCCGACGGCGGTTCGGGCGAACCGCTGGCCTTCGACACGGGGCCCGCCAACGCGCTGATCGACGCGGCGGTAACGGAGTCGGCGGGCGGCGGCGCGGCGTACTCCATGGACGTGGACGGCGCGCTCGCCGCGCGCGGCCGCGTCCATGGCCCGCTGCTGCGGCGGCTGCTGGACGAGCCGTACTACGCGAAGCCCGCGCCGAAGACGACGGGCAAGGAGCTGTTCCACCTGCCCTATCTGCGCGCCGCGCTGGCCGGTTTCGGGTCCCTGCCCACCGAGGATGTCGTCGCCACCCTGACCCGGCTCACGGCGCGGACGGTGGCCGACGCCATCCGGCCCTTCGGCGCCACGGAGGTGATCGCGTCCGGCGGTGGCACGCGCAACCCGGTCCTGATGGCGTTGCTGCGCCAGGAGCTCGGCGGCGTACCCCTGCGGACGTCGGACGAACTGGGGCTGCCGTCGGCCGCCAAGGAGGCGTACGCCTTCGCCGTCCTCGGCTGGCTGACCGCCCACGGCCTGCCCGGTACGGTCCCTTCGTGCACCGGCGCCCGCCGCCCGAGCGTCCTCGGCTCGGTCACGCCCGGCGGACCCGGTCTGCGCCTGCCGGAGCCGGTGGCGGCGGCGCCGACCCGGCTCACAGTTTGCGCCACGGTCAACACCGTCCCCTTTACCGGGCGTTGACCGCACCCGTACGCTCCCCGCCACCGCGTGATCACCAGTCGTACGGCAGACGGAGGGTGCACCACCATGAGACTTCTGAACAGACCCGCGCTTCTCGCGGTGGCGGGGGCACTCCTCGCCGCCTGCGCCATCGGCACCACACCACCGGCCTCGGCGGCGGCGGGGGCGGCGGGGGCCAGGGCGGTGGCGCCCCACCCGGTGACCGCGAAGGCCAAGGTGGTGCCCGTCCAGCAGACGGGCCCCGCCGACAAGCGCTTCAATCTCGTCGTGCTCGGTGACGGCTATACCGCCGCGGACATGGCCGGCTTCCGTACCGATGTCGACAAGCACCTCAATGTGCTGTGGAGCATGGAACCGTTCGCCTCCTACCGTTCGTACATCAACGTGTGGGCGGTGGAAGTGCCGTCCGCCGAGTCGGGTGTCGACTGCGATCCCGGCCTGGACGCGCCGCGCCGTGACACCCCCCTGGACATGGGCTTCTGGGGTGGCTGCGACCCGGCCAGTGTGCAGCGGCTGTTGTCGGTCGACTCGGCGGCGGCGACGGCTCTGGCCGACCTGATCCCCGGTTCGAAGAGTTCCAACCGGCAGATCGTCGGCCTCGCCAACAGCGCGACGTACGGTGGTGCGGGGGGCACCTTCGCGACCGCGTCCGGCGGCAACGCGCTGTCCTCGCTCATCACCCCGCACGAGATCGGCCACTCGCTGGGCAAGCTCCAGGACGAGTACGACTACTACGCGCGCGGGGTCCCCGGCGGTACGTACGAGGGCGGCGAGCCGGCCTCCGCGCACCACACGCTGCTCACCGAGGAAGAGATGCGCGCCGAGCAGCACAAGTGGTGGCGCTGGCTGGGCGAACGCAGCGACTCCGGCGGCGTCATCGGGCGCCACGAGGGCGGCATGTACCGGACGAAGGGGGTCTGGCGGCCGAGCAGGCACTCGATGATGAAGACGCTCGGTTACGCCTTCGACCAGGTGGAGCGGGAGATCATGACCCAGGCCATCTCCGCCAGGGTGAACCTGGTGGAGGGCCACACCGCGAACAGCGCGGCGATCGGGGACGACCGCACGGTGTGGGTCGACACGCTGCATCCGGTGGGAGGGGAACTCGGCACGGTGTGGCGGCTGGACGGGCGGAAGGTGGACGGCACGGAGGGCAGGCGCAGCCTGGACCTTCGGCGCCTCGGTCTCTCCGAGGGCCGGCGCCACACCCTCACGGCGACGGTCTTCGACCCGACGCCTTTCGTACGGGACCCGGAGATCCGCGCCTCCGCCGCACTGACGCGCACCGTCACCTGGACGGTGGACCCGTCTCTCACGACCGAACCGTCCTCCACCCCCGTGGAGTTCACCGGCCACACCGGCACTGCCTCCCCGGTGGGTGCCGAATCGGTGGTGTACGCCGACACCACGCATCCCACGGGCAGCGCCCCACAGGTGCGGTGGACGCTGGACGGGCGACCGGTCCGCAACCCCGGCAACGACCGCGACCTGGACCTGGGCACGCTGGCGCTGCGCCGCGGCGGTCACACCCTGAAGGCGCGCATCGCCGGTACGGACCGGACGCTGACCTGGAACGTCGACGCGACGCCCGCGAAGGCGGCGTACGAGCTGTCCGATCCGTTGCGCACGGTGCGGCGGCCGGGGAAGCCGGTGGAGTACGTCTACGACGGTCCGTTCACGATGAAGCTGACGGCCCGCGACGATCAGGCGGGTTACGTCGTCATGCAGTTCCGGGTCGACGGCGACGGCTGGTACACGTACTTCGGCTGGCCGACGGACGCGAACGCACCGTTCCGGTTCACTCCGGGCGGCACGGTCATCGACGACCTGGTCTACGGCAAGCTCGGCACGCCGCGTGTCGTGCCGTGGGACGACGCGACACCGGAGTACGGCTCGCACACGGTCGAGTACCGCACGATCGATTCGGCGGGCAATGTCGCCCCGGCAAAGTCCTTCCGCGCGACGCTGATCCCTCCGGGGGCGGGGGACGACGAGGGGTAGGCGGGCAGGCCCGCACCTTCGGGTGCCTTCGTATCCAAGGGCAGCCAGGGGTTCCTACCACTGGATGTTCTGTTAATCTGCCCGCTCCTGGATGTTCGTCCACCCGTCCGTCTCCCCCAAGCGCCCAACGCCCGCCGGGTGCAGCGAGGTGTCTCGTCCGTGTACAGCACTCCGTTCTCCCCCGCAGAAGCCAGAGCCGCGCGCGCCCGGATGGGCCTGACCACGACTCAGGTCGCGCATTCCATGGCGGCATGCGGTGCCCCCACCCACCCCGACCTGATCGCCGCCTGGGAGCAGGGCACCCATGTGCCGTCGGAGCCGCAGCTCTTCGCGCTGGCCGATGTCCTGTGGTGCACCACCACCACGCTGATGGGCATCGAACCGCGCACCCTCGCCGAACACCGGCTGGCCCGGCTGCTGAGCGTGGAGCGGCTGGCGTACCGGATCGGCATGGACGCGGCCGACTACCGCGCTGCCGAGGCGGCTCAGCGCTGGGACGGGGATCCGCGCCAGACCAGGGCTCTGGTGGACGCCCTGGGTCTCTCCCTGCGGAAGCTGATCGGGATCATGGGCCGGGTCGACGAGCTGGCCGAGCATCTGCGGTCGGCCATCGAAGGGCGGTGGAAGGCGCATGTCGGCCGGGTGGCGGAGATCGTCTGTGTCGACGAGACCCTGGTGGGCGATGCGCTGCGCACGATGCACGCGGAGTTCGCCGCGTTCTCCGAGCGCTACATGGGGCACTTGGTGGCGCGCAACGCCGACGCCCGGCTCAAGGAGATCGCGGCCGAACGGGCCGCGTATCTGCGTCGGCTGGTCGACCACTTCTGGGAGCTGATCGGTGAGGCGGGCGACGTACCGCCGTTCAACACGGTGGGCCGCTGACCCCTGCGCCGTACGCCGGTACGCGCCCCTACGCCGGTACGCCCGTGCACCGGTACGCGCCCGTACGCCCGTTGGGGCCGGCGAGGGCCCAGCAGCCCTCCCGGCCCCCGGCCGATGGCGCGCGGCTCAGCGGGCAGTGGCGCCGGTGTAGGGCTCCGCCGAGCCGTCCGGCTCCTCCATGTCGTCCCAGTCGATCTCCATGACCCTGCGGCGCGTGAAGACGTTGAAGAACAGATTCAGCGTGATGGCGGTGAGGCCGCCCAGCGTGATCCCGCTGTCGAGGACCGCCTGTACGTCGTCCGGCATCCGGTCGAAGAACGACGGGACCGTGGTGGGCAGCAGCGCGGCGCCGAGGCTCACGGCCAGGATCAGTGCGTTGCGCTCCTCCCGCAGGTCCACCTTGCCCAGGATCTGGATGCCGACGGCGGCGACCATGCCGAACATCGAGATCGCCGCACCGCCGAGCACCGGGTGGGGAATCGCGGCGACCAGGCTGCCCGCCTTCGGCAGCAGCCCCAGGACAATCATGAAGACTCCGGCCGCGACGACGACGTACCGGCTCATGACCTTGGACATGCGCACCAGACCGATGTTCTCGGCGAACGCCACGTACGGGAACGAGTTGAGGACGCCCCCGAGAACGGTCGCGGCACCATCGGCACGCAGCGCCCTGGCGACGGTGTCCCCGTCGACCTTCTTCCGGGTGATCTCCCCGATGGCGTAGACGTCACCCGTGGTCTCGACCATCGTGATCAGCATGACGACGGTCATGGCGATGATCGGAAGGAGTTCGAACTTCGGCATGCCGTAGTGGAACGGTGTGCTGACCCCGAACCAGTCCGCCTGCGACACCGCGCCGAAGTGCGCGTCGCCGAGGAGCCAGGCGACGGCCGTACCGCCGACCAGTCCCAGCAGCACGGCGAGACTGCTCAGGAACGGCTTGCCGACCCGGACCATGGCCAGGATGAACAGGAGGGTGCCGAGCGCGTACGCGAGGTTCTTCGGATCGCCGTAGGCGGGGTCGCCCATCAAGTGCGAGCCGCCTGCCGCGTCCTGGAGGCCCACCGGGATGAGGGTGAGGCCGATGATGGTGAGAATCGTGCCGATGACGACCGGTGGGAAGTACTTCACCAGCTTGCTGAAGAACGGTGCGAAGAGGAACGTCGCTATGCCCGCCGTGATCACCGCGCCGTAGACGACGAGCAGTCCGGCGGTGCCGCCGCCCGCCCCCAGGCCGATGGCGATCATGGGAGAGACGGCGGTGAAGGTGACGCCCTGGACCAGCGGCAGCCTGGCGCCGATCTTCCAGACGCCGAGGGCCTGGATGATCGAGGCGATACCGCAGGTCAGCAGGTCCGCGTTGATCAGGTAGACGAGCTCCTGCCGGGACAGGCCCATGGCGTTGCCGAGGAGGATCGGGACGATCACGGCTGCGGCGTAGAACGCGAGGACGTGCTGGAAGCCGTAGAGGGTGAGTTTGGGTAGCGGGAGCATGTGGTCCACCGGGTGGGCCGGCTGCCGGGTGAGGTTCCGGGCGGACTGCCGGGCGGACTGTCGGGAGACTCGTGCCATCTCTGCCTTGCCTTCGCGCGAGGTAGGTGAATGAGAGAGGACCGCCGCCGTCGCGTCCCGGATGGCGGGAGGGGGAGGGCGGATCGGCTCGTACGGAAGCCGACGTCTGGCGGAGTTGCCGACACCACGTCGCCCTGAGCTACACATTGCGTCCTGGATTGGCAGGACTTCCTTCGATTGACACAACAAAGCCCGGTTCACCCATGGGATCCGCAGGTGGTGCCGAATCGGAGCGCTCACCTTAGAGCAACCTCGCCGTTCCTCGCGAGTAACCGGCGCCCAGGCCGTACGTCCGGGCGCCGAACGGCGTCGCTTAGGCTCTCGGTGCCATGAGAAGCAACCCCCCGCGCCTGGAACCGAAGGCCGACAAGGACACCGTGCGCAGGCACAACCTGAGCCTCGTGCTGCGCGCCGTCCACGACGGGGGCGAGGCGACGCGCGCCGGGGTCGCGGCGCGGGTGGGGCTGACGCGGGCCGCCGTCTCCTCGTTGGTCGAGCAGTTGCTGGACGGCGGTTTCGTCACCGAGTCGGGAAAGACGTTCAGCGGGCAGGCGGGGCGGCCCGGCACCGTCCTGAAGGTGGCGCGTACGGGCGTGGCGGGGCTGGGTGTCGAGGTCAACGTCGACTACGTGTCGGTGTGCGTGACCGACCTGTCGGGCGACGACCGGGTACGGCTGACCGAGCACACCGACAACCGTGGCGCCCGGCCGGACGAAGTCCTCGCGCACGCCGCCGCGATCGCGTCGCGGGCGCTGGAGTCGGCGGCCGGGTTCGGCCTGCGGCCGGTCGGCGTAAAGCTGGCACTGCCCGGTCTGGTCTCCGGCGGTACGGTCCGCCAGGCGCCCAACCTGGGGTGGAACGGCGTCGCGGCCCAGGAACTCTTCGCGCGAGCACTGGCGGAACTGCTGCCGGGGCCAGGGACGCTGCCGGTCGGCTCGGACAACGAGGCGAATCTGGCGGCGCTGGCCGAGCTGTGGTTCGGCGGCCTCGGCCGGGAGCGTACGTTCCTCTACCTGAGCGGTGAGATCGGCGTCGGCGGCGCGCTGGTTCTGGGCGGCGAACTGCTGCGCGGCGCGCACGGTTTCGCCGGAGAGATCGGGCATGTGGTGGTGGACCCGGAGGGGCCCGAGTGCCGCTGCGGCTCACGGGGCTGTCTGGAGCAGTACGCCGGCCAGCGGGCGGTGCTGCGGGCGGCGGGCATCGACGAGAACGCCGGGCTGCCGGGCGTGGCGGAGCTGGAGTCGCGGGCGCGTGCGGACGACGCGCGGGCCGTCGCGGCGATCCGGCAGGCCGGGGCCATGCTGGGGCTCGTCCTGTCCGGGGCGGTGAATCTTTTCGATCCGGACGCGGTGGTGCTCGGCGGGATCTACCGGACGCTGATGCCGTGGCTGTCGCCTCCCGCCGAGCGGGAGCTGGAGCGGCGGGTGGTGTCCGGCCTGTGGCCGGGCGACAGCGGCCGGCTGCGCGCCTCGTCCCTGACGGGGGACGCGGCGCGCGGCGCGGCGGCGCTGGTGGTACGGGACGTACTGGCGGACCCGGCGGCGTACTGAGCACCGGGACCGGCTCGCACGCGGGCTCCGTTACTGGCGTACGCCCAGCAGGTGGTCGAGCGCCAGTTGGTCGAGCACCTCGAAGGACATGCTCCGTTCGGCTGCCGCCGTGACGTCGAACTCCTCGTACGCACCACGGTCGGCGAGCAGCGCCGCGAGGCCGTCGGCGGCGGTGGGGCGGGCGAGGTCGTCGAGCCGGGAGGCGCGCAGCGCGTCCTGGACCGCCGGGTCGGCGCGGAAGGCGGCGGCCCGCTCCTTGAGGATCAGGTAGTTGCGCATGCAGCCGGCGGCGGAGGCCCATACGCCGTCGGTGCCATCGGTCCGTACGGGCTTGAAGTCGAAGTGGCGGGGCCCTTCGTAACCGGCCGTCTCCAGCAGGTCGACGAGCCAGAAGGCCTGGCGCAGGTCGCCGGCGCCGAAGCGGAAGTCCTGGTCGTACTTGATGCCGGTCTGGCCGTTGAGGTCGATGTGGAAGAGCTTGCCCGCCCACAGGGCCTGGGCGATGCCGTGCGGGAAGTTGAGGCCGGCCATCTGCTCGTGGCCGGTCTCGGGGTTCACGCCGACCAGGTCGGGGCGTTCCAGGCGCTCGATGAACGCGAGGGCGTGGCCGATGGTGGGCAGGAGGATGTCGCCGCGCGGCTCGTTGGGCTTGGGTTCGATGGCGAAGCGCAGGTCGTAGCCCTGCTCAGTGACGTACGCGCCGAGGAGGTCGAAGGCTTCCTTCATCCGGTCGAGGGCGACGCGCACGTCCTTCGCGGCCCCGGACTCGGCTCCCTCGCGGCCGCCCCAGGCGACGTAGGTGGTGGCTCCCAGTTCGACGGCGAGGTCGATGTTGCGGATGGTCTTGCGCAGGGCGTAGCGGCGTACGTCGCGGTCGTTGGCGGTGAAGGCGCCGTCCTTGAAGACGGGGTGGGTGAAGAGGTTGGTGGTCGCCATCGGCACCTTCATGCCGGTGGCGTCCAGCGCCTGGCGGAACCGCTTGACGCGCGCCTCCCGTTCGGCGTCCGAGGAGCCGAAGGGGATGAGGTCGTCGTCGTGGAAGGTGACGCCGTGGGCGCCGAGGGCGGCGAGGCGCTGGACGGACTCGACCGGGTCCAGGGCCGGGCGGGTCGCCGTGCCGAAGGGATCGACGCCCTGCCAGCCGACGGTCCACAGACCGAAGGTGAACTTGTCGTCCGGGGTGGGGGTGAAGCGCTCCGTCATGCGACTCATGTGACCGGCCTCCATTTGTTTGTTGACATGACTAATACTGCACGACCAATCTGTCCCACAGAAGCGAACCGAGGAAACGAGGGGTCCCATGCCGCCGAGCACCGTCGTCATCGGGGTGGACAGTTCCACGCAGTCCACGAAGGCGGCGTTCGTCGACGCCGCGACAGGCCGGCTGCTGGCCGTCGGGCGCGCGCCGCACGAGGTCACCGGCGAGGCGGGGGCGCGCGAGAGCGATCCGCAGGTGTGGTGGCAGGCGCTGGGCGAGGCGGTCGCCGCCGGTCTGCGGGAGTCGGGGGTACGGGCGTCCGCCGTCACCGGCATCGCGGTCGCGGGCCAGCAGCACGGCCTGGTCGTACTCGACGGCGCGGGGCGGCCGCTGCGCCCCGCCCTGCTCTGGAACGACACCCGTTCCGCGCCGCAGGCCGCCGCCCTCACCGCGGCGCTCGGCGGCCCCGCGGCGTGGACGGCACGTACGGGATCGGTCCCGGTCGCCTCCATGACGGCCGCGAAGTGGCAGTGGCTGCGGGAGAACGAGCCGTACGCCGCCGAGTCGGCCGCCGCCGTACGCCTGCCCCACGACTTCCTCACGGAACGGCTGGCCGGGGTGGCGGCGACGGACCCCGGTGACGCCTCGGGCACCTGCTGGTACTCCACCGCCACCGGCGCGTACGACGCGGAACTCCTCGGCCTGGTCGGCCTGGACGAGAAGCTGCTGCCGACCGTGGCCCCGACCGGCGCCACCCGCATCGGCTCCCTCACGCGCGCGGCGGCCGAGCGGCTCGGCCTGCCCGCCGGGATCGCCGTCGCGGCGGGTACGGGCGACAACATGGCCGCGGCGGTGGGGCTCGGCCTCGGCGGCGCCGGGCTGCTGGACCATCCGGTGCTCAGCCTGGGTACCTCCGGTACGGTGTTCGCGGCGACCCGCACCCGGCCCGCCTCCCCCGCGCTGGCCGGTTTCGCCGCCGCCGACGGCGGTTACCTGCCGCTCGCCTGCACCTTGAACTGCACCCTCGCCGTCGACAAGGTCGCGGCCCTCCTCGGCCTGAACCGCGACGACGCCGTGCCGGGCGGCGAGGCCGTGCTCCTCCCGTACCTCGACGGCGAACGCACCCCCGACCTCCCCGCCGCCTCCGGCCTCCTGACCGGCCTGCGCCACGACACCACGCCGCAGCAACTCCTGGGCGCCGCCTACGAGGGCGCCGCCGTGACCGTCCTGCGGGCCCTCGACGAGGTACTGCGCGCCTGCGGCCTCGACCCCGCCGACTCCGAGGTCGCCTCGCGCCCGCTGCGTCTGATCGGGGGCGGGGCGCGCGGACGTACCTGGGTGGAGACCGTACGCCGCCTCTCCGGCCGCCCGCTCCTGATCCCCGAGACCACCGAACTGGTCGCCCTCGGCGCGGCGGCGCTCGCCGCGGGCGCCGCGAGCGGACAGGACGCGGTGACGGTCGCCACCGGATGGCACGCCGGATCCGGCACGGAACTCCCACCCCTGAACCGCGACTGGGCCACGTGGGCCCGGGTCACGTCGGCACTCGACGACCTCACTGGCCGTTTCTCAGCATAGAGTCGCTGGCGCTGGGGCCGGCGTGATCGCTTTCTCGCGCACGCACCCGGACTCACGCAGACGCCGGCCGTCGCGGCCGTCGTCGGCGGCACTCTTCAAAGGTTGATTTCATGGGACTCTTCGACAGGCTGACCGGAACCAAGCGCCCCGCCGACGGTGTCGCCCCGCGATCCGCGGCCGAGGTCCACGCGGCTCTGCTCGGCCTCAATCGCCCTGACGTCCCGTACGTCATCAGGGACGGCCGCGAGGAGGGCGCCGACCTGGTGGCCGAGTGGCGCATCCTGGACCCGGCCTGGCAGACCTTCTTCGTCCGCAACCAGGTGAGCCGAGTGTTCCAAGTCCGTATGCGCCTGGTCCCGGAGAAGCAGGAAGTCCGTTCGCTCGACCAGCAGTACGAGGTCACGTGGGCCGGCGATACCCCCCGGCTCGCCCTCGCGGCCGAGGCCCAACGCGGACAGGTACATACGGTCTCCAAGAGCTGGACGCTCGGACGCGGCGAAGACGGCGGCCTCGAAGCGACCGAGACGTCCACCTTCGACAGCTCCGACCTGAAGAACCCCCTGCAGGACACCGTCCTGGGCGCGGGGTGGACCTGGCGCGGAGTCGTCACCGGCAAGCTGTGAACTCGGCGGCACCCCGCCCACGGGGCAAGAGCCGCTGGTCAGGAGCCCTTCAGCTCCGCAAGTGCCCCAGCACGGACCGCACCGCGTGCCGCACGGCGTGGCGGGTCTGGCCGGTGTGGTCGATCGTCTCGAAACCGTGGTGGCCGAGCGGTACGTCGACCACCTCGACATTGGCGTCGCAGTCCCTGGCGGCGGTCAGGAACTCCTCGACCGTCACCGCGATCTCGGGGAGTTCGAGCCCCACCCGGGTCAGTACGATCGGCAGGTGTCCCGCGGTACGCACCGCGGTCGCGGGACGGAACCCGGATTCGGCGGGGCCCCGGCTCGGCAGCGGCGCGAGTATGGGATAGGTCGCCGCCACGCACCGCAGCCAGGGCGGGGGCGCCGCGAGCCAGTCGGCCGACAGCGGCCCGCCACCGGAGAAGTACCACAGCGCGACGCGGTCCCCGTCGACCCGCGGATCGGCTCGTACGAGTTCGACCGCTTCTGCGACATCCTCGGCAGCGCGCCCGTAGTCGGAGAGGTCGTGCAGCCGGTGATCCAATGTCACACCGACGGCTCCCAGACCGGCCACGTACTGCCCGTAGCCGACAAACGCCGGCCAGTCACGCGGGGTCGGCCGCACGCCGGCGGGAATCGGGCCGCCGTGGACGAACACCACTGTTGGAGAGGGGTTTTCGGCATCGGGCAGGTGGAGGTCGACGTTTCCCACCCGCTCGCGGGGCCGCTTCGGTACGTCCAGGAGGAAAGGCCGCAGGTGTGTGGGCTGTTCGCTCACCGTCACGGACAGTCGGCGCCCTTCTCCCTTCGCGGCCCGGAGCAGTACGTCGGCCAGTTCACCGGGGGTCGAGAGCATCGGCCAGTGGCCGGTGTCGAGTTCGAAGAAACTCACTCGGGGGTCGGTGAGCGCCTGGAGGCGGGGGTCCCCGAGTCCCACCTGGAGTTCGACCATGGCGATGCCCGGCCCGTTGGCGGTGCACAGGACACCCGTCACCGGCAGCTCGGAGCCCGCCCCGGACAGCCGCAGTGGCTGGGTGAGCGTGCCCACCGGCTGCGGCGCGGCGTAACGGGTCAGCCGTGCGAGCGCGTCTGCGGGGACGCCGGCGAGGCTGCCCCAGCGCTGCCACTCGTCGACCGGCGGCGGAGGGACGCGCCAGTCATCCCCGGCGCCCTCCCCGGACCGGGGCGGCAGCCGGTCGCGGACCGCCTGGTCGGGCACGAGCTTGAGCGCCGGGTCGCCGTCCTGGGGCAGGCCCGCGTCCAGGTGGACGATCCGGGCGATCCGCTCGGGGCGCCGGTCGGCGGCGCCGAGCACCGGGTGGATGCCGTAACCATGACCGGCCATCACCACCCGCTGCGCGTCCACATGGTCGATCAGCCGCACCACATCCTGGATATGCGTCTCCAGATCCGTGCCGGGTCCCGCCAGGTGGCGGCGCTCCCCCATGCCGGTGAGCGTCACCGGATGCACCTCGGCCCCCGACTCCCGCAGGCGGGCCGCTACCTCCCGCCATATCCAGCCGCCGGTGTGGGCCTCCGAAACCAGTATGAATGCCGTCATCAACATCTCCTCGCACGCCTCATAAGGCTCGTAAGCCCTGGTCAGGGGATCGGCCGCACCGGCCATCCGCGCTCGCCGGTACGGTAGAAGCTCCCCCTGAGGGAGGTTCAAGCCTTGTCCCCTGACGGCATGTGGAGTATCGGAGAGCTCGCCGAGCATGCGGGCGTCACCGTCAAGACCGTCCGCTTCTACTCCGATCGCGGCCTGCTGCCCGAGGCCGTCCGCAGCGCCGGCGGCCACCGCCGGTACGGCCCCGGCGCACTCGACCGGCTGCGTACGATCCGCTCCCTGCGCAACCTCGGCCTGCCGGTCCCCGAGGTGGGCCGGATCCTCGACCGGGAGGACACGCTGGAGGACGTCGTCGCGCGGCAGCTGCGGGAGGTCGGCTCGCGGCTGGCCGCCCTGCGCTGGCGGGAAGCCGCCCTCCAGTCGCTCCGGGACTGCGCCCCCGGGGAACGCGCCGAGCGGCTGCTCCTGATCGGCGCCGTGGCCGCCCCGCCCAGCACAGCCGCGCTGGCGCGCTTCTGGCGGCGCTGGCTGCCCCCGCGGCTTCCGGCACGGGTGGCCGCCGCGGTCATCGAACAGGCGGTCCCACAGCCACCGGTGGACCCGACCCCGGCCCAGGTAGTGGCCTTCACCCGGCTGCACGCCTTCGTCTCCGGCGACTGCCCCGGCGGCGACCGCGGCCAGCCCGAGGCGCACCGGCCCGACAAGGGCTACCGCCCGGCCGTGCTCTACGACGGTCTCGGCGAGGCGTTCGCGCTGGCGGCGCCGCACCTGCGCGCACAGCGGGCACCGCACGAGGGCGAGGCACTCGACTGCTTCGTCTCCGCGTACGCCCGCTCACACGGCACGCGCGACACCCCCGCCTTCCGCCGCCGGCTCGGCGGCCAGCTCGCCGCGGACCCCCGTATCGACCTCTACTGGCAGCTCACCGCCGAAGTGACCACCCCGCCGTCCGGCCCGCCGGAACCGACCGCCGGGGCCGCCCACGACTGGCTCCTCGCTGCCCTGGACGCCCAAATCGCCCGTACGGCCGTCTGAACGCAACCCGGTCCCCGGCCCGGTTCAGACCTTGCGGGCCACACCCGCGTATCCGGGGATCGGGTCGTCGCCCGCGACCGGGACCACTTCTCCGAGTTCCGGTCGCCAGTCGGCGGCCAGCGAGACGCCCGGCTCGACGAGTTCGAAGCCGTTGAAGAACTCGGCGAACTCCGCGCGGGAACGCGGCCGCAGGGTGAGCCCCTTGGCGGCGTACAGCTCCGACGCCTTCGCCGCGCCCGCCGGGTCGAAGTCCCCGGTGACGTGGGACAGGACGAGGTAACTGCCGGACGCGAGCCGGTCCATGAGGCGGTTCACCAGCGCGTGCGCGCCGTCCTCGTCCCCCACGAAGTGCAGCAGCGCGACAAGCGACAGCGCGACGGGCTTCGTGAAGTCGAGCGTCTTGCCCGCCCGGTCCAGGATGAGGTCGGGTTCGCGGGCGTCCGCCTGGATGTACTCGGTGGCGCCCTGCGGTGTGGAGCGCAGCAGGGCCTCCGCGTGGGCGAGCACGATCGGGTCGTTGTCGCAGTAGACGATGCGCGCGTCGGGGGCGGTCCGCTGGGCGATCTGGTGAAGGTTCGGCTCGGTCGGTATGCCCGTACCGATGTCGAGGAACTGACGTACGCCGTTCTCCGCGAGCCAGCGCGTGGCACGGTGCATGAACGCCCGGTTGACCCGCGCCATGTCACGGCCCCGTGAGTCGAGGGTGAGGAGCTGGCGCGCCATCTCCTCGTCGACCGGGTAGTTGTCCTTGCCGCCGAGGAACCAGTCGTACATGCGCGCGGGGTGCGGCTTGCTGGTGTCGATCTCGACGGCTGTGCGGTCTTGCCCAGTCATACGGCGCTCCGTGGTCAGCGGGGGTGAACGGTGAACGTGAACGGTGGAAAGTGTGGCGGATCAGGTGAGCAGGAAGTCGGCCTGTCCGGCCTTCGCTCCCTGGATGAACGCGGCGATCTCGCCGGGAGTGTAGATCAGCGCGGGGCCCTCGGGGTCGGCGGACTGGCGGACGGCGACCCTGCCGTCGGCCAGCTTCATGGCTTCGATGCAGTTGCCGCCGTTGCCGCCGCTCCACGGCTTGTACCAGCCCTCCGCGGGCAGGTCGTTGGCGGGCATGCCGTTGTATATCCGGTCCATCTCACAGCTCCTTGCGGAGATTCCTGAGGATCTCCTTTGTGCGTTGTGCGGTCGCGGCCTGAGCCGCCATGCGGTCCATGACTTCGAGGTGGGCCGCCACCTCGGGGCGCGCGTCGAGATAGACCGCGCCGGTCAGGTACTCGCTGTAGACCATGTCCGGGAGTTCCGGTACGGCGAAGCGGAAGAGGACGAACGGGCCGTAGGTGCCGGGGTGGTGTCCCGTGGCGAACTCGGCGATCTGCAAGGTGACGTTGGGCATTTCGACGGCCTCCAGGAGGCGGTCGATCTGCTCCCCCAGCACATCCGGCCTGCCGACCGGCCGGCGCAGCACCGTCTCGTCCATGACGACCCACAGCTTCGGGGCGTCGGCGCGGGTGAGGAGGCTCTGGCGCTCCATGCGCAGGGCCACATGCCGCTCGATGGCGTCGGCTGCACCGGAGCCGGTCTGCCCGACGGCTCCGCCGCGCATGATCGCGCGGGCGTAGCTCTCGGTCTGCAGCAGGCCCGGTACGAACTGCGGCTCGTACGCCCTGATGAGCGACGCGGCGCCCTCCAGGCTGACGTACATGCTGAACCAGTCGGGCAGGGTGCCGTGGAACCGCTGCCACCAGCCGGGCCTGTTCGCCTCCTCGGCCAGCTCGACGAAGGAATCGATGTCCTGCGGGGAATGCCCGTACGCCTGCAGCAGGAGCTGCACGTAAGGGATTTTGAGCCCGACCTCGGCCGTCTCCATCCTGCGGATGGTGGCCGGGGTGACGCGGAGCACCTTGGCGGCCGCTTCGCGTGTCATGCCTGCCCTTTGGCGCAGTTCCAGCAGGCGCTTGCCGAGAACGACCTGGCCCACTGTCGGGGCGGACCGCGGTTCACTCACTTCAGACCTCCCCGTGGACTGTTGCGAGCAGTGTGCCACGCGGTCGCAGTCAAAGAAATGACACTCTGCAATTTTCATAGTGACCCTTGCCAAGTGCCGCGTTGGGGTGGAGAGTTGCGCGGTGAACCAGTTCACGCGGATGCCGTGCGCTGCCACCGGAGGGAGGCAGCCGTCCGGCGTCTCCCCCCACCGTGAGGAAACGCTCGTGGCACCAGGCACTGCGCTCGTCCCCCAGCTCATGGACCGCTGCCGGGGAACGGCCGTACGCCGGTACGGGTTCGAACTGCCGGCCCGCGCTGAATTCGTGTCCTCGGCACGGCGCCTGACGCGGCAGCGGCTGGCGCGGTGGGGCGTCGACGAGGACACCTGCGACACGGCGGCTCTGATCGTCTCCGAACTGTTCACCAATGCCGTACTGCACACCGCGAGCGAGCAGGTCGTGTGCGAACTGCGCGACAGCGACGGCCGCCTGCGTGTCGCCGTGAAGGATCAGGGGCTGGAGCCCACCGGGCCTCGGCTGCGTCAGGCGGGCGACGAGGAACACGGGCGCGGGCTGCAGCTCGTCGACACCCTGAGCAGCTTCTGGGGAACGCGCGATGCGACGGACGGTCCGGGGCGCATCGTCTGGGCGGAGCTTCCTTGCTGAGGTCCGTGATGACCAGCCTGCCGGCGGGCCGGCTCTCGCGCGTGCGTCGCCACGAGGCGGTCGCGCAGAGCCGTGCGTACGGCGGCCCCCAGAAGGGCCCGCAGCCCGGCGCGCACACCGGCGCACACACCGCCGAGCAGGGCGGCGAGCGGAACGGCGGGCGCAGCGGCGGACGGGTCCGCCTGCCCGTGCCGCCCGGTCTTTCCACACCGCTCGGCTGCGACGCCGTGGGGCTTCCCGCGCGGCACGGGCTGCGGATGATGGCCCATCTGTCCCGGCCCGGATGCGTCTTCGCCGACGCCGACTGGTGGTGGTGGCTCGTGCCTGCCGAGTCGGACCTCGGACTCGCCTGGCCGCGACCCGCCCGCTACGTCTCGGGGGCGTACGTACCCGCGACACGTCCGCGCCTGATCCACACGCCGGAGGGCAGCGCACCGTACACGCCGCCGATTCCGCTCTACCTGATGGTCTGCCGGGTCGCGGGCACCGCCCCGGCGTGGTCCACTGTGCCGCATCAGGGGTCCTGACCACCTCCGCGCAAGCGGCTGTTCGTGCCGCGCACCCTGGACAGCGCCTGCCGGGCCGCGAGTCAATTCCCTGACTGCCGGACGGGCATGTCCATGCGCATGCCCATGCTCAGGGGAGGAATCTCCGCGCCATGAACAGACCCACGTTACGCAGACACGCCCCACACGCCCTGACCGCCGTCGCCGTCGCGATCACAACGGTCCTCGCCGCCGGGCCGCCCTCCACCGCGCGGCCCACGCCCTCGCCCGCGCCCACCGGGCCGGGCACAACGTCCGTCGTCACCTGGGCCGCCGGCACGGACAGGCTGTCCACCGCCGGCGCCGCCCCGGAGCGCACGTACCGGCTCGTCGTGCACACCAGCGCCGGCGGCAGCAGGCTGCGGGTCCGGCTCTCCAACGCCTTCGGCACCAAGCCGGTGACCTTCGGCCGCGCGTACGCCGGACTGCGGGCCACCGGCGCCGCGCTGGTGCCGGGCACCAACCGGCCGCTGACCTTCGCCGGATCGCCCTCGGTGAGCGTGCCGCCCGGCGGCTCGGTCTACAGCGACCCGCTGCCCGGCACGGTGCGGCCACGGTCCGACCTGGCCGTCAGCCTGTACGTACGCAGCGCGGGCGGCGCCGCGACGGGTCACAGGATGGCCCTGCAGACGTCGTACATCGCACCGGCCGGCAACCACGCCGCCGACGACTCCGCCGCGCCCTTCACTCAGCGGATCGCCTCGTGGTTCTACCTCGACGCCGTCACCGTGGGTGCCCGGCGCGGCACGGGCGCCGTGGCGACGCTCGGCGACTCGATCACCGACGGCGCGATCTCCACCCGCGACACCAATCGCCGCTGGCCGGATTTCCTGGCCCGCAGGCTGGACGCCGATCCCGGTTCGCGCGTCAAGGGCGTCGCCAACGAGGGGATCTCGGGCAACAAGGTCCTCAAGGACGGTTCCGGCGAGAGCGCGCTGAAGCGGCTCGACCGGGACGTGCTCTCGCAGCACGGCGTGCGCACCGTGGTGCTGCTCGAAGGGGTCAACGACATCAAGGGCGTCCCGGCGCCGACAGCCGCCGAACTGATCGCCGGTTACCGGCAGATCATCGACAGGTCGCACGCGGCGGGCGTGTGCGTCGTCGGGGCGACGGTCATGCCGTACGAGGGCTGGCGGGAGTGGACGCCGGCCGGTGAGGCCGTACGGCAGGAGGTCAATGCCTTCATCCGCGGCAGCGGCGCGTTCGACGCCGTCGTCGATTTCGACCGGGCGGTCATGGACCCGGCCGCGCCGGCCCGGCTCCTTCCGGCGTACAACAGCGGCGACCATCTCCACCCCAACGACGCCGGCATGCGGACGATGGCGGACACCGTCGACCTGAAGAGCCTGCGCTGTCCGAGGCGTTGACGCACCGGCGGTTGAGGCCGTTCGCGCGGGGGGAGGGTCGTGATCATGACACAGACCCTCGCCCCTGCGCGGCGCCCCGTCCGGCAGTTGCTCGCGGCCTCCGTCGGCAACGCCGTCGAGTGGTACGACTGGTACGCGTACACCTTCCTCGCCACCTATATCGCCGGGCAGATATTTCCCCAGGGCTCCGGCAATTCCCTCGTCCCCCTGCTCTCCACCTTCGCCGTCTTCGCCGTCGGCTTCTTCATGCGGCCGGTCGGCGGTCTGCTGATGGGCGCCGTCGCGGACCGGCGCGGGCGTCGTGCCGCGCTCACCCTCACCATCCTCCTGATGGGCGGCAGCAGCCTGCTGGTCGGCCTGACACCGACGTACGCCTGCGCCGGTGTCCTCGCTCCGGTGGTGCTGGTCACCGCGCGCCTGCTCCAGGGACTGTCCGTCGGCGGCGAGTTCGCCGCGTCGACCACCTTCCTCGTCGAGTCCGCCGGGCCGGGCAGGCGCGGTCTCTTCTCCAGCTTCCAGTACGTCTCCACGACCACGGGCCAGCTCGCCGCGTCGGGCATCGCCGCCGCGCTCGTGGCGGGCCTCAGCGAAGGGGCGATGGAGGGGTGGGGGTGGCGCGTTCCGTTCGTCGTGGGGGCGGCCCTGAGTCTCGTCGGCTTCTGGATCCGGCGCGGAGCCCAGGAGACCCTCGCCGCCGGGCACGCGCACAAGCCGCGCCCCGGTCTCTTCGACGCCCTGCGGCACCACCCGCGCCAGTCGCTGCTGATCTGCGGCATCACCGCGGGCGGCACCATCGCGTACTACACCTGGACGTCCTATCTGCCGACGTACGCCGAACTGAACGCGGGCATCGCGAAGTCCGACGCGCTGCTCGCGGGCACCATCTCACTGGCCTTCTTCGCGCTGCTCCAGCCGGTCGGCGGGCTACTGTCCGACCGATACGGCCGCAAGCCGCTGCTGCTGTTCTTCGGCATCGGCTTCGCGCTGCTGAGCGTTCCCCTGCTGCGCGCCGTCAACGGTTCCTTCACGTCGCTGCTGCTGGTGCAGTGCGCGGGAATGGTCCTGCTCACCGGCTTCACGTCGATCTCGGCGGCGGTCAACGCGGAGATCTTCCCGGCCAGGGTCCGCGCGGCCGGCATCGGTTTCCCCTACTCCCTCACGGTCGCGCTTTTCGGCGGTACGGCGCCGTACGTGGGCACGCTGTTCAAGGAGCTGGGCCGGCCCGGACTGTTCCCTTGGTACGTCGCCGCGCTGTGCCTGGTGTCCACGGCGGTGTACTTCCGGCTTCCCGAGAGCGCGCACAAGGAGCTGGACCGCTGAGCCGGTGAACGGTGCTGTTGTTCCTCAGAGCGAACGCAGCGCCTCACGGGCACGCTTCACCAGTCCGTCGGCGCCGCACTTCCCGGCGAGGGCCAGGCCTCGGCTCAGCTCGCCCGCGGACCGCGCGGCGATGCCGTACTCGACCCGCGCCAGGGCGTGCTCGTACGCACAGGGTGACCCTTCGAGGAACGCGACCGCCTTGGCGAGCAGCTCCACTGCCCGTTCGCCCTCCTCCAGGGCCGCCGCGCAGCGCAGTGACTCGCCGATGGCGGTGTCCGTACCGAAGCGCTCCGCGCGGTCCCGTACGTAGGCGGCGAGGGCGGCGGCGCGCTCGGGGTCGTCGGCGGCCACCGCGCGGGCGAGATCGCTCGCCCAGGGCGCCATGACACCGTTGTGCCGGCCGCGCGAGGTCAACGCCTCTCCCGCCGCTTCGAACTCGGCGACGGCTTCCTTGGTGCGGCCCTGTGCGAGCAGCAGCCTTCCGCGTACGCACTGGGCGTCGGGAATGACGATCGACGACGGGTACGGCGGCGCGAACGCGTGGCGTTCGGCCGCCTCCCGGGCGGCGTCGACCCTGCCCCGCGCGAGCAGCGTGTCGATGAGCATGCAGGCGGCGTCCCAGTGCATCGGCAGGCCGTTGCCGACGCGCTCGGCGAGGCGCAGACTCTCGCGCAGATACATCTCGGCCTGGGCGAGCCGGCCGCGCCTGCGCTGGAGGTAGCCGACGAGGGCGTTGGCGAAGGCCAGATGACCGCCGCTCCAGCCGGAGATCTCGAAGGCGCGCAGTGCCTCGTCGAAGAGGCTCTCGGCCTGGTCGAGCCGGTCCGCGAAGGCGTACGTGAGGCCGAGCAGCGCCGGGGGCTCGAAACCCCAGGCGGTGTTGGTCCAGCCGAGGCCCGGCGCGAGCATGCCGTCGAGCAGGGCGCGGTCGCAGATCTGGACGATCTCCTCGGCGTTCTCCCCGCGTGCGGTGCCGTCGAAGGCCCTCAGTATGAGGAGCACGCGTTCGGAGTTGTCGCGGCCCTGGAGGCTTTCGGTCATCTCGGCGAGGCGCCGGGAGCGTCCTGGGCCGTCGTCCTCGGCCGCCTGTACGCCCTCCCACAGGAAGTGCACGGCCTGGAGCCGCATTCTGGCGGGGCCGGCGGCGGTTCTGGCGACCTCGGCGGCCACGACCTGGGCCGCTTCCCGTGTCTGGTTGTTGTGCGTGAGCGCCTGGGACAGCCGGAAGACCGCGTCCACACGCTGACCGGCGTCCAGGCCCGGCATGCCCAGGGCCGCCCGCAGGTGGCCGACGGTGGTGGCGGGCGAGGTCAGCAGCGTGGCGCAGCCCAGTTCGTACAGCACCTTGGCGTGTTCTCCGGGCAGCGGAGGCTCTTCGAGGGCGCGCTCCAGACAGCGTCTGGCGGCGTCCGGAGCGCCGACGGCGAGGTGCTCGGAGGCGGCCTCGCGCAACTGGGCGACCAGCTCCGGGTCGTCGTCCGGGTGGACTTCGAGGAGGTGCCTCGCGGCGGCCGCCGCGCCCCGGCCCGCCCGGGTGACCGCCCAGGCGGCCCGGCAGTGCATGGCGGTGCGGGTGGCGGGCGGAATGGCGCGGTAGACGGCGCCCGCGATGAGCGGGTGGACGAACTCCATGGGGTCGGTACCGGCGAGAATGCGGGCCGTGCGCAGCCGTTCGGCGCAGTCGGCGGCCCGGGCACCGTCGAGGCCGGCGAGCGAGGCGGCCAGGTCCAGCGAGATCTCCGTACCGAGGATGGCGGCGGCCCAGGCGAACCTGGTGGTGTCCGTGCCCAGTTCTTCGAGCCGGGCGATCAGGCCGGTGCCGCGCGCGGCGGCACCGAGGGCGCGCAGGGCGCCCGCGGAGCCCTCGACCGGGTCCAGGCATCCGTCGCGCACCTTGGCGACGAGCTCCACGGTCTCGTAGAGGTTGCCGCCGGTGACCGCCCACACCTCACGGCAGAACGGATCGTCCGCGTGCTCGCCCAGGGCGGCGCGTGCGAGGCTCGCCACCGCCTCGGGGCTGAGCGCCCGCAGGGTGACGCACTGTCCGGCGACGGCCTCCATCGCCCGGATGCACTCCGCGGTGTCACCGGTGGGTTCCTCGGTGCGGTACGCGATGACGACGAGCACGGGAAGGTCGTCGCGCTGGACGAAGGACGCCAGCCAGCCGAGGGTCTCCAGGTCGGCCCAATGGGCATCGTCGACGAGCAGGACCAGCGGCCGGTGCACGGCCGCCAGGCGCAGGACCAGGGCGTCCAGGCCGTCCCGGACACCCTGGGGGTCGGCCCGCACGCCGGCCGGCGCCACGCCGAGCGCGGGGCCGATGATCTCGTACCCGTCACCGAGTAACTCCCTGGCGTCCACCGCGCCGGGCAGCGCGAGTGCGGGCTGCAGAAGTTGCCGTACGACATGGAAGGGGACCGAGGTGACCGTCTCGCCGGCGCGCGCGGACCACACGGTGCACCGTCCGGCGGCGAGTCGCCGGATCTCGGACAGCAACGCGGTCTTGCCCAGGCCCGCCTCGCCACCGCAGACGAGAACTCCACCGGCAGGCACGTCGGCGCAGAGCGCGTCGACGGCGCGTGCGGCGGCAGCGAGTTCCGTCTCGCGCTCCAGCAGCGGGACGGTGACCGGGAGCTCCGGGCCGGACACCATCATCCCTCCCCAAACCGTGGCGGACATCGAGCGTAGCCCGGCGGCGCTGCGGGTGGAATCGTTCCGCGCACTTCGGTCCGAAACGAGTGAACGACCGTTACCCGGCGCTTCGTCACTGGCCGCCCCGGCGTGCGGACTGAGGGGCTCCGGTCAACACGCGGGCGGTCGGGATCGTATACAGCAGGCCGTGGCAGGTGGCGTGTCAGGCGCGGTGGAGCGGTTCGCGTGACGCGTGCTCCCCGTCGCCCGGAGCGGAAGCCTGCGCGGGCGCGGGCGGGGACTGAACGGCGACGGCGGCCGCGAAGCCGTCGGGGGCCACCACATCGCTGACGGTCCAGCCCGCCGGATGCTTCGCCGCCGCCGGGCCGGTGCCGAGGTAGTCGAGCGAGAGACCGCGGGCGAGACCGATGCCGAGCCCCTTGAGGTACGCCTCCTTGCGCGCCCAGACCCGCGCGAAGGCCGCAGCCCGACCGGTCTCGGGCAAGGCCAACAGCTCGGCGGTCTCTCGCGGATGCAACTCCCCCGCGACCTCCCGCACCACGCCGGGCCGGGGAACCGCCTCCACGTCCACCCCCACGGGCACCGCCGCACAGGCGATCAGTGCCACGCTGCCGCTGTGCGACAGCGAGAAGTGCACCGGGCCGTCCGCCGTGGCGGGCCGCCCGTGCGGGCCGCCGCAGGAAGCGCACGGCTCCCGGTGGATGCGCACCGCTGCCGGTTCGATTCCCAGGCAGGCGCCCAGCATCGACCTGAGCGCCACATGGGCCGTGACGTAACACCTGCGGTCGGCCTCGCGGACGAACGCCGCCGCGCGCTCCTTCTCGCCGTCGTCGAGTACGCCGACGGCGAGCCGCGCCGCGACGTCGCCCTGCCGCTCGGCGTCCACACTCCACAGCACGGGCGCCGCGCCGCCGCCTTCCGCGCGCGGCTGCGGCCACACCACGGGTGCGGACGCTCCGAGAACCGGGGTCGTGGGCGCGTACATCACGGTTGCGTTCACCGGCCGAGCATAGGCAGTACGCACCGGAATCCCGAAGCGGGTCGGCCGGACGACGGCCGTGGCCGAATCCCGCATGCCGGGCCGCGGTGAGGCCGTGGTCACCGGCGCGCCCCCACCCGCCCCGGCATCACGCTTGACCCGGCGTGCCGTCAGCGGCACCGGTTGCCGCCCGCTCAGCAGGCACCTCGTACACCCGCCGGACGCTCGTGCCGAGGCGTGACAGGTCCGCGCCGTACACGTGCAGGGAGATCGCCACGTCCGTTCCCGCGTTCCACACGAGGTGGATGTCCCCGGGCGGCGCGAAGCCGCACACCGTCCCCCGCGGGTTGACGACGTCCCGCGTGGCGACCAGCCGCGCCGCCGTGCCGTCGCAGGACGGGACGAGCCGGTAGCGCCGCTCGTGTTCGGCGCCGGCGTGGACGCCGGTCGTGCACCACGCCACATGGTCGTGCACGGGGGTGCGCTGGCCGGGCAGCCAGACGAGCGCGACGACCGAGAAACTTCCGTCGGGTTCCGCGTGCAGGAGGTGCTGGCGGTAGTGCTCCGGATCGCTCGCGCGCTGCCCGGCGGTGAGCAGGTCGCCGGCGCCCAGATGCGGTGCGAGCCGCTCGCCGACAAGGTGCGCCGTGGGGTCGGGCGGCAGGCCGAGCGCGACGGCCTCACGGACTTCGGAGATGAATACGGCGAGACGCGTCGTCGTGCGCCCATCCATGGCCGCGGTCGAAGTGGTCATACGGGCAAGCCTTGCGCGGCCCGGCCGGCGGCGTCCAAGGAGCGTTTGTGCGGTACCGCCCAAGATCCGCTTATGAGTCCGGACGCGGTGTGGCCCTTCGGCGCCGTCAGCAGCCGATCTTGTTCGCCGCGACCGTCTTGAGCTCTCCGAGCACCAGCGCCGTGGCCGGTATCCGCAGATGCTCACGCAGCACGTACGCCGAGATCTGCCGCCGGGACGCGGGCTGCAACGCACGCCCCGCCACCTTCGGGTGGCGGAGGAAGTTGAGCACCAGACCCGGCATCATCGCTACGCCGAGCCCTTCCGCGACAAGGCTCTGCACCACGAGGTTGTCGTCGGTGGTGAAGGCGATGTCGGGCGCGAAGCCCTGTTCGGCGCACTCGTGCAGGAAGTTGACGCGGCAGCGCGGACAGCCCGCGATCCAGCGTTCCTCCGCGAGGTCCGCCAGCCGAACGGCACGGCGCCGCGCGAGCGGGTGCCCGGCCGGCAGCAGGACCAGTAACTGGTCCTCCATCAACGGGACTTCCAGCACTTCTCCGGGCACGTCCTCGTGCGACCCCGGATAGGTGAAGGCGAGCGCGATGTCGCATTCCCCGCGCACCAGGCGCCGCAGCGACTCGGGCGGCTCGTCCTCCAGGAGCTCCACTGCCACCCCCGGATGACCGGCGGCCAGCAGGGCCATGGCCTCGGGGACGAGGGTCGCGTTGGCGCTGGGGAAGGCGCAGACGCGCACCCGGCCCGCGCGCAGCCGGGTGAGGGAGGTCATCTGCTGCCGGGCGGCGGACAGGTCGTCGAGGATGACGGCCGCGTGCCGTGCCAGCGTCTCCCCGGCCTCGGTGAGCCGCAGACCGCGGCCGACGCGGGTGAACAGGGGCGTACCGACGTCACGTTCGAGCGCCTTCATCTGCTGGGTGATCGCTGGCTGCGTGTATCCCAGGACGCGGGCTGCGGCGGAGTACGAGCCGGTCCTGACCACTTCGTGGAAGGACTTGATGTGCCGCGTATCGAACACTCGTGGAGCATAAGCGGATTTTGGGATGTACGAACATCACCTATTCAGCCGTGCTGGACGCCCCTGTCGGCAGCAGAACCAGCCCCGGATCCGGCCGGGAGACGGCTGACACCGCGCTCCCGGCCGGCCGCTTCGGCGGTTACGGCGGCTGCGGCCGTTACGTCGTACGGAACGCGTAGAAGCCGCGGCCGAACGTGGCCGCCACCAGGCGGTGGTTCCTGGCGTCGTAGTCGAGGTCGTCCACCGGCACCAGCGGCATCCCGCCGCCGAGCCGGCGCCAGCCGCGCGAGCCGTTGCGGGTGAAGACGCCCTGGTCGGTGGCCGCGTAGAGCTTGCCGCCGCCCGCCAGGACCACGTCGTTCACCGGGGCCTGCGGGAGGTTGCCGGACAGGTCGGTCCAGCTCGCGCCCGCGTCGGTCGTGCGCAGCAGATGCGGCTGCGCCTCGCCCGAGCGGTACCCGGACAAGGCGGCGTACGCCGTCTGCGGATCCTTCGGGTCGACGACGACCCGCGTCACCCAGGGCTGCCCTTCGAGGACCTTCGTCCAGTGGGCGCCGAGGTCACGGGTGACCCAGACCCGGCCGTCGTCCGTACCCGCCCAGACGGTGCGGCCGTCGCGGGCCGCAGCGACGGTGGTGAGGGTGCCGTACGGGTAGGTGTCGCGGCTCGGTCCGCCGGTGAGGTCGGGGCTGATGGGCTGCCAGGTCGCTCCGCCGTCGGTGGAGCGGTTCAGGCGGTTGCCGCCGTAGTACATGACGCGCGGGTTCACCGGGTCGAACTGGAGCGGAGTGAACCAGTTGCGCCGGTCCGAGGTCGTGGCTTGGGTGAAGTACGTCATCGTGTCGCCGCCGTCGGCCGAGCGGGCGCAATTGCCGTACTGGTAGCAGGCGTAGACGTTCTCGCGGTCGGCCGGGTTGATGAGGTTCTGGAGGCCGTCGCCGCCCAGGTACTCGTTGAAGCCCGTCCCCCCCCAGGAGCGCAGCGAGCCGTTGTCCTGGGCGCCGCCCGATATGCGGCCGGTGTCCTGCGGGGTGGTGGCGACGCTGTAGAGCTGGGTCCACGGCATGTACGTCGCCTTGGTCCATCCCCGGTCTCCGCCGGCCTCCGAGCGGTAGACGCCGCCGTCATTGCCGAGGTAGACGCGGGACGGGCGGCGCGGGTCCCAGACCATGGCGTGCTGGTCGACATGGACGGCCTGGCTCTCACCCGTCCAGCTCGCGCCGCCGTCCTTCGACGTCATCAGGGCGACTCCGGCCGCGTGCACATGGCGTGAGTCGTCCGGGTCGACCCAGACCTTCCCGAACCACCACGAGAACCCGCCCTGCGACTGGGCGAGCTTGCTGTCATCGGGCAGCCTGGTCCAGCTCTCGCCCGCGTCGGCGGAGGTGAAGAACCCGGCGAACCCGCCCTTCGCGTCACCCACGAGCGCGTACAGCCGTCCCGGTTCGGACGCCGCGACGCCGAGTCCGATACGTCCTGTGTCCGGGCCCGGGGCGGGCAGTCCGCCGCCGAGCCGCCGCCAGGTGGAGCCGCCGTCGTCGGAGCGGAAGACGCCGGAGCCCGTGCCGCCGTAGGTGCGCTTGTCGGGCTCGCGCCGCCGGTCCCACAGGACGGCGTACACCCGGTCGGGGTCGGCGGGGTCGATCTGCACGTCGACGGCGCCGGTGAACTCGTTCGGTACGTCCAGTACGTGCCGCCACGACCTGCCCGCGTTCTCGGACAGATAGACACCCCGGTCACCGCCGGGGACGTACAGCGAACCGGCGGCTGCCGCGAAGATCCGGCGCGGGTCTCGCGGGTCGGCGCGCAGGGCGCCGACCGTACCGGAGTCGCGCAGACCGGCGGGCTTCCAGGTTTTCCCGTCGTCGGTCGAGCGGTAGACGCCCGTGCCTTCGTACGTGAGGCTGCCGCCGCCCGGGTTGGGCTCGCCGGTCCCCGCGTACAGCGTCCCGTCGGACGAGGTGGCGACCGCGCCCATCGCCTGCGTCTGCTGCGCGGGCCAGGCGGGGCTGAAGGTGCGCCCGGCGTTCGTGGAACGCCACAGTCCGCCGCTGGCGGCCGCCGCGTAGACGGTGTCGGCGTCCTGCGGGTCCAGGGCGAGGTCGACGATGCGCCCACCGATGTTCGTGGGGCCGAGGGACTTCCATCTGCCCGGTGTGCGGGGCAGCTCGGCGGCCTCGGAGGCGGCGGACTCGTACGCGTGCCGGGGCAGCGGTTCCCCCGGAATCTTCTTCTGCAGATAGCTGTACTCGGCCGGGGCGGCGGGACCGCGCAGTACGTCGCCGTCGGCGGCCGTGGCCGCTTCGGCGGTCCGCGGTCCGGGGGCCAGCAGTCCGGCCGTGACCAGCGCTGCCCCGATGACGGCCCACTGTGCTGTTCTGGTAGGTCTCCCTCTGAGCATGAGCACTCTCCCTACGCGGCTTCGACGGCACGTAACGAGGCGCAACCTCTCACCAACAGCCCGTCCCTCACCAGTAGTTCACTCAGGCCAAAGACGAGGGGGCCGATCCGGTCATGCATCCGGTCATGACGCGTCCTCAGTGGCCCGACACCGCTCCCCGGCCAGGTCCCGCCCGCCGCCGGCGCACCCATTCAGCCGCCCACATGTTGAGGGATGGGCGCGGCTGTCCTTGTGTGGGAACCAGCCCGATCGCCCGACACAGAGATGAGATGTCCATGCGTGTTCCGATCACCCTGATGGTCTCGGCCGTTTCCTGCGCGGCCGCCTTCGCCACCCTGGCCACTCCGGCCGTCGCGGCCGATACCGGCCCCGCCGACGGCCGCGACAGAGTCACCCATGGCCAGGCCCACCTCACCGGCCGCGAGGAAGTGCCAGGACCGGGCGACCGTAACGGGAGCGGCGAGTTCTGGTACGAGATCAAGCACGGCACCCTGTGCTACTCACTGAAGGTACGCAAGATCGCGAAGCCCACCGCCGCCCACATCCACGCGGGCAGGCGCGGTACGGCCGGGCGGATCGTCGTCACCCTCAAGACGCCCACGCACGGGTCCTCGAAGGGCTGCGTCAAGGCTCACCGGCACCAGACGCACGACAACGCCGCCAAGGTCCTGACGTTCCGTGAACTGAGGGCGATCGCCACCAAGCCCGGCAAGTTCTACGTGAACGTGCACAACCGGCCCTTCCCCGACGGGGCCATCCGCGGGCAGCTCCACCGCAGGTAGGGCGCCGGTACCGGATCGCCGGGCGGGCTCCATGCGAGCCCCCCGGCGATCGCGTCGTTCCCCGGTCAGAAGAAGACGCCGCAGCGCAGCAGTACGTTCGCGTACGGGCGTGCCTCGCCGGTACGTACCACCAGCCGGGCCTCTGCCGACAGCGCCTTGAGGTCGTCGTGCGGCACCAGGACAAGCCCCGGAAGGCACTCCTCCAGCAGCGCGGCCGCCGCCGGATTCGCCTCCCGTACCTCGTGCGCGGCCGTCGCGCCCTCGATCACCAGCTCGGCCAGCAGACCTTCGAGTACGTCTGCGAAGGACGGTATTCCGGCGCGGAAGGCCAGGTCCACGACGCGCGGACCGGCCGGAATCGGCATGCCCGCGTCGCAGACGAGAACCCCGTCACCATGGCCCAGGCCGGCCAGGGCCCCCGCCAGATGACGGTTGAGAACTCCGGCCTTCTTCACAGCGCCGCGACCTCCTCGGCGGTCGGGAAGGACACCTGCGCGCCCTCCTTCGTGACGGCGGCGGCGCCCACCCGTACCGCGAAGGCGGCGGCCGTCGCCAGGTCCTCGCCCCGCGCGAGCCGCCAGGCCAGCGCGGCGGTGAAGGCGTCACCAGCGCCCGTGGTGTCGACGGCGTCGACGCGGGGGCTCGGCACGCGTACCGCGGCGGTGTCCGTACCGCCCGCGGCGACCAGCGCGCCCTCCGCGCCCAGGGTGACGACCACCGACCGGGCGCCGAGCGCGAGCAGCGCCCGCGCCCAGTCCTCGGGCTCCTTGCCGTCGTACCCACCCGCGTGGCCGCCGAGCATGAACCGGGCCTCGTGCTCGTTGACCACCAGCGGGTCGCACGCGGCGAGCACGTCGGCGGGCAGCGGGGCGGGCGGCGACGGGTTCAGTACGAACCGGGTCCCGGCCGCCCGCGCACGTACCACCTCGGCCACCGTCTCCAGGGGGATCTCCAGTTGCGCCGAGACGACGCGGGCGCCGGCGAAGAGGGCGGCGGCGTCGCGGACGTCCTCGGAGGTCAGCCGGGCGTTGGCGCCGGGCGAGACGACGATGCTGTTGTCACCCGAGGGGTCCACGGTGATCAGGGCGACCCCGGTGGGCGCCCCGCCGACGCGTACCCCACCGGTCTCCACACCGGCCGCGCGCTGCGATTCCAGCAGCAGGCGCCCGTGGGCGTCGTCGCCGACGCGGGCCAGGAGGGCGGTCCTGGCGCCGAGGCGGGCGGCGGCGACGGCCTGGTTGGCGCCCTTGCCGCCCGGGTGGACGGCCAGGTCGGAGCCGAGCACGGTCTCGCCGGGGGCGGGGCGGCGCTCGACGCCGATCACCAGGTCGGCGTTGGCCGACCCCACGACGAGCAGGTCGTAGTCGTACATTCGTGTCCTGCCTTCGCTGTTCACGGTCACGAGAAGTCGGCGACGTTCTTCTTCGTCACGACCTTGACCGGCACCTTTACCACGCTGTCGACCTTCTTGCCCCGCGCCGCCTCGACTGCGTTCTGGACGGCGATCCTCCCGAGTTCCCTCGGCTGCTGCGCCACGGAGGCGTAGAGCGTGCCGGCCCCGACGGCCTTGAGACCGTCCGGAGTCCCGTCGAATCCGACGACGTGCACAGACTTCCCCGCCTTGCTGCCGAGCGCCTTGACCGCGCCGAGCGCCATCTCGTCGTTCTCGGCGAAGACACCGGTGATCCGGGGGCTGGACTGAAGCAGGTTGGTCATGACGTCCAGGCCCTTGGTGCGGTCGAAGTCCGCGGGCTGCCGGGCGACGACCTTGATCCCCGGATACGCCCGGAGCCCCTCGGCGAAGCCCTTGCCACGCTCGCGGCTCGCGGAGGTACCGGCCGTGCCCTGGAGCACGGCGATCTCTCCCTTGCCGCCGAGCTTCTCCGCCAGCGCCTTCGCGGCGAGCTTGCCGCCCGCGACGTTGTCGGAGGCGACGAGTGCGGCGGTGTCGGCCTTGTTGACGCCACGGTCGGCGGCGACCACCGGGATGCCGGCCTTGTTGGCGGCCCGTACCGCCGGCCCCGCCGCGTCCGAGTCCACGGGATTGACGATGATCGACTTCACGCCCTCGCCGGTGAAGTTCTGGAGCTGGTTGGCCTGCTGAGAGGCGTCGTTCTGCGCGTCCGTCACCGTCAGGTCGATACCGGAGTCTTCGGCCTCTGCCTGCGCGCCCGCCTTCATCTGTACGAAGAAGGGGTTGTTCAGGGTGGAGAGTGACATCCCGACCTTGGTAGTCGTACCGGAGGAGCCGGAGTTGAAGTAGGACACGCCTGCGACGACGACAGCCACGCACACCGCGGCGATACCGAGCTTCGCCGCCCCCCTGCGACCGTTCCCGGACGCACCGGAGGACGCCGCGGGAGCTGCCGACCCGCCACCTGCCCGCCGCCGCAGCGTGTCCAGCAGCACGGCGAGCGCGATGACGACACCGATGACGACCTGCTGCCAGAACGCCGAAACGGACAGCAGGTTGAGGCCGTTGCGGAGTACGGCGAGTATGAGCGCGCCGATCAGGGTGCCGGACGCCTTGCCGACGCCGCCCGCCAGGCTGGCGCCGCCGATGACGACCGCGGCGATCGCGTCGAGTTCGTAACCCTGCGCGGCCTGCGGCTGCGCGGAGACCAGCCGGGACGCGAGGACGATGCCGGCGACGGCGGCGAAGAGACCGGACAGGGCGTAGATGACGAGCTTCTGCCGCTTCACGCGCAGGCCCGAGAGCCGGGCGGCTTCCTCGTTGCCGCCGATCGCGTACATGGAACGTCCGATGTACGTACGCCCGAGAACGAGCGCGGTGACAAGTCCCATCACCACCATGACAACAACTGGCACCGGCAGCCACCCGCCGATCGTGTCGCCCAGTACCGACACGGACTCGGGGAAGGGGATCGGGCTGCCCTGCGAGATGACCAGGGACAGGCCGCGGCCGATCGAGAGCATGGCCAGGGTGGCGATGAACGGCGGGAGTTTGCCGTACGAGACGAGGGCTCCGTTGACGAGACCGCAGGCGATGCCCGTACCGACAGCGAGGATCACCGCGATCCACACCGGGACGCCTTCGGACGTGGCCGTCCAGGCGAGGACGGTTGCCGAGAGCGCGGCCACCGAACCGACCGACAGGTCGATGCCCGCCGAGACGATGACGAAGGTGACACCGAACGCGAGAATCGCGGTGACGGCGGCCTGCACCCCCACGTTCAACAGATTCTGGGTGGTCAGGAAGTCGCCGGAGAGCAGCGACATCGCCACCACCAGCACCACCAGGGCGCTCAGCGCGCCGTTGTCGAGCAGGATGCGGCGGACCGTACTCGCGGCGCTCGCGCCCGTCGTGCTCTTGAGCGTGTCAGTGGCCACGGGAGCCCTCCACTTCGTTCTTCGTTCCGTTCGGGTTCGGGGCGCCGGCGGCCGGGGCGCTGACGGCGAGCGCCATCACCGCGTCCTGGGTCGCTTCGTGCGCGGGGAGTTCGCCGGCGATCCGGCCCTGGGCCATGACCAGCACCCGGTCGCTCATGCCGAGGACTTCGGGCAGGTCGCTGGAGATCATCAGGACGGCGTGCCCGGAGGCCGTCAGCTCATTGATGAGCTGGTAGATCTCGACCTTGGCGCCGACGTCGATGCCGCGCGTCGGCTCGTCGAGGATCAGCACCAAGGCGCCGGCGAGCAGCCACTTCCCGATGACCACCTTCTGCTGGTTGCCACCCGAAAGCGTGCGGACATGCTGGCCGAGGCCCGCCATCCGTACGCCCAACTGCTCGGCGATCCGGGCGGCGGCCGCGCGCTGCCCCTTGAGGTCCACGAGTCCGCCACGCGTGGCCGAACGCAGCGTGACCAGGCCCAGGTTGTCCTGCACGGAGGCGTCGAGCACCAGCCCCTGCCCCTTGCGGTCCTCGGGTACGAGCCCGATCCCGGCGCCCATGGCGGCGTTCACATCCCCCTTCCCCAGCCGCTCGCCGCGCACCGCGACGCTCCCGGCGTCGTAGGGGTCGGCGCCGAAGACCGCCCGTACGACCTCGGTGCGTCCGGCGCCGACGAGCCCGGCGAGACCGACGACCTCACCCGCCCGCACATCGAAGCTGACGTCATGAAAGACGCCACCGCGCGTCAGTCCCCGGACGGACAGCAGCGCGTCACCGGCCGCCTCCGGGCGTTCCCGCGGATACTGCTGCTCGATACTGCGCCCGACCATCAGCCGTACGAGCTCGTCCTCGGACGTGGACGCGGGCACCTGGCCGATACTGCGACCGTCACGCAAAACGGTGACCCGGTCGCCGAGGGCCGCGATCTCCTCCAGGTGATGGGTAATGAAGACCACACCCACCCCGTCCTCGCGCAGTTGCCGCACGATCCGGAAGAGCTTGTCCACTTCCTCGCTGGTCAGTACGGCAGTCGGCTCGTCCATGATCAGGACGCGCGCCTCAAGACTCAGCGCCTTGGCGATCTCCACCATCTGGAGCCGCGCGATGCCCAGTTCGCGCACCAGGACCCTCGGCGAGACGTCCACGCCCACCCGGCGCAGCAGCTCCTCCGCGTCGGCCTCCATCCGCTTGCGGTCGATCATCCCGAAGCGCCGGGGCTGACGGCCGAGAAAGATGTTCTCGGCGACGGTCAGCTCGGGCACCAGGTTGAACTCCTGATAAATGGTGGCGATACCCAGCCGCTCGGCGTCCTGCGCACCGTGAACGCGGACTTCCTCCCCTCCCACGAGGATCCGGCCGCTGTCGGGCCGGTAGGCACCGGACAGCATCTTGATCAGCGTGCTCTTTCCGGCGCCGTTCTCACCGAGCAGCACATGGACTTCACCGCGCCGCAGATCGAAGTCGACGGAGTCGAGCGCCACGACGCCGGGGAAGGTCTTGCGTATGCCTTCGATGCGCAGCAACTCGTCCTGGCTGCTCACAGATCGCTCCTCTGACTCTGCTCGCTCTCGCCGCAGGACCGGCGTACGACGAGACGGGCGGGAAGGGTGACGGACTGCGGGGGCCGGCCCTCGATGACGTCGACCAGGGCCCGTACGGCGGCTCGGCCCAGCTCGCCGGTCGGCTGGGAGATCGCGGTGATCGGCGGATCGGTGTGGAGGAACCACGGGATGTCGTCGAAGGCGGCGAGCCCGATGTCCCGCGGAACCCGCATGCCGCGCGCGCGGATGGCGTCCAGAGCGCCGAGCGCCATCAGGTTGTCGGCGGCGAAGACCACTTCGGGCGGTTCGCCCAGGCCGAGGAACCGCTCCGTCGCCCGCCGCCCGCTGTCGGCCTGGAAGTCGCCCTGGCCGATGTAGGCATCAGGCAGCGGCAGCCCATGCTCCGCCAGAGCCTCGCGGAAGGCTTCGACGCGCTCACGGCCGGTGGTGGTGGCCGCCGGTCCGGCGATGATGGCGAGCTTGCGGTGGCCAAGACCGTACAGATGAGCGACCAGATCGCGTACGGCGGGACAGCCGTCCGCACGCACCACGGGTACGTCCACTCCCGGAATCCAGCGGTCCACGAACACCATGGGCGTGCCGCCGCGCGCCGCGTCACGTACCTGCGGCGAGCTTCCGTCGGCGGGCGACACGAGGAGCCCGTCGATCCGGCGGTCGAGGAGCGTACGGACGTGGTGGTCCTGCAACTCGGGCCGTTCGTCGGCGTTCCCGATGATGACGCTGTAGCCGAGCGCACGCGCCGCTTCCTCCACGGACCGGGCCAGCGCGGTGAAGTACGGATTGAGTACGTCGCTGATGACCAGCCCGAGGGTGCGCGTCTGGTCGGTGCGCAGGGAGCGGGCCACGGCGTTGGGCCGGTAGCCGAGCGTGTCGACGGCGGCCAGGACCCGGGCGCGCGCGCCGGGACTGACCGACGGATGACTGTTGAGAACACGCGAGACCGTGGCAACGGACACGCCTGCCTCAGCCGCGACATCTTTGATGCTCGCCACTGCCGGACCACCTCCTCGTGGTCTTGAAATCGATTACACGCCCGATTGGAATCGATTACAGACGACGAGACAAGCCCCCACCCCCACAGCGAGACCCGATCGTGACGAAGGGGGACCTCAAAAAGCTGCCAGGCCTCCCGACCCGGCTCTGGACAGGGCCGGGGGCCGCCCCGCCCCCGCCTCACCTGCAACGCCACTGGGGAGGGGACGTGTCGGGGCGCTCCCCGCAGGGCGTTGAACGCAACCACCGCGAACGAACCAACACCTACCCGAACGTTCGACGCCCGAGGAGACGCCCCGGCGCGGCACCGCCCCCAAAGCGCGGGGCTCCCCACACCCCCGCAGAACACGCGCCGACTACTCCCCCGCGTAGGCCCTCCGAAGTGCGGCAACGTCGAGCTTGACCATCGAGAGCATCGCTTCCGTGGACCGCTTCGCCTTGTCCGGATCGGGGTCGCTGATCATCTCGATGAGCCCGTCGGGGACGACCTGCCAGGACACCCCGTACTTGTCCCGCAGCCAGCCACAGGCGACTTCCGCGCCCCCGTCGGAGAGCTTGCTCCAGTAGTAGTCCACCTCGTCCTGGTCGGCGCAGAAGATCTGGAACGAGATGGCTTGGTTGAAGGTGCACTCGGGCCCGCCGTTCAGCGCGACGAACTTCTGCCCGTTGACCTCGAACTCGACGGTCAGAACCTCACCGACGGGCCTGGGCAGAGCCTCGTTGGAGCGGACGATCCGCCCGAGCCTGGAGTCCTTGAAGATCGAGACGTAGTGGTTCGCGGCCTCTTCCGCCTGCCCGTCGAACCACAGACACGTGGTGAATCCCTTGGTGACCATCGGTGCCTCCAGCACTTGAGCGATGTGTACTCATAGAGACCGGACCGACGCGGCGAACTCATCGGCGCCGGCCCGCCCAATGACGCACCGCATGGAACCTCCCCGCACCCCCAGCGTCTCTGATGAGTGAGGGTGGCGCGTGTCGGTGCCGGCGACTGAGGGGCGTAAGGGGATGCGGAACGGCAGGGATGAGGCGTTCACGGCCTTCATGACCGCGCGCTACGGCTCGCTGCTGCGTACGGCCACGCTGCTGACCGGCGGTGGCGGTGGTCGTCCGCGGGCCGAGGATCTGGCCCAGGAGGCGTTGTTGCGCACGTACCGCGCCTGGAACCGGATCGGGCGGCTGGAGGCGGCCGAGGCGTACACCCGCACCACCATGGTCCGGCTGCTGATCAAGGACCGGCACCGGAAGTGGCACGTGGAGATCCCGGCGGAACGGGTGCCGGAGGTCCTTCGTCCGGGCCACGAGGACCGGGTGACGACCGCCGTCACCGTTCGCGAGGTGTTACGGACGCTCCCCGCGGCCCAGCGGGCAGTTCTCGTACTGCGCTTCTACCACCAGCTCACCGAGCGGGAGATCGCCGACGTACTGGGCTGCTCACCCGGCACGGTCAAGAGCCGCGCCGCCCGCGCCCTGGCCGCCCTGCGCGACCACGGCTTCCTCAGCGCCTCCGCACTCGACCCGGAGAGGGGTTCCGCCGATGACTGACCAGCACCTTCCGAAGGAGGAGGAGGAGGAGGCAGAGGAGCAGGCAAGGGAGCAGGTACGGCGGCTGCTCGCGGCCGCCGCGGAGCCGGCGCAGAGCCCTGCCCCCGCGCCGGGCGCGGCGTTCACCGCCCGTGCCCGGCGTGGTCTGCTGCGCCGTCGCCTTGCCGTGGCGGCGGCCGCGGCCGCCGCCGTCGCTGCCGCGGTGGCCGTCCCCACGGCCCTGGGGAGCTTCTCCGGCGACGACGAACCGGCCCCGGCCGCCTCCGCCGAGTGCCTGCGGACCGCGGTGCAGAAGATCAGGGACCGGCAGGAGCAGGGCTACCGGCCCGTGTACGGCACGCTGCGCGCCGGCCGTATCGACGTGGACGACGGCGTCACGCGGAGCTCCGCCTTCCGGTTCGACGTCGACGGCGCCCTGGCGTACGGAGGCGCCGGCGTGCCGTCCTCCGGTCCGGTCACCGTCTGGTACCCGGCGGCGGAGGTCCAGCTCCCGGAACCCGGCCGCTATGTGCTGCTCCTCGACCCGGCGGACCGCCCCTCCACAGAGGGAGGGGACCTCTTTCACTTCGCCCCGGAACAGGCGCTGCCGCTCGGCGACGACGGCCGGGTCGTGCTGGAGTGCCCCGACGGCGGGAAGGGCGCCGTGGACCGGGAGCGACTGCGCGCGGCGGTGACCGGCCCGTAACGGCGGCCACCGCGACGTACCGGCCGCGCCGGCGGCGGCTCAGGTGCGGAAGTACCAGAACTTCTCACCGCCGCTGTGCTCGGCGATGATCTCGCTCAGCGGCCTGTTGAGCGTGTCCGTGGTGTGGTAGCTCATCTTCGGCATCCAGTCGGACGTGAAATCCGTGACCATCATGGTGTGACCGGGCTGCCCCGGATCGCTGTAGCCGAAGATCTCGAACTGCACGACGTCCGCGATGGCGAGGCTCGACGGCCCGGAAAGCTCGTACACCCGCTTGGACTCGTCGCGTGCGAAACGCTGCCAGTTGGGCGCGCCGCCCCAGGTCCAGCTGTGTTTCGGGAGCGGCCACGAATTGCCCGTGTACCACCAGGCCGAGTCGCTCCGGTACCAGCCGCGGACCCGCTCCCAGCCGCCGGCCTTCAGCGCGTGCGAGATGAAGTTGGTGCAGTCGTTTGTGTCCCGCTCGTACGGAACATTGTCCTTCGGTACTGGTTTGGCGTACTTCGTGGCGAAGGCCACCATCGCCGTGTAGTCGTACGCCGCGGTCGCACGCACCCCGGAGCCGGGAGACGGCTTCTGCGCCGGGTCGGTGAGCTTCTTCCCCTGTGCAGCCCCCGCACGGAGCTCCTTGGCCGCCTGCCGGGCCGCCCTCAGCTCCGCCGGGCCGAGCTTCTCCGGCGTGGACAGGTTCGCCGGCCCGTCCAGCGTCGTGATCTTCGAGAGGGCCCAGCCGCCGTCGGCACGGGCGAAGGACAGATCGTGCCGCACGGTGTAGCTGTACGGCTCGTCCTTGCTGCCCGCGAAGGTGTACTCCGTGTGCTCGCGCACGCTGATGCGCGCGGCGTCCCCCTGCGTGCGGGCCCGGCCGACCGGGGTGAGTTCCGTATCGACGGCCGAGTACCGCACGCCGGCCAGTTCGTTGATGCCGTGCAGTTGCTCACGGGCCTCCATCCGGTCGTCCCGTACGGCGCGGAAGGTCGCGGCCACGTCAAGGCTCTCGGCCTTGCGCGTCGCGTTCGCGGCGGAAGCGCCGTCCACGGTGACGGCGTTCTCCCCGGCGAAGTACGTCCTGGCGGCTTCGATCAGCGCCTGGTCGTCGGCGGGCGCGGGCTGCGCGGCCTGCGCCGGGCTGCTCGCGAGGACGGACGCGGCCAGCCCCGTAACGGCGGCGGCGATGGCCGCCTGCCGCATCGCTGTGCGGATGATCACTGGTACTCCCCTGTGTCGAATGCCTCCCGCCGCGCGGCGCCTGCGCCACGGGAGTTGACGGCGTACGCCAAGTGGTCGGACATGACGCTAGCGACGCCGGGGATTGCTTGAGGCGTACTCCGCAAATGGGGGCCGAAAAGGAGCGGTGATGCCCGCGGAAGCCGTGCCGGCTCCACCACAAGGACTGACTGGACGCAACCGGCCCCGGAAAAGCAAAAGACCCCAGCTGAGCTGGGGTCTTTACTTGCTGGTGTCCGAGGGGGGA
>NZ_KE386846.1:0-133822 GCF_000429085.1 Streptomyces flavidovirens DSM 40150 | reverse complement strand
CATTCCGCCACCCGGACAAGGTGTCTGTCTCGCGGCCCCGGGCCGTTCCGACGTGGAAAACCATAGCAAACATTCAGACCCCCTGATCACACCCCCGGCCAGGGCAGCGGGAGGATGAGGGGGACCACCAGCACAGCCAGTGGGAGGAAGCAGCGTGAGCGAGTCGAAGACGGCCGGCAGGGCCAACCCGGTCTCGGGCGAGGACGAGGTCGTCGATCTCTGCCGTGACCTGATCAGGATCGACACCAGCAACTACGGAGACCACTCGGGGCCGGGGGAGCGGGCGGCGGCGGAGTACATCGCGGAGAAGCTCGCCGAGGTGGGGCTCGAACCGCAGATCTTCGAATCCCATCCGGGACGGGCCTCCACCGTGGCCAGGATCGAGGGCGAGGACCCGTCGAAGCCCGCGCTGCTGATCCACGGGCACACCGACGTCGTACCGGCGAACGCCCAGGACTGGACGCACCACCCCTTCGCGGGCGAGATCGCGGACGGCTGCGTGTGGGGCCGGGGCGCGGTCGACATGAAGGACATGGACGCGATGACCCTCGCGGTCGTACGGGAGCGGATGCGCAGCGGCCGCAAGCCCCCGCGCGATGTCGTGCTCGCCTTCCTCGCCGACGAGGAGGCGGGCGGTACGTACGGGGCAAGGCACCTCGTCGACAAGCATCCGGGCCTCTTCGAGGGTGTCACGGAGGCCATCGGTGAGGTCGGCGGCTTCTCCTTCACCGTCGACGAGAACCTGCGGCTGTATCTCGTCGAGACGGCGCAGAAGGGCATGCACTGGATGCGGCTCACCGTGGACGGCACCGCCGGTCACGGCTCGATGACCAACAACGACAACGCGATCACCGAGCTGTGCGAAGCCGTGGGGCGGCTCGGGCGCCACACGTGGCCGGTGCGGGTCACGAAGACCGTACGGTCCTTCCTGGACGAGCTCTCCGACGCGCTCGGCACCCCGCTCGACCCCGAGGACATGGACGCGACGCTCGCCAAGCTCGGCGGCATCGCGAAGATGATCGGCGCCACGCTGCGCAACTCCGCCGCCCCGACCATGCTCGGCGCCGGCTACAAGGTGAACGTGATTCCGGGGCAGGCGACCGCGCATGTCGACGGGCGCTTCCTGCCCGGATACGAGGACGAGTTCCTCGCCGATCTCGACCGGATCCTCGGCCCGCGCGTGCGGCGCGAGGACGTGCACGGCGACAAGGCCCTGGAGACGAGCTTCGACGGTGACCTCGTCGACGCGATGCAGGTGGCGCTGCGGGCCGAGGACCCCATCGCGCGGGCCGTCCCGTACATGCTCTCCGGCGGCACCGACGCCAAGTCCTTCGACGACCTGGGGATCCGCTGCTTCGGGTTCGCGCCGCTGAAGCTGCCGCCCGAGCTGGACTTCGCCGGGATGTTCCACGGCGTCGACGAGCGGGTTCCGGTCGACGGGCTGAAGTTCGGTGTGCGCGTGCTGGACCGCTTCCTGGACAAGTGCTGAACGGACAAGTGGTGAGCCGACAAGTACTGAAACGACTTTCCAACTAATCGGCCGGACGTGCTATTTGACTGAAAAGAGTGAATGCGACCATAGGCTAGTAGCCCCGTTGCTTTCCCTTCGTTACAAGGTGTGCGGTCCGCGGCTGGGTCGCATCGTTGCCAACAAGGAGGAAAAGTAATGATCAAGAAGGTCGTCGCCGCTGCGGCAGCCACGGGTGGTCTGGTTCTCGCCGGCGCGGGAATTGCCGTCGCCGATGCGGGTGCCCAGGGTGCTGCTGTCGGGTCGCCCGGCGTGCTTTCGGGCAACGTCGTTCAGGCTCCGATCCACGTGCCGGTGAACGCGTGCGGTAACACGGTCTCCGTGATCGGGCTGCTGAACCCCGCCGTCGGCAACACCTGCATCAACAAGTGACGTTGCATGCACCCGTAAGGGTCTGAGTCCCGGGCGGCCCCGGAGTGCGCTCCATGCACTCCGGGGCCGTTGGGAATTCGGCCCGCGGCCGGCGACAACGTCCCGCGGGCATTTCGGCGAAGGCAAAGGCAGAGGAACGTACCAATGCGTCAGGTAACGACGAAGAGCCTGATCACCGTGGCGGCCGCTAGTGGTCTGCTGGCCATGAGCGGCGGCAACGCGCACGCCGGTTCAGGGGCCGGAGGGTCCGCGTCGGACTCCCCGGGCGTACTCTCCGGGAATTCCGTGCAGGCTCCCGTGCATGTCCCCGTCAATGTGTGCGGGAACACCGTGAATGTGGTCGGCGTGCTCAACCCCGCCATGGGCAACAGCTGCGCCAACGGGGGGCACGGCTCGACGAAGCCCGGCAAGAACCACGGTGGCGGATCGGCGGCCGAGGGGCGCGCGAGCGATTCCCCCGGAGTCGGCTCGGGCAACCACGTCCAGGCGCCGGTCCACGTACCGGTGAACGCCTGTGGGAACACGGTCACCGTCGGTGGCCTCGGCAACGCCGCCACGGGCAACGAGTGCGCGAACGACTCCACCGGCACCCCGTCGCGACCGGGCCCCGGCGAGCCTCCGAACGAGCCCGGTGAGCCGGGCAAGCCGGGGGAACCGGGCAAGCCTGGTGAGCCCACGGAGCCCACGGAGCCGGGCAAGCCGGGCAAGCCGGGCACTCCGCAGGAGCCCACGGAGCCCGGTGTGCCCGCGGAGCCGGGCGAGTCGGCGGCGCCGGGCGAGCCCAGCGCCCCGAACGGCCCCGACAGCCAGACCGTCACCCAGCCCAAGGGCACCGACGTGCTCGCGCAGACCGGCGCCGGCGCTCCGCTCGGCGTGGTGATCCCGGCCGGCGCGGGCCTGCTGCTGGCCGGTGCGGTGCTGTACCGCCGGTCTCGTTCCGCGGCGTAAGGCAGGAAATGCGCCGGTACGGCCGGCGCGGAAACGGAGCGGGCCCCGCCATCGCGGGGCCCGCTCCGTCTTCACCAGGTGGCGCGCACCTGTCGGATGATGCGCCTGCGCAGTCGCACACGGCGGCTGCCGTCCCGGCGCAGACTCAGTCGGTCCAACTCCCAGTGTCCGTACTCGGCATGGTCGGTCAGCAGACGGGTCGCCTCCTTGCGGGAAACCCCACGGGGGACGTACACGTCGACAAATTCGTATTCCGGCATCGCATCTATTGTGCGGGCAGAGCCCCGGTACGGATAGCGTCTGCACTATGTCTGATGCTGCGCAGCCCACCGCTGCCGAGGTACGCGCCGCCGCCGAGGCGGTCAAAGTCGCGCTCGACCGTCACCTCGACGCGGTCGAACGCCGCACCGGGGACGACGACCCTGCCGTCTACGACGCGTTCAACGAGCTCGCCGCGGCCGCCGAGGCGTACGACGAGCGGCTCTACGACCGGTACGACGAGGTCACGCCCTTCGAGATTCCGGGATCCGACGACTCCCTGCCGCCTTACACCGGGCCGGAGGAGCCCAATGCGGTAAGTGTCCTGATCCGCCGCGACTACGCGGTGGTGGAGCCGCAGCGGCTGCTCGCCCAGGCACAGCGGATCGCCGATGCCGACCCGGACATCGACGCTCCGGTGATCGAGGTCGAGGTCGACACCGACGTCGACGCCGAGGAGCGCGGCAATGCGGTGGCGCTCGTCGGCGGGAGCGTCCATGCCGCTCTCGGGGTGCTCTTCGGAGAGTACGAACCGGATGAAATCGCCTCCCGCCACAAGGAGTTCGGCCTGGAGGAGGGCGATTCCACCCTGTGGGTCGCCGCCGCGGAAGACCCGCCCGAGCCGGGGGAGTGGCTGAACGCCCCGTTCGAGCAGGCCGATCCGCAGCGGGTCGTGTGCCGCTTCGACGTCAGCTCGGTCTTCGACGACGAGTTCGATGAGGCCGACGGCCCCGACCAGATCTGACCACGTCCGACCGGGACTGACCACATCCGGCCGGGACTGCCCGCCGGCCGCCGTCGCGCCTCTAGTGGGCGTCCTGCGCGGCCGGCGACTCGGCAGGCGGCTGCAGCAGGGTGCGCAGGCGCGTGGTGCGCGGCCGGTCCGGGATCTCCGTCACCGCGCGCGGCAGCGCCTGGTCGACGCCGTGGACCACGGACAGGTGCCGCTCCCCGCGGCTGAACGCGGTGTAGATCCACGGGCGGCTCAGCGCCGGGGCGGCGTCGCCGGGCAGCACGACCACGACGGCGGGCCACCGCATCCCGGTCGCCTGGTGCGCGGTCAGCGCCCAGGCGTGCCGCACGGCCGTCTCCACCCGGTCCTTCGGTACGACGACCGGCGTGCCCTCGCAGTCGAGGTGCAGGCCGTCGGCGTCCGCCGACACGACCGTGCCGGGCAGGGTCCTGCCGGGTGCCGGGACGTACGCGACCCGGTCGGCCGGGTCGAAGCCGCCGAACCGGCCCGGACCGGGGTTGAGCCGCTGCTTGAGCGCGGCGTTCAGCGCGCGGGTGCCGGCGGATCCGCCGTGACCGGGGGTGATCACCTGGATCTGCGCGGGCGACAGTCCAAAGGCGCGCGGCACCGAGTCGGCGACGAGCTGGACAGTACGGTGCACGGCCTCGCCCGCGTCACGGACGGGGACGATCACCACCTCCTTGCCGGGCGCCTCGACCTGGTTCAGTTCGCCGATCCCGATGCCGGAGACCAGCTCACCGATGGGGCCGGGGTCCGGCGTACGCGACACGACGTGCGGGCACGCGCGGGCGGCCAGCAGGTCGGCGAAGACCCTGCCCGCACCGGCGGACGACAGCACGCCCGGGTCGCCGCTGAGGACGAGCCGGGTGCCGTCCGCCAGTGACTCCACGAGGACGGCGGCGGTCTCCACGTCGAGCTGCGGCGCGTCCAGCACGACCAGCAGGTCGAGGGCGAGCGCCCCGTCCTCGTCCCGGCCGGGGCCTTCGCTACCGGCGAGCAGTCCCGCGACGGTGACCGAGGCCGACGCGTCGTCGATCGCGGCGGCGAGGCGGCGGCGGCCGTCGGCGCTGTGCGACGCGGCGTACGCCCGCAGGCCGAGCCCGCGTGCCACGGCGAGCAGCGCGGCCGGTTCGGCGCGGGCTGCCTCGCCGCCGCTGTGGGCCACCAGGCCGTTCGACGCGACGGCTCGGATCAGCTCGGCGGCGGAGGGCGAGACGCCGCCCGCGTCCCAACTCCTTGCCTCCGCCGCCTCGTCGCTGAACGTACTGGCCAGCCGGGCCAGGCCGTCGGCGAGGCTTTCCTCCGCGAGGGCGTACCGGTCGAGCCCCAGCAGAACCTCCACCGGCTCGTCGCTGCCGGAGTCATCGGCTCCGCTGTCCTGGAAGACGAGCACCACGCCCTCGGCGACGGCGTGCTGAATGGCCTCGTCCGGGTCGGGCACCTTGTGCTCGGCCAGCGCTTTGCGCACCGCGCCCGACTCCAGCGCGGTGTGACCCTGGACCGCCGCCCGCTCCAGGAGCCAGCCGACGAGCGCCGCCGTGCGGCGTTCGTCGCCGGGCCCGCACTCGGCGCCGAGCAGGGCGCGCGCGAACCCGTCGGCCTGTTCGGGGCGCACCCCCGGTACCGACAGCAGTTGCCACGGGTCGTCCCGCAGGACCTGCCCGGCCTGCTCCCCGAGTACGCCGGCGACCGGCGCGGCCAGCGCCTCGGGGGCGCCGCCCTCGGCCAGTACGGCTCGTACCGAAGCCACCGACTCGGGCGCGGCGGCGGCGGGCCCGGCCACCGCGGCCACCCGTGCGGGCGCCGCAGGGCCGGCACCGGGCGTGGGCGCGGGAGCGGGCGCCACGCGGCGCGGCGCGGGGGACGTGAAGAACGCGTCCCCGGACTTGGCGCCGCTCTCCACGGCCCGTACGGCCGCGAGCAGATCGGCGGCCTGCCCGCTCAGCTTGGCACCGGCCTCGACCGGCGCGGTCTTCTCGGCCTTGCGCCGCTCGATCCGTTCCCGCAACGCCCGTTGGGCGGCGATCTCAGCCTCGGCCTCGGACAGTTGCGCCCCGGCGCCCGCCGCTTCACCGCCGGCCTCCTCGCTGCCGACCGTGCCCCCGCCGGTATCTTCGGGACGACCGGAAGCCTCCACTGGACCGTCGCCGTCGCCGTCGCCGTCGCCGTCGCCGTCGGACGGCGTTTCGGCGCGCGTCGCGTCCGCGTCGGCCAAGCCCGAACGCCCGTCGGCACCCGCCGCCATGCCTTCACCGCCACCGCCACCGCCCGACGGCCCCGCGGTCTCTGCCGGCTCCTCACCTGCCCCCGCCGGACGGTCTGCGGGGCTGTCGTCCCCGGAGGCGGACGGCCTGTCGGCGTCCGCCGGGCCGGTGCCGGTGCCGGCGTCGGCGGCTGGTCCCGCCGCGCCCTCGTCGGACGGCGTCGGGTGTCCGCCGGTGGCCGGCGTGGCTTGCGCGGCGGGCTGCGGGGTGTCGTCGTGCTGCACTTCGGTACCTGCGTCCTCAGTCACGTCCGTCGGGGCCTGTGCCGCTTCCGCGCCGGCCGGGTCGCCGGCTCCGGAAGCGGGCACCGGGCCCGTGGTGCCGCGCTCGGTGTGTGGCTTCGCGTCGTCCCCGGCGGGTCCCGGCGCCGGGACCGCCGACTCGGCGGTCGGCTCGGTGCCCGCCGCCGCGGTGGTGTCGCGGTGTTCAGCCGGGGGGCCGGGGGTTGCCCCCCGGGGAAGCGCAGTCACAGCGTGCTCCAGTCCTGGTCGGGATAGCGGTGCACGGGCGCCGACACATCGTCGAGCGCCTGGCAGATCTCGTCTGGAAGACTAAGCGCCTCCACTGACAATGCCGCCGAGAACTGCCGTGCGTTGCGCGCGCCCACGAGCGGGGCCACCACTCCGGGCCGGTCCCGGACCCATGCGAGGGCCACCTGGAGCGGGGTCGTCGCGAGGCCGTCCGCGGCTGTCGCGACCGCGTCCACGATGCGGCTCGCCGCGTCGTCGAGGTACGGCGCGACGAAGCCGGAGAGGTGCTCCGAGCCGCCGCGCGAGTCCGGCGGGACGGTGCGCCGGTACTTGCCCGTCAGCACGCCCCGGCCGAGCGGCGACGACGGCAGCAGCCCGACCCCCAGATCGAGCGCGGCAGGCAGCACCTCCCGCTCCACACCGCGCTGGAGCAGCGAGTACTCCATCTGCGTGCTGGCCAGCCGGGTACGTACACCGGGCGCGGCGAGCTGCCAGGTGGCGGCCTTCGCGAGCTGCCAGCCGGAGAAGTTGGACACCCCGGCATACCGCGCCCGGCCGCTGCTGACCGCGATGTCGAGCGCCTGGAGCGTCTCGTCGAGCGGCGTCGCCGGGTCGAAGGCGTGCACCTGCCACACGTCGACGTAATCCGTGCCGAGCCGCTCCAGCGACGCGTCCAGCGCCGCCAGCAGATGGCCGCGCGAGCCGTCGAAGCGCCGGTCGGGGTCGGGCACGCTGCCCGCCTTGGTGGCGATGACCAGATCCCGCCGCGGAACGAGCCGCTCCACGAGCTGCCCGAGCAGATACTCCGCATCGCCGTCGCCGTACACGTCCGCCGTGTCGACGAGCGTGCCGCCCGCGTCCCAGAAGGCCTTCAACACGTCGGCGGCGTCGTGCTCGTCGGTGTCCCGGCCCCACGTGAGGGTGCCGAGCCCGATTCTCGATACGCGCAGGCCCGTGCGGCCGAGATGCCTCTGCTCCATGGGCGCTGAGATTACTGGCCGGGGACACGGGGGCAGGAGACCTGTGGACAAGTCCTGTGGACAAGCTGTCCGGGCGGACCTCCGCCGATGTCCGGACGGGCCCCTGACGGATCGTGCCCGCGCGCGCTAGAGTCCCCGGCACAGGGACGTTACTGATCAGTAAGGGGAGCGGCATGCGGCTCGGCATCAACCTCGGTTACTGGGGCGCGGGGATGGACGGCGACAATCTGGCCGTCGCGCAGGAAGCGGACCGGCTCGGCTACGACGTCTGCTGGGCCGCCGAGGCGTACGGATCCGACGCCGCCACCGTGCTCTCCTGGGTCGCCGCCCAGACCGAGAGCATCGACGTCGGCTCCGCGATCTTCCAGATCCCGGCCCGTGCGCCCGCCATGACCGCGATGACCGCCGCCACCCTCGACTCCCTCTCCGGCGGCCGCTTCCGCCTGGGCCTCGGCGTCTCGGGCCCGCAGGTCTCCGAGGGCTGGTACGGCGTGAAGTTCGACAAGCCGCTGGCCCGCACCCGCGAGTACGTCGAGATCGTCCGCAGGGCCATGACCCGCGAGCGCCTGTCGTACGAGGGCCGGCACTGGACGCTGCCGCTGCCCGACGGCCCGGGCAAGCCGCTGAAGCTCACCGTCCACCCGCAGCGCGAGCACATCCCGCTCTACATCGCCGCGATCGGCCCCAAGAACCTGGAGCAGACCGGCGAGATCGCCGACGGCGCGCTGCTGATCTTCCCTTCTGCCGAGCACATCGAGGACACCGCGATCCGGCACATCCGCGCGGGCCGCGAGAAGGCCGGTCACACCATGGACGGCTTCGACGTCTGCCCCACGCTCCCGCTCGCGGTCGGCGACGACAAGGACGTCAGCGCGCTGGCCGACATGTTCCGCCCGTACACCGCCCTGTACGTCGGCGGCATGGGCAGCCGCAAGCAGAACTTCTACAACCAGCTCGCCCAGCGCATGGGCTACGAGAAGGAAGCCGCCGAGATCCAGGACAAGTACCTGTCCGGCGACAAGACCGGCGCCGCCGCCGCGGTCCCGCACCGGCTGATCGACCAGACGACCCTGCTCGGCTCCGTCGAGCGGATCGCCGACCGGATGCAGGCGTACGCAGCGGCCGGTGTGACGACACTGACGCTTTCCCCCGCGGGCTTCACGCTCGACGAGCGGATCACCGCCCTGCGGGCCGGCACCGACGCTCTGGAGCGCGCCGGTCTGGCGTAACCCGCAGGACGGAAGCGGAACAGAAGTCTGCGGCCGTGGTGGGGGCTCGGGGGTCTTCCCCGCCACGGCCGTCATGCACAACAACGCCGCACGGCCCGACGGGGTTACGCGCCCGTACCGCCGCGGGGTTCATTCATCCGGTGGAGTTGACCGCCGCTGCTGTTGCCTGCCGTCCCGTACCGCCCTTGACTTGCTCTTTGCGGACGTCTGCCCGGAGGTACACGGAGGTATCAGCGATGCTGTCGGCCCGAAGCGTCTTCCAGGAAATCCTCGACAACGACGATTCCTTCCGGCTCTTCTGCTCCATCGCCGCCAGCGGCGAGTCCCAGGGCGGCTGGGAGAACGGCCGGATCGCGGCCCTTGTGCCGCAAAGCATGAGGTACCTCGCCCCGAAGATCACCCGGCACGGCGCCGACGAGGACAAGCACGGCCGGCTCTTCAACGCCCTGCTCAATAAGCGGGAGCTCGAACCCGTCCCCGTCCCGCCCGAGACCGACTACACGATGCTGCTCGAACAGCGCGGCATCGGCCTCGCCCACGACAAGCTGCGCCGCGACGAGCCGCTGACCGAGGACGACATCCTCATCTACCTCTCGCACAGCCGGGTGACCGAGCAGCGGGCCGCCGAGCAGATGAACATGCTGGTCAAGTACTTCGGCGACCACCCCGAGGCGGGCAGGCCGCTCAGGACGATCTGCGACGACGAGGAGAACCACCTCGCGTACTGCCACGAGGAACTGCTCCGGCTGGCCCGCGCGGGACACGGCCGTACGATCCTGCGCGTCCTGCGCGAATGCGCCATGGCGGAGAGCCGCGTCTACCGGGACGTCAGCCTCGCCGTCATGGCGCACATGGGACGCATCCTCAAGTGGCCGAAGGCCAAGTCCACCGCGCTGGCCGCCGGCATCCACGCCCTGTACGCGTACGAACGCCTCGGCGGCCAGCGGCGCATGGTGAGCCTGTCGATGCCGGAGCGGCGCGACGCGCTGGGCGGCCCGGCGACGGCCGCCGCCGGAATCCTCTGAACGGCGCCGCGCCGGTCCGTCGAATGGCGTCGCGCCGGTCGGTCGAACGGCGCCGTGCCGGTCCGTCGAACGACGCCGCGCCGGTCCGTCAGAGCCAGCCGCGCCGCTTGAACAGCCGGAACAGCCCGATCTCGCACAGCACCATCAGCACGATCACGGCGGGATAGCCCCACGTCCAGGTCAACTCGGGCATGTACTCGAAGTTCATGCCGTAGACGCCGGCGATCATCGTGGGGACCGCGGCCATCGCCGCCCACGCCGAGATCTTCCGCATGTCGTCGTTCTGCCGCACGCTCATCTGCGCCAGATGCGCGGACAGGATGTCGGACAGCAGCCGGTCGAGCCCGTCCACCTGCTCGTTCGCGCGCGTGAGGTGGTCACTGACGTCCCGGAAGAACGGCTGCGCGTGCTCGTCGACGAAGGGCAGACCAGGGTTTGAGAGCCGCAGCATCGGCTGGGCGAGCGGCCCCGTCGCACGGCGGAATTCGAGCACCTGCCGCTTGAACGTGTAGATCCGGGCGGCCGTGTTCTTGGAGTCGCGGCCGAACGGCGCGAAGACCTCCGCCTCCAGCTCCTCCAGGTCGGTCTGGAGCTCCGCGCCGACCTCTATGTAGTGGTCGACGACGGCGTCGCTCACCGCGTACAGAACGGCGGTCGGACCGTGCCGCAGCACCTCCGGCTCGGCTTCCAGGCGGTGGCGTACGGCCGCCAGCGGGGCGCCCTCGCCGTGGCGCACCGTCACCACGAACGAGTCGCCCACGAAGACCATCAGCTCGCCCGTCGTCACGGTGTCGCTCTCCGGTTCGTAGATCACCGGCTTAAGCACCGCGAAGAGCGAGTCGTCGTACACCTCCAGCTTGGGCCGCTGATGGGCGCGCAGAGCGTCCTCGACGGCCAGGGGGTGCAGGCCGAACTCGCTGCTCACGAGATCGAATTCCTTCTCGTTGGGCTCGTGCAGACCGATCCACAAGAAGGCGTCACCGGTCGCCCGCGCCTCCGAGAGGGCGTCCGAAAAGTCGGAAGGGCCCTCGGAGCGGCACCCTTCCCGGTAGATGGCACAGTCGACGATCACGGCGCGCATTCTCCCCCGGAACGGGCCCGGGCGCACCCCGGAGCCGTCTTCCGCCTAGGCTGGCGGCCATGGCCACGCTGATCCTCGTACGCCACGGACGCTCCACCGCCAACACCGCCGGGCTGCTCGCCGGCTGGACGCCAGGTGTCACGCTCGACGAGCGCGGCGCCGCCCAGGCGGCAGCGCTGCCCGGCAGGCTGGCCGGCGTGCCGCTCGCCGCAGCCGTCACCAGCCCCCTCGAACGCTGCCGGGAGACCCTTCAGCCGCTGCTCGAAGCGCGGCCCGGTCTCCCGTCGCACACCGACGAGCGGATAGGGGAGTGCCACTACGGCGACTGGTCGGGCCGCAAGCTCGCCGAACTCTCCGACGAGCCGCTGATGGCCGCCGTACAGCAGCACCCCTCCTCGGTGACGTTCCCGGGCGGGGAGTCGATGCGGGCCATGCAGGCGCGCGCGGTCGACGCCGTGCGCGACTGGAACGCGCGCATCGACGCCGAGCACGGCGAGGACGCGGTCTATCTCATGTGTTCTCACGGCGACATCATCAAGTCCGTCGTGGCGGACGCACTCGGCCTTCATCTCGATCTCTTCCAGCGGATTCACGTGGACCCGTGTTCCCTGACGATCATCCGGTACACCGCCCTGCGCCCCTTCCTTGTGCGGCTCGGCGACACCGGGGACCTCGCCTCGCTGGCGCCGCGTGAGAACGGCAATGACGGGGACGCGGCCGTAGGGGGCGGCGCGGGCGCACCGTGATCGCTCCGCGCAGTAGGGTGGACGCGCCCCAAGACCGCGCATACAGACGATTTCAAGGGAGACAGGACGTGTCCCGTCAGGTATTCCTCTACGACCCGCCGGACCGTTTCGTCGCCGGTACGGTCGGGCTGCCTGGACGCCGTACGTTCTTCCTGCAGGCCTCCGCCGCCGGCCGCGTCACCAGCGTCGCCCTGGAAAAGGCCCAGGTGGCCGCGCTCGCCGAGCGGATCGACGAGCTGCTCGACGAAGTGGTACGCCGCACCGGAGGCAACGCCCCCGTGCCCGCCGTGGCCCCCGCCGATGTCACCGACAGCGCCCCCCTCGACGCCCCCATCGAGGAGGAGTTCCGCGTCGGCACCATGGCGCTGGCCTGGGACGGTGAGGAACAGTGCATGATCGTCGAGGCGCAGGCTCTCGTCGAGCTGGACGTGGAGACCGAAGAGGATCTCGCGGAGGCAGAGGAACGGCTGCTCCAGGACGAGGAGAACGGCCCGCCGATGCTGCGGGTCCGGCTCAGCGGCGCACAGGCCAGAGCCTTCGCCAAGCGCGCCCTCGACGTCGTCAACGCGGGGCGGCCGCCGTGCCCGCTGTGCAGCCTGCCGCTCGACCCGGAGGGACACGTATGCCCGCGCCAGAACGGATACCGCCGGGGAGCGTAGCTCCGGCGGACAGCGGCCTCCTCACCGTTCTGGCGAAGGGGCAGCTCGCAGTGCGCGGACGCGTCCGTGAGGCGTCCAACGCGGTGCTGTACTGCGGCATCGAGTACGACGGCGTATCGGCGTCCTGCGTGTACAAACCGGTCGCCGGAGAGCGGCCGCTGTGGGACTTCCCCGACGGCACGCTCGCTCAGCGCGAGGTGGCGGCGTACGAGATCTCCGAGGCGACGGGGTGGAGGCTCGTGCCGCCGACCGTGCTGCGCGACGGACCGTACGGCGAGGGCATGTGCCAGCTGTGGATCGAGGCGGCCTCCGAGGACGGTGACGCTGCCGACGGGGGGCTACTGGCCCTCGTCGAGGACGAGGAGCCGGCCGATGGCTGGAAAGCGATCGCCTTCGCCGAGGTGGGGGAGGGCCGCACGGCGCTCCTCGTGCACGCGGACGACGAGCGGCTGCGCCGGCTGGCGGTCCTGGACGCGGTCATCAACAACGCCGACCGCAAGGGCGGGCATCTGCTGCCGACGGCGGACGGGAAGCTGTACGGCATCGACCACGGGGTCACGTTCAACACGCAGGACAAGCTCCGCACGCTGCTGTGGGGCTGGGCGGGGGAGCCGCTGACGGCCGAGGCGGCCCAGGTGCTGGCGCGGCTGGCTTCGGACTTGGCGCCGGGGCGCCCGCTCGCCACCCGGATGGCGGAACTGATCACTCCGGCGGAGCTGGAGGCGCTGCGCGGGCGGGTGGCTGCGCTGCGCGTGACCGGCCGCCATCCGGAGCCGAGCGGGGAGTGGCCGGCCATTCCCTGGCCGCCGGTGTAGGTGCGAGCGGTCGCCTGCGGCGCTGTTCCCCACCCCGCCCCTTCCCGAAACCTGGGGGCAAGCCCCCAGACCCCGGACGCCCTCCGGGCGTGGCCTCAAACGCCGGCCGGGCTGGATATGCGGCACCCTCGAGCCCCTCCGACGTTCGAGGAGCGGGGTCTGGGCCGCGCCGCCGGCCGCGCAAGGGTGCGTAACCGGACGTGTTTGCGTATCCGGTTCGTATCCGGAACGTGCGTCCGGTTACGCTCAAGGCATGCATGCCTGGCCCGCTTCTGAGGTCCCCGCCCTGCCTGGCAAGGGCCGCGACCTCCAGATCCACGACACCGCGACCGGTCGGTTGATCACCCTCGACCCCGGTCCCGTCGCCCGTATCTACGTATGCGGCATCACGCCGTACGACGCGACCCACATCGGTCACGCGGCGACCTACAACGCGTTCGACCTTGTGCAGCGCGTGTGGCTCGACACCAAGCGGCAGGTTCATTACGTCCAGAACGTCACGGACGTAGACGATCCGCTGCTGGAGCGGGCGATCCGCGACGGACACGACTGGACCGAACTCGCGGAGCGCGAAACCGCGCTGTTCCGCGAGGACATGACCGCCCTGCGGATGCTTCCGCCGCAGCACTACATCGGCGCCGTCGAAGCGATACCCGGCATCGTGCCGCTCATCGAGCGGCTGCGGGACGCGGGCGCGGCGTACGAACTCGAAGGGGATGTGTACTTCTCCGTCGAGGCCGACCCGCACTTCGGCGAGGTGTCCGGGCTCGACGCCGACGCGATGCGGCTGCTGTCCGCGGAGCGCGGCGGCGACCCCGACCGCCCCGGCAAGAAGAACCCGCTCGACCCGATGCTCTGGATGGCCGCCCGTGAGGGCGAGCCGAGCTGGGACGGCGCCTCGCTGGGCCGCGGCCGGCCCGGCTGGCACATCGAGTGCGTCGCGATCGCCCTGGACCACCTGGGGATGGGCTTCGACGTGCAGGGCGGCGGATCGGACCTCGCCTTCCCGCACCACGAGATGGGCGCGTCCCACGCCCAAACGCTGACCGGCGAGTACCCGTTCGCCAAGACGTACGTACACGCCGGAATGGTCGCCCTGGACGGCGAGAAGATGTCGAAGTCCAAGGGCAACCTGGTCTTCGTGTCGAAGCTGCGCCGCGACGGCGTGGACCCGGCCGCGATCCGCCTCACGCTGCTCGCGCACCACTACCGGGCCGACTGGGAGTGGACGGACCAGGTGCTGGAGGACGCCCTGGAGCGGCTCGGGCGCTGGCGCGCGGCCGTCTCGCGCCCCGACGGACCGTCCGCCGACGCCCTGGTCGAGGAGATCCGCGAGGCGCTCTCCAACGACCTCGACGCCCCGGCCGCACTCGCCGCAGTGGACCGTTGGGCCGCCTCGCAGGCGTCCGAAGGCGGTACGGACGAGGGCGCGCCCGGCGTGGTCTCGCGCGCCGTCGACGCGCTGCTCGGCGTGGCTCTGTAAGCGTGGCCCGGTAGTCGCTTTCCGGCCCTGCCGGCCGTGCCGCCCCCGGCCCTCTCGCGAAAGAAGAGGGCCGGGGGCGGTTCTGTGCTCTGACGACTGCGGGGCGGCGCCACCCGGCGCCGCCCCGCTTCACTCCTCTGTGGAGTCTTCCGTTCCGTCGGTGCCTTCCGCGCTTTCGGGCCGGCCGGGCTCCCCGCGCGGTGGCTTCGGGGGCCGCGTGCGGCCGGTGGAGCTGTCGCGCAGATACGTACCGGTGCCTTCGCTCCCGTCCGTCGCGTGACCGGGGCCTGGCCCGCCGTCACGCCGTCGCAGGTATCGCTCGAACTCGCGGGCGATCGCCTCGCCCGTCGCCTCGGGGAGCTCCGCGGTGTCCCGCGCCTCCTCCAGCGACTGCACGTATTCCGCCACCTCGCTGTCCTCGGCCGCCAGTTGGTCGACGCCGACCTGCCATGCCCGTGCGTCCTCGGGCAGTTCGCCGAGCGGGATGCGCAAGTTGATGAGGTCTTCGAGGCGGTTGAGGAGCGCGAGCGTGGCCTTGGGGTTGGGCGGCTGCGACACGTAGTGCGGTACGGCGGCCCACAGGCTCACCGCCGGTACACCCGCGTGCGTGCAGGCCTCCTGGAGGATCCCGACGATGCCCGTGGGGCCTTCGTACTTGGTCTCCTCCAGATCCATGGTCCGCGCCAGGTCCGGGTCCGACGTCACGCCGCTGACCGGCACCGGCCTGGTGTGCGGGGTGTCGCCGAGCAGCGCGCCGAGGATCACGATCATCTCGACGCCCAGTTCGTGGGCGAAGCCGAGGATCTCGTTGCAGTACGAGCGCCAGCGCATGGAGGGCTCGATGCCGCGTACCAGGACCAGGTCACGGGGCTTGTCGCCGCCGATCCGCACCACGGAAAGCCGGGTGGTGGGCCAGGTGATCCTGCGGACTCCGCCGTCGATGAACACCGTGGGCCGGTTGACCTGGAAGTCGTAGTAGTCCTCGGCGTCGAGCGCAGCGAAGACCTCGCCCTTCCATTCCCGGTCCAGATGCGCGAGCGCGGTGGAGGCGGCGTCGCCGGCGTCGTTCCAGCCCTCGAACGCGGCCACCATGACCGGGTCGATCAGCTCGGGAACCCCCTCGAGCTCGATCACCCAGTGCCCCCTTTCGAAGTTCCGTTGTGCACGCATCAACCTTACGGCTTCCACCAGGTGCGGTGACGCCTGATGCGTATGCGGGAAGCGTGCCCTGCGCCCGCTGAATCAATCGAGATCAGAGACCCGATCTCCTACAGCGTAGAGCGCAGCCACTGCTCGACGCTCGCGATGTGCACCGTCGCCCACGACCTGGCGGCCTCCGCGTCCCGGTCGCGCAGGGCGTCGAGGATCGCGCGGTGTTCGTGGAGCGTACGGCTGACCGCGTCCTCCTGGGTCAGTCCGCGCCAGACGCGAGCCCGGGTGGTCGGCCCGGAGAGCCCGTCGAGGAGTGAGCACAGCACCGAGTTGCCGGACCCCTGCACGATGCGGCGATGGAATTCGAGATCGCTCGCGACCAGCTCCTCGACGGACGGATGCGACCCGAGCGCGTCCAACTGGGCGCTCAGTTCGTCCAGTTCCGCCTCGCCGAGGCGGGCGGCGGCCATCGCGGTGGCGGCGGGCTCCAGGATGCGGCGTACGGCGAGGAACTCCAGCACCGTGTCGTCCCGGTGGAAGTCCACGACGAAACTCATGGCTTCGAGCAGCAGTTGGGGATCCAGGCTGGTGACGTACGTACCGTCACCCTGCCGTACGTCGAGAATCCTGATCAGCGACAGGGCGCGTACCGCCTCGCGCAGCGAATTGCGCGACAGCCCCAGCTCGGCGGCGAGTTCGCTCTCCTTGGGGAGGCGGTCGCCGGGGCGCAGAGCCCCCGAGACGATCATTTTCTTGATCTTCTCGATCGCCTCGTCGGTGACAGCCACGGTGGGTCTCCTAGTCGCTCAGACATCCGATGTCTGACCCCATTATGTGGGTGGGGCGCGGCCCCGGAGTAAGCCAATGGGTAAGGGGCAGCCGTCCAGACGGCTGCCCCTTACCCATTGGCCCTGCCGGCGGGCTTCAGGCCCTGCGGCCCAGCACGTCCTCGACCTTGGCGCGGACCTCGTCTGTGGCCAGGCCCCGGATCGTCAGCGTCGTACGGCGGCGCAGTACGTCGTCCGCCGTCTCGGCCCACTCGTGGTCACGGGCGTACACGACCTGCGCCCAGATCTCCGGCGCGTCCGGGTGGACGCGCTCGGCCAGCGCCGGGTCCTCGTTGGCCAGGCGCGCGATGTCGAAGGACAGCGAGCCGTAGTGCGTGGCCAGGTGGCGTGCGGTGTCGGCGGCCATCCGCGGGCCGGGCGTACCGCCGTCGACGAGCAGCCGGTGGGCGACCGCGTTCGGGTTGGATATGCCCGGCAGCGGCAGCTTCTTCGGCAGCCGAGAGATGGGCTCCATGTCCTCGCCCAGCGGGTGGCCGGGCAGCGCGGCGAGCTTGTTCATGACGGTGCGGCCGATGTGACGGAACGTCGTCCATTTGCCGCCGGCGACCGACAGCATGCCGCCGCGTCCCTCGGTGACGACCGTCTCGCGCTTGGCCTTGGAGGTGTCACCGGGACCGCCGGGCAGCACCCGCAGGCCCGCGAAGGAGTACGTGATGAGGTCGCGGGAGAGCTGCTGGTCGCGGATCGAGAAGGCGGCCTCGTCCAGGATCTGGGCGATGTCCTTCTCGGTGACCGCGACGTCCGCCGGGTCGCCCTCGTACTCCTCGTCGGTCGTGCCGAGCAGGAGCTGGTCCTCCCACGGCAGCGCGAACGTGATGCGGTACTTGTCGATCGGCGTGGCCAGCGCGGCCCGCCAGGGGGCGGTGCGCTTGAGGACCAGGTGCGCGCCCTTGGAGAGCCGGATGGACGGCGCGGCGTCCGGGTTCTCCATCTTGCGCAGGTGGTCGACCCACGGCCCGGTGGCGTTGAGCACCAGACGGGCCGTGACCCCGAACTCCGAACCGTCCAGGCGGTCCTTGAGCTCGGCGCCCGTGACCCGGCCGTTGGTGAAGCGAAGGCCGGTGACCTCGGCGTGGTTGAGGACGGTCGCGCCCGACTCGGCGGCCGCGCGGACCGTCATCAGGGCCATGCGCGAGTCGTTCATCTGGTCGTCGCCGTAGACCGCGACGGCCTTGAGGTCGTCCGTACGGAGCTCGGGCACCGCACGGGCCGCCTTCGCCGGGCTGATGACGTGGCCGACACCGTCGCCGAAGGCGGACAGCGCCGAGTAGGCGAAGACGCCCGCGCCGAGCTTGGCCGCGCCGTGCGGGCCGCCCTTGTAGACGGGGAGGTAGAAGGTCAGCGGGTTGGCCAGGTGCGGCGCGACGTCGCGCGAGACGGCGCGCCGCTCGAAGTGGTTCTCCGCGACGAGCTTGACCGCGCCGGTCTGGAGGTAGCGCAGTCCGCCGTGGAGCAGCTTGGACGAGGCGGAGGAGGTGGCGCCGGCGAAGTCGCCGGCGTCCACCAGGGCCACCCGCAGTCCCGACTGAGCGGCGTGCCAGGCGGTGGAGATGCCCAGGATGCCGCCGCCGATTACCAGGAGGTCGTACGTCGCCTTGGAAAGCTGCTCCCGGGTTTCGGCGCGGCTCGCGGTGGAACCGTCGGCCGGGCGCGTCCCGAGGGCCGGGGCGCTCTGCAGGGTGGTCATTTTCGTAACTCCTCGTCAGCTCTCGTCGTCGAGCCAGCCCATGGACCGCTGCACGGCCTTGAGCCAGCTCTTGTACTCGCGGTCCCGCGTGGCCGCGTCCATGCGGGGGGTCCACTCGGCGGCCCTGCGCCAGTTGGCGCGCAGCTCGTCGGTGCTGGACCAGAAGCCGACGGCGAGGCCGGCGGCGTAGGCGGCGCCGAGGCAGGTGGTCTCGGCCACCATCGGGCGCACCACCGGTGCGTCCAGGAAGTCCGAGAGCGTCTGCATCAGCAGGTTGTTGGAGGTCATGCCGCCGTCGACCTTGAGGGCCGTCAGCTCGACGCCGGAGTCCTTGGTCATGGCGTCGCTGATCTCGCGGGTCTGCCAGGCGGTGGCCTCCAGGACGGCACGGGCGATGTGCGCCTTGGTGACGTACCGGGTGAGGCCGGCGATCACACCGCGGGCGTCGGGGCGCCAGTACGGGGCGAACAGGCCGGAGAAGGCGGGGACGAAGTACGCGCCGCCGTTGTCCTCGACGGACGAGGCCAGCGTCTCGATCTCCGCGGCCGACTTGATCAGGCCCATCTGGTCGCGCATCCACTGGACGAGCGCACCGGTGACGGCGATCGAGCCTTCGAGGGCGTAGACGGGCCTCTCGGCGCCGATCTGGTATCCGACGGTCGTCAGCAGGCCGTTGTACGAGTTGACGGGCGTGTGACCGGTGTTCATCAGCATGAACGTGCCGGTGCCGTACGTCGACTTCGCCTCGCCCTCGGAGAAGCAGGTCTGGCCGAACAGCGCCGCCTGCTGGTCACCGAGCGCCGAGGCGACGGGCACGCCCTTCAGCGGGCCGGCCTTGGCGACGCCGTACACCTCGGCGGAGGAACGGATCTGCGGCAGCACGGCGGACGGGATGTCCATCGACTGGAGGATCTTCTCGTCCCAGCGCATCTCGTGCAGGTTCATGAGGAGCGTGCGCGAGGCGTTGGTGACGTCGGTGACGTGTACGCCGCCGTCGGTGCCGCCCGTCAGGTTCCAGATGACCCAGGAGTCCATGGTGCCGAAGAGGATGTCGCCGGCCTCGGCGCGCTCGCGCAGGCCCTCGACGTTGTCGAGCAGCCAGCGGACCTTGGGGCCCGCGAAGTACGACGCGAGCGGCAGGCCGGTCTGGCGGCGGAAGCGGTCCTGGCCGACGTTGCGGCCGAGCTCCTTGCAGAGCGCGTCGGTGCGGGTGTCCTGCCAGACGATGGCGTTGTGGACGGGCTCACCGGTGTTCTTGTCCCACAGCAGCGTGGTCTCGCGCTGGTTGGTGATGCCGATCGCCTTGACGTCGGCGGGGGTGATGCCCGCCTTGGCGATGGCGCCGGCGACGACTTCCTGGACGTTGGTCCAGATCTCGGCCGCGTTGTGCTCGACCCAGCCCGGCTTCGGGAAGATCTGCTCGTGCTCCTTCTGGTCGACCGCGACGATCCGGCCGTCCTTGTCGAAGACGATGCAGCGGCTGGAGGTGGTGCCCTGGTCGATGGCCGCGATGAACGGGCCGGTGGTGTGTGCGTCGGTCACGGTGTGCTCCCGGAGGTCTGTAGAGGGTCGGCCGGTCGGCTCAGGCGAACGCGATGGTGTAGATACCCGCGGCGATGGCTCCGCCGACCAGCGGTCCGACGACGGGGATCCAGGCGTAGCTCCAGTCGGAGCCGCCCTTGTTCGGCAGCGGGAGCAGGGCGTGCACGATGCGCGGCCCCAGGTCACGGGCCGGGTTGATCGCGTAACCGGTCGGGCCGCCGAGCGAGAGGCCGATGCCGACCACGACGAGGGCGACCATCAGTCCGCCGACGGCGCCGAGGCCCTTGCCGCTGTCGTTGAGGCCCTGCGTGAGCACCGCGAGGACGAGCACGACCGTGCCGATGATCTCGGTGGCGAGGTTCTGCCAGACGTTCCGGACCTCGGGCCCGGTGGAGAAGATGCCGAGCACGGGGCCGGCCTTGGGTGCGGCCTTCTGGTCGACCAGGCCCTCTTCGGCGGGCTGCGCCGCGAGGATCTCCGGGTCCCTGAGATGGGCCTGGAACTGGCCGTAGTACGCGATCCAGACCAGGGTCGCGCCGATCATGGCGCCGAGTATCTGGCCGGCGAAGTAGACCGGAACGTTGCTCCAGTCGCCGTCCTTGATCGCGATGCCGACCGTGACCGCCGGGTTGAGGTGGGCGCCGGAGAGGCTGCCGGTCATGTAGACGGCGGTCATGACGGCGAATCCCCACCCGAAGGTGATGGCGAGCCAGCCGGCGTTCTGCGCCTTCGAGCGCTTGAGTACGACGGCGGCGACCACGCCGCCGCCGAGCAGGATGAGCACGGCGGTACCAATGATCTCGCCGATGAAGATGTCGGAGCTGGACACCCGCGACTCCTTTGTCCTTCGTCCAGGGGAAAGGCGAACCCCGGGTCCCTCCGGGTGGTCCGCGCCCTCGGTGAGGGCCTAGCCGGTCCCTTGGCGTTGCCACACTCTAGCGCGTATTGCCGGTAGGTGTTCGGCATTGCCGACCGATGAACGGCAGTTTTGTCCTCGGTTAACACGCACGTCAAGAGTTCCGTGACCGGTTTCCCGATCGTTACCAGCCTGGCAGGAGAGAGCGGAACGCGCCTCAGAAGCGGCTGGCGCCCAGGTCCCGCGACACCGCGCGGGCGCAGTCCCGTACGGCCGCGACGAGGTCGCCGCGCAGATCCTGGCCCTCACGGAGCCGCTCCACCGCGCCGGTGATGCCGACGGCGCCGACCGGCATCCGCCGGCGGTCGTGGATGGGGGCGGCGATCGAGGCCACCCCGTCCCAGGTCTCCTCCACGTCGGCGGCCCAGCCGCGCGCCCGCGTCAGGTCGAGCACCGCCTCGAAGTCCCGCACGTCCGTGATCGTGTGCGGGGTGAAGGTCTTGCGCTCGTTCTCGACGACCTCGTTGTGCGCCACCGGGTCGTACGCCGACAGCACCTTGCCCAGCGCGGAGGAGTGCAGCGGCTGCATCGCCCCGACTTCGAGCACCTGCCGGCTGTCGTCCGGACGGAAGACGTGGTGGACGATCAGTACGCCCTTCTGGTGCAGTACGCCCAGATAGACACTCTCGCCGCTGGAGCGGGCCAGGTCGTCCGTCCACACCAGCGCGCGGGCGCGCAGCTCGTGTACGTCCAGATAGGTGCTGCCCAGGCGCAGCAGCTCGGCGCCGAGCTGATAGCGGCCCGAGGCCGGGTCCTGCTCGACAAAACCCTCTGCCTGGAGGGTGCGCAGGATGCCGTGGGCCGTACCCTTGGCAAGACCGAGGGACGAGGCCACTTCGGACAGGCCGAGCCTGCGCTCGCCTCCCGCAAGCAGGCGCAGCATCGCCGCCGCCCGCTCGAGCGACTGGATGTTCTTCGCCACGCTCGGCCACCTCCACCTCGGTTCGACAATGCTGAACACTATCGGTTCATGCCGACCTGGCGGCACCGCCCGGGGCCCGCCCGGCGATCGCCGGCCATCAGAACACGACGCGGACATGACGCCGTCCGGCCCGTGGGACGACTTCACGCCACGGACGGGGTCACGGCTACGCTGGCCAGGTGCGCCTTCCGCCGGGAAGGCGCAAAGCCGACAGCCGTCGCACTCCAGGGAGCAGATCCATGGCCTCGTTGCCAACCCCCACGCCTGCCAGCCACAGCAGCCGCGCAGACGCCCTCCGCGAAGCACTCGCCAGCCGGGTCGTGGTCGCCGACGGGGCGATGGGCACCATGCTGCAGGCGCAGGACCCCAGCCTGGAGGACTTCGAGAACCTCGAAGGCTGCAACGAGATCCTCAACATCACCCGCCCCGACATCGTGCGCACCGTCCACGAGGAGTACTTCGCGGTCGGCGTGGACTGCGTCGAGACCAACACCTTCGGCGCCAACTTCGCCGCGCTTGCCGAGTACGACATTCCCGAGCGCGTCTTCGAGCTGTCCGAGTCGGGCGCCCGCATCGCCCGCGAGGTCGCCGACGAGTTCGCGGCCAGGGACGGCCGCCAGCGCTGGGTGCTCGGCTCGATGGGCCCCGGCACCAAGCTGCCCACGCTGGGCCACGCCCCGTACCTCACGCTGCGCGACGCCTACCAGCAGAACGCCGAGGGCATGCTCGCGGGCGGCGCGGACGCGCTCCTGGTGGAGACCACCCAGGACCTGCTCCAGACGAAGTCCGCGATCATCGGTGCCCGCCGCGCCATGGACGTCGCCGGCATCAGCGTCCCCCTGATCTGCTCCGTGACGGTCGAGACCACCGGCACCATGCTCCTCGGCTCCGAGATCGGCGCCGCGCTCACCGCGCTGGAGCCGCTCGGCATCGACATGATCGGCCTGAACTGCGCCACCGGCCCCGCCGAGATGAGCGAGCACCTGCGCTACCTCGCCCGCCACTCGCGCGTCCCGCTCTCCGCCATGCCCAACGCCGGCCTCCCCGTCCTGGGCAGCAACGGCGCGCACTACCCCCTGTCGGCCGCCGAGCTGGCCGACGCCCAGGAGGCCTTCGTACGCGAGTACGGCCTGTCCCTGGTGGGCGGCTGCTGCGGTACGACGCCCGAGCACCTGCGCCAGGTCGTCGAGCGGGTACGCGACCTCACCCCGGCCGCCCGCGACCCGCGCCCCGAGCCCGGCGCCGCCTCGCTCTACCAGACCGTCCCCTTCCGCCAGGACACGTCGTACCTGGCCATCGGCGAGCGTACGAACGCCAACGGGTCGAAGAAGTTCCGCGAGGCCATGCTGGAGGGCCGCTGGGACGACTGCGTGGAGATGGCCCGCGACCAGATCCGCGAGGGCGCGCACATGCTCGACCTCTGCGTCGACTACGTGGGGCGTGACGGCGCCGCCGACATGGCGGAGCTGGCGGGCCGGTTCGCGACCGCGTCCACCCTGCCCATCGTGCTGGACTCCACCGAGCTGGACGTCCTGCGGGCCGGCCTGGAGAAGCTGGGCGGGCGCGCGGTCATCAACTCGGTCAACTACGAGGACGGCGACGGGCCGGAGTCCCGGTTCCAGAAGGTCACCAAGCTGGCGCGGGAGCACGGCGCCGCGCTGATGGCGCTGACCATCGACGAGGAGGGCCAGGCCCGCACGGTCGAGCACAAGGTCGCCGTCGCCGAGCGGATCATCGCCGACCTGACCGGCAACTGGGGCATCCACGAGTCGGACATCCTCATCGACTGCCTCACCTTCACCATCTGCACCGGCCAGGAGGAGTCCCGCAAGGACGGCGTCAACACGATCGAGGCCATCCGCGAGCTGAAGCGGCGCCACCCCGACGTCCAGACGACGCTCGGCCTGTCGAACATCTCCTTCGGTCTCAACCCGGCCGCCCGCATCGTCCTGAACTCCGTCTTCCTCGACGAGTGCGTGAAGGCGGGCCTCGACTCGGCGATCGTGCACGCGAGCAAGATCCTGCCCATCGCCCGCCTCGACGAGGAGCAGATCAAGGTCGCCCTCGACCTGATCCACGACCGCCGCGCGGAGGGCTACGACCCGCTGCAGCGGTTCCTTGAGCTGTTCGAGGGCGTCGACACGAAGTCGATGAAGGCCGGCAAGGCCGAGGAACTCCTGGCGCTGCCGCTCGACGAGCGGCTCCAGCGCCGCATCATCGACGGCGAGAAGAAGGGCCTGGAGGCCGACCTCGACGAGGCCCTGGCCGAGCGCCCGGCCCTCGACATCGTCAACGACACGCTCCTTGAGGGCATGAAGGTCGTCGGCGAGCTCTTCGGCTCCGGCCAGATGCAGTTGCCGTTCGTGCTCCAGTCCGCCGAGGTCATGAAGTCCGCGGTGGCTTACCTGGAGCCGCACATGGAGAAGACCGACGACGAGGGCAAGGGCACGATCGTGCTCGCCACCGTCCGCGGCGACGTCCACGACATCGGCAAGAACCTCGTCGACATCATCCTGTCCAACAACGGCTACACCGTCGTCAACCTCGGCATCAAGCAGCCCGTCTCCGCGATCCTGGAAGCCGCCGAGGAACACCGCGCCGACGTCATCGGCATGTCCGGTCTCCTGGTCAAGTCGACCGTGATCATGAAGGAGAACCTCCAGGAGCTCAACCAGCGCAAGATGGCCGCCGACTTCCCCGTCATCCTCGGCGGCGCCGCGCTGACACGGGCGTACGTCGAACAGGACCTCCACGAGATCTACGACGGCGAAGTCCGCTACGCCCGTGACGCGTTCGAGGGCCTGCGCCTGATGGACGCCCTGATCGGCGTCAAGCGCGGCGTCCCCGGCGCCAAGCTCCCCGAGCTCAAGCAGCGCCGCGTCCCCAAGACGGCCACGACCGCCGTGCTCGAAGTCGAAGAGCCCGAGGGGTCCGTACGCTCCGACGTCGCCGTCGACAACCGGATCCCCGAACCGCCGTTCTGGGGCACCCGCGTCGTCAAGGGCATCGGCCTGAATGAGTACGCCTCCTGGCTCGACGAGGGCGCGCTGTTCAAGGGCCAGTGGGGCCTCAAGCAGGCACGGACCGGTGACGGGCCGACGTACGAAGAGCTCGTCGAGACCGAGGGCCGCCCCCGGCTGCGCGGCTGGCTGGAGCAGCTCCACACCAGGAACCTGCTCGAAGCCGCCGTCGTCTACGGCTACTTCCCCTGCCACTCCAAGGGCGACGACCTGATCCTCCTGAACGAGGACGGTTCCGAGCGCACCCGCTTCACCTTCCCGCGTCAGCGCCGCGGCCGCCGCCTGTGCCTCGCCGACTTCTTCCGCCCGGAGGAGTCCGGCGAGACCGACGTGGTCGGCCTCCAGGTCGTCACCGTGGGATCGAAGATCGGCGAGGCGACGGCCGAGCTGTTCGAGTCGAACTCCTACCGTGACTACCTCGAACTGCACGGACTGTCCGTCCAGTTGGCGGAGGCGCTCGCCGAGTACTGGCACGCCCGGGTCCGCAGCGAACTCGGCTTCGGCGCCGAAGACCCGGCCGCCGTCGAGGACATGTTCGCGCTGAAGTACCGCGGCGCGCGCTTCTCGCTCGGTTACGGCGCCTGCCCCGACCTGGAGGACCGCGCGAAGATCGCGGACCTTCTCCGGCCGGAGCGGATCGGCGTCCACCTGTCGGAGGAGTTCCAGCTGCACCCGGAACAGTCCACCGACGCGATCGTCATCCACCACCCCGAGGCGAAGTACTTCAACGCGCGCTAGAGCCGGACCAGTCGTACACTGGTCGGTCCAGCGCAGGCCGGTCGCCTTCCCACCTGGGGAGACGGCCGGCCTTCTCGTCCCTTCAGGAGGTGTGCCCGGATGACCAGCACCGTCCCCGCGCCCAGTACCCGTACGGCCGAAGGCTCCGCACTGCAGGCTGTTTTCCTCGACATGGACGGCACCCTGGTCGACACCGAGGGATTCTGGTGGGAGGTCGAGGCGGAGGTCTTCGCCGACCTGGGGCATGTGCTGGACGAGGCGTGGCGCGACGTGGTCGTCGGCGGGCCGATGACGCGCAGCGCGGGTTATCTCATTGAGGTCACCGGCGCGGACATCACGCTGCCCGAGCTCACGGTGCTGCTCAACGACCGCTTCGAGAAGCGCATCGGGCACGGCGTGCCGCTGATGCCCGGTGCGGCGCGGCTGCTCACGGAACTGGCCGCGCACGAGGTGCCCACCGCTCTGGTGTCCGCCTCGCACCGGCGCATCATCGACCGCGTCCTGGAGACGCTGGGCCCCGAGATGTTCGCGCTCACGGTCGCGGGGGACGAGGTGGCCCGTACGAAGCCGCACCCGGACCCGTATCTGCACGCCGCGGCCCGGCTCGGTGCCGACCCCTGGAGATGCGCGGTCGTCGAGGACACGGCGACCGGTGTGGCGGCCGCCGAGGCCGCCGGCTGCCGCGTGGTGGCCGTACCGTCCGTCGCGCCGATCGCGCCCGCGCGCGGCCGGGTGGTCGTGGGATCGCTCGAAGAAGTGGATCTCGCTTTTCTCACCACGCTGATCACACGAATGAACTGACCCGTACACCGAGCGTGCTTTCGCTATTCGGGCGGAACTCTCGGCATTGGACCGTGCATTTTCCGTGACACACGGAAATAGAAATGCGCAGCGGAACAAAACTATTCACCGGGTGAGCTTGGTCACCCCCCGGCCGCGCCGCGAGGCGCGGGGCGGCGCCAAAGCGCCCATGAGAGGCCGTATTTGGCGTCCTTGTGTCCCGATTGGTGGAGTGGTGTACGAATCATTCCGGCCCCACCGCCCCACCCCATGGCGATTGATGATCGCGGGCCGATAACGGGTCGGCCCTGCCCTGGTCCGGCCTCCCCGGCGATCCCCACTAATCTCAACACGAGAACTTCGCCGCACCACCATGTGCCCCAGCGCTCAACCAGTTGCTGGGACCACAGAACCGATCGCTCTGATCCCGGCCCGATCGCTCCGCCCCGACCGGGCGGCCGCGGCGGAGTATCCCGTACACCGCTGTAACTCAGTGCCGGATGAGGAGAACGTCCAGGATGAACCGCAAGACTTTGGTGCTGCCGGCCGTAATCGGCCTGCTGGCGCCCGTGCTCGCCGGATGCGGCGGGCCGGGCGGCGGCAAGGGCGGTGATGCCATTGTCGTGGGCACCACGGACCAGTTCGTGGCCACGAAGGACGCGCCCGCACCCTTCGACCCCGCGTTCGCCTATGACGCGGGTGCCTGGAACGTTCTCCGCCAGACCGTCCAGATGCTGGTGCACGTCCCGCGAGGCGGCGGCGAGCCCGTGCCGGACGCGGCTTCCAAGTGCGGCTTCACCGACACCCAGAACGAGAGCTACCGCTGCACCCTGCGCAGCGGGCTGACCTTCGCCGACGGTGACGCGATCACCGCTGAGGACGCCAAGTTCTCGATCGAGCGCGTCCTGAAGATCAACAACAACAACGGTCCCGTCGCCCTGCTCTCGAACATCGACACGATCGAGACCAACGGCGACCACGAGATCGTCTTCCACCTCAAGACGCCGGACGCCACGTTCCCGTACAAGATCGCCACGCCCGCCGCGGCCATCGTCGACTCCGACACGTACCCGGCGGACAAGCTCCGCGCCGGCGTCGCCGCCGACGGCTCGGGCCCGTACAGGCTGAAGACCGAGACCGAGGGCGACCGGGTCGTCAAGGCGGTCTTCACCAAGAACCCCGACTACAAGGGCGACTTGAAGCTCCAGAACGACAAGGTCGAACTGCGGTCGTTCACCGACGCCCGGTCCATGGAGAAGGCGCTGCGGGACGGCGACATCAGCATGATGACGCGCACCCTGCAGCCCGAGCAGATCAAGGATCTGTCGGACAATCCCGCCGAGGGCATCGAACTCGTCGAGATGCCCGGCCTGGAAATCCGCTACCTCGGCTTCGACACCGACGACTCCACGGTCAAGAGCAAGGCGGTGCGCCAGGCGCTGGCCGCCGTCGTCGACCGCGGCGAGCTCGCCACCAAGGTCTACCCGCAGACGGCCGAGCCGCTGTACTCGCTCATCCCGAACACCATCACCGGCCACCAGAACGCGTTCTTCAACAAGTACGGCGAGCCGAACCGGCCCAAGGCCGCCGGCATCCTCGGCGCGGCCGGCATCAGCACGCCGGTGAAGCTGACGCTGCACTACACGAGTGACCACTACGGCCCGGCGACGAAGAGGGAGTTCGAGGTGCTCCAGGAGCAGCTCAACGCCACGAAACTCTTCGACGTCATCATCAAGGGCACCGAGTGGTCGAAGTTCCGTGACAAGCAGAAGCGCGGCGAGTACGCCGTCTACGGCATGGGCTGGTTCCCCGACTTCCCGGACGCCGACAACTACGTCGCGCCGTTCCTGGACAAGGACAACTTCCTCAACTCCCCGTACGTGAGCGGCGAAGCCAGGAACAAGCTCATCCCCGAGTCGCGCCGCGCGGCCGACCGGGCCACGGCCGCGGGGCCGTTCGAGCGGATCCAGGAGATCGTCGCCAACGACGTACCGGTGCTGCCGCTGTGGCAGGGCAAGCAGTACGTCGCCGCGCGCGACAGCATCACCGGCGTCGAGTGGGCACTCAACTCCTCGGCGGACCTGCAGTTGTGGGAGCTGGGCCGCGGCGTCTCCTGACGCCGGAAGGCAGTAGTCCTTCACAAGCCGGGCCGCGAAGACCGCGTCGCCGGTAGGCAATTCATCGAATCTGTGAGGCAAGGATCCGTGAAAAGGCGTAATCAGTGGCTGACGGCCCCGCTTGCGGCGGGACTGGCGGCGGGGCTGCTCAGCGGTTGTGGCACCGACGGGGGCGGCTCGGGCGGCACGGATGGCGGGGTGGTCATCGGAATGTCGGACGAGGTGCTGGCCACCGATCCGGCATCGGGTTACGACCCGGGCTCCTGGCTGCTGTTCAACAACGTCTTCCAGTCGCTGCTGAGCTTCCCCAAGGGCAGCTCCTCTCCGCAGCCCGAGGCCGCGGAGACCTGCGACTTCGACAAGGGCGGCAGCACGGTCTTCCGCTGCACGCTGCGCGACGGGCTGAAGTTCAGCAACGGCAACGAGCTGACGTCGAAGGACGTGAAGTACTCCTTCGAGCGCTCGCTGAAGATCAACGACAAGGCCGGCCCGGCGGCGGTCATGCTGGGCTCCATCGACACGATCGAGACGCCGGACGAGAAGAACATCGTCTTCCGCCTCAAGGTGCCGGACGCCACCTTCCCGAGCAAGATCGCTTCGGGTGCCGGTTCCATCGTCGACCACCGCGAGTACGCCTTCGACAAGCTGCGCACCGACCAGAAGGCGGTCGGCTCGGGCCCGTACAAGCTGGACAGCTTCGGCCGGACCGAGGCGTCCTTCTCGGTCAACGAGAACTACAAGGGCACCGCCGAGACGAAGAACACCGGCGTCACCATGAAGTTCTTCCACGGTGACCAGAAGGCGCTGGCCGCTTCCCTCAAGGAGCGCGACGTGGACATCGCCTACCGAGGCCTCACCGCCGACGACATCACCGAAATCGAGCACTCGAAGGCCGAGAACGCCAAGGGCATCGAGGTCGTCGAGGGCTCCAGCGCCGAGGTCCAGCACCTGGTCTTCAACGTGAACGACCCGGTCGTCGGCAAGCCCGCCGTGCGCAAGGCCATGGCGTACCTCATCGACCGCGACGCCCTGGTGCGGGACGTCTACCAGTCCACCGCCACCCCGCTGTACTCCATCATCCCGAGCGGTATCGGCGCCCACAACACGGCGTTCTTCGACACCTACGGCGGCAGCCCGCAGCCCGACAAGGCCAAGCGGGCCCTGCGCGGCGCGGGCATCAACGGCAAGGTGAAGCTCACCCTGTGGGCCACGCCGAGCCGCTACGGACCCGCGACGGTCGAGGAGTTCAAGGCGATCGCCGGCCAGCTCAACAAGAGCGGGCTCTTCGACGCGAGCGTCGAGTCGGTCGAGATCAACGAGTACGAGCAGAACATCGCGGCCGGCAAGTACGGCGTGTACGTGAAGGGCTGGGTCCCCGACTACCCGGACCCGGACAACTTCACCCTGCCGTTCTTCGGCAAGGACAACGTCCTCGGCAACAACTACGAGAACAGCCGGATCACCGACGGGATCATCCCGGACACCGCCGCCGCGACCGACCGCCCCAAGGCGGAGGAGGACTTCAACAAGCTCCAGGAGATCGTCGCCGACGAGGTGCCGATCATCCCGCTGTGGCAGGGCAAGCAGTACGCCGTGGCCTACGACGACATCTCGGGCCTGGAGTGGACCCTGGACGCGTCGACCGTCTTCCGGTTCTGGGAGATCAGCAAGGGCTGAGGCAGGCAGGACGCCGGCCGGCAGCAACGCGCTGACGGCCGGCCCCCACCGGTCCGGGTCCGGCGTCCGCTACTGGGCGCCGGGCCTGACCAGGCCGCTCTCGTACGCGTACACCGCGGCCTGCACGCGGTCGCGCAGCCCGAGCTTCGTCAGTACATGCCCCACGTGCGTCTTCACGGTCGTCTCGCTCACGAAGAGGTCGGCGGCGATCTCCGCGTTGGACAGCCCGCGGGCCACCAGCTTCAGCACCTCGACCTCACGCTCGGTCAGGGTGTGCAGCGTATTGGGGACCTGCTCCTCGCCGGACGGCAGGTGATCCGCGTACTTGTCGAGCAGCCGGCGCGTGATGCTCGGCGCCAGCATCGCCTCGCCCGCGGCCACCACCCGGATCGCCTGCACGAGCTCGTTGGCGGGCGCGTCCTTCAGCATGAAGCCGCTGGCCCCGGCGCGCAGCGCCTCCACGACGTACTCGTCGAGGTCGAAAGTGGTCAGCACGAGCACCTTCGCCGGGCCGTCCTTGCCGGGCCCCGTGATCTGACGCGTCGCCTCCACACCGTCCATGCGCGGCATCCGGATGTCCATCAGGACCACATCGGGCTGCAGCGCCCGGACCTGGTCGAGCGCCTGCAGACCGTCTCCGGCCTCACCGACGACCGCGAGATCCTGCTCGGCCTCCAGAATCATCCGGAAGCCGGTGCGCAGCAGGGGCTGGTCGTCGACCAGTAGGACGCGGATAGCCACGGAGTCTCCTTCTCTAGACCGGCCCCATTCTGCCCTGGCCGCCCTCGGCCGGATCGGCCGGGCGCTCCGTCAGCGCGACGGGCAGCGGGTACGCCGGGGGAGTACCGCCGAATTCCGGGCACACCGCCCGGTGGTCGCACCACCCGCAGAGCTTGGTCGGGCGCGGCCGCCAGTCACCGGTCTCGGTCGCTTCCCTGATGGCCTCCCACAGCGCGAGCAGCTTGCGCTCCACCCGCTCCAGATCGGCCTCGACCGGGTCGTACGTCAGCACGTCACCGCTGCCGAGATACACGAGCTGAAGCCGGCGAGGTACGACGCCCTTCCACCGCCAGATCACCAGCGCGTAGAACTTCATCTGGAACAGCGCGCCCTCGGCGTACTCCGGCCGGGGCGCCTTGCCCGTCTTGTAGTCGACGATCCGCACCTCGCCCGAGGGCGCCACATCCACCCGGTCGATGATGCCGCGCAGGCGCAGACCCGACTCCAGCTCCGTCTCGACGAAGAGCTCCCGCTCGGCCGGCTCCAGCCGCGTCGGGTCCTCCAGCGTGAACCACCGCTCGACCAGTTCCTCGGCCTCCACCAGCCAGCGCGACAGCCGCTCGCCCTCCTGATCCCCGGCGAACAGCTCCGTGAGCTGCGGCTTCGACTCCAGGAGCCGGTCCCACTGGCCGGGCACCAGCGCCCTGGCCCGCCCCGCCGTACGCTCCGTCGCCGGGTCGTCGAAGAGCCGCTCAAGGACGGCGTGCACCAGCGTGCCGCGCGTCGCCGCCTCGCTCGGCTTCTCGGGCAGCTTGTCGATCACCCGGAACCGGTAGAGCAGCGGGCACTGCATGAAATCGCTCGCCCGCGAGGGGGAGAGCGACATGGGGCGCTGGGCAGCGTCGGCCCGACCGGAACTCGTAGTCATGTCGAAGACCCTAAGACCCACCACTGACAGCCCGGCATCATCCGGCATCATCCGGCACCAACAGGCCTCAAAAGGGGAGCCGAGGCGGGGTGCGGCGGGGCCGTCCGCATACCATCGACGGCAGACACCTCTCGCGCTGCGTGGCCCGGCGGACGCGGCGCGAGGACGCCGGCGAACGAAGGGCCCCTGTGAACGAGAGCGGCGAGCGCGACAAGCGCGGCGAGAGCGGCGGGAGCGGCGAAAAGCCGCAGCGTCCGCCCGAGCCGGGCGGCGGCCTGCTGATGGGCCGCCCGTTCGGCGTGCCGGTCTACGTCGCCCCCAGCTGGTTCCTCGTCGCCGCCCTCATCACCTGGGTCTTCGGCGGCCAGCTCGACCGCGTCCTGCCGGAGTTGGGCAACCTCCGCTACCTGGTCTCCCTCTTCTTCGCCGTCGCCTTCTACGCCTCCGTACTGGTCCACGAACTGGCCCACACGGTCGCGGCACTGCGCTTCAAGCTGCCGGTTCGCCGCATCCAGCTCCAGTTCTTCGGCGGTGTCTCGGAAATCGAGAAGGAGTCGGAGACGCCGGGCCGCGAGTTCGTCCTCGCCTTCGTCGGCCCGCTGCTCTCGCTCGTACTGGGCGGCGTGTTCTACGCCGGCATGCGGATCGTCGAGCCCGGCACCGTACCCGGCGTCCTGCTGGCCGGCCTGATGATCTCCAACCTCATCGTGGCGGCCTTCAACCTGCTGCCCGGCCTGCCCCTGGACGGCGGCCGGATGCTCCGCGCCATCGTCTGGAAGATCACCGGCAAGCCGATGAGCGGCACCATCGCCGCCGCCTGGGTCGGCCGGGCGCTCGCCGTCGCCGTCCTCATCGGCCTCCCGCTGCTCACCCACACCGGCGCCCTCGGCAACTCCACCCAGGACATCGGCGGCATGGAAACCGTCACCGACGCCCTGCTCGCCGCCATCCTCGCCGCGATCATCTGGACCGGCGCCGGCAACAGCCTGCGCATGGCCCGGCTGCGCGAACACCTCCCCGACCTGCGCGCCCGTACGCTCACCAGGCGCGCCGTCCCCGTCGAGTCGGCCACCCCGCTCTCCGAGGCCCTGCGCCGCGCCAACGCGGCCGGCGCCCGCGCCCTGGTCGTCGTCGACGGCCAGGGAGAGCCCACCGGCGTCGTCCGTGAGACGGCCATCGTCGGCGTACCGGAACACCGCAGGCCCTGGGTCGCGGTGAGCGCCCTCGCGCAGGACCTCACCGAGGACATGAAGATCGCCGCCGAGCTGGCCGGCGAGGCCCTGCTGGAGCGCCTGCGGGCCGCTCCGGCGACGGAGTACCTGGTGGTCGAGGAGACAGGCGAGATCTACGGCGTGCTGTCCACCGCCGACGTGGAGCGCGCCTTCGTGTCGGCCATGGCCCGCCCGCGGTAGACAGTCCCGGCAGCAGACCTGGCCCCTCCGACGGCGTACCGCGGCGAATCGGGCCCCCAAAAGACCGGTAGGCTGGTCACATGTCCGAACCGACCGGTGCCGCCCGCCGTCGCGGCCCCTTCCAGGTCGGGGACCAGGTCCAGCTCACCGACCCCAAGGGACGCCACTACACGTTCACGCTCGAGGCCGGGAAGAATTTCCACACCCACAAGGGTTCCTTCCCCCACGACGAGCTGATCGGTGCTCCCGAGGGCAGTGTTGTCCGTACCACGGGAAACGTCGCCTACCTCGCGCTGCGCCCCCTGCTCCCCGACTATGTCCTGTCCATGCCCCGCGGTGCCGCCGTGGTCTACCCCAAGGACGCGGGGCAGATCCTGGCCTTCGCCGACATCTTCGCCGGCGCCCGCGTCGTCGAAGCCGGGGTCGGCTCCGGCTCGCTGAGCAGCTTCCTGCTGCGCGCCATCGGTGACCAGGGCATGCTGCACTCCTACGAGCGCCGCGAGGACTTCGCCGAGATCGCCACGCAGAACGTGGAGCGCTACTTCGGCGGTCCGCACCCCGCCTGGCAGCTCACCGTCGGCGACCTCCAGGACAACCTGACCGACACCGACGTCGACCGCGTGATCCTCGACATGCTCGCCCCGTGGGAGTGCCTGGAGGCCGTCCGCAAGGCGCTCGTCCCCGGCGGCATCCTCTGCTGCTACGTGGCCACCACCACGCAGCTCGCGCGCACCGTCGAGTCCATCCGGGAGATCGGCTGCTTCGCGGAGCCGACCGCCTGGGAGTCGATGATCCGCAACTGGCACGTCGAGGGCCTGGCCGTCCGCCCCGACCACCGGATGATCGGCCACACCGGCTTCCTGCTCACAGCCCGCCGCCTCGCGGACGGCGTGGAGCCCCCGCTGCGCCGCCGCCGCCCCGCCAAGGGCGCGTACGGCGAGGACTACACGGGTCCCGGAAGCGAGAGCGGGTCGGCCTCCCGAGGCTGACCCGGCAACGAGCAAGCGCCGCCGCTGAGTTCCCCGACCGACCGGGGAACTCAGCGGCGGCGCTTTTCCGTTACCGGCTCGTCGTCACCAAAATTTCCGTCGCTGGTACGGACCCCGCCATTCCGCGGCCCTGTGACGTGTGGCACTATGCTCGCCACCCCCGCCGGCACAGCCCCAGGAGACACCCCGCGTGCAGCCCTCCGCCGCCCTGGACCTCGCGCACACCCGGCCCCGTCCGGTGCACTGGCTCGCCACCGCCGCCGCCATGGCCGCGGTCGTCGCCGCAGCCGGCCTGCTCCAGCCCGAAGCCGCCACCGCCTCCCAGACGGCTCCGGGCACGGAGCCCCGGCCGGTCAGGGCCGCGGCCGCACCCGCACCCGACGCGTCGAGCGCGGCGTACCCGCTGGAGTGCCACGGACAGAAGCCCGCCGTGGTCAAACAGGGCTCCGGCGACCTCGACGGCGACGGCCGGCCCGAGACCGTGGCGGTCGTGCGCTGCGTGTCGGGAATCGGTACACCGCCCAGCGGCGTCTTCGTACTCACCGGGCCTTCGCGCGTCGTGGCGACGCTGGTGGACCCGGCGGACGGGATGGGAGTCAGCGACTTCGCGGTAGGCGGGGGCACGGTCTTCGCGACGCTGCTCGGCTACTCGTCGCCGGACGTGCCGCGCTGCTGCCCGGACCGGCAGGAGAAGGTCAAGTGGCAGTGGAAGGGCGGCAAGTTCGCCCGGACCGTCCTGCCGGATGCGCGCAGTATGTGATTCGTCACTCCGCGTCGGGGCCGTAGACCTCGACCCTGTCCGAAACGCGGCGTACGTGGATGCAGTCGCCCGGGCACTCCTTCGCCGAGTCGACGACGTCCCTCAGAAGCGGCAGGGGTACGGGCGTTGTGGCGCCGGGGCTCTGCAGCAGTTCGTCGCCGGCGCTCTTCACGTACGCCAGGCCGTCGATGTCGAGCTCGAAGACCTCGGGGGCGTACTGGACGCAGATCCCGTCACCGGTGCAGAGGTCCTGATCGATCCACACCTCCAGCGGGTCGCCGGTCTGTGCGCCGTCGTCGGTGGGAGCCTTCTGCTGCACGGTCATATCTCCTGCCGTTTCCTGCGCGGTTGTAGCAATTGGAGCCAGCCCTGACGGGTGTTGAACACTTCGACGATACAACCGGCCGCTTTCCGATGTTGATGGGTGGGTATTCCCCTGGTGTGAGGGAGTACGCAAGGGTGAAGATCGGACACACCCCGGAGTCTTTGTGATCTAGGGGTTTCAACCCGCACCCGCCCAGGTAGGGTCAGGAAGCGTCCAGCTCCCCTTGGAGGAGGTGAGGACCGTGGCAGCCCACGACGACGACATCAACCGCGGCATCCGGCCGGGGCGAGGGTCTGAGGACCCCGCCGGCCAGGTTGCCTATCTCGAGCAGGAAATCGCCGTCCTGCGCCGCAAGCTCGCCGACTCTCCGCGTCATACGAGGATTCTCGAAGAGCGGATCGTCGAGCTGCAGACCAACTTGGCCGGCGTGTCCGCACAGAACGAGCGGCTCGCCAACACGCTCCGTGAGGCCCGCGACCAGATCGTGGCCCTCAAGGAAGAAGTCGACCGGCTCGCGCAGCCGCCGGCCGGCTTCGGTGTCTTCCTCATGGCGAACGAGGACGGCACGGCCGACATCTTCACCGGTGGCCGCAAGCTACGGGTGAACGTCAGTCCCAGCGTGGAGCTCGAAGAGCTCCGGCGTGGCCAGGAGGTCATGCTCAACGAGGCCCTCAACGTGGTCGAGGCCATGGAGTTCGAGCGCGCCGGGGAAATCGTCACCCTCAAGGAGATCCTTGAGGACGGCGAGCGCGCCCTGGTGCTGGGGCACACCGACGAGGAGCGGGTGGTGCGGCTCGCCGAGCCGCTGATGGACGTCACCATCCGCCCCGGCGACGCCCTGCTGCTGGAACCCAGGTCCGGTTACGTCTACGAAGTCATCCCGAAGAGCGAGGTCGAGGAGCTCGTCCTCGAAGAGGTCCCGGACGTCGACTACGACAAGATCGGCGGTCTGGGCAGCCAGATCGAAATGATCCGTGACGCGGTCGAGCTTCCGTACCTCTACCCCGACCTCTTCAAGGAGCACGAACTGCGGCCGCCCAAGGGCATCCTGCTCTACGGTCCGCCCGGGTGCGGCAAGACGCTGATCGCGAAAGCCGTCGCCAACTCCCTTGCCAAAAAGGTCGCCGAGGTGACCGGCCAGCCCGCGGGGAAGAGCTACTTCCTCAACATCAAGGGCCCCGAGCTCCTCAACAAGTACGTCGGTGAGACCGAGCGGCACATCCGCCTGGTCTTCCAGCGTGCCCGTGAGAAGGCGAGCGAGGGCACCCCCGTCATCGTCTTCTTCGACGAGATGGAGTCGCTCTTCCGCACCCGTGGCTCGGGTGTCAGCTCGGACGTGGAGAACACCATCGTTCCGCAGCTGCTCGCCGAGATCGACGGCGTGGAGGGCCTGGAGAACGTCATCGTCATCGGCGCCTCCAACCGCGAGGACATGATCGACCCCGCGATCCTGCGGCCCGGCCGGCTCGACGTCAAGATCAAGATCGAGCGTCCGGACGCCGAGGCGGCGAAGGACATCTTCGCGAAGTACCTCCGCTCCACCCTGCCGCTGCACGCGGACGACCTGGCCGAGCACACCGGCTCCAGGGAGGCCGCGGTCCACGGCATGATCCAGTCGGTCGTCGAGCAGATGTACGCGGAATCCGAGGAAAATCGCTTCCTCGAGGTCACGTACGCGAACGGTGACAAGGAAGTCCTGTACTTCAAGGACTTCAATTCCGGCGCGATGATCCAGAACATCGTCGACCGGGCCAAGAAGATGGCGATCAAGGCCTTCCTCGACCAGAACCAGAAGGGCCTCAGGGTCTCCCACCTCCTCCAGGCTTGCGTGGACGAGTTCAAGGAGAACGAGGACCTGCCGAACACCACGAACCCGGACGACTGGGCTCGTATCTCCGGAAAGAAGGGCGAGCGGATTGTATTCATCCGCACGCTCGTCACTGGAAAACAGGGCGCGGACACCGGACGCTCCATCGACACGGTGGCAAATACCGGTCAGTACCTCTAGATCGCAGACCGGCTGCGGGTGCCCGCCCGGGCATCCGCAGCCGGCTGCTTTCCAGCCACCCCGGCCGCCACACCGACCACACCAGAGCAATGACGCAATTGATCTCCCCACCAGCGCAGAGGCGTTCTAGGCTCTTCGGTACCGCCGAGTCGCGCAGTGCGGGGCCGGGCACCGCACACGCACCGGAGAACCAGCGGTACTTGAGTGCCGCCCCCGTCCGGGGGCGACGCCGGGCAAGGAGGGCCGCATGACCGTACGGCGAGTAATGGGCATCGAGACGGAGTACGGGATCTCCGTCCCCGGCCACCCCAACGCCAATGCCATGCTCACCTCGTCCCAGATCGTCAATGCCTACGCGGCGGCGATGCACCGGGCGCGCCGCGCCCGCTGGGACTTCGAGGAGGAGAATCCGCTGCGGGACGCGCGAGGCTTCGACCTCGCCCGTGAGGCCGCCGACAACAGTCAGCTCACCGACGAGGACATCGGCCTGGCCAATGTCATCCTCACGAACGGGGCGCGGCTCTACGTCGACCACGCGCACCCCGAGTACAGCTCCCCGGAGGTGACCAATCCGCTCGACGCGGTGCTCTGGGACAAGGCCGGCGAACGGATCATGGCCGAGGCCGCCGAGCGGGCCGCGCAGCTCCCCGGCGCCCAGCCGATCCACCTCTACAAAAACAACACCGACAACAAGGGCGCGTCCTACGGCACGCACGAGAACTACCTGATGAAGCGGGAGACCCCCTTCTCGGACATCGTGCGCCACCTGACGCCGTTCTTCGTGTCCCGGCAGGTGGTCACGGGCGCGGGCAGGGTGGGCATCGGCCAGGACGGCCACGAGCACGGCTTCCAGATCAGCCAGCGCGCCGACTATTTCGAGGTCGAGGTCGGCCTGGAGACCACGCTCAAGCGCCCCATCATCAACACCCGCGACGAGCCGCACTCCGACGCCGAGAAGTACCGCAGGCTGCACGTCATCATCGGTGACGCCAACCTTTCCGAGATCTCGACGTACCTGAAGCTGGGCACGACGTCCCTGGTGCTCTCCATGATCGAGGACGGCTTCATCAACGTCGACCTCGCGGTCGACCAGCCGGTGCGCACCCTGCACCAGGTCTCGCACGACCCGGCGCTGCAACGGCTGATCACGCTCCGCAGCGGCCGGACACTCACCGCTGTCCAGCTTCAGATGGAGTACTTCGAGCTGGCGCGCAAGTACGTCGAGGAGCGGTTCGGCGTCGACGCGGACGACCAGACCAAGGACGTCCTGGGGCGCTGGGAGGACGTACTGAACCGGCTGGAGAACGACCCGATGAGCCTGGCGGGCGAGCTGGACTGGATCGCCAAGCGGGAGCTTCTGGAGGGCTACCGCAGGCGCGACAGCCTGGACTGGGACGCGCCCAGGCTCCACCTGGTAGACCTCCAGTACGCCGACGTACGCCCCGAGAAGGGCCTGTACAACCGCCTGGCGGCCCGCGGGAAGATGAAGCGGCTCCTGGACGAGGGCGGGGTCCGCAAGGCCGAGACAAAGCCTCCTGAGGACACGCGGGCCTATTTCCGCGGGCGCTGCCTGGAGCAGTACGCGGACGACGTCGCGGCGGCCTCCTGGGACTCGGTGATCTTCGACCTGCCGGGCCGGGACTCGCTCCAGCGCGTGCCCACCCTGGAACCGTTGCGCGGTACACGTAATCATGTCAAGGAGCTTCTCGACCGGTGCAGGACGGCGGAGGACCTGGTCCGGGTGCTTTCGGGCGGCTGAAAGGTGCGGCGGGTGGGAATCATCGAGGTGATCCCCACGCGTTGTGAAAGTACGGCGCGGATGTCAGACCCCGCTTGTAGGGTCTGATCAAGGACATCGAACCGAGCGAGCGGGGTGAGGTAGAGATGGCGACCAAGGACACCGACGGCGGACAGCAGAAGGCGACGCGCTCCACCGAGGAGGTCGAGGAGACCGCGCAGGACGCGCAGGCCTCGGAAGACCTCAAGGAGCGCCAGGAGAAGCTGTCGGACGACGTCGACTCCGTACTCGACGAAATCGACGACGTACTCGAAGAGAACGCCGAGGACTTCGTTCGGTCCTTCGTTCAAAAGGGCGGAGAGTAAGGCCCGTTGTCCGTCCCGGTGGCCGTGGACCCAGGTCCGGCACACCGGGACGGATGACCGGCGACGGTACGGGTATGGTCCGTGCACAGTTCGAAAGATCGGTCCGGCCTCCCAGTGGCGGGCCGCCGCCTATCCGGAAGGAAACGCGTGGAAGCCAACCCTCGTAGCACCGGGCGTCTGCCGGCTGCCTTCCTGACGCCGGGCTCGTCGTCGTTCATGGATTTCCTGGGCGAGCAGGCGCCCGAGATGCTGCCGGGAAGGCGTGTCCTGCCGCCCGTCAAGGGCGTCATCGAGGCTCCGCACGGCACGACGATCGTCGCCGCCGCGTTCCCCGGCGGTGTGGTGCTCGCCGGTGACCGGCGGGCCACCATGGGCAACATGATCGCGCAGCGCGACATCGAGAAGGTTTTCCCCGCCGACGAGTACTCGGCGGTGGGCATCGCCGGCACCGCCGGTCTCGCGGTGGAGATGGTCAGGCTCTTCCAGCTCGAGCTCGAACACTTCGAGAAGGTGGAAGGCGCCCAGCTCTCCCTGGAGGGCAAGGCGAACCGGCTCTCCACCATGATCCGCAGCAACCTGGGGATGGCCATGCAGGGCCTGGCCGTCGTCCCGCTCTTCGCGGGCTGGGACGTCGACCGCGAGAAGGGCCGCATCTTCTCGTACGACGTGACGGGCGGCCGCTCCGAGGAGCACGGATTCGCGGCCACGGGTTCCGGTTCCATCTTCGCCCGCGGGTCGATGAAGAAGCTCTACCGCGACGACCTGACGGAGCAGCAGGCGACCACGCTGGTGGTCCAGGCGCTGTACGACGCGGCCGACGACGACTCGGCGACCGGCGGCCCGGACGTGGCCCGCCGTATCTACCCGATCGTCACCGTGATCACCGAAGAGGGATTCCGGAGGCTCACCGAGGCGGAGTCCTCCGAGCTGGCCCGCTCGATTCTTGAGCGGCGCCTGGAGCAGCCCGACGGTCCCCGGGCCGCGCTTCTCTGACGGCTCCTGTCCTTGGAATCAACGTGATAACGACAGAAAGGGACGGATAGCCGGTGTCGACGCCGTTCTATGTCTCACCCCAGCAGGCCATGGCCGACCGGGCGGAATACGCCCGCAAGGGCATCGCCCGCGGTCGCAGCCTTGTCGTGCTGCAGTACGCCGACGGCATCGTATTCGTCGGCGAGAACCCGTCCCGCGCACTGCACAAGTTCAGCGAGATCTATGACCGGATCGGCTTCGCCGCCGCCGGCAAGTACAACGAGTACGAGAACCTGCGGATCGGCGGCGTCCGGTACGCCGATCTGCGGGGATACACGTACGACCGTGAAGATGTGACGGCCCGTGGCCTCGCCAACGTCTACGCGCAGACGCTGGGCACGATCTTCTCCAGCAACGCGGAGAAGCCGTACGAGGTGGAGCTGGTCGTCGCCGAGGTCGGGGCCCGCCCCGAGGGTGACCAGATCTACCGGCTGCCCCACGACGGTTCGATCGTGGACGAGCACGGCTCGGTCGCGGTCGGCGGCAACGCGGAGCAGATCAGCAGCTTCCTCGACCAGCGCCACCGGGACGGGATGACGCTGGCGGAGGCACTCAAGCTCGCCGTGCAGGCGCTCTCGCGGGACACCAACGGCAGTGAGCGGGAGATCCCCGCCGAGCGGCTGGAGGTGGCGGTCCTGGACCGTACACGCCCGCAGGAGCGCAAGTTCAAGCGCATCGTCGGCCGCCAGCTGGCGCGCCTGCTGGAGGCGGACGGCGACGCGGCCACTCCCACCGACACTCCGTCGGACACCGAGGAGCCGTAGCCGCTGCGACGTCACCGTCCGGTGCCCCGGTCCGCCCAGGCGGTCCGGGGCACACGCGTCACCCGACGGTGCGTCAGACGCGTGCGGTGGAGCCGCGGACCATCAGCTCCACCGGGACCTCGCCGCCCTCGGGCCGCCGGCCTTCCAGGACGGCCAGCAGTGCGGCCATGCCCCGCTCCCCGACCTGCTCGGCGGGCAGCCGTACGGTGGTGAGTTCCGGCTCCACGGCGGTCGCCAGAGCGAGGTCGTCGAAGCCGGTGACCGAGACGTCCTCGGGCACCCGCAGTCCGAGGCGGCGTACCGCCTTGCAGGCGCCCGCCGCGACGATGTCGTCGTCGCAGATCAGCGCCGTCGGCCTCGGCCCTGGACCGGTCAGGGCCAGTTCGGCGGCTGCTCTGGCGCCGTGCACGTCCAGGGGCGCGGGCACCGTGCGTACGACCGCGTCGGGGGCCCGGCGCAGCGCGTCGTGGAGGGCTGAGGCCCGTACATCGAACGTCCAGGACGTCACGGCCGACGCGAGATGGACGAACCGGCGGTGGCCGAGAGCGAGCAGATGCTCCGTCACCTGGCGCATGCCGTCGGCGATGTCGAGGTTCACGTACGCGGCGGCGCCCGGGTCGGCCGGGTCGCTGTCGAGCATCACGAGCGGCAGCCCCGCGCCCCGGATCGCGCCGAGGGCGCCGGCGGCCATGGACGACGCGATGACGCCGTCCAGGGTGGCCTGTGCGGAGGCGAAGGGGTCGCGGGCGGGGCCCACGCCCTCGGGGGAGGGGTAGAGGACGACGCCGAAATCGTGGGCGGCGGCCGTGCGGGCGGCGCCCGTGTAGACCCGGGCGAAGAATTCGTTGGTCAGGGCGGGCACGACGAGCAGCGCGGTCCTGGTCCTGCCGAGCCGCAGGTTCCGGGCGGCGAGGTTCGGACGGTACCCGAGCTCCCGCGCCGCCCCGCGCACCTGATCCGCGGTGCGCTCCGACACACGCCCGCGCCACTTGTCGCCGAGCACGAGTGAGACGGTCGCCTGCGAGACCCCGGCGGCGCGGGCGACGTCCCTGCTGGTCGGCGGCGCGGGAGGCGCCCCGGATCCGGCGGCCTCGTAGGTCTCGTCCGGGGTGTCGTCCGGGCTGGTCACTGGTGCCTCCGCAGCAAGGGCTCCTGACCGCGAGGTGGACCCGCGGCCTGGCTCATGGTACGTATGGCACCGGACGTTATACGTACAACTTCGGTGCCGGCCGGAGCGGAGAGGGGCGGACATGGCCGCGGGATACGCGGAACTGCTGAGGACGCGGTACGCCGCGCGCCTGCTGGCGGGCACTTTGGTGGGGCGGCTGCCCAACGCCACCGCCCCCATCGCGATCGTGCTGCTCACCCGCGCCGAGGGCGGCAGCTACTCACTGGCCGGCGGCCTTGCCGCGGTGTACGGGCTGGCCAACGCGGTGGGACAGCCGCTGCTCGGCCGGGCCGTGGACCTGTACGGGCAGCCGCGCGTGCAGCTCCCCGCCGCCGTCCTGTCCGCCCTTGGCATGGTCCTGCTCACCCTCGCCGGAATCGACCCGCTGCCGCTCACGTACGCCGCCGTGGCCCTGGCGGGCGTCTTCACACCGCCCCTCGAAGGGGGTTTGCGGGCCCTGTGGCCCAATGTGCTCGGCCGCGAGGACCGGGTGCACCGGGCGTACGCCATGGACGCGGTGGCGCAGGAAATCATGTTCACCGTCGGTCCCCTGCTCGTCACGCTGCTCGTGGCGCTCTGGTCGCCGGCGGCCGCACTGCTCGTCATCAACGCCGTAGGCGTGCTGGGCGCGCTGTCCGTCGTCCTGTCCGAGCCTTCGCGCACCTGGCGGTCGGCGCCCCGCGAGGCGCACTGGCTGGGCGCCCTGCGCTCGCCGGGCCTGCTGGCCCTCCTCGGCTCCTTCTTCTTCATCGGCCTCGCCCTCGGCTCCATCACCGTCGCGGGTGTCGCGTACGCCGACGACCACGGCCGCGAAGCGGTGTACGGCTGGCTGATGGCGGCGCTCGGGCTCGGCGCGCTCGCCGGCGGCGTGGTGTACGGCGCCCGGCAGTGGGCCGGCGCCCCCGAGCGGCGGCTGCGGTTCATCGTCGCCCTGCTCGCGGCCGGTTACCTGCCCCTCATGCTCACCCCCGGCGTCCCGGCGATGGTCGTACTCGCCGCCGTCTCCGGAGTCTTCCTCGCCCCCGCGCTCGCCTGCGCCTTCATCGTCGTCGACCGGCACGCCCCGCGCGGCACCGTCACCGAGGCGTTCTCCTGGCTGGTCACCACCTTCGGCGTAGGCGCCGCGGTGGGAACCGGAGCCGCGGGACCGGCCGTCGAGTACGGCGGCACGGCCGCGAGCTTCGCCGTCGCGGCGGGCGGCGGAGTGGCCGCGCTGCTTGTCCTGCTGGCCACCCGCAGGGTTCTCACGATTCCCGTTGCCACGCCTCTTCCCACAGACTCCGTCGTAATGCCTTGCGAAAATGATCGAATCGGTGCGGCCGAACCCGGTTTCAGGACAGGCCATCAGGCGTAATGTTCAGTCATGGACCGCCGCATTTTCGGGCTGGAGAACGAGTACGGCGTCACGTGCACGTTCAGGGGACAGCGCCGACTGTCACCTGACGAAGTGGCGCGCTACCTCTTCCGCCGTGTTGTGTCATGGGGCCGCAGCAGCAATGTCTTCCTGCGGAACGGCGCCCGCCTCTACCTCGACGTGGGATCGCATCCGGAATACGCAACCCCCGAATGCGACAACGTGACCGAGCTCGTCACCCACGACAAGGCGGGCGAGCGCATTCTCGAAGGCCTGCTCGTCGACGCCGAACGCCGCCTGCACGAGGAGGGAATCGCGGGCGACGTCTATCTCTTCAAGAACAACACCGATTCTGCGGGAAACTCCTACGGCTGCCACGAGAATTATCTGGTGGCCCGGCACGGGGAGTTCTCCAGGCTCGCGGACATCCTCATCCCGTTCCTCGTCACCCGGCAGCTCATCTGCGGCGCCGGCAAGGTGCTGCAGACCCCGCGGGGCGCGGTCTTCTGCGTCAGCCAGCGTGCCGAGCACATCTGGGAGGGCGTCAGCTCCGCGACGACCCGCTCCCGTCCCATCATCAACACCCGCGACGAACCGCACGCCGACGCCGAGCGCTACCGCAGGCTCCACGTCATCGTCGGCGACTCCAACATGTCCGAGACGACCATGCTCCTCAAGGTCGGCGCCACCGACCTCGTCCTGCGCATGATCGAGGCGGGCACGGTGATGCGCGACCTCACCCTGGAGAACCCCATCCGGGCCATCCGTGAGGTCAGCCACGACATCACCGGGCAGCGCAAGGTGCGCCTGGCCAGCGGGCGCGAGGCGTCCGCCATAGAGGTGCAGCGGGAGTACTACGAGAAGGCCGTGGACTTCGTGGACCGCCGCGGCATCCGTACGGGCACGGTCGAGCAGGTCCTCGAACTGTGGGGCCGCGCGCTCGACGCGATCGAGGCCGAGGACCTCGACCGGATCGGCACGGAGATCGACTGGGTCATGAAGTACAAGCTGATCGAGCGCTACCGCGCCAAGCACAACATGACCATGTCGCACCCACGGGTCGCCCAGATAGACCTCGCCTACCACGACATCCACCGGCGGCGCGGGCTCTACTACCTCCTGGAGAAGAAGGGACAAGCCGCCCGCATCTGCAACGACTTGAAGATCTTCGAAGGCAAGTCGGTGCCGCCGCAGACCACCCGCGCGCGGCTGCGCGGCGACTTCATCCGCAGGGCCCAGGAACAGCGCAGGGACTTCACCGTCGACTGGGTGCACCTCAAGCTCAACGACCAGGCACAACGCACAGTGTTGTGCAAGGACCCCTTCAGGTCGGTCGACGACCGGGTGGAAAAGCTCATCGCCGGTATGTGATCCGGCCATGTCCGGTTTTCCGGAACGCAACCCGGGCCCCGCACGTTCCTCGTGCGGGGCCCCGGCCACGCCTTAGAGTGGCGGGCGACTACTGTGCCGTCTGAGATCTGAGGAACACGTGCGCCGACTTGCCGGCCTACTTGTCGTCCCCCTGCTGCTGCTCTCGACAGCGGCGTGTGGCAACGACAAGGGCTCCGACTCCACCTCGTCAAAGAACGGACTGCCGGCGATCACCGCGGGAGCCAAGTTCGGCGAGAAGCCGACCCTCGCCAAGGGAGAGGGCGATCCGCCCAAGGAACTGAAGACCGAGGTCCTCAGCAAGGGCAAGGACGATGCTGCGACCCTCAAGAAGGGTGACGCCATCGAGGTGAACTACCTCGGCCAGCAGTGGGACTCCACGAAGCCCTTCGACAACAGCTTCGACCGCAAGCAGCCCTTCCCGCTGACCCTCGGCGCGGGCATGGTCATCCCCGGCTGGGACAAGGGCCTGGAGGGCCAGAAGGTCGGCAGCCGCGTCCAGCTCGTCATCCCGCCCGAGATGGGTTACGGCGCGCAGGGCCAGCCCCCGACGATCAAGCCGAACGCCACCCTGGTCTTCGTCGTGGACATCCTGAAGGCCAAGAGCATCCCCTCCTCCGCCAAGGGCAGCGAGGTCGCGCAGGACAACATCGACCTGCCCAAGGTCGGCGTCAACACCGACGGCAAGGCGCCGAAGGTCACGATGCCGAAGAAGTCGGACCCGCCGAAGAAGCTCCTCTCCACCTACGTACTGGAGAGCGACGGCGCGGTGGTGAAGGACTCCGACACGGTGTCCGTCGCCTACCAGGGGCTGATCTGGAAGGACGGCAAGCTCTTCGACAGTACGTACGCCCAGGGCAAGACCCAGCAGTTCGCGCTGCCGCAGGTCACGCTGAAGGGCCTCAAGGACGGACTGGTCGGCAAGAAGGCCGGCAGCCGCGTGCTCCTCGTCATCCCGCCGGACCAGGCCTTCGGTGACAAGAAGCAGCAGTCCATCCCCGCCAACTCGACGCTGGTGTTCCAGGTGGACATTCTCGCGGTGATGTAAGACTGTCCAGGTTGCCCAGTTCGTAGTACAGAGGAGCATTTTCCGTGAGCATCGAGAAGCCCGAGGTCGACTTCCCGGGTGGAGAGCCGCCGAAGGACCTGCAGATCAGGGACATCTGGGAGGGCGACGGCGAGGTGGCCAAGGCGGGCCACAACGTCAAGGTCCACTACGTGGGTGTGGCCTTCTCCACCGGCGAGGAGTTCGACTCCAGCTGGAACCGCGGCACGCCGCTGCAGTTCCCGCTCGGTGCCGGCCGCGTCATCGCCGGCTGGGACCAGGGCGTGCAGGGCATGAAGGTCGGCGGCCGCCGCGAGCTGATCATTCCCCCGCACCTCGCGTACGGCGACCACGGCGCCGGCGGCGTCATCAAGCCGGGCGAGACGCTGATCTTCGTCTGCGACCTCGTCGCGGTCTGATCAAGGTCGCTCTCTGATCAAGTGAGAGCGGTACGAGGGCCCATGCCGTCCGGCATGGGCCCTCGGCTTTTGCCGCGACACCCCGGAGCGGTACGGTCGACGGTCGTAGAGCAAGAGAGAGGGTGCCGATGGCGATTGCCAAGGCCGAACGGTTGATGAACCTGGCGTTGTGCCTGCTCGGGACCCGGCGCCCGCTCAGCAAGCGGGAACTGCGTGGGTCCATCGAGGCCTACCTCGAAGCGGGCACCGACGACTCCTTCAACCGCATGTTCGAGCGCGACAAGGACGATCTGCGCGAACTCGGTCTGGTCATCGAGACCGTCGAGAACCTCGACGGCGAAGCCGGCTACCTGGCCCGCCGCGACAGCAACCGCCTGCCCGCCATCACCCTCGACGCCGAGGAGGCCGCTGCCCTCGGCCTCGCCGCCAAGGTCTGGCAGCAGGCCCGCCTCGCCGGCGCCGCCAGCGGCGCGCTGCAGAAGCTGCGCGCGGCGGGCATGCCCGAGGCGGAGGACCCGTACGAAGGCCACCAGAGCGCCCTCGAACCCCGCATCCCGGTGCACGAGACGGCCTTCGAGCCCCTGATGCTGGCCTGCCGCGACCGGCGGCCCGTCGTCTTCGACTACCGCAAGGCCAACGCCGCCCGCCCCGAGACCCGGCACGTCGAGCCGTGGACGCTGGAGTGCTGGCGCGGCCACTGGTACCTCGCCGGCTGGGACCGCGAGCGCGGCGCCGAGCGGGTCTTCCGGCTCTCCCGGATCACCGGCAAGGTGCGCTCGCGCGCCGGGTCCTTCACGGCCGAGGTGCCGGACGTCGTGACCGTACGCGAGACCGTCGAGAGCTGGGCGGGCGAAACCGCCACCCGCACCGCCCTGATCAAGCTGCGCCAGGGCTCCGGCTACCCGCTGCGGGCCAGGGCGACCGCCGTACGGGACCTGGGTGACGGCTGGGACGAGCTGGCGATTCCGTACGGACACGGTCTCGACGCCTGGCTCGTCGAGCTCGGCCCCGAGGTCGTCGTACTGGAGCCCGCTGACCTGCGGGCGGACGTCGTGGACCGGCTGCGCGCCGTGGCCAAGGACTGAGAAGGACCGAGGACACAGCCACCATGGCCACGAACGCGATCGACCAGACCCGGCGGATGCTCTCCCTGGTGACGTACCTGCGCGAGCGCCCCGGCGCGCATGTCACCGATGTCGCCCGCGCCTTCGGGATCACTGAGGACGAGCTGATCTCCGACCTCGACGTGCTGCCCATGTGCGGGACCAGCTTCCGCGGCGGCGACCTTCTCGACATCGACACCGACGGCGACCGGATCTGGTGGCACAACCCGGACGATGTTGCCGAGCCGCTGCGGCTCGCCGCCGACGAGGCAACCGCGCTGCTCGTCGCCGCCCGCGCTGTCTCCACGCTCCCCGGCCTGCGTGAGGGCGACCGGCAGGCGCTGCTGCGCGCCACGGCGAAGCTGGAGGCCGCGGCGGGCGAGGCGGCGGGCGCCAGCTCCAGGTTCTCGGTGACCTTCGAGTCCGAGGGCGGGGTCTTCGCGGACGTCGACCGGGCGATCTCGGAGCGGCGCCGGCTGTGGCTGCGCTACTACTCACCGGCGCGCGACAAGCTCACCGAGCGCGAGGTCGACCCGATCCGGCTCTTCGCCGTGGGGCACACGTACATGGAGGCCTGGTGCCGGCTCTCCGAGGCACGGCGTACGTTCCGGCTCGACCGGGTCGCCGAGATCAGGCTGCTCGACGAGCCGTCCGTACCCCCGGAGATCGAGCTGCGTGACCTGTCGGAGGGGCTCGTACAGCCCGCGGCGGACGACCCCGAGGTGGTGGTGGAGGTGGGGCCGGGCGGGCGCTGGGTCGCCGAGTACTACCCGCACGACAGCGCGGAGGAACTGCCCGACGGCGGCCTGCGGATCACGCTGCGTACGCCGGAACCGGCCTCGCTGCGGCGGCTCGCGCTGCGGCTCGGCGGGGACGGGCACATCGTGTCGCCCCCGGAGCTGGCGGTCAGCGCGCGGGAAGCGGCCCGCGAGGCGCTCGCGGCGTACGAGAGCGCCGGTCAGGTCTGAGGAGATTGGTGGACATGTCACTGCTGCCCGGTATTCCCGCCCAGGTGGGCCCTGTCCTCTTCAAGGCGGGCTGCCCCGACTGCGGAGCCCGCTTCGAACTGTCCGCGGGTTCGCTGCGCCTCGCGATCGGCGCCAGCCGCCGTACGACCTTCTACTCCTTCACCTGCCCCGAGTGCGAGACGCCGGTGCGCAAACCGGCGGGGGAGCGGATCGTCGAGCTGCTCACAGGGGGCGGCGTACGGACGCTGCGACTCCACTCCACTGTCTGAACCGTCTAGGCTCTGCGCATGTTCTGGCCGATGCTCGCAATCGCTTTTGGTTTCTGTGGTCTTGCCGTACTGGGCGTTCTGGCGATCCGGGTATTCATCGAGGTCCAGCGCCTCGGGCGCCAGGTCGCCAAGACCTCGCAGGACATCAACAAGGCCGCACAGAACCTGGAACGCGCGGCCGAGGACCTGGCGCGCACCGGCGAAGCGTGGCGGTAGGAGCGCGGCCCGCCGCCGGGAGCGGGCGGGAGCGTAGGCTGGCCGGGCGGCTCCCGCGGTGAGGCGCGGGTCGCAATCCGGAGTACGCATGGGCATTGCCCCACGTTTACTCCTACGGGTTACGATCGCTTGAGCATGAAGGGCGGACATCGGTCCGACCGGAGGGACAGCCCGCAGTTCCACCCCAGCCGCCTCAGTGAGAAGGAAGTCGCACATGATCGGCAATCTGAAGCCCCTCGAGATCGTTCTGATCCTCGCCGTCATTCTGTTGCTCTTCGGTGCCAAGAAGCTTCCGGACATGGCGCGTTCGCTCGGCAAGTCCGCTCGTATTCTCAAGAGCGAGGCCAAGGCGATGAAGAAGGACGACGAGGCGGCGAATCCGGCCGACCCCGCCCCGGCGACGCCCGACCAGCAGACTCCCGCACCGCGGACGATCAAGGCCGCGCCCGGCGATGTGACCAGCGCGCGTCCGGTGAACGACCCGACCCACACCACTCAGAGCTGACGCGGTTCAGTCGAATCCGATTACAGCCGCCGCACGAGACGAGGGGCGTGGGTTGCTCAAGTCTGCCCGCAAGCAGGTGAAGGACGACGAGGGGCGCATGCCGCTCGCCGAGCACCTGCGTGAGCTGCGTAACCGACTGCTGAAGTCTGTACTGGCCATCGTTGTCATGGTGGTTGTCGCAGCGTTCTATCAGCGGGAAATCTTCAGGTTCCTGATGCAGCCCATCCTGTCCTCGGTGGGCTGTGTGGACGGCGCCCTCACCATGCGCAACGGCAAGCCGTGCGCGTCGATGACGACCAACGGTCTGCTGTCGCCCTTCACCATCGCGCTCAAGGTCTCGCTGATGGCGGGCGTCCTGGTGGCCACTCCGGTATGGCTCTACCAGCTTTGGGCGTTCGTCGCGCCCGGCCTGCACCGCACGGAGAAGCGCTACTCGCTGGCCTTCGTGGCGGCGGGGGTCCCGCTCTTCGCGGGCGGCGCCTACCTGGCGTACGCGATCCTCCCGCAGACCGCTGAGATCATGCTCAGCTTCACGCCCGACGACGCGCAGAACTTGCTGCCGCTCGACGACTACCTCGATCTGATCACCCGCATGGTGATCGTCTTCGGTCTTGCCTTCGAGCTGCCGCTGCTGCTCATCCTGCTCAACATCACCGGCGTCCTCACGGGCGCCCGCATGCTGCGCTGGTGGCGCGGAATGCTCGTCGGCCTCACCGCCTTCGCGGCCATCGCCACCCCTGGTGGCGAGCCCATCTCGATGCTGCTGCTGGCGGGCCCGCTGGCCGTCCTCTACTTCCTCGCGGTCGGCTTCTCGCTGCTCAATGACAAGCGCCGCCGGCGAAACGATCCGGACGCCGAGCTGGACGACGACGAGGCGTCCGTCCTCGACCTCAGTCCCGAGGCCGTCGGTGAGGTCGAAGCCGTGTCCGCCTCGCGCGCGCTGCCCGAGCAGGCCGGTGCCGAGAGCTCGGGGCCGGGACGCAAGCAGCTGACCGGATACGACGACGCCACCTGACTTTCAGGGTCCCGCCGGGCCGCGATAAAGATCAGGCTGACTGTCATACCTGGCGGGTAGGCTCGAAGACAAGATGACAGAGGAACTCTCCCCAGCCGAGCGTTACGCCGCTGCCCGGACCCGTGCGGCCGAGCAGGCCACCGCGCTTGCGCCCTTCCGCGAGCTGTACGACTTCGAGCTGGACCCGTACCAGGTCGAGGCCTGCAAAGCCCTCGAAGCCGGAAAGGGCGTGCTCGTGGCCGCCCCGACCGGCTCGGGCAAAACCATCGTCGGCGAGTTCGCCGTGCACCTGGCTCTGGCCGAGCGGCGCAAGTGCTTCTACACCACGCCCATCAAGGCGCTGTCGAACCAGAAGTTCCAGGACCTGGTGAGGCGCTACGGCGCCGACAAGGTCGGGCTGCTGACCGGCGACAACAGCGTCAACCCCGACGCCCCGGTGATCGTCATGACCACCGAGGTCCTGCGGAACATGCTGTACGCGGGATCGCAGGCGCTGCGCGGGCTCGCCTATGTGGTGATGGACGAGGTGCACTACCTCTCCGACCGCTTCCGCGGCGCCGTCTGGGAAGAGGTGATCATCCACCTCCCCGATTCGGTGACGCTGGTGTCGCTGTCGGCGACCGTGTCCAACGCGGAGGAGTTCGGTGACTGGCTGGACACCGTCCGCGGCGACACCGAGGTGATCGTCTCCGAGCACCGGCCCGTGCCGCTGTGGCAGCACGTGCTCGCCGGGCGCAAGATGTACGACCTCTTCGAGGAGTCCGACGACGGCCGGGGCGGCAGGCGCGAGGTCAACCCCGACCTGGTGCGCATGGCACGCATGGAGAACGGCACCCCGTCCTTCGCGCGCGGCCGTGGCCGCGGAAACATGCGGGAGGCGGACCGGGAGCGGGAGCGCAGGCAGCGCAGCCGTATCTGGACACCCGCCAGGCCCGAGGTCATCGAGCGGCTCGACAGCGCGGGCCTGCTGCCCGCGATCACCTTCATCTTCAGCCGGGCCGCCTGTGAGGCCGCCGTACAGCAGTGCATGTACGCGGGCCTGCGCCTCAACGACCAGGACGAGCGCATGCTGGTGCGCGAGATCGTCGAGGAGCGGACGGCTTCCATCCCCGGCGAGGACCTACATGTCCTCGGGTACTACGAATGGCTCGAAGGCCTGGAGCGGGGCATCGCCGCGCACCACGCCGGGATGCTGCCGACCTTCAAGGAGGTCGTCGAGGAACTGTTCGTACGGGGGCTGGTCAAGGCGGTCTTCGCGACCGAGACGCTGGCGCTCGGCATCAACATGCCGGCCCGCTCGGTGGTGCTGGAGAAGCTCGTCAAGTGGAACGGTGAACAGCACGCCGACATCACCCCCGGCGAGTACACGCAACTGACCGGCCGGGCGGGGCGGCGCGGCATCGACATCGAGGGCCACGCCGTGGTGCTCTGGCAGCGCGGTATGGACCCGGGGGCGCTCGCGGGACTGGCCGGGACGCGTACGTACCCGCTGCGCTCCAGCTTCAGGCCGTCGTACAACATGGCGGTCAACCTGGTGGAGCAGTTCGGGCGGCACCGCTCGCGCGAGCTGCTGGAGACCTCCTTCGCGCAGTTCCAGGCCGACAAGTCGGTCGTCGGGATCTCGAAGCAGGTCCAGAAGAACGAAGAGGGCATTCAGGGCTACCGGGAGGGCATGACCTGTCACCTCGGGGACTTCGAGGAGTACGCGCGGCTGCGCCGCGAGCTCAAGGACCGCGAGACCGAGCTGGCCAAGCAGGGCGCTGTGCAGCGGCGGGTCGCGGCGGCCGCGTCGCTGGAGAAGCTCAAGACCGGTGACGTCATCCACGTGCCCACCGGCAAGTTCGCCGGTCTGGCGCTGGTGCTGGATCCGGGGCTGCCCGCCGGGCGGGCCAACGGACACCGCGGATTCGATCAGCACGACGGGCCGCGGCCTCTGGTCCTGACCGCCGAGCGGCAGGTCAAGCGGCTCGCGTCGATCGACTTTCCGGTGCCGGTGGAGGCGCTGGAGCGGATGCGCATCCCGAAGTCGTTCAACGCGCGCAGCCCGCAGTCGCGGCGTGATCTGGCCTCCGCGCTGCGGACCAAGGCCGGGCACATCGCCCCCGAGCGGCACCGCAAGCAGCGCGCGGCGGCGGCCGACGACCGTGAGATCTCGCGGCTGCGTGCCGAGCTGCGCGCGCACCCGTGCCACGGCTGCGACGAGCGTGAGGACCACGCCCGGTGGGCCGAGCGCTACCACCGCCTCCAGCGGGACACGAAGCAGCTGGAGCGGCGCATCGAGGGACGGACGAACACCATCGCCCGTACCTTCGACCGGATCTACGCCCTGCTGACCGAGCTGGACTACCTGCGCGGCGACAAGGCCACCGAACACGGCAAGCGGCTGGCCCGGCTCTACGGTGAGCTCGACCTGCTGGCGTCCGAGTGCCTGCGCGAAGGCGTGTGGGAAGGGCTCAAGCCGGCCGAACTGGCGGCGTGCGTCTCGGCGTTGGTGTTCGAGGCACGCCAGGCGGACGACGCGGTCGCGCCGAAGGTGCCGACCGGGCCCGCGAAGATCGCACTGGCTGAGATGGTCCGCATCTGGGGCAGGCTCGATGCCCTGGAGGAGGAGTTCAAGATCAACCAGGCGGAGGGCGTCGGGCAGCGCGAGCCCGATCTCGGCTTCGCCTGGGCGGTGTACATGTGGGCGTCGGGCAAGGGGCTCGACGAGGTGCTGCGCGAGGCGGAGATGCCGGCGGGAGACTTTGTCCGCTGGTGCAAGCAGGTCATCGACGTACTGGGGCAGATCGCGGCGGCCGCGCCGTCGTCTGCCGAGGGAAGCACGGTCACGAAGAACGCGCGCAAGGCGGTCGACGCGGTGCTGCGCGGCGTGGTCGCGTACTCGTCGGTGGGCTGACGGTTCTTCGCCGGGCTCCAGGTGCTGCTGGTGCGCCGCTCCCCGCGAGGCCTCGCTTTTGAGGCTGGCGGGGGCGGCGCAGTGGTGTTGGTGGGGTCAACGGGGCCGGTGTGACGCGTGGTTGCGTTCGCGCGCCCGTTGCCCGCTCCGCACCAGCACCGCTCCGGTGCGGTAGCCCAGCAGGGCCGCGACTCTGTGCCCGGCGTTGGCGGGGCGCTCGTGTGCGACGATCGGCGTCATGAGCACCACAGGACGACGGGTCGGACGGCCGCGCGCCCAGGAGCGGCGGGACAACGGGCTGACGCCGCGTGAGGAACTCCTCGAAGCGGCGGCCGAGTTGTTCACCACCCACGGTTACGCGGCCACGACGACCCGCGCCGTCGCCGAGCGCGCGGGGATGCGCCAGGCGACGATGTACCACTATGTCGTCGGCAAGGAAGAACTGCTGGCCGGCCTGCTGGACTCTACGGTCGCGCCGTCCCTGGCCCTCGCCCGCCGCCTGCTCGCCGACGACACCGCGTCGGCGGAGGCCAGGCTCTGGCAGCTCTGCCGCTCCGACGTCGAGCTGCTGTGCGGCGGTACGCACAACCTCGGCGCGCTCTACCTGCTGCCGGAGGTGCGCACCGAGGCGTTCTCCGGCTTCCGCCAGGTGCGTGCCGATCTCAAGGGCGCCTACGGGCAGTTGCTGGCCGCGACGAAGGCCTGCGGCGCACTCGACCCGGATGAACTGGCGCTCCGTACCGACCTGGTCTTCGGGCTCATCGAGGGCGTCATCCTGATCCACCGTTGCGACCCCGCCCGCCCGCCCGAGGCTTTCGCCGCCGCGACGGCGGACGCCGCGCTGCGCGTCGCGGGCATCGCGGAGCGCCCGGCCGGCTGAAGCGCCGGACGCCGCGCAGAGCCCGTGAACCGGCCGGCCGGCAGGGAGGCGCCGTGGTCATTTCAGGCCGCGCGCCCGCTCGAAGCGGGTACGTCCCTCGGCGAGGTCCACGACGGGGTCCGGGTAGTCGATCCGCGCCCGGTCCGGTCCGGTCACCGTCCAGGGCTGGTGGACGGCCGCTCCCGCGAGCCCCGCGAGTTCGGGCACCCAGCGCCGTACGTAGTCGCCCCTCGGGTCGAAACGCCTGGCCTGGACGAGCGGGTTGAGCAGCCGGTTGGGGCGTGTGTCGGTTCCGGTGCCCGCCACCCACTGCCAGTTGAGCTGGTTGTTGGGGATGTCCCCGTCCACCAGCAGATCCAGGAAATGCCGGGCGCCCACGCGCCAGTCGACGTACAGCGTCTTGGTCAGGAAACTCGCCGCCAGCAGCCGGCCCCGGTTGTGCATCCACCCCTCGTGCCGTAGTTGGCGCATGGCCGCGTCCACCACGGGATATCCGGTGCGGCCCTCCTGCCAGGCGGCGATCTCCTGGCTGTCCGTACGCCATTGATCGCCGCGCGGACGGTAGTCGGCCCACGACGCGGCGGGGCGGGCCGCGAGGACCTGGTAGTGGAAGTCCCGCCAGGCGAGCTGTCGTACGAACGCGTCCGCACCCGGCCCGCCCCCGCGCCGCGCGCGGTGGATCAGTTCGGCCGCGGAGAGGCAGCCGAAGTGGAGGTGGGGAGAGAGCCGGGAAGTGGCATCACCCGGCAGGTCGTCATGATGTTCCTCGTACGCTTCGACGCCGTCCGCCAGCCAGGCCCGCAGCCGCTTGCGGGCCTCATGTTCACCGCCCTTCGCGAGACCGGGAGACGTTCCCGTGACGGCGCGGCGCGACGGGAGGGGTTCGCTTTCGACGGCGTCCGGGACGCGCACCGACCGGGGGGCCGACACGGGGTCGCGCACACCGGCCGCTTCCCATTTGCGCAAGTACGGCGTGAAGACAGCGAAGTGGTCCTTTCCGGCCGGCGTGATGTGGCCGGGCGGTACTGCCGTGATCACCGCGTCGTGGACGTGCAGCGCGCACCGGACGTTCCCGAGGGCGGTCCGCAGCCGTTCCTCCCGGCGCGCCGCGTAACGGCTGACCCCGCCGGCGAGATGTACCTCGCGAGCCCCGGACCGGACCACCACGCGGCAGACCTGTTCCACCACATCACCCGTACGGACAACCAGGCGCCCACCCCGCTCGCGCAACCCCGCGTCCAGGGCGGCCAGGCAATCGGCCAGGAAGGCAAGGCGGTTGGGCGCGTCGAAGCCCGCCTTCGTCACGCCCCGGTCCCGTACGAACAGGGGCACCACCTCGTCGGCCCGGCGCAGCGCCGCGGCGAGCACCGGCTGGTCGGACAGCCGCAGATCCGACGTGAACAGCACCACTGCGACGCTCATGCGCGCGTTCCTTTCCTCTGTGCCGCGCAGGGCACCCCTTATGGTCGCCTTCGTCCGCATCGCGCGCGATACGAGCATTCCCGCGACCGCGCCGGCCGCGATGAGCGCCGCGGCCGTGAGCGTTGCGCCGTCCGGGTGTATCAGTGCCTAACCGCGCAGTGCCTGCCAGGCGAGCAGGGCGAGGACGGCGGCGTACGAACCGGAGGCCACCAGGACGGGACCAGGTGAAGGGCGTGCATGAGGTTGGCCAGACCCGCTCCCACCAGCGCGATGACCGCGCCGAGCCGTGCTCATCGCGCTGCGCAGGCTCGCGCAGGTGGACGAGTCGGCTCGTACCTGTGGAGCCCGAAAAGCCCCCCGCTGAGTACCGGCGGGGGCCGAGTGGTTTTTGTCCGTACGGACAAGGGCGGGGCGGGGGATCAGGCAGCGGACTCCTGCTCGCGCTCGACCTGTTCGTTCCACTCGCGCTTGACCGCGCGCCAGGCGTCGTCGTCCTGGCCGAGCCGCCAGTAGCCCGAGATGGACAGCCGCTCCCGCGCGATCCCGCGGTCCAGGCGCAGATGGCGGCGGAGGTCCTTCACGAAGCCCGCCTCGCCGTGGACGAAGGCGTGGACGTCGCCCGCCGGGAAGTCGAGGCCGCGCACGGCGGCGACGAGAGCTTCACCCACCGGGCTCTGGCCACGGTGCAGCCAGGTCACCGCCACCCCGTCGGGCGTGGCGATCTTCTGCTCCTCCTCGAAGCCCGCCACCTCGACGAAGGCGTGCACCACGGCGCCTTCCGGCATCCGTTCCAGGGAGGCGGCGATCGCGGGGAGCGCGCTCTCGTCGCCCACCAGCAGGTGCCAGTCGGCCGCGGGGTCCGGGGCGTAACCCCCGCCGGGGCCGAGGAAGCGCACCGTCTCGCCGGGCTGGGCCCGCGCCGCCCACGGACCGGCCAGACCCTCGTCGCCGTGCACCACGAAGTCGACCGTCAGCTCACGCTGTACGGCGTCCCAGGCGCGCACCGTGTACGTCCTGGTGACCGGCCACTGCTCGGCCGGGAACTCCTCGCGGATGCGGGCCATGTCGAACGGCTCCGGGTAGACCGCGCCGGCCGGGGGGAACAGCACCTTGATGTAGTGGTCGGTGAACTCGTCGGCGGCGAAGCCGGCCAGCCCCTCACCGCCCAGGACGACCCGCACCATGTGCGGCGTGATCCGCTCGGTGCGCACCACCTGTGCCTCGCGGGCCTGCGGTGTCTTGCGGGCCGGTCGTTCTGCCACGGCGCTCTCCCCTGACTCTCGCTTGATCGGACGCTTGCTTAGGCTTACCTAAGTCAGCAGTCTAACCATGGAGCGTCGTGAGCAACCGCTCCAGCGAACCTCCGAGCCCCCACCGCGCCGCCAGCTCGTCGAGCGCGGCCGGATCCAGCGGCTCGCCCGGCAGCGCCGGATCGAAGTCCGGCAGCGGTACGTCGGAGGCGACACGCACCACCTTCGGCGCCACGGCGAGGTAGTCCCGCGCCCCGTCCAGTCGCTTGCGCTGCGACGGCGTGAGCCCGGACACGGGGTCGTCGACCGCCGCCATGATCCCGGCCAGGTCGCCGTACGCGGCGAGGAGCTTCGCGGCCGTCTTCTCGCCGATGCCCGGAACACCCGGAAGCCCGTCGCTCGGGTCGCCGCGCAGGAGCGCCAGATCTACGTACCCGGGGCCGCTCACGGCGTACTTCTCGCGCAGCCACGCCTCGTCGGTGACCTGGAGCGAGCCGACGCCCTTGAGCGGGTACAGGACGCGCACCTGGCGGGCGTCGTCGACCAGTTGGTAGAGATCGCGGTCGCCGGTGACGATGTCGACGGGCCCGGTGGCCAGTCCCGCGAGTGTGCCGATCACGTCGTCCGCCTCGTACGGCTCGACGCCCACCCGGGCGATCCCGAGCGCGTCGAGAACGTCCTCGATGACCGGCACCTGGGGTGAGAGCGTGTCCGGGATCTCCTCCTCATCCGGCCCCGTCACCGTCTCCTGCGCGACGCGGTGTGCCTTGTAGGAGGGGATCAGCTCCACCCGCCAGTGCGGCCGCCAGTCGGCGTCCATGCAGGCGACGAGGTCGTCGGGGTGGTGGTCCTGGACGAGCCGGGTGATGAAGTCGAGCAGGCCGCGTACGGCGTTGACCGGCGTGCCGTCCGGAGCGCGTACGGAATCCGGGACTCCGTAATATGCGCGGAAGTAGAGGGAGGCGGTGTCGAGGAGCATCAGGCGTCGCGTCACACCCCGATCATGCCGCACGCCTTCCACGCCGTACGCCCGGGCGCCCACTGGCCGGCGAGGCCGGGCGCGGACGCATCACCGCAGCTCCACCGGGGGGTGGGCATCGTCTTGTGGCGAGGCCCGCCCCTCGGTGCTGTCCTGGACAGGGGGGTCTTCCCTGACGTATGTACGAAACCGGCGAGCGAAGCTGCGTAGGCTGCACCCAGCGTTGACGACCACGAGACAGGGAGGGAGCCGGAGCGATGGACGACAAGGAAACACTTCGAGTCGGTACGGCCGTCCGGAGGCGCCGCAAGTCCCTGGCCCTCACCCTGGCCACGGTCGCGGCCCGCAGCGGGCTCTCGGTGCCGTTCCTCAGCCAGATCGAGAACGAGCGGGCGAGACCCAGCACCCGCTCCCTGGAGCGGGTGGCCCGGGCGCTGGAAACCTCGGCGGCCGACCTGATCGCCGCCGCCGACTCGGGGCGTACGGTCGATGTCGTACGGGCCGGGCAGGACGACGGCGGCGACGGCGAGGCGGCCGTGCGGTGCGTGGTGCGCGGCAGGCACCAGCTGCGGGCCACCGAGTACACCGGGGAACAGGACACCGGACGCGAGTTCCAGCACCACGGCGACGAGCTGATGTACATCGCCGACGGCGCCGCCGAGGTGGAGGCCGAAGGGCGGGCGTACCGGCTGGAACGCGGTGACACGCTGTTCCTCTCCGGTGGCGTACGGCACCGGTGGCGGGCGACCGAGGCGGGCACCCGGATCCTCGTGGTCGCGGCGGCGGGAACCGTCGGGCACGACGACCCCGGCGACGCCGACGCCCGTAACGACGGCTGACGGCGGGCGGGCCCCGTGCGCGTCGTGTCGCTCGTGCCGTCCCTGACGGAGGCCGTCGCCGTCAGCGCGCCCGGCCTGCTGGTCGGGGCGACCAACTGGTGCAGCCACCCGGTGGACCTCGATGTCGTACGGATCGGAGGGACCAAGAACCCGGACGTCGAGGCGGTCGTACGGCTGCGCCCGGACCTCGTCGTCGCCAACGAGGAGGAGAACCGCGAGCCCGACCTGGCCGCCCTGCGGCAGGCCGGGCTCACCGTCATGGTCACCGTGCTCCGGGACCTGCCCGAGGCCCTCGCCGAGCTGGAGCGGGTCCTGCTCGACGGCTGCGGTCTGAAGGCCCGCCCCGCCTGGCTCGACGCGGCCGAGGCGGCCTGGGACGGCGTGGAAACGGGCGGCCCACGGCGGAAGGCGGTCGTGCCCATCTGGCGCCGGCCCTGGATGGTCCTGGGCCGCGACACCTTCGCCGGGGACCTGCTGGCCAGACTCGGCGTCGACCACCTCTACGCCGGCCACGCCGAGCGCTACCCGCGCGTCCCCCTCGACGAACTGCGCGCCGCCGGGGCGGACCTCGTCGTACTGCCGGACGAGCCCTACCGCTTCACGGCCGACGACGGGCCCGAGGCCTTCCCCGGACTGCCCGCCGCGCTCGTCAGCGGCCGCCACCTCACGTGGTACGGGCCGTCACTGGCCGAGGCGCCGCAGGTGCTGCGAGCAGCACTCCGCTGACCAGACCGCGCAGCGTACGCACGCCCGCGACCGCCCAGGCGAGGACGAGCGCCGCGTACAGGCCCGCCGACAGCCAGCCGAGGGCGTCGAGCCCGGTGTGGCGGGCGAGCCCGGCGGCGCCCGTCACGCACGTACCGACGGGGAAGGTGAACGCCCACCACGTCATGGCGAACCCCATGCCGTTCCTGGCCGCCCTGACCACCATCGCCGCGGCGAGCACCAGCCACAGCAGCGCGAAGCCCATCACCGGCACGCCGTAGAGCACCGCGAAGGCGCCGAGCGCGTCGGCGTACGGCGCTCCTATGGCCCCGGGGGCCACATCCGCGAGGGAGTTGACCGCGGTGGTGGACTGGCCGAGCGGGCCGAGTACGAGAAACAGCGTCGGCGTCAGCGCGAGCGGCAGCGGGCCGCCGTGGACGAGGCGGCCGAAGATCAGCGGCAGCATCAGCAGCGTCGCGAGCAGGCTGAGCCCGAACATCGCGTAACAGGCCAGCAGCATCGCCTCCCGCCACTGCCCCTCGGGCAGACGCGGGACGATCTGCGGGCCGAGCGCCGCCGAGACCATCGGCGCCACCACGGCGAGCAGCCACACGGGCGAGGCGCTGCCGGGCTTCACCCGGTGGCGTACGACCATCAGGTACGGGATCGCGACGGCGACCGCCAGAGCGACAGCCGTCCCCACGCCCCACAACACCGCGCCGGCGGCAAGGGCGGCTCCGGGGCCGATGAGGTCCCTGCCGACCGCCACGGTGGCGCCGCCGACCGAGAGCAGCGCCATGGCCAGGCAGCCGTAGAAGGGGGCCACGGCGGGGTCGAGGAGGTGCGCCCCCGCCTGGTCGCGGTGGTACGCCCAGTGGCCGGCGCGCGCGAGCAGCAGCGCGCCGAGCAGCACGGCCGACAGCCCCCAGACGCCGGTGAGTACCGGACGCAGGCCGGGGACGGCGAAGGGGAGGGCGGCGCCGGCGTTGGCGACGATGGCGGTGCCCATGACCGTGGCGTACCAGTTGGGGCCGAGATGGCGCAGCGCGGGCAGGCGGGGGGCGGCGAGGAGGGGGCGCGGCTGCGCATAGGTGGCCATACGCCCACACTGGACATACGATGCGGCCCCCGCCAGAGACGGTCGTTCTATGGGGCCATAAGCTGATGTTATGAGCGACGTCAACGACCCTGGCCCCGGCCCCGGTGCCGGTCGTGGCCACGAACCCGGCCCCGGCCCCGGCCGCGGCCGCGGCCCGGCCTCCGGCTCCGGCTCCGGCTCCGGCTCCGGCGAAAGGGTGCCGCTCGCCCACCGTGTGCCCGACCTCGGTGCCATGGAACTGCTGCTCGGTGTCGCCCGGCTCGGCAGCCTGGGGCGCGCGGCGCGGGAGCTCGGCATCAGCCAGCCCGCCGCGAGCAGCCGTATCCGCTCCATGGAACGGCAGCTCGGTGTCGCCCTCGTCGACCGTTCGCCACGCGGCTCGCGGCTCACCGAGGCGGGCGCGCTCGTCACCGACTGGGCGCGCCGGGTCGTGGAGGCGGCCGAGGCCTTCGACGCGGGGGCGCAGGCGCTGCGCGGGCGGCGGGACTCGCGGCTGCGGGTCGCGGCCAGTATGACGATCGCCGAGTATCTGCTGCCGGGCTGGCTGATCGCGCTGCACGGACAGCGCCCGGGTACGGCGGTCTCGCTGCTCGCGGGAAACTCCGCCGCCGTCGCGCAGCGCCTGCTCAGCGGTGAGGCGGACCTGGGCTTCGTGGAGGGCCTGGCCGTACCCGACGGGCTCGACGGCGTCGTCATCGGCCACGACCGGCTCGTCGTGGTCGCGGCCAGGAACCACCCCTGGGCGCGCAGGCGCCGTCCGGTGGACGCGCGGGAACTGGCCGAGGCGTCACTCATCCTGCGGGAGAAGGGCTCGGGCACCCGGCAGGTGCTGGACGCGGCGCTCGCCGGTTACGGCGGCCTCGCCGACCCCCTCCTCGAACTCGCCTCCACGACAGCGGTGAAGGCGGCGGCCGTCAGCGGCGCGGGCCCCAGCGTGCTCAGCGAACTCGCCGTGGGCGAGGAGCTGGCCTCCCGCCGCCTGGTCGAAGTCCCGGTCGAGGGCGTGCGGCTGAGCCGCGATCTGCGCGCGGTCTGGCCGACGGGTCCGCGGCCCACGGGGCCCGCCCGGGACCTGTTGGGGCTGACCCGCCCCGCACCGGAGAAGGGATGACTGTTTGTCACGGCTCTGAGCGGATACCCGAAGGCCATGACTGAACAGGACAAGAACACCAAGGCAAAGGCCAACACAACAGCGACCCGTGCTGCCAACGGCGCCACCAGTAAGGCCGCGAACGCGACCGGCACCGCGAAGGCCACCGCCAACGGCGCCGCCGGAAAGGCCTCGAACGCGGCGGACACCGCGAAGGCCGCCGCCTCCGACACCACCGCGAAGGCCACCGACCTGGCCGGTTCCGCGAAGGCCGCCGGAATCAAGGGAGTCGAGGTGAGCCGTCAGGCTCTGGAGTCCGCGGCCGGCAAGGTCGCGTCGACCGCGTCCACGGCCTGGGTGCTGATGAACGCCCGCAAGGCCGTCATCGCGGGTGCCGGCGCGGGCGCGGTAGCCATCGGAGCGGTCTCGTTCGTGGCGGGCCGCAAGGCGGAACAGCGCAGCCTGGGCCCGGTCACCCGCCTGCTGGCGGGCCGTATCTGACCGCGCGTCCAAAAGCGAAGCCGCGACCTCAACGACGGCGCTCACGCGCACCATGCCGCCGCCCAGGCCCAACGGCGAGCACGGCCGGACGCGCCCCCCGGCCCAGTCCTGCCCGGACGGGGAGAATCGCCCCCGCCACGGCACGCCAGGCGCCGCCCGCGCCCACCGCCTGCCCGACGCGCGCCCTCTGCCCCAGCGGATGCGCCGACCGCCGGGGCGGACGCGCCGTCGGCGTCATGGCGCGGCAGGCGCCGACCGCCGCAGCGCCTGCCGGATGCCTGCCCTGTGCCCGAGTAGATGGGTTGACCGTCGGGGCGGACTTGTCGCCAAGCTTCATGGCGCGGCAGGCGCCAGCCGCAGGCCGGCCGCCGCAGCGCCTGCCTGCGCCCGCAGGTGCGCCGGGCGTTGATGGGCGGATGCGAAGGGGCCCGTACGGTCCGGCGAACGGCACGGTACCCCGGCGCGCGTCACCGGAGCGATGCCTCCTCAGGCCTGGAGCTGTCGCTCGTGCAGTGACGGCCGGTCTGCGGCGGCTGCCGTGGCTGTCACCAACGCCTCCATCACCCGCAGGTCCTCGCCCATCTCCGGATGCCACTGGACCCCGAGCACCCACTGCCCGCCGGGCAGTTCGAGTGCCTCCGGCGTCCCGTCCGCCGCGTACGCGGACACCACCAGCCCGTCACCGAGCCGGTCGATCGCCTGGTGGTGGTACGTCGGTACGCCGGTCTCCTCCGGTACGACCGACGCGTAGCGCGTGCCGGGCACCGGCCGCACCGGGTGCCGGCCGAACACGCCGGGGCCTGCGGTATGGCCGTCCAGGTGCTGCACGAGCGTGCCGCCGAGCGCGACGTTCAGCAGCTGCATGCCCCGGCAGATGCCGAGCAGCGGCGTACCGGACACCAAGGCGGCCCGGATCAGGGCGAGCTCCCAGGCGTCCCGCTCGCGGGCCGGCGGCCCGGTGCGGGGGTCCGGCTCGGCGCCGTACCGTACGGGCTCCACATCCGCGCCGCCCGCGACGACCAGCCCGTCGAGGCGGGCCACCACGTCCTCGGCGTAAGGCGGCGAGTCGGGCGGCACCATCGCCGCGAGACCGCCCGCCGCCTGCACGAGGCGCGGATACCCGGCGGGGAGCAGGGCGGCGGGCATGTCCCAGACACCCCACTTGGCGGGCTGCAGGTAGGTGCTGATGCCAATGAGCGGCTTGGACACGGATCCTCCGGTCGGTCGTACGGGGACAGAGTCAGTCGCGTTCGAGTTCGGCCTCGGCCTCGGCCAGGGCGGCGAACTCCTCCTCGGGCGCCGCGGCGACGAGCCGGTGCCGGCTGTAGAACGCGAAGTAGGCGAGAGCGACGACGTAGACGCCCAGCGCGATGAACGCCGCGTCCTTGTCCACCAGGAACGTCGCCACCAGCGCGGACAGCGCCAACGCCAAGGCCACGGACGAGGTGAGGACGCCGCCCGGCGTGCGGTACGGGCGGTGGAGGCCGGGCTCGCGGCGGCGCAGCACGATGTGCGAGAGCGCCATCAGGGCGTACGAGATGGTGGCGCCGAAGACCGCGATGTTCAGCATCCGGGCGCCGTCACCGGTCCCCGCCGCCAGCGCGAAGCCGATCGCGCCGGGGATGAGCAGCCCGAGGTACGGGGCCTTGCGGCGGCTCGTCAGCGACAGGAAGCGGGGCAGGTAACCGGCTCGGGAGAGCGCGAACAGCTGCCGCGAACCGGCGTAGATGAGCGAGAAGAAGGAAGCGACGAGACCGGCCAGGCCCGCGTAGTTGACGAACCGGCTGAGCGGCGTCGGGTCGCCGTCGCCCTGGAGCGCCACGACCAGCGGGTTGCCCGCGTCCTGGACGGCGGCGGAACCGCGCGCACCGGTGGCGGCGAAGAAGGTGATCAGGGCGAGGAGCGCGAGTACGGCCATGGAGATGGCCAGCGCGCGCGGCATGGAGCGCACCGGGTCCTTGGCCTCCTCGGCGGCCAGCGGAACACCCTCCACACCGAGGAAGAACCACATCCCGAAGGGGAAGGCGGCCCAGATGCCGAGCAGTCCGAAGGGCAGCCAGGAGTTCGCGCCGAGCGCGTCCTTGTCGACCGGGATGTCGTTGAGGCCGTCCGCGCTGAACTCGGTGAACGCGCCGGCCGCGAAGATCAGCAGCGCCGCCACGGCGATGGCGGTCACGATGAGGCTGAAGCGCAGCGCCTCACCGACGCCCCACAGGTGGATGCCGATGAAGACGGCGAAGCAGGCCAGGTAGACCGGCCATCCGGCGGTGAGTCCGAAGAGGTTCAGCGACTCGACGTACTGGCCGATGAAGATGGAGATGGCGGCGGGCGCCAGGATGTACTCGATGAGGATGGCGGTGCCGGTCAGGAAGCCGCCCCAGGTGCCGAGCGCCCGCCGGGCGAAGCCGTAGCCGCCGCCCGCCGTGGGCAGGATGGCGGACAGCTCCGCGAGTGAGAAGACCAGGCAGGCGTACATCACGCCCATCAGGAGGGTGGCGATCGCGAGCCCGCCGAAGCCGCCTTCGGCCAGGCCGATGTTCCAGCCGGAGAAGTCACCGGAGACGACGTACGCGACGCCGAGTCCGGTGAGCAGCAGCCAGCCGGCGCTGCCGCGGCGCAACGTGCGCCGTCGCAGATAACCGGCGTCGGCAGCGGCGTCGGCAGCGGCAGCGGCGTCGGCATCGGGGGAGGCTGGTGCCGCGGGGACGGGTGGGGTGCGCGAGTCGGTGCTGTCGGCCATGAGCCGCTCCTGCCTCGGGTCAATGGTGGGATGCCATACCTTTGTGGTCCGGCCGGTCCCAGCGCAAGACCTGTGCGTTAAGCCGCTGTTACGGATCCGCATCGCCCGGCGTCAGGTGAGGAAGCCCCGCAGCAGGGCCGCCGTGCCCGAGCAGTGCTCACGCATCACCTCGCGCGCGCCGTCCGCGTCACCGTCGAGCACCGCCTCGACCAGCGCCGTGTGCTGCTGCTGGGAGTGCTCCAGGTTGCGCACGAGCAGCGGGATGCAGTCGAGCAGCCCGTTCACCGTGGCCCGTACGGCGGCGTACTGCGCGGTCAGCGTCGGCGATCCGGACAGCTCGGCGAGCGTGAGATGCAGCAGGGTGTCCAGCCTGCGGTAGTCCGCGAGGGGCGCGTCGTGCGTCGCGGCGAGCGCCGCCCGCAGCCGCCGCGCACCGTCCTCGTCCATCCCGTACGCCGCACACAGCCCGGCCGCGCCCACCTCCAGCACCTCGCGGAAGCGCAGCGCGTCCTCCACGTCGACGGACTCCACGCGACGGCGCAGCTCGCCCTCCCCGGACGCGTCCGGGTGCGGCAGCACGAACGTACCGCCGTACCTGCCGCGCCTGCTCTCGACCAGGCCCTGGTCCTGGAGGACCTTCAGGACCTCGCGCAGCGTGACCCGGCTGATCCGCAGGCGGTCGGCGAGCTCGCGCTCGGCGGGCAGCCGCTCCCCGACGGGCACCAGGCCCAGGCGCAGAACCTGGAGGATCTGCTCCAGCGCCTCCTCGAATCCGTTGCCCGCCCGCACGGGCCGCAATACGGGCGTCAGACGGTCCACAGAATCGATTTCGCTCGCCACCTTGCGGTTTCCCCTTCCCAAGCAATGGTCTTCAGCAATACCTTATGGCTTCCGGCTGACCGAAGGAGGAACTTTCCGTGGCAGACCGCACACCCCCGCTCGCTCTTGAGGAGCTCCGCGCCCTCGTGGCGAGCGGTGAGATCGACACAGTCGTCCTGGCCTTCCCCGACATGCAGGGACGCCTCCAGGGCAAGCGGTTCGCCGCCCAGTTCTTTCTCGACGACGTACTGGACCACGGCACCGAGGGCTGCAACTACCTTCTCGCCGTCGACACCGAGATGAACACCGTCGACGGATACGAGATGGCCTCCTGGGACCGCGGCTACGGCGACTTCGCCATGCACGCCGACCTCTCCACCCTGCGGCGCGTTCCCTGGAACGACGGAACGGCCATGCTCATCGCCGACCTGGCCTGGAACGACGGTTCCCCCGTCGTCGCCGCGCCCCGCCAGATCCTGCGCCGCCAGCTTGAGCGCCTCGCCGAGCTCGGCTACACGGCCCACGTCGGCACCGAGCTCGAATTCATCGTCTTCAAGGACAGTTACGAGCAGGCCTGGGACCGCGGCTACAAGGACCTCGTGCCCGCGAACCAGTACAACATCGACTACTCGGTCCTGGGCACCGGCCGCATCGAGCCCCTCCTGCGCCGCATCCGCAACGACATGACCGCGGCGGGCCTGACCGTCGAGTCGGCCAAGGGCGAGTGCAATCCCGGCCAGCACGAGATCGTCTTCAAGTACGACGAGGCGCTCGTCACCTGCGACCAGCACGCCATTTACAAGACCGGCGCCAAGGAGATCGCCTCCCAGGAGGGCGTCTCGCTCACCTTCATGGCGAAGTACAACGAGCGCGAGGGCAACTCCTGCCACATCCACCTCTCCTTGCAGGATGCGGACGGCCGAAACGCCATGGCGGACGACGCCGCCTCCGATGGGATGTCACCCGTCATGCGGCACTTCCTCGCCGGACAGCTGGCCGCCCTGCGCGACTTCGCCCTCCTCTACGCACCCAACATCAACTCCTACAAGCGCTTCCAGCCGGGCTCCTTCGCCCCGACCGCCGTCGCCTGGGGCAACGACAACCGCACCTGCTCCCTGCGCGTCGTCGGCCACGGCCGCTCCATGCGCTTCGAGAACCGGCTGCCCGGCGGCGACGTCAACCCGCACCTCGCCGTCGCCGGCCTGGTCGCGGCCGGCCTCTACGGCATCGAGCACCAACTCGAACTCCCCGAGGCCTGTACGGGCAACGCCTACACCGGCGACTACGAGCACGTCCCCACGTCGCTGCGCGAGGCCGCCGAACTCTGGGAGAACAGCCCCATCGCCAAGGCCGCCTTCGGCGACGAAGTCGTCGCGCACTACCGCAACATGGCGCGGGTCGAACTCCAGGCATTCGACTCCGCGGTGACCGACTGGGAGCTCCGCCGCTCCTTCGAACGACTGTGAGGCCCGCCTTGTCCTTCGAGCCCTCGTCCGAGCACCACATCCTCAACCCGGCCACCGAAGAAGTCATCGCCACCGTCGCGGCCTCCACCGCCGCCGACATCGACGCGGCCGTCGTACGGGCCACCGGGGCGCAGCGTGCCTGGGCGGCCGCCGCCCCCGCCGACCGCGCCCGGCTGCTGCGCCGCTTCGCGGCAAAGGTCGACGAACACATCGAGGAACTGGCCGGGCTGGAGGTCCGCGAGGCCGGCCACACCCTCGGCAACGCCCGCTGGGAAGCGGGCAACGTACGCGACCTGCTCGACTTCGCCGCCGGGGGAGTGGAACGCCTCAGCGGCCGGCAGATCCCGGTCGCCGGCGGCCTGGACATCACCCTCCTCGAACCGCTCGGCGTCATCGGGGTCATCGCGCCCTGGAACTTCCCCATGCCGATCGCCGCCTGGGGCACGGCCCCCGCCCTCGCCGCGGGCAACGCCGTCATCCTCAAGCCCGCCGAGACGACCCCGCTCACGGCCCTGCGGCTGGCCGAACTCGCCCTCGAAGCGGGGCTCCCCGACAACCTGTTCCAGGTCCTGCCGGGAGCCGGTGACGTGGCGGGCAACGCCCTGGTCGAACACCCCGGCGTAGCGAAGATCGTCTTCACCGGCTCCACCCGCGTCGGCAAGCAGATCATGGCCAAGTGCGCCGACCGCGTGAAGCGCGTCACCCTCGAACTCGGCGGCAAGAGCCCCAACATCGTCTTCGCCGACGCCGACATCGAGGCTGCCGTCGCCGCCACCCCGATGTCCTTCCTGGACAATTCCGGCCAGGACTGCTGCGCCCGTACGCGCATCCTCGTCCAGCGCACGGCGTACGACCGCTTCCTGGAGCTCCTCGCGCCGGCGATCGAAGCCGTGGTCGTGGGCGACCCCTCGGACGCCAAGACGCAGATGGGCCCGCTGATCTCCAAGTCCCAGCTGGAGCGCGTACGTTCGTACGTCCCCGAGGGCACGCAGGCCATCCGGGGCAACGCCCCCGAAGGCCCCGGCTTCTGGTTCGCGCCGACCGTCCTCACGGGCACCGGTCCGGACGCGCCCGCCGCGACGGAGGAGGTCTTCGGCCCCGTCGCCGTCGTCCTGCCCTTCGACGACGAACAGGACGCGGTCCGCCTCGCCAACGCCACCGAGTACGGCCTGTCCGGATCCATCTGGACACGGGACGTGGGCCGGGCCCTGCGCGTCTCCCAGGGAGTCCGTGCGGGCAACCTGTCCGTCAACTCCCACAGCAGCGTCCGCTACTCGACCCCGTTCGGCGGCTACAAGCAGTCGGGCCTCGGCCGCGAACTGGGCCCCGACGCACTCACCGCTTTCACCGAAACCAAGAACATCTTCATCAGCACGGAGGCCTGAAACCATGACTGCGATTGACGCGACCGACTCGACCGACTCCATCGTGTGCCGCCGCCTGGTCGGACGTACCGCCGTCATCACGGGCGCCGGCAGCGGCATCGGCCTCGCCACCGCGCGCCGCCTGGCCTCCGAGGGGGCGCGGGTCGTCTGCGGCGACATCGACGAGATCGCGGGCAAGGCCGCGGCCGACGAGGTGGGCGGGACGTTCGTACGGGTCGACGTCACCGACGCCGAGCAGGTCGACGCGCTCTTCAAGACGGCGTACGACACCTATGGTTCGGTCGACATCGCCTTCAACAACGCGGGCATCTCGCCCCCCGACGACGACTCGATCCTCACCACGGGCCTCGATGCGTGGAAGCGCGTCCAGGACGTCAACCTCACCTCCGTCTACCTCTGCTGCAAGGCCGCCATCCCCTACATGCAGCGACAGGGCCGCGGTTCCATCATCAACACCGCGTCGTTCGTCGCGATCATGGGCGCGGCGACCTCCCAGATCTCGTACACCGCGTCCAAGGGCGGGGTCCTCGCCATGTCGCGCGAGCTGGGCGTGCAGTTCGCCCGCGAGGGCATCCGCGTGAACGCGCTCTGCCCCGGCCCGGTCAACACCCCGCTCCTCCAGGAACTGTTCGCCAGCGACCCGGAGCGGGCGGCGCGCCGGCTCGTCCACATCCCCGTCGGCCGTTTCGCGGAGGCGGAGGAGATCGCGGCGGCGGTGGCGTTCCTGGCGAGCGACGACTCGTCGTTCATCAACGCCACGGACTTCCTGGTCGACGGGGGAATCGCGGGCGCGTACGTGACCCCGCTCTAACCCGCGCACCGGAGGCCGGGCCGGACCCGTGGGCCCGGCCTCCGCCCGCTACAGGAAGGTCCGCCCTTCTCCGCGGTACGTCGGTACGGTCGCCGTAACCGCATCGCCCTCGATGAGGTGGAGCTCGTCGAACCGCTCGCACATCTCGCCCGCCTTCGCGTGCCGGAACCACACCTTGTCGCCGATCAGCAGATCGTCGGCGGGGGAGCCGAGCAGCGGTGTCTGCACCTCGCCGGCCCCCTCCTGGGGGTCGTACCACAGTCCCTCCGGGAGATAGGGGACGGGCGACCGGTCGGGGCCGGCGGCCCCCGAGGCGGGGTAGCCGCCGCCGAGCACCGTCACCACACCCACGCCCGGCCGGCGGACGACGGGCTGCGCGAAGAGGGCGGCGGGCCGTCCCGTGAACGACGAGTAGTTGTCGAAGAGCCGGGGGAGGTAGAGCCCCGAGCCCGCCGCGATCTCGGTCACGGCGCGCTCGGCGGCGGTGTGCTGGACGCTGCCCGTGCCGCCGCCGTTGACGAACTCCAGGTCCGGAGCGACGGCCCGTACCGCCCGTACGACGGCCGCCCGCCGGACCGCGAGCTCCTTGCGCGCCGCGCCCTGCATGACCCTGACCGCCCGCGAACGCAACGGCCGCCCCACGACCGCGTCCCCGACCCCGGCGACATGGCCCTCGTACGCCATGATGCCGACCAGGCGGAATCCGGGACGGCGGGCCACCGAGCGGGCCAGCTCGGCCAGCTGGGCGGGTTCGCGCAGCGGCGAACGCAGCGCGCCGATCCGGACGCGGCCCCCGAGCGGCTGCCACGACGTATCCAGCTCGAGGCAGACCCGGATCTCCTCACGGCCGCCGTCCCTGGCCCGGTCGATCAGCTCCAGCTGTGCGGGGTCGTCGACCATCACGGTGACGGCGGCGGCGAGCTTGGGATCGGCCGCGAGTTCGGCGAACCCGCCCCTGTCCGCGGACGGATACGCGAGCAGAACATCCTCGAACCCGGAGCGCGCGAGCCACAGGGACTCCGCCAGCGTGAACGACATGACGCCCGCGAACCCGTCCCGCGTCAGCACGCGCTCAAGGAGCGCCCGGCAGCGTACGGACTTGCTCGCCACCCGGATCGGTTTCCCCGCCGCGCGGCGGACCAGGTCGGCGGCGTTGTCGTCGAACGCCTCGAGGTCGACAACGGCGACGGGGGCGTCGAGGTGAGCGGTGGCCCGGTCGTACCTGGCCCGGTCGGCAGCACGCGGTGTCATGGCCAGAGCTTGCCAGAGCGGATTACCGCTGGGTAGGGGGATGATCCGGTCAGATGCCGCGAGGCCGGGGACTGGTTCCCGTCCGACCCGCCGCAGCCCGTAGAGTGACGCTCAAGCGGTGAGGACGACTCGAACGGACCTGCCCCGAAAGGCGATCGGGCATCGCGGGGCACAGGCCGGGCGACCATGAACAGGGGGGCGGATGAGCACCGAGGCACACCGTGCCCCTCTCCCACCCCACCCCACGACCCCACCGCCCCCGCCCACCTGGCACACCCCACCACCCCCCCGCGTACCAACGCCCCCCAACCCCCCGCACTCGCCCCCCACCCCGCGCGAGCCTGCCCCGTCGCCACGCCCCGCCGACTCCGCCCCCGGCGCGCCCGGCCCCGCCATGCCCGGCCTCGGCGGGCCGGCTGCGGCTGCCGCAGCGTCCCACGTGGTGCCCGCACCGTCCGGCGCCGCCCGTGCGGGTGCGCCGGTCACGCCTGCTGCCGTCGCTCCGCGTCACCCCGCCCCGGTGCCTCCGCCCGCCATGCCGGGTCCCGCCATGCCCGGCCTCGGCGGGCCGGCTGCGGCTGCCGCACCGCCCCACGCGGCGCCCGCACCGTCCGGCGCCGCCCGCGCGGGTGCGCCGGTCACGCCTGCTGCCGTCGCTCGGCGTCACCCCGCCCCGGTGCCTCCGCCCGCCATACCGGGTCCCGCCATGCCCGGCCTGGGCGGGCCGGCTGCGGCTGCCGCAGCGTCCCACGTGGTGCCCGCACCGTCCGGCGCCGCCCGTGCGGGCGCCCCGGTCACGCCTGCTGCCGTCGGTCCGCGTCACCCTGGCCCGATGCCTCCGCCCGCCGCAGGCAACAAGGCGGGGTCTGACGCTGTCGCCGGGCCGTCCCACAGCGCGCCTGTCGCGCCCCCCTGCGCCTCGCGCGTGGGTGCTCCGGATGCCGACTTCGGCATGCCATCCCCGGCGCCCGCGCCCTCACCGCCGGGCCCGGTGCGCGCCGCTGGTGACGTGCCGGGGGGTCCTGGAGCTCCGGCCGCCGCCAGTGGCCCGCAGGGTGTCGGGGGTCGGCAGGACGGCCGCCGGGCCGGCGGCGGGGGCGACGCCGCGCCGGCCGAGATCACCGCGCGGCTGCGGCCCGTGCCCGGCTCGCCGGGGCCGCTGCCGGCGCAGGTCCCGCCGCCGCCCGTGGCTCCGCCCGTAACGCCGCCCGTAACGCCGTCGCCCGGCGCCGCCCGGCGACGGCCCGTCGGAGCCGTCGACCTGGGCCCGCAGCCCGGTGCGCCCCGGCCGCCGGCCCACTTTGCCGCGCCGCGGCACTGGGGGGTACCCGAGACGCCGGCCGAGACCACCACCCGGCTGCGGCCCGTCCGTACTCGCCGCCCCGCACGCGTCGTGGCCGCCGCGGCCTGCCTCGTACTCGGAGCCGGCCTGGTCGGCGGCGCCGTTACGGGGAGCTGGCTCACCGGCGGCGCCGACGCCGGGGCCGCCGCTCCCACCGGCTACGCCGAGGCACGCGGCCTCTGGCACAGCGCCCCCGTCGACACGCTCTTCCCGCCGGCCATCAAAGGCGACGGCGCGGGCCCCGGCGGCGCCGACCGCGTCTGGACACGCGTCGCCGTCGCCCCCGACAGCGGCTGCGCGCAAGCCCTCGACCCGCTGCTGCTCAAGGCGCTCGAACCGGTCGGCTGCCTGCGCCTCGTGCGCGCCACCTACACCGACGCCACCACCAGCAGCGTCACCACGGTCGGCATGCTCTTCACCGAGGCCGGCGCACCGGCCATGAAGGCCCTGCGCACCCGCTTCAGCAACGAGGGCCTCGCCGACCGCACCGACCTCATGCCGCGCACCTACCCCGCCAAGGGGACCGTCGCCGCCGACTTCGGCGACCGGCAGCGCGCGAGCTGGACGGTGCGTGTGCTCACCGACGTACCGGTCGTCGTGTACGCCGTCTCCGGCTTCGCCGACGGCCGCACCGTCGCCGACCCGCAGCCCGCCGGCCGGGCCACCGTCCCCGGTGCGACGAACGCCCCCGCGCAGGCGGGCCTCGGCCATGAGGCCAAGGGCATCGCCGACCGCGTCGAACGCGGCCTCCGCAGGACCGCGCACCCGGCCACGGAGCCTCCCCGATGAACCACGAAACCGGCGCCACCTCCCGCACCGCCCGCCGCACAGGCTCCCGCGCCTTCGCCGCCGCCCTCGCCGCTACCGCGCTCGCCCTGCTGCCTGCGCCGGCCGCTCACGCCGACAGCATCCGGGCCCAGCAGTGGGCGCTCGACGCACTCCACACCGACGAGGCCTGGCGTACGACCAAGGGCGAGGGCATCACCGTCGCCGTCCTCGACACCGGCGTGGACGGCAGCCACCCCGACCTCGAAGGCCGCGTACTGGCAGGCAAGGACTTCATAGGCTTCGGCGCGGGGAAGGGCGACCGCGCCTGGGCGCGCCACGGCACCGCCATGGCCGGGATCATCGCGGGCCACGGCAACGGCCCCGGCCGCGCCGACGGCGTAGTCGGCATCGCGCCGGAGGCGAAGATCCTCCCGGTCCGCGTCATCCTGGAAGGCGGCGACCCCGCCCGCAAGCGCGCCCGCACCACCCGCGGCAACGCCCTCGCCCAGGGCATCCGCTGGGCCGCCGACCACGGCGCCGACGTCATCAACCTCTCCCTCGGCGACGACAGCAAGTCCGCCCACCCCGAGCCCGCCGAGGACGCCGCCGTCCAGTACGCCCTCGCCAAGGGCGCCGTCGTGGTCGCCTCCGCGGGCAACAGCGGCGAGGACGGCGACCACATCTCGTACCCCGCCGCCTACCCCGGCGTGATCGCGGTCGCCGCCGTCGACAGCACGGGCACCCACGCGTCCTTCTCCACCAGCCGCTGGTACGCGACCGTCAGCGCCCCCGGCGTCGACGTGATCATCGCCGACCCCGACCGCCGTTACTACGAGGGCTGGGGTACGAGCGCCGCCTCCGCCTTCGTCTCCGGCGCCGCCGCGCTCGTACGCTCCGCGCACCCGGACCTGACGCCCGCCCAGGTCAAGAAGCTCCTCGCGGACACCGCCCGCAACGCACCCGAGGGCGGCCGCGACGACGACCGCGGCTACGGCTTCGTCGACCCGGCTGCCGCCATCGAGGCGGGCGGCAAGCTCCGCCCGGCGGGCCTGCGCCCCACCTCGGCCCCGCACGGCAAGAAGTACTTCGGCGCCGGCCCCGGCCCCCTGCGCGACGCCGGCGAACCGGCGGGCTGGCTCGCCCCGGCAGTGGGCGGCATCGGCGTACTCCTGCTCGCCGGCTCGGTGGCTCTCTGGCGCACCAGCCGGCCCGCCGCCCCCCGCCACTTCCGCTGACGCAACGGTGGTGCCCGCAGGCCCCGTGGGAAAGCCGCCCCGACCCGGCGGCTAGTCTCGTGGAGTGGCGCTCAAGAACATCCCGGACCCCGGTTTCTCCCAAGACGACGGCACCGCCGACCCCCGGCTGACCGCGGCGCTCGCCGCCTGGGCCGAGGACCCGGCGGCCGAGCCGCGGGTGCTCGAAGCGCTGGCCGGCGCCCGGCTCCTGGTCCCCGTCGTCGCCGTACTCGGTGAAGTCGAGACGGACGAGAACGGCCTGCGCCGCGAGAAGACCAGCGACATGGCCGTGCCGACGCTCCAGGCGGGGGAGCGCCGCGCCCTGCCCGCGTTCACCTCCACCGAGGCCCTGGCCCGCTGGAATCCCGAGGCGCGCCCCGTCGCCGTACCGCTGCACCAGGCGCTCCAGGCCGTCGCCCACGAGCGGGCCGACACGCTGGTCCTCGATCTGGCCGGTCCTGTGCCGTACCAGCTGACCGGGTCCGCGCTGCTCGCCGCCGCCGAGGGCCGCACCAGCGCGGTGCCGCTCGACGACCCGGCCGTCACCGAGGCGGTACGGGCCGCTGTCGCCGCCGAGCCCGCGGTCCTGCGCGCCCACCTCGGGCCGGGCGCCGCCGACGGCACCCTCGCGCTGGTCCTCGCCCCCGGCGCCGAACCGGGCGAGGCGGCCCGCCGCCTCGCCGGGGCACTGGCCGCCGACGAAACGCTGAGGGCCCGCCTGGTGCGCGGCCTCGACCTGGCACTGCTGCCGGCCGGGGTCACGCCTCCGGGCGAGCCCTTGTTCGTACGCGCGTAACGGCTAACGGGTAACGGGTGACTGGTGCCGCTCGGTCAGCCGTAGACCGGGCCCGTGTACTTCTCGCCCGGACCCTGCCCCACCTCGTCCGGCACCGCCGACGCCTCGCGGAACGCCAGCTGCAGTGACTTCAGCCCGTCGCGCAGCGGCGCCGCGTGGAAGGAGCTGATCTCGGTCGCGCTCGCGTCCAGCAGACCGGCCAGGGCGTGCACCAGCTTGCGGGCCTCGTCGAGGTCCTTGTGCTGGTCGCCGTCCTCGGTCAGGCCGAGCTTCACGGCGGCGGCGCTCATCAGGTTGACCGCCACCGTCACGATCACCTCGACTGCCGGTACTTCCGCGATGTCGCGCGTCATGGCGTCGAAGTCGGGGGATTCACTGGGGGAGGTCGCGTCACTCATGACGCACACGATATGCCCAGGCGAGCAGGGCTTTCCCCACGGGTTCGCCCCTTCCCGCCGGAGCTGCTAACCTTGTGTAACGACCGGCCGGACACCTGTGTGCCCGGCCCACAAGTGGAGGCTCCGATCTCCCACCTGGCTGTCCTCACGGACGGCGGGTCACCGGTCAGGCGGTCCCCATCGTTCCGTACGGACGATGGAGCACCGCTCGATGATGCGCCCCGCGGTTGATGCGCGGTGGTGCTCCGGTATATCCAGGAGCCCCACCTGTGTTCCCGTCCGGGGCATTTTTCATGGCTCCCTGAGGTTGGTCTCACGAAACAGACGTTACGCGGCTGTCTGCCAGACAGTCGTGTGGTGCTACTGAGGAGGATCCATCAGCGCTGAGCCCCGCATTAACGACCGGATTCGCGTTCCCGAGGTGCGACTCGTCGGACCCAGCGGCGAGCAGGTCGGCATTGTGCCTCTTGCGAAGGCCCTGGAGCTTGCGCAGGAGTACGACCTCGACCTGGTCGAGGTCGCGGCGACCGCCCGTCCGCCCGTGTGCAAGCTCATGGACTACGGGAAGTTCAAGTACGAGTCGGCCATGAAGGCCCGTGAGGCGCGTAAGAACCAGGCGCACACGGTCATCAAGGAAATGAAGCTCCGGCCGAAGATTGACCCGCACGACTATGACACCAAGAAGGGTCATGTCGTCAGGTTCCTCAAGCAGGGCGACAAGGTCAAGATCACGATCATGTTCCGTGGTCGTGAGCAGTCCCGCCCCGAGCTCGGCTTCCGACTGCTTCAGCGTCTGGCTTCGGACGTCGAGGACCTTGGCTTCATCGAGTCGAATCCCAAGCAGGACGGCCGGAACATGATCATGGTTCTGGGCCCGCACAAGAAGAAGACCGAGGCCATGGCCGAGGCGCGCGAGGCCCAGGCGGCCCGCAAGGCCGAACGCCAGGGTCACGGCGCGGACGAGGCCGAGCAGGCCGAGTCGACGGACGAGGTCGCCGAGGCTCCGGCCGAGGCACAGACCGAGACCCCTTCCGAAGCGTGATCCGCGGGGCTGCCATCCAGGCGGCCCCGGGTTCGGCCAGGAAGCCCCTATACCAACGACTGACGCTCCCGCTCTCCGGTACGTACCGGGGGAGCGCCACTGACGAGGAGAGAACGGCGCTATGCCGAAGAACAAGACGCACAGCGGTGCCAGCAAGCGCTTCAAGGTCACCGGCTCCGGCAAGGTCATGCGCGAGAAGGCCGGCAAGCGCCACCTCCTGGAGCACAAGTCCTCCAAGAAGACCCGCTCGCTGACCGGCGCTGTCGTGGTGTCCCCGGCGGACGCCCCGAAGATCAAGAAGCTTCTCGGCAAGTGACGCCGCGGCTCCGGGTGACCGGAGTCCCTCGTCGGAACGACCGAGACCAATACGTTTCCGGGCCGTGTGAGTTCCACCGCGGCCCCGCTACAAGGAGTTAACAAGTGGCACGCGTCAAGCGGGCAGTCAACGCCCACAAGAAGCGCCGGGCAATCCTCGAGGCGGCCAAGGGCTACCGCGGTCAGCGTTCGCGCCTGTACCGCAAGGCCAAGGAGCAGGTCACCCACTCCCTGGTCTACAACTACAACGACCGCAAGAAGCGCAAGGGCGACTTCCGTCAGCTGTGGATCCAGCGCATCAACGCCGCTGCCCGCCAGAACGGCATGACGTACAACCGCCTCATCCAGGGTCTGAAGGCCGCCAACATCGAGGTGGACCGCAAGATCCTGGCCGAGCTTGCGGTCAACGACGCCAACGCGTTCGCCGCGCTCGTCGAGGTCGCCCAGAAGGCGCTCCCGAGCGACGTCAACGCCCCGAAGACCGCCGCCTGATTCCCTCAGGCAGCACCTCTTCGTCCACGGGACCCGCAGGCGTTCGCCGCCTGCGGGTCCCGTGCGTTGTGAGCCTCCGGTGCGTTGTGAGCCGGCGCGAGCACGACGAGAACGACCCCTTTCGTACGCAGAGATACGCAGAGAAGTGAGCCGCCGACCATGGGCACCCCCGAGCTGATCTCCCCGCGGTCCCCGCGCGTCGCCGCCGCCAAGCGGCTGGCCAAGCGGAGCTTCCGCGGCAAGGAGCGCCGGTTCATCGCCGAGGGGCCGCAGGCCGTGCGCGAGGCCGTCGAGCACCGCAGCGACGGCGAACCGACCCTGATCGAGCTCTTCGCCACCGCCGAGGCAGCCGAGCGGTACACCGGCATCGTCGACGCCGCCCGCGCCGCCGGCGCCCGTGTGCACCTGGCTCCCGACGAGGTGCTCGCCGAGGTCTCGCAGACCGTCACCCCGCAGGGCATCGTGGGCGTCTGCCGCTTCCTGGACTCGCCCTTCGAGGAGATCCTGGCGGCGAAGCCCCGGCTCGTCGCCGTCCTCGCGCACGTCCGCGACCCCGGCAACGCCGGTACGGTGCTGCGCTGCGCGGACGCCGCCGGCGCCGACGCCGTCGTGCTCACCGACGCGTCCGTCGACCTCTACAACCCCAAGTCCGTACGCGCGTCGGTCGGCTCGCTCTTCCACCTGCCGGTCGCCGTCGGCGTCCCCGTCGAGCAGGCCGTCAGCGGGCTGAAGAGCGTGGGCGTACGCATCCTGGCGGCCGACGGAGCGGGCGACGACGACCTCGACGACGAGCTCGACGCGGGCACCATGGGCGGGCCCTCCGCCTGGGTTTTCGGCAACGAGGCATGGGGCCTGCCGGAGGAGACCCGCGCACTCGCGGACGCCGTGGTGCGCGTCCCGATCCACGGCAGGGCCGAAAGCCTCAACCTCGCCACAGCCGCCGCCGTGTGCCTCTATGCCTCCGCTCGTGCGCAGCGCGCTTCCGGAGGGTGCCGCAGCGTCACCCCGAGCTAGTAGTGTGGCGGGCTCGGGGGCCCTCCCCCAAGCTCTCGGCTCCGCTCGAGCAGGGAGGTACCCCCTTGCTCTTCGGAAGAGGTGGGATACGGGGATGGCTGTCGGCACGAGCGGTCTGTCGAAGGCGGGCGACGCGTTACCGCGTCCGTACGCGCAGGACGGCGGCCAGGGGATCGATCCCGACGACCTCCCCGACGGCCTCGTTGTCGCCGACGAGAGCGGCCGCGTCGTCTGCTTCAACGCCGCGGCGGTGCGGATCACCGCCATCCCCGGGGAAGCCGCCCTCGGCAGGCCCCTGGAGACCGCGCTGCCCCTGGAAGACCTCGAAGGCCGGCGCTGGTGGAACCTCACCGACCCGTACGGCGGACTCGCCATCCGGTCCGGACAGCCCGAACGCAACCTGCTGCTGCCCGGCGGCCGCGAGGTGCTGGTCTCCGCCCGGTACGTACGCCACGAGCCGGCCGGCCCCGTGCGGCGGGTCGTCGTCTCGCTGCGCGGCACCGAGGCCAGGCGCCGCACCGAGCGCAGCCACGCCGAACTGATAGCCACCGTCGCCCACGAGCTGCGCTCCCCGCTGACCTCGGTCAAGGGGTTCACGGCGACGCTGCTGGCCAAATGGGAGCGCTTCACCGACGACCAGAAGAAGCTGATGCTGGAGACCGTCGACGCCGACGCGAGCCGCATCACCCGGCTGATCGCCGAGCTGCTCGACATCTCCCGGATCGACTCCGGGCGTCTTGAAGTGCGCAGGCAGCCCGTGGACATTCCGACGGCCGTCGGCCGGCACGTCCAGGCGCACATCTCCAACGGTCAGCCCCCGGACCGCTTCCTGGTCCGTATCCAGCAGCCGCTGCCCGATTGTTGGGCAGACCCGGACAAGATCGACCAGGTGCTTGGCAACCTGCTGGAAAATGCGGTGCGACACGGGGAAGGAACGGTCACCATCGAGGTGAGCGCAGCCCCGATGAACACCGCCGACCACGCAGCGAAGGGAACAGCCGTCACCGTGAGCGACGAAGGCACCGGCATTCCCGAGGAATCGATGGGGCGTGTCTTCACCCGGTTCTGGCGGGGCAGCAAGCGCGGCGGCACCGGCCTCGGTCTGTACATCGTCAAGGGCATCGTCGAGGCGCACGGCGGCTCGATCACCGTCGGGCGCGGACCCGGCGGCGGCGCCGAGTTCCGATTTATTCTGCCCGTCGGCGCTCCGGCCTATCTCGCCTGAGCAGCCCACGGGCTTCTTCACCTCTCGCGGCCTTTAGACTCGACCTTTGGCACCTTTGCGTCCTCAGTCGTCGAGCCGGGGCCACGGGGGTCCGGGGGTGTCCCCCGGCAAAGGCAGTACCAGCCAATCGGAAGTACGGGAAGAGATGTCCGCACCCAATAAGTCGTACGACCCTGTCGAGGTCGAGGCGCTGAAACCGGAAGAGATCGAGCGCATGCGGGACGAGGCGCTCGCCGCCTTCGACGCCGCGGCGGATCTCGACGCGCTCAGCCACGCGAAGACCGCGCACACCGGCCCCACCTCACCGCTCTCGCTCGCCAACCGTGAGATCGGCGCCCTGCCGCCGGCCGCCAAGGCCGAGGCCGGCAAGCGCGTGGGCATGGCCCGCGGCGCCGTGAACAAGGCCCTCGCCGCCCGCCTCGCCGCCCTGGAGGCGGAGCGTGACGAGCGCGTGCTGGTCGAGGAGGCGGTGGACGTCACACTGCCGTACGACCGCGTTCCGGCCGGCGCCCGGCACCCGCTGACCACGCTGATGGAGCGCGTCGCCGACGTCTTCGTCGCCATGGGGTACGAGGTCGCTGAGGGCCCCGAGGTCGAGGCGGAGTGGTTCAACTTCGACGCCCTCAACTTCGTCCCGGACCACCCGGCGCGCCAGATGCAGGACACCTTCTTCGTGCAGGGCGCAGACGGGTCGAAGTCCGACGAGTCCGGCGTCGTGCTGCGCACGCACACCTCCCCGGTCCAGGCCCGCGCGCTGCTCGACCGGGAACCGCCCGTGTACGTCGTGTGCCCCGGCCGCGTCTACCGCACCGACGAGCTCGACGCCACGCACACCCCGGTCTTCCACCAGATCGAGCTGCTCGCCGTCGACGAGGGCCTCACCATGGCCGATCTCAAGGGCACCCTGGACCACATGGTCCAGGCGCTCTTCGGTGAGGGCATGAAGACCCGGCTGCGCCCGAACTACTTCCCGTTCACCGAGCCGTCCGCCGAGATGGACATGGTCTGCTACGTCTGCCGCGGCGAGTCCGTCGGCAACCCGGACCGTCCCTGCCGCACCTGCGGCAGCGAGGGCTGGATCGAGCTGGGCGGCTGCGGCATGGTCAACCCCAAGGTGCTCACCGCCTGCGGCGTCGACCCCGCGAAGTACAGCGGATTCGCCTTCGGGTTCGGCATCGAGCGGATGCTCATGTTCCGCCACAACGTAGAAGACATGCGAGACATGGTCGAGGGTGACGTCCGGTTCACTCGGCCCTTCGGGATGGAGATCTGATGCGGGTCCCGCTTTCCTGGCTGCGGGAGTACGTCGATCTCCCCGCCACCGAGACCGGCCGTGACGTACAGGCCAAGCTCGTGTCCGCCGGCCTGGAGGTCGAGACGGTCGAGCAGCTCGGCGCCGGCCTCAAGGGCCCCCTGGTCGTCGGCAAGGTCCTCACCATCGAGGAGCTGACGGAGTTCAAGAAACCGATCCGCTTCTGCACCGTCGACGTCGGCATGGCCAACGGCACCGGTGAGCCGCAGGAGATCGTCTGCGGCGCCCGTAACTTCGCCGTCGGCGACAAGGTCGTCGTGGTGCTGCCCGGCGCCGTCCTGCCCGGCGACTTCGTGATCGCCGCGCGCCAGACGTACGGCAAGACCTCGCACGGCATGATCTGCTCCGGCGACGAGCTGGGCATGGGCGACGACGGCAGCAACGGCATCATCGTGCTGCCGCCGGAGTACGAGGTCGGCACCGACGCCATCGAGCTGCTCGAACTCGTCGACGAGGTCCTCGACATCGCCGTCACGCCCGACCGCGGCTACTGCCTGTCGATGCGCGGCGTGGCCCGCGAGGTCGCCACCGCGTACGGGCTGCCGCTGCGCGACCCGGCGCTCCTGGATGTGCCCGCGCCCAACTCGTACGGCTACCTCGTGAAGATCGCCGACCCGCGGGGCTGCGACCGCTTCACCGCGCGTACGGTCGTCGGCCTGGAGCCCGAGGCGCGCTCCCCGATCTGGCTGCGGCGCCGGCTCCAGAAGGCCGGGATGCGCCCGGTCTCCCTCGCCGTCGACGTCGCCAACTACGTGATGCTGGAGCTCGGGCAGCCGCTGCACGCGTACGACCGGTCCCGCATCGACGGGCCGATCGGGGTGCGCCGCGCCGAGCCGGGCGAGAAGTTCACGACGCTCGACGGCACCAAGCGTGTCCTCGACGCCCAGGACCTGGTGATCACCGACAACCGCGGCCCGATCGGCCTCGCGGGTGTCATGGGCGGCGCCAACACCGAGATCGCGGACTCCGTGACCGACCCGGAGACCGGGGCCGTACGCGGCACCACCGAGGTCGTCATCGAGGCGGCTCACTTCGACGCGCTGTCCATCGCCCGTACGGCGCGCCGCCACAAGCTCGCGTCCGAGGCGTCCAAGCGCTTCGAGCGCGGCACCGACCCGCAGGCCACCTCCGCGGCGGCCCAGCGGACCGTCGACCTGCTGGTGCTGCTCGCGGGCGGCACCGCCGAGGCGGGTGTCACGGAGGTCATCGCGCCCTCCGCGCCCCGCACGATCTCCATGCCCGCCGACCACCCCGACCGCGTCGCGGGTGTCGGCTACGGCCGGGAGACCGTCGTACGCCGTCTCCAGGAGGTCGGCTGCGACGTGTACGGGCAGGACGAACTGGTCGTGACCGTGCCGTCCTGGCGCCCCGACCTGGCCTTCCCGAACGACCTGGCCGAAGAGGTCATCCGTCTTGAGGGGTACGAGAACCTGCCGTCGACCCTGCCGACGCCGCCCTCCGGCCGCGGGCTCACCGACCGGCAGCGGCTGCACCGCCGCATCGGCCGGGCGCTGGCAGGTGCCGGTTATGTCGAGGCGCTGAACTACCCGTTCATCGGCGACGCCGTGCTCGACCAGCTCGGCCTGGACGCCGAAGACGACCGCCGCCGTACGGTCAAGCTGGTCAACCCGCTCTCCGACGAGGAGCCGGCGCTGCGCACCACGCTGCTGCCCGGCCTCCTCGGCGCGCTGCGCCGCAACGACGGCCGTGGCTCGCACGACCTGGCGCTCTTCGAGACCGGCCTGGTCTTCAGGCCCACGGGCGACGAGCACAAGGCGGCCCGGCTGCCCGTCGACCGCCGGCCGACCGACGAGGAGATCGCCGCTCTCAACTCCACGCTGCCGCGCCAGCCGCACCGCGCCGCCGTCGTCCTCGCGGGCGCCCGCGAGCAGGCCGGCTGGTGGGGCAAGGGCCGGCCGGGCAACTGGGCGGACGCCGTCGAGGCCGCTCGTACGCTCGCCCGTGAGGCCGGTGCCGAGCTGATCGTCCGGGGCGACCAGCACGCGCCGTGGCACCCCGGCCGCTGCGCCGCGCTGTACGTCACCGTGAACGGCGCGGAGACACTCGTCGGGCACGCCGGTGAGCTGCACCCGCGCGTCATCAAGGCACTCCACCTGCCGGAGCGCACCTGCGCCATGGAGATCGAGACCGACCTGCTGGAGCAGGCCGGTACGGGAGCCCTCCAGGCGCCGCGGATCTCCACCTTCCCGGTGGCGACCCAGGACGTCGCGCTCGTCGTCTCCGCCGATGTCGCTTCGGTGGACGTCGAGGCGGCGCTGCGCGAAGGCGCCGGTGAACTCCTCGAATCGCTGCGGCTGTTCGACGTGTTCACGGGTGAGCAGCTCGGTGCGGGCAAGAAGTCGCTCGCGTACGCGCTGCGCTTCCGCGCCGCCGACCGCACGCTGACCGTCGAGGAGGCCTCGGCCGCCCGCGACGCCGCCGTCGCGCTCGCCGGCGAGCGCACGGGCGCGGTGCTGCGCGGGGCGTAACACCTGGTGAAGCGGTAGTGAGGGGCGTGTCCGGAGTCACGGGCGCGCCCCTCACTCATTCGGGTGAGAAGTGGGGATGAGGTAGGCAAACAGGTACGTACCGTCGACACAATCATTCCGGCCGACGAGGGCCAGCGTCGTACAGGCAGCGTCGTACAGGGCCAGGGCCTAGGGGGCCGTCGGGATGATCCGTACAACAACCTGGCGGGGCGTGCGGCGCGCGTGCGTTCCTCATGCGCGGCGTGCCCTTGTCTTCGGGCTGCCCGCCGTCTGGCTCGTCGCCGCGACGGCCTGGGAGCTGGTCTGCCCGTTCGACTCCCACGACGGGATGGCGCCCCGCTTCGTGACGTGCGCGGCCTTCCTCGCCCTGGTCGCGTATCTGCTGACCAGCGTACGGCTGGGCCCCGTGCGGGAGTTGCGCCGGACCCGCGAGATCGCGCGCGCCGCCCAGCAGGTGCTGCTGCGGCCGCTGCCGGCCCGGCTCGACGGACTCGCCCTCGCCGCGGGACAGCTGTCCGTGAGCCGCGGGGCGACGGTCGGCGGCGATCTGTACGAGGCTGTGGCCACCGTGCACGGGGTGCGGGTCGTCATCGGTGACGTACGGGGGCATGGGCTCGCCGCCATCGGAGCGGTGGCCGCCCTGCTCGGCAGTTTCCGGGAGGCGGCGCACGACGAGGCCGAACTCGCGGGTGTCATGCGGAAGCTGGAGCGGGCGCTGCACCGGCATCTGCGGGAGAGGTCGCGGTCCGAGCACCCGTCGGTGAGCGGTACGGACCCCGACAACCCGCTGGCCGAGGAGTTCGTCACCGTACTGCTGCTGGAGATCCATGAGGACGGGGAGGTACTGGCACTCAACTGCGGCCACCCGTGGCCCTACCGGCTGCGCGGCGCCGCCGAGCCGATCGCGGGCGGGGACGTGCTGCCGCCGCTCGGCATGTTCCCGCTGCCCGGCGGCCTGTCCGCCCGCCGGTGCACGCGCCTGCTTCCCGGCGAGACCCTCGTCCTGCACACCGACGGGGCGGAGGACGCCAGGAACGCCGCCGGGGAGTTCTTCTGCCTGCGACGTGCCCTCACCGAGGCCGCGGCGCTGGGCTCGCCGGTCTCACCGGCCGTGGTGGTGCAGCGCGTTCACACGGCGCTGCTGCGGCACACGGGCGGGCGGCTCACCGACGACGTCGCGCTGCTCGTCCTGCGCAACGACCGCAGGCGCCTGCCGGCGCAGCCCGGGGATCAGGGACTGCGCCGCTCGTGCGCGGAATCCTCCCATCGGTGACCGGCCGTCGCTCCAAAACCGCTGTACGGGCTCCGTCCGCCCTGCCGCGGAGTGTCGGGCAGACCGGCAGGGCGGACGGTGCGGGAACGGGCCGCCGCACTGTACGAGGGGGAGCCGGCGGCCCGGCCACCTCTTGGAGAGGCGAAGTGAAGTCAATCGGACCAGGGGTGGGGTGCGGCAGAGCACGCGGGGCACGAACGCGGGCACTCCGTTCACACCCCGTGTGAAACAACCTCCACTACGCTGACTCCACCGAGCCACCGGAGAGGCCATGCAGCCGAATACCCTGCTCGACGCCCTGCTCGACGAGGCGGGCATCTCCCACGCCGGCCTCGCCGCCCATGTGAACCAGGCGGGCAGCGTGAGAGGTCTCGCGCTGAGGTACGAACACACCGCCGTCGCACGGTGGTTGAAGGGCCAGCGGCCGCGCGGCCAGGTGCCCGATCTGATCTGCGAAGTGCTCGCGGCCCGGCTGCACCGGCCCATAACGCTGGACGACATCGGGTTCGGCCAGCCGGGCGAGGCGGCCATGCCGCACGGCTCCCCGCTCACGGGCTTCGTGGAACGGGCCACCGCGTTGTGGCGCTCCGACGAGCAGCAGCGGCCGCACATCCTCGGCGCCCCGGCGGTGACCGGGACGCCGGCGGTGATGCCCGTGTGGGAGTGGGAGAACCCGCCGGAGGACGCGGACGTCTCGCGCAAGGGACAGACGCGCGTCAGCGTCGCCGACATACAGATGCTGCGCGCCGCCAGGGCGCACTACGAGCTGATGTACCGCAAGGCGGGCGGCGTCGCGACCCGGGCGCGGGTCGTCGGCTTCCTCAACGCCGAGACCGCCCCTCTGCTGCGCGGCAGTTACTCCAACGCCATGGGCCGCCACCTGCACCGGGCCACGGGCGGCCTGGTGGCGGTGGCGGGCATCTGCGCGTACGACTCGGACGCCCAGGGGCTCGCCCAGCGGTACTTCCACCAGGCCCTGCGGCTCGCGAAGGCCAGCGGGGACCGCGGGCTCGGCGCGTACATCATCGCGCTGCTGGTCAACCAGTCGCTGTTCATGGCCGAATACCGGCAGGCGGTGGCCTTCGCGGAGGCGGCCCTGCGCACGGCGGGTACGCAGATCACCCCGGCGCTGGCCGCCGACCTGCACGCGATGCAGGCCAAGGCGTACGCCCATCTCGGCGACAGCAAGGGAGCGTTGTCCTGCATCCGGCGTGCGGAATCCGAGGCGGATTCCATCAGACCGGGCAGCGAGCCGGACGAGACGGGGTACGTACAGCCGGGGCTGGTGAACGTACAAGTGGCCGAGGCTCTGCTGAGCCTCGGGGATCTGCCCGCCGCGCGTGAGCACGCGGACGCGGCGGTCGGCTCACCCGCGCACGACAGGGGCCGCGTGCACCGGCTCGCCATGCTCACCCACATCGAGCTGCGGCAGGGCAAGGCCGACCGGGCGGTGGAGATCGCCACGGAGATGGCGCAGCGCGCCCAGGGGATGGAGTCGCAGCGGATGCGCGACCGCCTGCGGGCGGTCCGCGAGCACCTGGTGGCAAGCGGGTGCGCCGGCGCCGAAGAGGCGGCCGAGCTGATCGACGGGGCTTTGCGCGTTCCGCTCTGACCGTCCTCCTGCTGCGATGTTGCCACCTACTTGTCGGAAGGTGGCAAAACAGTGCAGTGGACGAACTTAAGCGAACAGACTGTGTACAAGAACCCCTGGTTCCGGATCAACCTCGCGGACGTCGAACTCCCCGACGGCCGGCACCTCGACCACTTCGTCATACGGCTGCGGCCGGTGGCCGTGGCGACGGTCGTCAACGAGGCCAACGAGGTGCTGATGCTCTGGAGGCACCGCTTCATCACCGACAGCTGGGGCTGGGAGCTCGCCGCGGGAGTGGTCGAGGACGGCGAGGACGTCGAGACGGCCGCGGCCCGCGAGATGGAGGAGGAGACCGGCTGGCGGCCCGGGCCGCTGCGCCACCTCCTCACCGTCGAGCCGTCCAACGGCCTCACCGACGCCCGGCACCACCTCTACTGGGCCACGGAGGCGACGTACACCGGCCATCCCGAGGACGACTTCGAGTCCTCACGGCGCGAGTGGGTCCCGCTCAAACTGGTACCCGAGATGGTGGCCCGCGGTGAAGTCCCGGCCGCCAACATGGCGGCCGGGCTGCTGATGCTCCACCACCTGCGGCTCGGCTAGCGGCCGACGGCCTGCCAGACGGTCACCGCGAGCGCTCCGGCCGCGGTGAGTGCCGAGATGGCCGGCAGCGGCCATCGGTTCTGCTCCAGGGCCGTCACCCGCGCGGCCAGGCCGGCCAGGTCGCTGTCGGCCTGGTCGCCCCGGTGGGCCAGCAGCGCCAGATGTCCGTCGATCCTGGTGAGCCCCACGTCGAGGCAGCGACGTAACTCGGCGTACTCCTCGACGACCACGGTCTGATCGGTGTCGATACTCACGGTCCGCTCCTTTTTCAACAGGGCCGTCCGACGGCCTCGTGCATGTGCCACAGAGCCAACTCGCCCTGTGGCCATGGCGGGAGCGTGTGTGCGGGGCATATGCGTGTACGCCCCGCACACTCCGTGCGAATCGCGGCTCAGCAGGGCTCAGGAGTACGGGTAGAAACCGGATCCCGTCTTACGTCCCAGCCTGCCCGCGTCCACCATCCGCTGGAGCAGCGGGGGAGCGGCGTACAGCGGCTCCTTGAACTCGGCGTACATCGAGTCGGCGACCGAGGCGACCGTGTCCAGGCCGATGAGGTCCGCGAGCTTGAGCGGGCCCATCGGGTGGGCGCAGCCCAGCTCCATGCCGTTGTCGATGTCCTCGCGGCTCGCGATGCCGGACTCGAACATCCGGATCGCCGAGAGGAGGTACGGGATGAGGAGCGCGTTGACGACAAAGCCCGAGCGGTCCTGGGCGCGGATCGCGTGCTTGCCCAGCACGTTCTGCACCACGCCCTCGGCGCGCTTGATGGTCTCCTCGGAAGTGGTCAGCGCAGGGATCAGCTCGACGAGCTTCTGCACCGGGGCCGGGTTGAAGAAGTGGATGCCGATGACCTGGTCCGGGCGGGAGGTCGCGACGGCCAGCTTCACCAGCGGGATCGAGGAGGTGTTGGAGGCGAGAATCGCGTCCCGGCGGGTCACGACCTGGTCGAGGACCTGGAAGATCTCCGTCTTGATCGATTCGTTCTCGACGACGGCCTCGATGACGAGGTCGCGGTCCGCGAACTCGCCGAGGTCGGTCGTGAAGCTGAGACGGGCGAGCGTCTCGTCGCGCTCCTCCTCGGTGATCTTGCCGCGCTCGGCGGCCTTCGAGAGGGAGTTGTAGAGCCGGGTGCGGCCGATCTCCAGGGCCTCGCCCGTGGTCTCGGCGACCTTCACCTCGAGGCCGCTGCGGGCACACACCTCGGCAATGCCTGCGCCCATCTGGCCGCAGCCCACTACTCCGACGCGCTGCACATCCGCCATGGAGTCCGTCACATCGTGCCTTTCGCTGATCAACAGTTCGGCAGGCCCCCGGCTCGTGACCGGTGCCCGCCTCGGCCCCGACGTTACTCCGGACCTACGTGTGCGTGAGGGGGCGGGGCGGGCATGCTCTGCGGATACGACGGGACGTATGCACCTAGTAAGGGGCGACATATGGGTCAGATCGGTCGAAGAGGGTTGTTGGCGGCTGCGGCCGGAGCGCTGTCCGTGCTGGCGGTCACCGGGGACGCGGCGGCCGTCCCCGCGCGGCGGCGCAGGCCCTCGAAGCGCGAGATGCGGGGGATGTGGCTGGCGAGCGTCGCCAACCGCGACTGGCCCTCCAGGGCCGGCCTGACCGCCGACCAGCAGAAGGCCGAACTGCTGGCCCATCTGGACACGGCGGTACGGCGCAGGCTGAACGCGGTGATGTTCCAGGTGCGGCCGACCGCCGACGCGATGTGGCCCTCGCCGTACGAGCCCTGGTCCCAGTACCTCACCGGCGTACAGGGCCGGGATCCGGGATGGGACCCGCTGGGGACGGCGGTGGAGGAGGCGCACCGGCGGGATCTCGAACTGCACGCCTGGTTCAACCCGTACCGAGTCGCGAATCACACCGACCCGTCGCGGCTGGTGGAGTCACATCCGGCGCGCGTGCACCCGGAGTGGGTGCTGCCGTACGGCGGCAAGCTGTACTACAACCCCGGACTTCCGGAGGTCAGGCGCTTCGTGCAGGACGCCATGCTGGACGCCGTAGAGCGCTACGACATCGACGCCGTGCACTGGGACGACTACTTCTACCCGTATCCGGTGGCAGGACAGGACTTCGACGACGACGAGGCGTACGCCCGCTACGGCACGGGGTTCCCCGACAAGGCGGCCTGGCGGCGCGACAACACCGACCTGCTGGTGAGTGAGACGGCCGACCGCATCAAAGCGGTCAGGAAGACGGGCAAGAAGGTCCGCTTCGGGATCAGCCCCTTCGGGGTGTGGCGCAACGCCTCGACCGACCCGCTGGGCTCACAGACGCGGGCCGGGGTGCAGACGTACGACGATCTGCACGCCGACACCCGCAAGTGGGTGAAGGAGGGCTGGATCGACTACATCGTGCCGCAGCTCTACTGGCACATCGGCTTCGAGGCCGCCGACTACGCGGAGCTGGTGCCGTGGTGGTCGCGGACCGTGCGCGGCACCGGCGTCGACCTCTACGCCGGTGAGGCGCTCTACAAGGCCGGAGACCCGGCCCAGCCCGCGGCCTGGCAGGACCCGGCCGAACTCTCCCGCCATCTGACCCTGGCCCAGGACCACCCACACGTGCGCGGCCATGTCTTCTTCTCGGCGAAGGAGGTCGCGGTCGACCGCATCGGGGCGATGGACCGGGTGGTGGCGGACCACTACCCGGCCCGGGTGCGGCCGCCCCGGTGACCGGTCTGCGGCTATTGCGGTGTTCCGCCGTGCTCCGTGTGCCGTACGACGGAGTCGGGGCCCGGCGAGACCAGCGCCTCGTGTCCGTCGTCGAAGCGCACCCGGAACGGCGGGTTCCCCTCGGAACCCAGCACCTCGACGATCTTCGCGACCTTGTCCTCGTGGCCCACGGTCCTGCCGTGCACCAGCAGCTGGTCGCCCACGCTCGCTTGCATCGGGAGTGCCCTTCTGTGGCCGGCTCTACGTAAGGCCAGTCTAAGACCGCGGGCCCGAGTTGGCGCCTCGCCGCTGCGCCGTTCAGGTCCGCGCGCGCTGGGTGACCGCGATGCAGACGAGTACGCCGACGGCCGCGAGCGGGGCCGCGGGGGAGAGGTGCTCCCCGAGCAGGGCGACGGACCAGAACAGGGTCAGCAGGGGCTGGGCGAGCTGGATCTGGCTGGCCTTGGACACCCCGATCTCGGCCATGCCGCGGTACCAGACGACCAGGCCGAGGAACTGCGAGCCGATCGCGACCCACAGGAGCCCGGTGACGCTGTGCGCCGTGAGGTGCACCGGCTCGAAGCTGAGCGCCACAGCCGCTGCCGGGACGGCGAGCGGGAGGCACAGCACCAGCGCCCAGCCGATGACCTGCCAGCCCGGCATCTCGCGCGCCAGCCTGCCGCCCTCGGTGTAGCCCGCCGCGCAGACCAGCAGCGCGCCGAAGAGGTACAGATCGCCGGTGGACAGCGCGCCGCCGCTCTGCTGCACCGTGAACGCGATCACCACGGCGGCGCCGGCGAGGGCTGCCAGCCAGAACGCGCGGGACGGGCGTGCTCCGGTGCGCAGCGCCGAAAGGGCGGCGGTCGTCAGTGGCAGCAGGCCGACCACGACGGCGGCGTGCGAGGTGGTGGAGGTCTGGAGGGCCAGCGTGGTCAGCATCGGAAAGCCGAGGACCACACCGCCGCCCACCACGGCGAGTCCGGCCCAGTGGCGGCGGGAAGGCACCGGTATCCGCAGGACGAGCAGGGCGGCGCCGGCGACGAGTGCGGCCAGGACGCTGCGTACGGCCACCAGTGACCAGGGGCCGAAGCCTTCGAGGCCCCAGGCGGTGGCCGGGAAGGTGAGCGAGAAGGCGGTGACTCCCAGCGCGGCGAGGAGGGTTCCGCTGCGGGCCGTACGGGTCGCCGGGCCGCCGGAGCTACTGCTGACCGCTACTGTCCTGCTGCGAGTAGCGCTATTGTGTGCTGTCATGCATGAGCGTAGCAGCGTCATGGAACTGGCAGAAGCGCTGAAGCGCGAACTCAACCACTACTCTCCAGGTGGAAAGCTCCCGTCGAGCCGCGCACTGGTCGAGCGCTACCGCGTGAGCCCGGTGACGGTCGCCCGCGCCCTCGCCCAGCTCGCCGCCGAGGGCCTGGTCGTCACCCGGCCCGGCGCGGGAGCCTTCCGCACGCAGCCCCGTACGGACACGGCGGCGCCCGGTGACACCTCATGGCAGGAGGTCGCGCTGAGCGCCGACGGCGCCACCGAACTCGTACCGCGCTCGGTCGACGCGTCCGGCGTCCTCGTCACGCTCGCCGCCCCGCCGCCCGGCGTCATCGAGTTCAACAGCGGCTACCTCCACGCCTCCCTCCAGCCCGAGCGGGCCATGGCAGCCGCCCTCGCCAGGGCCGGCCGCCGCCCCGGCGCCTGGGGCCGGCCGCCCACCGACGGCATCCCCGAGCTGCGCGAATGGTTCGCACGAGGGATCGGCGGCGCCATCACGGCCGCCGAAGTCCTCATCGCCGCCGGTGGCCAGAACGCGCTGACGACCGCCCTGCGCGCCCTCGCACCGCCCGGCGCACCGGTCCTGGTCGAGTCGCCGACGTACCCCGGCATGCTGGCGATCGCGCGGGCGGCGGGACTGCGCCCGGTGCCGGTGCCGGTGGACTCCGACGGTGTACGCCCCGAACTCCTCGCCGCGGCCTTCAGGGCCACCGGCGCCCGCGTCTTCGTCTGCCAGCCGCTCTTCCAGAATCCGACCGGCGCGGTGCTCTGCGCCGAGCGGCGCCCCGAGGTGCTGCGCATCGCCCGCGAGGCCGGGGCCTTCGTCATCGAGGACGACTTCGTACGGCGCCTCGTCCACGACGACGCCGGGCCGCTGCCCCGGCCGCTCGCCACCGACGACCACGACGGCGTCGTCGTTCACGTCTCCTCGCTCACCAAGGCGACCTCGCCCAGCTTCCGGGTGTGCGCCCTGGCGGCGCGCGGCCCGGTGCTGGAGCGGCTGCGCGCCATCCAGGTGGTCGAGAGCTTCTTCGTGCCCCGGCCGCTCCAGGAGGCGGCGGTGGAGCTGGTCGGCTCCCCGGCCTGGCCGCGCCATCTGCGCACGGTCGCGGGGGAGTTGCGGGGCCGCCGGGACACCCTGTCCGCCGCCCTGCGCCTCGGCCTCCCCGAACTCGCCCTCCCGCACATCCCGGCGGGCGGCTACCACCTGTGGCTGCGCCTGCCCGACGGCGTGGATGAGAACGCCGTGGTCTCGGCGGCGCTGCGGGCGGGCGTCGCGATCGCACCCGGCCGCCCGTACTTCAGCGCGGAGCCGACCGCGGGGCACGTCCGGCTGAGCTTCGCGGGGGTGGCGGGGCCGGCGGAGATCACGGAGGGCGTACGACGGCTGCGCGGCGCGTGCGAGGGCCTGCTGGGCACGTCGTAGCCCCTGCGGGAGGCTTGTTCCCGCAGGGGCTCCGCCCGCCGGCGCGGCCACCGCCGTCCCGCGTCGCTACCGCTTCACCGACCGCAGGACCACGAACTTCGGATCGCTCGCGACCAGTTCGCTGTTGCCGAAGATCCGGCGCAGTGTCACGTGGTAGCCGAGGTGCCGGTTGCCGATCACCCACAGCTCGCCACCCGGCCGCAGCGCGTCGCGCGCCCCGGTGAACATGCGCCGGGCCGTCGCGTCCGTCGTCGCCTGGTGGCTGTGGAACGGCGGGTTGTTCAGTACGAGGTCCACCGTTCCCTCCGGTACACCCGACAGACCGTCGCCCACGCGGAACTCCGCCTTCCGCCCCGCCCCGGCGTTCGCCCGGAAAGTGGCCTCCGCCGACGCCACCGCCTGGAACGACTCGTCGGTGAACAGGATCTCGGCCTCGGGGTTGGCCAGGGCGACCGCCGTACCCACCACACCGTTGCCGCACCCGAGGTCCGCGACGCGCTCGGGGCCGCGGGACCGCGGGAGGTGGCGCAGAAAGAAGCGCGTGCCGATGTCGAGGCGCTCGGCGCAGAAGATGCCGGCGTGGTTGGTCACGGTGATGCCGGACACCACACCGACGTCGGACGGCAGCGCGTAACTGCGCGGCCACGGGTCGCTGCCACGGGCGAGGTCCGGGTCCGGCGTACAGAAGATGAGCCGTGCCTTCTTCACCGCCAGTGACGTCCGTGTCGTACCGAGAAGCCGCTCGAACAGCCTGAGCGTAGAGGTGTGGATCTCCTTGGTCATCCCCGTGCCGACGACGACGGTGCCCGCGTGGACGTGCGGGGCGAGCCGGTGGAGCTGGTCCTCAAGGAGCGCGAGGCTCTTGGGCACGCGGATCAGGAGTACGTCGATCCGCTCCGGCGGGGCTTCGCGGGTGGACAGGAGCCGCACCGCCGACGGGTCGGCCCCGTTGCGTTCCAGGTTCAACCGGGTCGCCTGCTGGGCGAGGAAGGAGTCGGTGACCTGCGTGGGACGGCAGCCGGCGAGCGCGGTGGCCAGGGCGCCCCAGCGGTCGCCGACCACGACAACGGTGCCGGACAGGTCCGCCGGAGGAGTGTCGCCGGTTCCTTCGAGGTGCCGCAGCAGGTACTCGTCGGCCGCGTCCCAGGCGCGGAGCCTGTCGCGGGGGTCCTCGGGGAAGCGAACGAGGTCGTACTCGCCCAGTGACGTCGTCAAATGGTTCATTGTGCCCTCAGGCTAGCCGAGCGGCCGCTCCCCTCACTCCGGGTCGCTCCGGGTCAGTCCGCCATGGCGTAGGTGGCGATGACGAGACACATGAACGGCACCACGATCGCGGCCACAACGGCCGCCACGATGAGGATCGCCTTGATCACCCTTTCCGCGGTCCGGTGGTCGCGGACGGGCCGCACGGGGCCTCGGGAGGCGAGCTCGTGTTCGTTCATGGGGCCAGCCTGTCGATCTCGGCGGCGTTACGCATCCGTAGACGTACTCACGCGGACGTACTTACGCGGACGTGTTCACGCGCGACGGCTGCCTGCCTGCCGGGTCAGAGGGCGCGCAGGACACCGACGTGACGCGGGCCGCGCCGCCCGCCGCGGCCACCGCCTTGTCGAGGATGGCGGTCGCCCGGTCGCCGGCGCGGATGGTGACGGCGAGGGTCCGGCGCACTCGGTATCCGGTCACCACGGAGCCGCCTGAGCCGTCCGGCTCAAGGACGGGCGTCAGGCTGAGACGCAGAGTGCCCGCGTCGCGCGGGGCGACGCCGTTGGCCTCAAGGGTTTCCAGTACGCGACGCGTCACAGCGGTGTTGTGGTTCATCGCCTCCGAGGCTGTGCGCTTCACCGACTCCACCACGACCGTGGCCAGCACCGTCTTGCAGGCGAGGGCGGGCCGGGCCACTTCAGTGGCCGGTACGGTCCGGTCGCCGCCGGACGCCGCCCCGGCGGACGCGGTCCCTCCGGCCAGCAGGCCGACGGCGAGGGTGGCGGTGACGAGCGACCTGGTCACGCAGGTGGTGGCGGTGGGCACGAACAACGCGGTCTCCAGATGTCAGCGGCTCGGTGGGCCGACCAATACCGACAGGGTTCGGTCATGCACTCGCGTCGACCGTTCCACGGGTTCGGCACAGGCGCGAGTTCCGGGGGCCGGCTCTACTCCATTCGTTGCATAAAAGTGCGGGGTTGCGTATAGTCATGCCATCGACGAGGAGGATTCGATGGCGGTACGTGCAGCAGTGGCAGGGGCGAGTGGATACGCGGGCGGTGAACTGCTCCGGCTGCTCCTCGCCCACCCCGGCGTCGAGATCGGCGCCCTGACCGGCCACTCCAACGCCGGGCAGCGCCTGGGCTCCCTCCAGCCGCATCTGCTGCCGCTGGCCGGGCGGGTGCTGGAGCCGACCACCGCCGAGGTCCTCGCCGGGCACGACGTCGTGTTCCTCGCGCTTCCGCACGGCCAGTCCGCCGCCGTCGCCGAGCAGCTCGGCGACGAGGTGCTCGTCGTCGACATGGGCGCCGACTTCCGGCTCCAGAACGCCGCGGACTGGGACCAGTTCTACGGTTCGCCGCACGCCGGGACCTGGCCGTACGGCCTCCCCGAACTCCCCGGCGCCCGCGCCGCGCTCGAAGGCTCCAAGCGGGTCGCCGTCCCCGGCTGCTACCCCACCGCCGTCTCGCTCGCACTCTTCCCGGCGTACGCCGCGCAGCTCGCGGAGTCCGACGCCGTGATCGTCGCCGCCACCGGGACCTCCGGCGCGGGCAAGGCGCTCAAGCCGCATCTGCTCGGCAGCGAGGTGATGGGTTCCATGTCGCCGTACGGCGTCGGCGGCGGCCACCGCCACACCCCCGAGATGATCCAGAACCTCAGCGCCGCCGCGGGGGAGCGGATCACCGTCTCCTTCACGCCGACGCTGGCCCCCATGTCCCGCGGCATCCTCGCCACGTGCAGCGCCAAGGCGAAGCCGGGCGTGACAGCGGCCGGCGTACGGGACGCGTACGAGAAGGCGTACGCCGACGAGCCGTTCGTGCACCTCCTGCCCGAGGGGCAGTGGCCCGCGACCGCCTCCGTGTACGGCTCCAACGCCGTCCAGATCCAGGTCGCGTACGACGAGGCCGCCGGCCGCGTCATCGCGATCAGCGCCATCGACAACCTCACCAAGGGCACCGCCGGCGGCGCGGTGCAGAGTATGAACATCGCCCTCGGACTTCCCGAGGACACAGGTCTTTCCACGACAGGAGTGGCACCGTGAGCGACGCCCGCGCAGCCGCCGGGCTGCAGGCAATGACGAAAGCCGCACCGCTGCGCTGCGCGGGCGGAGAAGCGAACGAGGAGATGCAGTGAGCGTCACGGCACCGAAGGGATTCACCGCGGCGGGCATCGCCGCGGGGATCAAGGACAGCGGCGGTCCCGACCTGGCCCTCGTGGTCAACAACGGGCCCCGCCTCGCCGCCGCGGGCGTCTTCACCACCAACCGTGTGAAGGCCGCGCCGGTCCTGTGGTCCGAGCAGGTCGTCAAGGGCGGCCAGATCTCCGCCGTCGTCCTCAACTCGGGCGGCGCCAACGCCTGTACGGGCCCCAAGGGCTTCCAGGACGCCCACGCCACGGCCGAGAAAGCCGCGGAGGTCCTCAAGGGCCACAGCGCCGGTGAGATCGCCGTCGCCTCCACCGGCCTCATCGGCATCACCCTCCCCATGGGCAAGCTCCTCCCCGGCATCGAGAAGGCCGCCACCGAGCTCTCCGCGCACGGCGGCGAGAAGGCCGCCATCGCCATCAAGACCACCGACACCGTCCACAAGACGGCCGTCGCGGGCGGCGACGGCTGGACCGTCGGCGGCATGGCCAAGGGCGCGGGCATGCTCGCACCCGGCCTCGCCACCATGCTCGTCGTGCTGACCACCGACGCCGACCTCGAAGCCGGCGTACTCGACAAGGCACTGCGCGACGCCACCCGCGTCACCTTCGACCGCGTCGACTCCGACGGCTGCATGTCGACGAACGACACCGTGCTGCTGCTGGCCTCCGGCGCGTCCGAAGTGACCCCCGGATACGACGAGTTCGCCGCGGCCGTACGCACCGTCTGCGACGACCTCGCCCGCCAGCTCATCGGCGACGCGGAGGGGGCCAGCAAGGACATCCGCATCGAGGTGATCAACGCGGCGACCGAGGACGACGCCGTCGAGGTGGGCCGCTCCATCGCCCGTAACAACCTCCTCAAGTGCGCCATCCACGGCGAGGACCCCAACTGGGGCCGGGTGCTGTCCGCGATCGGCACCACGAAGGCCGCCTTCGACCCCGACCGGCTCAACGTCGCCATCAACGGCGTCTGGGTCTGCAAGAACGGCAGCGTCGGCGAGGACCGCGACCTGGTCGACATGCGCTACCGGGAGGTCAGGATCACCGCCGACCTCGCGTCCGGCACCGAGTCCGCGGTCATCTGGGCCAACGACCTCACCGCCGACTACGTCCACGAGAACAGCGCGTACAGCTCATGAGCACCCGCAAGCACACCGCCCTGCCCAAGGCGCAGATCCTCGTCGAGGCGCTGCCCTGGCTCACCCGCCACCACGGCCGGACCGTCGTCATCAAGTTCGGCGGCAACGCCATGATCGACGAGGACCTGAAGGCCGCCTTCGCCCAGGACGTCGTCTTCCTGCGGCACGCCGGTCTCAAGCCGGTCGTCGTGCACGGCGGCGGCCCGCAGATCAGCGCGCAGCTCGACCGGCACGGCCTGGTGAGCGAGTTCAAGGCGGGGCTGCGGGTCACCACCCCCGAGGCCATGGACGTCGTACGCATGGTCCTGGCGGGCCAGGTGCAGCGCGAGCTCGTCGGGCTGCTCAACCAGCACGGGCCGCTCGCCGTCGGCATGACCGGCGAGGACGCGCACACCATCACCGCCACCCAGCACTACCCGCGGATCGACGGCGAGTCCGTCGACATCGGGCGGGTCGGCGAGATCACCGCCATCGACACCGGCGCCATCCAGGCCCTGCTCGACGACGGACGTATCCCGGTCGTCTCGTCCATCGCCCGCAGCGCCGACGACCACCACGTGTTCAACGTCAACGCCGACACCGCCGCGGCCGCGCTGGCCGCCGCGCTCGGAGCGGAGACGCTCATGGTCCTCACCGACGTCGAGGGCCTTTACGAGGACTGGCCCCACAGCGACGAAGTGATCAGCCGGCTCACCGCCAAGGAGCTGGAGAGGCTGCTGCCCGAGCTCTCCAGCGGCATGGTCCCCAAGATGGAGGGCTGCCTGCACGCCGTACGCAACGGGGTCAACACCGCCCGCGTGATCGACGGCCGTGTGCAGCACTCGATCCTGCTGGAGATCTTCACCGACGAGGGCATCGGCACGATGGTCGTGCCCGACCAGCACGAAGGGGGAACGACGAAGTGACCGCGAACCAGGAGCTGACGCAGCGCTGGCAGGGCGTGATGACGGACAACTACGGCACGCCCAAGCTGTCGCTCGTACGCGGCCGGGGGGCGAAGGTCTGGGACGCCGACGGCAAGGAGTACGCCGACTTCGTCGGAGGCATCGCCGTGAACGCGCTGGGCCACGCCCACCCCGCGATCGTCGAGGCCGTGTCCCGCCAGGTCGCCTCCCTCGGCCATGTCTCCAACCTGTACGTCGCCGAGCCGCCCGTGGCCCTCGCCGAGCGGCTGATCCAGCTCTCCGGCCGCCCCGGCCGCGTCTTCTTCTCCAACTCCGGCGCCGAGGCCAATGAAGCCGCCTTCAAGATCGGGCGCCTCACCGGCCGTACGCACATGGTCGCCACCGAGGGCGGGTTCCACGGCCGGACCATGGGCGCCCTCGCCCTCACCGGGCAGGAGGCCAAGCGGACCCCCTTCCTGCCGCTGCCGGGCGATGTCACCCACGTCCCCTTCGGAGACGTCGACGCCCTGCGCGCCGCCGTCACCACCGACACCGCACTGCTGATCATCGAGCCGATCCAGGGCGAGTTCGGCGTCGTCGTCCCGCCCGAGGACTACCTGCGGGCCGCCCGCGAGATCACCCGCGCCACCGGCACCCTGCTCGTCCTCGACGAGGTCCAGACGGGCATCGGACGGACCGGCCACTGGTTCGAGTACCAGGGGCACGACGCCGTCGAGCCCGACGTCGTCACCCTCGCCAAGGGCCTCGGCGGCGGCCTGCCGATCGGCGCCACGCTCGCCTTCGGCGCTGCCGCGGACCTCCTCAAGCCCGGCCAGCACGGCACGACGTTCGGCGGGAACCCCGTCGCGTGCGCCGCCGGACTGGCCGTACTGGACACCATCGCGGCCGACGGACTCCTCGACCACGTCAAGCGGATGGGAGAGAAGCTGCGCGACGGAATCGAGTCACTCGGGCACCCGCTGGTCTCCCACGTCCGTGGTGCGGGTCTGCTCCTGGGTATCGTGCTCACCGAGTCTCTTGCTCCCCAGGTGCAGCAGGCGGCTCAGGACGCCGGTCTCCTGGTGAACGCGCCCGCCCCCGATGTCGTACGCCTCATGCCGGCGTATCTCATCGGGGACGAAGAGGTGGAGACGTTCCTCCGGGCCCTGCCCGGCGTTCTCGACACCGCACACGGGGACCGACGATCCGGAGAATGACACCGATGACCGAGGCGCAGGCGCAGGACCACGAGCACGGCGGGCCTGCCGTACCGCAGACCCGCACCGCCAGGCACCGCCGGATCGTGGACATCCTGAACCGGCAGCCGGTGCGCTCGCAGAGCCAGCTGGCCAAGCTCCTCGCCGACGACGGGCTGAGCGTCACCCAGGCGACGCTCTCCCGTGACCTCGACGAACTGGGCGCGGTGAAGATCCGCAACACGGGCGGCGAGCTGATCTACGCCGTACCGAGCGAGGGCGGCTTCCGCACCCCGCACGCGCCCCTCGGCGAGTCCGCCAAGGAGGAGCGCATGCGGCGCCTCTCCGGCGAGCTCCTCATCTCCGCCGAGGCGTCGGCCAACCTCGTCGTGCTGCGTACGCCGCCGGGGGCCGCCCAGTTCCTGGCCTCGGCCATCGACCAGGCCGAGCTGAACGCCGTCCTGGGCACCATCGCGGGCGACGACACGCTGCTCCTGATCAGCCGCGACCCGGCGGGCGGCCAGGCGCTGGCCGACCACCTCCTGCGCCTGGCCCAGAACGACCGTTAGCGAGGCCGGGCGCTCGGCTCAGTCCGCCCGCGCGGGCAGCGGCAGCGGCAGCGCGGGCAGGCCGTCCAGGCTCTTGCCGAGGTACTCCTTCTTCTCGCAGTACGCCGCGAACTCCTCGTCCGTCTTGCGGGCGAAGTGCTCGGCGTGCTGCGTCCGTTCCTCCTGGTACTCCATGAACGGGACGGCGAAACCGCAGCTGTCGCTGATGCGCCGCGCGTGCACCACGACGATGGCGCGGGCGCTCGGCCCGTCGACGTCCTTGAAACGCGTGATGAGACCCGGCCACCGTGAATCGTCCCGGAACACGGCCTCACCCTGCCCGTGCACCCGCAGCACCTTGGGCGGCCCGGAGAAGGCGCACCACATCAGGGTGACGCGCCCGTTCTCCCGTATGTGCGCGACGGTTTCCGCGGTGCTCCCGCCGAAGTCCAGGTACGCCAGCGTCATTTCGTCCAGTACGACGAGGGTCCCGGCCCGCCCCTTGGGCGATACGTTGACGTGCCCGTCGGCGGTCAGTGGCGCTGTGGCGGTGAAGAAGACCGGCTGGTCCTCGATGAAGGTGCGGATTCGGCCGTCTATCCGTTCATAAAGCTTTCCCATGCTAATGATTATGCGCGCCAACTGCACATACCTGGCAGTGTTTCAGCTGCTGCAACGAGCTCGTTGTCTAGTGCCTGGCCGCCGGCTGCCCGCTGTGTTCACGGACCTGCTCCGGCGTCAGGTACACGGAAGTGTTCTCGAAGTCCTGGAGGGTGCCGGCCCGTCGGGCCTGGAAGTCCGTACGGACGAAGTCGTCACCGGCGACCGCGTTGAGCGTCCAGTTGGTCATGACCCGGGTCCTGGCGGTCATGGTGGGCAGCGCCAGCAGGTGGTAGCCGCGGGCCACCGCCTGGGCGGGCAGGCCGTGCAGCTCCACGCCCAGGGGCTTGGAGACCGCGTCCCGGCCGCCGAGGTCCACGACCAGGCCGAGGTCCTTGTGCACGTACGGCTTCAGCGGCATGCCACGCAGCCGGGCGACGATGTTGTCGGCGAGGACCTTGCCCTGGCGCTGGGCGTGCTGCGCGGTCGGCGGGCACATCGCGTCGCCGCCCTTCGCGACGTCGGGCACAGCGGCCGCGTCGCCCGCCGCGAACAGGCCGTCGAAGCCGGGGACGGTCAGCTGGGGCGTGGCGGCGAGACGGCCGCGTACTGTCTCCGCTCCCAGCGTGGCCACCAGGGGGCTCGCGGCGACTCCGGCGGTCCAGATGAGGGTGTGCGACGGCAGCGTACGGCCGTCGGTGAGCCTGACGGACGTCGCGTCGACGGAGGCGACCGAGGTGCCGAGCGAGAACTCGATGCCCCGGTAGCGCAGCATCGCCATGGCCTTCTCGCCCAGCTTCTCGCCGAGTTCGGGCAGCAGCCGCGGGGCCACGTCCACCAGATGCCACTTGATCTGCGCCCGGTCCAGATTCGGGTAGCGCTCGACCGCCGCGGAGGTGAGGCGCTGCAGGCAGGCGGCGGTCTCGGTGCCGGCGTAACCTCCGCCGACGACCACGAACCGCAGCCGCGCCTCCCGTTCGGCCTGGTCCGTCGTGGCGGCGGCGATGTCGAGCTGGGCGATGACGTGGTCGCGCAGATGGGCCGCCTCGGCCAGGGACTTCATGCCGCGTCCGTGGTCCCGCAGGCCGGGGATGTCGAAGGTGCGGGTGGTGCTCCCGGCCACGAGGACGAGCTGGTCGTACGATTCGGCGATCACCTCGCCCGTGATCTTCCTGATGACGCACACCTTGGCCCTGCCGTCGATGCCGATGGCGCCGCCGGGGCAGATCCGCGTGCGGCGCAGCCGGCGGCGCAGCGACACCGCGACGGACTGCGGGGTGAGAACCCCCGCCGCCACATGCGGCAGCAGCGGCAGGTAGAGCTGGTAGTCGGACGGTGACACGAGCACCAGCTCGGCCTCGCGGGGAGCCAGTTTCCGTTCCAGCCGCTGGAGGCACTGGACGCCGGCGAAACCCGCGCCGACCACGAGGATCTTCGGTCGCGTCATAGCTGTCCACTGCTCCTTACGGCTTTCCGGTGGCCCGCAGCCCGCGTTTCCACCTTCGGCGTACGGACGAGAGGCCGCCCCCCGGCGAGGTGCATTCGGGGGGAGGGCCCGCGGCGCCGGGCACGGTTCACGGGCGCCGGCCGGCTCCCTCGGGCCCCTCCACCTGCTGGGCACGGCACAGAGACCGGTAGTGGTCACTGGTGTCGAGCAGTTCCTCGTGGCTGCCCGTGGCGACGATCTCACCCGCGTCGAGTACGACGATCAGGTCCGCGGCGTGGATCGTCGAGAACCGGTGCGCGATGACCAGCAGCGCGCACTCGCCGCTCGTCCGGCGGATCGACCGGCGTAGCGCCGCCTCGTTCACGGCGTCGAGGTGGGCGGTCGGCTCGTCGAGCAGCAGCAGGCTGGGCCGGGTGAGCAGGGACCTGGCGATGGCGATGCGCATGCGTTCGCCGCCGGAGAGCGCCATGCCGTGTTCCCCGGCGTCGGTGTCGAGGCCGCGCGGCAGCCGGGACGCCAGCTCCGTGAGCTGGGCCAGCTCCACCACCCGGTCCAGTTCGCCGGCGCCGGCCTCGGGGGCGGCGTACAGCAGGTTCTCCCGCAGCGTGCCGTACATGACCGGGGCGTGCTGCTCGACGAGCCCGATCCGGGCGCGGTGCTGGGCGCGGCTGAGGGTCCGTACGTCGCGGCCCTCGAACAGGACAAGTCCCTCGTCGGGGTCGTAGAAGCGCTCTGCCAGCGCGAAGACCGTCGATTTTCCGACGCCGGAGCTGCCGATCAGGGCGACATGACCGCGTGGCGGCACCTCGAACGACACCCCGCGCAGCACCGGATGCCGCGGGTCGTAGCCGAACCAGACGTCCCTGAACTCCAATACCGGCGGGCGGGTCACCTCGGTCGCCGGGGAGGTGACGTCGTACCGGCGCCCGCTGTCCGGCTCCTGCGGCAGGTCGAGGATCTCGGCGATCCGCCGCAGCGCTCCCGCGCCCTGCTGCATGGTGCTCACGGCCTGGAAGACCGCGCCGACCGGCCCCACCAGATAGAGCATGTAGAGCAGGAAGGCGGCCAGGTCGGCGACCGAGCCGCCCTGGCCCGCGACCCGTACGCCGCCGATGAGCAGGACCACGAGGAACGACCCGTGGAGCGTCAGGTCGATCGCCGGTGTGACCACCGCGTCCAGCTTCCCCACCCGTACGCCCGCGGAGAACGCCGACCGGGCCTGTGCTCCGATGCGGTCCGCCTCCCGCCGTTCGGCGCGACTGGCCCGTACGGTGCGGATGGCGCCCAGGGCCCGCTCCAGTTCCGCGGTCATCGATCCGGTGGCCTGCTGGGCGTGGAGCGAGGCGCGGGCGATGCCGCGCAGCACCGAGGCGACGACCAGCGCGCCGAAGGCGATCATGGCGATGACGACGAGGAAGAGGGCCCAGTCGAGCCAGATCATCAGGGCGACCACACCGGCCAGGCCGATGCTGCCGGTGACCGCGTCGGTGAAGCCCTGGGCGATGAGCAGGCGCAGGGCTGTGCTGTCGGTCCCGGCCCGCGAGATCAGGTCGCCGATCCGATGCCGGTCGTACGTCCTCATGGGCAGCCGCAGCAGATGGTCGATGAGGTTGAGGCGTACGCCCAGAACGACCCCTTCTCCGGTGCGCGCCAGGACGTAACCGGCCACCGCCTCGACCAGCGCCTGGGCGACGAACAGCGCGACCAGCAGGACGACGGACCCGGCGACGGCCGTCCCCGCACCGGACGAGTCGATCACTCGCCTGACCACCAGAGGCTGGGCCAGACCCAGTGCCGAAGCGATCAGCGTCAGCGTCACCGCGCCCGCGATCCACCGCCGGTGCCCGCGCAGTACGCGCAGGACCTCCCGCGGTGCGGTGAGGTGTCCGCCGCCGGGCACGCCGTCGCCACCCGTGCCGCTCATGGCACCGTGAAGAAGGCCCGGAAGTAGTCGGGCGGGGCGTCCTCGCCGACGGGAACACCCGCGGCCTCCACCCAGGCGTGCGCCGCGAACGGTGCCACCCGCCGCGCCCCCACACACCAGACCGGCCACCGTCCGTGCAGGCGGCACAGCAGGGCGGTGGCCAGTGACCGGGGCAGGCAGCCTTCCGGCGCGGCGCAGGCCAGGCTGACGGCCACCACGGTCTCGCGGGCGGCCAGCGCCTCGTCGTAACGCGCGGGACGGGCACCACGGCTGACGCGGCGGAGTACCGCCCGGATGCGCCGCGGAGGGTGACGCGCCAGCAGCCGGGCAAGGCCGACGACCAGCCGCACTTCGGCCCGGCGCGCCGGGGGCACCGCGCGCGGTTCGTGAGAGAGGGCTTGCGGAAAGGTCACTGGGCTCTCCTTCTCCTACCGCTCCACCAGGCCGGACGAGTCGAGTGCCTCGACCAGGCCCCGTACGTCGTCGCGCGCGCTCTCGGCATCGACGTCGCAGGTATCGGTCAGGTCCCGCACCGCCTGCTCCGAGGTGCCGCCGCGCAGCAGGAGCCGCAGGACCTGCGCGCCGGTGGGGTTCAGCTCCCAGTACTCGCCGCTGTCCTCGTCGAGCAGCGCGATTCCGTAGTCGGTGTCGGCGCAGGACACGCCGGTACGCAGCTTGAGTGTCATGGCATCGCTCCCGCGGTCGGTTGGGCGGCGGCCCGTTCCCAGGTACGCAGCCAGATTTCGCAGGCCACGCTCTGGTAGAGCCCGCCGTGCAGATCGTGGGGATGGTTGGGGTCGAGGGGCCGGGTGCAGATCCCGCGCAGTTCCGCCGCGTCGATCAGTCCCAGCCGGCCCAGCCGGGAGTCGTCCCACAGGGCGAGCAGGTCCGCCCGGTTCGTGCGCAGCGCGACATTGAGGTCGCAGATTCCCCCGGATTTGGTCTGCCGCGTCAGGCTCGCCGGAGGGATGATGCCGCGCATCGCCGCCAGGATCAGCGGCTTGTACTCCCAGGGGGTGCCCTTCTCCTCCGGCCGCACCGCGAGGCTCGCTTCGAGCACGCGGTCGTCGAAGTAGGGCGCGGCGAGGGTGATTCCCGCCCGGTCGGCGAGCCGGGCGATGTGACGCACGGGGTGGGCCGCGTACTGGATTCCCTCCAGTTCGAAGTGCTGCCCCTGGCGCCCGGCGAGCGGCTCGGCGGTGGGTGCCTCCGCGCGGATCAACTCCCTTACGGCGCCGACCGCTTCCGGCGTGGCCCACGGCGGCAGACTCGGAGGGGACCCCCAGCCCAACGACACCCCGTCCTGCGCCGAGGGAGTGGTGAGCCGGTCCGCAGCTCCCAGAAGCCAGCGGTCGTACGGACGACGGTCGGCCAGCTCCCGGAGCAGTTGCTTGCGGGACCACCCGTGCTTCGTCGCCAGGACGTTGAGCTGCCGCAGGGCGACAGCGGGGCGCGTACGCAGCAACGTAAGCAGGTGGGACGTCGAGGAGGCCAGCAGCTCGTCTCCGCCGAAACCCGTCAGGTGCAGCCGGCACCCGTGTGCTGCGGCGCGTCCGGCGATGGTGAGCCAGCGGGCGTGATCGGCGATGCTCCCGCAGGGCTCGTCGAACAACTCGTCCACGTCCAGCAGCCCGTGGTAAATCAGCGGCATCTCGTCGGACGGGATGACGTGGTGTTCCACGCCACCGTCGAGCGCGGCCGCCGTGCGGGTCGCCCACAGCACGTCGTCGTCGAGCGGATCGGGACTCGCCGCGGTGCAGGCCACGACCTTGGACCGGCGGGCCGCCAAGGAGCACACCGACGTCGAGTCCAGTCCGCTCAGATCGCAGCCGACCGGATCACGGCCTCCGGTACGGGCGTCCACCGCGGCCGTCAGCGCCGCGCGCAGCCGTTGCGCCCCCTGAGCCAACGGCAGCTCGGGCTCGGGTGGCGTCCACCAACGGATCTGCCGGGCACGGCCGCTCTCGTCGAGCAGCAGATAGCGGTCGGTGGGCAGGAAGGTCACGTCCCGCCACACCGGTTTGTCCGACAGGGGGTGAAGCACGGGCGGCACCAGCAGATGAACGGCGAGCCGCCGTTCGTCCATGCCGGACCCGAGGAGCAGCGCGAGTACATCGGCCCGGTCCGAGGCGGCTGTGACTCCGTTGATCTCGGCGGAGAACACCCGCCGCAGGCCGGTGACGGTGCCCTGTACGCGTACTTTCCCGGCCACCGAGGCGATCAGATGCGAACTGCCCGTCAATTCGGCGGCCAAGGCGTCGACATCGCCGGGGGTCCGCACGCGTTCGGCGCTCCGGCTCACCCGGCGCCGGTCGGCGCTCGCGTGCTGGCCCAGCACGGCGACTTTGCTGTCTCCCGCCTCCGCGGCGGCCATCTCGTCGACGGCCCACCGGCCCAACACCCATGGCTGCCCCGACGGGTGACTGACGGTCACGTCCGCGTAGCCGCGCAAAGCCCGCGCAAGGGGGCCCGCCGCCGCGCAGTCGGGAAGAACGACGAACCATGAGGGAACCGCTGCCAGTCCGGTCAATCCGGCCATGGGGCCCCGCTTTCGCTGGACGGGCCTGGTGGCGGTATCCAGCACCGCCACCAGGGTTCCGCTTCTCTCGGGTGACCTCAGCCGACCAGGCGGTGGCGGTGGAGAATGTCAGGAGGGCCTGTCCTCTTGACTCGTCCGCCGGTCACCTTCCCGAACGAACCCATCGGAGTCAGGGTCGGACGCTCGTAGGTGCGCATTTCGGTACACCTCCCTTCGCGTTCCTCTCGATGTGCCGACCCGCGCGGCCACAGCCGTGCGCGAAGGCAGCAGGAACCTGAACCTGAGGGTCTTGGCTGGACAGTCGCCCCAGCGCGCACTCGAACGCGGGCGCGTCATCAGCGGCGCGTCATCAGCCATCCGGCGCCGGCTCCGTGCCCTGGAGCACGCTCGCCGTACGCCATTCCAGGCTAGGCCTTGATCCGCATTCGCGCATCGCGTCCGCCCGCCCCGGCGCCTCGGGGACCGGGTTGACGAAACATACGGAGTGCTGCATAGTTATGCCTACTACCGCATGCATCGTAAGGAGAAACCCGTGACCGAGCGCGTCGTACTCGCCTACTCGGGCGGCCTGGACACCTCCGTCGCCATCGGCTGGATCGCCGAGGAGACGGGCGCCGAGGTCATCGCCGTTGCCGTGGACGTCGGCCAGGGCGGCGAGGACCTGGACGTCATCCGCAAGCGCGCGCTCGCCTGCGGTGCCGTCGAAGCCGAGGTCGCGGACGCCAAGGACGAGTTCGCCGAGGAGTACTGCCTCCCGGCGATCAAGGCCAACGCCCTCTACATGGACCGCTACCCGCTGGTCTCCGCCCTCTCGCGGCCGACCATCGTCAAGCACCTCGTCGCCGCCGCCAACAAGCACGGCGCCTCGATCGTCGCCCACGGCTGCACCGGCAAGGGCAACGACCAGGTCCGCTTCGAGGCCGGCATCTCCGCGCTCGGCCCCGACCTGAAGTGCATCGCCCCGGTCCGCGACTACGCGATGACCCGCGACAAGGCGATCGCCTTCTGCGAGGAGAAGAACCTCCCGATCGCGACCACCAAGAAGTCCCCGTACTCCATCGACCAGAACGTCTTCGGGCGCGCCGTCGAGACGGGCTTCCTGGAGGACATCTGGAACGCCCCGATCGAGGACATCTACGAGTACACCTCGAACCCGGCGCTGCCGCGCGAGGCCGACGAGGTCGTCATCTCCTTCAAGGAGGGCGTCCCGGTCGCCATCGACGGCAAGCCCGTCACCGTCCTCCAGGCGATCCAGCAGCTCAACGAGCGCGCCGGCGCCCAGGGCATCGGCCGGATCGACATGGTCGAGGACCGGCTCGTGGGCATCAAGTCCCGTGAGGTGTACGAGGCCCCCGGCGCGATCGCACTGATCACCGCCCACCAGGAGCTGGAGAACGTCACCGTCGAGCGCGAGCTGGCCCGCTACAAGCGGCAGGTCGAGCAGCGCTGGGGCGAGATGGTCTACGACGGCCTGTGGTTCTCCCCGCTCAAGCGCGCCCTGGACGGTTTCATCAACGAGGCCAACCAGCACGTCACCGGCGACATCCGGATGACCCTGCACGGCGGCCGCGCCGTCGTCACCGGCCGGAAGTCCGACGAGTCGCTGTACGACTTCAACCTGGCGACGTACGACTCGGGCGACACGTTCGACCAGTCCAAGGCGCAGGGCTTCATCGAGATCTTCGGCCTGTCGTCGAAGATCGCGGCGAAACGTGACCTGGCGTAACCCGAACTCGTTCGACAGCCGCCTCCCCGACCCTCTGCGGCGGGGAGGCGGTCGCACATCCCCACCCTTGAGGAGCAGTAGCTGTGAGCAGCAACAACGGTGACGTCCGGCTCTGGGGCGGCCGTTTCGCCGACGGACCGGCCGAGGCCCTGGCCAAGCTCTCCGCGTCCGTCCACTTCGACTGGCGTCTCGCGCCGTACGACATCGCCGGTTCCCGCGCCCACGCCCGCGTGCTCCACAAGGCGGGGCTGCTCACGGCGGACGAGCTGGAACGCATGCAGGCCGGTCTCGACCAGCTCGAAGCCGATGTCGCGAACGGCTCCTTCGTCGGCACCATCGCCGACGAGGACGTGCACACCGCCCTGGAGCGCGGCCTCCTGGAGCGCCTCGGCCCCGACCTCGGCGGCAAGCTGCGCGCCGGACGGTCCCGCAACGACCAGGTCGCCACGCTCTTCCGGATGTACCTGCGCGACCACGCCCGCGTCATCGGCGGCCTGCTCGCCGAGCTCCAGGACGCGCTCGTCGGCCTCGCGGAGGCCCACGCGGACGTGGCCATGCCCGGCCGTACGCACCTCCAGCACGCCCAGCCGGTCCTCTTCGCCCACCACGTCCTGGCCCACGCCCAGTCCCTCTCGCGGGACGCCGAGCGGCTGCGGCAGTGGGACGAGCGGACGGCCGTCTCGCCGTACGGTTCAGGGGCCCTGGCGGGTTCCTCCCTCGGCCTGGACCCGGAGGCGGTGGCGGCCGACCTCGGCTTCGAGCGCGGCTCCTCCGGCAACTCCATCGACGGCACGGCGTCGCGCGACTTCGTCGCCGAGTTCGCCTTCATCACCGCGATGATCGGCGTCAACCTCTCCCGGATCGCGGAAGAGATCATCATCTGGAACACGAAGGAGTTCTCCTTCGTCACCCTCCACGACGCCTTCTCCACCGGCTCGTCGATCATGCCGCAGAAGAAGAACCCCGACATCGCCGAACTCGCCCGCGGCAAGTCCGGCCGGCTCATCGGCAACCTCACCGGCCTGATGGCGACCCTGAAGGCGCTGCCCCTCGCGTACAACCGCGACCTCCAGGAGGACAAGGAGCCGGTCTTCGACTCCTGCGACACGCTCGAAGTCCTGCTGCCCGCCTTCACCGGCATGCTGGCCACGCTCACCGTCAACCGCGAGCGCATGGAGGAACTGGCGCCGGCCGGCTTCTCGCTCGCCACCGACATCGCCGAGTGGCTGGTCCGGCAGGGCGTGCCGTTCCGCGTCGCCCACGAGGTCGCCGGTGAGTGCGTCAAGGAGTGCGAGCAGCAGGGCATCGAGCTCGACCAGCTCACCGACGAGCAGTTCGCCAAGATCTCCCCGCACCTCACCCCCGAGGTGCGTACGGTCCTGAACGTCGCCGGCGCCCTCGCCTCCCGCAACGGGCGCGGCGGCACCGCGCCCTCCGCGGTCGCGGTCCAGCTCGACGAGGTCAAGGCCGACTTGGCGATCCAGCACGCCTGGGCCACCGCCAAGAACTGAACCGCGCGGTGCGGTTGAGTACGGTAGTGAGGGACCGTACTCGACCGGACCCGCGGGGAGGCCACGATGCCCTTTGCCCGGCTGGCGGCGGTGACCACTGCCACCGCCCACTTCGGACTCGGCCTCGCGGCCCTCGGCCGTCCGGCGTACATCACGCCCGGCCGGGACCGAGATCTGCCCGGCGGCCGCAGCCCCGACGCCCTGCGCAAGCGCGCCCACGAACTGCTGGACGCCGCCTACGCGCAGGGCGTCCGGTATTTCGACGCCGCGCGGTCCTACGGCCGCGCCGAGGAGTTCCTCGCGCAGTGGCTGCGCGCCAGGCCCGAGATCCAGGACGTGGTGATCGGCAGCAAGTGGGGCTACACGTACACGGCCGACTGGCGCTCCGACGCCGAGGTCCACGAGGTCAAGGACCACAGCGTGGAGGCCTTCGAGCGGCAGCGCGCGGAGACCGACGCCCTGCTGGGCGAGCGTCTCGATCTGTACCAGATCCACTCCGTCACCCCGGACAGCCCGGCGCTCACCGACCCCGCGCTCCACGCCCTCCTGGCGGAGTTCGCCGCCGGTGGCGTCACCGTCGGCATCTCCACCAGCGGCCCCGCCCAGGCCGACGCCATCCGGGCGGCGCTCGCCGTGACGGTGGACGGCGAGCCGCTGTTCCGTACGGTCCAGGCGACGTACAACCTGCTGGAGACCTCGGCGGCGCAAGCGCTGGCCGAGGCGCACGACGCGGGCCTGACCGTGATCGTGAAGGAAGCCCTGGCGAACGGCCGGCTCGCCGGTTCCGCCGCCCCGCCCGCCCTGCGAGCGGTCGCCGCGGAGACCGGCTCCACCTGCGACGCGGTCGCTCTGGCGGCGATCCTGCGGCTGCCGTGGGCGGGTGTCGTCCTGTCGGGCGCCGCGACCGTGCTCCAGTTGTCGGCGAACCTGCACGCCGCGGTGGTGGATCTCGACGAGGGGCAGCTGGCTCGCCTCGCGGAGCTGCCGGAGGAGCCGGCGGCGTACTGGAAGCACCGCTCACAACTGCCCTGGAGCTGAGCTGAGCTGAGCTGAGCTGAGAAGCCGATCCGGGATTTCGGGACATTTATGTCTCATTCGGGTTATGGTTGTCTCATGACAGTCGATCGCGAGCAGGTGCTCCGCACCGCGGCCGCCCTCCTCTCCCGCAAGGCGACCGCGACCATGGACGAGGTCGCCAAATCGGCCGGCATCGGCCGGGCCACCCTGCATCGCCACTTCGCCGGGCGTGACGCCCTCGTCAAGGCGCTCGAAGAACTCGGAATCCGCGAGTTCGAGGCGGCGCTCGACACCGCCCGGCTCGACGAGGGGACCGCCGAGGAAGGACTGCGCCGCCTGATCGCGGAGATCGAGCCCGCCGCCGGTCTGCTCGCCTTCCTCGTCACCGAGAACCAGCTCTTCGAGGGCGCCCACGTCAACGAGGGATGGGGCCGTCTGGACGCGCGCGTCTCCGCGCATTTCCGGCGCGGCCAGCAGCAGGGCGAGTTCCGGATCGACCTCACCCCGGCCTGGCTGACCGAGGCCCTGTACGGGCTCATCGGCACCGGAGCGTGGGCCGTCCAGGACGGCCGGGTGGCGGCCAAGGACTTCCAGTACATGATCGTCGAGTTGCTGCTCGGCGGAGCACGTCGGAACGTGGAGCAATGACCAGTAGCGGCCGGCACCCGATGGCGCGGGAGGCCATCCACCACCCCGGCCGCTGGCTGGCCCTCGGCGTACTCGTCCTCGCCGTGCTCCTGGTCGCCGTCGACGCGACCGTACTCGGCCTCGCGACACCCTTCCTCAGCGAGGACCTCCAGCCCTCCGGCACCCAGCTCCTGTGGATCGGCGACGTCTACTCGTTCATCATCGCCGGACTTCTCGTATCGATGGGCAGCCTCGGCGACCGGATCGGCCGCAAGAAGCTGCTGCTGACCGGCGCCGTCGCGTTCGGCGCGGTCTCCGTGCTCAACGCGTACGCCACCAGCCCCGAAATGATGATCCTCGCCCGCGCCCTGCTCGGTGTGGCCGGTGCGACGCTGATGCCGTCCACGCTCGCGCTGATCCGCAACATCTTCCACGACGCCGAGGAACGCAGCTTCGCCATCGGCGTCTGGGGCGCCGCGGCCTCGGCGGGCGCGGCCGTCGGCCCGGTCGTCGGCGGCTTTCTCCTGGAGAACTTCTGGTGGGGCTCGGTCTTCCTCATCAACGTGCCCGTGATGCTGATCCTGGTCCTCGTCGGCATCAAGCTGCTGCCCGAGTCCAAGAACCCGGCCCCCGGCCCGTGGGACCTGCTCAGCGTCGGACTCTCGCTCGTCGGCATGGTCTGTGTCGTGTACGCCGTCAAGGAGGCGGCGGCGCACGGCTTCCGCTGGGACATCGGACTCACGGCGGTGGCCGGTGTGGCGGCGCTCGTCTGGTTCGTACGGCGTCAGCTCACGCTTCCGTCGCCGCTGCTCGACATGCGCCTGTTCCACCACCGCGGGTTCTCCGGCGCGGTCCTCGCCGACCTGCTGACCATCCTGGGCCTGTCCGGCCTGGTCTTCTTCCTCTCGCAGTTCCTGCAACTCGTCCAGGAGCGCTCGCCTCTGGAGTCGGGCCTCATCGAACTGCCCGCCGCGGCCGGCGCGGTCGCCGCGGGTCTGGTGGCGGGCTACGTGGCGCGCAGGGTCTCGGTCCGCAGTGCGGTGACCGGCGGCCTGGTGGCGCTCGGGATCGGGCTGGCGAGCTGCACCGTGGTCACGGCGGACACCGGCGTGGTGATGCTGGTGTCAGCCATGATCGTCGGCGGCATCGGGGCGGGGCTGGCCTTCACCGTGACGGCGGACGTCATCCTGTCCAGCGTCCCCAAGGAGCAGGCGGGAGCCGCGTCGGCCGTATCCGAGACGGCGTACGAACTGGGCGCGGCGCTCGGTATCGCACTGCTCGGCTCGATCGTGACCGGCATCTACCGCGGCTTCACGGTGCCCGCGGGCACCCCCGGCGATGTGGCGGACGCGGCGCACGACTCGCTCGGCGGGGCCGTGGAGTCGTCGGCGGCGCTCCCGCCCGAACAGGCCGCCGCACTGATCTCCATGGCGCAGGACGCGTTCACCGACGGCTTCCAGGCGGCGGCGTGGGTGGGCTCGGTGGTGCTGTTCGCGACGGCGGCCGCCGCATGGTTCATGCTGCGGGGCCAGAAGCTGGCGGTGGGCATCGTCGCGGACGAGCCCTGAGGGACGGCGTACGGCGGAGGGGCCGTGCCACCCGTCGGTGGCACGGCCCCTCCGCGTTACGCCCCCGTCGCCTCAGGCAGCCTTCGCCTTGGTCGCGTACATGTCCACGTACTCCTGGCCGGACAGCCGCATGACCTCCGCCATCACGGAGTCCGTCACCGCCCGCAGCACGTACCGGTCGCGGTCCATGCCCTCGTAGCGGGAGAACTCCATCGGCTCACCGAAGCGCACCGTCACCTTGCCCGGACGCGGCAGGCCGGCGCCGCCCGGCTGGAGCTTGTCCGTACCGATCATCGCGAACGGCACCACCGGGGCGCCGGTCATCAGCGTGAGGCGGGCGATGCCCGTACGGCCGCGGTACAGGCGGCCGTCGGGGGAGCGGGTGCCCTCCGGGTAGATCGAGAAGATCTTGCCCTCTTCGAGCACCCGGCGGCCGGTCATCAGCGCCGCGACACCGCCGCGCCCGCCGTCCCGGTCCACCGGGATCATGCCGCAGCTCGTGAAGAACCAGGCCATCAGCCGGCCCTTGAGCCCCTTGCCGGTGACGTACTCGTCCTTGCCGATGTAGTAGACCTGCCGGTCGCAGCAGACCGGCATGATCATCGAGTCGATGAACGTCAGATGGTTGCCCGCCAGGATGACCGGACCGGTACCGGGAATGTTCTGGGCGCCCTCCACCTGTGGGCGGAACATCAGGCGCAGGATCGGTCCGAGCACTGCCTTGATGAGCGCGAGACGGGACAACGGTTCCTCCGGTGTCGTGGCCGAGTGGGGCGTGGCGGCCGGGTCTGGATGAGTCTGTGCAGGTGAGGACGATACTCGCGGTGTCCGGCCGACCGCACATCGGGTTCATCACATCGATACGCAGTGTTGACGTGTGTTTCCACCCCGTTCCGTCCAGAGTCTCCTCCGTGTAAGACGTAGGCACCTACGATCGGGCCTTCGCTTTAGCGGGAAACTTCGCGGGAAACATGCGACATCACAGAGGAGCGTTCATGACACAGGGCGGACAGGCAAAGCCGGGGCGGCGCAGCGTTCTCGGCGCGGCCGTGCTCGGCGCGGGCGGCGTCACCCTCGGGCTGCCGGGCACGGCGGGCGCCGCCGCGGGCAAGGGCCACGGCTCGTACCGTGACCTGCCCGTACCGACCGTCGTCGCGCACCGGGGAGCCAGCGGCTACCGCCCCGAGCACACCATCGGCTCGTACCAGCTTGCCCTGGACATGGGCGCGCATGTCATCGAGCAGGACCTGGTGCCGACCAAGGACGGGCACCTCGTCTGCCGCCACGAGAACGACATCACCGGCACCACGGACGTCGCGGCGCACCCCGAGTTCGCCTCCCGCAAGACGACCAAGTCCGTCGACGGCGTCTCTCTGACCGGCTGGTTCACCGAGGACTTCACGCTCGCCGAGCTCAAGACGCTGCGCGCCAAGGAGCGGATCCCGGGCACCCGGCAGGAGAACACGCTGTACGACGGCCGGTGGACGATCCCCACCTTCGAAGAGGTACTGCGCTGGGCCGAGCACGAGGGAAGGGCGCGCGGCCGGCGGATCTGGCTCCACGTCGAGACCAAGCACCCCACGTACTTCCGAGGACTCGGCCTCGGCCTGGAAGAGCCCCTCGCCGACCTGCTGCGCAAGTACGGCCGCCACAAGAAGAACGCGCCGAACTTCCTCCAGTCCTTCGAGCCCAGCAGCATGCGGCGGATGGCCGAACTGGTCGCCGCGCCGCGTGTCGTCCTGCTGGACGCCGCGGACACTCGGCCCTGGGACTTCGTCCAGGCGGGTGACCGGCGTACCGTCGCCGACCTGGTCAAGCCCGAGGGCCTGAAGTGGATCGCCGGCTTCGCCCAGGGCATCGGCCCCTGGCTCGACCTGATCATCCCCAAGGACGCGGCGGGCAAGCTGGGCAGGCCGACGACGCTGGTACGGGACGCGCACGCGCAGGGCCTGGTCGTTCACCCCTACACGATGCGCAACGAGAACACCTTCCTGCCCGCCGACTTCAGGCGCGGCACCGATCCGGCGGCGTACGGCGACGCCTTCGGCGCCTTGAAGCTCTACTTCGAGCAGGGCATCGACGGGATCTTCTCCGACAATCCGGACACGGCACTGCTGGCGGCGGCGGACTTCGCGCGCCACCGCTGACCGCCTGGTGGTGCGGGCCGGTGACCACGGACGGGTGACAGTGGTGCCGCGCGGCAACCGCCGGCCGCCGGCGCCACGTCCCGCCTGGCATGACCCTCCCCATGCCTGCCGCCCCGCCCACGGCCGCGTCGCCGTCCGCCCTGTTCAGCTCGCTGCGCCCGCTGCTCGCCGCCGAAGCCGTGGCGGAGGCCGCGGGCGGGGGAGTCGAGCCCGGCGACCTGGAACAGGCCGTATGGCTGCGGCTCCTCGAACTCCTCGACGGGTCGGGCCCGCCGCCCGACCCGGCGGGCTGGCTGCTGCACGCCGTACGGACCGAGGCGAGCCTGGCCCGGCGCGCGACGCGGCGCGAACTGCCGTACCCCTCCCCGCCGGCCGCCACAACCGACACCGCCTGCCCGGAACGCGCCGCGCTGAGTGCCGAGCGGCGCCGCGTGCTGCGGGCGGCGGTGGGCAGGCTGCCCGGCCGGTGCCGGCGGCTGCTGGACGCGATGCTGTCGCCGGCGGACCCCACGTACCGGGAAATCGCAGGGGAGTTGGGAATGTCACAAGGCAGTTTGGGGCCCATGCGTTCCCGTTGCCTGGGATGCCTGCGCAGAATGCTCGCGGCGGAGGTTGCAGCTCCTGGGCAAAGGGGAATGGAGCGATAAGCAACCGGCGTATCAGGCGAGCGGGAGGCATGCACACATGGGCATGAGCGTGACCATCTCAGCGGCAACGGCGCAGGATGCCGAGCAGATCCTCAAGTTGCAGTACCTGTGCTACCAGAGCGAGGCCGAGCTGTACGGCGACTACCGCATCGAGCCGCTCACCCAGACCCTCGACGACCTGCGGGCCGAACTCGGGCGCGGCCACGCGCTGGTGGCGCGGCTCGGCGACGAGGTGGTCGCGTCCGTGCGCGCGGCGGTCGACGAGGCGGGGACCGCGCGGATCGCCAAGCTCATCGTCCATCCCCGGATGCAGCGGCACGGGCTCGGCGGGCGGCTGCTCGACGCGATCGAGGAGTACGTCGCCGGGGAGCCGGCGGCCAAGCGCTTCCAGCTCTTCACCGGTCACCGCAGCGAGGGCAACCTGCGCCTGTACCGCAGCCACGGTTACGCCCCGGTCGCCACGGAACAGGTCGCCCCCGGCTTCGCGCTGGTGACCCTCCAGAAGGAACCGGCACCCCAGGCGTACGCGGCGAGCGCGTAGGGGGCGGGTCGGCCCTGCGGGGCTTGTTCCCCACCCCGCCCCTTCCCGAACTGGGGGCAAGCCCCCAGACCCCGGACGCCCTCCGGGCGTGTCCTCAAACGCCGGACGGGCTGGATATGCGGGGGTGGGCTGGATGTTGCCGCTTGCGGCAATTCTCCAGCCTCTCCGGCGTTTGAGGAGCGGGGTCTGGGGCGGAGCCCCAGTTCGGGAAGGGGCGGGGTGGGGAACAAGCCCGCCGCAGGCGTCCGCCCCACCCGCGCCGCCCCCCTACCCGCGCCGCCCCGCCTTCCGCAGCCACACCACGCCGGTGACCGGCAGCAGCACCGGAATGAACAGGTACCCCTTCCCGAACGCCGACCACACCGTCGCGTCCGGGAACGCCGACGGCTCGATCACCGTCCACGTCCCCACCACCAGCACCCCCACAAGCTCCGCCGCACAGCACACCAGCGCGGCCCGGCGAGCCGTCTCCCCGCCCCGCACCAGCGTGTACGTGATGAACGCGTACACCACGGCGGCCACGGCCGACAGGGTGTAGGCGAGCGGCGCCCGGTCGTACTCCGTGGCGATCTGGTAGACCGACCGGGAAACCGCGCCGACCGACATGACGCCGTACAGCCACACCAGCAGCAGACCGGGCCCCTTGACCAGCCGCGCGCGCCCGGCGACGGACTCACTCACGGACTCATTCACGGTCAGCCTCCCCAGATGTCATGGAGCCGGACTTCGAGCACAGCCAGTACGACCGCGCCGGCCGCGACCGTCACCGAGCCCCAGCGAGTCCGCTCGGCCAGCGACAGGAAACCGGCCGCGGGCACCGCCGCGAGCGCCCCGACGAGATACGAAACGAAGATCACCGCGCCCTCGTCCGGCTTCTCGCCGCGCGCCAGCCGCACGACGCCGACCACCAGCTGGGCGAGCGCGAGCACCGTCACGACGGCCATGCCGATGAAGTGCCAGTCCTTGGTGGGCTGATCGCGGAAGGCGGCGTAACCGCACCACGCGGCGAGTACGAGCGCGGCCACGGAGACCGCGACCGTCAGGGCGTCAAGCATGACGACGAGCGTATTACGGCCGTTTACGTTGGCGACAACGGGTGGGCGTAGGGTCGGTCTCCATGAAGATCGACGCCGAAGCCCTCCTGTTCGACAACGACGGAACGCTCCTCTCCTCCATGGAGTCGGTGATCCGCTGCTGGGCCCGCTGGGCGGCGGAGTACGGCATATCGGCGGAGGAATTCGCGGCCGTCGAGCTGCACGGACGTCCCGCCGCCGAGATCGCCGCCGATCTGCTGCCCGCGGACGTGGTGCCGGGCGCGGTGGCCCGTATCGAACAGCTTGAGGTCGAGGACGTGACCGCTCCCGGCGCAGTCGTGCTGCTCCCAGGAACCGCCGCGCTGCTCGCGAGCCTCCCCGCCGACCGCTGGGCCGTCGTCACCTCCGCCACCCGCAGGCTCGCCGAGGCGCGGCTGGCCGAGGCCGGCATCCGCCCCAAGGCGATGATCGCCGCGGACGACATCACGCGCGGCAAGCCCGACCCGGAGCCCTACCTGCTGGCGGCCCGCAGGCTGGGGGTGGACCCGGCGCGGTGCGTGGTCTTCGAGGACGCTCCCGCCGGGCTCCGGTCCGGCCGCGCGGCGGGCATGAAAACCGTGGCGTTGGCCACAACCCACGACGCCTCCGAGCTGGTCGCGGACGTCGTCGTCAGTGACCTCTCGGCGGTGTCGGCGCAGGCCACGCACGGCGGCGTGGAGATCGTCATCGCCGGCTGACCGCGACCGGCAGGACCCCATGGCGAGACAGAAGCGTCCGCTATTCGGACAGGGATGATCGGTGCGTACGCACGTCTGGTTTACTCATCGCATGACCACGACGAGCAGCCGCACCAGTGCGACCGAGGCGACGATGACGCCCGGTGCTCGTTGTATGTGTCGAATGTGCGCCTTCTGAGGGCCCCTGCCTGAGCCTCGCGCCCCGAAGCGAGACCCGACAGCCGCGCCCCGCGTCCACCCGAGTGCGTACGTACTCCACGGACCGGGCCTGCCTGCCCCGCGCACGCGTTGCCTCCGGTACCCACCGACCCAGCCGTGCCACGTCCACAAGACGAATGCCCCGTGCCCGGCGGACACTTCGCCGCGCACTCGACAGTGACGGAACCCCTGTGATCACCACTACAGGCCTCACCAAGGTCTACCCGGCGCGTGGCCGTGAAGTCACCGCCCTGGACGGCGTCGACCTGCACGTCCGCGAGGGCGAGGTGTACGGAGTCATCGGCCAGAGCGGCGCCGGGAAGTCCTCGCTCATCCGCTGCGTCAACCTGCTGGAGCGGCCCACCGCCGGCACGGTGACCGTCGACGGCCAGGACCTCACCGCACTCGCCGGCCGTGGCCGGCGCGCCGGCAAGGAGCTGCGCCAGGCGCGCAGCCGCATCGGCATGGTCTTCCAGCACTTCAACCTCCTCTCCTCGCGCACCGTGAAGGACAACATCGAGCTGCCGCTCGAAATCCTCGGCGTGTCCGGACAGGAGCGCTCCCGCAAGGCCCTGGAGCTGCTCGACCTCGTCGGCCTCGCCGACAAGGCCAAGGCCTACCCCGCCCAGCTCTCCGGCGGCCAGAAGCAGCGCGTCGGCATCGCCCGCGCCCTGGCCGGCGACCCCAAGGTGCTGCTCTCCGACGAGGCAACCTCGGCCCTCGACCCCGAGACCACCCGCTCGATCCTCCAGCTCCTGCGCGACCTCAACCAGCAGCTCGGCCTGACCGTCCTGCTCATCACGCACGAGATGGACGTCGTCAAGACGATCTGCGACTCGGCCGCGCTGATGAAGAAGGGCCGGATCGTCGAGTCCGGCACGGTGAGCCAGCTCCTGGCGACACCGGGATCCGAGCTCGCGCAGGAGCTCTTCCCGGTCGGCGGGCAGGCGTCGGGCCCCGGCCGCACCGTCATCGACGTCACCTTCCACGGTGAGGCCGCGACGCAGCCGGTGATCTCCCAGCTCTCCCGTACGTACAACATCGACATCTCGATCCTGGGCGCCGCGATGGACACCGTCGGCGGCAACCAGATCGGCCGGATGCGCATCGAGCTGCCCGGCCGGTACGACGAGAACGTCGTCCCCGTCGGCTTCCTGCGCGAGCAGGGGCTCCAGGTCGAAGTCGTCGACGACGAACAGGCCGCGGCCGGCTCCGCCGGCGTACCGGCGCAGGCCGCCACCCCCGCCCTGGTGAAGGAAGGTGCCAAGTGAACTGGTCGGAGATGCAGCCGCTGCTGACGCAGGGCACCATCGACACCCTCTACATGGTGCTGTGGTCGACCCTGGTGTCGGTCATCGGCGGCCTGCCGCTCGGCATCCTGCTCGTCCTCACGGACAAGGGCGGACTGCTCCAGAACGTGGCCGTCAACAAGGTCATCGGCGTGATCGTGAACATCGGCCGGTCGCTGCCGTTCATCATCCTGCTGATCGCCCTCATCCCCTTCACGACGCTGGTCGTCGGTACGTTCATCGGCCCCAGCGCGATGATCGTGCCGCTCGCCATCGGCGCCATCCCGTTCTTCGCCCGGCTCGTCGAGACGGCGATCCGCGAGGTCGACCACGGCCTGGTCGAGGCGGTCCAGGCGATGGGCGGCGGCGTACCGACCGTCGTGTTCAAGGTGCTGCTGCCGCAGTCCCTGCCGTCCCTGATCTCCGGCATCACCACCACCGTGATCGTGCTCGTCGGCTACTCCGCGATGGCGGGCGCGGTCGGCGGCGAAGGCCTCGGCAGCAAGGCCGTCACATACGGATACCAGCGCTTCGAGACCGAGTTCATGCTGGTCACCGTGGTCATTCTGATCGCACTCGTGACCATCGTGCAGCTCATCGGCGACGGCGCGATCCGGCTCCTGGCGCGTCGCGGCCGTACCGCCTCCTAGAACCGTCTCTCCCCAAGAAGCCCGCACTCCTTGTCCGGGCGACACCACCGCAACACCAGAAAGAGGCACTTTTCGTGCGTAAGAACATCAAGATCACCGCGGCTGCCGCCGCCTCCGCCGCCCTCGCTTTCGGCCTCACCGCCTGCGGCACCGCCTCCGACCCGGGCGCCAAGACTGAGCCGGGCGGCAAGGCCGACCCGTCCAAGGCGCTCGTCGTCGCCGCGTCCCCGACGCCGCACGCCGACATCCTGAACTACGTCAAGGACAACCTGGCGGTGAAGGCCGGCCTGAAGCTGGAGGTCAAGGAGTTCACGGACTACGTCCTGCCGAACACCGCCACCCAGAGCGGCGAGGTCGACGCCAACTTCTTCCAGCACAAGCCGTACCTCGACGACTTCAACCAGAAGAAGGGCACCACCATCGTGCCTGTCGCCGATGTCCACCTGGAGCCGCTGGCCCTCTACTCCAAGAAGGCCAAGGACATCAAGGACATCAAGCCCGGCCAGACGGTCGCGGTGCCCAACGACACCACCAACGAGGGCCGCGCGCTCAAGCTGCTCGCGGACAACGGCCTGATCACGCTCGAGGACGGCGCGGGCCAGGACGCCAAGCTGTCCGACATCAAGGACAAGAAGGGCCTTGAGTTCAAGGAGCTGGAGGCGGCCACGCTGCCCCGCGCCCTGAACGACGTCGACGCGGCCGTCATCAACGGCAACTACGCCATCGAGGCCGACCTCAAGCCCGCGAAGGACTCGCTGGTGATCGAGAAGGCCGAAGGCAACCCGTACGCCAACTTCCTCGCGGTCAAGAAGGGCAACGAGAAGGACGCGCGCGTCCAGAAGCTCGCCAAGCTCCTCAACTCCGCCGAGGTCAAGAAGTTCATCGACGACAAGTACGCCGGCTCGGTCGTGCCGGCCTTCGGTGCCGTCAAGTCCTGACGCCCGCACGCTCCTTGTGAGCGAAGGCCCCGCCAGTCCGCAGCGGCTGCGCGGGGCCTTCGCATCCCAGGAGCCCCGCCACCCGGCCATGCACACGGCAGGGATGATGCTGCATGCTGTGCCTTTACGTCCTTCACGACGGTCCACGGCATGGAGCTGCGCATGACTACCACCTTCCCGGACATCTCCATCAGCACGGACCGGCTGGTGTTGCGCCCCTTCGACGAATCCGACATCCCGCCGCTCACCGAGATGATGCGCGACGAACTGGTCATCGCCTGGACCGCCGCCCCGCACCCCTACACCACGCTCGACGCCGAGCGCTGGGTCCGCAGGATCGCTCCTTCTGAGCGCACCCAGGGCCGCGGCATCGCCTTCGCCGTCACCGAATTCCTCACCCAGCGACTCGTCGGGACCGTCCACCTCCAGCACACCGACTGGCGCACCCGCGCCACCGAAGTCTCCTACGTGACGGCCCCCTGGGCGCGCGGCGAGGGCTACGCCACCGAGGCGGTGCTCGCCGTCGCCCAGTGGATCTTCCGCGACCAGCGGTTCGAGCGCCTGGAACTGCGCACCGCCGCCGACAACACCGCCTCCCAGCAAGTCGCGCAGAAAATCGGCTGCATCAGCGAGGGCGTCCTGCGCAACGCCTGGATAGCCCGCACGCGGACCGAGAACGGCACGGACGGCGGATGGACCGACATCCGCACCGATTTGATCGTATGGAGCCTGCTGCCCGAGGATCTCGAAGGTGTGGCCGACCGGATGGCCGACGCGGGCGGTTACGGGTCGTACAACGACTGGAACTGACCGCCCGCCCGAGGCCGTCCTGGTCTGTACCAGATACGCTCACCTCGCGCCGCCCCACCCGCCCCGGCCACACCCCCACGCACCAACCAGCGACAACTCCAGGAGACTGACAGGATGGCCGACCGGGTCACGGTGATCGGCTGGGACGGATCGCCGCTCACCGCCGCGGCCAGGTCCGCACTCGCGGCCGCCACCCTCGTCGCGGGCGCCGCGCACCACCTGGCGCTCCCCGAAGTGCCGCCGGGCGCCGAGCGCATCCGCCTCGGCAGCGTCGACCTCGCCGCCCGCCGCATCGCGGGCCACCGGGGCACGGCCGTCGTCCTCGCCGACGGAGACCCCGGCTTCTTCGGCGTCGTACGGACGCTGCGCGCACCTCAGCACGGCCTGGAGGTCGAAGTCGTGCCCGCCGTCTCGTCGGTGGCCACCGCGTTCGCCCGCGCCGGGATGCCCTGGGACGACGCCCAGATCGTCGTCGCCCACCGCCGCACGCTGCGCCGCGCCGTCAATGTGTGCCGGGCGCACACCAAGGTCGCGGTGCTCACGTCACCGGGCGCCGGCCCCGCCGAACTCGCCCTGCTGCTCGAAGGAGTCCACCGCACCTTCGTCATCTGCGAGGAACTGGGCACGGCCCGCGAGCAGGTCACCGTCCTGACGTCCGACAAGGCCGCCGACCACGCCTGGCGCGACCCCAATGTCGTCATCGTCATCGGCGGCAGCGCCGGACCCGCCGGCCCCGACGGCACGGGCGGCGGCTGGATGGGCGGCCGGGACCCCGGCTATCCGCCCGCCGTACGGGGCTGGGCGCTGCCCGCCGAGGAGTACGGCGCCGGGCGGCCGGGCGAGCGACCTGGGCAGGCGGCCGGGCAAGGGATCACGCAAGGGCTCGGGGAGGGTGAGTCCGCCGGGCTCCGGGCCGCCCAACTGGCCCGTCTCGGGCCGCGTACCGGCGACCTGGTCTGGGACATCGGCTCGGGCAGCGGGGCGCTCGCCGTCGAGGCGGCCAGGTTCGGCGCGGCGGTCATCGCTGTCGACGCCGACCCGGACGCGTGCGGCCGTACGACAGCCGCCGCACGGCGTTTCGGCGTACAGCTCCATGTCGTGCACGGGCGGGCGCCGTACATCCTGGAAGACCTGCCCGAACCCGATGTCGTACGCATCGGGGGCGGGGGAGTGCCCGTCGTCTCGGCGTGCGCGGACCGCAGGCCCGAGCGCATCGTGACGCACGCGTCCACGCGCGACGAGGCGGAGGCGATCGGCAGGGCACTCGCCGAGGGCGGTTACGCCGTCGAATGCGCGCTGCTCCAGTCCGTCGAACTCGACACCGACGCCTGGTCGGAACGCGACCGCTCGGTGGTCTTCCTGCTCTCCGGCGTCCATGAGCGGCGCGAAGCCTCCCGATGAGCGGGAGCGGCCGCCCGGCGGAACGGGCAGCCGGAATGCGCCCCATGATGATGCCGCTGCGTGGCGCGGGGTAGGCTGGCCGATCGTTGTACCGCAGCCGGGCGTTCGGTGCTTCGTGCGCCAATGTCCGGAAACGGGGCCCGTTTTGGAGCTCTATGTGGTACGGCGCAGCCGGGGGCGCGCAACGTGGCGCAGCCCACACCGGGCCGTGGCGGGACTTCCTGCCCTGGCGGCGAACGGCCGCGAGAATGCATGGTGTCCGCGGGGCATTCGTGCCGCGTGACAGGGACGCTCGTTCTTCCGTTGAACGGGTGCCGAACGTGCCGCGAGCGGGCGTCCCAGGGCGAAGGGCCGAAGGAGCACAAGCGATGGGCGAGGGGTACGCATGACTGACACCGGCCGGGTCTCGGGCGAGGGACTGCCGGAGGACGCAGGCATGGTGGCGCAGCCGGGCATCGCCGCTCCGGACGCGTACGCCTTCCTAGAACCCTCCGAGAGCGCAGCCGAGGACGACGACCTGCTGCTGATGCCGGGCGCGCAGGGCGCGTGGAGCGACCCTCAGGTCGTGCCGGCGCAGCAGGCGCAGGAGCGGCAGGCGCCGCCGCCGATACAGCAGGTGGCCCAGCCCCAGCCCCAGCAGGCGCCCCAGCCGACGGAAACTCCCGAGCCGCAGGCGGCCTCCGCCCCCGACGGGCAGAGCGCGCCGCAGCACCCCGAGGCGGCCCAGGCCCCGCAGCCGCAGCCCGTGCCTCAGCCCAACCTCCAGATGGACGGACCCGGACCCGGCGCGCACGAGACCGGTGGCCGCGACTCCGGTTCCATCGACCTCAGCGTCGTACGGACTCCGCAGCCGCAGCCAGCGCCGGCAGCGGCCCAGGCCCCCACACCCACGCCCGCACGCCGTCCCCTGCACCTCGGCCCGCCGGTGCCCGACGCGACCGGTGGCGTCGTACGATCGCTGGCCGACCGCGGACCCGCGGCCGGTGCTGGTGCGCCCAGCGCGGCGACGATGCCGCAGAATCCGGGGCCCGTACGGCAGCCTGGCCCGCCGGTCACCGGCCCCGAGTACCTGGACATTCCGAGTGAAGAAGCGGCCGCGCTGCCAGGGCCCCAGCTCGGCATGATTCCGTCACAGGCTGCTATGTCTTGGCCTCGGCCGCAGGAGTCTCAGGTGCCTCAGGAGATCCCCGCAGAAACGGTCGTTCCGGAGATCGTCGCACCGGAATCCCAGCCCCACGTCGCGCCTGAGCCCACGGCTGAGCCCGTTCCGGCGCCCGCGCCGGTGGCGGAGGAGGCGGCGAGCGTCCCGGCCGCACCGGAGCCGGTGACGGCGGAGCCAGCCGCCGCCGAGCCGGTGGCGCCCGAGACAGCCGCTCCGGAGACGGTTGCTCCGGTGACCGCTGCTCCGGAGCCTGTTGCCGCGGAGCCCGCCGCTCCCGAGCCTGTTGCTCACGAAGCCCAGCAGCCCGAACCGCAGCAGCCCGAACCGGAGCAGGCCCAGCCACAGCAGCCGCTGCCGCCGCAGGAACCTCAGGGGCCTCAGGCCGTCGGCCAGTTCGTCCCGGTCGAGGGTTCTCTCGCCACCGAGCCGCACCTCGCTCCTGCGCCGGTCGAAGAGCCGGCCGCCGAGCCCGTCCCCGAGCCGGTAGCGGAAGCGACCCCGGCCGCTGTTGCCGCCGAGGCAGCACCGGTGCCCGAGGCGGCGCCCGAGCCGGAGACGGTGCCGGTGCCCGAGGCAGCACCCGTGCCCGAGACGGCGCCGGAAGCGGAGGTCGCCCCCGCCGCCGCGCCCGCTCCGCAACCCGCCGAGGCTCCGGTACCAGCACCGGTACCGGAACCCGAGCCCGTCGCGGTCGCGGAGCCGGTGGCCGAGCCGCAGCCCGTGCCCCAACCGGCCACAGCGGCCATCGAGCCGCAGCCGCAGCCGCAGCCGCAGCCGGAGCCGGAGTCCCAGCCGGACGCCGCCCCTGTCCCGGAGCAGCTCGCCGAGCACGTGGCGGCAGCGTCTCTCCCCCTCCTCGTACCCGCGCCGCGCGACGGTGGCCCCGCCGCCGAGCTGCCCGTACAGCAGGGCCCGGAGCCGGTGGCCGAACCCGCGCAGGCAACGGCCGCGCCCCCCCAGCCGGAAGCGATTGCCGAGCCCGAGCCCGAGCCCACGCCCGAACCGGCGCCGGTGGTTTCCGAGACCGCCACTCCCTCCGCCACCGCCAGTTCCTCCACCTCAGCCCCCGCCCCCGCTCCCGGATACGACGACGCCGAGCGCGAAGCTGTCCTGCGGGTCATGCGGGAGCGCCGGGACATCCGTAACGGCTTCCGCAGCGACCCCATCCCGCACGAGGTCCTCCTCCGCGTCCTCGAAGCAGCGCACACCGCGCCGAGCGTCGGCCACTCCCAGCCCTGGGACTTCGTGGTCATCCGCTCCGCCGAGACCCGCCGGACGATGCACGAACTCGCCGTCCGCCAGCGCGACGCGTACGCCAAGTCGCTGCCCAAGGGCCGGGCGAAGCAGTTCAAGGAACTGAAGATCGAGGCCATCCTCGACACCCCGGTGAACATCGTCGTCACTGCAGACCCGACCCGCGGCGGCCGCCACACCCTCGGCCGCCACACGCAGCCGCAGATGGCGCCGTACTCCTCCGCGCTCGCGGTCGAGAACCTCTGGCTCGCCGCCCGAGCCGAAGGGCTGGGCGTCGGCTGGGTCAGCTTCTTCGACGAGCGCGAGATGGTCCGCGCGCTGGGCCTGCCGGAGCACCTCGAAGTAGTCGCGTACCTCTGCGTCGGCTACGTCGACGAGTTCCCAGAAGAACCCGAGCTGATGCAGGCGGGCTGGTCCAAGCGCCGCCCGCTCTCCTGGGTCGTCCACGAGGAGACGTACGGCCGCAGAGCCCTGCCCGGCGAGGAGCCGCACGATCTCCTCCAGGAGACCGTCTCCAACATCCGCCCCCTCGACGCCAAGGCGCTCGGCGAGGCATGGGAACGCCAGAAGCGCATGACGAAGCCGGCCGGTGCGCTCGGCATGCTGGAGATCATCTCCGCGCAGCTGAGCGGCCTGTCCCGGATGTGCCCGCCCCCCATCCCAGAACCGGCGGCCGTCGCGATCTTCGCGGGCGACCACGGTGTGCACGCCCAGGGCGTCACCGCCTGGCCGCAGGAGGTGACATCGCAGATGGTCGCCAACATCCTCGGCGGCGGCGCGGTCTGCAACGCCTTCGCGAGCCAGGTCGGGGCGGAGGTCTGCGTGGTGGACGTGGGCGTAGCGGGCGAACTGCCTTCCACGCCGGGCCTGTTGCCGCGCAAGGTACGTGCGGGCACGGCGGACTTCACCACGGGGCAGGCGCTCACCCACGAGGAGGTGCTCGCCGCGATCGAGGTGGGCATCGAGACGGCGCGCGATCTGGTGGCGGCGGGCAACAAGGCGCTGGTCACCGGCGAGATGGGCATTGCCAACACCACGGTGTCGGCCGCTCTGATCGCCGTGTACACGGGCCAGGACCCGGCTGAGATCACCGGCCGTGGTACGGGCATCAACGACGAGATGCACGCCCGCAAGGTGGACGTCGTACGCCGCGCCCTGGAGCTCCACCAGCCGGACCCGGCGGACCCGATCGGCGTCCTGGCGGCGGTCGGCGGCCTGGAACACGCGGCGCTGGTCGGGTTCCTGCTCGGCGGAGCGTCGCTGCGTACGCCGGTGATCCTGGACGGCGTGAGCGCGGGAGCGGCCGCTCTGGTCGCCCGCGCGATCGCGCCCGAGGCGCTGGCGGCCTGCATCGCGGGCCACCGCAGCGCGGAACCGGGCCACGTGGCCGCCCTGAACAAGCTGGGCCTGCGCCCGCTGGTGGACCTGGACCTCCGCCTCGGCGAGGGCACGGGCGCGCTGCTGGCGCTCCCGGTCGTCCAGAGCGCGGCGAGGGCGATGCACGAGGTCGCCACGTTCGACTCGGCCGGAGTGACCGAGAAGTAGCCCGCACGCAACTGCAGGCCGTGCCCGCCGCGCTCATGCGCGGGGGCACGGCCCTTCTGGCCGTGTGCGGGACACGGGTCCCGAGTGGGCCCGCAGCGCCCCCGGATGCCTGCCCGAGGTGCGGAGGGGACGTGTCGGGGTGCTCCCCGCAGGGTGTCGAACGCAACGAGTCCGCATGTACGCAGCGGTACCGGAACGTTCGGCACCCGAGGAGACGCCCCGAGGCGGCCCCGTCCCCGCGACCTGGCCGTTGCCGGACACGGGTCCCGAGTGGGCCCGTAGCGCCCCCGGATGCCTGCCCGAGGTGCGGGAGGGGACGTGTCGGGGTGCTCCCCGCAGGGTGTCGAACGCAACGAGTCCGCATGTACGCAGCGGTACCCGAACGTTCGGCACCCGAGGAGACGCCCCGACGCGGCCCCGCCCCGACGCCCCCGCGACGCGGCCCCGGCCAAAGGCCCCCACTCCACGGCCGCCGCCCCCGCCCCCGCCCCCGCCCCCGGTGACCCCGCCGCCCCCGGCCCGTAAGGTATTCGCGGGGGCACCGAACCCCGCCCCACCAGCCGCTTCACCGTCGCAGCGGCACAAGGCCCCAGCCAAGGCACCCAAGCCACAGAGTGGCGAAGCCGCAAGCCGCACCCACCTCCCCGCCCCGAGGAGCCGCACGCCATGACCGCGCCGCACGCCGCCGCAGGCGACCCATACCCCGCCTACCCCGTCGGACTCCGCCTCGCCGGCCGGCGCGTCGTCGTCATCGGCGGCGGTCAGGTCGCCCAGCGACGACTCCCGGCGCTCATCGCGACCGGCGCCGACATCGTCCTCGTATCGCCGTCCGCCACCCCCTCCGTCGAGGCGATGGCAGAAGCCGGTGAGATCCGCTGGGAGCGGCGGCCGTACGCCGAAGGGGACCTGGCCGACGCCTGGTACGCCCTGATCGCGTCCACCGACACCGCCGCCAACGCCGCCGCCTCCGCCGAAGCCGAACGTACCCGCACGTGGTGCGTCCGCTCCGACGACGCCGAAGCCGCCACCGCCTGGACCCCCGCCACCGGCCGCTCCGAGGGCGTGACCGTGGCCGTCCTCACCAGCGGCGGCCCCGACCCCCGCCGCACGGCCGCCGTACGCGACGCCATCGTCGAGGGCCTGCGCGACGGCACCCTGGTCGCCCCCCAGCACCGCACCCGTACCGCCGGCGTCGCCCTCGTCGGCGGCGGCCCCGGCGACCCGGACCTGATCACGGTCCGCGGCCGCCGCCTCCTCGCCGAGGCCGACGTCGTCATCGCCGACCGCCTCGGCCCGCGCGACCTCCTCGACGAACTCCCGCCGCACGTCGAAGTGATCGACGCCGCGAAGATCCCGTACGGCCGCTTCATGGCGCAGGAGGCCATCAACAACGCGCTCATCGAGCACGCGAAGGCGGGCAAGGCGGTCGTACGCCTCAAGGGCGGCGACCCCTTCGTCTTCGGCCGCGGCATGGAGGAGGCCCAGGCGCTCGCCGAGGCCGGCATCCCGTGCACCGTGGTCCCCGGCATCTCCAGCTCCATCAGCGTCCCCGGCGCGGCCGGGATCCCCGTGACCCACCGCGGCGTCGCGCACGAGTTCACGGTGATCAGCGGCCACGTCGCCCCCGAGGACCCGCGTTCCCTCGTCGACTGGAAGGCGGTCGCGGGCCTGCGCGGCACGCTCGTGCTCCTCATGGCCGTGGAGCGGATCGGCGCGATCGCCGCGGCCCTGACGGCGTACGGCCGCTCACCCGAGACGCCCGTGGCGATCATCCAGGAAGGCACGATGGCCGCCCAGCGCCGCGTGGACGCGACGCTCGCGACGGTCGCGGAGAAGGCCAGGTCGGAGGACGTACGCCCGCCGACCGTCATCGTCATCGGCGACGTGGTCAACGTAGGACCGAAGCAAGCAAACCAAGGCCGACCAAGGCGCATATGACGCACGGTCCCCATTACCGGAGCTCGTAACCTCCGGTAATCATCCCCCCGCCCCACCCGTTGGCACCGCATCCACGACAAGGCAGTATCACCCTGTGGCCGATCTCATCACCATCGACGATCCCGACGACCCGCGCCTGCGCGACTACACGGGCCTGACCGACGTCGAGCTCCGGCGCAGGCGCGAGCCCGTCGAGGGGCTCTTCATCGCCGAGGGCGAGAAGGTCATCAGGCGTGCCAGGCACGCCGGTTACGAGATGCGGTCGATGCTGCTCTCCGCCAAGTGGGTCGACGTCATGCGCGACGTCATCGACGAGGTCCCGGCCCCGGTGTACGCCGTGAGCCCGGACCTCGCCGAACGCGTCACCGGGTACCACGTGCACCGCGGCGCCCTCGCCTCGATGCAGCGCAGGCCCCTCCCGACCGCCGAGGACCTGCTCGCGACGGCACGCCGGGTCGTCGTCATGGAGGCGGTCAACGACCACACCAACATCGGCGCGATCTTCCGCAGCGCCGCCGCCCTCGGCATGGACGCCGTGCTGCTCTCCCCGGACAGCGCCGACCCGCTCTACCGCAGGTCGGTCAAGGTCTCCATGGGCGCGGTCTTCTCGGTGCCGTACGCCCGGCTGGAGTCCTGGCCCAAGGACCTGGAGAAGGTACGGGAGGCCGGCTTCAAGCTCCTCGCCCTCACCCCCGACGAGAAGGCATCGGCGATCGACGACGCGGCCCCGCACCGCCTCGACCGGGTCGCCCTGATGCTCGGCGCGGAGGGCGACGGCCTGTCCAGGCAGGCGCTCGTCGCCGCCGACGAGTGGGTCCGTATCCCGATGGCACACGGCGTCGATTCGCTGAACGTCGGGGCGGCAGCCGCGGTCGCGTTCTACGCGGTGGCGACAGGCCGCCCGCAGTCCTGACCGGAGACCGGGCGCCCTTCAGACCGGGTCGCCCCGGTGAGACCAGCCGCCGTGAGACCAGCCGCCCCCGAGAGACCGGCCGCCCCGTGAGGCCGCCCGCCCCCATGAGACCGGTCAGCTCTTTGATCGCGGCCGGCTTGCTCAGTAATCGTGGCCGTCCGGTGGCGAGCCGCCGGGGCTCAGAGGACCCGCGGCCCCTCCTGGGCCGGCTGCCGCTCCACCTCATGTGTTACGCCGAGACTCCTGTCCGGGCCCTGACACCCCTGCGCCGCCGTGATCCCCAGCGCCACCAGCAGCGTCACCACGACGAAGACGACGAGGCGCTGCCGCAGCAGCTTCGGGTTCGCCGGACGCCGCCCGGCGAATGTCGTTCTGGCCCCCGTCCTGGTGCCTGGCCGCCCGTTCGTACGACCGCCTGAACGCGTGGTACTGCGCCCGGCCGACGGCCGTGAACCCGACCGCGGCGTCGAGGCGCGCGGAGCCTGCGCGCGCGGCGCGGGCGTACCCGCCGGGCGCCCCCGTTCGGTGTCCTGCTCGACGTACCGCTCGGTGAGCCGCCCGGTGGGCCGGTCGTGATCGGCGCGCGACGTGTGCGGCCGCGCCTCACCGACACCCTGGGCCTCCCGAGCCGCGATCTCCTTGAGCCGCATCGAGAGCTGCAGCGTGCTGGGCCGTTCCTCCGGATCCTTGGCGAGACAGGCCCGCACCAGCGGCGCGAGGGCGTCGGGCACTCCGTACAGCTGCGGCTCCTCGTGCACCACGCGGTACAGCATCACCTCCGAACTGCCCTGCCCGAAAGGGGAGTCGGCCGTGGCGGCGTACGCCAGCGTGGCCCCGAGGGCGAACACGTCCGTGGCCGGTGTGACCGCCGCGCCGCGCACCTGCTCGGGGGCCAGGAAGCCGGGGGAGCCCACCGCCGTTCCCACATGCGTGAGGGTGCTGGCCCCGGTCGCCCAGGCGATGCCGAAGTCGATGATGCGCGGGCCCTTGGGCGACAGCAGGATGTTCGACGGCTTCAGGTCGCGGTGGACAACACCGGCCTCGTGCACGGCCACCAGCCCCTCCGACAGCGCCGCACCGATGGCGGCCACGTCGCAGGCCGTCAGCGGACCCTCTTCGGCCACCTTGTCGTGCAGTGAGGGCCCCGGTACGTACTGGGTTGCGAACCACGGCCGGTCCGCCTCCAGGTCGGCCGCCACCAGCCGCGCCGTACAGCCGCCCCGGATCCGCCGCGCGGCGGACACCTCGCGCGCGAAGCGCGACCTGAATTCCTGGTCCTCCGCCAGGTCCGGCCGGATCACCTTCAGAGCGACGCGCTGGCCGCGCCGGTCCGAGCCCAGGTAGACGACGCCCATGCCGCCCGCCCCCAGCCGCCGGTGAAGCCTGAACGAGCCGACGACACGCGGGTCCTCGCGCCGGAGCCGCATCATCGCCATGTCCGTCCCCTACCTCTGGTGGGGCCTCCCCCACGCCGCTGCTGACCGGTCCGTCCGACGTCGCACAGCTTACGTACCTGCGGCCCGGTGTGCTCATAGGCCGCGCCCTCTCGAATCGATCGATTGTCAGTGCCGGGTGGGAAACTTGAAGAGTGGTCAGGGGGCGGCCGATCCGCCGTCCCCGGCCCGTGCGAGATCTCAAAGATCCGTCGCAGAAGGGGGATTGGATCAATGAAGGGCGATCGCGTGGAGATAGTGGTCGACGCGGGAGACACGACGCGTACGTACGAGGTGGTGGCCTCGCGGGCAGGCCGGCGGGTGGAAACCGCGGTCCGTAGGGGAGTGGTCGAAGTGAGCGAAGTCACCCGAAGCGGCTCCGTGGTACGCACCGCGCGCTTCATGGCGACCAGGGTGCTCGCCCTGGTCGAACAGCCGGTCCCGAGGGAGGACGCCTCCGAACACCAGGAGGGCCCCCGCCCCCTCCGGGAAGACCCCAAGACGTAGGGCGGCCTCTCCACCCTGGGGAGTACGCCGCCGGGTGGTGGCTCATCCTCCGGGAGGCCCGGCAATCAGTACGCGGGCATGACGCCCCGGTCGTGACGCGCGCCTAATGTTGAGGTCAAGCGGCGGGTGGAGCACTCGTCCCCCGAGGTCAGACACCCGCCGCTGCCAACTCACGACAGGAGAGGGACCATGGCGGACACGGCGCCGCGGACGATGATCCGTACGCAGGGACGCAGGGCATTCGCCTCGTTCGGCGGCCGCCCGTCCGGCACGCGCCACCCCCTGGTGGCGACGGCCATGGTCCTTCCCTTCGCGGCGCTGCTCGTCGTCCTCTTCGGAGGCTGGGAAGCAGTGGTCACACAGGCGTCGTCCGTGGGCGTGATGCTCGGGCGCTGAGCGGCGCCCACGGCCCGGTAGAGCGGACCGGGCCAGGACATCCGGCCATTTCAAAACCCCGTGGGGACGGGGGTGCGGCGGACGACTGCGTTTGCCCGGACAGCTGGGGAGCTGTCCGGGCAACGCCTTTTTCCCTACCGGGTGGCAGCGCGCGATTTAACGCCGGGGCTCCCTGCAGCGGGCTTTTCCCCACCCCACCCCGCCCCTTCCCGCTGTGACACTTCACGGCTCCGCCGCGTGAGGGGCTCCGCCCCAGACCCCGGTCCTCAAGCGCCGGACGGGCTGGAGTGGGCCGGGGGTTGCTGGGCTCCGCCCGAGGCCCCGCTCCTCAAACGCCGGAGGGGCTGAGAGTTGCCGCTGTGCGGCAAATCCAGCCCGTCCGGCGTTTGAGGACATGCCCGCAGGGCGTCCGGGGGTCTGGGGGCTTGCCCCCCCGCGGCGGAGCCGCACATGTCACAGCCGGGAAGGGGCGGGGTGGGGAAAAGCCCAGCGCAGCGCCTAGGCTCCCGGGCGGCACCGCACCGCAGCCGCCGCACCGCACCACACCGCACCTAACCGCACCGAACCGCACACCCCTGGGGGGACCGGGACCGTGACCGTATCCGTCGCGCAAGCGCTGACCGCGGTCGCGCACGACGCCGCACCCCGGCCCGCCCAGACGCCCCCCGGCCACCGGACCACGCCCCCCGCCTGCCCCTGTCCCCGCCCCGACATCCTGGCCGACAGGCCGGACGGCACGGTCGTACGTCACGGCGACGTCGTCGCCAAGTCCCACGCACCCGACACGGACCCCGCCGCCCTCACCGCACGTATCGCCGTCGCCGCACACCCACTCCTCGCCGGCATCCTCCTGCCCCCTCTGCCCGTACCCGCCGCCGCGCGAGGGGGCGCCTTCACCACCGTGCTGCACGGCCGGCCCCTCACCCTGTGGCCGTACGGCACACCCGTCGACCCCGAGGACCCGGACGCCGCCCCCTGGGAGGACGCCGCGACCCTCCTCGCCCGGCTGCACGCGATCGCACCCGGCGCGCTCCAACTCCCCGCGCCGCTGCCGCCCATGCGCGGCCCGGCGAAGGCGGCCCGCGCCATCGCGCGCATGCGGGCGGCGACAGGCCCTCACCCTGCCTCTACCGCCACGGCCACCACCACCGCCGCCACGACAGCCGTACTCCGCGCCTGGGCCGGACTCCCGGCCTGGGCCCGCGACGAAGCCCCGCCGCCGCACGGCCGCGCAGCCCTGTGCCACGGCGACCTCCACCTCGGCCAGCTGGTCCGGCACCCGGCCGGCGCCCCGAGCACGGACCGCTGGCTGCTGATCGACGTGGACGACATGGGCATCGGCGACCCCGCCTGGGACCTGGCCCGCCCCGCCGCCTGGTACGCCGCGGGCCTGCTCGCGCCCGACGTCTGGGACCGCTTCCTCGGCGCGTACCGGTCCGCCGGCGGTACGGCCGTACGCCCCGACGGTGACCCCTGGCCCCAACTCGACGTCCCCGCCCGCGCCCTGACCGTCCAGACCGCCGCCCTCGCCCTCGCCAAGTCCGCCGCCGACAACCGGCCGCTGGACGAGGTGGAGGAAATGATGATCGAGGCCTGCGCCCGTATCGCCTCGCTGCCGCCCGAGTTGGCGTACGAAGCCACGCCGTAGGGTGAACGGACCGTCGCCGGGCATGCATTCCGGCGATGCCAGACCGACGGCGAGGAGTTGACCCGACCATGCAGTGCCCCAAGTGCCACGCGCCCATGCACACGTACAACCGCAACGGTGTCCAGATCGAGCAGTGCAGTGGTTGCCGCGGGATTTTTCTCGACTACGGCGAACTGGAATCACTGACCCGCCTCGAGTCGCAGTGGACGCAGCAGGCCCCGCCCCCGCCGCCGGCCCCCCAGGCCTACCCCGCAGCGCCCGCACCCGCCTGGGGCGCCCCGCAGCACGGCCACCACGGCGGTCACCACGGGGGCCACCACGGCGGACACCGTCAGAAGGGCTTCGGCCGGATGCTCTTCTCGTCCTGACCGCGCACACGAAGCAGCCCCCGGCCGTGGTCACGGTCGGGGGCTGCTTACTGGTGGTGCGCGATACTGGGATTGAACCAGTGACCTCTTCCGTGTCAGGGAAGCGCTCTCCCGCTGAGCTAATCGCGCGAGGGTCATTCAGTTGATCTTGCGGTCGTGCATCCTGCGTCCCGCATCCTGGGAACTGCATCCTGCATCCTGCGAACTGCGTGCGCGATACTGGGATTGAACCAGTGACCTCTTCCGTGTCAGGGAAGCGCTCTCCCGCTGAGCTAATCGCGCGGGACGGACACCCGTTTCCGGGGATCC